>NZ_VFQE01000001.1:2710136-4065204 GCF_006717095.1 Blastococcus colisei
CGACCAGAGTCGTCGTGCCGTCTCGAGTGGAGAAGGCGTCGTACCAGTCGCCGCCGACCTCGGCGTCACGTGCCGCAGGCTGGTAGCGGGCTGCCAGCTGCAGGGTGTCGGACTGGGGAAGCGCGGTGAGCAGGCTGCGCTGCAGCGTCTCCGACAACCGCCGAATCTCCTGCGTCGCCTCCTGCTCCGCCTTCTCGGCGCGCAACCGGTCGAGCGCCTGCGCGGTGAGGGCCGCCAGGGCGAGCAGGAGTGCCTGGTCCGCGGGGCGCCACGGATTGGGCGTCTCGAACGCGACCGACAACGAGCCGATGGTCTTCGCCTGGGAGATCAACGGCACCGAGGCAGAGCCTTCCGTACGCGCGGAGCGGTACAGCTCTTCCGCACCCGGGAACAGCCGGACCACCTCCTCACGATCGGCCAGGAAGAGCGGCTCGCCGGTCACGGCCACGTGCACCATGGGCAGCGGGAAGTCGAGCGGGAGCTCGGCGACCTCGGCGCTGACCTCCTCGTCGAAGAAGGTCGTGGTGAGCGAGCGGATCGTGGCCGTTCCCTGCTCGAACAGGCAGAGCACCGCGCCCTGGGCGCCGACGACGGAGGCACCCGGACCGGTGACGACGGACAGCACGTCGATCTCCGTCTGCGCTTCGGCCAGCGCCTGCGCCACGTCGACGAGCGCACTCAGGCGGCCGGCGTCGACCGCAGCGGCACGCTCGGCCGTGACGTCCCGGAAGTACCACGCCCAGCCGATGTACTGGCCGTCCGGGCCGGGCAGCGCTGTCCCGTACCGGTCGAGAACCCGACCGTCCAGCAGCAGCAGCTCGTCCCGCGCCGATCCCTCCGCGCGGTCGTACAGCTCGTGGACCCGAGCAAGGAAGGCATCCGGGTCCGCGAGCTTGTCCAGCACCGATGCCAGGGCGGCCTCGTCGTCGCCGGAGGCGACGACCTCCGCAGGGATCGGCCAGATCTCCTGGAACTTCGCGTTGGACGAGATGATGACCCCGTCGGAGGAGACGACGACCATCCCGTCGAGTCCGCCCTCCACGGCGGCTCGAAGCAGCTGCGACTGTGGATCAGCGGCCGGCTGCGATTCCGATCCCTCGGTTGCCTCGCCCCCGGTCACCGTGGACACCGGTCGGGCAGCTCCGTCGGCGACGTCGTCCATCGCTCCCACGCCTCCCGACCGGCGCGGCAGCGCGCGTACGACCAACACGTCAGGCCGAGTTTACGGCGTAGTCGTAGGCCGTGGGGGCCGGCGGACGGCCCGTCTCGGGCGACCTGTCGGTGCCCCTCCGGACGAGCCGCTCAGGCCAGCGGGTCCACGTCGCCGTAGGGAACCAGGCGTAGCTGCCGGGCATCCCGCTCCGGCGTCACGCCTCGCACGACGTGGAGTTCGTCCGCTCCGGCACGCAGGAAGCGGCCGGACCAGGCGTCCAGCTCCCCCGCCGCGATCGCGAGGACCATCTCGACGACGCGCTCCGGCGGCGTCCAGTCCTCGAAGCCCTGCCACATCGCCATCGAGCGGGTCATCGGGGTGTCGACGGCGCCCGGGGAGACGTCGAAGGCGCGCACGTCGCTGCCCTCCAGCGCCGCGGCCAGCGCCTCGGTCATGCGCATGAGGCCGGTCTTGGCCACCGAGTAGGCCGAGTATTCGGGGCGCGCGCGCACGCTCATCCCGCTGGCGATGTTGACCACGCGGCCGCGGTTGCGCAGCACCATCCACGGCACCACGGCCCGCGAGAGCAGGAAGCCGCCCTTGACGTGACTGGAGACGACGTCCCACCACTGGTCGGGGTCGGCCTCCCAGAGCGGAACCTCGAGCGCGTCGATCAGCCCCGCGTTGTTGACCAGCAGGTCGACCTGACCCAGCTGCTCGACGACCCGCTCCACCGCCGCCTCGACCGATGCGCGGTCGGTGACGTCGGCGGCCACGGCCAGCGTCCGGGCACCGGTCGTCGCCGACACCTCGTCCATCGCCGCGCGCAGCCGCTCCTCGCCGCGGGCCAGTCCCGCCACGGCCATGCCGTGCGATGCCAGCGCCTCGACCAGGTGCCGGCCGATGCCCGTGGAGGCGCCGGTGACGAGCGCGACCTGCCCGGATAGATCTGCCTGTGCGGCCCCCTCCCGGGTCCCGCGCTGAGCTTGCGAGGGGTGGGGAGGAGGGGGTCCTTTCTCAGCCACGGAGCTCCGCCCCGTGCGCCTGCTCGGCGAAGCGCACGACGCGGTTGCGGACCTCGGCCGCCTCCTCGCCGCTGAGCGTCCGGTCGGGCGCCCGCAGCGTCAGCGAGTACGCCAGCGACTTCCGCCCTTCGCCGACCTGCGGACCGGTGTAGACGTCGAACAGGCGCAGCCCCTCCAGCAGCTCGCCGGCGCTCTCCCGGATCGACGACTCCAGGTCGGCGGCGGTGACCGGCGCATCGACGACGAAGGCCAGGTCGAGGTAGACCGGCGGGAAGGAGGAGATGTCCGGCCCCATGGGCACCCCGGCGGCGGGCAGGGCGTCGACGTCGAGCTCCATGACCGAGGTACGGGCCGGCAGCTCCAGCGCGGCGCAGACCCGCGGGTGCAGTTCGCCCGCGTGCCCGACGACCCGGCCGCCGGCGAGGAGCTCCGCGCACCGGCCGGGGTGCCACGGCGCCTGCTCCCCCGCCCGCACGGTCAGCTCGACCCCCGAGGCGGCCGCGACCCGACGCGCTGCCTCCACCGCGTCGGCCCAGCCGGCCGGGCGGCCCGCGCCCCACCAGCCGCGCGGTTCACGGTTGCCCACCAGGGCGACGGCCACGTGCCACGGCTGCGCGGGAACGGCGCCGAGCAGAGCCTCGAGGGTCGCGTCGTCCGGACGCCGGTCCACGCCGGGCAGCGGAGCCGACCCGCGGCTGCCTCCGTGGAAGACCGCGCCGTGCTCGAACAGCGCGAGGTCGCGCTGCCCGCGGGACAGGTTGCGAGCCAGCGTGGCGAGCAGGCCGGGCAGCAGCGTCGTCCGCAGCGCCGGCTCCTCCTCCGAGAGCGGGTTGCGCACCAGCACGACCTCGCGGCGCTCGTCGTCCTCGGGAAGGTTCAGCGCGTCCAGGGCCGCCGTCCCGACGAAGGGGTAGGACGGCGCCTCGACGTACCCGGTCTCGGCCAGCGTCCGGCCGACGCTGCGCCGCCGGCGCTGCACGTCGGTCAGCCCCCGGCCGGGCGGCGCCGTCGGCAGCACCGAGGGGACGTCGTCGTAGCCGGCGAGCCGGATGACCTCCTCGACCAGGTCGACCGGATCGGTCAGGTCGGGGCGCCAGCTCGGTGGCGTGACGGCCAGCGGGCTGGAGCTCGCATCGACGTCGCAGCCGACCGCCTCGAGCAGGTCCACCACCTGGGCCGCCGTGTAGGGAACCCCGGCCACCTGAGCCGGCTTGGCGGCGTCGACCTCGATCGCCGGCCGCGGACCACGCATGTCGATGTCGACGACACCGCCCACGACCTTCGCCCCGCCGTACTCGCAGAGCAGGTCGGCGGCGCGGGCCAGTGCGACGACGGTCATCTCCGGGTCGACGCCGCGCTCGAACCGCTTGGCCGCCTCGCTGGGGAGCCGGTGGCGGCGGGCGGTGCGGGCGACGCCGGCCGGTTCCCAGTGCGCCGCCTCGAGGAGGACGGCGGTGGTGCCGTCCCCGATCTCGGTGGAGGCCCCGCCCATGACGGCGGCCAGCCCGATGGGGCCGCTGTCGTCGGTGATCAGCAGGTCGTCGGTCGACAGCGTGCGCACCGTGCCGTCCAGCGTGGTGAGCTTTTCGCCCTCCCGGGCCAGCCGGACGGTGATCGGCCCGGTGACGGCGCCGCGGTCGAAGGCGTGCATCGGCTGGCCGAGCTCGAGCATCACGTAGTTGGTGACGTCGACGGCCAGGGAGATGCTGCGGACGCCGGCCTGCGCCAGCCGTCGGCGCATCCACCAGGGGCTCGACGCGGTCGGGTCGAGGCCCTCTATCGCGAGCATCGAGAAGCGGTCGCAGCGCTCGGGGTCGGCGACCGACACCTCCCATGCGGGAGCCCCGGACCACGCGGGCGGGGTGATCGTGCCGGGGTCGCGCCACGGCGCGGCCAGACCGGTGCCCATCTCGCGGGCGATGCCGCGCATGGCCAGGCAGTACCCCCGGTCGGGCGTGACCGCCAACTCGATGACGACGTCGTCCAGGCCGGTGACCGGGCCGGCGGGCGTGCCCGGCGGCGGCACGTCGGCGCCCTCGCCGCCCAGCACGAGGATGCCGGCGTGGTCGTCGCCGATCCCCAGCTCGCGGACCGAGCAGATCATCCCGTCGGAGACGTGGTCGTAGGTCTTCCGTGCGGCGATCGCGAACCCGCCGGGCAGCACCGCGCCGGGCAGCGCCACGACCACCGTGTCGCCCACCGCGAAGTTGGTGGCACCGCACACGATCCCGCGGACGTCTCTCCCACCCGCCCCGTCCTCCCCCACGTCCACCTGGCAGTAGCGGATCGGCTTCTTGAAGCCGGTCAGCTCCTCGATCTCCAGGACCGTGCCGACGACGAGCGGTCCGGTGACCTCCTCGGGGCGGTGGATCTCCTCCACCTCGAGACCCAGGCGCACGAAGGCGGTGTCGAGGTCCTCGACGGACGTTCCCGCGGGAACGTCGACGTACTCGGCCAGCCAGCCGATGGGAACTCTCACTGCTCCACCCCGAATGCCTTCGTGAACCGGACGTCGCCCTCGACGATGTCGCGCATGTCGCCGACGCCGGAGCGGAACTGCAGGGCGCGTTCGATGCCGAGGCCGAAGGCGAAGCCCGAATATTCGTCGGGGTCGATGCCGCAGGCGACGAGCACCCGCGGGTTGACCATGCCGCAGCCGCCCCACTCGACCCAGCGCGGGCCGTCCCGGTGCTCCGGGAACCAGACGTCGAACTCCGCCGACGGCTCGGTGAACGGAAAGTACGACGGCCGCCAGCGGGTGATGGCATCGGCGCCGAACAGGATGCGGGCGAGGTGGTCCAGCGTGCCGCGCAAATGCGCCATCGTCAGACCCCGGTCGACGGCCAGGCCCTCGACCTGGTGGAAGACCGGGGTGTGCGTCGCGTCGAGCTCGTCGGTCCGGTACACCCGCCCGGGCGCGACGACGTAGATCGGCGGCGTGCGCGACAGCATGGTGCGGGCCTGCACCGGGCTGGTGTGCGTGCGCAGGACCAGCCCGGAGTCCTCGTCCCCGTCCCGCCCGCCCGCGACGAAGAAGGTGTCCATCATCGTGCGGGCCGGGTGGTCACGGCCGATGTTGAGCGCGTCGAAGTTCAGCCACTCCGCCTCGAGCTCGGGGCCGTCGGCGACCTCGTAGCCCATGCCCACGAAGACGTCGCCGATGCGCTCCATGAGCGTGGTGATCGGGTGGCGGGCGCCGCGGGGGGTGCGGTCCCAGGGCAGCGTGACGTCGACCCGCTCCTCGGCCAGGGCGCGGGCGTCGCGCTCGGCCTCCAGCTCGGCCAGCCGGATCTCGTAGGCCTGGGTGACGGCCTGCCGGGCCGCGTTGACCCGCTTGCCGGCGTCGCTGCGGGCAGCGGGCGGCAGGGCGCCGAGCTCGCGGCGGGCCAGCAGCACCGGCGCTCGGTCGCCCAGGTGCGCCGGCCGGACGGCGGCCAGCGCCTCCAGATCACCGGCGTCGGCGAAGGCCTTCTGCGCGGCGGTCACCGCGTCGTCGAGGGCCTCCGGGGAGAGCGCGGCGACCTGCTTGGGGTCGTAGGGATCGTTGGCGCCAGACACGGGAGTCCATTCTGCCCGCCGGGCCCGACCGCCCGCGTCTGGGTTCCGCTACGAGGGTGCCCGCGCGGCGCCGGCAGCCGCGTCCTACCTCACCGCACAGGGTCCTACCTCACCGTCGACGCTGAGGGAGGACCCACCATGATCGAGCCTGTCGCACAAAGCGCGCCTGATTGATGATCATCCTGGGCGGCGGGAGACTGGGGTATGCCGCAGAACTTCATCCGCGGGGATGTCGATCAGGGGTTCCTGCTGCCGCCGGATGTGCGGGATTGGCTGCCCGACGGGGAGCTGGCCTGGACGGTCAAGGATGCGGTGGACTCGTTCGACCTGTCGGGGTTCAAGCGCTCGTATCGGGCCAACGGGCAGGGCGCGGCGGCGTTCGACCCGGCGCTGATGGTGGCGGTGCTGCTGTACGCGCACGCGGTCGGGGTGCGCTCGTCGCGGGCGATCGAGCGGCACTGTGTCCGCGATGTGGCGTTCCGGGTGCTGGCCGGCAATCGGGTGCCCGATCACGCCACGATCGCCCGGTTCGTCACGCGTCACCGCCAGCCGCTGCAGGAGCTGTTCGCGCAGGTGCTGCGGGTGTGTCACGAGGCCGGGATGGTGCGGCTGGGCGTGATCGCGGTGGACGGGACGAAGATCGCCGCGAACGCCTCCTGGTCGAAGAACCACACCTCGGCGTCGCTGGCCCACCAGGTCGCCGAGGAGCAGGCCCGCTACGACCAGCTGGCCGCCGAGCTGCTCGACGAACAGACGCGCATCGACGCGGCCGAGGACGCCGAACACGGCGACGACCGCGGGGATGAGCTGCCACCGCCGCTGCGCCGGCGGGCCGAGCGGTTGGCTCGACTGAAGGAGGCCAAGCAGCGCCTGGACGACGAGCAGGCCGCGGCCGTGGCCGAGCAGGAGGTGAGGAAGGCCGAGTGGCAGCGCCGCAAGGACGCCGGCACCCGCCGCGGCGCCCAACCGGGCGAGCATCCACCGGGCCGCAATCCGGACAAGGACAAGCCGCCGCGGGCCAACGCCACCGATCCGGACTCGCGGACGATGCGGGGCGGGCGGGGGCTGGTGCAGGGCTACAACGCCCAGGCCGCGGTCACCGAAGACCAGCTCATCGTCGGCCAGACGCTGACCCAGGCGGCCACCGACGCCCATCAGCTGTTTCCCGTCCTCGATGACGCCGCCGAGCAGCTGAACCAGGCCGGCATCGAGGAGACGCCCGACACCTGGGTCGCCGACGCCGGCTACGCCAACGAGGAGACCTTCACCGAGGCCGAGACCCGCGGCCTGCGCCTGCTGGCCCCGATGATCAGCGACGAACGCCGCGCCGCCGGCGAGGACCCCGCCGGGGACAAACCGCTGACCTCCCGCCCGGCCACCGCCCGCGCCCAGGACAGGCTGCGCACCCCCGAAGGCACGGAGAAATACGCCCTCCGAGGACGCACGGTCGAACCGGTCTTCGGCCAGATCAAAGACCGGCAGGGACTACGCCAGCTCCTCCGCCGCGGCCTGCAGAACGCCAAGACCGAGTGGTCGCTGGCCTGCACCGTGCACAACCTGCGCAAGATCCACGCCCACCGGCTGGCCACCGCCTGATCCGGGGGCGGCCGGCACCGCCGACAGCGCTGACCGGGCCACTATCCCCGCTCCCGACCACCATCAACCGGCGCCCGCCCCCCGACTCACAGCGCAACATCACCCAGCGATGCACCGCGGCGGCTCATCCGCCACCGTTCGCGCGACAGGCTCGATCAGGGAACCTGATCATCGGACGGGACAGCAGGAGGTCATTCGTGGCGGTGGTCCTGGCCCTGGCCTCCGCCGTGGTCTACGGCGCGTCGGACTTCCTCGGCGGGCTGGCCAGCCGCAGGACATCGGTCTTCGGCGTGGTCGCGGTGTCGCAGCTCGTCGGTCTCGCGGCCCTGCTCGCGCTGCTGCCGTGGCTCGGCGGCCCGGTGGACGTGGCCGACCTCGCCTGGGGCGCGGCCGCGGGGATGGCGGGCGCCGCCGGCCTCGTCGTCTTCTTCCGCGCCCTGGCCCACGGCGTCATGAGCGTGATCGCGCCGGTCACCGCGGTCACCGCCGCCGCGGTCCCCGTGCTGGTCGGCCTCCTCGGGGGCGAGACCATCGGCACGTGGGCGTCGGTCGGCATCGCGCTCGCCCTCGTCGCCGTCGTCCTGGTGTCCGCCGAGGCCGGGCTGTCCGCGCTGCGCGCGGCCCCGCCGTCGGCGCTGGCGCCCGCCCTGCTCGCCGGGACCATGTTCGGTCTCTTCTTCGTGCTCCTCGACCGGACGTCGGCCGACGCGGGACTCACCCCGCTGGTCACCGCGCGGCTGGCCTCGGTGATGCTGGTCGTCCTCATCGCCCTCGCCGGGAAGCAGTCCCTGCGGGTCACCCGGCCGGCGCTGCCGCTGGTCGCGCTCTCCGGCGTGGGCGACATGACCGCCAACGCCCTCTTCCTGCTCGCCACCCAGGCCGACGGGCAGCTGGCCATCACCGGGGTCCTCGCCTCGCTCTACCCCGTCAGCACCGTCGTCCTCGCCCAGGTCGTCCTCCGCGAGCGGCTGGTGGGAGCGCAGGTCGCCGGCCTGCTGTCCGCCGCCGTTGCGGTCGTGCTCATCACGCTGCCCGGCTGAGATCTCCCCCCATGGGAGGGCGCGGCGCGCGTGGGCTCACTCCGCCGTGCCACCCGGCCGATGGGAAGGACGTGGACTCATCTCCCCAGACGCTGGAGAGCGCGCTCGACGCGGCGCTGGCTCCCGGTGGCGTACGCAGCGTGTTCCAGCCGATCGTCGAGCTCGACACCGGCCGTGTCGTCGCCTACGAGGCACTCGCCCGCGGCCCGGAAGGACTGCTGCAGCGTCCCGACCTGCTCTTCGCGGCGGCGCGCGACGCCGGCCGGCTCGCCGAGCTGGACGAGATCTGCCGGGCAGCGGCCTTCCAGGGCGCGGTCGACCAGGGCCTGCTCGCCCCGCTGACGGTGTTCGTCAACGTGGAACCCGAGATCCTCGACAGCGCCCCGATGGACGACCTGCTGGCCATCGCCGAGGGCGCCCCGCGGAGCTTGCGGATCGTCCTGGAGATCACCGAGCGCGCCCTGGCCGCCCGGCCCGCGGAGCTGCTGCGCACCGTCGAGCGCGTCCGCTCGCTGGGCTGGGGGGTGGCGGTGGACGACGTGGGCGCGGACTCGATGTCCCTGGCCTTCCTGCCGCTGCTCGCCCCCGACGTGATCAAGCTCGACCTGAGTCTGGTGCAGGAGCGTCCCGGCCCGGCGATCGCCGAGATCATGAACGCCGTCAACGCCCACGCCGAGCGCACCGGCGCCGTCGTCCTCGCCGAGGGCATCGAGACGCACGCGCACCTGGCCACCGCCCGTGCCCTCGGGGCGACCCTCGGGCAGGGCTGGCTGTTCGGCCGGCCCGGCCCCGGGGCCGCCCCCGGCCTGACCGCCGGGGAGCTGACGCTGCCGGGCTCGGCCGCGGCCGCCCCGGTGGACTCCTCCCCCTTCGGCTGCCTGCCGGGCACCGTCCCGCTGCGCCGCTCGGCGAAGTCGCTGCTGATCGAGCTGAGCAAGCAGCTCGAGCGCGAGGCCATGCGGCTGGGCGACACCTGCGTGGTCGCCGCGACGTTCCAGGAGGCCCGCCACTTCACCCCCTCGACCATCCAGCGCTACCGCGACCTGGTCGACCGCACCGGCTTCGTCTGCGCCCTGGGCGAGGACCTCCCGGTCGAGCCGCTCCCCGGCGTGCGCGGGGCGGCCCTCGACCCCGCCGACCCCGTACGCGGGGAGTGGGACGTCGTCGTCCTCAGCCCGCACTTCAGCGCCGCGCTGCTCGCCCGCGACCTGGGCGACGGCGGACCGGACCTGGAACGCACCTTCGAGTACGCGCTCACCTACGACCGCGACACCGTCGTCCGGGCCGCGCATGCGCTGCTCAGCCGGGTGGCGCCGCGGACCGGCGTCCCCGTGGCGGCCGCTGCCTCCCGGCAGGGCGCTCCGGACGTCGTCGCCGTCGTTCCGATCCCGATCAGCGGGGACGGGGACGCGCTGCTGCGCAGTGCTCTCGCCGCCACGACGAGCGGGGTCACGATCGCGGACATGCGGCAGCCCGACCAGCCGCTGGTCTACGTCAACGAGGCGTTCGAGCAGCTCGCCGGCCTGCCGCGCGCCGACGTCCTCGGCCGCAACTGCCGCTTCCTGCAGTCGCCCGACACCGACCCGGCCGCCGTCGCCCGCATCCGGGCCGCGATCGGCCGGGGCGAGGAGTGCCGGGAGACCCTGCTCAACCTGCGCGGGCCGGATCGGACGCCGTGGTGGAACGAGATCCACCTGGCCCCCGTCCTCGACGCCGACGGCGCCGTCGCGCAGTACATCGGGGTCCAGCACGACGTGACCGCACGCGTCGAGGCCGAGCGGGCCCTGATCCAGGAGCGCGACCGCAACCGCGCCTGCCTGACCCGGATCGAGGAGCTGGCCTACACCGACCCCCTCACCGGCCTGCCCAACCGGCGCCGGCTCGAGGAGCAGGTCGAGACGGCGATCTGGAACGCCCGCAGCGGCTCGGACACCCTCGCCCTGCTGTTCGTCGACCTCGACGGCTTCAAGGCGGTCAACGACCGCCTGGGCCACGCGGCCGGGGACGAGCTGCTGCAGGCCGTGGCGCGGACGCTGCGCGGCCGCCTTCGCCGGGGCGACCTGCTCGCCCGCCTCGGTGGGGACGAGTTCCTCGTGGCGCTCACCGGGCTCGACCCGGAGTCCGCGGCGGCGGAGGCCCGCCGCGTGGCCGACGACCTGTCGGCGGCCGTCAGCGCCCCGATCGAGCTGGGCGCCTCCGACGTGGCCGTCGGCGCGAGCGTCGGGATCGGCGTCTACCCCGGGGACGGCGAGGAGTTCGGCGCGCTCCTGCACAGCGCGGACGTCGACATGTACGCCCGGAAGACGGCGGCGCGGCGGACGGCGGTCGCGCAGCGCTGACCGCCGTCAGTCGCGGGCGAGCCCCTCGCCGTCGCCGTCGAGGAGCTCCACCGGGAACGGCGGCCGGCCCAGGCCGCTGATCCGGGTGTTGCCCCAGGCGTCGCGCTCGGTGGCCTCTGCGGCGGCGCTGCCGTGCGGCGTGCTCAGCACCAGTGCCGTCCGGGCGGGCAGATCGGTGGCGACCCTGCCCGACCAGACGACGTGGCCGGCGAGCGGGTCGAACCGCGCGGCCAGTGCCGCGCGGGCCGCCCGTGGCGGCTCCCCTTCGAGGGCCAGGGTGACCTCCCCGTCGTAGCCCTCGGGTTCCTCGTGGCCGGACATCGGAGCTCCCTCCCGGATCAGCGGGGCGGCGGCAGCAGGGCGCCGAGCCCGCCGTGGGCCAGGGCGACCAGCTGCTCGATCAGCTCGGCGGTCGGGACGGTCCGGGCCGTGGACCACCAGTGCGCCGACAGCTGGACCATCCCGACCACGCCGTAGGCCCACGTGGTGGCGGGCTCCGTGGGCAGCCCGGCGTGGTCCAGCCGAGCCGCCATCAGGGTGGCCAGGGCGGCGGCGATCTGGTGCTCCGTGGCCGCCACGAGGTCCGCGCGCCCCGACCGGCCGGTCTGCGCGTAGGCGAACCGGTAGAGCTCGGGCTCGTCCTCGATCAGGGACACGAACGCGGTGATGACCGCGCGCAGGCCCGCTCGGTCGTCGGGCTGCTCGCGGGCGATCTCGCCGAGGAGCCGCGGGAGCAGGACCGTCCGGGAGATCCGCTCCAGGACGGCGTCGACGAGCTCGTCCTTGTCGGAGAAGTAGCGGTAGATGACGGTCTTCGAGACCCCCGCGCTCCGGGCGACGTCGTCCACCGAGAACTCCGGCCCAGCCGACCGCACGGCCTCCACCGCGGCGCCGACCAGGTCCTCGCGGCGGGCCCGGCGGTGCTCGGTCCAGCGGGACCGCCGGCCGTCCTGGTGGGGCGCCTCGGGAGCCGGTGAGCCGTCGGATCGTGGCGGCGCGCCCCGGTCCTCCGCCACATCTTGCATGTGTTTCACGGTAACAGCTACCTTTCCTCAACAGCCGCGTTCCGACGTCCCGGGGGAGCTCGCCGATGACTGCCACGATCCCGTCCACCATGCCCACTTCCACGCCGGCTCAGTCCGGCCGCAGGCCGGTCGACCGGGAGGAACTCTCCAGCCGTCTCCTGGGCTCGGCGGCCAAGAGGTCCTACGACCCTGTCGTGGACATCGACTGGGCCGCGCCGATCCCCGACGACCTCTACGGTCTGTCACCGGAGTGGTCCACGCTGTACGGCACGCCGATGTGGGACTCGCTGACGGAGGAGCAGCGCGTCACGCTCACCGTCCACGAGTACTGCTCGATCTCCGGCGTCGGCATCTGGTTCGAGTGCCTGCTCATGCAGCTCGTGCTCAAGGACGTCTACGGCGAGGACCCCGCGCAGCCGCACGTCCAGTGGGCCCTGACCGAGATCGCCGACGAGTGCCGGCACTCGGTGATGTTCGCCCGCACCGCAGCGACGTTCGGGGCGCCGTCCTACCAGCCACCCGCGACGATCCTGCGGCTGGGGAAGGCCTTCGTGCAGCGGTTCGACGGCCCGGCGGCCTACGCGGCGATCCTGGTGGCCGAGGAGATCCTCGACATCTTCCAGCGGGACCTGATGAAGGACGAGCGAGTCCAGCCGCTGACCCGCGCCACCAGCCAGATCCACGTGGTGGAGGAGGCCCGGCACATGCGGTTCGCCCGCGAGGAGATCGCCCGCCGGACCCCGGAGCTCTCGCGCTGGCAGCTGCGCAGGCACCGGACGGCGGTGGCCGCGGTGGCCGCCATCGTCGCCGAGAACCTGGTGCAGCCCCAGGTCTACGCGTCCGTGGGCCTGGACCCGAAGACGGCGAAGGCCGCGGCGCGGGCCAACGTGCACTACGCCGGCAAGCTGCGGGACGCCTCGAGCGGCCTGGTGACGTTCCTCCGCGACGTCGGCCTGATCGGCGGCCCCTCCGAGCGGCTCTGGCAGCGCGCCGGCCTGGTGTGATCAGCGCAGCGGAAGTGCTCAGCGCTGGGCGAGCTGGGTCGCATAGAGGCAGATCGCGGCGGCCGCGGCGAGGTTGAGGCTCTCGGCGCGCCCGCGCATGGGGATCCGCACCCGGTGATCGGCCACCGCCGCGAGGTCGGCGGGCACGCCGCGGGCCTCGTTGCCGAAGAGCCACAGCACGGGGCCGGAGAGCTCGTCGTGCAGCTCGTCGAGTGCCGCCTCTCCCCCGCCGTCGGCGGCGAGGACGGTCACCCCGGCCGCGCGCAGCTGCGTCAGCAGGGGCTCCAGGGGTGCACCACGGACGACGTCGACGTGGAAGAGGCTGCCCGCGCTGGCGCGCACCGCCTTGCCGCCGTACGGGTCGGCCGAGCCGGCCCCGAAGACCACCGCTCCGGCCCCGCAGGCGTCCGCCGTCCGCAGCACGGTGCCGGCGTTGCCGGGGTCTGCGAGCTCGGCCAGCGCCACGGACAGCTGCGGCGGCTGGGCGACGAGCGCGCCCGGATCGACGTCCCGGAGCTCACAGACGGCCAGCAGACCCTGGGGGGTGACCGTCTCCGAGAGGCCTGCGGCGGCTCTCTCGGTGATCAGCCGGACCGGGACGTGGGTCGCGGCCAGCAGGTCGCGGTGGGCGGCCGCCGCCGGCTCGGTGGCGAGGACCTCGCGGACGCCGTCCGGATCGGCGAGCGCCTCGGCAACGGCCTGCCGCCCCTCGGCGAGGAACAGCCCGGCGCTGTCGCGGCCGGACCGGCGGGTGAGCTTGCGGGCGGCGACGATGCGGCCGGACCGCTCGGTCAGCAACTCGGTCACGCCTGGGTTCCCTTCTCGGCCATGACAGACGCCGACGCCGCCGGCGCCGACCCGGAGGGGCCGGTCACCGACGGCGTCGGGACGGTGCTGCGGAGATCAGGCAGCGGCCGTGTCGGTCGAACCGTTCGCCGGGGCGGCGGCGACCGCGGCGCGCGCGGTCTCCACCAGGGCGGCGAAGGCGGCCGGCTCGTTCACGGCGAGCTCGGCGAGGACGCGACGGTCCAGCTCGATGCCGGCGAGCTTGAGGCCCTGCATGAACCGGTTGTAGGTCATGTCGTTCAGGCGGGCCGCGGCGTTGATCCGGGTGATCCACAGCTTGCGGAAGTCACCCTTGCGCGCCTTGCGGTCGCGGTAAGAGTACGTCGCCGAGTGGAGCAGCTGCTCCTTGGCCTTGCGGTACAGCCGGGACCGCTGACCGCGGTAGCCGGCAGCGGCCTCCAGGGTCGTCCGGCGCTTCTTCTGGGCGTTGACCGCCCGCTTCACGCGTGCCACGTGAGAGCTCCTGTCTGTTCGTTACGGGAAGAGGGGCGGTCAGAGACCGAGCAGCTTCTTCATGCGGCTGGTGTCGGCCGGGGACAGCACCCCGATGCCCTTGATCCGCCGCTTGCGCGAGGACGACTTGTGCTCGAACTTGTGCTGGTTGTTGGTGTGCTCGCGCACGAGCTTCCCGGACCCCGTCACGCGCACGCGCTTGGCCGTGCCCTTGTGGGTCTTCTGCTTCGGCATGTCCCTCGTCCTGTTCGTCTCTCGTCGGTGCTCGTCGGCAGCGTCCTGCTGCCGGACGGCCCGGCCGTCTCGGTGGTGCGGATGTGCGGCCGCTCAGGCGCTGGGCGCCTGCTCCTCGGTCGCCGATGCCTTCTCCGCCTTGGCGGTGCGGCGGGCGGCGTCGGTGGCGGCCTGGTTCCGGTGCGGGGCGATCACCATGACCATGTTGCGGCCGTCCTGCTTCGGGTTGGACTCCACGACGCCCAGCTCGCTGACGTCGGCGGCCAGCCGCTGCAGCAGCCGGTAGCCCATCTCCGGGCGCGACTGCTCGCGGCCGCGGAACATCACGGTGATCTTGACCTTGTCGCCGCCCTTGAGGAAGCGCTCGACGTGGCCCTTCTTGGTCTCGTAGTCGTGCGGGTCGATCTTCAGGCGCAGCCGCATCTCCTTGATGACGGTGAGCGCCTGGTTCCGCCGGGCCTCGCGGGCCTTCTGGGCGGACTCGTACTTGAACTTCCCGTAGTCCATGAGCTTGGCGACCGGAGGACGCGCCATGGGAGCGACCTCGACGAGGTCGAGCTCGGCGTCCTGTGCCAGGCGCAGTGCTTCGCCGATGGACACGACGCCGACCTGCTCACCCTCGGGTCCGACCAGGCGGACCTCGGGGACGCGGATGCGGTCGTTGATGCGGGGCTCGGTGATGGCCTCTCCTCTGCTCTTGCCTGTGAGGAGTCCCTGGCCCGTCCCGGGCGCCGGAAGGACGAAGGCCCCGGAGCATCAGCTCACGGGGCCCACTCTCCGGTGCCGCACGCACCTGGGGCGCGTACGCGACGCGACAGCCGACCGACGGCCGGCTCTCGCGATCCGGGGACCTGAGCGCCTGGACGGCGTCAGGTGGGAGCGGGCTCCTCTTGGATCAACGGCCCGGGAGGGCCGCTGGATGGTTCGCGTGCCTCGATGAAACAGAGAGGCACCTTCATGGTACAGCGCCCCGGCGGGTGCGGTCACACCGGACCGATCGGCCCGCACCGTCACCAGCTCCAGCCGCCTGAACGGCCGGTGGGCCGCCCCGGGGCCGGCTCGACGTCCGGGCGCGCGGCTCGACCCGCTCGACGTCGGCTTCCCGGTCGGTGGGGAGAGGGAGTCCTCCCTCAGTTGTCGTACAGCAGCGGCGGCGGGACCGGGTCGTTCGCCCGGGCCGCGTCGCGCAGCGCCCGCAGGCCTTCGACGGCGCGCACCGCGTGCTCCTTGTCCATCGCCTGGACGGCGAGCAGGGAGACCTCGTCCCCGTTCTCCAGCAGCAGCGACGCCCATGCCGACTTCCGGTCGAACCGGACCGCACGCACCGCCTGCCAGGACAGCTGGTGATGGACGACGACGTTGCGGACGCGCACCCCCTCGTCGTCGGCGTCCACCCGGGACCGGCCCAGGAAGAGGACACCCGCGGCGAGCACGAGTCCGATGCCGATGATCGCGACCTGGTCGGAGGTCCGGTAGGTGACGACGGTGTTGGTCGTCTCCTTCAACCCCAGGGCCACGAACACCATCACGCCCACCACGACCGCCGCCAGGACGGCGAGGAGCAGCCGCATCCGGCGGGGCACGGCCGACACCGGGCCGGCAGGGGTTCGCGTCACGGGTCCATGGTGGCAGCCCTCGCCGTCCGCGGGGCCGAACGGGGCGGAACGGGGCGGCTGGCAGAGTGCGAGCACGTGGAGATCACCGGCACCGCCCAGCACGCCGCCTGGCAGTCGCGCACGCTGCCCCCGGTGGAACGGGTGCGCGCCGGGCTGTGGTCGATCCCGGTGCCGATCCCCCACAACCCGCTGCGCTACGTCAGCGTGCACGCCTTCGCGCTCGACGGAGGAGGCCTCGGACTGCTCGACACCGGCTGGGAGAGCGACGAGAGCTGGGCCGCCCTGACCGACGGGCTCTCGTCGATCGGCGCCGCCGTCACCGACGTCCGCGGGGTCCTCGTGACCCACCTGCACTTCGACCACCTGGGGCTGGCCTCCCGCGTGCGCGAGGCCTCCGGTGCCTGGATCGCCATGCACCCGGCCGACGCCACCGTCGTCGCCGGCCTCAACGCCACCGGCGCCGCCGAGGCGGTCGCCGGTGAGATCGAGTTCCTCGTGGGCCTGGGCGCCGACCGGGAGGAGGCGACCTCCGACGTCGGGCCGCCCGAGCGGATGGAGGCGTTTCTGCGGATGGCCGTTCCCGACCGGTTCCTCGAGGACGGCGAGGTCGCGGACTTCCCGGGCTGGCGGATGCGCGCCGTCCACACCCCGGGGCACACGCCGGGCCACCTCTGCTTCGCCGAGGAGAATGCGCGACTGCTCTTCTCCGGCGACCACGTCCTCCCCCGGATCACCCCGAACATCTCCACCGGTCAGCGCGGGGCGGCCGATCCGCTGCGCGACTTCCTCGAGTCACTGGCCGCCGTCCGCGACCTCGACCCCGACGAGGTGCTGCCGGCGCACGAGTGGCGCTTCCGCGGCCTGGACACCCGGGTCGACGCACTCACCGGCCACCACGAGCAGCGGCTGACCGAGCTGCTCACCGCGATCCGCGACCATCCGGGCTCCACCCCGTGGGATCTCGCCGCCTACCTCACCTGGTCCCGCCCCTGGGAGCAGTACGAGCGGCGGATGCGGATCTTCGCCGTCACCGAGACCGACGCCCACCTGCGCCTGCTCGCGAGCCGGGGGCTGGTCGTCAGCAGCGGCGGGCCGGTGCCGACGTGGACCCTGGGCGTCCGCTGAGCGCCGTCCTGTCGATCGACGCGCTGGCCGAGCGGGTGCGGACGGCGCCCGCGCGGCTCGGCGACGTCCGGCTGGTCTGCGTGGACGGGCCGGCCGGCTCCGGCAAGACCACCCTCGCCACCCGGCTGGTGTCCGCGCTCGGCGACGCCGCCACGCTGGTCCACCTGGAGGACCTCTACGCCGGCTGGACGATCACCGGCGCCGTCGCGCGGCTGCAGGCAGGGGTGCTGCGGCCGCTGGCCGAGGGACGCGCCGGGGGTCACCACCGCTACGACTGGGCCACGAGCCGGTTCACCGCAGAGCCGGTGGCCGTCCCGGCGCCCGCGGTGCTCGTCGTCGAGGGCTGCGGGAGCAGCCCCCGCTCGCTCGATCCGTGGGCGACGCTGCGCCTGTGGGTGGAGGCGCCGGCCGGGCTGCGCCTCGCCCGGGGGCTGGCCCGCGACGGCGCCGACCTGGAGCCCGCATGGCAGCGCTGGCTGGTCACCGAGGCCGCGGAGTTCGCCCGGGAGCACACCCGCGCCCGGGCCGATCTCCGGGTCGACGGCACGTCCCCGACGGGCGACGCCCTCGTCCTGGTCTGATGGTTCCGTGCGCCGGGTCTCATCTTCCCGACACACGCCGGATACACCGGCGCAGCACCATGGGGCAATGAGCCAGAGCGCCCCGGAGACCGAGCTCCTGCCGCTGGCCGGCTACACGGTCGCGGTGACGGCCGCGCGACGCAAGGAGGAGCTGGGCGCGCTGCTGGACCGCCGGGGTGCCCGGGTGGTCTACGCCCCGGCGATCCGGATCGTCCCGCTGGCCGACGACGCCGAGCTGGTCGCCGCCACCCGCGAGGTGCTGGCCCGGCCTATCGATCTCGTCGTCGCCACCACCGGGGTCGGCTTCCGCGGCTGGCTGGAGGCCGCTGACGCCTGGGACCTGCCGCTGGTCGAGCACCTCAGGCCGGCCCGGGTGCTGGCGCGGGGCCCCAAGGCCCGGGGCGCGATCCGCGGCGGCGGCCTGGTGGACGCGTGGTCACCGGAGTCGGAGTCGTCGGCCGAGGTCCTCTCCCACCTGCTGTCCGGCGCCGAGGGGCCGCTGGAGGGACGCCGGATCGCCGTCCAGCTGCACGGGGACCCGTTGCCGGACCTCGTCGCCGGCCTGCGCGACGCCGGCGCCGACGTCCTGACCGTTCCGGTCTACCGCTGGGTGCTCCCCGAGGACGTCGGGCCCGTGCGCCGGCTGGTGGGCACGATCGCCGCCGGGGCTGTGGACGCCGTGACCTTCACCAGCGCACCCGCCGCGGCCAGCCTGCTCGCCGTGGCCGACGAGCTCGGGCTGCGGGAGGACGTCGTCACCGCCCTGCGCGAGCGGGTCCTGGCGGTCGCGGTCGGCCCGGTGACCGCCGGCCCGCTGGACGCCGCGGGCATCCCGTCCGCCCAGCCCGAGCGCGCCCGGCTCGGTGCGCTGGCCCGCGAGGTCGTCGCCCGGCTGCCCGAGCGCAACCCGATGCTGCGGCTCGGCCCGCACACGCTGCAGGTCCGTGGGTACGCCGTCGTCCTCGACGGTCGGCTCGTCGAGCTGGCCCCGGGTCCGATGGCCGTGCTGCGCGAGCTGGCCCGGCGTCCCGGTCACGTCGTCCCCCGCGCCGATCTGGTCGCCTCCCTGCCCGGCGGCGGGGACGGGCACGCGGCGGAGATGGCCGTGACCCGCCTGCGCGCAGCCCTCGGCGCGCCGGTCGTCGAGACCGTCGTGAAGCGCGGCTACCGCCTGAAGGTCTGACGGGCCGGACGCTCTTACGATCCTTCTGGCTGCTCCCCAGGCTCCGTCAGTGCGATGCGTTCCGTGTCGTCCACGAATCGCTCTAGCGCCTCCCAATCACTAACGGTGGCTGGATTCTGCTTGACAGTGGTTAGCTCGTTTCGAAGCCTGGCAAGTTCAACTCTGGTCTTTGCGTGCCCGATTCTTGCCCTGTTGACCCGCTCCCAGAGCCATATGACACCTCTGGAGGCAGCAAACGCCGCTCCCCAAGGGGCAATGTCGAATACGACTTCCATAGGGCTGGCGTAAGAGACGCGCCGAACCCGCAGTTCACTAGCGTCGAAATTGGATGCTACGTCGGCATCGTCTTCTTCGAGCTCAACCGCCACCCGGTAGCCAACCGTCATGACTGAACGGACTCCCCAGAAGTACCGCTGCAGTTCAGCAAAGTTCAATTGGTCGTCGTAGCGACGCACAAAGGTCAGTCGTAGCAACGTATCAGGCGGCGCGGAAACCGTGGTCACACGTGACAGCCTAGCGGCACGACGCATTACACGCCACAGTTCGCATTTAAGATGAATGGCACGGCGATTAGTATAAGTTGACAAGTCGCAAACGCGTTGCTTTGAATGTTGCCTTAGCGGCATTGATTTTAGACTACGTGTTACCAGAAAAGAGTTGTGCCGAGGGAGAATGTGCAAGGAGGTCAGCCCTCAAGCACATAACGTGTTATGACGTTATTGGTCCCCAGGGCGTCATACGCGGCCTGCGCCAGCGTCGTCATAGCCGTAACGCCAGAGCCGGTGGCGCTTCCGCGCGGGTGGCTGCCACACCGCAAATCTCGTCATCACCGGCACGCCCGGGGCGCGCTCGACATGGTCGAGACCTCAGCGCAGGTCTCGTCGCACCAGCACGCGGGGGAAGCCATTGAGCACCGACTGCGTGTCGGCCGCCTTAACGAACCCGGCCCGCTCGAACAGTGCCCGTGTACCGACGTAGGCCATCGTGAGGTCGACCTTCGCGCCGTCGTTGTCCACGGGGTACGCCTCGACCACGGGGGCGCCACGGTCGCGGGCGAACTCGACGGCGCCGCCGACCAGCGCGTGGCCGATGCCCTGTCCCCGGTGCCCGGGACGCACGCGGACGCACCACAGCGACCAGACGTCGAGGTCGTCGACGTGCGGGATCCTGCGGTTGCGGGCGAAGCTCGTGTCGGCGCGCGGATGGACGGCGGCCCACCCGACCACCTCGTCGCCGTCGAAGGCGAGGACGCCGGGCGGCGGGTCCTCCCGGACCAGCTGCCGTACGCGCTCCCCCCGCGCAGGCCCACGCAGCTCGAGGTTCTCCCTGGACGGGATCCGGTAGCTCAGGCACCAGCACACGTTCGCGTCCGGCCGTCTGGGGCCGACCATCGTCGCGACGTCGCCGAAGCTGCTCGCCGGACGCACCTCGATCGCCATGCCGCCATCGTGGCAGCACCCACCGACAGGACGAGGTCCGTCAGACGGCGCCGTGGAGGGCCTTCGGGCGCAGGTACACGGTCCAGGTGACGGGGACGCAGGCGACGTAGAACGCGATGAACACGAGGTAGGCGGAGTCGCCGGTGCCCGTCGTCATGAAGGACTGCCGGAACGCCAGGTTGACCAGCACCCCGCCGAAGGCGCCGATCGCGCCGGCGATGCCGATCAGCGCCCCCGACATCCGCAGCGCCCGGCGCTCCGCGGCCACCGCGTCCCCGCCGGCGGCCACGGTCTGCAGCGCCTGCGACCGGAAGATCGCCGGGATCATCTTGTAGGTCGAGCCGTTGCCGATGCCGCTGAGCACGAACAGCAGCACGAAGCCGACGACGAACAGGGGCAGCGACTCCACCTGGCTCGCCGTCCAGACCACGCCTGCGCCCAGGGCCATCGCCACGAAGTTGCAGCACGTGATGCGTGCGCCGCCGAACCGGTCGGCCAGGGAGCCGCCGACCGGACGGACGAGGGAGCCGAGCAGCGGGCCCAGCCAGGTGAGCGAGGCGGCGGCGAGCGGCGTCGCGAACGAGTCGGTGAACTGGTTCTGCAGCACCTGACCGAAGGCGAAGCCGAAGCCGATGAAGGAGCCGAAGGTCCCGATGTAGAGGAAGGACATGATCCAGGTGTGCGGCTCGCGGGTCGCCTCCCGGATGGCGCGGGGCTGGTTGCGCGCCGTCGTCAGGTTGTCCATGACCAGGGCCGCGCCGAGGGCCGCGACCACGATCAGCGGCACGTAGAGGAGCATGATGACCCGCGGGTGCTCGGCGCCGATCGTCGCCAGCACCAGCAGCCCGACCACCTGGACGACGGGGACGCCCAGGTTGCCGCCGCCGGCGTTGAGGCCGAGCGCCCAGCCCTTGAGCCGGTCGGGGTAGAAGGCGTTGATGTTGGCCATCGAGCTGGCGAAGTTGCCGCCACCGACGCCGGCCAGGCACGAGACGACGAGCAGTGTCGTGAACGAGACTCCGGGTTCCAGCACGACCGCGGTGGCGACTGTCGGGATCAGCAGCAGGGCCGCACTGATTATCGTCCAGTTGCGGCCGCCGAACTTCGCGACCGCGAACGTGTAGGGCAACCGGACGAAGGCCCCCAGTGCGGTCGGCAACGTGGTGAGCAGGAACTTGCCGGCCGGGTCGATGCCGTACACGGCCTCGGGCAGGAAGAGCACGAGGACCGACCAGAGACTCCAGATCGAGAAGCCGATGTGCTCGGAGAAGATCGAGAAGAGGAGATTGCGGCGCGCGACCGGCCGGCCGGTGGTCTCCCAGAACTGCGGGTCCTCCGGTCGCCAGTCGTCGATCCATCTCCCCCCACGGCCGGACGGCGGCGCGGCGACCGTCTCCTGCTCGATCGTCGTCCGGGCTGGGCGGGTGGGGGCGGCCATGGGACGACGGTCGCAACGGCGGGTAACACCTGAGTCGCCCCGGCGCTGAACTCGTGTTCCGTTCTCCTCACCGCGACTGCCCCCCAGTGGTGAGGGACCGCCTCCCGGCGTGCAGGTGCGCGCGGGAACGGACGAAGATCACCGGGTGACCGCATCCGAGCAGACCTCGACCGGCCGCGCCCTCGTCGAGGCCGGGAGCGCCGTGGCCGGGTCGATGTGCCGGGCGGCCGCGACCGTGCTCTTCGAGCCGACGGCGGCGATGGTCGCGGTGGACGACCGGTTCGCCGCCTGTCTGCGCGCGGTCGCCGACGAGGAGGCCGGTGTGACGGTCCTCCGTGAGCGGGTGCGCGCCGGCGCCGTCCTGGCCTTCGCCGTGGAGTACGCGGCGACGCTGCACCGCAACGGCCGGTCGGCGCGCACCGACGGGTGGTTCGATCCGCGGTCAGGTGACCGTCCATCTGCCGACGAGCTCGCCGAGGCGGTCGTCGCTGCCGCGCGCCGGTCGACCGAGGAGCGGCGGGTCCGGCACCTGGGCTATCTCCTGGCGGAGGTCGCCGTCTCCCCCGACGTGGACCTCGCCCTGGCCGGCCGGGCCCTGCGGCTCGCTGGATCGCTGACCTGGCGGCAGCTCGCGCTGATGGCCGGGGTGGGCCGCCGGGACCGCGTGCCGCTGCCGATGACCCCCTTGGAGGACGAGCCGAGGGCGTGGTCGGCGTGGGGCGCCCGCGAGGACGTGGCGGACCTGCAGCGAAGCGGCCTGCTGGACCCGCCACCGGTTCCGGTGCGCCCGGTGGCCACGCTCCCCCGGCTCCGCCCTGCCGACCTGCGGTTGACCCGTCTCGGCGTGCTCGTGCACCGGCTGCTCGTGCTCGATCTGCTGCACGAGGACGCAGTGACCGTGGCCCTTGCCGACCTGGGGCTCCCCCGCACCTGAGCACGACCGACTCCGATCGTTACCGGATCGTGGCCGGAGCGTGTCATCCTTCGCTCCCCCTCGCTGCGTCTTTACGTACAGGGGGCCGAGCGAGGGGAGCCTGCGTTGCTCGAGATCCACCGCACGACGACGGACACCGCATCGGTGATCGCTGCCCGCCAGCTGGCCGAAGACGCTCACCGACGCCGGTTGCCCGCCGATCTGAAGCGCCGTCACCGCCGTCCGCTCGTCGTCCCCCCGCTGCCCCCCGCACGGACGCAGGCCGAGACCATCTCTGAGTGACCCCACGGGGACTTTCGCGCGGGTAGTCCCCGAGGTGTCGGTGTAGGACGACGTCCAGGGCGTGGAAGAGGCATGGACGACGACCCGAGCCCCGCGTGGATCGCCGGTGGCGCGTGCGTCATGGCCGGCGCGCTGGCCCTCGCCGCCTGCACCGGAGGCATGCAGACGGTCTGCCCAGCCATCGGCTGGGGCAGCGCGCTGATCGTGGAGTTCGCCGAGGACTGGCCCGAGGTGCCGGGCGGCGTGACGATCGAGTGCCGCCCCACGTGCATGCAGGACGTGATGGCGGAGGCCTCGCCGGCGGAGCCGGAGCAGGCGACCGGACCGCTCGCCGGTTCGTCTGTGACCGTCAGCTACGTCATGTCGACCCCCGACCCCGTCGTCACCGTCCTCGCCGCCGACGGGACCGAGCTGGCGCGGGCCGACGCCGATCTGGACTGGCGCCGCGTCGGCGGTTCGGAGGAGTGCGGCGGGCCGATGGAGGCGAGCGTCGTCGTCCCGGCGCCGTGACGACTCACACCTCGACGACGACCTCCCCGTCCACCTCGCGGACCGGGAACAGCCGGATGGGCGCAGCCCCGCTGGTCGACGAGCCGTCGGACCACCGGTAGGCGTAGAGGTGTAGCGGGCAGACCAGGACGTCCACGTCGGTCTGCCCGTCGGCGAGCGGTCCGCCGGCGTGCGGGCAGGCCGCCTGGGTGGCGTGCAGCGATCCGTCGCGCAGCCGGAAGACCGCGACCTGCTCGCCGCCGACGACGAAGGTCCGTCCCTCCCCCGGAGGGATCTCCTCGACCCGTCCGAGGGCGTGCTCGGCCGTGATCCGGATGTCGGTCAGGCTCATCGGACGGGCACCTTCGGGAGCGGGATCAGGGGCAGGGACGGGCGGAACTGGCCGGGCGTCGCCGGCCGCCTGCCGTCCTGTCCCCAGGGGTCGACGTAGGCGTCGATCGACCTCTGGATCCCGGCGTCGAGGTCGGCGACGATGCTCTCGCTGTCCTCCAGCAGCACGGCTTTGATCTTCTCGAGCCCGATGCGGGGCACGAAGTCGTAGGTGCGCTCCAGCCAGTTGGCGTTCTCGCGGTAGTACTGCAGGAACCTCCCGGCCAGCGTGATCACCGCCTGGGGGGAGTCGACCGTCGCGAGCAGGTCCCCCTGGCGGACCGACGCCCCGGCCGCGCCGCCGATGTAGACCTCCCACCGGCCGCTGCCCACGGCGACGACGCCGACGTCCTTCACGTAGGCCTCGGCACAGTTCCGGGGACAGCCCACGACGGCCATCTTGATCTTCGCCGGGCTCTCGATGCCCTGGAACCGGGTCTCGAGGTCGATGCCGAGCTGGGTGGAGTCGTCGAGCCCGAAGCGGCAGAAGTCGCTGCCCACGCAGGTCTTCACGGTGCGGAAACTCTTGCCGTATGCGTACCCCGACGGCATGCCGAGGTCGTCCCACATGGCCGGCAGGTCCTCCTTGCGGACGCCGAGCAGGTCGATCCGCTGGCCGCCGGTCACCTTGACCATCGGGACCTCGTACTTCTCGGCAACGTCGGCGATCCTCCGCAGCTGAGCCGGGGTGGTGACGCCGCCCTTCATCTGCGGGACGACGGAGAAGGTGCCGTCACGCTGGATGTTGCCGTGCACGCGGTCGTTGATGAACTCGCCGTCCTTCTCCGGCAGGTGGTCGGTGCCCCAGATCATCTTCAGCAGCGACGTCAGGCCCATCTTCGACTTCGCGTCGTCCTTCCCGCCCGGGGCGAGCGCGGCGAAGACGGCGGAGACGCTGCGCAGGTCCCGCTCCCGGATGGCGGCCATGAGCGCGGGCTTGGCCATCGGGATGCCCGGCACGTACCAGGACGCCGCCGGGTCCTCGGCGAGGTCGCCGTCGGCTGCCCACTCGACGATCCGCTTGACGAGGGACGTGCACGACCCGCAGCCCTTGCCGGCGCGGGTGCGCTCCATGACCTCGCCGACGCTGCCGCAACCTCCGCTGACCGCGCCGCAGATGTCGCCCTTCGACACCCCGTTGCAGTTGCAGACCTGGGAGTCGGCGGGCATGTCGGCCACACCGACCTCCTCCGCCCCGTCGGAGAGGTGGACCAGCAGCGTGATCCGCTCCTCCGGCAGCGGTGTCCCGCGGTCGAAGGCCTGGGTCAGGAAGGCCACCTTGCGGGTGTCGCCGAGCAGGGTGGCGCCGACCAGCTTGTCGTCGCGGATGACCACCGACAGGTGCACCCCGCGCTTGGGCTCGGAGATGACCAGGAGCTCGTCCTCGTCCCGCTCCGGGGTGTTGATGCCCATGACCGCGACGTCGACGCCGGCGACCTTGAGCTTCGTCGCCGTCCGGCTGCCGTGGTATTCGGCGTCTGGGTCGGTCCCGGTCAGGACGTCGGCCAGCACCTTGGCGTGCTCCCACGCCGGTGCGACAAGGCCGTAGACCTCGCCGCGGTGCTGGGCGCACTCGCCGATGGCGTAGACGTCGGGGTCGTCGGTACGCAGCTGGTCGTCGACGACGATGCCTCGTTCGACCTCGAGCCCCGAGCGCACGCCGATGTCGGTGTTGGGCCGGACCCCGGCGGCGACGACGAGCAGGTCTGCCTCGATCTGCCGGCCGTCGGCCAGCCCCACAGCCCGCACCCGGTCGCCGCCGATGACCTCGGTGGCGAAGACGTCGAGGTGGACGGCGATCCCCAGGGCTTCGACGCTGCGCTCGAGGATCGCCCCGGCCTCGGCGTCGAGCTGCATGTTCATCAGGTACGGGGCGGCGTGCACGAGTTCGACGTGCAGGCCGTGGCTCTGCAGCGCCCGAGCGGCCTCCAGCCCGAGCAGCCCACCGCCCATGACGACGGCGCGGGTGCACGACCCGGTGGCCGCGAGCATGGCCCGGGTCTCGTCGATGGTGCGGAAGCCGTGGACGCCGGGCAGCAACTCGCCGTCGTCGGCACGCACGCCCGTCATCGGCGGGATGAAGGAGTAGCTGCCCGTGGCGAGGACGAGGTGGTCGTAGGGCGTCGTCGTGCCGTCGTCGGCGTGGACGAGCTTGGCGGCGGTGTCGATCCGCTCGATCCGCGTCCCGGCCCGCAGGACGACGCCGTTGTCGGCGTACCAGTCGTGGCTGTTCAGGACGATGTCGTCCTCGTGCTCCTCCCCGGCCAGGACCGGGGACAGCATGATGCGGTTGTAGTTGCCGTGCGGCTCGTCGCCGAAGACCGTGATCCGGAACTGCTCCCCGCCGCCGCGCTCGAGCACCTCCTCGACGAAGCGGGCGCCGGCCATGCCGTTGCCCACGACGACCAGGCGGCTGCGGGTCTCCAGCTCGTCGTCCACCTGCAGGGACGTGACGCCCCCTGGGCGCCCTCCGAGGATCGCTGTCATCAGACCTCCACCAGCCCGAGGTCGACCACGAGCTCGCCGGTGACGCCCTCGGACGCGGCGGCGTGCAGCTCGACGACGGTGCCGCCGGCGAGGTCCTCGACCACCCGCAGCGGGACGTGCACGTCACCCTTCGCGCCGATGGGGAACCAGCGCATCGGCTCCCCGTCGCGCACCAGGAGCACGTAGACCAGCTCGGCGGTCGAGTTGCCCCCGCGGAAGTACAGCGCCTGCGCGGACTGCCCGTTCGGGACGGTGTACCTCAGCGAGGCGTCGATCGGCCCGGGCTTGCTCAGCCCCTCGCCGGTGATCGGAAAGACGCCTTGCAGGAAGCGGGGGGTGCTCTTCACGCGGGTGCTCCTCTTCCGGGTGGGGTGTCGCGGTTCGGGGACGGTCGGCTGCCGGTGGCCGCGGGGCTGCGGCTGGGCGGCGGCCGGCGGTGGGGCGATGAGCTCGGCGGGACCGTCGACGCGGGCGACGTCGACCGCGCAGACCTTGAAGGCGGGCATCTTCGAGATCGGATCGAGGGAGTCGGCGTCGGTGAGCGCGTTGGCGCTGGAGCCGCCGCCCCAGTGGAAGGGCGCGAAGACGGTGTCGGGGCGGACGGCGTCGGTGATCAGCGCGTGGAAGCAGGCCCGGCCGCGGCGGGTGGTCAGCTCGACGACGTCGTCCGGGCCGATGCCCAGCCGCCGGGCCAGGTCGGGGTGCAGCTCCGCACGCGGAGTGGGGGCCACCATCTGCAGGCTGCGGGTTCGGCGGGTCTGCGTCCCGGACTGGTACTGGGCGAGCACCCGGCCGGTGGTGAGCACGTACGGGTAGTCGGCGTCCGGCCGCTCGTGGGCGTCCACGTGCTCGACCCGGACGAATCGGGCCCGGCCGTCGGGGGTGGCGAACCGCTCGGTGAACAGCCGCGGCGTGCCGGGGTGGCTGTCAGCCGGGCACGGCCAGAAGACACCCTGTTCGTCGTCGATGCGCCGGTAGCTGATACCCGAGTAGTCGGCCGCTCCCCCGGCGCTGGCCCGGCGCAACTCGTCGAACACCGTCTCCGGGTCGCCGCTGAAGTACCGGCCCGCTCCGAGCCGCTCGGCCAGCGTCGCCAGCAGCTGCAGGTCGTCGGGAACGCCGGACGGCGGCTCGAGCGCCTTCCGCCGCCGGATGACCCGGCCCTCGACGTTGGTCGTCGTCCCCTCCTCCTCCGCCCACATGGCGCTCGGCAGGACGACGTCGGCGAGCTCGGCGGTCTCGGAGAGGAAGAAGTCGCTGACGGCGAGGAAGTCCAGGTCGCCCAGCCGGCTGATGACGCGCCGGGCGTCAGGCGCGCTGACCGCGACGTTGCTGGCGAGGACGAGAAACGTCCTGACACCGCCGTCCGTGCCGAGGGCGTCCAGCAGCTCGAAGGCGCTCTTCCCCGGCATCGGCAGGTCGTCGGGGTCGACGCCCCACACGCGGGCGACGTGGGCTCGGGCCGCCGGGTCCGAGAGCGACCGGTAGCCGGGCAGCTGGTCGGCCTTCTGCCCGTGCTCGCGGCCGCCCTGGCCGTTGCCCTGGCCGGTGACCGTGCCCCAGCCACTGCCCGGGCGGCCAGGCAGCCCGAGCGCGAGCGCCAGGTTGATCCACGCCTGGGCGGTGTCCGTGCCGGTGCGGTGCTGCTCCGCGCCGCGGGCGGTCAGCACGATCGCCTTCTCCGCGCGGGCGACGGCGAAGACGGTCCGCCGCTGGTCGGCGACCGGCACGCCGGTGATCCGCTCGACCCGGTCGGGCCAGTAGGCGGCCACCCCGGCGCGGACGTCGCCGAAGCCCGTCGTCCGCTCGGCGATGTAGGCCTCGTCGACGAGCCCTTCCGCCAGCGCGATGTGCAGCAGACCGTTGGCCAGGGCCAGGTCGGTGCCGGGCAGCGGCTGCAGGTGCAATGCGGCATGACGGGCGGTCGCGGTGCGCCGGGGATCGACCACGACGTGCTGCGCGCCGCGCTCGCGGCCGGCGTCGAAGTACTGCATCGCCGGCGGCATGGTGTCGGCCGGGTTGCTGCCGACCAGGACGACGACGTCCGCCTCGGCGATGTCGCTCAGCGGGAACGGCATGCCGCGGTCGAGGCCGAAGGCGCGATTCGCCGCGCCCGCGGCCGACGACATGCAGAAGCGGCCGTTGTAGTCGATCGCGCTGGTGCGCAGCGCCACCCGGGCGAACTTGCCGAACTGGTAGGCCTGCTCGTTGGTCAGTGATCCGCCGCCGAAGCAGCCGACGGCGTCGCGGCCGTACCGGTCCTGGGTGCGCTCGATCGCCGCGACCAGCCGGCCGAGGGCGTCGTCCCAGGTGGTCTCGACAAGCGGGCTGGTGCGGTCGCCCGGCGTCGCGCGGACCAGCGGGCGGAGCAGCCGCTCGGGGTGGTCGAGCAGCTCGGTGGACGACCAGCCCTTCGAGCACAGCCCGCCCTTGTTGGTCGGGAAGTCGGCCGGGACGAGGGTTGCGGGCCGGTCGCCGGCGGTCACGTCCATGCCGCACTGCAGGGAGCAGTACGGGCAGTGCGTCAGCGTCGTCTGCGTCGTCCCGGCAGAGCGGGCCGGGAACTCGGGCGAGACGGCGGCGGGCACGCAACCGAGAGTCGGTGGTCGTCGTTTCCCCCTGTGGACACCGGCGTCAACGCTGGGTTCCGAGGACCTCACCAGGGGCCGCCCGACACTGTGCGGCGCGCACCGGCGCAGGATGGTCGGCGGAGCGGAGCAGAAGCGGAGGTGCGCATGACCGGGCCGGACCAGACGCCGGACGACGGCACCGACCCCGACTCCCCTGAGGGCCGGGGCGGCGCTGCCGGCGTTCTCCCGGCCGCTCGTCCGGGCAGCGGCCGCAGCGGCCTGGACCGGCGGCGGGTGCTCGGAGCGGCGATCGAGTTCATCGACGAGGAGGGACTCGACGCGCTGACCATGCGGCGCCTCGGCTCCCGTCTCGGGGTCGAGGCCATGGCGCTGTACCGCTACGTACCCGGACGGGAGCAGCTGCTCGACGGCGTGGTCGAGTCGGTGATCGACGAGCTCTACGGCGATCCGGACGTGCACCTGGCCGCCTCGCACGGCTGGCAGGACTACCTGCAGCGGCTGGCGCACGGGGTGCGGCGCATCGCGCTGGCACACCCCGAGGTGTTCCCGCTGGTGGCGACCCGCCCGCCGGCCGCGCCCTGGGTGCGGCCTCCGCTGCGCAGCCTGCGCTGGGTGGAGTCCTTCCTCGACACCCTGATCGACAGCGGGTTCAGCGAGGAGTCCGCCGTCGCCGCCTACCGCGCCTACTCCAGTTTCCTGCTCGGCCACCTGCTCCTGGAGGTGTCCCAGAAGGGGGTCAGCATCAGCCCCAGGGACCAGCCGGAGGGGGTACGGCAGGCGGCCGCGACGACGGACCTCAGCGAGTACCCCACCGTCGTCCGGCTGGAGTCGCTGCTGTCGCTGGACGAGTCCGCGGCCGAGTTCGAGGAGGCGCTGGAGAACCTGCTGGAGCGCCTCGAGGTGGTGCTGCGCGAGGGCCGGACGCCCCAGCGCGGGGACGCGGGCTCCTAAACCCGGAGCGAGCCGTTTACGTCGTATATCGACGGGCACCGCTGGAACGAGCCTCGGCGGAGCACGTACCCCGAGGAACGCACCGCCATCCCAGCCATGAGTCCGCGAGGAGCGCGCATGATCACCGACCAGCAGCTGCAGTCCGTCATCGGCAGTACGGCCGTCGGACCCGAGGGCAAGCTCGGCACGGTCGGGGAGGTCTACCTCGACGACGAGACCGGCCGTCCCGAGTGGGCCACCATCCGCACCGGGATGTTCGGCACCAAGGAGGCCTTCATCCCGCTGGCCCAGGCCGACCTCACCGGCGAGGACCTCCGCGTCCCCTACGACAAGGACACGGTCAAGAACGCCCCGCACATCGGCACCGACGGCCACCTCTCCCCCGCCGAGGAGACCGAGCTCTACCGCTACTACGGCATCGGGAACGAGGGCAGCGCCCCGGTCGCCGACACGACCGCCCGCGGGACGGCCGGCCAGGACACCGTCGGCCACGGCACCGTCGGCCACGACACCTCCGGCCCGACCACCGACGACGCCATGACCCGCTCCGAGGAGCACCTGCAGGTCGGCACGCAGCGCGTGGAGGCGGGACGCGCCCGCCTGCGCAAGTACGTGGTCACCGAGAACGTCACCCGGACCGTGCCCGTCTCGCACGAGGAGGTCGTCCTCGAGCGCGAGCCGATCACCGACGCCGACGTCGGCACCGCGCTGGACGGCCCGGCCATCTCCGAGGAGGAGCACGAGGTCGTCCTGCACGCCGAGCGTCCGGTCGTGGCCAAGGAAGCCGTGCCCGTCGAGCGCGTGCGGCTGGACACCGAGACGGTCACCGAGGAGCAGACGGTGACCGAGGCGGTCCGCAAGGAGCAGATCGAGCTCGACGCCGACCCCGACGTCCGGAGGTCCTGATGTCGGAGTTCTCCCGCGATGAGGGCGCCCACTCGACGAAGGGCGCTGCCCGCGACGCCGTCGACGCCCAGCGGTCCCGCTACGGCGGCATCAAGTGGGGGGCCGCCTTCTTCGGCTGGCTTTCCGCCAACGGCCTGGCCGTGCTGCTGATCGCCCTGCTCAGTGCGGCCGGCGTCGCGATCGGCCTCACCCAGGGCATCCCGTCCCCCGACGCGGCGGCCCAGGAAGCCGACACCATCGGCATCGTCGGCGGCATCGTGCTGCTGGTGATCCTGTTCCTGGCCTACCTGGCCGGCGGCTACGTGGCCGGCCGGATGGCCCGCTTCGACGGCGCCCGGCAGGGCATCGCCGTCTGGGTCATCGGGCTGCTCGTGGTCATCGCGCTGGCGGTGCTGGGGCTGGTGTTCGGCTCGGAGTACAACGTGCTCCAGCAGCTCAACCTGCCGCGCATCCCGATCGACGAGGGCACCGCGACCACCGGCGGCATCATCGCGCTGGTCGCCGTCCTGCTGCTGACCCTGCTGGGCGCCGTTCTCGGCGGCAAGCTCGGTGAGCGGTACCACCGCAAGGTCGACCGCGCCGGCTTCGACGTCTGAGCAGGGGCCTGGTGGGCCGATCCAGCACGGGGGCCGCCCTTCCCGGGGCGGCCCCCGTCGGCGTCGACTGCCGTGGTCGAATGCCGGGGTGACCCAGGGGCCCACCATCCGGCGGATCGACTCCCCGGACGAGGAGGGCCCCGACGTCCGGCGGGCCGAGCAGCGCGACGTCCCCTGCATCGCGGCCACGCTCACGATCGCCCTCGGCGCCTCCCGGTGGGCGCGGTGGGCGCTGCCCGATGACGGCCGCATCCAGCGGCTGACCCGCCTGCACGAGCTCGACGCCGGGCACCGCGGGGTGGGCACCGGCACGGCGTGGGTGACCGACGACGTCGACGCCGTGGCCGTCTGGGAACCGCCGCCGGGTGCCCAGGGCACCACTCCCCTGCCGTCCGACGTGCGGACCGCTCTGGCGAACGAGCTCCCGTACCTCTCCGCGCACCGGATCGGCGCCGTCCGCGACACCGCCGCCCTCGTCGACGCGGCGCGGCCGGAGCAGCCGCACTGGTGGCTGCGGCACCTGGGCGTGCGCCCCAGCTCGCGCCGCCGCGGGCTGGCCGCCGCCGTGCTGGCGCCCGCCCTGGTGCGCTGCGACACCGACGGCGTCCTGGCCGCGGCCGCCGTCCATTCCTGGGCCAACGTGCGATTCCTGCGCGGGTTCGGCTTCGAGGTCACGCTCACCGGCCGGACGACGGACGACGAGCTCCCGCTGTGGGTGCTGGTGCGGCAACCTCAGCCGAGCTTCATCGGCTGACAGGTTTCTGGCCGACCTGCTCCGCCGGCTGCGTGGGCGCCCTGGGCTAGCGAGCGTCCCCGTGTGTCTCTCGGGACGACGGCGAGCCGAAACGGACCAGGTTGCCGTCCGGGTCGACGTGGGCTCCTTCGTCGAGCCCGTACTCCGTGGGGCTCGGCGCGTGCAGCCGGCCCTCCACCCCCGCAGCGGACCACTCCTCGTGGAGCGCGGCGGCGTCGTCCACCCAGACGTAGGCGCAGGACGTCGTCGTCGCACGATCGATCGGTTCCACCGTGGCCAGGTGGATCTCGAGGCCGTCCCGTCGGGCGTAGCCGTAGAAGTCCGCCCCCGCGTAGGCCTCGACGGAGAATCCCAGACGCCGGTAGTGCCGCAGCGCCCGGTCGAGGTCCGTCGTGACGAACACCGGAGCGATGTGGCGGAGCGTGGTGGCGGGCATGCCGGGCACGGTAGCGACCCGGTCAGTCCCAGGAGCGGCGCTGCTTCTTGAGCTGTCCGCGCTGCTTCTTCGCCTCGATCCGGCGCTCCTGGGATCCGCGGGTGGGCTTGGTGCGCCGCCGGCTGGGCGGGGGCGGTGCGAGGGCGGCTCGCAGCACCGCGGCCAGCCGGTCCCGCGCCGCCTGCCGGTTGCGCAACTGCTGCCGGTGCTCGCTGGCGGCGATGGTGAGGACGCCGTCGACGAGCCGGTTGCTCAGACGCGCGGCCAGCCGGGCCCGCTGGGTGTCGCTGAGCCCCGGGAGGCCCAGCGGTGCGACGGAGAGCTCGACCCGGGAGTCCGCGGTGTTGACGCCCTGGCCCCCGGGCCCCGACGAGCGGGAGAACCGCCACGTCAGAGCGGCGGCGGGCACGACGACCGAGCCGGTGACGGGGAGGTCACCGGAGGCGTCGTCGATGCCGGGCATGCGCACAGTCTCACCCAGGGGCGCCGGCGGGCCCGTCCGGCGTCCTCCCCAGAGGTCGGGCGGGTACCGGGTCGGCGCCGCCCGCCGCGCCGGGGCGGCAGCGCAGCAGCCGGCGGACGGTGAGCCAGGATCCGGCCGGGCGCCGTGCCGTTCGCGCGCCTCGACCGCGTAGGCGGTGCAGCTCGGCGAGAACTGACAGCAGGGTGGGCGCGTCGGGCTGATCTGCCGTCGGTAGCCGCGGACGGCGGCGGTCAGCCGGTCTGCGGGGCGGGTGCCTCGCTGCCCCGTGCCGCTGTGCCGGACCTCCCGCAGCGTCGTCGGCGCCAGCAGCATCGAATCCATGCCGCAGCCGACCGCGTTGGCGAGGCAGCAGCCGGTGTTGAGGAAGAGCAGGTTCCGCAGGCAGCTGTCGTCGCGACCCCGGTACCCGAAGCGGGGCGGCCGCCCGTACCGGCCGCGGTAGTGGCCGGCGTAGTGCCCGCCGTAGCCCGTACCCCCGTCGCGGCCGGCGGCGTCGCGGACCCCGACCACTGCTCCAGATGAACACCATAGGGCTCCCAGGACCGCGGGATGATCGTCGGCATGCCCTCCTTCGCCGACGCGCTGACCGCGGGCCCGGTGGTCCTCGACGGCGGGCTGTCCACCGAGCTCGAGGCCCGGGGGCACGACGTGAGCTCCGCGCTGTGGTCGGCCCGGCTGCTCCGGGACGACCCGGCCGCGATCGTGGCGGCACACGCGGCCTTCGCCGCGGCAGGCGCCCAGGTCGCGACGACCGCGAGCTACCAGGCGACGGTGGACGGCTTCGCGGCCGTCGGCGTGGACGCGGGCGAGGCCCGCCGGCTCATCGCCTCGTCGGTGGCGCTGGCGCGGGAGGGGCAGGGCGCGGGCTGGGTGGCCGGGTCGGTCGGCCCGTACGGCGCGATGCTGGCCGACGGCTCGGAGTACACCGGCGCGTACGTCGGCTCCGTCGGTGTGGCCGCGCTCCGCGGCTTCCACCGACCCCGGATGACGCTGCTCGCCGAGGCCGGTGCCGACGTCCTGGCCTGCGAGACGGTGCCCGCCGCGGCCGAGGCGGAGGCGCTGCTCGCCGAGGCCGACGCGCTGGGCCTGCCCATCTGGCTGTCGCTCACCACGGTCGTGGACGACGCCGGCGTCGCCCGCACCCGGCGGGGCGAACGCGCCGCCGACGTCTTCGCGATGGCCGCCGACGTGGACGCCGTCGTCGCCGTGGGCGTCAACTGCACACTGCCCGCCGCCGTCCCGCCGTCCCTCGGCGCGGCGGCCGTCTCGGGGAAGCCCGTCGTCGTCTACCCGAACAGCGGCGAGGCCTGGGACGCCGAGGCGCGACGCTGGACGGGCAGCCCGGGCATCTCGCCGGACGTCGGCCCCACCTGGGTGGCCGCCGGTGCTCGGCTGGTCGGTGGCTGCTGCCGCGTCCGGCCGGCCGACATCGCCGCCCTCGCCGCGACGATCAGCTGACCTGGTCGTCAGGGGTCCTCCCGCACGGTCGACGGTGAGGGAGGACCCACTTCGATCAGGTCAGCTGATCGTGGGCGCGGCTCAGAGGATCGGGCGGCCGCCGGTGACGGCGACCCGCGCGCCGGACACGTAGGACGCCTCGTCGCTGGCGAGCAGCACGTAGACCGGCGCCAGTTCGGCCGGCTGACCGGCGCGGCCCAGCGGGGTGTTGCCGCCGAAGCTCTCCACCTTCTCCTCGGGCATCGTGGCCGGGATCAGCGGCGTCCAGATGGGCCCGGGCGCGACGCTGTTGGCCCGGATCCCCTTCTCGCCGTACATCTGCGCCAGGCTGGCGGTGAAGTTGGCGATGCCGGCCTTGGTCATCGCGTAGTGGATGAGATTCGGGCTCGGGTTGTCGGAGTTCACCGACGACGAGTTGATGATCGAGGCGCCCGACTGCATGTGCGGGATCGCGTCCTTGCACAGGGTGAACATCGCCGACAGGTTCGTCGCGAGCGTGTGGTCCCACTCGTCATCGGAGATCTCCTCCAGCGAGTCGTGGCTCATCTGGAACGCCGCATTGTTGACCAGGATGTCGATCTTCCCGAACTCCTCGATCGCCTTCGGCACGATCGTCTTGCAGTGCGCACGGTCGGAGATGTCGCCGGGCACGAGCACGCACCGGCGGCCGGCTTCCTCGACGTACTTGGCGGTGTCCTTCGCGTCCTCGTGCTCGTCGAGGTACGAGATCAGGACGTCGGCGCCCTCGCGGGCGAAGGCGATGGCAACGGCGCGGCCGATCCCGCTGTCGCCGCCGGTGATCACCGCCGCCTTGCCGGCGAGCTTCCCGGAACCGCGGTAGCTCTCCTCGCCGTGGTCGGGCTTCGGGTCCATCTTGCCCAGGACGCCCGGCACCTCCTGCTTCTGCGCGGGCTGGGACTCAGGGCGGGGCTCGGACATGTGCTGCTCCTGCGGGTCGCGGTACCGGATCGCCGACGGCCTACCCGCGAGGCGCGACGCGGAACCCGACACCTGCGCGGGAAGCGAACCGCCGTCGGGCACCCTGTTGCCCACGATGTCCTCCTCACTGACCGCCCCTCCCCTGCTCGACGACGCCGCCGACCTCTCCGCCCTGCGCGCGAAGGGGGACGACGCCGACGAGCTGTTCGCCTCCTTCGCGCACTGGGCCGAGAGCAGCGGGACGACGCTGTACCCGGCGCAGGAGGAGGCGCTGATCGAGCTGGTCAGCGGCGCGAACGTCGTCCTCGCGACGCCGACCGGCTCGGGAAAGTCGCTGGTGGCGACCGGCGCGCAGTACGCGGCCCTGGCGGCGGGACGGCGCAGCTACTACACCGCCCCGATCAAGGCGCTGGTCAGCGAGAAGTTCTTCGCTCTCTGCGGTGTCTTCGGGGCGGCGAACGTCGGCATGCTGACCGGGGACGCGAGCGTCAACGCCGGCGCCCCGATCATCGCCTGCACCGCCGAGGTGCTCGCGAACATCGCGCTGCGGGAGGGGGCGGACGCCGACATCGGGCTCGTGGTCATGGACGAGTTCCACTTCTACGGCGACCCCGACCGCGGCTGGGCCTGGCAGGTGCCGCTGCTGGAGCTGCCGAGGGCGCAGTTCCTGCTGATGAGCGCCACGCTCGGCGACGTCACGACGCTGACCGAGGACCTCACCCGCCGCACCGGCCGCCCCACCGCGCTGGTCGCCAACGCCGAGCGCCCGGTGCCGCTGCACCACTACTACGCGACGACGCCGATGCACGAGACGATCCAGGACCTCCTGGACACGAAGCAGGCGCCGGTCTACGTCGTCCACTTCACCCAGGCCTCGGCGCTGGAGCGGGCGCAGGCGCTGATGAGCGTCAACGTGTCGACCAAGGAGGAGAAGGCCGCGATCGCCGACATGATCGGCGGCTTCCGGTTCTCCTCCGCCTTCGGGACGACGCTCTCGCGGCTGGTCCGCCACGGCATCGGCGTCCACCACGCCGGGATGCTGCCCAAGTACCGGCGGCTGATCGAGCAGCTCGCGCAGGCCGGCCTGCTGAAGGTCATCTGCGGCACGGACACGCTCGGTGTCGGCATCAACGTGCCCATCAGGACCGTCGTCTTCTCCGCGCTGTCGAAGTACGACGGCACCCGCACCCGGCTGCTCACCGCGCGAGAGTTCCACCAGATCGCCGGCCGGGCCGGGCGCGCGGGCTACGACACCGCGGGCACCGTCGTCGTCCAGGCGCCCGAGCACGAGGTGGAGAACCTCAAGCAGTTCGCGAAGGTGGCCGACGACCCGAAGAAGCGCCGCAAGCTGGTGCGCAAGAAGGTGCCCGACGGCATGGTGCCGTGGAGCGAGGCGACCCAGAAGCGGCTGATCGAGGCCGAGCCCGAGCCGCTGACCAGCAACATGCGGGTGTCGACGTCGATGATCCTGGACGTCGTCGACCGGCCCGGTGACCCGTTCGCGGCCATGCGCCGGCTGCTCACCGACAACCACGAGCCGCGGAAGAAGCAGCTCCAGCACATCCGCGAGGCGATCGGCGTCGCGCGGTCGCTGCTGCAGGCCGGCGTCCTGGAGCGGCTGCCGGAGCCCGAGCCGGACGGCCGGCGCTACGACCTGACCCTGGACCTGCCGCCGGACTTCGCGCTCAACCAGCCGCTGTCGACGTTCGCGCTGGCGGCGATCGACCTGCTCGACCCGGAGAGCGAGACCTACGCGCTCGACGTCGTGAGCGTCATCGAGGCGACGCTCGACGACCCGCGGCAGATCCTGGCGGCGCAGCTGAACAAGGCCAAGGGCGAGGCCGTCGCGCAGATGAAGGCCGAAGGCATCGAGTACGACGAGCGGATGGAGCTGCTCGAGGAGATCAGCTACCCCAAGCCGCTCGAGGAGCTGCTCGGCCACGCCTACGAGGTCTACCGGCAGTCCAACCCGTGGGCCGCCGATGCGCTGCTGTCGCCGAAGTCCGTCGTCCGGGAGATGTGGGAGCAGGCGTTCACCTTCCGCGAGTACGTGTCCAACTACGGGCTCACCCGCTCCGAAGGGGCGGTGCTGCGCTACCTCTCCGACGCGTTCAAGGCGCTGCGCTCGGGCGTGCCCGCCGCCGCGCGCACCGAGGAGGTCACCGATCTCGTCGAGTGGCTCGGCGAGCTGGTCCGCCAGGTGGACTCGAGCTTGCTGGACGAGTGGGAGCAGCTCACCTCGCCCGACCAGCCGCTGGACGCGCCCGTCGCCGTGCCCGCCCGGCCCCGGCCGCTCACCGGCAACGTGCGGGCGTTCACCGCGATGGTCCGCAACGCGCTGTTCCGCCGGGTGGAGCTGTTCGCCCGGCGCCGCTGGTACGACCTGGGCGAGCTGGACAGCGGCTCGGGCTGGGACGCCGACCGGTGGGAGGAGGTCGTGCGGGCGTACTTCGCCGAGCACGACGAGGTGCAGACCGGCGCCGACGCCCGCGGCCCCGCGCTGCTGGTCATCGACAAGGACGAGCCCGGCCTCTGGCGCGTGCGCCAGATCCTGGACGACCCGGCCGGCGACCACGACTGGGGCATCGACGTCGAGGTGGACCTGGAGGCCTCCGACGAGGAGGGCACGGCCGTTCTCCGCGTCGTCGACGCCGGCCGCAAGGACTGAGCATGGAGTTGCGCCACCTCACGACCGCGCGACTGCGCCTGGACGCCGTCGTCCCCGGCGATCTGGAGGAGCACCACGCGCTGATGTCCGACCCGGATGTCTGGCGGCACCTCCCCTCGGGCCGGCACACCGACCCTGCGCAGACGATGGCGGGCATCGAGCACTCTGTCGGCCACTGGCAGCGGGACGGGCTGGGCTACTGGACCGCTCGGCTGCTCGTCGACCTGGCCGGTACCCCCCTGCGGGCGGGGAACGTGGTCGGCACCGGCGGCTGCGCGCTCCGCGTTGGGACGTCATGGTGGAACCTCTACTTCCGCTTCACACCGGCCGCCTGGGGTCACGGTCTGGCCGCCGAACTGGTGCGGACTGCCCTGGACGCGGCACGGGCGGCCGACCCCGACCGACCGGTGATCGCCTACCTGCTCGAGCACAACGCCGAGTCACGGGGACGGGCCGAGCGCTCCCGGCTGTCGCTGGTGTGGCGGGGCCCGGACGCCGGCAACGCCGATCCCGACGCGGTCCGCCTCGTCTACGCCGACCGACCACTCGACGACGAACTGCTCGCTCGGGTCGCAGCCCACCCCTGAGTCCCCCGTGGAGCGGCCGGGGTCGCCACCGCAGCGAGGTCGTCGAGCAGGTCCAGTGCCGTGTCGCGCATCCGGTGCTCGACGTCGTAGGCGGGGTCGTAGGACGCCAGGGTGCCCGACACGACCGGCAGCTGCGCGGCGGTGAGCCGGAGAACCCTGCGGACCTCCGCCGCCGAGAGCCCGTCGGGGGCGGCGTAGCCGTTGGCCGGCGCGATCGATGGATCGTGCACGTCCAGGTCGACGTGGAAATGGACGACGTCGACCCGCGCCGACAGCTGTTCCAGGGCCGCCACCAGGGTCGCGGGATCGCGCGCCTCCGCCGGGGGCAGCCAGGTGACTCCCGAGCGGAGCAGAACGGCCCGCTGATCCTCGCTGAGGTCGCGCGCCCCGATCAGGAGGACGTGCGACTCCGGGAGCGGCCGGAAGCCGGGGATCGTGGCCGCCAGGGCCGCCCAGCAGCGGCCGACCGCGATCGCGAGGCCGTGCCCGTCGAGGAAGCCGCCGGTGTCCTCCTCCGGCGTGTTGAAGTCCCCGTGGGCATCCAGCCACACCAGACCCTGCCGATGTGCCGGGTCGGCGAGCCCGGCCAGGACGCCCAACGTTGCGTTGCAGTTGCCCGCCAGCAGCAGCGGCACGTGGCCGGCCTCCTCTGCCTCCGCGACCGCGACCGCGATTGCCTGGTTGAGCTCGAAGGCCGTGGCCACTTCGGCCACCCAGGAGGACGACGGCTCGACGACCAGCTCGGTCACCAGGTGACCCCGCGCCCGCAACCGTTCCGACGCGCCGGCGCGCGCCAGGGCCTCCGGGCCGCCTCCCATGCGGGTGCCGCGATGCCCGGAGTCGAACGGCGCCCGGAGCAGCGTCACCGCGGGCCGCCGGGCTCTCGGCTCGGGCATGGCAGCGATCACACCATCGACCCGGGGTCGGCACCACCCCGGTGTGTCAGGCTCCTGGGGATGTCCGCATGACGGGGTGGGAGATGGTCGCCGTCGCGGCGGCGGGGTTCGCGGCAGGTGGCATCAACGCCGTCGTCGGCTCAGGCACCCTCGTGAGCTTCCCGGTGCTGCTGGCCGTCGGCCTGCCCCCTGTCCCGGCCACGATCAGCAACTCCCTGGGGCTGGTCGCGGGCAACCTGAGCGGTTCGATCGGCTACCGGCGGGAACTGCGTGGTCAGCGACGTCTGCTCCTGCGGCTGATTCCGGCCTCGATCCTCGGCGCGCTCACCGGCGCCTTCCTGCTGCTGCACCTGCCCGCCGAGGCCTTCGAGACGGTCGTGCCGGTGCTCATCGGGCTCGCCGTCGTCCTGGTCGCCGGCCAGCCCCTGCTGCAGCGACGGCTGAGGAGGGCGGCGGACGGCACCACTCCCCCGGTCCGCGGCCCGCGGCTCGCCGCGCTGTTCGCCGGCGCCTACGTCACCGGGGCCTACGGCGGCTACTTCGCCGCCAGCCAGGGCGTCCTGCAGATCGGCATCTTCGGGTTCCTGCTGCACGAGCCGCTGCAGCGACTGAACGCGCTCAAGAACGTCCTCACCCTCACCGTCAACACGGTGGCCGCCGGCGCCTACGTCGTCGTCGCCACCGAGCGCATCGACTGGGTGGCCGCCGGGCTGCTGGCCGTGGGCTCGCTCGTGGGCGGGGCGGTCAGCTCCCGGTACGGCCGGCGCCTGCCGTCGACGGTCCTGCGGACGGCGATCGTCGTCCTCGGGATCGTCGCCATCGTGGTGCTGGTGACCGGGTGAGCGTCTGGGAGTTCGGCTTCCTCGTCCTGGCCGGAGTGGGCGCGGGCCTCACCGGCAGCATCGCCGGGCTGGCCTCGCTGATCAGCTACCCGGCGTTGCTGGCCGTGGGCCTCCCCCCGGTGACGGCCAACGTCACCAACACCGCTGCCCTCGTCGTCGTCGGCGTCGGCTCGGTGAGCGCCTCGCGCCCGGAGCTGAAGGGGCAGGGCCGGCGTCTCCTGCCGCTGATGGTCGCCGGGCTCCTGGGTGGGGCCACCGGAGCGTTGCTCCTGCTGCTCACGCCGGAGGGCGGCTTCGAGAAGATCGTGCCCATTCTGATCGGCGCGGCCTCGGCCGCGATCCTGGTCCAGCGGTCCCCCCGGGAGCTCGCCCTGGAGGGCGCCCTCGCTCACGCCGGGCGGCCGCACCGCGACCAGTGGTGGCTGCCGGTCGCCATCTTCGCGATCTCGATCTACGGCGGCTACTTCGGCGCCGCGGCCGGGGTCCTCATGCTCGCCACGTTCCTGCTCACCACCGGCGAGGGGCTCCCCCGCAGCAACGCGATGCGCAACGTGGTCCTGGGCGTGGCCAACACCGTCGCCGCCATCGGGTTCGTCCTCTTCGCCTCGATCGTCTGGTCAGCGGCGCTGCCGCTGGCGATCGGACTGTTCCTCGGCTCGCTGATCGGCCCGCGCGTCGTGCGGAGGGCTCCGGAGACGGCGCTGCGGCGGGTCATCGCCGTGGCCGGGCTCGGGCTCGCCGTCTACCTCGCGGTCGAGGCGTACGGCTGACCCGAGCCCACGGGCTCACCGGCTGACGTAGGCCGCCAGGAAGAGCACGAACCCGCTGGACAGGAGCAGCAGCCGGGCCGGCGTCAACCCGTTGAGCAGGCCGGCGGTGGCCTCGACCCAGGCCGGCCGGACGACGGCGTCCCGGTCGCGCTGACGCATCATCCGCACCTCGTCGGCCAGCAGGATGCCGGCGCTGCCGAGCATGCCGAGCCCCAGCACCACGAACACCAGGGCCAGCCGGTCCTCGAAGCCCTCCGCCGTGCCGGCGAGCACCAGCACGGCGATCGCGCCCAGCACCAGGCCGAGCAGCCCACCGGCGACCGGAGCCCACGGGCCCATCACGGTCAGCGGGCCGCGCCGCGGCATACGGGGGCGGGGCCGGACCGTCACCGGCGCCGTCGGCTGCATGCCGGGCACGGCGTCGCTCTCGGGCGCGGCCTGCGTAGGACCCGCAGGAGCGGGTTCGGCCGCGGGCTGCCGGGGCGCGCTCTCCGCAGCCGCCGGCCCGGCGGGCCGCACGATCGGGATCTCGGCGGTCCCCGTGCCGACCGACGTACTTCCGTTGCGTTCACTCATGACTGATCACCTCACCCGCCACGCTAGGCGCAGGGGTCCCGCAGCCCTGGGAGGGCGCCCCCGCGGTGTGCTCACGCAGCGTGATGCCGCGCCGGGTGGGCCGCCGGCTCAGCAGGTGGCGAGCAGCGACCGCAGCGCCTCGGACTCCGCCGGCGTCACCGACAGGGCGTACGCGGACTTCACCGTGACCACCACGGTCGCGTAGGAGCAGCCGTACGCGGGGTCGGGGGGCTGCCACTCGTCGGCCGTGGAATCGCCCTTCGACGAGTTCTCCGACCGCGTCGTGGCGATCAGGTTGGCCAGGTCGTTGGCGAAGACCTCCCGCCGGCCGTCCGACCACTCGGCCGCCCCCTGCACCCACGCGGCAGCGAGCGGGACGACGTGGTCGACGGGCACCTCGGCGGCCTCGGCCTTCTCGAAGGGAACCGTCTCCCCGGTGTACGGGTCGTCGAGCACCCCGGCGATCACCACGCACCCCTGGGTGCCGTCGCGGACCTCCACCTCGGCGAGGTCGCGGTGCAGGACGTCGTTGCGCTGGTCGCAGCCGTTGCGGTCGACGTCGGACCAGGCCGGCCCGAACACGCATCCCTGGTCCTCGCCGCAGCCCCGCTCGTAGCCGGCCAGCGCGGTCTTCTCGGCGACCACGAGAGCGTCGAGCGCGGTGACGGCCGCAGCCGGGTCGAGCGTGCCCTCGGGAACGTCCCCCTGCCCCACCGCGGCGGCCGGCTCCGGCGGCCCCGGCTCGAGCCGCCACTCGACCTCGCACCCGGTCAGCGCGAGCAGGACGGCGAGCAGCACGAGCACGGCGGAGCGGGGGTTGCGCACCCTCGGACGCTACGAGCGGGAGCCCGCGGAAGTCGGCAACGCACGGCCCCGCGAGTGTCGGGCCCCTCCGACACTTATGGCCATAAATGCGGTTGTGACGCTGTCAGACCAGCCGGCGGCTGTCCTGGGCCACCACGCGCAGCCAGCGGTATCCGTAGCCACCCAGCGCGATGTCCGCCGTCCCGTCGTCGGAGACCGACGTGCTCCCCGGCTCGAGCAGGTCGACCAGGCGGTGCGAGGAGTCGCATCTCTCCAGTCGAAGCGGCACGGTCCGCGGTTCGGGCGAGAGGTTGTGCAGGGCCACCAGCGCCCCGTCGTCCCACGTGCACAGGTGGGCCAGCACCTCTGGGCACGGGTGCTCCAGCACCTGGAAATCGCCCCAGCCGAGCTCCGGGGACTCCCGGTACCGGCGGATGAGCAGCTTCATGAACGAGAGCAGGGAGTCGGGGTCGTTGCGCTGGTCGGCGACGTTGACGTAGTCAGGTGCGAAGCCGCCGTCGACGACCGGCCCGGGCAGCTTGCGGGGATCGGCGGACGAGAACCCGCCGTTGCGGCCGGAGGTCCACTGCATGGGAGTCCGGACGGCGAGCCGACCCTCGGCGTCGAGGTCCTCCCCCATGCCGATCTCCTCGCCGTAGAAGAGCACCGGGGTGCCCGGCAGCGAGAACATCAGGCTGTAGACCATCCGGACCCGCCGCGGGTCGCCGTCCAGCATCGGAGGCAGCCGGCGCCGCAGTCCCCGCCCGTAGACCTGCATCCGCTCCTCCGGGCCGAAGGCGGCGAACACCTCGGCCCGCTCGTCGTCGGAGAGCTTGTCGAGCGTGAGCTCGTCGTGGTTGCGCACGAAGTTCGCCCACTGGGAATCCGGCGACACCTGCGGGCGGCCGCTGAGCGCGGTGCTCAGCGGCCCGGCGTCGGCCCGGGCCAGGGACAGGTAGAGCGCCTGCATGCCGACGAAGTCGAACTGCATGGTCAGCTCGTCGCCGTCGGCGCCGCCGAAGAAGTCCAGCTGCTGCTCGTAGGGCAGGTTGACCTCGCCCAGGAGGACGCCGCTGCCCGACCGCCGCCCGAGGAAGGACCGCAGCGACCGCAGGTACGAGTGCGGCGCGGAGAAGCCGCCGTCGTCCTCGGCGAACTGGGTCTCGAGGAAGAACGGCACGGCGTCGACGCGGAACCCGTCCAGGCCCAGCTGCAGCCAGAACCCCATGACCTTGGCGACCTCGTCGCGCACCTGCGGATTGGTGACGTCGAGGTCGGGCTGCTCCTTGTAGAAGCGGTGCAGGTACCACTCCCCCGTCTTCTCCGACAGCGTCCAGATGCTGTTCTCCTGATCGGGGAAGACGACCTGGTCGGACGTGTCCGGCGGCGGGTCGGACCGCCACACGTAGAAGTCCCGGAACGGCGAGTCCTTCGACGCCTCCGCCGACCGGAACCACGGGTGCTTGCGCGAGGTGTGGTTGACGACGAGGTCGGCGATCACCCGCATGCCGCGGTCGTTCGCCGTCCGGATGACCTCGACCAGGTCGCCGTGATTGCCGAGGCGCGGGTCGACGCCGTAGAAGTCGGTGATGTCGTAGCCGTCGTCCCGCTCGGCGGTGGGATAGAAGGGCATCAACCACAGGCAGGTGACGCCGAGGTCGGCGAGGTGGTCGATGCGCTGCGCGAGCCCCTCGAAGTCGCCGATGCCGTCACCGTTCCAGTCCATGTAGGTCTCGACGTCGAGGCAGTAGACGACGGCGTTCTTCCACCAGAGGTCGGACGTGTCGGTGATCCTCACGGCGCCGACACCGCATCGAGGTCCGGACGGCGGTTCTCGGCCGGTCCCGGTGGATCGATGGCGACCGCCGCCAGCGGGGCGGTGACACCCAACTGCGGCAGCACGTGCTCGCCGAAGGCGTCGAGGAAGGGCCGTTGCTCCTTCCCGACGTGGTGCAGGTAGAGCTCCTCGAAGCCGAGATCCACGTACTCCTGCAGCCAGGCGGTGTGCTCCCCGAGATCCGCCGATACCCGGACGGCCCCGGTCACGTCCTGGGGGGTCACGTGCGCGCTGGCCTGCTCGAACGCCTCCGGACTGTCGAGGTCCCAGCACAGCGGCGGCGGGAACACGTTGCTGCGCCACTGGTCGTGCGCGAGACCCAGCGCGCGGGCGGGGTCGGGATCCCAGGAGAGGTGAACCTGCAGGACGAGCTTGCCCCGGCCCCCGGCGTCCCGGTAGGCGGCGATCATCTCGCGCAGCTTCTCGTGCGGCTGGTTGATCGTGACCAGCCCGTCGGCCCAGTCGGCACTGTTGCCGGCGGTCGCCACGCTGACTGCGGGGGCGATGAGCGCCGGCTGCTGCTCGGGCAGGGTGTAGATTTTCGCCCGGTCCACGGTGACCAGCCCGTCGTGGCTGACCTCCTCACCGGCCAGGAGCGCGCGGATGATCGTCACGCACTCCCGCAGCCGGGCGTTCCGCAGCTCCTTGCGCGGCCAGTTGTCTCCCGTGACGTGCTCGTTCATCGCCTCGCCGCTGCCCAGCGCCACCCAGAACCGGCCCGGGAACATCGCCCCGAGCGTGGCGATCGCCTGGGCGACGATGACCGGGTGGTAGCGCTGCCCCGGCGCGTTGACCGCGCCGAAGGGCAGGGTCGTGGTCGCCATGGCGGCGCCCAGCCACGACCACGCGAACCCCGACTCACCCTGCCTCGGGTTCCACGGCGTGAGGTGGTCCGAGCACATCGCGGCGGCGAAGCCCACCTCCTCGGCGTGCTGGACCGCTGTCAGCAGCTCCGCGGGATGGACCTGCTCGTGCGAATTGTGGAATCCGAGGACGGTCATGGGCTCTGCCTACCCAGGTTCGGGCGGCACGGCGACCTCAGCCCGGTGGAGCCGACCGCGCACCGATCCCCGGCGGACGAGTCGTCCGGCAGGACCCGATCGAGACGCCACCAGCGGCGGCACCGGCCGGCGGCGCGGCGGTGGGGACTCTCCACACCTGGCTAGGCTCCCCCCGGTGAACGCGGCTGCGCTGGTCCTGCCGGAGTTCGCCCTCCTCCTCATCGGCCTGCTCCTGCGCCGGTACGCCTGGCGGTCACCGACGTTCTGGGTCGACCTCGAGCGCCTGGTCTACTTCGTGCTCTTCCCGGTCCTCCTCTTCCGCACGACGCTGTCGGCGGACCTCGCCGCCGCCGGCTCCGGAGGGGTCGTCCTGGCCGCGCTGGGGGCGACGGGAGCAGGCGCCCTCCTGGGCGCGGCGGTCCGGTGGCTGCCGGGCGTGGACCGCATGACGGCAGCCTCGGGATGGCAGACGGCGTTCCGGTTCAACACCTTCATCGCCCTCGCGCTGGTCGACGACCTCGGGGTGGCCGCCCTGGCGCTCATGGGCGTGCTGCTCGGCGTCACCATCCCGCTCGTGAACGTGCTCGCGGTGACGGCGCTGGCCCGGAGCGCGCCGGATGGTGCGGGCAGGGGACGTGGACCCGGAGTCCTGGCCGCGGTCGCCCGGAATCCGTTGATCATCGCCACGGTCGCGGGCCTGGGCGGCAACCTCCTCGGGCTGACGCTGCCCTCGCCGGTCGACGCGACGCTCTCCCGGCTGGCCGCCGCGGCAGTGCCGCTGGGCCTGCTCGCGGTCGGCGCGGCCCTGAGGCTCGGCGGTCTGCCGCGCGGTCAGCGGCTCATGGCCGCCTATCTGGGGGCGGTCAAGCTCCTCGCCGTGCCCGCGGTGGCCCTCGGGCTGTGCGCGCTCCTCGGCGTGGACGGGGAACAGCGCTTCGTCGTCCTCGCCTTCGCGGCCGTACCGCCGGCCACGGCGGCGTACGTCCTGGCCGCGCGCATGAACGGCAACGGCACCTTCGTGGCCGCACAGGTGTCGGCGGCGACGACGGCGGCGCTCCTCACCCTGCCGCTGTGGTTGGCGTTCACGGCCTGACCGCGACGGCGGGTCGCCGACCGGTGGCCGGCGACCTGCCGAAGCGGTCAGTCCTCGTCCTCGAAGACCTCGTCGCGCTTGCGGCGGACCGAGGGGAGCACGGCCAGCACGAACGCGCCGAGGGCGAGGAGCAGGAGCACCAGGGAGATCGGCCGGGTGACGAAGACGCTCGGGTCCCCGTCGGAGATGATCAGCGAGCGGCGCAGGTAGGTCTCCAGCAGCGGCCCGAGCACGAAGCCCAGCAGCAGCGGCGCCGGCTCGTTGCCCAGCTTGATCAGGACGTACCCCAGGATGCCGAAGAACGCGATCGCGTAGACGTCGAAGGGGTTGCGGTTGATGGAGAAGGTCCCGATCGATGCGAACGCGATGATCGCCGGGAAGAGGATCCGGTAGGGAATCGTCAGCATCTTCACCCACAGCCCGATCAGCGGCAGGTTCAGCAGCACCAGGAAGAAGTTGCCGATCCACATCGACGCGATGAGGCCCCAGACCAGTTCCGGTTCGTCGGTGATGACGTTCGGTCCCGGCACGATCCCCTGGATGATGAAGGCGCCCAGCAGCAGCGCCATGATCGGGCTGACGGGCAACCCCAGGGTCAGCAGCGGCACGAACTGGGTCTGCGCGGCGGCGTTGTTCGCCGACTCCGGGCCGGCGACGCCCTCGATGGCGCCCTTGCCGAACTCCTGGGGGCGCTTGGAGACCCGCTTCTCCGCCGAATAGGAGACGAACGAGGCGAGCACGTGACCGGCGCCCGGGAGCACGCCCAGCACGGTTCCCAGGCCGGTGCCGCGCAGCACCGGGCCTCGGATCCGGCGGAAGTCGTCCTTGGTGAGCCAGAGGTTCTTGACCTTCTGCACCATGACGCTGCGGGTGATGTCCCCCTCGAGGTTGCGGAGGATCTCCGCGACGCCGAACAGGCCCACGGCCAGGGCGACGAAGTCGAGACCGCCGTACAGCTCACGGAGGCCGAAGGTGAAGCGCGGGGTGCCCGAGAAGGTGTCCTGCCCGACCGTGCCCAGCAGCAGCCCGAGCACGATCATCGCCAGCGCTTTGAGCACCGACCCGCTCGCCAGCGCGATCGAGGCGATGAGCCCCAGGACCACCAGCGAGAAGTACTCCGCCGGGCCGAACAGCAGGGCGGCCTTGGAGATCGGGACCGCGAACAGGGCCAGGGCGAGCGTGCCCACCGTCCCGGCGAAGAAGGAGCCCAGCGCGGCCGTGGCCAGCGCCGGGCCGGCCCGGCCCTGCCTGGCCATCTGGTGCCCGTCGATCGCGGTCACCGCCGCCGAGGACTCACCCGGCAGGTTGATCAGGATGGCGGTGGTCGACCCGCCGTACTGGGCGCCGTAGTAGATGCCGGCCAGCATGATCAGCGAGGTGACCGGCTCGAAGCCGAAGGTGATCGGGAGCAGCATGGCGATGGTCGCCGTCGGGCCGATGCCCGGCAGCACCCCCACCGCGGTGCCCAGCGCCACGCCGATGAAGGCGAAGAGCAGGTTGATCGGCGTGAATGCCGTCTCGAACCCGAGGCCGAGGTTCTGGAGGATGTCCATCGGCCGGTCAGCCCTGGAGCCAGAAGCCGAAGTACGGCAGCCGCAGCTGCAGCGCGATGACGAAGATCAGGATGCTCAGGGCGGTCAGGGAGGCGGCGATCACCGCGGACGGGATCACGCGGGCGTTGCGCCCGGCCATCGCCGTCATGAACACCGTCACCAGCATGGACGGGATCAGCCCCAGCCCCCGCACGGTGTAGCCGAAGAAGAGGAGAGCGGCCACCAGCAGGACCAGTGCCTTCCACGGCACAGGTCCGAGGTCGTCGCCCTCACCCGCGACGAACGCCTTCACGGCGATGGCGATGCCGAGCAGGACCAGAAGACTGCCCAGCACGAGGGGGAAGTAGCCCGGCCCCATGCGCAGTGCGCTGCCGACCTCGTACGTGTTCGCCGTGATCGCGAACGCCAGCCCGAAGCCGACGAATACCGCGCCCGCAAGGAGGTCCTTGCGCGCACCGTGCATGTTCACAAGCAGGTCCTCACGGATCGAGGACGACGGTGGGGCGGCTCGCGCCGCCCCACCGTCGTCGATGGTCTGTCCGCTGATCAGTCCGCCGCGACGCCGGCCTCTTCGATGATCGGCTGCCAGAGCTCGATCTGCTCCTCGAGAAGCTGGCGGTGGGCCTCCGGGGTGGCCTCCTCCTGGCTGTAGGGGGCGGCGCCGAGCTCACCGAGCTGGCTGACCACGTTCTCGTCCTCCAGGGACGCCAGGATGGCGGCGGAGAGCTTCTCCCGGACCCCTTCCGGCGTCCCGGTGGGGACGTAGAAGCCGTGCCAGACGCCGACCTGGAGGTCCTCCAGCCCGGCCTCCTCCGTCGTCGGGAGGTCCGGCAGCGTCTCCACCCGCTCGGGGGTGGTCACGGCATAGGCCTTGATCTGGCCGGCCTGGATCTGCCCGGTCGTGTTGGTCGTCTGGTCGCACATGAGGTCCACCTCGCCGGCGACCAGGTCCTGCAGCGCCGGGCCGGTGCCCTCGTAGGGAACCTCGGTGAGCTCCACGCCGAGCGCCTCCTGCAGGAGCAGCCCGCACAGGTGCGACGCGGCGCCGATGCCCGCGTTGGCGAGGGTGACGTCCCCCGCGTTCTCCTCGAGGTACGTGACCAGCTCCTCCATGGTCTGCGGCTCGAAGTCGTTGCGCGCCACGATCGTCATCGGCACCTGGGTGACCAGGCCCAGCGGCTCGAAGTCCTCGAGCGGCGCGTACGGCAGGTCGGGGTACAGCGACGGCGCCGTCGACATGCCGATGTGGTGCATCAGCACCGTGTAGCCGTCCGGGTTGGCCGCCGCGACCTGGCCGGCCGCGATGGTGCCGCCGGCACCCTCGACGTTCTGCACGACGACGTTGCCGCCCAACTCCTCGGCGATCGGCTCCGCGACCAGGCGGGTCACCGTGTCGGTCGGCCCGCCGGCCGAGAACGGCACGACGAAGGTGATGTCGTCCTCCGGGAACGCCTCGGCGGCCGCCGGATCCTCCTCCCCTCCGTTACCGCCCCCGCCGCCGCAGGCGGCGAGGACCAGGGAGGCAGCGGCGAGACCGGCCAGGCGGGAACACCGGCCGACGCCGTGCCGAGCCGAGCGAGGGCGCGCGACGACGGTGTCGCGGTGATACAGGGGCATGAAAGGACCTTCCGAGATCGCGGACCGGCTCCGGACGGACACACCATGCACCACCGGATGTGACCTGGACGACATTTCGGCCATTCTGTACACGGAGCGGCCTGCGATGGCCTCCCGACCGACCCCCCGCGGTCGCCCGGTCCACGGCCGGGACACACCATGGCGGAGTGACAGCGACCGGCACCAGCGCCGCCGGCCATGCCCGGGGCACCGCCGGTTACCGCCGCCTCGTGGCCGCCACCTGGGCCGCCGGCGTGGGCTGCTTCGCCCTGCTGTACGCGCCTCAGGCACTGCTGCCCCTCATCTCCGACGACCTGGGCGTCTCCCCGTCCGGCGCCGCGTTGGTCGTGTCGGTCGCCACCGGCACGCTCGCGCTGGCCCTCCTGCCGATGAGCTATCTCGCCGACCGGGTCGGCCGGACCCGCCTGATGACGGTCGCACTCGTGACCGCCGCGGTTCTCGGGGTCCTGGCCCCGCTCGCGCCCTCGATCGAGGTGCTGCTGCTGGTACGGGCGATGCAGGGTGTCGCGATCGCCGGACTCCCTGCCCTGGCGATGGCGCACCTGTCGGAGGAGGTGCGGCCGTCTGCGGTGGGGATCGCCATGGGCCTCTACGTGGCCGGCAACACGGTCGGCGGCCTGTCCGGACGGGTGCTGTCGAGCGTGGTGGCCGACATCGGCGGCTGGCGGGCCGGCCTGGCTGCCGTGGGGGGCCTCGCCCTGGGATGCGCCGTCGCCTTCCGCCTGCTGCTGCCGCGGCCGACCGCCCCGCCCACCACTGCACCCTCCGACGAGGAGCGCGGTCACCTCGGCCGACACCTGCGCGATCCCGGCATCCGGCGGCTGTGCCTGACCAGCTTCGTGCTGATGGCCGCGTTCGTCACCGTCTACAACTTCCTCGGATACCGGCTGCTCGACGAGCCGTTCGGGCTGTCTCCCACGCTCGTCGGGCTGGTCTTCCTCACCTACCTGGCCGGCACGACGAGCTCACCCGCCGCCGGCCGGCTCGGTGACCGCTTCGGCCGGCGGAGCGTCCTGCTCGCGGGCGTGCTGCTGACCCTCGCTGCGGTGCTCCTCACGCTGAGCAGCCTGCTCGCCGTGGTGCTGCTCGGCCTCGTCCTGTTCACGGTCGGCTTCTTCGCCGCCCACACCTCCGCCAGCGGCATGGTGGGCAACCGTGCGCGGGTCGGGCGCGCGCACGCGTCGGCGATGTACCTGTTCGCCTACTACACCGGCAGCAGTGTGGGCGGCTGGGTGGGCGGCCTCGCCTACGAGCGCGCCGCGTGGCCTGCCGTGGTGGGCTACGTCGCCGGTCTGCTGGTCGTCGCGCTCGGCGTGGCACTGCTGCTGCGCCGGACCCCGCCGCTGCCTGCCACACCCGTTCCGGCCGGGTGACCGTTCCGCCGGGGCGCTCCTCGGGCACGGCGCCCGGGCCGGCCCCGCGACGGAGCTGCACGGCTCACCGCCAGCGGTACTCGGTCTCGGGCCGGCCCGCGCCGCCGTAGCGCGGCGTGCGGGTGGCCAGCCCGGTCTCTGCCAGGTACTCGAGATACCGGCGGGCGGTGATCCGGGACGTTCCCGTCTCGGCGGCCGTCTCGGCGGCGGACAGCCCGGTGCCGGTGCGGAGCGCAGCCACCACGGCATCGAGCGTCTGGGGGTGCATGCCCTTCGGGAGGGGTGCCTGCCGCTGGGGTCGTGGGCCTTCCAGCGCCCGGTCGACGTCCTCCTGACCTCTCGCGTCACCGTCCGAGAACAGCCGGATGCGGTAGTCGGCGTAGGCGAGCAGCCGGTCGTGCAGCGCCGCGTAGGTGAACGGCTTGAGCAGGTACCCGACGACTCCATGGGCAGCGGCGGCGCGGACGGTGGACAGCTCCCGGGCCGAGGTGACGGCCAGGACGTCGACGTCGACCCGGGCGGCCCGGATCCGCCGGCACAGCTCGACGCCGTGCGTGTCGGGGAGGTTCATGTCGAGCAGCACCAGATCCACGGGCAGGCGGACCAGCGCGTCGAGAGCGAGGGCTCCGGTGCCGGCGACCGCGGCGGTGCTGAAGCCCGCCGTTCGGTCGACGTAGGTGCGGTGCGCCTCGGCGGCGACCGGCTCGTCCTCCACCACCAGGACCCGGATCACGGTGCGGCCTCCACGACCGCGCGGACCGGCAGGGACACGCTGAACTGCGCCCCCGGACCCGGACGCACGGTGACCGAACCACCGTTGCGGCGGACCGCCTGGGCGACGAGCGCCAGGCCGAGACCCCGCTCCGAACCCGGCGACGGCTTGTCGTCGGCGTCCTTGGTGGTCCATCCCCGCTCGAACACCCGCGGCACCTGGTGCTCGGCGACGCCCGGGCCGCTGTCCTCCACCCGGATCTCGAGGCAGTCGCTGTCGACCCAGGCGGCGAACTGCACCTCGCGCGGAGGTTCGCCGGCGAGCGCGGCGTCGATGGCGTTGTCCAGCAGGTTGCCGACGATGGTCACCAGCTCGCCGCTGGGGATGCCGGTCGCCGCAACCGCGGTGCCGGGATCGATCTCGAGTCGCACCCCTCGTTCGTGTGCCGTCGCGGATTTGCCCAGCAGCAGCGCCGCGAGCACCGGTTCCTCGACGGCGTCGACCACGCGATCGGTCAGCCGCTGGGCCGACGCGAGTTCGGCGGTGGCGAACTCCACGGCATCCTGTTCCCGGCCGAGCTCGATCAGGGACACCGTGGTGTGCAGCCGGTTGCCCGCCTCGTGGGCCTGAGCCCGCAGGGATTCGGCGAAGGCACGCACGCTGTCCAGCTCGCCGGTGAGTGCCTGGAGTTCGGTGTGGTCGCGAAGGGTCACCACGGCGCCGGCCGAGTTCCCCGAAGCACGGGCCGGCACCTGGTTGACCACCAGCACCCGCCCGCCGCTCACGTGCACCTCGTCGACCGTCTGCTGCTGCCGCCACAACGTCTCCGTGAGATCCGCGGACAGGTTCAGCTCGCTGACGGGCCGGCCGCCTGGATCGGCGTCGAGGGACAGCAGGCGACGCGCCTCGTCGTTGACCAGCTGCACCCGCCGGTCCCCGTCGACGACCAGCAGCCCTTCGCGCACGGCATGCAGCACGGCCTGGTAGTAGTCGAGCATCCGCGCCAGCGCCGGCGCCCCCAGGCCGCGCGTCTGCCGCCGCAGCCGCCGGCTGATCAGCCAGCTGCCCGTGCTGCCCACAGCGAGGGTGACGAGCCCGACGCCGAGGATGCCGGGCAGCGACCGGGCGAGATCCGCCCCGATCGCGTCCAGCGTGATCCCCGCCGAGACGAGCCCGACGACCTCGCCGTCCGGCCCGAAGATCGGTCCCGTTGCCCGTACCGACGGCCCCAGGGTGCCCGCGTACGTCTCGGTGAAGGTCCGGCCGGCCAGCGCCGGCTGGATGGTGCCGATGAACGACCGGCCGATCTGCGACGGATCGGGGTGGGTGTAGCGCGTCCGGTCCGGAGCGAACACGGTGATGAACGACGTGCCGGTGTCGCTCCGCACCGCCTCCACGTACGGCTGCAGCACCTCGGTCGGGCGGGGGCCGGTCACGGCGTCGACGACCAGCGGCGAGTTGGTCAGCGCTCCCACGATCGCCCTCGCCTGCACCTCGGCGTCGTGCTGCGCCGTGCGTTGCGCGTTGACGTAGGCGACGGCCGTCGCCGTGAGGACGATGACGGCGACCACCAGGCCCTGGAGCAGCAGCAGCTGGCGCGCCAGGCTGGTCGGCCTCGAGCGCCGCCGCAACGGGAGGTCAGGCCTGCGCACGGCGCCAGTGTGCCCCGCACCGAGGCGACGAGGCTCACCTGGTCGTCGAGCTGGGGTCACGAATTGGACGAATCCGTCCCCGACGTCACACCAGGGGTCATCGTGAGCATCGCCGTCCAGGCCTCCGCGGCCGGGCCCGGGTCACCGCGGCCCCTCACGGACGGCCCGTCGTCAGAGAGGTCGGAGGCCGTACGCATCATCGACATCCGCGAGAAGACCGTCCCCATCGAGGCGGACATGTCCAACGCGTTCACCAACTTCTCGAAGATGACCGTCAGCGTCCTTGCGCTCGTCACCGACGAGACCCGCGACGGGAGACCCGTGGTCGGATACGGCTTCAACTCCGACGGGCGGTACGCGCAGGGCGGCCTGCTGCGGGAGCGGATCATCCCTCGGGTCCCGGAAGCTCCGCCCGGGAACCTGATCGGCGACCACGGGGACCGGGACCCGGAACTCATCTGGCGCGCTGCGATGACCAACGAGAAGTCCGGCGGCCATGGCGACCGGGGTGTTGCGATGGGTGTGCTGACATGGCGTCCTGGGACCTGGCCGCCAAGCTGGCCGGCGTCCCGCTGAACCGGTTGCTCAGCGAGCGGGCCCGTGACCCCCCGTACCCCGGCGCCCCCGCCGAGAAGGTCTGGGTCTACGCCACGGGTGGCTCCTACCACCCGGGCCGCGGGATCGAGGACGGCCACGTGCGCCTCCCCGACGCACCGGCATCGGCCTCGAGCAGAAGGCGTCCCTCGCTCCGGTCCTCCGGGACGTCCTGGCCTGACCCCGCGCACCCCGAGGGCGGCCGTCGTCCTCGGGGCGTGCGCATCCGGGTAGGGGTCCGCTCAGCCGCTTCTTCCACCCGCGTCGGGCGCCCAGTCCGGTGCGAAGCCCCCCAGGTGCGGGTGGTACATCTCGTCGCCGGCGTGCTGGGTGAACTCCACCTTGAGGCGGCGCTCCTCGAGCTCGCAGACCCGGACGCACACGTCGACGATCCGGCGGGCCAGGAGTTCCCGCGTCGCGGCCGGCCGGCCGGCGCGGATGTCGCACATCACCAGTCCGGCCGGCTCCGGTTCGCCCGCACCGCACCGCCACACACCGCCGGGCCCGAGGTCGTGGATCGAGACGGTGATGAACTCGGGTGGGACCTGCATGACCTCGGCGTAGACGGAACCGATCTGACTGGCCAGGTACCTCTTGGTGTCGATGTCCAGGCGGAGCGGGAGGTCGAGCTGCAGCGACGGCACGCCGTCTCCTTTCCCGGTCGAGGAGGGCACTACCCGGGCGGCGAAGCCGGCCCCGGCAGCGGCGGGTGGACGAGCACCCGGTCGACGGTCATCCGCGCCCGCTCAGGGCCAGGCGGGCCCCGAAGCCGACCAGCATCACGCCGGTCACCGCGTCGATCGCGCGAACGGTGGCCGGCCGGCGCAGCCAGCGTCCGGCCAGCGTGGCCAGGCTGATCAGCAGGGTGAACCAGACGATCGACAGCACCGCGTGCACCCCGGCGAGCAGCAGGCCCACCAGGAGCGGATCGCTACCCGACGGCAGGAACTGCGGGAGCAGCGCGACGTAGAAGACACCGACCTTGGGGTTGAGCAGGTTGGCGGCCAGACCCGTGCGCGCCGCCCGCCACACCGATGTCGGGACGGCGCCGGTCGCGGGCGCAGTCTCGGCCGCACCGCCCAGGGCCCGGACCAGCAGGCGCACGCCGAACCACACCAGGTAGGCAGCGCCGGCGTAGCGCAGGACGTCGTATGCGACCTCGGAGGCGATGAGCAGCGCGGAGATCCCGGCCGCCGCGGCGGCTCCCCACACGAACAGACCGGCCACGATGCCGGCCGAGGTCGCGGCCGCCTCCCGGCGGCTGCGCGTGAGCGCCGCCCGGAGGACCAGCGCGGTGTCCAGTCCGGGCGTGACCGTCAGGACGGCGGCCACGACCGCGAAGGTGAGAACGGCGGCCTCCAGAGTCACGTCGCCATCATCGCGGCACGGCGCGGGAACCGGCGATGCACCACTGGACCCGGACTCGACCAGCCTTGGTCCGGGACGAGACGCCGGCTCATGCCGCTCTGCGCTGCGGCGGCCCCGCCGTCCGGTGAGGATCAGCCGGTGACTTCGACACCGACCACCGACGAGTGGGGCATCGACGCCGGCTGGCTGGACGCACTGGACGAGGAGCACGAGGTCGCCCAGGCCACCATCGACCAGCTGCGCGAGGTGATCGGGCAGCCGCCGGCCGACCTGGAGGAGCGGGCACCGATCGTCGCGCGCCCCGGTGACGCGCTGGAGGTCGACCGGGCCGATGTCGTCTGCGAGGACGGCGAGGTGCGCTCCATCGACGGCGAGCTGCCCGCCGACTTCCCGCTCGGCTACCACTGGCTCTCCTCGCCCGAGGGTCGCCGTCGCCGGCTGATCGTCTCCCCCGGCCGGTGCTGGCTGCCCGAGGACCGCGCCTGGGGCTGGGCGGTCCAGCTCTACGCGGCCCGCAGCCGGGACAGCTGGGGCATCGGGGACCTCGCCGACCTGCGCGCCCTGCGACGGATGGCCGCCGACCAGGGCGCCAGCTTCCTGCTCATCAATCCGCTGCACGCCGTCGCCCCCACCCCCGGGCAGGAAGCCAGCCCCTACCTGCCGGCCACCCGGCGGTTCCGCAACCCGCTCTACCTGCGGGTGGCCGAGGTGCCCGGCGCCGAGAACGTCGACCTCGAGGAGGACGCCGGCCGGGCACTGTCGGACGGCTCGCTGATCGACCGGGACGCCATCTGGGCCCGCAAGCGCGAGGTCCTGATGCGGATCTTCTTCGCCCACGGCGGCGGCGAGGCGTTCGCCCGCTGGCGCGAGGAACAGGGCCAGACCCTGCAGGACTGGGCGACCTGGGCGGCCATCGTCGAGGAGCACGGCGGCGAATGGCACACCTGGCCTGCCGAGCTGCGCCGTCCCGAGAGCCCCGAGCTGGCGGCGTACGTCGAGCAGCACGGTGCCGTCGTGGGCTTCCACGCATGGCTGCAGTGGGCGCTGGACCTGCAGTTCACCGCGGCGACGGGCGACATGACGGTGATCCAGGACCTGCCGATCGGCTTCGCCGGCGGCGGCGCCGACGCCTGGGCGTGGCAGGACGTGCTGGCCGAGGGCGTGAGCGTGGGCGCCCCGCCGGACGCCTTCAACAGCCAGGGGCAGGACTGGGGCTCGCCGCCGCTGATCCCGTGGCGGCTGCGCGACGCCGACTACGAGCCGTTCATCCAGTCCATCCGGGCCACCATGGCCGGGGCCGGGGGCTTGCGGATCGACCACGTGATGGGGCTGTTCCGGCTGTGGTGGGTGCCCTCGGGAGGCACAGCCGCCGACGGCGCATACGTCCGCTATCCGGCCGAGGACCTGCTGGACATCGTCGCGCTGGAGAGCTCCCGGGCGCAGGCGCTCGTCGTCGGCGAGGACCTCGGCACCGTCGAGGACGGCGTCCGCGAGGCCATGGCAGAGCACGGCGTCCTCTCCTACCGCCTGCTCTGGTTCGAGGACGACGCCCCCGCGGAGTGGCCCGCCGACGCGATGGCGGCCATCACCACGCACGACCTCCCGACCGTGACCGGCCTCTGGACCGGGGAGGACGTGGAGGAACAGCGGGAGCACGGCACCGGGACCGAGGAAGAGCTCCAGCGCGGCCGGACGGCGCTGCTCGAGCACCTGCCGGGCCTCGCGGAGGGAGCGCCGGTCGAGAAGGCGGTGACGCGCGCTCACGAGCTCCTGGCCACCGCGCCCTCGAAGCTGCTGTCCGCCACCCTCGACGACGCGGTGGGTGAGCTCCGCCGACCGAACATGCCGGGCACGGTCGACCGGCCGAACTGGTCGCTGCCGCTCCCGGTCCTCGTCGAGGACCTGCCCGGCCACCCGCTGCTGCAGGAGGTCGCGGCCACCCTGGCCGCCGGCACGGCGAACGACCGGAGGCCGGCCCCCGGGGAGTGAGGACCGGCCTCCGGCCGCGGTGCTCGCCAGGTGCCGACCGACCGTTCCCGGTCGGTCGGCACCGCCTGCTCAGTTGCCGAACCAGCCCCGGAGCAGCTTGCCGAACACCTCCTGGAACCAGCTCAGGAGCTGGCCCACGGCCCCGCCGTTGCCGGACCAGCCGCTGCCCGGCTGCTCAGGTGCGGTGATCTCCACCTGGACCGTCGCCGTGCGGTCGGAGTCCGACCCGGTGGCCACGATCTCCGCCGACCCGGCCTCGACCCCGCGAGGGATGCGGACCCGCAGCGAACCGGCGCCGTCGGCGTCGGTGCGCACCCGGCCCAGTCGGTCGCCGTCGAGCGTCACCACGACCCGCTCGGACGGTCCGAAGCCGGTGACCGAGACCGTCACCCGGTCGCGGGCCGCGAACGTCGTCGGAGACACCGTCACGCCGGTGACCGGGGCCGGCTCCTCGGCCTCCCCGACGGTGACCCGGTCGACGTAGTTCGCCGGGTCCAGCGCCGGGTTCTCCTCCAGGTAGGCCTGGAAGGAGTCGAAGTCGATCAGACCCGTCCCCTCCGTGGTGCCCTCGGCGAAGGCGGTGAAGTTGTCACCGCCGGCGGCCAGGAAGCTGTTGGTGGCCACCCGGTAGGTGGCACCGAGGTCGATCGGCTCGCCCGAGATCCGGATGCTGTCGACGATGATGCGCTCACCCGCGGGCGCCGCCGGGTCGTAGGACCAGGTCAGCTCCTCGGACGTGCCCAGCGCCAGGAAGGGACGCGAGCTGCCCTCGGGCTGCCACTGCTGCTCGAGCACCTGCACCAGCTGGGCGCCGGTCAGCGAGGTGACGACCAGGTCGTTGGCGAACGGGGTGACCGCGTTGGCCTCCGCCAGCGTGATCTGCCCGTCGTCCCCGTGGAGCAGGTCGGCGCGCAGGCCACCGGGATTGACCAGCCCGAGGTCGGCGGGCTCGATGGCGCTGAGCTCCGACCCGTAGACGTAGCTGTCCGCGACGAGCCCACCGAGAGCCGAGTACGACCCACGGTCCTCGGTCCCGTCGGCGGTGAAGGCCCGCGTGATGTCGGCCGTCACCGAACCGATCACCTCGCTGCCGACCGCCTCGGCGAAGGCCTGCGCCGCCGCCACGGTCGCGGCGACCTCGGCGACGCGCGGGTACGCGGCGACGAGCTCCTCCTCGGTCCGCTCGGTGAGCGGGAGGTTCTCCACCGTGAAGGCGGTGACCTCGTCGGTGGCCTCCTCGTAGGTGAGGGCGATCCGACCGAGCGCCATGGCGTACGAGCCGGTCTGGATCACCGGACGAACGCCCTCACCGCCCGGGACCGGGGCCTCCCACGCGTAGCTCTGGTGCGTGTGCCCGGTGAAGATCGCGTCCACCTCGGCGTCCACGCCGTTGACGATCGCGGCGAACGCGGTGTCCGCGGCGAGCTGCTCCTCCAGCGAGTCGCTCGCCGGCGCGCCCTCGTGGGCGAGCAGGACGATGACGTCGGCCTCGTCCCCGGCCCCGTCGGTGAGCTCGGCGACCACCCGGTCGGTGGCCTCCACCGGGTCCCCGAAGGTGATGCCCTCGATGCCCGCCGGCGAGACCAGCGAGCTGGTCTCCTGGGTGACCACGCCGATGACCGCGACCGTCACGCCCGCGGCGTCCAGCAGGGCGTACTCCGGAAGCGCCGCCGTCCCGTCCGCGCCGTAGACATTGGCACCGAGGTAGGGGAAGTCGGCCAGGCCGCTCTCCCCGTCCACACCGACCCGGTCGATCAGATCGGCGAACCCGCGGTCGAACTCGTGGTTGCCGACCGCCGAGGCCTGCAGCCCCATCTCGTTCAGCACCTCGAGCGTCGGCACGTCCTGCTGCACCGAGGACACGAACGGCGAGGCGCCGATGTTGTCACCCGCCGACAGCAGCAGCGTCGCATCGACGTCGTCCCGGGCCCGCTGCTCCTCCACCGTGCCCGCGAGAGCGACGGCCCCCTCCGCCGGCGGGCGGGTGGTGTCGCCCGCGGACAGCCGACCGTGGAAGTCGTTGATCCCGAGCAGCTGCAGCTCCGTGATGCCGTCGTCATCTCCGCCGTCGGTACCGCCGCCGGTGCCCGTCCCGCTCAGGTCGAGGCCGACCAGGATCGGGTCGTGGTCGCTGGACCGGAACGGGTCAGAGGCGTAGAGCCCCGGGGCGCCGTTGTACTGGTAGGCGAAGGACTCGACCGAGTTGATGTTCCAATGCGCGACGTCGGTCACCTTGGCGGTCAGGCCGTCGGTGGCCATCGCGTGGTCGAGCGAGCCGGACTCGTCGTCGAAGACGTAGCTGTAGCGGCCCTCGTCGAACTGCGTGCCGAGGTCGATGAGACCGGCGTCCCGGAGCACCTGGATCGGGTCCTCCTGGCTGTAGGCGTTGAGGTCGCCCAGCACCATCACGTCGTCGTCCCCGGTGCTCGCCCGGAGGTCCTCGACGAAGCCGGCCAGCGCCTCGGCCTGGCCGATGCGGTCGGGATTCGAGGCGCCCTGCCCGTCGCCCTGATCGGCGTTGGCACCGTCACCGCTGCCCTTGGACTTGAAGTGGTTGGCGATGACGGTGAACTGGTCGCCCTGCGCCTCGAAGGTCTGGGCGATGGGCTCGCGGGCGTTGTCGAAGTTCGCCTCGTCGACCAGTCCGACCGAGTCGCCGACCGGGGTCACGGCGGCGGGCTGGTAGATGATTGCGTTCCGGATGACATCGCGGTCGACCGCGAGGAGCTCGTCGGGAAAGGCGGTGAAGGCCCACTTCTCCGTGCCCGCAGCCTCGTTCAGCCGGCGCACGAGGTCCGCGACGGCCTGGTCGGGGCTGCTGTCGCCGAAGGCGGTCGAGGCGGTGTCCTCGATCTCCATCAGCGCCAGCACGTCGGCGTCCATCTCGTTGATGGCCGTGACGATCTTGGCGGCCTGCAGCTCGAACGCCTCGGGGGTCAGGGCACCGCGCGCGGTGTCGCTGTCGCCGAAGGTCAGGAAGTAGTTCAGCACGTTGAACGCGCCGACCTGGATGTCGCCGCCGACCTCGTCCGGCGCCGCCGGTCGGGTGTCCTGCGGCGCGAACGTGCCGTCCGCGGTGCCGTCGGCGGGCTGCAGGCGCCAGGAGTCGAAGCCGTAGCCCAGGACGAGCGGCGAGGTGAAGTCCAGCTCGTCGCCGACGCGGACCGGGTTCTCCGGCGAGAGGTAGGGCGCCGTCGCCGGGCTGACCCGCGCGGTGAGACCGTCGTCGAGGACGATCCGGCGGAGTGCGTTCTGCTCGGCGACGGCCTCGGCGTCCGGGCCCGGGCGGGCCAGCTCGGTCGGCTGCACGAGGATGCCGCCCTCGGACAGGGTCAGCTCACCGAAGCGCGTGAGGTCGTAGACCTCGCTGACAGTGAGGCCGTCGGCCGGCGCGACCAGCATGCCCTCGAACCGCTCCCGCGCGGCATCGTCGGCGGGCAGGTCGAGAGCCGCGGCGGCGGGCAGATCGGCGGTCGCCCCCTCCGCGCACACCTCGGCGGCGTCGCCGGCGCTGACCTGGGTCTGGTCGAAGTACTCCTCGGCGGTGCCGGCCGCGGTGACGGTGTCGCCGAGGTCGACCTCGAGCGGGCTGAACACGAAGATGCCGTCGGACGTGGCGGGGTTGCCATCGCCATCGACGTCCTGCAGGTAGAAGCCCGACATGTCCGGCAGATCGCCGACCACGACGCCCTGCACGGTGACTTGCTGGCCGTCGAGGGGGGTGACGCCGGACGCGCCCTGGACCTCGCCGATCTCGTGGGTCGGTGTCACGTCGCAGACGGCAGGGCCCTCGCCACCGGGCTCCCCGCCCTCGGCGCCGTTGACGACGCCGCGTGTAGCGGCAGCAGGGCCGGACCACACGAGCTCGTCGGCCGCAGCGTCGTGGACGCGGGACAGTGACTGGCCCTCGGGGACGCTGCGCTCCGATACCCCGATGTCCGTGGTGGTCGTCCCGGCAGCCATACCTTGGCCGGCCGCCGCCGTGACCAGTCCCTCGTAGGAGAGGAATTCGAGGACCGTCCCGTCCTCGTGGACCAGGGCCATCCCGTCCGTCGGGCCGTTCTGGATCCCGTCGGTGGGGTAGTCGACGACCACCACGGCGGCCCTCCCGGCAGGTGCCGTGAGCTCGGGAAGCGCATCGGTGTCGTAGTTCGAGCCTTCCTGGTTGTAGAGCTCGATCGACAGGCCCGCGGAACTCGTGCCGGCCGGCAGCTGGACCTCGATGAACTCGCCGGTGTCGGTGCCGTCGTCGTCGTAGTGGATCTCGGAGATGAAGGGCGTGGCGGGCGGCGCCGCGAGAGCGACGACGGGCATGCCCACGACTGCGATGGACGCAGCCGCGGTGCCGAGGACGGCACGTCGTGCGACCACACGGGCGGTGGCGCGAGGCGACGTGGTGCCGGGTTGTTCGGGCACGCGGTGTTCCTTCCGGAGAGGAGCTGACGGCGGGACCGTAAGAGCGCTCGGTGACCGAGGAGTAACGCGTTGGCAACGTTGTGACGGACGTGCCCAGTCGTCGTTCACCATCTCCATACGGACTGTATGGACTCGCAATCGGTGCGTGATGGCACATCGGCCATGCCTTCTCGGCTGATACGACGGCTCGCAACGGGCGGCCAATCGAAATCGCGTGAGGGTTGTCACAACGGGTACCGCCCGCGTGTCGGTGCGACGCGCCGTCGACGTGTCGAAGCCTCCGTCGAACAAGCGTTCGACCGACGTGTCAGACTTCGTGCATGGCCGGCGGAATGCACCCAGGACGTTCCGGGCGCTCCCTGGGCGAGCGCGCGGCCAATTCCGGCGTCCAGGCGGACACCCCGGCGCCACGGGTCGCCGCGGCTCCTCCGCGTCCCCCGGTGCCGCCCGCCGTCCAGCGTCCGGGCGGCTACGGGGCCGCCGGCGACGGCGGGGAGGGCCGGCACTGCTGGGTCCGTGATCCGCCGGACGCACCCGGCACCTGGCCCGGCCTGCTCGTCGAGTGGCGACAGCGCGGCGGGACCTGGCAGGGCCGCGTCGCCTACACCGTCACCGGCCTGCACGGACCGGCGCTGGTCGAGGCATGGCTGCCCGCCGCACGGCTGGAACCGCGCTGACGGCGCGGGGTTAGGGCTCCTCCCCTGCGGCTATGGGGCCGATGCAGACGATCACTCCATCTGGACGGAGCACCGATGACCGGCCCGCACGACACCCCGAACCTCGACGACGTCATCCAGCCCGAGGAGAACGTGACCCGCGACCGCACGCAGCACGCCAAGGACCCGCACCCGAGCGACGAGGCGCTCGCGCACCGGACCGAGCAGGAGCGCCAGGCGGTCGGCTCGGACGACGCCGACCCGGCCGGTGCCGACGTGCACTCCGCGACGGACTGAGCGCAGGACCCTGGCAGGCGACGTGACCCGGTTGTCCCCTGGCGACGTCGCCTGCTGGGTGCTCAAGACCAGTCGCCCGCCCGCAGAGCTGCCTCCGGCTGGGCGGCCACGATTACGCGGCTCCTGGACCGTTGCGTGAGCCCCTCTTACCGCCTGGACCTCATGGCCGTGGGACAGCCGAGCTTGCTCTGGCTCAGCGGCCGGGACCGGCCCGGTGTGCACGCGCTGGGTGAGGTCGCCGGGGACGTCGAGGACCGCGGCGAAGGCCCGGCCGTTCCGCTGCGGCTCACGCTGCTCCCCGAGCCGATCCCGCGGTCGGACCTCCTGGCCGATCCGCGGGTGCGCGACGCGGAGGTGCTCCGCATGCCCGCCGGCAGCAACCCGTCCTGGCTGTCGCCCGAGCAGTTCGCCGCCGTGCTGGACCGGGCCAATGAGATCTGCCTGGGACGATGGACGGCGTGAACCGGAACCGTCTCCGCTGGGGCGCCATCGCCTGGCTGCTGACCCTGCAGTTCTTCGTGCTGGAGACGCTCGCCCAGCGGCGGTTCGAGGGCTCCTACTCGCGCGTCGATGACGTCATCAGCGCCCTGGGCGCCTCCGACTCCGCCGGCCGCGAGCTGATGAACGCGTCCTTCGTCGTCCAGGCTGCGCTGATCCTGGCCGGGGCGCTGCTGCTCCGCCCGGCCCTGCTCCGCGGCGCCGCTCAGGCGGTTCCGTACCTGCTGGGTGCCGCGTCGCTCGGCGTCCTGCTGGTCGGCGTGTTCCCGACCGACGGGAACTCGACCCTGCACGCGGTCGGCGCCGTCCTCTACTTCGTGGGCGGCGGCCTGGGCCTGGTCGCCCTGGCCTACGCGGTGCGCCCCCGGTCGGAGGCCCTCGGCACGACGCTGGCGCTGCTCGGGCTGATCGCCACCGCCGCGACGGCCTTCTTCCTGACCGGCGTCACGAGCTACCTGGGCGAGGGAAGCACCGAGCGGGTCGCGGCCTATCCCCTGCCGCTGGGACTGGCGCTGGTTGCCGCCGCGCTCTGGCGGCTGGGCCCGCTGGACGCGGGAGCGGCGCCCGAGGAGGCGGCGCGTCCCGGCCGCCGCGAGGAACGCGCGCACGCGCGTGGCGAGCGGGCCGCCCGCGCGCGCGAACGGGACGAGGCGCTGGAGGCGAGCGCCCGACGCAAGTCCGAGACCCGGCCGGACGACGCCGAAGAGCTCGAGGACCCCTGGGCCGGCAGCAGCCGGCGCGAGTAGCCGTTACTGCTCAGCCCGTGGCCGGCTGGAACGGCAGCACGTCCCGGACCGGCCGGCGCCCGTCCCGGTCCTGTCCTCGTCACCGGAGGCGGTGCGCGGCCGCCGAACGGTCGCCTGGACGGGCCGCCCCATGACCGCCGCCTCCCCACGCCGCCGGAGCGACGGATGCAGGCCATCCCCGCCGACGAGCGCGGTCGCCCTTGGCCACGCCGCCGGATCGACATCGACGCCGAGCACGATCCGCTGACCGGCCGCCGGCCGCTCAGACCATGGGACGTGCCTCCTGCGGCACGGGCACCGGGGGCCGCACGCGGTCGCGACGGCGGGACAGCGCTACCCCGGCCAGGCACACCGCTCCGCCGACCAGGGCGAGCGCCGGCGGCACCTCGTCGAGCAGCAGCCAGCCGAGCAGGATCACCAGCGGCGGGACGAGGTAGGTGGTCACGCCGAGCTTGCCGGCATCCATCCGGCGGAGTGCGTAGGCCCACGTGCTGAACGCCAGCGCCGTGGGCACCGCACCCAGGTAGACCATGCCGAGGACCGAGCCCGCGGGTGCCGCCGCCAGGTCGTCGACCAGCGCACCGGCCCAGGGCAGGCAGCACACCGCGCCGGTGGCGCAGGCCATGAAGGTCACCTGCAGCCCGGGCAGTCGGCGCAGCAGCGGCTTCTGCGCCACCACCCCGGCGGCGTAGGTGACCGCGGCCACCACGCAGAGCAGCACGCCCACGAGATCGGTCTCCGCGCTGCGGGTGGCGACGCCGATGAGGACGACGCCGGCGAAGGCGACGGTGATGCCGGCGATCAGCCAGCGGGGAAAGCCCTCGCCGAGCAGCAGCCCGGCGAACACCGCGATCAGGATCGGTCCGATGTTGACCAGCATCGCGGTCGTGCCCGCATCCAGGTGCTGCTCGGCGGCGTTGAGCGCCACGTTGTAGACCCCGAACCAGCCGATGCCGCAGACGGCCAGCAGGCCCCACTCCCGGCCCTGCGGACGAACCCAGCCGCGACCCACCATGAGCAGGCCCAGCACCGCCGTGCCGATCAGCAGGCGGCCCAGCGCGAGTGCCCCCGGGGAGAGGTCCTGGCCCACTCCGCGGATGGCGACGAAGGCCGACGCCCAGGCGAGGAGGGTGACGACCAGGGCGGCGATCGTCCGGCCGTCGGGCGACGCCGCGGGCCCGGCGCGGAGGGGGACTTGGATGGTCACGGACGGACAGTAGGCGGCGGGTGCGACGGTTTCCGGCGGTTATCGGACTCCGCTCCCGCTCGGTCCGTCCCGCTGCGGGAACTGGCAGGGACGACGCGGTGGGCTCAGCCGTGCAGGTGCTGCCCGTACGTCCGCCGTCCCCGTTCGCCACCGGTGGGCACCGCCGCACCGTCCCGGAACGCGGCCCCTAGCTTCCCGGGCAGCGGGGTCGCGACGACGTGCGTCCCGGGGGCCCGGGCCACCGCCCACGCGCGGGCCAGGTCGGCGGCCGAGAGGTCCTCGGGACCGCCGTACTCGACGACGCCCCCCGTCGGCGGCCGGCCCACGACGTCGACGACGTGCTGCGCGACCTCGCCGACGTCGACGGGTTGCACCCGCCAGCCCATCGGCACCGGGAGGACCGGGCCGCGGCGGGCGCCGTCGAGCAGGACGTCCACGAGATGGTGGAACTGGGTGACCCGCAGCAGCGTCACCGGCAGGCCGGAGGCGAGCAGCACCTGCTCGGCGGCGAACTTCGCGCGGTAGTAGCCGTACGGGATCCGGTCCACCCCGACGATCGACACGTAGAGCAGGTGCCGGAGCCGGTCGCGGTCGAGCGCCTCCACCAGGCGGCGGGTGCCGGCGACGTCGACCTGCCACGCGTCCCCCCGGTCGCTCGCCGCGTGCACGACGACCTCGGCACCGGCCAGCGCCGTCGCCAGGTCGAAGCCGGTCGCGAGGTCCCCGCGCACGCCGCCGGGCCCCGTGCCCCGGCGCGACATCTGCCGCACCGAGTGCCCGGCCTCCTGGAGGGGTCCGATCAGCCGCTGCCCGAGTCGCCCGGTCCCGCCGGTCACCAGAACGTCCATGGGTTGCAGTCTGGCGGGGCGGCGCCGTCAGCGGGTCGCTGCCGAGCTCTATCTCACACGAGAGATAACGTGGGCAACCGTGACACTCACCGACGCTCCGACCGATACCGCAATGACGCGGATCGGTTCCCTCGTCCGCGACGCCCGCCGCCACCGGGGCCTCACCCAGCAGCAGCTCGCGGAGCGCCTGGGCACGAGCCAGAGCGCCGTCGCCCGGATCGAGCAGGGCAACCAGAACCTCACCCTCGAGCTGCTGGGCCGGCTGTCCGCGGCGCTGGAGAGCGAACTCATCAGCCTCGGACCGACCGGCCCCACCCACCTCCGCGTCGCCGGAGGCCACCCGCTGCGCGGCAGCGTCGCGGTGAAGTCGTCCAAGAACGCCGCCGTCGCCCTGCTCTGCGCCTCGCTGCTGAACCGCGGCCGGACGACGCTGCGCAACGTCGCCCGCATCGTCGAGGTGGAGCGCCTCCTCGACGTGCTGCGCTCCATCGGCGTCTCGGCGACCTGGGACGCCGCGGGTCACGACCTCACCCTCGTCGTCCCCGACGAGCTCGACCTGGCCGCCATCGATGCCGACGCCGCCCGGCGGACCCGCAGCATCATCATGTTCCTGGGGCCGTTGCTGCACCGCGCGCAGACCTTCGAGCTGCCCTACGCCGGTGGCTGCGACCTCGGCACGCGCACCGTCCAGCCGCACATGATCGCGCTGCGCCCGTTCGGCCTCGAGGTGGAGGCGCGGGCCGGGGAGTACCACGCGACCGTGCAGCACACCGGCGCGCCGGCCCGGGCGATCGTGCTGACCGAGCGCGGCGACACGGTCACCGAGAACGCCCTGCTCGCCGCGGCCCGCACCGACGGCACGACCGTCATCCGCAACGCCAGCTCCAACTACATGGTCCAGGACCTCTGCCTGTACCTGGAGCTGCTCGGCGTCGGCATCGAGGGCCTCGGGACGACGACGCTCGTCGTGCACGGCAAGCCGGTGCTCGACGCCGACGTCGACTACACGATCAGCGAGGACCCGGTCGAGGCGATGAGCCTGCTGACCGCCGGCATCGTGACCGGCTCGGAGCTGACCGTCCAGCGAGCGCCGATCGACTTCCTGGAGATCGAGCTGGCCGTGCTGGCCGAGATGGGCCTGCAGTTCGAGCTCTCCGCCGAGTATCTGGCCGACAACGGCCACACCCGGCTGGCCGACATCACCATCTCGCCGTCGGTGCTGCACGCGCCGATCGACAAGATCCATCCGATGCCGTTCCCCGGCCTCAACATCGACAACCTGCCATTCTTCGCCGTCATCGCGGCGCAGGCGAGCGGCTCGACGCTGATCCACGACTGGGTCTACGACAACCGGGCCATCCACCTGTCGGACCTGACGCGCCTCGGCGCCGACGTCCGCCTCATGGACCCGCACCGGGTCCTGGTGAACGGTCCGACCCGCTGGTCGAGCGCCGAGGTCATCTGCCCGCCGGCCCTGCGTCCCGCGGTGGTCATCCTGCTCGCCATGCTGGCGGCCAAGGGGACGTCGGTCCTGCGCAACGTCGACATCATCGCCCGCGGCTACGAGCAGCTCTACGAGCGGCTGGTCGAGATGGGCGCCTCCATCGAGGTCTTCCACGACTGAGGTGCCCCTCGATGATCAGGTGCCCTGATCGAGCCTGTCGCGCGAACGGTGGCGGATGAGCCGCCGCGGTGCATCGCTGGGTGATGTTGCGCTGTGAGTCGGGGGGCGGGCGCCGGTTGATGGTGGTCGGGAGCGGGGATAGTGGCCCGGTCAGCGCTGTCGGCGGTGCCGGCCGCCCCCGGATCAGGCGGTGGCCAGCCGGTGGGCGTGGATCTTGCGCAGGTTGTGCACGGTGCAGGCCAGCGACCACTCGGTCTTGGCGTTCTGCAGGCCGCGGCGGAGGAGCTGGCGTAGTCCCTGCCGGTCTTTGATCTGGCCGAAGACCGGTTCGACCGTGCGTCCTCGGAGGGCGTATTTCTCCGTGCCTTCGGGGGTGCGCAGCCTGTCCTGGGCGCGGGCGGTGGCCGGGCGGGAGGTCAGCGGTTTGTCCCCGGCGGGGTCCTCGCCGGCGGCGCGGCGTTCGTCGCTGATCATCGGGGCCAGCAGGCGCAGGCCGCGGGTCTCGGCCTCGGTGAAGGTCTCCTCGTTGGCGTAGCCGGCGTCGGCGACCCAGGTGTCGGGCGTCTCCTCGATGCCGGCCTGGTTCAGCTGCTCGGCGGCGTCATCGAGGACGGGAAACAGCTGATGGGCGTCGGTGGCCGCCTGGGTCAGCGTCTGGCCGACGATGAGCTGGTCTTCGGTGACCGCGGCCTGGGCGTTGTAGCCCTGCACCAGCCCCCGCCCGCCCCGCATCGTCCGCGAGTCCGGATCGGTGGCGTTGGCCCGCGGCGGCTTGTCCTTGTCCGGATTGCGGCCCGGTGGATGCTCGCCCGGTTGGGCGCCGCGGCGGGTGCCGGCGTCCTTGCGGCGCTGCCACTCGGCCTTCCTCACCTCCTGCTCGGCCACGGCCGCGGCCTGCTCGTCGTCCAGGCGCTGCTTGGCCTCCTTCAGTCGAGCCAACCGCTCGGCCCGCCGGCGCAGCGGCGGTGGCAGCTCATCCCCGCGGTCGTCGCCGTGTTCGGCGTCCTCGGCCGCGTCGATGCGCGTCTGTTCGTCGAGCAGCTCGGCGGCCAGCTGGTCGTAGCGGGCCTGCTCCTCGGCGACCTGGTGGGCCAGCGACGCCGAGGTGTGGTTCTTCGACCAGGAGGCGTTCGCGGCGATCTTCGTCCCGTCCACCGCGATCACGCCCAGCCGCACCATCCCGGCCTCGTGACACACCCGCAGCACCTGCGCGAACAGCTCCTGCAGCGGCTGGCGGTGACGCGTGACGAACCGGGCGATCGTGGCGTGATCGGGCACCCGATTGCCGGCCAGCACCCGGAACGCCACATCGCGGACACAGTGCCGCTCGATCGCCCGCGACGAGCGCACCCCGACCGCGTGCGCGTACAGCAGCACCGCCACCATCAGCGCCGGGTCGAACGCCGCCGCGCCCTGCCCGTTGGCCCGATACGAGCGCTTGAACCCCGACAGGTCGAACGAGTCCACCGCATCCTTGACCGTCCAGGCCAGCTCCCCGTCGGGCAGCCAATCCCGCACATCCGGCGGCAGCAGGAACCCCTGATCGACATCCCCGCGGATGAAGTTCTGCGGCATACCCCAGTCTCCCGCCGCCCAGGATGATCATCAATCAGGCGCGCTTTGTGCGACAGGCTCGATCACCGAGGGTCCTCCCTCGCCGTCGACGGTGCGGGAGGACCCCATGAGGTGAGGGAGGACGGCGTCCGGCGGCTCAGCGCTCCTGATCCGTGGGCCGGATCAGCACCTCGTTGACCGCGACGTGCGACGGCTGGGTGACCAGGTAGACGACGGCGCGGGCGATGTCATCGGCCTGCAGCACCCGCATGCTGGCGTGCATGGCCTCCGAGGCGGCCCGCGCGCCGGGGTGCGTGATGTGGCTGTTGAGCTCGGTGGTGACCGCTCCCGGCTCGACCAGGCCGATCCGCACGCCCCGGCCCGTCACCTCCTGGCGCAGTGACTCGCTGAAGGCGTTCACCGCCCACTTGCTGGCGTTGTAGACACCGGCGCCCTTGCGCGCCGTTCTCCCGGCGACGCTGGAGATGTTCACGATGTCGCCGGAGCCCTGCTCGACCATGCCCTCGATCGCCGCGTGGGTCATGTACATCAGGCCGAGGACATTGGTGTTCACCATCCGGCGCCACTCCTCGGTGTCGGCGCCGCGGATCGTGCCGAGCAGCATCACGCCTGCGTTGTTGACGAGGACGTCGAGCCCACCGAGCTCCTCGCGAGTGCGGCGGACGGCGTCCGCGCAGGCCTGCTCGTCGGTGACGTCGAGATCCAGTTGCAGCACCGTGCCGCCCCCGTCACGCAGTCGCACGGAGAGGTCGTCCAGACGGTCCTTCCGCCGGGCCCCGATCGCCACGGCGGCGCCTGCGGCGGTCAGCGCCGCGGCGGTGGCCTCGCCGATGCCGGAGGACGCGCCGGTCACCAGGGCGACCTTGCCGGTCAGAGGGCGCTCGGCGGGTGGACGGACGGTCTCGGTCACGCGATCCTCCTCGGGGCGCCGCCGGGTGCGGCGCTCCTACCCTGCCCCGCTCGGCGGCCCGGCACGCCCGCAGGTTCAGTCGAGGGTGACGCCGAACCCGTGCAGCGCCAGTCTGACCAGCACCGGCCCCGGGCGGAGCAGATCGGCGACGCGCTCGGCGCTCACCGCCTCCAGGTCGGCGAGCCGGACCGCGTAGGCCGCTGCTCCCTCCGTCCGTGCCGCGTGCAGCGCGTGCGTGCTGGCCCACACCTTCCGGCGCGACTCGCGCAGGAAGACACGGCTGGCGCCGCGGTTGACCGGCGCGAGCAGGCGGTCCAGCGGCGTCCGGCGGCCGCCCACCCGCTGGAGCGCGACGTCCTCCTCGCCGACACGGGCGGCCAGGACGTCGTCGATCCGCTCGTGGTCGCGCCGCCGGCGGTCCAGGAGGGACGGCGAGCCGAAGTGCTCGGCCGGGATCACCGCGATCAGGGACTGCGGCAGGTCGTAATTGATGTGCGCGTTCATCCCCAGCAGGACGTGCGCCTCGGGCGGCAGCCCGGGTCTCGCACCGAAGGCCAGCCGCCAGGGATCGGCGACCGCGTCCGGCGACGTCCGGTAGGCCTCGAGCGCGTCGAGGTAGAACCGCGCGAAGTCGACGTCCCACGCGGTGACCCAGGCCGGGTCCTCGAACCGGCCCCTGGCCAGCGCCACCCCGACCGCCCGCGTCGTGCGCAGGTAGGTGCCGAGGAAGAAGCGAGCCGGGTCGCGGTCGGCCTCCAGCGGGGCGAGCAGCGCCTCCATCCGGGCCACGAGCGCGGCGACGGCGTCCGCGGCGGGGCCGCTCAGAGGAGCGCGTCCAGGCCCTCGTCCGGCGACAGGACCATCCCGGCGTCGACCGGCGGCCGGTGCGGCTGGTCCAGGCCGCGCATGCGGGCCGCGTGCAGGGCCAGCAGCAGGTTCAGCCGCAGCGTCGGGTCGGTGGTGAACGGCCCGAGCAGGCGCTCGAGCTTCCCGATCCGGTAGCGCATGGTGTTGTAGTGGAAGTGCAGCCGTCGGGCTGACTCGGCGACGTTCAGGTTGGTCTCCAGCAGCACCCGCAACGTGTCGCGCAGATCGGCGGAGTCGGCGTCGGCCGCGTCGGCCAGCGGGCCGAGCACCTCGTCGACGTAGGTCCGCAGCTCGGTGCTGTCCGGGATCAGCGACAGCAGCCGGAAGACGCCCAGCTGGTCGAAGTGCGTCACCGCGGAGCCGCCGTGGATCTCCTGCCCCACGCCGAGGGCCCGCTGCGCCTGGCGGTGGGCCTCCTGCAGCGCGGACAGCGAGTTCGCCGGCCGGCCGATCCCGGTGCCGAGCACCCGGCCCACCCGGCGCAGCCGGCCGTTGACCCGCGAGGTGACGGCGGAGACCAGCCCGGACAGCTCCTCCGGGGTGCGGCCGTCCAGCGGCAGCAGGGTCACGATCTCGGTGGCCAGGCCGGCGACCGCCGCACCGGCCACCTCGGGCTCCAGCGCGGCGCGCCAGCCGTCGGCGAGCCGGTCCAGCACGTCGAGGGCCCGCGTCGGGTCGGCCGCGGCGTCGGCGACGGTCTCGGTGGCGGTGACCAGCACCGCGACCGGTCCGTCGAGCCGCCAGCCGAAGGACCGCGTGTAGGCCAGGGTGCGCTCGGTGTGCCCGACCGACCCGCCGACCAGCCTGCGGACGAGGTCACCCTGGAAGCGCAGCTCGACGGAGTGCACCGCCTGCAGCCGGATCACCGAGAGCGCCGCGATGACGGCGGCCCGCTCCAGCACGCCACCGGCGCCGAGCATCATGGCGCCGGTCCGGTGCACGGCCACCAGCCAGCCGTGCCGCTGGTCACCGGCCATGATCGGCGCGACGGCGTACTCCCCCACCCCGCCGGGCAGCTGGTGGTGGCCGGGAACGAGCAGGATGCCGTCGGCCGGCGAGAGGTCGGCGTCCAGGTCGGCCGGGGTGACCACCGTCTGGTCCGCCCGGACGCCGGACAGCCGACGGGACGGGGTCAGCTCGGCCAGGGCGTCGTCGGCCGCGGCGTCGAGCAGCCACAACCAGTCGCTGATCTCCGCCACGTCGTCCCGCGGCCCGGCGCTGGTGACGACCTCGCGGTCCGGCCCCAGGCCGAGGACGGCGGTTCCCTCAAGCATGACGGCCAGCCGCTGGGTGACCTCGGCGAGCCCGCCGCCGGTGAGGGCGACCTCCATGAACTCGTCGTCCATGCGCGAGGTGAGCGCCAGCGCCTGGCTCTGCTTGCTGACGACGGCGCCCAGGACCTCGGACACGATCTCGTCGAGGCGGATCCCGCCGGGCAGCGCGAGGACCGGCAGCCCCCTGCGCTCGGCCTCGGCGAGGACCTCACCCGGCACGGGCGCCGGCCCCTCGGTCCGACGGAAGGCCAGCGCCGCGGTGCCCATCGAGTCCAGTCGCTCGACGAGCGCGCGGTAGTTCGCGGGGTCGGCAGGTGGCAGCCGGGCACCGAGGACGACGAGCACGTCCGGGCCGGCCGCCGAGAGCGGGTTGGCCGGGTCGTCGACGACCATGTGCCGGACCACGCGCCCGAGCCCCGAGCCGCCCGCGGCGACCGAGGTACCGGCGAGCCCGGGGAGCTGCAAGGCCTCCTCGACCGTGAGGCCCATCCGTTCCTGCCAGCTGGTGCGGTCGTCCCGCGGGATCTCGACCCGCGACTCGTCGACAGCCCAATTACGCCGGAAAGGGATGGATCCATCACGGTGCGTTGGCGCTAGGAGTGAAGGATCACCCTGGGTCACGACGCATCCCCCTCTTGTCGCGGTCCAGGTTGCCACACCGCATGAGCCTGTCAGGAGTCCCCGGACGCCGGGGTCCATTCTTGGCGACTTCCGCCATGAGACGGCGTGCGACGCGCCGCATAGGTTCGAGACCCGATCGACCCCGTTCGCTGGATGGTAGGCCGTCGCCGCACCCGGGCGACCACCCACCCTCTCCTGCGGTCGGAGTGGATCGAGCCGGGCGGGGGGTACTGGGCGCCTCCCGTCGCCCCTCCGCCGAAGGGTGGCACCATGCGCACGATCGACGAGACCACTGCCCCGGGCAGCCGCCCCTCGACGGACGCATCGCAGCGCGGTCGCGCCGCGCGCGCCGGGGTCCCCACGATTCCCCTTCCTCGCGACTCGGCCCAGGCGGCGGCACGCACCGCCAGGCCGGCGCGGGCGGCTACCGCGGTGCCGGCCGCTGCGAGCACCGGCATCGCCGAGCTGCTGCGCGGGCCGGTCCGCCCGGCCCGGGTGCTCCTGAGCCTGCCGGCCGCCGTCTACGTCCACGTCCCCAACGACCGCGGGGGCGACGTCGTGGGCGTGATGACCAGTGACGCCGCACGGCTCCCGTTGGGCTGCGTGCTGTTCCGCCCGAGCAACGGCCGGCCGCTCGTCGCCCTGCCGGCCGGAGCGCCTGCCGAGGTCGGCGGTGGCCGCATCGTCGTGGGCGATCTCGCGGTGAGCGCCGCCGCCTGGTGGAACCCGCGGCCCAAGCTGCCGAGCCTGCGACCCGCGCTGCTCCCCGAGGGTGTGCGCCAGCTGCGCAACGCCCTCTACGGCGAGGGCGTCCCGCACAGCGCCTTCACGCTCCCCGGCCTGCCGGTCGGGCCGGGCGGCCCGCTGGCCGCCCTCCGCGGCGCCGTCCGGCGCGCCGACCTCGACGCCGCCCTGCGCACCGCGACCCGGCTCATCGGCCTCGGGCCCGGTCTGACCCCGGCCGGCGACGACGTGATGGCCGGGACGATCGCCGGGCTGGTCCTGCTCGGCCACCCATCGGCCGAGCGGTTCGCCGCGGGCGTCTACGCCCTGGCGGCCGGTCGCACCACCGAGCTGTCCCGTGCCCTGCTGCGGCACGCCGCGTGCGGCCGGGTCAGCGTGGAGTACGCGGCCGTCCTCCACGCTCTCGTCGGCGAGCGTCCGCTGGCACCGGCAGTCGCCGGCCTGCTGTCGACCGGTTCCACCAGCGGCCGCGCGCTCGCCCTCGGTCTGTCCACCGCCATCGATCTGGTGGAACGGACCACCCGCCCCCGCTGAGATCCGGGCGACAGGGGATCAGCCGACGGGAACGGGCAACAGCGGCCCGAGGCTGTCCCACTGCGAGATCAGGCATCCGTTGGTCCGGGAGAGCTGGACGTCGACCGGCTCCCCGCCCCACCGGCCGATCACGTGCGCGGTCTGCGGGCCGCCGAACTGCTGGGTGCAGAACACGTCCTCGGGCAGCGGCGCGAACGGGTCCTCAAGCGAGGTCAGGTGCGTGCACGCGGCCTCGGCCTCCGGGTGGCTGCCCTCCACGAATCCCACGCAGGTGAGCGTCCACTCCTCGGGCGGTGTGCCGTCCCCGCGATCGACGGTCACCTGCAGGTCGTAGTCGGCCTGGGAGATTCCGCCGCCCGCCGCTGCGTCGCCCGCACCCACGGTCGGTGCGCTGGAGGCGGTGGGTCCCGTGGCGCCGTCGTCACCGGACGGCGAGGCACAGGCACCCAGGAGGGCCATCGACGCGAGGGCGAGGACGAGCGACCGGCGCATGGTGTCCGTCATCAGACGCGGGACGCGTGGATGCTCGTGACCAGGATGGCGCGGGCGCCCAGCTCCCAGAGCTCGTCCATGACCCGGTTCGTGTCGGCCTGCGTCACCATCGCGCGGACCGCCGACCAGCCGGCCCGCTGCAGCGGGCTCACCGTGGGGCCCTCGATCCCGGGCGTGATCGCGGTGGCCTCCGCCAGGATCTCGTCGGGGCAGTCGTAGTCGAGCATCACGTACTGGCGGGCGACGAGGACACCCTTGAGGCGGCGCCGCAGCTGGGCGACGGCCGGGATCTCCTCCGCCCCCTCGCGGCGGACCAGGATGGCCTCGCTGGTGAGGACGGGCTCGCCGATGATGTGCAGCCCGGCGGCACGCAACGTCGTCCCCGTCTCGACGACGTCGCACACGGCGTCGGCCACACCCAGGCGGCAGGCGGTCTCGACCGCGCCGTCCAGCTTCACCACGTCGGCCTTGATCCCCGACTCCTCGAGAAAGCGCCGCAGGAGCACCGGGTAGGCGGTGGCGATCCGCTTGCCGGCGAGCTGCTCCACCTGCTCGATGCCCGACTCCACCGGTGCGGCGAACCGGAAGGAGGACCGGCCGAAGCCCAGCGACATGACCTCGACCGCAGCCGGTCCCTCGCCGTCGTCGGGCGCGGTCTCCAGCAGCATGTCGCGACCGGTGATGCCCACGTCCAGCGTGCCCGCCGCGACGTAGACGGCGATGTCGCGCGGGCGGAGGTAGAAGAACTCGGTGTCGTTGTCCGGGTCGTAGACCGCGAGGTCCTTGGTGCTGCGCCGCTGGCGGTAGCCGCTCTCGGCGAGCATCTCGGCCGCGGGTTCGCTCAGGACGCCCTTGTTGGGCACGGCGATGCGCAGCACGAGCGGGAACCTTTCAGCGGGTGATCGGGATCAGAGGTGAGCGTAGACGTCGTCCAGCGTCAGGCCCCGGGTCAGCATGAGGACCTGCACCCGATAGAGGAGCTGGCTGATCTCCTCCGCCGTCCGCTCGTTCGTCTCGTGCTCGGCGGCCATCCAGGACTCGGACGCCTCCTCCACGACCTTCTTGCCGGCGGCGTGCACACCGTCGCGCACCGCCTGCACGGTGCCCGACGTCGGGTCGGCGGCGGCCACCTTCGCCGACAGCTCGGCGAACAGCTCGTCGAAGGTCTTCACGATCGGCCTCCCCGGACCGGCGCGGCGGTGAACCCCGTCGTCCGCTGGGGGGCACGCACCTCACGCAGGGTCAGTGCCGTGGCGAGCGCGGCGATGGCGGCCTCCCAGCCCTTGTCCTCGGCCGAGCCGGGCAGCCCGGCCCGGTCCCGTGCCTGCTCCTCGGTGTCACAGGTGAGGACGCCGTTGCCGACGGGCCTGCCGGCATCGAGAGCCACCCGCGTGAGACCGGCGGTGACCGCGTCGCAGACGTACTCGAAGTGCGGCGTCCCCCCGCGGACGACGACCCCCAGCGCGACGACGGCGTCGTGCCGCTCGGCCAGCGCCTGGGCGACGACCGGCAGCTCGACGGCCCCCGGTGCGCGGACGACCGTCGGATCTGGCACGCCACTGGCCTTCGCCGCCTCGACGGCACGGGCCAGCAGCTGGTCGGTGATCTCCGCGTGCCACGTCGTGGCCACGACGCCCAGGGTCAGCCCGGTCGCGTCGACCGGCTCGACGACTGGTGCCCCTGATCCGCTCACGACGGCTGCTCGTCGACGCGCAGGGGAACGTTCGCCGGGATCGGGTCGGCGTGGGCGGGCTCGCCGGGGGTGTCGGCGGGGCCTGCCTCCGTCTCGGGCTCGATGATGTCGAGCAGGTGACCCATCCGGTCGCGCTTGGTCCGCAGGTAGCTGAGGTTCTCCGCCGTGACGGTGCTGGGCAGCGGCACCCGCCCGAGCACGCGGAGTCCGTAGCCCTCCAGGCCGGCGCGCTTGGCCGGGTTGTTGGTCAGCAGCCGCATCGTGTGCACGCCGAGGTCGACCAGGATCTGCGCGCCGGTGCCGTAGTCGCGGGCGTCGGCGGGCAGGCCGAGGTCGAGGTTGGCATCGACGGTGTCCACGCCCCGGTCCTGCAGCTGGTAGGCCTGCAGCTTGTGCAGGAGGCCGATCCCCCGGCCCTCGTGCCCGCGGATGTAGAGCACGATGCCGCGGCCCTCCTGGGCCACGGCGGCGAGCGCGGCCTGCAGCTGAGGGCCGCAGTCGCAGCGCAGCGAGCCGAACACGTCGCCGGTGAGGCACTCGGAGTGCACCCGGACCAGCACGTCGTCGCCGTCGCCGATGTCGCCGTAGACGAAGGCCACGTGCTCGCGGTCGTCGTAGGAGCTGGAGTACCCCACGGCGGTGAACGTGCCGGCGGTCAGCGGGACGGTGGCCTCAGCGACCCGCTCGACCAGCTTGTCGAAGCGCTTCCGGTAGGCGATGAGGTCGGCGATGGAGACCATCACCAGGTCGTGCTCGTCGGCGAAGACCCGGAGCTCCTCGCCGCGGGCCATGCCGATCGGGTCCTTCTCGCTGACGATCTCGCACAGCACGCCCGACGGTCGCAGCCCCGCGAGCACCGCGAGGTCGACGGCCGCCTCGGTGTGTCCAGGCCGCCGCAGCACGCCGCCGTCCTTGGCGCGCAGCGGCACGATGTGGCCGGGGCGGCTCAGGTCCTGGGCGGTGCTGTCGGCCGCGGCGAGCGTCCGGATGGTGGTCGCCCGGTCGGAGGCCGAGATGCCCGTCGTGATGCCCTCGCGCGCGTCGACCGTCACCGTGTACGCGGTGCCGTGGCGGTCCTGGTTGACGCGGAACATCGGCGGCAGGTCGAGCCGGTCGGCGTCGGCCTCCGTGACGGCCACGCAGATGTAGCCGGACGTGTAGCGGACCATGAACGCCACGAGTTCCGGGGTGGCGAGCTCGGAGGCGAAGATCAGGTCGCCCTCGTTCTCGCGGTCCTCGTCGTCGATGACGACGACCGGCCTGCCGCTCTTGATCGCGGCGATCGCGGTCTCGATGGTGTCCAGGCGCGCCAGGGGGCTCTCGTTCATCGCCGTCCTCCCAGCAGACGCTCCACGTACTTGGCGATCACGTCGACCTCCAGGTTGACGGTCTCCCCCGGGGCGCGCGCACCGAGCGTGGTCTCGCGGAGGGTGGTGGGGATGAGGCTGACCTCGAACCAGGGCTCGGGCACATCGGCGGCGCTCACGGCGCTCACGGTGAGCGAGACGCCGTCGACGGCGATGGAGCCCTTCTCGACGACGTAGCGGGCGAGCTCCTGGGGCAGCGCGACGCGCACGACCTCCCAGTGCTCACCGGGTGTGCGGCCCAGGATCCGGCCGACGCCGTCGACGTGGCCCTGCATGAGGTGCCCGCCCAGGCGGGTGTGCGGCGTGACGGCACGCTCGAGGTTCACCGGGGCGCCCTCGGCGGCGGACCCCAGGCTGCTGCGGATCAAGGTCTCGGCCATGACGTCGGTGCTCCAGACGTCGCCGTCGACCGCGGTCACGGTGAGGCACACGCCGTTGACGGCGATCGAGTCGCCGAGCTCCACGTCCTCCAGCACCCGCTGCGCGCGGATCCGGAGCACTGCGGAGTCCGACTGCTCCTCGCGGACGACGACGGTGCCCACCTCTTCGACGATCCCGGTGAACACCTCAGCTCCCTCCGTCCGCGTGCTGGTCCCCACCAGTGTGCCGGGTAGGTACCAGCCGGATCTGCACGTCCCCGCCCATCGGGATGAGATCGACGATCCGCAGGGAGAGCGCATCGGCCATCGTGCTGATTCCCAGGTCACCCACCAGGGAGGAACCCGCCCCCAGCAACGTGGGCGCCAGGTGCACGAGCACCTCGTCCACCAGCCCCGCTCGGAGAAAGGCCGCAGCGAGGGTGGGCCCGCCCTCCAGCAGGATCCGGCGGACGTCCCGGTCGAACAGCTCGGCCAGGAGGTCGGCGGGAGTACCGGCGCGACTGACGTGCGTCGGGGCGGCCTGGTCGAGCAGCCGGGCGGTGCCCGGGAGCCGCCCGCGGCGGTCCACGACCACCCGGAGCGGCTGACGCCCGGCGAGCCGTCCCTCCGCGTCGCGGACGGTGAGCTGCGGATCGTCGGTGAGCGCCGTTCCCGAGCCGACGACGACGGCGTCACAGGTGGCCCGCAGCCGATGCACCGCGGCGCGCGCCTCCTCGCCGGTGATCCACCGGCTGGTCCCGTCGGCCGCGGCGACCCGGCCGTCGAGCGTGGCGGCGGCCTTCCAGATGACGAACGGGCGCTGCTCGCGGACGCCGGTCAGCCACGCGGCCAGAGCGCCCTCCTCGGCCGCGCCCCGCTCGACGCCGACCTCCACCTCGATGCCCGCGGCCCGGAGGCGCTCGGCGCCCCCGCCGGCCAGCTCCGTCGGCTCGGGAACGGCCACCACGACCCTGGACACCCCGCCCGCGATCAGCGCGTCCGCGCACGGCCCGGTGCGGCCGGTGTGCGCGCACGGCTCCAACGTGACGACGGCGGTGCCACCGCGGGCGCGCTCGCCGGCCTGCGCGAGGGCGGCCACCTCCGCGTGCGGGCCGCCGGGCGGTGCCGTCGCCCCCTCCCCCACCGGCGTGCCGTCGGAGGCGAGGATCACCGCGCCCACCGCGGGGTTGGCGCTGGTCGTGCCGAGGACGGAGGCACCGAGCTCCCGGGCCCGGGCCATGGCGTCGGCCTCTCGCCCCCGCAGGTCGGTCGGGGTGGCGCTCACCCGCGCATCGCCGCGGCGGCCTGCTCGCGCAGTGCGGCGATGGCCTTGCCCGGGTCGTCGGCCCCGTAGACCGCGGAGCCCGCGACGAACATGTCGACCCCGGCCTCGGCGGCCTGCTCGATGGTGTCGGCGTTGATGCCGCCGTCGATCTCGACGATCAGCCTCAGCTCGCCTGCGTCGACGAGCCGCCGCGCCGTCCGGACCTTGTCCAGGACGCCGGCGATGAACGACTGCCCGCCGAAGCCGGGCTCGACGCTCATGACCAGCAGCGTGTCGAAGTTCCGCAGGACGTCGAGGTAGGCCTCCAGCGGCGTCCCGGGCTTGATCGCCAGGCCGGCCAGGGCTCCGGCGGCCCGGATGTCGCTGGCGACCGCGCGGGGGTCGGTGCACGCCTCGGCGTGCACGGTGACGTTGCGCGCGCCGGCCTCGGCGTAGCCCGGTGCCCAGCGGCCCGGGTTCTCGATCATCAGGTGGCAGTCCAGGGGCACCGGGCTGACCGCGTGCACCGCCGTCATCACCGGGAGGCCGAAGGTCAGGTTCGGCACGAAGTGCGCGTCCATCACGTCGAAGTGGAGCCAGTCGGCGTCGGCGACCCGCCGGGTCTCCTCACCCAGGCGCGCGAAGTCCGCCGACAGGAGGCTGGGCGCGATCAACGGTTCCCGGGACACGTCCGCCGAGTCTAGGTGGGCGCCGACGTCCCACGGCCGGGGTGTTCCGCCGTGGATCGGTGCCGGCGGCGGCGGTGCTCTGGCGGCCTACACGGCCGGGCGAGCGTTACCCGCTGCTCGCCTAGCGGGTGCGGCGGAGCAGGGCCATGAACATGGCGTCGGTGCCGTGCCGGTGCGGCCACAGCTGGCCGTACTTCCCGCGCTCGATGCCCGGCACCTCGGGGAAGAGCGGTGCGACCGGCAGGACCTCGACGTCGTCCCGGGCCGCCGCTACGTCCACGACGCCGATGGTCTCCTCCGTGTGCGGCGAGCAGGTCACGTAGGCCACCACTCCTCCGGGACGGACCGACGCCAGGGCCCCGGCCAGGAGCTCCACCTGCAGCTCCACCAGCGGGGCGACGTCCTCGGGCGTCCGGCGCCAGCGCACCTCCGGACGGCGGCGCAGCGCGCCCAACCCGGTGCACGGCGCGTCGAGCAGCACCCGGTCGAACGAGCCGGGTGCCCACGGCGCCTCCCGCCCGTCGGCGGCCAGCACCTCGACGTCGGCCTCCCCGGCCAGCGCCTTGCGCACCAGCTCGGCGCGGTGCGGCGCCCGGTCGGCGGCGGTCAGCCGGACACCCTCGGGCCGGACGGCGGCCAGCAGCCCGGCCTTGCCGCCGGGTCCCGCACACATGTCCAGCCACGCCCCGTCCCGGCCGTCGAGAGGCGCGCGGGCGAGCAGCAGCCCGGCCAGCTGGCTGCCCTCGTCCTGCACCGCCGCGACGCCGGACCGCACGGAGGCGAGCCGGCCGGGATCCCCGCCGTGCAGGCGCACCGCATGCGGCGACCACGGGCCTGCCTCGCCGCCGGACTCCCCCACCAGCTGCTCGCGGTCCATGCGCCGGGCCACCAGGTGGACCTCCGGAGCCGCGTCGTCGGCCAGCAGCGCCGGTTCGAGCTCCGCGTCGCCGCCGAGCGCGACGCGCCAGGCGTCGACGATCCAGAGCGGGTGGTTCGTGGCGAGGGCCAGCCGATGGGCGTCGTCCCCGCCGAGCGCGGCGAGCCACTGCTCGCGGTCGCCGCTCGCGGCCACCTTGCGGAGCACCGCGTTGACCAGACCCGAGGCGCCCGGGCCGACGATCGCGCGGGTGAGGTCGACGGTGGTGTCGACGGCGGCGTGCGACGGCACCCGGAGGTCGATCAGCTGGTAGGTGCCCAGCCGGAGCAGGTCCAGCACCCGCGGGTCGAGCTCCGCGAGCGGGCGCGAGACCAAGCCGGTCAGGACGGCGTCGAGGGTGCCCTGCGCGCGCAGCGTGCCGTACGCCAGCTGGGTGGCGAAGGCGGCGTCCCGCTCGTCGAGCTCCGGCCGCTCGCGCAGCAGCTTCGGCAGGAGCAGGTTGGCATAGGCGGCCCGCGAGGTGACGCCGTCGAGGACGTCGTACGCGGTCAGCCGGGCGCCGTCGAGGCGCGGGGGACGCGTGGCGGGATGGCGGCGGCCCCGGGAACGGCCCGGGCTCATGCGCCCATCCGCTCGCCGGGCTCCGGACGTGCGCCCCTGGCCCAGTCGGCCGCGGGGAACATGCGCTTGCCGGCGGGCTGCACGTTCCCGAGCCGGACGGCGCCGCGGCCGGTGCCGACCAGCACGCCGTCGGAGCCGACGGCCACCTCCCCTGCCTCGAGCAGCTCAGAGCCGGCGACCGGTTGGACCGGGCCCAGCCGGAGGCGGTCCCCGCGCCACGTCGTCCACGCGCCGGGCGCCGGGGTGACCCCGCGGACCCGACGGTCGACCACGTGCGCGGGAAGGTCCCAGCTCACCCGGGCGTCGGCCGGGTCCACCTTCGGCGCCAGGCTGATCCCCTCGGCGGCCTGGGGTTCGGCGACGAGTGTGCCTGCGGCGATGCCGTCGAGGGTCGCCACGAGCAGGCCTGCGCCGCTTCCGGCCAGTCGGTCGAGGAGGTCACCCGCGGTGTCGCGGGGACCGATGGCCTCGGTGATCGTGCCGTAGACCGGGCCGGTGTCCAGGCCTGCCTCCAGTCGGAACGTCGATGCGCCGGTGATCTCGTCGCCGGCCATGAGCGCGTGCTGCACCGGAGCGGCCCCGCGCCAGGCGGGCAGCAGGGAGAAGTGCAGGTTGATCCAGCCGTGCGCCGGCAGGTCGAGGGCCGCCTGCGGGACGAGCGCGCCGTAGGCCACGACCGGCGCGCAGTCGACGGCCAGCCCGGCGAGCTGCTCGAGGAACTCCGGCTCGCGCGGCGATCGCGGCTGCAGCACCGGCAGGCCAGCCGCGTCGGCCCGCTCGGCCACCGGCGACCGGCTCACCTTCCGGCCGCGGCCGGACCGGGCGTCCGGACGGGTGAGGACGGCGACGACCTCGTGCCCGGAGGCGAGCAGGGCCTCCAGCGACGGGACGGCGGGCGCCGGCGTACCGGCGAACAGGAGCCTCAGTGGGGGCTCACCTTGACGACCGGCGGCGGTGTGGGCAGGTACGCGGCCATGCCGGCCCACTCGGCCGCCTCCAGCTCGGCCAGGGCGGCCGCCCGGGCCTCGGCGTCGAGCCGGTCGACGAACAGGACACCGTCGAGGTGGTCGGTCTCGTGCTGGATGGCACGGGCCAGCATCTCCGAGCCCTCCACCCGAACCGGATCGCCGTGCATGTTCCAGCCCGTGGCCACGACGTGCAGGTGGCGGCGGCAGTCCCAGCGGAATCCGGGGATCGACAGGCAGCCCTCCGGGTCGATCTGCTCCTCGTCGCCCACCGGTGCCACGTCGGGGTTGACCAGGTGGCCCACCTCGCCGTCGACGAACCAGGTGAAGACGCGCAGGCCCACGCCGATCTGCGGCGCCGCCAGACCGGCACCGCCGGCGGCGAACATCGTCTCGGTCAGGTCGCCGACCAGCCGGCGCAGCTCCGCGTCGAAGTCGGCCACGGGAGCGGCCGGAGTGCGGAGGACCGGGTCGCCGAGCAGCCGGATCGGGGTGACGCTCACCCGACGATCGTATGCGGGGCCGCCGGACCGCCGTCCCCCAGCGCGGCACGGACGGCGGCGGCCACGTGCAGCGCCGTCGTCGGGAAGGTCGGGACGTCGACGTCGTCCGGTCCGAGCAGGAGTTCGATCTCGGTGCAGCCGAGCACCACGCCCTGCGCCCCGCGCGCGACCAGCCGGTCGACCACGTCGCGGTAGGCGCGGCGCGACTCCTCCCGCACGACGCCCCGCACGAGTTCCTCGTAGATCACGTGGTGCACCAGGTCGCGGTCGCCCCGATCGGGGACGACAACCTCCAGCCCGGCGGCGGAGAGCCGGTCGATCAGGAATGGCTGCTCCATCGTGTACCGGGTGCCGAGCAGGCCGATCCGGGTGAGCCCCGCCTCGGTGATCGCCTCGGCGGTGCTGTCGCCGATGTGCAGGAAGGGGACGTCCAGCCCGGCGGTCACGGCGTCGGCGACAGCGTGCATGGTGTTGGTGCACAGGACGACCACCTCGGCTCCGGCCGACTGCAGCGACCGGGCGTCGGCGGCCAGCAGCTCACCGGCGCGGGCCCAGTCCCCGGTCGCCTGCAGGCGCTCGATCTCGGCGAAGTCCACCGACAGCAGCACGCATCGAGCGGAATGCAGCCCACCCAGCTGCTCGGCCACCGACTCGTTGAGCAGCCGGTAGTACAGCGTGCTGCTCTCCCAGCTCATCCCGCCCAGCAGCCCGATCGTCTTCACGAGTTGATCATCGTCGGTGTGCGCGGGACACGCGCGAACACGCCGGCCTGCCGGGACGCACACGATGATCGACCCGCGTCACACCAGGTCGAGCGGGTCCAGCTGGACGCGTACGTGCTCGGGTGCCTTCTTCGCGCTGCGCACGCCCTGGACCTCCGTCAGCGCGTGTGCCAGGGCGCCGCCCTCGCTCCGCGGCACCCGCACCAGGTAGCGCTCCCGCTCGCCCTCCTGTCCCGGCCGCGGGCGCTCGGGTACCGGCCCGAGCAGGTCGGCGTCGTCCGGGAGCCGCAGCGCGTCGAGGAACTCGGCGAGCGCCGCCGGGGACCCGGAGACCGACGCGATGCGGGTGACGGGCGGGAAGCCGAGCTCACGGCGGTCGGCGAGCTCGCGGGCGGCGAGCCAGCCCGGGTCCCAGCGCACCAGGGCCTGGACGACGGGGTGCGCGGCGTCGGCCGCGACGACGACGTGGCCACCGGCCGACGCCGGACGCACCAGCGTGGCCGCGTTCATCCAGCGCCGCAGGGTCTCCTCGCCCGCCCGCAGGTCGGCGCGCCCCAGCAGCGCCCACGAGTCGAGCAGCAGCGCCGCGCCGTAGCCACCGTCGGCGACCGGCTCCGCTCCCGGCGTCGCGACGACGAGCGAAGCACCGGCCGGCACGGTGGCCAGGACTCCCGACGTGCTGCCGGAGGTGCGCACCGTCGCGCCCGGGAAGGCGCGGGCCAGCTCCTCCGCCGTCCGGGACTCACCCACCACCGAGGCCCGCAGCTTCGTCGCGTGGCAGTGCGGGCAGTCGAAGGTGGCCGCGGGCCGGGCGCACCACCGGCAGGCCGGGATCCTCGTCCCGCCCGGCCCGGGGCGCGGGGAGATCCCCAGCGGGCCGGCGCAGTGGGCGCATCGGGCCGGCGCACGGCAGCGGGCGCACGCCAGGGACGGCACGTAGCCGCGACGGGGCACCTGCACCAGCACCGGGGTGCCCGCGGCCAGCGCCCTGCGGGCGGCCTCGTGGGCCAGCGACGGCAGCCGCGCCGACCGGGCGGCCGGGTCGCGGGCCAGCTCGAAGTCCTCGCCGAGCGCCTGGACCCGGGGGGCGGCCGCGCGGAGGACGGCGCGGTCGGCGACCAGCTCGTGCGCCCAGCCCGACTCCACCAGCAGAGCGGCCTCCGCGGTGCGCGAGGTGCCCGCGACGACGGCGGCGCAGTTGTCCAGCCAGGCCCGCTGGACCAGGACGTCGCGTGCGTGCGGGTACGGCGCGTGCTCGTCGGAGTGCAGGTCGTCGCCGTCGTCCCAGACCGCCACCAGGCCGAGGTCACGGACCGGGGCGAACATGGCCGCCCGCGTCCCCAGCACCACCTGGGCGGCCCCCCGGGAGGCCGCCAGGAACTGCCGGTAGCGCTTCTCGGGCGAGTCGTCGGCACGCAGCACCGTGTACGAGTGCTCCGGCAGCAGTCCGGCGGCCGCGGCAGCGAGCCGGTCGAGGTCCTTGCCGTCGGGGACGACGACCAGCGCGCCCCGCCGTCCGGACAGGGCCGCCCGGCACAGCTCGACGAGCCGGGTCGGCCAGTCCTCGCCCGGGAGCGCGGTCCAGACCGCGCGGGCCGGGCGCCCCTCCGCCAGGGCGTCGAGCAGGGCCGGGCCGGCCTGGTAGCGCGCGAAGCCCGTCGGATCCGGCGGCTCGGGCAGCGACTCCGGCGTCGGCGTCGGCCGCTTCTCGGCCGCGGCCCGGCGCGGCGGGAGGGCCAACCGGAGCACGTCGCCGGCCGTTCCCGCGTAGCGGTCGGCCACCGTCCGGACCAGCCGGGCGACCTGCGGGGTCAGCACCGGTTCCCCGGAGGGGACGTGGGACAGCGGCTGCAGGGACCCGGGGAAGTCCGTGGTGTCCCCGAGCTCCCAGACGACGCCGTCGACGAGCCGCCCGTGGAACCGCACCCGCACCCGGCAGCCCGCCTGCACGGTGCCGGCGAGCTTCTCGGGGACGGCGTAGTCGAACGGCCGGTCCAGGTGCGCCAGGGGCACGTCGACGACGACCCGGGCCACCCGTGGGGACGCGGGCGGCGTCGGGTGATCCGGCACGGTGCGACGGTAGCCGGGAGCTGCGACACGACCGCCGTCGTCGGGACGGTCGAGCCGAGCCGTCGGTCGAGCAGTGGACCCGGTGGACCCGGATGGCAGTTCAGTCTGGGCTGCCCGGGTCCACTGCTCGTCCGTGAGCTGACTGGGGTCAGGCACCCACGGCTGCGCGGAGGGCGTCGACGCGGTCCAGACGCTCCCAGGGCAGGTCCACGTCGGTCCGGCCGAAGTGCCCGTAGGCGGCCGTCGGCGTGTAGATCGGGCGCAGCAGGTCCAGGTCGCGGACGATCGCACCCGGGCGCAGGTCGAAGACCGCGCTGATCGCCTTCTCCAGCGCGTCCTCCGGCACTGTGCTGGTGCCGAACGTCTCGACGAAGAGCCCCACCGGGTGGGCGGCGCCGATCGCGTAGGCGACCTGCACCTCGCAGCGGCGGGCGAGACCTGCGGCGACGACGTTCTTGGCGACCCAGCGCATGGCGTAGGCGCCCGAGCGGTCGACCTTCGACGGGTCCTTGCCCGAGAAGGCCCCACCGCCGTGCCGTGCCATGCCGCCATAGGTGTCGACGATGATCTTCCGGCCGGTGAGCCCGGCGTCACCCATCGGGCCGCCGATGACGAACTTGCCGGTCGGGTTCACCAGCAGCCGGTACCCGCTGGTGGGCAGGCCGAGGGCGGCCAGCTCCGGCTCGACGACGAGCTCCTGGATGTCGGGGGCGAGCAACTGCTCGATCGAGATGTCCTCGGCGTGCTGCGAGGAGACGACCACCGTGTCGACGGCGACCGGCTGGTCGTCCTCGTAGACCACCGTGACCTGGGTCTTCCCGTCGGGCCGCAGGTAGGGCACCGAGCCGTCCTTGCGGACGGCCGACAGCCGGCGCGCGAGGCGGTGGGCGAGGGCGATCGGCAGCGGCATGAGCTCGGGGGTCTCGTCGGTGGCGTAGCCGAACATCAGGCCCTGGTCACCGGCGCCCTGGCGTTCGATCGCGTCGTCGGCGGACCCCGAGGTGCGCGCCTCGTAGCCGGTGTCGACGCCCTGGGCGATGTCGGGCGACTGTGCGCCGATGGAGACGCTGACGCCGCAGGACGCGCCGTCGAACCCCTTGCGCGAGGAGTCGTAGCCGATCCGCAGGACGGTGTCGCGGACGATCGAGGCGATGTCGACGTAGCCGGCGGTGGTCACCTCACCGGCGATGTGCACCTGACCGGTGGTGATCATGGTCTCGACGGCCACGCGGCTGCTCGGGTCCAGGGCGAGCATCGCGTCGAGGATCGAGTCGCTGATCTGGTCGGCGATCTTGTCCGGGTGGCCCTCGGTGACCGACTCGGAGGTGAAGAGACGGCGTGGCACTCGGCACTCCCTAACGTGGTGGACGAGACGACTGACCGCTCGGAGCACGGCCCGGGCGAAACGCTACCGGCAGGGACGGACGGCCGGTGCGCCCACCCGAGGTACTCAGTCCGGCAGCCGCGGGGCGATGGTCGCCCAGATGCCGGCCGCGACGGCGTCCTTGCTGCCGCGCGGCACCTCGGTGGCCGAGCCGTCCGCGGCGAGGACCACGACCGTGTTGTCCGCCCGGCCGAACACCTGCCCGGCCGACACGTCGTTGACCACGAGCAGGTCGCAGCCCTTCCGGGCGAGCTTCGCCCGGGCGTGGGTGAGCACGTCGGCGTCGGCGTCCCCCGTCTCGGCGGCGAAGCCGACGACGAGCTGACCGGGCGACCGCTCGCCGACCAGCTCGGCGAGGACGTCGGGGTTGCGCACCAGCGGCACCGAGTCCGGCTCGGCGGCGGAGTCCTTCTTCAGCTTGTCCGCGGCGACCGACGCGGGCCGGAAGTCCGCCACCGCGGCGGACATGACGACGACGTCCGCGCCCGGGACCTCGGCGAGCATGGCCGTCCGCAGCTCGTCGGCCGTGGCGACGGGAACCACCCGCACGCCGAACGGCGCCGGCGCCTCGACGTTGGCCGCCACCAGGACCACGTCCGCCCCGCGGGCGGCGGCGACCCGGGCCAGCGCCCAGCCCTGCTTGCCCGAGGAGCGGTTGCCCAGGTAGCGGACCGGGTCCAGCGGCTCGCGCGTACCGCCGGCACTGATGACCACGCGCCGGCCGCCGAGGTCGGGAGCCAGCGCGTCCGCGCCGTGCTCGAGGACGACCATGGCCAGCGCCGCGATGTCCGCCGGTTCGGGGAGCCGCCCAGGGCCGGAGTCGGGGCCGGTCAGCCGGCCGACGGCGGGCGGCAGCACGACCGCGCCCCGGCGGCGGAGGGTGGCCACGTTCTCCTGGGTGGCCGGGTGCAGCCACATCTCGGTGTGCATCGCGGGCACGAAGACGACCGGGCAGGAGGCGGTGAGGAGGGTGGCGGTGAGCAGGTCGTCGGCGCGGCCCATGGCGGCGCGGGCCAGCAGGTCGGCGGTGGCGGGGGCGACGACGACGAGGTCGGCGTGCTGCCCGATCCGGACGTGCGCGACCTCGGGGACGTCGGACCAGACGTCGGTGGTGACCGGGTTGCCCGACAGCGCCTCGAAGGTCGCGGCGCCGACGAAGTGCAGGGCGCCGCGCGTCGGGACGACGCGCACGTGGTGACCGGCCTCGGTGAACGCGCGCAGCACGAAGGCGGCCTTGTAGGCGGCCACCCCCCCGCTCACGCCGAGCACGATCGACGACACGTGATCATCCTCCCAGCACGAGAACGCACCCGGCAGCGACTGCCGGGTGCCTTCTCATCAGTTCTGGCGACGTGCTGGAACGGCCACTTCGCAGGGACCCGCCGCGAGCGTGCGAGCGGTGGGGGGCGAAGTGGTCCTTTCAGTTCTCGCCGGCGGTGTGCGTCAGCAGACCCTCGTTGATCTCGCGGAGCGCGATCGACAGCGGCTTCTCCTGCGGCGCGGTGTCGACCAGCGGGCCGACGTACTCCAGCAGACCCTCGGAGAGCTGGCTGTAGTAGGCGTTGATCTGGCGCGCGCGCTTGGCAGCGAAGATGACCAGGCCGTACTTGCTGCTGGTGCGCTCGAGCAGCTCGTCGATCGGCGGGTTGGTGATGCCCTCGGGGGCAGGTGCGACTCCGGACACGGGCGGGCGTGCTCCTCATTCGATAGCGGGAGGAAGGCGCCGGCGGGTCCACCGGCGAGGCTCTTCCTCGTGGGCGCTACTCCCCTGGCACGAGGCCGGGCGAGGGCGCAGTCAGCAAGCCTACCAACTCGAAAGCAGCCCGGGCGACGTCGTCGTTGACGACCACCACGTCGAACTCGCCTGCGGCGTCCAGCTCGGCCTGCGCGAGAGCCAGCCGGCGCTCCTGGACGGCGGGCGGTTCGGAGCCCCGGCCGGCCAGCCGGCTGACCAGCTCGGCCCACGACGGCGGCGCCAGGAAGACCAGCTGCGCCTCGGGATCACGGGCCCGCACCTGGCGCGCCCCCTGGAGCTCGATCTCCAGCAGCGCGGGGGCGCCGGCGGCCAGCCGCTCCCGCAGCGGCGCCACGGGGGTGCCGTACCGGTTGCCCGCGTACTCGGCCCACTCCAGCAGGCCGTCGGTCGCGACCAGCCGGTCGAACTCGCCCTCGGCGACGAAGTGGTAGTGCACGCCGTCGACCTCGCCCGGACGAGGGCGGCGGGTGGTCACCGACACCGACAGCCAGACGTCGGGATACCGACGCCGGACCTCCGCCACGACCGTGCCCTTGCCGACCCCCGAGGGGCCGGACAGCACGGTCAGCCGTGCCGCATCGCCTGAAACCACTCGCCGTCCTCGTCCGGGTACATCCGTGGTCGGGCCGGGATCAGACGACCTTCTCGTCCTTGAACTCGGCCTCGAGCGCCTTCCGCTGGTTGGCCCCCAGCCCGCGCACGCGGCGGGTCGGGGAGATCTCCAGGCGCTCCATGATCTTCGCAGCCCGCGCCTTGCCCACGCCGGGCAGGGACTCCAGGACGGCGGAGACCCGCATCTTGCCGATCACCTCGTCGGTCTCGCCCTGCTTCAGGACGTCGCCGACCGTGGCGCCCTTGCTCTTGAGCCGCTCGCGCAGCTCGGCGCGGGCCTTGCGGGCCGCTGCGGCCTTCTCCAGGGCTGCTGCGCGTTGTTCGGGGGACAGGTCAGGCAAAGGCATGGCGACCCAATCGTGAGAGTTGGCCGGCGCGGTTTCGGCCGGGCAGTCGTCGTCAGGAAGTCGTAGGGAGTGGCTCGCCTCTGAGCCTCACGACCAACCTAGTTCCCGGTAAATGCGCTGGTCACGCGCACCCCCGCCGGGAAAAGCGCTGCTCGCGCGCCGTATCGGTTCACCCTGCGTCGACCTCCACGGTCACGATCGGTCATACACGCAGGTCGCACGGGGAACCGTGCTTTTCCGCTCCGAATGACCCGTCCGGCCGCCGCGGGACGGAAACCGTGCCCGCATCGGCGACACGCGGGGGCGGGACAGGCCGCGTCCACGCCATCCGTCGCCTCGTGACTCATCGGAGAGCGACCAGGTGGCGCCCCGAGGGACGCGGGCGGACGGCCACGATCGCGACGTCGTCCTCACCTGCCTGCGGCACCATGCTGCCCAGGATCGCGTCGCACAGTTGCTCGGGGTCCCGGGCGGCGTGCTGCCGGATCGTGTTCATCAGCAGGTCCAGCCCCTCGTCGAGAATCTGACTCCGGCGCTCGATCAGCCCGTCGGTGTAGAGCAGGAGGGTCGACCCGACCGGGAGCAGGGTCTCCTCGGTGACCCGGCGCGTGGTCGGATCGACCCCCAGGAGCAGGGCCGCCCGGCCCCCGGACGGCTCGAGCAGCCGCACGCGGCCGTCCGGGTCCACCAGTACCGGTGGTGGGTGCCCGGCGTTCGACCACCGGAGCCGGAGTCCGGCCGTGCCGTCGCCCCCCTCCTGCGGTGAGATCTGGGCGACGACGGCGGTGGCGATCGTGTTCAGCTCCAGACCGTCGATCGCCTCGTCGACCGAGGTGAGCACCTGGCTGGGCTCCTCCTCGGTCACGAAGCCGATGCTCCGCACGAGACCGCGCAACTGCCCCATCGCGGCGGCTGCGCGGGTGTCGTGTCCCGCCACGTCGCCGATCACGACCATCAGGTCCCCGCTCCGGCGCCGGAAGGCGTCGTACCAGTCCCCGCCCACCTGGGCCTCCTGCGCAGCAGCGAGATAGCGCACGGAGATGTCGGTGGAGGGAAGGGTCGGTGGTGCGGTGAGCAGGCTCTGCTGGAGCTCGCTCGCCAGGTTGCGCTGGCCGACGTACAGCCGGGCGTTGTCCACGGCGATCCCGGCGCGGCGGCCGATCTCCACCGCGAGCTCGAGATCGGCTGCGCTGAAGGCATCCTCGCCCGACGATCGCGAGAGGAGCAGGGATCCCAGCACGCCGGTCCGGCCCGGGATCGGCACGGCGAGGACGCCGGCCATGCCGAGCTGCCCGACCACGGCCCGCAGATCGGCGTCGGGCACGTGCAGGCGCAGCCCGTCGTCGTCGATCCGTGGCAGCAGGACGCTCTCCCCACGAGACGCCCGCCGGGCCGGCTCCAGAGCCGCACCGTTTCGTCCCACGAGCCGTTCCATCATCCGCGTCGCGATGGCGAGCGCCGGGTCCGAATGGCGCACGACGACGCCGGACACCTGCTCGTGCTCGTGCCGGACCTCGATGCCGACCCAGTCCCCGAGCGCGGGGACGACAGCGTCGGCCAACCGGGACAGGGACCGGGTGACGTCCAGCGACTCCATCAGCGACACCGAGACCCGCCCCAGGAGCTGGACCTGGCCCGCGAGACGGTCGCGTTCGCGCTCCGCCTCACGATGGGCCGTCACGTCGGCTGCGAGGAGCAGGACGACGGGCCGGCCGCGGTCCGTCTGGCTGCCCACCGCGCTGAGCTCCACGTCCAACCGACCGGCGACGCGCACCTGCAGCGGAGGCGCGGGCCGCGCCGGGGGCGCGCCCGGATCGGACGCGGGCGCGGCGGCGGCGACGAGCGCCGCCGCGCCGGGGACGACGGAGTCGACGCGTTGTCCACCGGCCGCCGACCGCAGGTCCAGCAGGGCCTCGGCCCGCCGGTTCCAGCCGAGCAGATCGCCTTCCGGACTGGCGACCAGCACACCGATCGGGGCGTGTTCGAGCAGCGCTCCGACAGCCGTCAGGCCCGACAGGGGTGCCGCTCCGGCGGCAGTGCGCCGTACGACGGCGTCGAGGACCGCGGCGTGCCGCCGTCTGTCGATGCTGCTCTCCCGCAACTGTTGCAGCCGCTCGGGGACGTCGCCCTCGTCGGTCCCGGCGACGAGCAGGTCGATCGGGACGCCGGGGGCGAAGGAGGCCTCGCGGCGTACGGGATCCGGATCGGCGGAGAGCACGGCGACGGCGGCAGCCGGAGCGAGCCGGTGTGCGTGCTGCACGGCCGCCACGGGCGACGGCGCGAGGGAACCGATCACGACCAGGTCCACCGGTCCGGCCCGGTTCCTCACCTGCGCCTCCAGCTCGGGCGCGGGCACGATCAGCAAGTCGGTGAGACCGGCGAGCAGCACGGCGGCCTCGGCGGCGGAGGGGTCGACGACCAGACAGCGCCCGGGCGTGGCCGCCCCGGTCACTCGCCCAGCAGGGGCAGGCCCAGAGCGGCCCGCCCCGTCCAGGTCCGCAGGATGTCGGTCGTCGGGCTCATCACGTCCGCCGCGCGAGCGTCTCGCAGGTGGCGCTCCAGCGGCGAGCGGTCGCGGTAGCCGATGCCGCCGACCAGCGTCATCGCCTCGTTGGTGACCTCCACGGCGCAGCGCGCGACCTCCGCCTTGGCCGAGGTGAGGCCGGGGAGCCCGGAGGGGCCGCCGCCATCGGCCTCCTCGGCGGCCCAGTAGACCAGCCGACGGGTGCGTTCCACCTGCGCCCACAGTTCGCCCAGGCGGTGCTGCAGCACCGGCTCGGACGCCAGCCGGCGGCCCGTGTGGGCGTGGGCCCGCCGCGACAGATGTGCCGTGGCCTCGTCGAGCGAGGCCTGCGCGACCCCGAGATAGGTGCCGGCCATGGCCATCAGGAAGTACGGGGCCACGACCTCGAAGACGTACCAGATCTGGTCGCCCTCCGCGCCGAGCAGGTGACCGGGACCGAGACGGACGTCCTCCAGGCGCATGCCGCGCGAGGAGTTCCCGCGCATGCCGATGCCGGACCACTCCGCGCCCCAGGTCAGTCCGGCGGCCTCCTTGGGGACGAGCACGCAGGAGAACTGGCCGGCCGGCGCCTCGGGGTCGGCAGCCACGGTGCTCAGGACGTAGGAGTCGGCCTGCGAGCCGTTCGTCACGAACGACTTCTCCCCGTCGATCCGCAGGCCGGCGTCGGTCCTCGTCAGGCGGGTCTGCGGCAGCCAGAACTGCGCGCCGGTGCCCGGCTCGGAGAGCGCCAGCGTGCTCAGGTGCTCCCCCGCCACGATCGCGTCGAGGAACTCGGTGCGCTGCCGTTCGGTCGGCCGGGCGGCGATGACCGCGGTCGCGACGCAGTGCATCCCGTAGCACAGGGCGGTCGATGCGCAGGTGCGCCCGAGCACCTCGCACACGGCCGCCACACCACGTAGCCCCAGTCCCGCCCCGCCCAGCGGACGAGGCGCGCTGAGGCCGGCCAGCCCCGCGACCTGCAGCGCCCGGACGGCCTCGGCGGGCCAGACACCGGAGTCCGTGCGTGCCGTCAGCGGCCCGGCGACCCCGGTAGCCACGTCACCGGCGCGGGCGGCGGCGTCCGCCACGCTCACCGGGGGTGCCGTCATGGTTGACGAGCATAGGTGTCGTGATCACCTACGGCCGACGTCAGGACGACGGCCGCGATGCCGAGGACCCGGGGATGTGCGTCCGGGCGCCTCCGACGGTCAGCCCGCGAGCTCCGCCGTCCAGCGGTCCGCTGCGACGCGCAACGCGGCCGGGTCGGGCCCGGCCGCCAGCACGTCCCGGGACACCGTGGGGACGACGGCGCGGTCGGACCCGAACAGCCGGCGCAGGTCGGCCACCGAGCCGCCCTGGGCGCCCAGGCCCGGGGCGAGGATCGGCCCGGAGAGGCCGTCGAGGTCCAGGTCCATCTCCCGCAGCGTGGCACCGACGACGACGCCGAACGATCCCGTGGCGGGACCCAATCGGCCGGCGACGTCGCGGACGGCAGGCAACGGGTCGCCGATCACCCAGCCGGGGGTGTTCCAGCCGCGCACGGTGTCGACGACGACCTGCGCCACCGACCGCCCTCCTACGAGGGCGTGCTGCAGCGTCCCGGCGTCGGGGTTCGACGTGCGGGCGAGCACGAAGAGCCCGCCGCCCTGCTGCCGGGCGGTGTCCACGGCCGGCTGGAGCGAGCCCGGACCGAGGTAGGGGCTGACCGTCATCGCATCCACCGACAGCGGGTGCTCGGGCCGCAGGTAGTCGCCGTAGGCGTCCATCGTCGAGCCGATGTCACCCCGCTTGGCATCCAGCAGGACCAGTGCACCGGCCGCCCGCGCACGGGCGACGGCGTCCTCCAGCACAGCCAGCCCCCGGGAACCGTGCCGCTCGTAGAACGCCAGTTGCGGCTTGAGCACGGCCACCGATCCGGCCAGGGCGTCGACGACGGCGTCGGTGAACCGGGCCAGCCCGTCCGGGTCGTCGGTCAGCCCCCACGCCGCGAGCAGCGGTGGATGGGGGTCGATCCCGACGCACAGCGGTCCCCGGGCGGCGACGGCGTCGGCGAGCCGCCGGCCGAACGGCGCGCTCATCGGTGTGCGTACCCGACGGCCTCGCGCAGCGAGGCGAAGCCCCGCTGCGCGAGAGCGGCAGCCAGCTCGTCGTGCACGCGCGCGACCGCCGACGGGTCGTTGAAGACCGCCGTCCCCACGGAGACCGCCGAGGCGCCGGCCAGCACGAACTGCAGGGCGTCCAGCCCGCTGCGGATGCCGCCCATGCCGAGGATGGGCGCCTCCGGCAGGGCCTGGTGCACCTGCCAGACGCAGCGCAGCGCGACCGGCCGGATGGCCGGGCCGGAGAGCCCGCCCGTGACGCCGCCGAGCACCGGGCGCATCGTGTCCGGGTCGATCACCAGGCCGAGCAGCGTGTTGATCATCGACAGGCCGTCGGCGCCGGCGTCGGTGACCGCGCGGGCCACGCTCACGATGTCGGTGACGTCCGGGCTGAGCTTCGCGTAGACCGGCTGCGCCGGGTCGGCGACGGCACGGACGGCGGATACGACGTCGGAGGCCGCGACCGGGTCGCAGGCGAACACCTCGCCGCGGCTCTCCACGTTCGGGCAGCTGATGTTGACCTCGAGCCCCAGCACGCCCGGGACGCCGCGCAGCCGTTGCGCCAGCTCGGCGAAGTCCTCCACCCGGGTGCCGGCGATGGAGACGAACGCCCGGGCCCCCCGCTCGGCCAGCCAGGGCAGGTCGTCGGAGAGCAGCCCGTCGATGCCCGGGCCCTGGAGGCCGATCGAGTTGAGCATCCCGCTGGGCGTCTCGGCCATGCGCGGCGTGGGCCGGCCCGAGCGCGGGCGCAGCTGCACCGACTTCGTGACGACGGCGCCGATGGCGGTGAGGTCGACGAACGGCTCCAGCTCCGCGCCGTTGGCCGAGCACCCCGACGCGGTGAGCACCGGGCTCGGGACCTCGACGGACCCGAGCGCCGTCCGCAGGTCGACCTCGAAGCGGCGTTTATGGCCATGAACGCCGGTCTCGGTGGCGGTCACGGGGCCACCACCCCCATCGCGTCGGCGCCCACGACGTCCCAGGGCAGGGCGCCGACGTCGGCGAACCGCACCCGGTCGCCCCCGAAGACGGGGCCCTCGGTGCACGAACGGGAGAACCGGGTGCGCCCGTCCTCCCCCACGATCGGCAGTACGCAGGTCATGCAGACGCCGATCCCGCAGGCCATCGACTCCTCGACGGCCACGTAGGACGGCAGCCCGGCGGCCGTGGCCGCGTCGGCGACCGCCCGCAGCATCCCCATGGGGCCGCACGCGTAGACCACGCCGACCTGCCCGATCACCGTCGCCACGGCGTCGGTGACCCACCCCTGCCGGCCGGCGCTGCCGTCGTCGGTCGTCACGACGACCTCGGCCAGGGCGCCCAGCTCGTCCACCGAGCAGAGCCGGTCGGCCGTGGCCGCGCCCACGACGGCGAGAACGGGCGACCCGGCGTCCCGAAGGGCGGCGGTCAGCCCCAGCAGCGCGGCCGACCCGTATCCCCCACCGACGACCAGCGCCGGGGTACCGCGCGGCGGCATCGGATATCGCCGCCCCAGCGGGCCGACCACGTCCACGGTGTCGCCCACCTGCCGCTCGGTGAGCCAGGTCGATCCGGGTCCGGCCGCGGACACGACGACGGAGACCTCGCCGTCGCCGGCGGTCGCGATCGCGATCGACCGGCGCAGCAGCAGCCCGGAGGTCTCGCCCCCGACCGCGAAGGCCACGAACTGCCCTGGTTCGGCACGCTCGGCGATCTCCGGGGCGGCGAGGGTCAGCTCCACGTAGGCGCCGACCGGCCGCCGGCCCGCCACCTCGACCACCCGCTGCACCGGCGGGTGCGCCGCCCGCGGCGCCGGCCGGGTCAGCAGCGCGGCAGTTATGGCCATAACTGCCGGATCACCGGTCATCGGGCGGCGCCGTTCAGGGCGGCGTGCACCTCTTGCACGCTGCGGACTCCGATGCCACCGGCGCGCAGGGCCTCGATCCCCTGCACCGCCGCGGCCATGCCCTGGACCGTGGTGATGCACGGGATCCCCGCGGCGACCGCGGCGGTGCGGATCTCGTAGCCGTCCAGCCGTGGGCCGCTGTTGCCCGGCGAACCGAACGGCGTGTTGACGACGATGTCCACGTCGCCGGCCAGGATCCGCTCCACGACGTTGCCCGGGCCTTCGCTGTACTTGCCGACCACCTCCGCGGCGACGCCGTTGCGCCGGAGCACCTGCGCGGTACCGGCGGTGGCGAGCACCCGGAACCCGAGATCGGCCAGCCGCTTGATCGGGAAGACCGCCGAGCGCTTGTCCCGGTTGGCCAGGGAGACGAACACCGTGCCCTCGGTCGGCAGGGAGCCGTAGGCAGCGGCCTGCGACTTGGCGAAGGCGGTGCCGAACTCGGCGTCGAGGCCCATCACCTCGCCGGTGGACTTCATCTCCGGCGACAGCACGGTGTCCACACCGTGGCCCTCGACCGTGCGGAACCGGTGGAAGGGCAGCACCGCCTCCTTCACCGCGATCGGCGCGTTCTCGGGCAGGTCGGTGCCGTCGCCGGTCGCCGGCAGCACCCCGGCCGCGCGCAGCCCGGCGATGGTCTCCCCCACCGCGATCCGGGCCGCGGCCTTGGCCAGCTGCACGGCCGTCGCCTTGGACACGAACGGGACGGTGCGGCTGGCCCGCGGGTTGGCCTCGATCACGTAGAGGATGTCGTCCTTGATCGCGTACTGGACGTTCACCAGGCCTCGGACGCCGATCCGGGCGGCCAGCTTCTCGGTGGCGGCCCGGATCTTCAGCAGGTCCGCCGAGCCCAGGGTGATCGGCGGCAGCGCGCACGCGGAGTCACCGGAGTGGATGCCGGCCTCCTCGATGTGCTCCATGACCCCGCCCAGGTAGAGGTCGGTGCCGTCGTAGAGCGCGTCGACGTCGATCTCGACGGCGTCCTCCAGGAAACGGTCCACCAGTACCGGGTGCGCCGCGCTGACGTCGGTCGCCTTGGCGATGTAGGCCTCGAGCGTGCCCTCGTCGTAGACGATCTCCATCCCGCGACCGCCGAGCACGTAGGACGGCCGGACCAGCACCGGGTAGCCGATCTCCGCGGCGATCGCCCGCGCCTCGGCGAACGTCGTCGCGGTGCCGTGCTTGGGCGCCAGCAGCCCCGTGTCGGCCAGCACTCGGGAGAACGCCCCGCGGTGCTCGGCGTCGTCGATCGCCTCCGGCGAGGTGCCCAGCACCGGCACCCCGGCGTCCTTGAGCCGCTGCGCCAGGCCGAGCGGGGTCTGCCCGCCGAGGGTGCAGATCACCCCGGCCACCGGGCCGGCCGCGCGCTCGGCCTCGACCACCTCGAGGACGTCCTCGAAGGTGAGCGGCTCGAAGTACAGCCGGTCGGCGGTGTCGTAGTCGGTGGAGACGGTCTCGGGGTTGCAGTTGACCATCACCGCCTCGTAGCCGGCGTCCTGCAGGGCCAGGACGGCGTGCACGCAGGAGTAGTCGAACTCGATGCCCTGCCCGATCCGGTTGGGGCCGGAGCCGAGGATCAGCACGGCGGGCTTCTCGCGCGGCTGCACCTCGTTCTCCTCGTCGTAGGAGGAGTAGTGGTACGGCGTGCGGGCGGCGAACTCGGCGGCACACGTGTCGACGGTCTTGTAGACCGGCCGGACGCCCAGCCGCCAGCGCAGCGTCCGGACGCCGTCCTCGCCGGCCAGCTCGGGCCGCAGGGCGGCGATCTGGCGGTCGGAGAGGCCGAACCGCTTCGCCCGGCGCAGCAGCTCCGGGGTCAGGGACGGCGCTTCGCGGACGGCGACCCCGATCTCGTGCACCAGCGCGATCTGGTCGACGAACCATGGATCGAAAGCACTGGCAGCCGCGACGTCTTCGACGGTCGCCCCGGCGCCCAGCGCGGCCTCGGCGAGGTAGAGCCGGCCGTCGACCGGGACCCGCAGCGCGTCCAGGAGCTCCTGGGCCGACCGGTGGTCCGGCTCCCCCGTCCAGAAGCCGGCGACCTTCGTCTCGGTCGACCGCATCGCCTTGCCCAGCGCCTCGGCGAAGTTGCGGCCCATCGACATGATCTCGCCGACGCTCTTCATGGTCGTGGTCAGTCGCGGGTCGGCGCCGGGGAACTTCTCGAAGGCGAACCGCGGGATCTTGACCACGACGTAGTCCAGCGACGGCTCGAAGCTCGCCGGGGTGACGCCGGTGATGTCGTTGGTGATCTCGTCGAGGGTGTAGCCGATGGCGAGCTTCGCGGCGATCTTCGCGATCGGGAAGCCGGTGGCCTTCGACGCCAGGGCCGAGGACCGGGACACCCGCGGGTTCATCTCGATGACGACCAGCCGGCCGGTCTCGGGGTGGACGGCGAACTGGATGTTGCAGCCGCCGGTGTCGACGCCGACCTCGCGCAGCACCGCGATGCCGACGTCGCGCATCTGCTGGTACTCGCGGTCGGTGAGGGTCATCGCCGGGGCGACGGTCACCGAGTCGCCGGTGTGCACGCCCATCGCGTCGATGTTCTCGATGGAGCAGATCACGACCACGTTGTCGCTGCGGTCGCGCATGAGCTCGAGCTCGTACTCCTTCCAGCCCAGCACCGACTCCTCGATGAGGACGGTGTGCACCGGTGAGTCGGCCAGCCCGTGACCGGCCATCCGGCGCAGCATCGCCTCGTCGGTGGCGATGCCGGAGCCGAGGCCGCCCATGGTGAAGCTGGGCCGGATGACGACGGGGTAGCCGACCTCCTCGGCGGTGGCCAGGGCCTCCTCGACGCTCGCGCAGACAGTGGACCGCGGGGCGTCGGCGCCGATGGAGCGGACGATGTCCTTGAACAGCTGCCGGTCCTCGCCGCGGTTGATCGCGTCGACGTCGGCGCCGATGAGCTGCACCCCGTACTTCTCGAGGACGCCGTTCTCGTACAGCCCGATCGCGATGTTGAGCGCGGTCTGCCCGCCGAGGGTGGCCAGCAGCGCGTCGGGGCGCTCCTTGGCGATGACCTTCTCGACGAACTCCGGGGTCAGCGGCTCGATGTAGGTGGCGTCGGCGATGCCGGGGTCGGTCATGATCGTCGCCGGGTTGCTGTTGACCAGGCTGACCCGCAGCCCCTCGGCCTTGAGGACGCGACAGGCCTGGGTGCCGGAGTAGTCGAACTCGGCGGCCTGGCCGATCAGGATCGGGCCGGAGCCGATCACCAGCACGTGCGTCAGATCGGTGCGCTTGGGCATCTCAGGCCTTCTCCCCCGTGCTGTGCTCGACCTGCGGCGCCGGCCCGCCGGCGTGCGCGTCCCCGTTCCGCGCGGTCTCCATCAGATCGACGAACCGCTGGAACAGCGGCGCCGCATCGTGCGGCCCGGCGGCCGACTCCGGGTGGAACTGCACGCTGAACGCGGGCACCTCCAGACAGCGCAGGCCCTCGACGACGTCGTCGTTGAGGCCGACGTGGCTGACCTCGACCGGCCCGTAGGGCGTGTCGGTGGGCCGGTCGAGCGGGGCGTCGACGGCGAAGCCGTGGTTGTGGCTGGTCACCCGCACCGTGCCGCTCACCCGGTCGAGCACCGGCTGGTTCAGGCCGCGGTGACCGAAGCGCAGCTTGTACGTGCCCAGGCCGAGCGCGCGGCCGAGGATCTGGTTGCCGAAGCAGATGCCGAACAGCGGACGCTTCGCGTCCAGCACCCCGCGGACCGCCTCGACGGCGTAGTCGGCCGCGGCAGGGTCGCCGGGGCCGTTGGAGAGGAACACCCCGTCGGGGCCGGCGGCCAGGAGTTCGTCGGCGGTGGCCGTCGAGGGCAGCACGCGCGTCTCGACGCCGAGCTCGGCCAGGTGCCGCGGGGTCGCGGTCTTGATGCCGAGGTCGAGGGCGGCGATCGTGTACCGCGTCTCCCCCACCGCCGGGACGACGTAGGCCTCACCCGTGCTCACCTGCGGGGCGAGGTCCGCGCCGGTCATGCTCTCGGCGGCCGTGACCTGCGCCAGCAGCTCGTCGACGTCGGTGATCACGCTGCTGATGCCGACGCGCATCGCGCCACGGTCGCGGAGATGGCGGGTCAGCGCCCGGGTGTCGATGCCGCTGATGCCGACCACGCCCTGGGCGACCAGTTCGTCATCCAGGCTGCCGGTGGCGCGCCAGTTCGCCGGACGGCGGGCGGGGTCGCGGACGACGAACCCGGCCACCCACATCTTCCGGCTCTCGTCGTCCTCGCCGTTCACGCCGGTGTTGCCGATGTGCGGGGCGGTCATGACGACGACCTGGCGGTGGTAGCTGGGATCGGTCAACGTCTCCTGGTAGCCGGTCATGCCGGTGGAGAAGACCGCCTCGCCGACCGTCGTCCCGACCGCGCCGTAGGCCTCGCCGCGGAACGTCCTGCCGTCCTCGAGCACGAGCAGTGCCTCTCTCACCGTGTCGCCTTTCCGTCCAGAACGGTCGGCGTCCCCCGCAGGAACGTCGCGACCACCCGGCCCGGGAGCTCCCGGCCGGCATAGGGGCTGTTGCGGCTGCGGCTGGCCAGGGTGGCCGGGTCGACGGGAGCCCGGACCGCTGGATCCAGCAGCAGCAGATTGGCCGGCTCGCCGGGGGCCAGCGGGCGGCCGTGGTTCTCCAGGCGGCCGATCGCCGCCGGGCGGGCAGACATGCGGTCGGCGACGCCCTGCCAGTCGAGCAGCCCGGTCTCGACCATCGTCTCGACGACGACCGACAGCGCCTGCTCCAGGCCGAGCATCCCGGGCCGGGCCTGCGCCCACTCGCTCTCCTTGTCCTCCACCGCGTGCGGGGCGTGATCGGTCGCGACGGCGTCGATCGTGCCGTCCGCGAGTCCGGCCCGGAGCGCCTGCACATCGGCGTCGGTGCGCAACGGCGGGTTGACCTTGAAGACCGGGTCGTAGCTCTCCGCGCAGGCGTCGGTGAGCAGCAGGTGGTGCGGGGTGACCTCGGCGGTCACCTGCACGCCGCGGCCCTTGGCCCAGCGCAGGATCTCCACCGACCCGGCCGTCGACACGTGGCAGACGTGCAGCCGGGCGCCGACGTGACCGGCCAGCAGCACGTCGCGGGCGATGATCGCCTCCTCGGCGGCCGCCGGCCACCCCGTGAGGCCCAGGCGGGCCGAGCGGTCGCCCTCGTGCATCTGGGCGCCGGCGGTCAGCCGCGGCTCCTCGGCGTGCTGGGCGACGACACCGTCGAAGGCCTTCACGTACTCCAGGGCCCGGCGCATGAGCGCCGGGTCGGCGACGCAGGAGCCGTCGTCGGAGAAGACCCGGACCCGGGCGGCCGAGTCAGCCATCGCGCCGAGCTCGGCCAGCCGCTCGCCCTTCAGGCCGACAGTCACCGCCCCGACCGGGACGACGTCGACGAGCGCGGCCTCCTGCCCGAGGCGCCACACCTGCTCCACCACGCCCGCGGTGTCGGCGACCGGGTCGGTGTTGGCCATGGCGTGCACCGCGGTGAACCCGCCCAGCGCGGCAGCCCGGCTGCCGGTCTCGACGGTCTCGGCGTCCTCGCGGCCCGGCTCGCGCAGGTGGGTGTGCAGGTCGACCAGGCCCGGGAGGGCGATCAGCCCCACGGCCTCGACCACCTCCGCGCCGGGCGCGGACAGGTTCTCGCCGATCGCGGCGATGCGCCCGTCCTCGATGAGGATGTCGGCGGCGTCGCCGCCGTAGGGACGGGCGCCCTTGATCAGGTAGGTCATGCGGGTTCGTTCCCCCCGAGCAGCAGGTACAGGACGGCCATGCGTACGGAGACCCCGTTGCCGACCTGCTCGACGATCGTGGAGCGGACGGAGTCGGCCACCTCGGCGGCGATCTCCATCCCGCGGTTCATCGGGCCGGGATGCATCACGATCGCGTCGTCGGACAGCGCGGCCATCCGCCGGCCGTCGAGGCCGTAGCGGCGGCTGTACTCGCGGGCGCTCGGGAAGTACGAGGCGTTCATCCGCTCGGCCTGGACCCGCAGCATCATCACCACGTCGGCCTTCGGCAGGACGGCGTCCAGGTCGTAGCTGACCTCGACCGGCCAGCTGCCGATGCCGACCGGGAGCAGCGTCGGCGGGGCGACGACGGTGACCTCGGCCCCGAGCGTGCGCAGCAACCAGACGTTCGAGCGGGCCACCCGGCTGTGCAGCACGTCGCCGACCAGGGCCACCCGCACGCCCTCGAGCCGGCCGAGCCGCTGCCGGATCGTGTACGCGTCCAGCAGCGCCTGGGTGGGGTGCTCGTGGGTGCCGTCACCGGCGTTCACGACGCTGCCGCGGACCCAGTGGGCCAGCCGGTGCGGCGCGCCGGAGGCGCCGTGCCGGACCACGATCGCGTCGCTACCCATTGCCTCGAGGGTGAGCGCGGTGTCCTTGAGGCTCTCGCCCTTGGAGACGCTGCTGCCCTTCGCGGAGAAGTTGATGACGTCGGCCGAGAGCCGCTTGGCGGCCAGCTCGAAGGAGATCCGGGTGCGGGTGGAGTCCTCGTAGAACAGGTTGACCACGGTGCGCCCGCGCAGGGTGGGGAGCTTCTTGACCTCGCGGCCGGCCAGCGCCTGGTCGATCTGGGCGGCGGTGTCGAGCACCATCGTCGCGTCGGCGCGGTCGAGGTCCGCGGATTCGAGCAGGTGGCGCTTCACCGGTTGCCCCCCTCGGTCACGAGCACCTCGTCGACGCCGTCGACCTCCGCGAGGTGCACCTTCACCTGCTGACTGCGCGAGGTCGGCACGTTCTTGCCGACGAAGTCCGCCCGGATCGGCAGCTCCCGGTGGCCGCGGTCGACCAGGACCGCCAGCTGCACCGCCCGCGGGCGGCCGAGGTCGCGCAACGCGTCCAGCGCCGCCCGCACCGACCGGCCCGAGAAGAGGACGTCGTCGACGAGGACGACCAGCCGGTCGTCGATGCCCGCAGCGGGCAGCACGGTGGGCTCCAGGGCGCGGACGCCGCGCAGCCGGAGATCGTCCCGGTACAGCGTGATGTCGGCGGTCCCGACGTCGACCGGCGTCCCGGTGAAGGCCTCGACCCGGGCGGCGAGCCGGCGGGCCAGCGGGGCGCCGCGGGTCGGGATGCCCACCAGGACGAGGTCGGAGAGGCCGGCTGTGCCGTCTCCCCGCCCACCCCCGGGTTCGATCGCCGCCGCCCGCTCGATGAGCTGGTGGGCCATGCGGTCGACGACGCGGGCGACGTCGGCGGCGGAGAGGAGGGTGCCGGGGGCGGTACCGGGAGACGGGCTCCGGGCAGGCTCGGGCGAGCGGGCCAAAGAAGGCCTCCTTCCCCGCCTCACTGGACGGGTCGTTAAAGGAGTGGGTCGGACCGCGGACGACGGTACTGCACGGAACGGACGCCGCCTCCAGCGCCTGTGCCATGGTCGCCGCCGCCCGTTCCATGCCAGGTCAGGGCCGCAATGGCTCACACTGCGTGCCCCGGCGCTCACTTACTCGTGTGGAGCGTCCGGGTGTTGCACGGCCTCGCCGACCAGTACGCTCAGTGACCAACAGGACCTTTCCGAGACGACGGACAGTGAGCAGACAGCGATGAGCACCGACTACTCACGGGCCCTCGGCGCCCGCCTCCGCGCCATCCGCAACCAGCAGGGCCTGTCCCTGCAGGGAGTGGAGGACAAGTCGCACGGCCGCTGGAAGGCAGTCGTCGTCGGCTCCTACGAGCGCGGCGACCGCGCCGTCACCGTCCAGCGCCTGTCCGAGCTCGCCGTCTTCTACGGCGTGCCCGTCTCCGAGCTGCTGCCCGACCCGCGTCCCAGCTCGGCCGTCACCTCCAGCACCAAGATCGTGCTGAACCTGGAGTCGCTGGGCTCGCTGCCCGCCGACGAGGCCGGCCCGCTCGCCCGCTACGCCTCGACCATCCAGGCGCAGCGGCACGACTACAACGGCAAGGTGCTGTCGATCCGCGCGGAGGACCTCAAGTCGCTGGCGATCATCTACGACATGAGCCCCGACGAGCTGACCACCCGGCTCATCGAGTGGGGCGTCCTCTCCCCCGGCATGGAGAGCGTCGTCGGCTTCGGCGGTCCCGATGACGACGACGAGGAGCTCGACCCGAACTGGGAGCGCCGCCGCTCCCCCCGCTGAGACTCGCCGGCGAGGGGCTGCTGCCGAGGGCATCGGGCCCTGCGGCGTCACAGACCGAGCAGATCACTCGGCAGGGGCCTCGGCGCGGGTCCCCCCGGAGTCGGACGCCCCCTCACCAGCGCCCACTCCGCCATCGTCAGGGTCGTACGGAGATCGGCGCGCCCCTTGATCCCGAACTTCGTGTAGACGTGCGCCAGATGGGCCTCGACCGTCCGCACCGACACCACCAGCTGATGGGCGATCTCCTGGTTGCTCAAGCCCTGGACGGCGAGCCGGGCCACCTCCTCCTCCCGCGAGGTCAGCGCGGGAGGAGCCAGGAGGTCGAGCGCGGGCGTGTCAGCCAGGCCGCAACCCCGCGCAAGGGCCGCCGCCCTCGCGCGGGAGACCGCCGCCGCACGCCGGTCTCCCGCCCGTTCGTGCGCAGCAGCCGCCTCCGCCGCGGCGTCCGCGGCGAACAACAGCGCTCCGGCCCCCTCGAAACGGTGGCCGATGGCGTCGAGTCGATCCCCGGCTCCGACGGCGACTGCCTCGGCGTGTGCTGCGAGATCGACCACGAAGGGCGAGTCGAGCCGCTCGGCGAGATCTCGCAGCCTCTCCACGACCTCGGCGGCACGCCCGTAGCGCAGGGCACAGTGCAGGACGATCGCCTCGACGGCCGACTGCCCTTGTCGAGCGGCGAGGGCCGCGGCATCGAGGACGAGGCAGCCGGCGTCCGCGCTGCGGTTCTCCGCACCCGCCAGCCATGCCTGGGCGAGACGGGCCTGGGGGTCGAACACCCTGACCGGCCCAGATGGGGTGCTGCCCAGGTCGCCCAGGAGCTCCCGGGCGCCGGGGCGGTCACCGCTGAGCGCCTTGGCCATCGCGAGCAGCTGACGGCAGAGCCCTTCCAGGCCGACCGGGTCACCCCGCCGAAGACCGCCGAGGGCCTCGACGAGCCAACGGGTCGCCGGGCGTATCCGGCCGCCGGCCAGTGCCGCCCACCCGCGGTGCAGGCAGGCGATGGCGTCTCCGGCCCATTCCGGCGCCATGAGGTTGCTGCGATGCAGTTCCGCCGCGCGACGTTCCAGGTCGTGGATGCGCCCGGTCAGGTGGAGCGCCATGACCTCCGCCTGAGCCAGGACCACGCGCGCGAACGCAGCTTCGACGCACTCCCTCTCGGAACGGAGGGCCGCCCATCCCGCGCTGGTGGTCGCGAGCGCCTCTGTGGTGCGACCGGTCACGGCCAGCCCCGCGGCCGCGGCCGCGGCGGCCAGGGGACGGGAGGCATCGCCGTGCCCGCCCGAGGACAGCACGGGCGTGGCCAGTCGCACGGCGCGCTCGGGGTCCCCGCCGAGGAACGCCAGGACCGCCTCGGCCGCCGCCAACACCGCACGAGCTTCTTCCGAACCGACGGTGGCGGCCGCCTCGCGGAGCGCGGCAGCGGCGTCCTCGCCCCGTCGCAGGCCACAGAAGAGCGTCAGCGCCCGCGCCGCGGTCAGCCGGGCGCGGTCGTACTCCGTGGCGACCACCCGCGTCGCCTCGATCGCGAGCTGGACGCTCCGCTCCGGTCGGCCCAGCCACCGGGAGGCATCGACGAGCTCGAGGTGGGCCCGTGGGTTCGCACCCGCGTCGATGCCGGCACGCGCCAGCCTTTCGGCCGCAGCGTGGTCCAGCATGGCGTTCGCGCGCCGGGCAGCCTCTGCCAGCATGGGGGCGTCCGGTGCCGACACACCGCTGTCGAGCAGGGCGACGCACCGGCGCACCAGCTGACCATCGAGCCCGTTCCCGGTCCGTTCCTCGGCGAGCCGGCGCTGGATGAAGCACATGGCCGCCGCGGGAGCCTGGCTGCGAACCACCTCCACGTACAGCGGATGGCCGGCACGGACCGCACCGGATCCGCCCTCGGCGTCCGTGACTACACCGCGGCGCGCCAGGGAGGCGACCGCTTCCGGACTGCTCAGCGCGGCGAGCTGGTGGACGCTCACCGGTTCAGCGGTCGCCAGCACCTCGAGCGCCCTCCACTCGGTGGCGTCCAGGTGCCCGAGCTGCGCGAGGACGATCTCGGTCAGGCGTCCTGACGGGACCACGGGCCCCTCCCAGCGCCACAACCCGCAGGAACTCCCCAACCGTCCGGTGCGCACGCCGTCCTCGAGGAGCTCCCGGAGGAACAGAGGGCTCCCCTGGCTCAGCCGCCAGAGCCGCTCACCGGTCCGCGTCTCGACGTCCCCGCCCAGCGCCTGGCTGATCAGCCGCTCCGTGTCGGACCGTCGCAGCGGCTGCAGCTCGATCCGCGTGGCCAGCCCGTCCTTCCACAGGGGCGCGGCGGGGTCCGGCGTGGCGTTCCCGGTGCGTACGGACAGCACGAGCGTGACCGCGCCACTGGCAGCCAACTGGTGCAGCAGGGTGACCGACAGTGGGTCCAGGAGGTGCACGTCGTCGACGCCGAGGACCGGCACGGGGCCGGATCCGTCGCCAGCGATGGCGTGTGCCGCTCGTTGGAGCAGCACGAGCGCGTCCGAGGAGACGTCGATGGTCGCCAGGAGGTGCGCCAGCGCACCCAGAGGGACGAACGCCGCCGCACCCGTTCCTCGGGCCCACCGTGTCGGCTGCCCCGCGCGCTGGGCCAGGGACAGGGCCTCGCGGGCAAGCCGCGTCCGTCCCACCCCGGCCGGCCCCACGATGACGAGGCTGCGGGGTGGCTCGTCCTCCAGCGCGGAGGCGATCGCCGCGCAGGCGGCGTCCCGGCCGACCAGTGCCCAGCGCCCCTGGTCCATCAGGAGCTCAGGGTGTCCGTCGGCCCACGAGGTGGACGCCGACCACGTCGCTGACCGGTCCCTCTCTGCAGACGCGTCATCTCGCGCTCGGTGACCACAACCGCTCCCCCCGGGACCCCATCCGCGAGCCCGTGCGGCGGACCCTAATGAGGTGGGGAGATCACCGGGGGTGACGCGACCACAGCGGTACGAATTCGTACAGGAACACACCCGTCCGCTCGTCGATTCCTGACCGAGCGTGGCCTGTCGGTCACCAGCCGGTGGCTGGAACGGGCGCAGGGGGCGACCAGCCGACGGACACTCCCGACGGCCCGGCTGTGACCACGGACGGCGCAAAGGGTGTTGGCTGCGCCTGCAGCCATTCCGTCAGGACGGCGACGACCTCGGGCCGGTCCGCCGAGCGGCCGTCCAGCCGGGTCACCACGATCTCGTGGCGGGGACCAGCGCCCGGGTCCTCCCCGCTCCCGGTGGGCACCGCCGCGACCTCGACGGTGTGTTCCACGGTCAGCCCGGCGAGCACCACGAGGACCCGGGCATCCACGCTGCCGTTCCGGAGTGCGGTCAGGACGTCGGGCTCCGCGAGCAAGCGGGGACTGGAGGCGAGAAGCCTGCCCAGCCTCTGCTGCGCCACGACCGCGGGCCCTGCCGCGTGCCGCCCGGCCGCCGCCTCGGCGGCGTGCCGCTCCACCGCCGCCATGCGATGTCGCATCTCGGCCGGCGGGAGCGGCAGGACCGTCAGCGACGTGGCTCCGGCGCCGAAGCCGGCCGCCGCGCCGGTCACGCCGCCGACATCGCCGACCTCCACCGTCCAGATCGCTGCGGCCGCGTCCGGCGCCGTGGTGAGGACCAGCCGATCCTCGGGGACGCCGTCGCGGAGGAGGTCTCCCCACAGACGGACGGGCACGGCGACGGTGCCGCCCGTGGAGGCGGGCCCGGTGATCCAGGCGGCCAGCTCCCGGTGCGGCAGGCCTCCGGCGGCCACAGGGAGGAACAACCCGCCCACCACGATCACGACCACCGCGGGGACGGCCACGGCGACGCGCAGCAGTGGGTGCGGCCGTTCCTCCGGACGTCCGCGCGCGAGCGCGTCGGTGACGAGGGCCGCCAGGCCGGCGGCCGCCACGACCGCCAGCAGGAGGGCCCCCTCGGCCCCCCTCCACGGCAGCACCGCCAGGACCACCAGCGTCGCAGCGGCCATGGCGTGCGGCCGGAGCCAGCGGACGACGAGCCCGACGACGACCACCAGCCCGACGGCCAGGAGGAGCACGGTCCGCTCCGACCCGTCCAGGGACAGGTCCCGGGACCTTCCCGCCGGCACCGCACCGAAGGCGCCGAATGCGCCGACTGCGAGCAGCAGGGCCATCGCGAGCCACACCGCGGGATCCGCCATCCCGCTCCGTCCCCGCACGGTCGTGTACCGCCGACCGGTGACCGGGTGCGCCGGATGCGCGGCGGTGCCGTTCGCCGGCACCGGTGCGACCGACCGTCGTGGCCGTCCCGTGCCCGGCTGGCCGTGGGTGAGGACGGCGGCGAGGCCGGCGGCCAGCGGCACCGCGAGCAGGGGCTCGGTGACCACCCCGACCGCGATCGCGAAGGCCCCGAGGAGCATCGCCGGCCGACGGCGCACCAAGGCCACTGTCAGCGCGCCGCCTGCGGCCCACGCGGCCCCGAGGAGGGAGGGCCCGGCCGTGGCCAAGGCCGTCACTGCCGGGCCCATGGCCACGGTCGCGGCCAGGGGCACGGCCACGGCGAGCGGTCGCAACCGGCGCGTGGCCACGAGCACCAGCACGCAGATCACGACGACGCCCGACGCGACGACGGCCGGTTCCCGGCCACCGGTGAGCACCGTGGCGTGGCGGTCGAAGGCCCCCGTCAGGGCGGCGTAGCCGACCAGCTGCTCACGTGCCGGCCACTCCCCCGGTCCGACCGTCGGGCCGCCGTCGATGCCCCGCACCGCGGCGAGCGCGCCGGCGACGAACCGCGCCTCCCCCGTCGTGGCGGGGTGCGCCGACGCGACGGCGGCTACCCGCGCGACGAGCAACGCACCGAGGGCACCCAACGCCGTGAGTGCCACTGCACGACGCACGGCCGGCTGCCCGGCGACGCTCATCCGCGCCCACCGCCAGCGCGCGGCGAGAACCCGGTGGAGGAGGCCCGCCAGTGACCAGAGGATCAAGCCGACGCCGATCCAGGGCAGGGCCAGGAGCAGGAGCTGGAAGACGCCCAGCGTGGTGACGGCGACGTCACCGGTCCGCGCCGCTGCGTCCAGGCGCCGGAGGTACTCCAGGGTCGCCTCCCAGGCCGCGGGCAGGAGCCGGGGCACCGCGATGAGGAAGGCCACCAGGTACAGGGTCAGCACCGGGACCACCACCACGACCCAGAGCAGGACCAGTCGCCGGGCCCGCGGCTTGAGCTGACGCATCAGCGGGTGCGCCGGGCGCCAGGGAAGGAGGCTCCCGAGCACCGGCCTGACGTACCCGAACAGGTCGGGGACACCGAGCAGGTCGGCGAGGACGTAGTAGCCATCCATCCGGAGCAGGGGCAGGAACTGCCAGGCCGTCTCGACGTGCTTCCCGATGAGCGCGAGGAGCAGCCACGGCTCGCCCGTGCCGATGTACACCAGGCCCAGCCCGAGCATGAAGACGGCGTTGAAGTAGACGCCACCCAGATCCGTCCGCAGCCGCCCGACGCGGTCCAGTCGGTAGCTGTCGGTGACCGTGCTGTAGAAGGCCGGCCAGACCAGGTAGAGGCCGACGCCGATGTCGCCCGGGCGGGCCCCGCCGTACCGGCAGGCGGTGACGTGGCCGCACTCGTGGACGGCGGACGCCACGATGCCGAGGCCCAGGATCGCGAGGATCAACGTGGGGTGCAGCGCTATGTCACGGACGCCGGCCACCATGCGGCCCACGACGTCCCCCTGCGCGACGATCCAGAGGTCGGTGACGACGAACGCAGTCAGGAGCCCGATCCAGACCGGCCGGACGAACAGGACCCGGAAGAATCCGGCGATGCGCCATGCCACACCGGCGGAGATCACCCCGACCCGGTAGCGCAGGGCGAGCAGGGGGTCCGACCGGACGGGGGCCGGAGTCGGGGTCGGGGCCACGGTCGTTCCGTCCTCGGCAGTGCGCTGGGAGCCGCGGTCGGGCGCGATCAACCCGACGGGCCGCAGCCGCTCCTCCACGAGGAAGGAGACCTGTTCGGCCGTGAGGTGCTGCTCCAGCTCCGCCCCGACCTGCGCCGCGACCTCCCCGTCGTCGCGCGTGCCGTCGAGGGAGCACGCCACGCGGTAGAGGAGTCCGGGCAGTTGCATCGCCTGCCCGTCGGCCCGCTGGACCAGGTACTTGGGTTCCTGGTAGGCCGAGTCCTTGTACTCCCCGAGGAGCTCGATGCCCTCCGCCAGGCGGTGCACGGGGAAAGCGCCCGCCGTCGAGGGCGTCAGGACGTCGCTGTCCGCCACACGCACCCCGGGCACCCCCTCCTCGAACGGAACTCCGGACACGAGGAGGGGCGGCCGTGTCCGGCCGCCCCTCCGTGCGACGCCGGGCGCTGCGCGTCAGCGATCCAGCGACCGGGCTCAGCCGCCGTAGAAGTTGCTGCCGGCGGCGGCCGCGGCGAACGCGCTGTTGAGCTGGTCACCACCGACGTTGATGTTGCCGGCATTCACGGCGACGGCGATGGCCAGGTTGCCGCTCTGGCTGGTGTAGCCGCCCCACGAGTCCATCGTGGTGCGCGCGGGCAGTAGCTCGACCTTCTGGTCCTCGAACATGGTGCTCTCCTCAGGGATCGGTATGCCGGGGATCCGCCACGGGGAGGACGACGGGGGCCTCCCGCCGAGCCTGTCCCGCTCGCCCCGTGGGCTGCCGAGATCGGGCCGCGGTCCGAAGTCGACGGCGGAAGTGTCTGCCGGTCCCGGTAGGCCGGACAACGGTGGGCGGCACCTAACCCGCCGGGCTTCGATCCCTACCTCCCGCCCGGATCACCACGTCCGGCCGGGGCCGCTGTACGTAGGGAGAGCACCGGCTACTGACCTCGGGACGCCCGCGCCGCAGTGCACGAACGGAAAGGAGGGGCGGTCGGGTCCCGACCGCCCCTCCCCGTCCCGGCCACCGGGAACCGGTGGCCGGGATCGATCCGTCAGCCGAAGTTGCTGCCGGCCGCGGCCGCGGCAAAGGCCTCGTTGGCCTGGAACCCGTACAGGTTGACGTTGCCGTGGTTCACGGCTGCGGCCACCGCGGTGTTGTAGCTCTGTGAGGTGTAGCCGCCCCACGTGTCCATCGTGGTGCGTGCCGGCAGCAGCTCGACCTGCTGATCCTCGAACATGGTGTCTCCTCAGGATCGGTACTGGGATGGGGTCCGCCAGGAAGAACGACGACAGCGGTCGTCGTCCGGCCTTCCCGCTCGCTCCGTGGGCGCCGGTTCCGGCCGCGGTCCGGAATCGACCTCGGAAGTGTCTGCCGGTCCCGGAAACGCGGGCAACGGTGGAGAGCACCTAAACCCACCACAGCGTGCCGAGGCCTCACCCGGATCACTACTGCGAGCGCACGGCGCCGGTACGCAGCAGAGCGGCCAGGTACGGATTCCCCGAACCCGGGGACCGGGGTGCCGCCCGGGGTCCCCGGCGACCGGCACGATCCGCCACCAGCACCCGGTTCGTCCGGTCGGGAAGTGCTTCCCGCGGCGGATCGCGCCGGGAACGCCGTCGTCCGCCGACCGGGACGGCCGCCTGGGGGCGTTCCCTGCCAGTGCGAGGAACCCTCGGTCCTCCACGGTCAGCGGTCAACGACGTTCCGCCCGATGCGGGCGACACCTGCGCCGTCGACCTCCGGATCCCGCCGAGGTAGCGGGGCCGCGCGCCTGTCCAGGGCATCGAAGAGCTCGGGGCGGCCTCTGATGCCGAGCTTGCTGTAGACGTGCGCCAGGTGCGCCTCGACGGTGCGGACCGACAGCACGAGCCGGTCGGCGATCTCCAGGTTGGTGAGGCCCCGGCTGGCGAACCGGGCCACCTCCCCCTCGCGCGCCGTCAAGTCCGGCGGAGAGAGAGCACCCAGGGCCGGCGTCTTGACGAGGCCGCCCTCCCGTGCCAGGGCCATGGCCCTCGTTGCCGCCGATGCCGCCGCTCGCCGGTCGCCGGCGCGCTCGTGCACGGCAGCGGCCTGCGCAGCGGCGTCCGCGGCGGGCAGCAGGGCGCTCGCCTGCTCGAAGGCACGACTGACGGTGCTCAGCCGATCGGCCGAGCGCGCGACGGTGGCCTCGGCATACGCCGCGAAGTGCACCCCCAGCGGTGAGTCGAGGCGCTCGGCCAGGTCCCGTAACCGGTCCACGACCTCCGCTGCTCGATCGAAGCTCAGCGCGCTGTGGAGCATGGCCGCCTCGACCGCCCACTGCCCGTGCTCGGCGGCGAGTCGCGCCGCCCCGAGGGCCAGCCGGCCCGCGTCGGCGGTCCGGCCCTCCGCCGCGGCGACCCAGGCGCGGGACAGGTGCACGTCCGGGTCGAAGGCAGTGATGGCCGGCTGAGGAGTTCGATCGACGACGCAGAGGAGCTCCTTCGCGCCGGCCACGTCGCCGGAGAGGGCCTTCGCCCTCGCCAGCAGCGCGACGCAGATCCGCCGCATGCCGGTCGGATCGAGTCGCTCGAAGCCGAGGAACGCCTCGTTGAGCCACCGCATCGCCGGCCGTGGTCGGCCGCACGCCAGCGCTGCCCACCCGCGGTGGAGGCAGGCGACGGCGTCCCCCGCCCACTCCGGGAGAGCCAGGTTGCGCCGGTGCAACTCGGTCGCGCGGCGGTCGAGTTCCAGGAACTGCCCCCCGAGGTGCAGCGCCATGATCTCCGCCTGCGCGAGGGCGATACGCGCGAAGCCCGGCTCGGTCACCTCGGGCAGCCCCCCGAGCGCCTCCCAACCGGCGCGCGCGGTGGCGAGGGCACGCCCGGTCTCCCCGATCATGGCGAGTCCCGTCGCGGCAGCGGCTGCTGCCAGCGGCCCGGCGACGCCGCCACCGGTGTCCGAGCCGAGCACGGCCGTGGCCTGCCGGACTCCACGCGTGGGATCACCGCCGAGGACCGCCAGGAGCGCCTCGGTGGCCGCGAGGACCGCCCGGTCCTCGTCTCCCCCGACAGTGCCGGCCACGTGGGCGAGGAGAGCCGCTGCATCCCGGGCCCGCCCCCATCCGCAGAAGAGAGTGAGCGCACGGGCGGCGGTCAGCCGCACTCGGTCCTCCTCCGTGACGGCGAGGCGCGTCCCCTCGATCGCCAGCTGCTCACCGGCCTCCAGATCGCCTCGCCAGTAGGTTGCCTGGAACAGGGGGAGGTAGGCCTCGGCCCCCCCTCCTGCACGGATGGCGGTGCGTGCCAACCACTCGGCCCGGGGATGGTCGGACATCGCGATCGCTCGCCGGGCGGCCTGCACGAGGAGTGGCGGACCCGGCGCCGGGGCGTCGCTGTCCCAGTCCACGGACGGCCTTCGCAGCAGCTCCTCGGGCGACGCGGCGTGCCGGTTCCCGTCGATGAGCCGTGTTCCGAGGAGCCTCAGTCCGGCTGGGGATGCCCGGCAGCGGACGACTTCGGCGTGCAGCGGGTGCGACACCTGCACCCCGGTCGAGCCGCCGGGGTCGGCGACGGTGATCAGCCCGCGGCGTTCCAGCCGGGCGACGGCGTCCTGGCCGGCGAGGTCGACCACCTCCTGGACGCTCGCCGCCTCCCCGGTGGCGAGCGCGTCGAGGGCCTTCCACTCACCGGCATCGAGCTCACCGATCTGCATGAGGACGATGTGCCTCAATCGCTCCGACGGTGTCATCGGGCCGTCCCACCGCCACAGACCCCGGTCGACGCGGAGCCGTCCGGTCTGCAGGCCGTCTTCCACCAGTTCCCGGAAGTACAGCGGCGTGCCTTGGCTCAGGCGCCACAACGCCTCGCTCGTGCGGGTCTCCACGTCGCCGTCGAGAACCATCCCGGAGAGACGCTCGAGGTCCGCACGCACGAGGGGATGCAACTCCAACCGCTTGGCCAGACCGTCCTTCTAGAGGGGTGTCGTGGGGTCTGCTGCGACCGGGTCGGTTCGAACCGTGAGGACCAGGGTGGCCGCACCTGTGACGGCCAGGTGGTGGAGCAGGGTGATCGACAGCGCGTCCAGGAGGTGCACGTCGTCGACACCCAGCACCGGAGGTGCCTCCGATCCGTCCCCGCCGATGGCGTGAGTAGCGCGCTGGAGCAGGACGACAGGGTCCGTGGCAGCGTCCGCGGCCGGGAGGAGGTGGGTCAGCGCACCGAGCGGTATCCGGCCGGCTGCGGCGCTTCCCACCGCCCATCGCGTCGGTCGGTGCGACGCCTCGGCGCGACGCAAGGCCTCCCGCGCGAGTCGCGTCCGACCGACACCGGCCGGCCCCGTGACGACGACACTGCGGCTGGGACGGGCATCCAGCGCATCTGCGACGGCCGCACTCTCCTGGTCACGCCCGACCAACGGCCAGCGGTCAGGCCGCATCAGCCCGACGCCTTCCCCGCATGCGGACCGTCGGCACTCCGCAGCGGGGCCCGCCGCACGCCCTGGGGCACACCACCTGCTCCGTCACGGCCGTCTCCCCCTCGCCCAGCCAGAGCGCTCGCCCGGGCACGCTACTTCGGAACGGAAGCGTCCGGATACGGGGCCGACGTCAGCCCTCACGACAGGTGGCGGCTGACACCAGCCGCCGTCGGGTCCTCACCGGCGGTGGGCGGGGCGTCACGCACCCGGCGGCCACGCGACCAGGACCCCCTCCGGACCCGGGGTCACCTCGGAGGGAGCGATTCCCGGCGCCCAGGCGGTGAGCCGCTGGGTCAGGGCGGCGACGACCTCGGGGCGTGCGACCGGGGCGTAACCGAGGGAGGTGATCAGGAGATGACGCCGGGGCAGCGCAGGATCGTCCCCGACGGCGACGGGCACGTCGGCAACGGTGACCGCGTACTCGTGCGTCAGGGAAGCCAGAACCACGAGGACCCGCATGTCCACACTGCCGTCACGAAGCGCACCCAGCACATGCGGCGACCCCACGAAACCGGGCCGCTCCGCGAGCAGGCCGCCGAGCGAACGTCGCGCGGCATCCTGCTCCGCCTGCAGGACGACGAGCTGTTCCTGGACCGCCTCCTGGTCACGGGCCGCAACCTCGGCGCGCTGGTCGGCCCGGGCCCGCGCGATCGCCTCGGACCGGGCCCGGGCGGACATCTCCACCGTCAGGGCGGTCCCGCCGCCGGCGAACGTAGCGGCGGGCTGCGTGCCCGGCCCGGGGGCGCCGACCACGACCGTCCAGTCCGCGTCGGCGTCGGTGCCCGCACGGACGAGGCGGGACGGAGGCACGCCGTTCCGCACGAGGTCACCCCACAGGCCCGCCGGGACCGCCACCGTGCCCGTCGGCCCGTCCGGTGCCGAGATCCAGGAGGCGAGCGCCGCGTGTGGTGGCACGGGGGCCGCAACGGGGAGGAAGAGAGTTCCGGCCAGGATGAGGAGCGCGGCCGGTACGGCGACGGCGGCACGGTGCAGCGGGTGAGGCCTGTTCGCGACCGGCCGACGGAGGAACGCCGCGGTCATGAGCACCGCGAGCAGTCCCGAGGTGACCACCGCCAGGGCGAGAGCGTCGCCCGACGCCGGCCACGGCAGCACCGCCAGCACGGTCGCCGACCCAGCCGCCGCGGCGAAGGGCCGCAGCGGCCACAGGGACCGCAGCACCAGGCCGCCGAGGACGACGACGGTGGCGGTGAGCAGGAGAACCATGCGCTCGGAACCGTCGAGGGGGCTACCGGCGGCGGCAGCCCCGAGGGTCGCGGCGCCTGCGCCCAACGGCAGGACCACGGCAACCGCGAGCCACCTCCGGGGGTTCCCCGGCGCCGACGTCGACTCGGCATGCCTGGCGTGCCCCGCCCTGTCCGAGGAGGCCGACGCGGCGATCCTGCGCCAGAGGTCACGCGGCCCCCGGTGATCTGCCGCGGCGTGCCCGGGCGTCTCGTGCCGGCCGGCCGGATGCCCTGTCCTGGCCAGCAGCAGCACCGCGATGGCGGCCGCCAGCGGAACGGCGAGGAGTGGCTCCGTGGCGGCCCCCACCGCGATCGCGACCGTCCCGACCGCTGCCACGCCCCTGCGCCGGGTGCACGCCACGAGCAGCACGCCGACCGCCGCCCAGGCGACGCCCACCGTGCCCGAACCGACCGTGGCCAGCATCGTGACAGCCGGTCCCATCGCGAGGATCGCCACGAGCGGCACGCCGACCGCCAGCGGTGGCAGTCGGCGCATGCCGACGAGAGCGACGAGGCAGACGACCAGCACCGCGCAGGCCAGCACGGCGATCTCCCGGGCGCCGGCGACCACGGTGGCGTGCCGATCGAAGGCCCCCGTCCCACGGGCGAACAGCACGAGCTGCTCGCGGAGAAGCCAGTCCCTCCACCCGGGAGCGAAGTCACCGTCGTGCCCGCGCACCTCGGCCAGCGCGCTGTCGGTCAGCGTCGTCTCATCCGGCGTCGCGGGACGCGACGACGCTGTGTGGACGACCCGCACGAGGAGGAGAGCGCCGACGGTGACGAGGCCGGCCAGGCTCGCCAGACGGCGCACCGCCGCCCTCGTGTCCGGGCGGAGCCGGGCCAGTCCCGAGCGGTCCGCGAGCCGGCGGCCGACCACGTCGACCAGCATCCAGAGGGCCATGACACCGCCGGCCCAGGGCAGCAGCAGGAACAGGAGCTCGGTGACTCCCAGCACCGTGGTCACGATGTTGCCGTCCCGAGCGGCGCGGTCGACCACCTGCAGGTAGTTCAGCAGCGCCTGCCAGGCAGCCGGCAGGAGTCGGGGCAGCGCGACGGCGAAGAAGGCCAGCCAGAAGAGCAGCGTCGGCACGACCGCCACCACCCACAGGACGATGATCCGCCGCGCCCGCGGCTTGAGCTCGCGCACTGCCGGGTGCGTCGGACGCCCCGGCAGCACGCTGAGCAGCGCCGGCTTGACGTAGCTGAACAGGTCCGGCACGCCGACGAGGTCGCCGAGGATGTAGTAGCCGTCCAGCCGCAGACTGGGGAGGAGCTGCCAGGCCGCCTCGACGTGCATCCCGAGGAGCGCGAGCAGCAGCCAGGGCTCTCCCGTATGGAGGTGGACCAGCCCGAGGCCCGCCATGAAGATCGCGTCGATGTACAGCCCGCCCAGGTCGGTGCGCAGCCGGCCCACCCGGTCGAGGCGGTAGCTGTCGGTGACCGTGCTGTAGAAGGCCGGCCACACCAGGTACAACCCCACGCCGATGTCGCCGGGTCGGGCACCGCCGTAGCGGCAGGCGCCCACGTGGCCGAACTCGTGGAGGACTCCGGAGAGCACCGTGAGTCCGAGGATGACGAGGAGGAGGCCGGGCCGACGGCCCATCTCCCCCAGGCCGGCGACCATCCGGTCCACCAGGTCGCCCCGGAGGAGGATCCAGGCGTCCACCGCGACGAAAGCCGCGAGGAGGAGGGTCCAGACGGGCCGGCGGAACAGCGGCTGGAAGAGCCCGGCGATGCGCCAGACGACTTCGGCCGGGATCACGCCCACCCGGTATCGCAGCGCGAGCAGGAGGTCCGACCGGACCGGCAGTGGGATGTCGGCCGCCCGGTCCTGCGGATCGTCGGGGGCAGTCCGGTCCGGGGCGACGACGCCCACCGGACGAAGTCGCTCCTCGATCAGGAACGCCACCTCGTCCGCGGTCAGGTCAGCGCCCGACTCCCTGCTCAGGACAGCGGCGATCTCGTCGTCCCGGCGGCCGTCCAGTGAGCACGCCACCTGGTAGAGAAGGCGGGGCAGCTGCATGGCCTGGCCGTCCGACCGCTGGACCAGGAACTTCGGCTCCTCGTAGGCCGAGTCGCGGTACTCACCGAGCAACTCCGTGCCCGGCGCCAGCCGATGAACGCCGTCCGCGTCGCCGGCAGGCTGCGGCACGGCGCCGCGCTCCGCCACGCTGGTCACGTCCGACACCTCACCCGCTCGGACTCAGGAGCAGACGAGAGAGGGGCGGCCGGGGACCGACCGCCCCTCCCTGTCACCTCGGATGACGGTGCAGCGTCGGGAGACGACCACACCGCCTGCATCAGCCGAAGAAGTTGCTGCCGGCCGCGGCCTCGGCCACGGCGACGTTGAGCTGGCTGCCGAACACGTTGACGTTGCCGTAGTTGACGGCTGCCGCCACGGCGAGGTTGCCGCTCTGGATGTTGGTGCTACGACCCCACTTCTTCATGGTGGTGCGCGGCGGAAGGAGCTCGACCTGCTGGTCCTCGAACATGGGATTCCCCTCAGCATCGGTTGTGGTGTGGACTGCGGAGCGAGGAGTCACGGGCGGGCCCGTGACACCTGTACGAGCTCTGCGTGGCCGGCCGGCCCCGGACACGGTCCGGGACCGGCCGGGCACACGTCAGGGAGCGCCGAAGTAGAAGAAGTTGCTGCCGGCCGCGGCGGCCGCGCTGGCGACGTTGACCTGGTCGCCACCGAAGTTGATGTTGCCCGCGTTCACGGCGATGGCGATGGCGATGTTGCCGCTCTGGATGTTGGTGCTGCGACCCCACTTCTTCATGGTGGTCCGCGCCGGTAGCAGCTCGACCTGCTGGTCCTCGAACATGGATGTTCTCCTCAGGATCGGTACTGGGATGGACTCGGCAGGAAGGATTCACAGCGGTGTCCGTGGGCCCTTCCGGCGTGCCCGGGGACTGACTGCCGCCTCCGGCCGCGGTCCGGGGACGACGGGCGAAGTCTCGACCCGTCCGCCGACGGCCAACAAGCGCGTCGATTACTGCTTCCAGCGCGACGAGCCACGTAGTCGACGACGCACAGCACTGCCTCTCGCACCAGGACCACGTACTCATCCGCGGGGACTGCGCAAGCAACGGTCCCGGAACTGCAAAGGGCTCGACGGAACGGTCTCCCGTGCTAGAGATGCGAGGTTTGCGCCCCGCCCATCGCGTCTCGGCGCACGTCGCCGGCGGTCAGGGACGCCGGCGCGGTGGAACCGGCGCGGCCGGACGGGTGTTGTGCGGCGAATTTCTCGGGTCATGCCTCGGCGCAGTAGTCGGCCGAGCAGGTATCGCTGCCCGCGAGCGCAGACCGTCAGCCACCTGGAGACGACGGCGTCGGCCGGTCGCCGGCACCGGTGCCCCGGAGGCGCTCCACCATCTTGTCCGCCGGGGGCTTCTGTGCTGGCCTTCTCGTCCATGAGCCGCGTGACACATCCCGCCATGGGTGCTCTCGTCCAGGCCCTGCTGCCCGTGCTGGTGACGGCCTGCGCGAACTCCTCCAGCTGGAGCACGAGCGGTTCCGCTGCTGCGGCCGGCTCTCCCGGCGCGGCCGCCCGACCCGGCCAGCCCCGCTCTGGCGGGCGGGGCGCTCCCGGCGGCGCGGGGGGATCCGGTGGATCCGGCGGAAGCGGTGGCATCAGCGTCGTGTCCTGCTTCGGCAGCACCTGCTCCGTGACGCTGTCGGGGGGTGGCTCGAGTGCGTCGCTCAACGGTAGGAGCTTCTCCGTCGAGGGCATCCGAGACGGCCGGGTGACTCTCCGGGTGAACGATCGATCCGTTTCCCTTGCCGAGGGAGAGACCGTCCCGGTCGAGAGCGTGCGGCTGACCTGCACGATGGTGACCGGCGGCACGGTCACGTTCACCGTGACAGATCGCTGACGGCCTCACGGGTATCGACGCCCTGTCTCACCGGGACGGCTCCGGCACGACCGCGGGCGAAGGGCGGCTCAGGCGGTGGGCACCTCGGCGGCCAGGATCGCGCCGAGGACGCCGTTGACGTACGCCGGCGAGTCATCGGTGGACAGCGCCTTGGCCAGCTCCACCGCCTCGTCGATGACCACGACGTCGGGGACGTCGTCGGCCCACAGCAGCTCGAACACCGCCATGCGCAGGATCGCCCGGTCGACGTCGGGCAGCCGGTCGATCGACCAGTTGGACGCGTGCGCGTCGATCAGCGCGTCGATGCGGACGGCGTGTTCGGCCACGCCCTCGACCAGGCGGATCGTGTGCTCGGGGACGGGCGGTGGGGTCTCCATCCGGTCGCGGAGGACGGCGAGGCGGTCGCCACCCCGTACGTCGGCCTCGTAGAGGACGTCGACGGCGCGCTTGCGCGCCTTGGAGCGGGCAGCCATGGAGGTGCCGGGCTCAGTTGACGCGGCCGAGGTACCGGCCGTCGCGGGTGTCGACCTTCAGCTTCTCGCCGGTGGTGATGAACAGCGGGACCTGGATCTGGGCGCCGGTCTCCAGCGTCGCGGGCTTGGTGCCGCCGGTGGAGCGGTCACCCTGCAGGCCCGGGTCGGTGTGCTCGACCACGAGCTCCAGGGTGACCGGGAGCTCCACGTAGAGCGGGGTGCCGTCGTGCACGGCGACGATGACCTCGGTGTTCTCGAGGAGGTAGTCCGCTCCCCCGCCGACGGTCTCGGCCGGCACGTGGATCTGGTCGAACGTGTCGCCGTCCATGAACACGAAGTCGGCGCCGTCCTTGTACAGATAGGTCATCGACCGCTTGTCGACGTTGGCCGTCTCGACCTTCGTGCCCGCGTTGAAGGTCTTGTCGACGACCTTCCCCGAGAGCACGTTCTTCAGCGTCGTCCGCACGAATGCACCGCCCTTGCCGGGCTTGACGTGCTGGAAGTCGGTCACCGTCCAGAGCTGGCCGTCCAGGTTGAGGACGATGCCGTTCTTCAGGTCGTTGGTGGTAGCCATCTAGAGAACCAGCAGTTCCTTGCTCGTGAGGGTCAACAACTCGGGCGCGTCGTCGGTGACGATCAGGGTGTCCTCGATCCGGACACCGCCGTGGCCGGGCAGGTAGACGCCCGGCTCCACGGTGACGGCCATGCCGGCGGCCAGCCTACCCGCGCCGAGCGGGCCGATGCCCGGCGCCTCGTGGATCTCCAGGCCCACGCCGTGCCCCAGGCCGTGGGTGAAGTGCTCACCGTGGCCGGCGGCGGCGATGACGTCCCGGGACGCCGTGTCCACCGCGACGACGTCGGCGCCGACGGCGAGCGCCGCCCGGCCGGCCGCCTGCGAGGCCGCGACCAGCTCGTAGACCTCCCGCTGCCAGTCCGCCGCGTGCCCGAGCACGACGGTGCGGGTCATGTCGGAGTGGTAGCCGTCGACGGTCGCGCCGAAGTCGAGCTTGAGGAAGTCGCCGTCGCGCAGCTCGGTGGCGTCCGGGCGGTGGTGCGGGATCGCCGAGTTGGCGCCGGTGGCCACGATCGTCTCGAAGCTCGGCGCCTCGGCGCCGAGGGTGAGCATGCGGGCGTCGAGCTCCCGGCCCACCTCCAGCTCCGTCCGGCCCGGCCGCAGCGCCCCCTCGGCGGCGAGCTCGGCCAGCGCCTGGTCGGCGACCGCGCAGGCGCGGCGCAGCGACTCGATCTCGTCGTCGTCCTTGATCGCCCGCTGCCCCTCCACCGCGCGGCGGACCGAGGCCAGCTCCGGCAGGGTCCCACCCGCCGCGGCGTCGGCGAGCACCTTCTCCAGCTGCGCCAGCCCGTCGACGGTGAGGTCGTGGGACTCGTAGCCGAGCCGTCCGGCGCCCCGGCGCACCGCCTCGCGGGCGATCCCGGCGACGGTGGCCCGGTCCACGAGCACCTCGACGCCGGGCACCTGGGTCTGCGCCTGGGTGGTGTAGCGACCGTCGGTGCCGAACAGGTCGGCCCCGGAGGCATGCACCAGGAGGACGCCGTTGGACCCGGTGAACCCGGTCAGGTACCGCACGTTGAGCAGATTGGTCACCAGGACGGCGTCGAGACCCCGCTCAGCGGCGACCCGCCGCAGGGCGTCCCGGCGACCAGCTCTGCTGTCCACCCGCCCCGCCGCCCCAGCGGTAGTCACTTCACGCCCTGCTGCGCGAGCCACCCCAGGGCCAGGATGTAGCCGCTCACGCCCAGACCCGCGATCACGCCGTCGGCCACGCCGGAGACGTAGGAGTGGTGCCGGAACTCCTCGCGGGCGTGGATGTTGGTGATGTGCACCTCGACCAGCGGCGCGTTGAGCCCGGCCAGGGCGTCCCGCAGCGCCACGGAGGTGTGCGACCAACCGCCGGGGTTGATCAGCACCGGGTCGGCGGCGTCGGAGGCCGCGTGGATCCAGCGCAGCATCTCCCCCTCGTCGTCGGTCTGCCGGACCTGCACCTGCACGCCCATCTCGCGGCCGGTCGCCTCCACCAGCTCCACGAGTTCGGCGTAGGTCGTCGTGCCGTACTTCTGCGGCTCCCGCAGGCCGAGCCGGCCGATGTTGGGGCCGTTGAGCACCTGGATCGTCACGACTTCTCCTCGCTGGCGCTCGTCGGCGCCGTGCCGAATCGGGCTGTGCCGTCGCATGACCTCGCGAGCTCGGTCATGTAGTTCCTCCGGATGTGGCCGCCCAGGCGGCGTCGAGCCAGGCCTGGGAGGGGTCGGTCATGATCGTGGGGTTGCCGAGCCCGTCGAGGACGACGAACCGGAGGGTGGCGCCCCGGGCCTTCTTGTCGACCCGCATCACCGACTGGAGCGTCGCCCAGTCGCCGGCGTACCGGGTGGGCAGGGCCATGGCGTCGATCAGCGTCCGGTGCCGCGCCACCTCGCCCGGGGTCAGCAGGCCGGCCTGACCGGCCAGCTCGGCGGCGAAGACCAGGCCGACGGCGACCGCCTCACCGTGCCGCCACCCGAAGTCCTCCACCCGCTCGATCGCGTGGGCCAGGGTGTGCCCGTAGTTGAGGAACTCGCGGCGGCCGAGGTCGTAGAGATCGTCGCCCACAGCGTCGGCCTTCACCTGCACCGCCCGCTCGATGAGCTCCGCGGTGCCCTGGCGACCGGTGGGGTCCTCGTCCAGGAGCCGCAGGATCGCCGCGTCGGCGATGAAGCCGCACTTCACCACCTCGGCCAGGCCCGACCGGAACTCCGCGTCGGGCAGACCGGCCAGGGCGTCGGTGTCGGCGAGCACGGCGGCCGGTGGATGGAATGCGCCGACCAGGTTCTTGCCGGCCGCGGTGTTGATGCCGGTCTTGCCCCCCACGGCGGCGTCGACCATCCCGAGCAGGCTGGTGGGCACCTGCACCACCCGGACGCCGCGCGTCCAGGTGGCCGCGACGAAGCCGGCGAGGTCGGTGACCGCTCCGCCACCGATGCCCACCACCGCGTCAGATCGGGTGAGCCCCAGGCGGCCGAGTTCCTCCCACAACCCGGCGGCGACCGCGGCGGTCTTGGCCGCCTCCCCGTCCGGGACGACGAGGGCCTCGGCCGCCACGCCGGCGCTCTGCAGCGTCTCCACGGCGGCGCCGGCGAGGGCGGCCAGCGGCGGGGCGTGCACGACAGCGGCCTTCGCCGTCCCGGCGAGGACGAGCCCCAGCTCTGCCTGAGCCCCCGGACCGATGACCACCTCGTAGGGCTTCTCCCCCGGGACGGTGACCCGCCGCGTCGCCGTGCGACCGCTCATCGGCCGGTCCTCGCTGCGGGCAGCGCGGCGAGGATCTCGGCGACGACGTCCTCCGGCGGCCGGCCGCCGGTCTGCACGGTGAGCGTCGCGACCTCGCCGTAGAGCGGCGCGCGGGTCTCGAGCATGTGGCGCAGCATCTGTCGCGGGTTGACCCCCAGGATCGGGCGGTCGCGGGACAGGCCCACCCGCTTGGCCGCCGACGGCAGGTCGACGTCCAGCCACACCACCGTCCCGCCGGCGCGGCCGTAGGCCACCAGCAGGTCGCGGGTGCCGGCGCTGGTCACCGCTCCCCCGCCCAGTGCCAGGACGCCGTCGTGGCCGGCGAGCGCGGCCGCCACCGCCTGTTTCTCCAGCGCCCGGAAGTGCGGCTCGCCCTCGGCGACGAAGAGGTCGGCGACAGTGCTCCCGGCGGCGGTCTCGATGTCGTGGTCGGTGTCGCGGAAGTCCGCGCCCAGGGCGTCGGCCAGCGCGATCCCCACCGTCGTCTTGCCCGACGCCGGGGGGCCGACGAGCACGAGGAGCGGAGTGCTCATCGGATCGGCAGCGAGTCGAGGTACGCCCGCGCGTTGCGGCGGGTCTCGGGCACCGAGTCGCCGCCGAACTTCTCCAGGACGGCGTCGGCGAGCACCAGCGCCACCATCGCCTCCATGACGACGCTGCCTCGGGGTACCGCGCACGCGTCACTGCGCTGGTTGATCGCGACGGCGGGCTCCAGGGTCGCGGTGTCCACCGTGGCCAGGGCGCGGGGAACGGTCGAGATCGGCTTCATCGCCGCGCGCACGCGGAGCACCTCGCCGTTGGTCATGCCACCCTCGATGCCCCCGGCCCGGTCGGTGCGGCGCTGCACGCGCTGCTGCCCGCCCTCGGGGCCCGCGTAGTCGATCTCGTCGTGGGCCACCGAGCCCCGGCGACGCGCGGTCTCCAGTCCGTCGCCCACCTCGACGGCCTTGACCGACTGGACGCCCATGAGCGCCCCGGCCAGCCGCGAGTCCAGCCGGCGGTCCCAGTGCACGTGGCTGCCCAGACCCGGCGGCAGCCCGTGGACGACGACCTCGATGACGCCGCCGAGGGTGTCACCGTTCTTCCGGACGTCGTCGATCTCGGCGATCATCCGCTCGCTGGTCGCCGGATCGGCACAGCGGACCGGGTCCTCGTCGATGCGCGCGTTGTCCTGCGGACCGGGGAGCACGCCCTCGGGCACGACGACCGGGCCGATCGCCACGACGTGGCTGACCACCTCGACGCCGAGCACCTGGCGCAGGAACGCCTGAGCGACCGCCCCGAGCGCCACGCGGGCCGCGGTCTCCCGGGCGCTGGCCCGCTCGAGCACCGGCCGGGCGTCGCCGAAGCCGTACTTCTGCATGCCGGCGAGGTCGGCGTGACCGGGGCGCGGGCGGGTGAGGGGCGCGTTGCGCGCCTGCCCGGCCAGCACGTCGGCGTCCACCGGGTCGGCCGACATCACGGTCGACCACTTGGGCCACTCGGTGTTCCCCACCTGGATGGCGATCGGGCCGCCCTGGGTCCGGCCGTGCCGCACACCACCGCTGAGGGTGACCTCGTCCTGCTCGAAGGACATGCGCGCGCCCCGGCCGTGTCCCAGCCGGCGGCGGGCGAGCTGGACGTCGATGTCGGAGGTCTGCACCTCCACGCCGGCGGGCAGGCCCTCCAGAATCGCGGTGAGCTGCTGACCGTGCGATTCCCCTGCGGTCAGCCAGCGCAACATGCCCGTGATTCTAAGAGGACCCCCTGCCCCCCTTCCCCTCGCAGGCTCGGGGCGGGCCCCTGCAGGGGGCCGTTCCATCACCTCACTGGCTCGGGCGGGCCACTGAAGGGGGCCGCTCCAGTCCCTCACCAGGCACCACGGGCGGCGGCAATCCTCGGCTCCGGACTGCGGGCCTCGCGTTGCAGCACGAGGTCCGCGGCCCGACGGGAGGAACGGTGGCGCTCGTCGGTGGCCGCGGGCCTCCGGTGCCGGAACGACGACGTCGGCTCGTCCGTTAGCCGAGGGAGACAGCGCCGAGCGTCAGTACCAGCACGGCCCCGGTCAACAGCGGCGGCCCGAACGGGATCGCCGTCCGCCAGCCCGCCCGCCGGGTCGCGAGCAGGAGCAGCGACACGACCGCGCCGGTCAGCAGCCCCAGGAAGACCCCCGTCATGAGGACGCCCCACCCGAACCAGCCGAGCACCAGCCCGAGCAGCCCCAGCAGCTTCACGTCGCCGAAGCCGAAGCCGTCGGGCGAGAGCACGGCGGCGCCGGCACCGACGGCGAAGGAGACGACCGCGGCCAGCAGGCCGCGGAGGAACGCGTCCCAGGTGCCGAGCACCGCCGCGTCGACGAGCAACGCGACGGCGCACACCGCGGCCGCCGGGTAGGTGACCCGGTCGGGCAGCCGATGACTGGCGAGGTCGACGGCGCCCAGGACGACCGCTGCCCCGGCCGCCCACCCCAGTGCCACCGTCGCCGGCCGGAGACCGGTCAGTTCGACCGCTCCGACCAGCAGGACCGCGACCAGCCCCGTCATGACGCCGATCCGTGCGAGCGAAGGGACGGCGTCGTGATCCCGGGTCGTGAGGCGGACGGCCACGCGGGCCAGCCAGGGCCCGAGCAGCACGGCGATCAGCAGGGCGGCGCCGAGCAGCACCGGTCGGGAGATCTCCACCGGGGACGGCCGTCAGGAGGTGGCGATAGCCGCGTCGAGGGCGGTGCGCATGGCCTCGAGGGGAGCCGGGAGGCCGGTCATGAGCTCGACCTGGGCCGTCGCCTGCCAGAACAGCACGTCCAGCCCGCCGGTGACCGTGCCACCGACGGAGGCCACGTGCGAGGCCAGGACAGTGGGCCAGGGCGCGTAGAGCACGTCGAGCAGCGTGTGGTCCGGGCGCCACGGCAGCGCGAGCAGCGCGGGCTGCGCCTCGACCGGCACCGTGCTGATCACGAGGGGGGCGTCCACCGTCGCCCGGGGAATCGGGGTGATGGTGGCGGGCACGTCGAGCGCAGCGAGGACGCGCACGACCTCCCGGGCCCGCGTCGGCTCCCGGACGACGACGTCGACGTGCTCGGCGCCCAGCGAGGCGAGGGCCACCGCCGCGGCAGCCGCCGTCCCGCCCGCACCGATGACCACCGCGGAGCCGACCTGCTCCACCCCGGCGAGCTGGAGCGCCATGCCGATGCCGGTGACGTCGGTGTTCTCCGCCCGCCAGCCCTCCGGAGTACGCACCAGGGTGTTCGCCGCGTGCAGCAGGCCCGGCAGCGGCGCGACCACGTCGGCGACGTCCACGGCCGCCTGCTTGCACGGCATGGTCACCGAGAACCCCCGCCACTCCTCGCCCAGACCGGCGAGGAGCACCGGCAGGTCGGCAGACCCGATGTCGAGGGCGTCGTAGGTCCAGTCGGTGAGCCCGAGCGCCACGTACGCGGATCGATGCAGGACCGGGGAGAGCGAGTGGGCGACCGGCCGACCGAGGACCGCTGCCCTCATGTCATCCCTCCGGGTTCTCCCGCAGCCACTGCCGGAAGAGCTCCACGTTCTGGTCGTGCTCCGCCTTGGTGGCCGCGAACCGGGTGTCACCGGTGTCGGGGTCGACGACGACGAAGAAGCGCCAGTCCCCCGGAGTGGGGTTCAGCACCGCGCGCAGCGCGTCCTCCCCCGGGTTGTTGATGGCGCCCGGGGGCAGGCCCGGATAGAGGTAGGTGTTGTACGGCGACGGGTTGGCCCGGTCGGCGGCCGTGGTGGTGATGCCGCCCTTGTCGTTGGCGTAGTTGACCGTCGTGTCGAGCTGCAGGGCCATGCCGTCGGCGAGCCGGTTCTCCAGCACGCGGGCGACCTTGCCCATGTCCTCGACGTTCCCGGCCTCGGCCTGCACGAGGCTGGCCTTGGTGACCACGGCCAGCCGATCGGCTTCGGGAATGCCGAGCCCGGTGAGGACCTCGGTGCCGCGGCTGACCATCTGGCGCAGCACGTCGACGGGTGCGTCGTCGGGCTCGACGTCGTAGGTGGCCGGGAAGAGGAAGCCCTCCAGCTGACCGTTGGCGTAGGCGGGCAGGCCCAGGGCGGCGGTGTCGACCGCGGCGGCCTGGAACTCCTCCACCGGGCGACCGGTCTCCTCGGCGAGGCGGGCCAGGGTGCGCTCGACGGTGAGCCCCTCCGGGATGGTGACCCGGGACAGCACCCGAGACGTGGGGTCGAGCAGCAGATCGAGGGCGGCCTGGCCACTCATCTGCAGTCGCATCTCGTAGACACCGGGCTGGATGCCGACCGACGCGGCGTTGCTCTCCGCCGCCTCCACGAAGGGGCCGACGGAGGCGACGACGTCGGCCCCGACCAGGGTCCGGCCGATGTCGCTGAGGGTGTCGCCGTCCTGCACGCGGATCGGGACCTCGCCGGTGCCCTGCCCCGTGTAGTCCTTCGCGGTCGGGTCGATCAGCTCGATCAGCTTCTGCCCCCCCAGGACGATGCCGACCACGATGCCGGCGAGCACGAGCAGCGACCCGATGACCGCGACGGGGCTCCGGCGCCGGCGAGCGCGGCCGTTGCGCGGGTCGTACGGCTTGACGGGAATGTCCTCGCCGAACGCCGGGTCGTGCACGAGGGAGTCCTCGTCGAGGTCGGAGTGGCCGATGAGGTGGCCGTCGTCGGCGTGCTCCTCGGCCCGGGCCCGGCGTCCGCGGCGGCCGCGGCGCCGGGGGGCGTCCTCCTCGACGTGGGCGCCGATGACCTCCAGGCCACCGGTCTGGTCCTCCCAGAGGTGCCCGTGATCAGGGTCCAGGACGTGCGCGTCCGTCGCGTCGTCGTCGGCACGATCGTCGTCGGACAGGTGGGAAGCGCCCACGGGTCCGGGAGTCTGCCTTCCCGACCGGGTCGTGTCGAGGGGGGCGCCCGGGAGCACCGGCGCGGCGACGGTCTCGTCGTCGGCGGTGTCCTGGCGGGGGTGCAACCGGTCCCACACGCCCAGGGGGCGGGGCGGCAGAGGTGCGGAGGGGTGGCTCGGCGGCAACCCGCCGCCGGTGCCCCAGCCGTCCGGATCCTGGCTGCCGCCACCGTGGCGGGCGCTCAGGGGATGGTCGGGGTGGTCGCTGGACCCGTAGGACCACCAGTCCGGCTCGACGAGCGGACCGGTCTGGTCGCCAGTGCGGTGAGCGTGGCGGTCGAGGACGCCGGGCGATCGCCGGGAGGCGCCGGAGGTCGTGCGCCCGACCGGGTCGAAGCCGCCGGTGACGTAGGGCGGGACCTCGTAGCGGGCCGGCTCGTAGCGCGGGACGCCGAATCCGTAGCCGTCCGTCCCGGGCAGGGAACCGTCGGGCGAGGAGTGCCGCCCCCCGCCGAAGTCCTTCACGAGCGCGGCCGCCGGCTGTCGAGGAACTGTTGCAGGATGACCACGGCCGCCGCCTGGTCGATCACCGCTCGCTGCTTGCGGCTGTCGATGCCGCCCTCGCGCAGGTGACTGGCTGCGGTCACGGTGGAAAGCCTTTCGTCGATCAGGATCACCGGCACATCCGGAATGCGGTCGGCTAGTTCCTGAGCGTAATCGGCAGCGTCGTGGGCGGACGCGCCCGACGCACCCGACAGGTGCACCGGCTCTCCCACCACCACCTCCGTCACCTCGTGTTCCACGACGAGGGCGGCGAGGCGGTCCAGATCCGACTTGTCCTTGGCCCGGCGGAGCGTCTCCAGCGGGCTGGCGAGCGTGCCGGTCGGGTCCGACAACGCCAGGCCCACGCGGACGGTGCCGACGTCGACACCGAGCACCCGCCCCGCGGACCGCTGCGCCGAGGGCCGGCGCGGCGGCACCTTGAGGTGCTCCGGCCAACCGCCGCTCAGGTCGATCTCGCTCGTCTCGTTGGAGACGGGCGGGAAGCCACGGCCGAGGTCCAGCTCGGTCGTCGGGTGGTACTGCGGCTGCGCCGGGGTCGCGCGGGGCCGTGCCGGCGGCACGGCCGGCAGCTCGCGCCGCCGCCCGCCGACCGGGCCGGTGTCCTCGGGGTTGTACTCGGATCCGGACACGTTGGTCACCTTCCCGTGGCGGTCACGACCGCCTGCTCGCCGGCCTGCAGTGCCGCGGGGATACCCGCGGGATCGGTGCCGCCCCCCTGGGCGACGTCGGCCTTGCCTCCGCCGCGGCCACCGACGGGGGCCGCGGCGGCCCGCAGCACGTCGTTGGCCGACAGCCCACGCTCCAGGGCCGCCGGGTTCAGGGCGGCCACCAGTGCCACCTTGCCACCGGACTCCGACGCCAGCAGGACCACGGCCGGCCGGTCGGCGAGTCGCCCACGCACATCGAGGGCGAGCGTGCGGAGGTCGCCCCCGCCCAGACCGGCGGGCGAGCCGGTGACCACGGCGACACCATCGACGTCCTTCGCGGCGGCGGAGAGCTGGCCGGCGGCGGCGACCGACTGCTGCGCGCGCAGCTCGGCGAGCTCCTTGTCGACGTCCCGCAGCCGGGCGAGCATGGCGCTGACCCGATCGGTCAGGCCGTCTGCCGGCGTCTTCAGCAGGTCCGCCAGCTGACGGACCAGGTCGCGCTCACGCGCGAGGTAGCGGAAGCCCTCGAGGCCGACGACCGCCTCCACGCGACGCGACCCGGAGCCGACGGACGACTCGCCGGTCAACGCCAGGGTGCCGATCTGCGCGCTGCCCCGGACGTGGGTGCCACCGCAGAGCTCGCGCGACCACGGCCCGCCGATCTCGACGACCCGCACCTGCTCGCCGTAGGTCTCGCCGAAGAGCGCGAGCGCCCCGAAGGCCTGCGCCTCGGGCAGCGTCATGTAGGACGCCGTCACCTTGTGGTCGGCCCGGACGGCGGCGTTGGCGACGTCCTCGATGTCGGTGCGCTGCTGGGACGTGAGCGCGCCCTGCCAGGCGAAGTCCAGCCGCAGGTAGCCCGGCCGGTTGTAGGAGCCGGACTGCAGGGCCTGCGGGCCGAGCACCTGGCGCAGCGCGGCGTGCACCACGTGCGTGCCCGAGTGCGCCTGGCAGGCCGACAGCCGCCACTCGTAGTCGACCTCGGCGGTCAGCTCCGCGCCCTCGCGGAGCTCGCCCTCGAGCACCCGCACCTGGTGGGCGACCAGGCCCTTGACCGGCCGCTGGACGTCGATCACCTCGGCGCGACCGCCGTCCCAGGTGAGGATGCCGGCGTCGGCCACCTGGCCGCCGGACTCGGCGTAGAACGGCGTCCGGTCCAGGACGACGCGGACGACCTCCCCGGGGCCGGGAACCGCTGCGTCGTCCTCGTCCTCGGCGACGACCGCGAGCACGCGCGAGTCGGTGCGCAGGGTGTCGTAGGCCTGCCAGTCCGTGGGGCCGTGCTCGGCCAGTAGCCGCCGGTAGGCCAGCACGTCGACCGCGCCGGTGCGCTTGGCGCGGGCGTCGGCGCGGGCACGGTCGCGCTGCTCCTTCATGAGCGCGCGGAAGCCCGCCTCGTCGACGGTCACGCCCTGCTCGGCGGCCATCTCGAGGGTGACGTCGATCGGGAATCCGTACGTGTCGTGCAGGGAGAACGCCTGCTCGCCGGAGAGCGCGGGGCTGCCGGCCTTCTTCGCCTGCGCGACGGCGGTGTCGAAGAGCGTCGTCCCGGAGGTCAGCGTGCGCCGGAACGCCTCCTCCTCCGCGTAGGCGACGGCGGAGATCCGGGCGAAGTCGGTGGCCAGCTCGGGGTAGCTGGCGCGCATGGCGTCGCGGGAGACCGGCAGCAGCTCCGGCAGCGTGGCCTCGTCGATGCCGAGCAGCTTCATCGAGCGGACGGCGCGGCGCAGCAGCCGGCGGAGGATGTAGCCGCGGCCCTCGTTGCCGGGCGTGACGCCGTCGCCGATGAGCATCAGGCCGCTGCGCACGTGGTCGGCGACGACGCGCAGCCGGACATCGGCCTCGTGATCGCGGCCGTAGGCGACCCCGGCCAGCTCGGCGGCCCGGCGCAGCACCGGCGAGACCTCGTCGATCTCGTACATGTTGTCGACGCCCTGCAGCAGGTAGGCCACCCGCTCCAGGCCCATGCCCGTGTCGATGTTCTTCTTCGGCAGCTCGCCGAGGATCGGGAAGTCCTTGCCCTCACCCGCGCCCCGCTCGTACTGCATGAAGACCAGGTTCCAGATCTCCAGGAACCGGTCGCCGGCCGTGTCCACCGCCGGGCCGCCGTCGGGGCCGAACTCCGGCCCGCGGTCGACGTAGATCTCCGAGCACGGGCCGGCCGGACCGGGCGCGCCGGTGGACCAGTAGTTGTCCTCCATGCCCAGTCGCTGGATGCGCTCCTTGGGCAGCCCGGCGATCCGGTGCCAGGCGTCCGCGCCCTCGTCGTCGTCGAGGTAGACCGTGGCCCAGATCTTCTCGGGGTCGAAGCCCAGTCCGCCGTCCTCGACTTTCCCGGTGATCAGCTCCCAGGCGTACTGGATCGCCCCCTCCTTGAAGTAGTCCCCGAAGGAGAAGTTGCCGTTCATCTGGAAGAACGTGCCGTGCCGGGTGGTCTTGCCCACCTCCTCGATGTCGAGGGTGCGGACGCACTTCTGCACGCTGGCCGCCCGCGGGTACGGCGCGGGCTCCCGCCCGGTCAGGTACGGGATGAACGGCACCATGCCGGCGACGGTGAACAGCAGCGACGGGTCCGGTGACACCAGCGAGGCACTGGGGACGACGGTGTGCCCGCGCTCGGCGAAGTGCTCGAGGAAACGGCGGCGGATCTCGGCGGTCTGCATCAGGCCTACTCAGTTCTGCGAATCGGGCACCCAGGGCAGGGCGCCCACGGCGGGCGTCAGCTGTCGGCGGCGTGGGCCCCGCGGCGCTGGGCCGCGGCGTCCTCGACGGCGGGCAGCGGTGCGTCCAGTCCCGTGCCCGCGCGCAATTCGGCCTCGCGCTCGGCCATCGCGTCGCGGATGTCGGCGCCGAAGTCACCGATGGCCTCGGCCAGGTCGCGCAGGCCCTCGGCGATGGACCCGCCGATACCGGCCGGGGTCATCTTCTCCGCGGCGCGGCCGAGCTTGCGCACGACGAGCGCGCCGATGGTGATGCCCATGGCCAGCCAGAACAGCCGGCGCATCAGGCGGCCCGCCGGGCGGCGCGGCGCTCACGGCGCGCGGCCTTGTCGCGGGCGGCGGCGTCGGCGATGGCCTGCCCCTCACGCTTCTTCCTGGTCGCGCTGCGGACGCCGTAGCTGAACGCGGCGACCTTGATCAGCGGGCTGCCGAGGGTGGCGGCGACGACGCTGGTCAACGCGGCCACGTTGCTGGACACGTTGGCCGCGTTGCCGGTGATGTCGTCCACGCGCTCGAGGTTGCTGTTGACGTGGGCCACCGTCGTGCTGGCCTGGCCCAGGATCGGCGCGCTCTGCTCGCGCACCTGGCGGATCGTCAGCGTGGTCTCGTCGAGCGTGCGCCCGAGCTTGAGCAGCGGCACCGCCACCAGCACCACCAGCAGCACGAAGGCCAGGGCGGCGATCAGTCCGGCCCACTCTCCTGCGGACACGCGGGTCTCCCGTTCCTCGATGACATGCGATGAGCGGGCGTCGGCCCGGCGTGGTCACAGTAGCCGCGCCGCCGTACCCGCCTTGAGCTGTATCGGCAGCCGTCAGCGCGTGCGCCGCACGATCGCCCGGAGTTTGGTGAGTCGTTCGCCCAGTCGCGACTCGGCACCGCGGCCCGTCGGTCGGTAGTAGTCCTTCCCGACCAGGGCGTCGGGCGGGTACTGCTGCGGGACCACGCCGTCGGGGTGGGCGTGCGGGTAGACGTAGGTCCTGCCGTGGCCGAGCTTCTTCGCCCCGGGGTAGTGCGCGTCCCGCAGACCGGGCGGCACGGGGCCGGCCAGCCCGGCGTGCACGTCGGCCATGGACTCGCCGATGCCGACGGTCAGGGCGTTGGACTTCGGCGCCGTCGCCAGGTGGACGACCGCCTGCGCGAGCGGGAAGTGACCCTCGGGCATCCCGATGAACGCCACCGCGTCGGCGGCCGCGACCGCCGTGAGGAGCGCGGTCGGATCGGCCATGCCGATGTCCTCGCTGGCGGAGATGACCAGCCGGCGGGCGATGAACCGCGGGTCCTCACCCGCCGCCACCATCCGGGCCAGGTAGTGCAGGGCGGCATCGACGTCGCTGCCTCGGATGCTCTTGATCAGCGCGCTGGCGACGTCGTAGTGCTGGTCGCCCTGCCGGTCATAGCGGACGGCGGCCTGCGCGACCGCGGTCTCGAGCGTGCCGAGGTCGAGCACGTCGGCGCCGGCCGCCGTCGCCGCCCCGGCGCCGGACTCCAGCGCGGTCAGGGCCTTGCGGGCGTCGCCGCCGGCGACCCGAACCAGGTGCAGCTCGGCCTCCTCGGTGAGGGTGACCGCGCCGTCGAGACCGCGTTCGCTGGTCAGCGCGCGGTGCAGGACGGCGCGGATGTCGTCGTCGGACAGCGGCTGCAGGGCGAGGACGAGACTGCGCGACAGCAACGGGCTGACGACGGAGAAGAACGGGTTCTCGGTGGTGGCCGCGATGAGGCTGACGATCCGGTCCTCCACCGCACTCAGCAGCGAGTCCTGCTGGGTCTTGGAGAAGCGGTGCACCTCGTCGATGAACAGGACCGTGCGGCGTCCGGCGTACGTGAGTTCCCGCTTGGCGGCGGTGATGACCGCGCGGACCTCCTTGACGCCGGAGTCCAGGGCCGAGAGCTGGACGAACTGCCGCTTGGTGGCCAGGGAGATGACGTGCGCCAGCGTGGTCTTCCCGGTGCCGGGCGGGCCGTAGAGCACCAGCGACATCGGCTCGTCGGACTCCACCAGCCTCCGCAGCGGCGCCCGCTCGCCGAGCAGGTGCTGCTGGCCGACGACCTCGTCCAGCGCACGCGGCCGCATCCGGACCGCCAGCGGCGCGCCCGCGTCGATCGCCGCCTCGGCCGCGACCTCCGCTGGGTCGTCGAACAGCGAACTCACACTGTCCTCGGTTCGCTCCCGCGGGGCGCTCCGCTCCTCGGTCGCTGTCCCCCGCAAGCGGGAGGTGCCCCCAGCCTGCGGCGATGCTCACGCCCCTGTCCGCTCACGTATGCGAACGCTACCCGCGGGGCACGACACCCTTCGTGCAGCAGCGAAGCATCGGGAACGACACCGTCGGCCGGGTCAGCGTCGGGGCCATCGGCCTGGGCGCCATGCCCCTGTCCACCAAGGAGGACCGCCCCACGCGAGAGAACGCGATCGGCGTCGTGCACGCCGCACTCGACGCGGGGGTGACGCTGATCGACACGGCCGACGCCTACTCCCGCGACGAGGCGGAGTTCGGCCACAACGAGTCGCTCGTCGCCGAGGCGGTGTCGTCCTACGGGGCCTCCGACGTCCTCATCGCCACGAAGGGCGGCCACACCCGGGAGGGCACCGAGTGGGGGCTCGACGGGTCGCCGTCCTACCTCCGGCGGGCCTGCGAGGCGTCGCTGCGGCGGCTCGGGGTGGAGGCGATCGGGCTCTACCAGTTCCACCGGCCGGACCCGTCGACACCGTGGGAGGTGTCGATGGCCGGCCTGCGCTCGCTGTTCGACGACGGCCTGGTGCGCATGGTCGGGATCTCGAACGCCTCGGTTCCGCAGATCGACTCCGCCCGCGCGGTCCTCGGTGAGGCGCTGGTCGCCGTCCAGAACCAGTTCTCGCCCGGCTACCGGTCATCGGCCGTCGAGCAGGCCCACTGCGCCGAGCACGGGCTGACGTGGCTGCCGTGGAGCCCGTTCGGCGGGGTGTCGGCGGCCGGGTCGCTGGGGGCTGCGGCGCCCGCCTTCGCCGAGGTCGCCGACGAGCTCGGGGTCTCGGTCTACCGGGTGACGCTCGCCTGGCACCTGGCGCAGTCCGACGTCGTCCTCCCCATCCCGGGGGCCTCGCGCCGGGAGTCCGTCCAGGACTCCGCGGCGGCCGCGGACCTGGAACTGACCGACGACCAACTCACCCGCCTGAACAGCGCCTGACCGGTCGGTCCGTCGCCCCCGGGGAGGCCGCCCGGGGGTAGCAGCGCGCGGATCGTGCAGGGCGCTGGTGCCGGCGGGGTGGTGGGGAGCACACTGACCCGGTGGACCCGGCCGGGCTCCCCCGCACGCAGGACGAGTCGGGCCGTCGGCACCAGGGGGTAGGCCGGCGGCTGGTCGGCGTCGTCCGGCCGGAGGACGTGGTCGTCCTGGTGGGGCTGCTGCTCCCGCTGGCCGGGCTGGTGTTCCTGCTCCGGCCGGACTACTCCGCCGTCCACTGGACCAGCCCGGCGATGCACTTCGTCTTCTTCCTGCTCGTCGGCTCCATCGCGGCCAGCCTCTCGCTGGTGGCCGGCGCGGCCGCGCGACGACGCGGCGACGCCCGGGTCTTCCTCCTGTCGCTGGCCTTCCTCGCGATCAGCGGCTTCATGGCCCTGCACGCCGCCGGAACCCAACACGTCCTGACCGACGAGTCGCTGCCCGGGTTCACCGTCGCCATCACGGTGGGGCTGCTCGTCGCCGCTCCGTTCGCGCTGGCGTCGGCGTACGTGGACATCCGGCCGTGGGCGGGGCCGGCGGTCATGCGGGCGCGGCCGTTGCTGCGAGGTGGGATCGTCGTCGCATTGGTCGCGTGGGGGGCCTGGTCGCTGGGGAACTGGCCGCCCATCGACGTCATCACCGGCGAGGGACCCAGCGGCGACGCGCTCGAGATCGCCGCCGGTCTCGCCGCCCTGGCCTACGTCGCCGCCGCCGCCCGGCTGTGGTGGGTGCACCGGGACCACCCTGGCTTCCTCGTCCTCAGCGTCGTCACCTGCTACGTCCTGCTGGGCGAGGCGCTCGTGGGGGTGGCGGCTGCCGGCGAACGGAAGTTCCACCCGTCGTGGTGGGTCTGGCACGCACTGATCGTCGCCGGCTTCCTGCTCGTGTTCCTCGCTGCCCGGCGGGAGTGGGGCGAGGAGCGGTTCCGGCCGCTCTACCTGCCCGGGACCCGCGAACAGCGGCAGGAGGTCTCGGTGCTCGTCGGCGATCTCGCCGGCTACACCGGCTTCGCCGAGCACCGGGACCCGGCCGAGGTCGCCGCGATGCTCCGGGCCTACTACGAGGTCGCCACGCCCCTCATCGCCCGCCGGTACAAGGGCGAGGTCGAGAAGTTCGCGGGCGACGGCATCTTCGCCACGTTCAACCGACGCGGCGACCAGGCCGACCACGCGCGGCGCGCCGTCGAGGCCGCGGCGGCCCTCCAGGGCGAGGTTGCCCGTATCCGGAGCGCACGGCCGGACTGGCCGGGCCTGCGAGTCGGCGTCAACAGCGGACCTGTCGTGGTCTCCGAGATGGGGGGCAGCGGGTACGTCGTCTACGCCGCCGTCGGCGACACGGTCAACGTCGCGGCCCGGCTGCAGGCCGCGGCGCCGGTCGGCGGTGTGCTGGTCGGGGAACGCACCGGGCGGTTGATCGACGACGCCGCCCCCCTGCAGCCGGCCCCTCGGATGCGGGTCAAGGGCAAGACGGACGAGGTCGACGCCTACCTGCTGCAGCTTCCCGAGCCCCGCACCTCCCCCGACCCGCGGCCCGCCGCTCCGTCGCCGGAGCCCGCGATGACCTTCTTCCGCACGAGGAGACGCCGATGAGCTCGTCTGCGGCCACCACGGGCCACCCCACCGTGCGGGAGGTGATGCGCCCGCCGGTGACGACGGTGGAGCGGGACGCGCACGTCGCCGCGGCCGCCTACCTCATGAAGAAGTCGCACGACAACGCTCTCGTGGTGGTCACCGACGGGGCCACCCGCACGCCCGTCACGCTGATCTGTGACAGCGACATCACGCAGGCCGTGGCGGACGGACGGAACCTCGAGGACGCGCGGATCAACCAGTTGCGGCTGCCGCCGATGGTCCTCCTGACCCCGGACACCCCGGTGTCCGAGGCGGCGGAACGGATGCTCGCGGTGGGGGTCGTCTACGCGCCCGTCGTGGCCGAGGGCGCGCTGGTGGGGCTGGCGGACCTGGCGGGCCTCTGCCGGGGGCTGCTCGTCGAGCGCGGCTCGGGCGGGCCGGCGGGCGAAGGGGCGTAGTACCGGCGCCAGGCACGCCGGGGCAGCACCACCCGCGCACGGGTGACGCCGTCGGCCGACGTCAGCGTCAGCTCGCCGCCGTGCTGCTGGGTGACGACGGCGAGCGACGTGGCCAGGCCCAGCCCGGTGCCCTCGCCGACCGGCTTGGTGGTGAAGAACGCGTCGAAAGCCCGCTCGAGCACCTCCGGCGGCACCGGGGGGCCGGTGTTCTCCACGTCGACCTCCACCCGGTCCCCGGCCGGTCGGGTGCGGACGGTCAGCGTCCCCCGCTGCCCCACCGCGGCCACCGCGTTGTCGAGCAGGTTGACCCACACCAGCGCCAGGTCGGCCGCCCGGCCCTCGACGTAGCGGGCTCCGGCGTCCAGATCACGGACCACGACGATCTCGGGCGGGATCTTGTGCCGCACCAGGACCAGGGCCTGCTCCAGACCCGCGTGCAGGTCGACCTCGGTCAGCCCCTGGTCGGCCGAGTACGCGAGTGGCCGCACCCCGGTGACGATGCGGGAGAGGTGCTCCGCCGCCGCGGCGAGCTCCTCCAGGAGGGCCGACACCTCCGTTGCGCGCAGGAGGTCGCGGACGGCTCCGGCGCGCTCCTCCGGACGGAGGCCGGCCAGCGCCCCCTCGAGGGCCCGCGGATCGACCCCGAGCCCGGCCAGCTGCTCCGCGGCGGCCCGGGTCAGGCCGGGCGCCGCCCGCCGCAGCACGCCCGCGATCGCGGTCGCCGCGTCGGACCGGGCCAGCGGATCCCCGGGCGCGGCGGCGGCCAGGGCCCGGAGGGGACCGGCGGGTGAGTCGGCCGACAGCAGCGCGCGCAGTCGCGCCGCGCTGCGCGCCACCGCGGCGGCGGGGTTGTTCACCTCGTGCAGCAGGCCCGCCGCCAGAGCACCCAGCGCGGCCATCCGCTCCCGCTGCCGCAGCAGCGCCTCCTCCCGGGCCAGCCGGCGGGTGATGGCCTGGACGAGCGCACGGGCCGACCCCGGATGGGCGAGCAGCCTGTCCAGGGCATCGCCGCCGATCCTCCGGACCCGCGCGCGCGTCCGGGCCCGGACGGTCGCCGACCTCGGCAGTCCCTGCAGCACACCCAGCTCCCCCAGGAGGTCGCCCCGCGTGCAGACGTTGAGCAGCAGGTGCGCTCCTCCCCCGTCCCGCGTCACCTCCAGCTCGCCGTCCAGGACGACGAGCAGCGCGTCCGAGGGATCACCCTCGGCCATGAGCACCGCGCCGGCCGGCACCTCGACCGTCCGTCCCTCGGCAGCCAGCTCGGTGACGTCCCGGTCGGGCAGCTCGGCGAACAAGTTCGAGCTCCGCAGCGCGGCGACCACGTCGCCGGCCGCGTCCGTCACCGCCCGGCCAGCCGCTCGTGGACGAAGCTGACCGCCATCGCCCCCTCGCCGACCGCCGAGGCGATGCGCTTGACCGATCCGCGGCGGACGTCGCCGGCCGCGAACACGCGCGGCACCGACGTCTCCAGCGGCAGCGGCGGCACCGGCAGCGGCCACCCCTCCGGCGGCTGACCGAGGTCCGCGCCGGTGAGCACGAACCCCCGCTCGTCCCGGCGCACGACGCCGTCCAGCCAGCTGGTCCTCGGGGCCTGCCCGATGAAGACGAACACCGCGTCGGCGGGCACCTCTCGCTCCTCGGCGCCGGTGCGCAGCCGCAGCCCCTCCAGCCGCCGTTCGCCCAGGACGCCGGCGACCTCCGTCCGGTTCCCGACGGTGATGGTGTCGGATGCCTCGATCCGGTCGACGAGGTAGCGGGACATCGTGCTCGCCAGGTCCTCGCCGCGGATCAGCAGCGTCACCGAGGCGGCGAACGCGGACAGGAACATCGCCGCCTGGCCGGCCGAGTTGCCGCCGCCCACCACGAACACCCGTCCACCGCTGTGGTCGACGGCCTCGGCTCGCCCGGCCCCGTAGTAGACGCCCATGCCGGTCAGTGCGGCGGCACCCGGGACGTCGAGGGTCCGGTAGGTCACCCCGGAGGTGATGACGAGGGCCGACGCGCTGACCTCGCCGCCGTCTGCGATCCGGACGATCGTGTACGGGTCGGCCCGCGCCAGGCCGACCGCCTCACTGGGCACCAGCATCTCCGCTCCGAACCGCGTCGCCTGCTCGCGTGCCCGCAGGGTGAGGTCCGCGCCGGACAGGCCGACCGGGAAACCCAGGTAGTTCTCGATCCGGCTGGTCGTGCCGGCCTGCCCGCCCGGCGCGCTGCACTCCAGCAGCAGGGTGGCGAGCCCCTCGGAGGCCCCGTACACCGCCGCCGCGAGCCCGGCCGGACCCGCGCCGGCGATCACCAGGTCGTAGGCCTCGCGCTCGGCACGCACGTGCAGGCCGATGCGCTGGGCGACCCCGTGCAGATCGGGTCGGGCCAGCACCTCGCCGTCCTCGAGCACCACGACCGGCAGTTCGCCGGCGTCGACCCCGGCGATCTCGAGCAGCTCCCGCGCCTGCGCGTCGGCCTCCACGTCCAGCCAGCGGTAGGGCACGAGGTTGCGGGCCAGGAACTGGCGCACGTCGTGCGTGGCCGGCGACCAGCGGTCCCCGATCAGGCGCAGGTTCGCCGCGGGCGCCGGGCGCCGCCAGGTCTCCAGCAGGTCGTCCAGCACCGGGTACAGCCGGTCCTCGGGCGGGTCCCACGGCTTGAGCAGGTAGTGGTGCACGTCAGCGTCGTTGATGGCCCGGATCGCGGCCTCGGTGTCGGCGTAGGCGGTGAGCAGCACCCGGCGCGCCTCCGGGTACAGCCGGCGTGAGGCGGTGAGCAACTCGATGCCGCTCATGCCGGGCATGCGCTGGTCGACCAGCAGCAGCGCGACCGGGTCCTCGCGCAGCCGCAGCCGGTGGAGCAGGTCCAGCGCCTGGTTCCCGGACGACGCGGTGAGCACCTGGTAGTGCTCGGCGTAGCGGTCCCGCAGGTCGCGCTCGACAGCGGCGAGCACCGGTGCGTCGTCGTCCACGGCCAGCAGCACCGGACTGCCCATGACAACCCCCACGCATTCGGCGGGCACCGCCGGATCGGGGCGGTGGGCGGACGCTACGCCCGATGGGCGGGTGCTGACCAGGCGCGGACGGGCGGCCGCCGGCTCTCAGCGGCCGAGCGTCTCCCTCAGCGCGGCCAGCACGAGGGCGACCTTGTCCGGCGTCGCGTTGGCGCCCATGAGCCCGATCCGCCAGACGGTGGCCGCGTAGGCGCCCACTCCCCCGCCGATCTCGACATCGAAGCGCTCCAGCAGCTCCTTGCGGACGGCGGCGGAGTCGACGCCGTCGGGAACCTTCACCGTGGTCAGCTCCGGCAGCCGGTGGCCCTCGGCGGCGAAGAGCTCGAGCCCCAGCTCGGCCAGCCCCTCGTGCAGCAGCCGGCCGGCCTCGGCGTGCCGGGCGTGGACGGCGTCCAGGCCCTCCTCGATGATCCGGCCCAGCCCCGCGTGCAGCGACACGACCATCCCGGTCGGCGCGGTGTGGTGGTAGGTGCGCCCCGATCCGGCCGCCTCGCCCGCGTAGCCGCCCAGCAGCCCGAGGTCGAGGTACCAGCTCTGCGGCTTCTCGATGCGCCGCTCCCAGGCCCGGTCGCTGATGGTGAACGGGGCCAGGCCGGGGGCGACGCCGAGGCACTTCTGCGAGCCGGAGTAGGCGAGGTCCACGCCCCAGTCGTCCAGCCGCACCGGGATGCCGCCGAGCGAGGTCACGCAGTCGGCGAGCAGCAGCGCATCGCCCTTGCCCGCGGCCAGCGGTTGGAGGTCCGACCGCACGCCGGTCGAGGTCTCCGCGTGGACGGCGGCGATGAGCTTCGGCGACGGGTGGGCGGCGAGGACGCGGTCGGCGTCGACCGGCTGCCCCCACTCGTGCTCCACGGCCACCACCTCGGCCCCGCACCGTGCGGCGACCTCGACCATGCGCTGGCCGAACAGCCCGTTGACCGCCACGACGACGACGTCACCCGGCCCGACGGTGTTGACGAAGGCCGCCTCCATGCCCGCGGAACCGGTCGCCGACAGCGGCAGGGTGCGCCGGTTCGCCGTCCCGAAGACCTGGCGGAGCCGGTCGGAGGTCTCGTCGAGGATGCCCAGGAACACCGGGTCGAGGTGGCCCAGCAGCGGCCGGCCGAGGGCGACGGTCGCCTCCGGGTACGGATTCGACGGACCGGGACCGAGCAGGGTGCGGGCACGTAGCGGCATGCTGAGCAAACTACCGGCGCCGACACGGAGGGGCAGGAATGACCGACCAGACCCTCGACCCCGTGCGACGGGACGACGCCCGGGCCATGTGGCACGCCTACGCCGCCGCGACGGGACGCCCCGCCGACGAGGAGCTGCCCGTCGAGCGGTTCGGCGACGGCGCCGCGCTCGCCGACGAGCTCATCGGTCTGGTGCTGGCCGGCACCAAGCGGGCGACGGCGGCCCTGGTCACCGACTTCCTCGACGACGGCGAGCCACTGCCCCGGATCGGCGGTCACTGGGTCGCCTGCGACGGCGCAGGCGCTCCCCGGGCGATCCTGCGCAGCGTCGATCTCCGGCTCGGCCCACTGGCCAGCGTCGACGACGCCTTCGCCCGGGACGAGGGGGAGGGTGACCGCACGCGCGACAGCTGGCTACGGGAACACGAGCGCTACTTCCGCCGGACCGAGGCCGCTCACGGGCGGCAGTGGAGCGACGACGCCGAGGTCCTCTTCGAGCGGTTCCGGGTGGTCTGGCCGCCGGAGATCGCGGACTAGCTCAGTTGGTCGGATCTGTCGGTCCCGGCGCGCCCGGCTGCCCGGGCAGCGCCGGCTCCTCCGGGGTGGCGTCGATACCCGCCTCCTTGCGCTGGGCCGCGGTGATCGGCGTCGGCGCGCCGGTCAGCGGGTCGAACCCGGCGCCGGTCTTCGGGAAGGCGATGACCTCACGGATCGAGTCCACGCCGGACAGCAGCGCCGAGAGCCGGTCCCAGCCCAGCGCGGCACCGGCGTGCGGCGGCGGGCCGTAGGCGAACGCCTCGAGGAAGAACCCGAACCGCTCGCGGGCCTCCTCGCGGGACATCCCGAGGGTCTCGAACACCCGCTCCTGCAGCTCGGCGTCGTGGATACGTACCGAGCCGCTCATGACCTCGTTGCCGTTGATCACCATGTCGTAGGCGTCCGACAGCGCTTCGCCCTTGTTCTCGGCGAAGCTTCCCCGCCACTCGGGGGTGGGCGAGGTGAACGGGTGGTGCATGAACGTCCAGGAACCGTCCTCGGTCTCCTCGAACATCGGGAAGTCGACGACGAACAGGAAGGACCAGGTGCCCGGCTCGATGAGCTCGAGCCGCTTGGCGATCTCGTTGCGGGCTGCGCCGAGGAGTTCCTGGGCCGAGCGGCGGGCACCGGCGGCGAAGAACACGCAGTCGCCCGGCTTCGCGCCGACGGCCTCGACCAGGCCCTCGCGCTCGGCGTCGGAGATGTTCTTGGCGACCGGCCCGCCCAGCGTGCCGTCCTCGGCGATGGTCACGTAGGCCAGGCCGCGGGCGCCGCGCGACTTGGCCCAGTCCTGCCAGGCGTCGAACGCGCGCCGCGGCTGTGAGCCGCCACCGGGCATGACCACGGCGCCCACGTAGGGCGCCTGGAACACCCGGAACGGTGTGTCCGCGAAGTAGGAGGTCAGCTCGGTGAGCTCGACGCCGAACCGCAGGTCCGGCTTGTCCGAACCGAACCGGTCCATCGCCTCGCGGTAGGTCATCCGCGGGATCTCGGGCACGTCGTAGGAAGCCAGCTCCCGCCACAGAGCCCGGACGACGTCCTCCGCGATCGCGAGCACGTCGTCGCGCTCGACGAAGCTCATCTCGAAGTCGAGCTGGGTGAACTCCGGCTGCCGGTCGGCGCGGAAGTCCTCGTCCCGGAAACAGCGGGCGATCTGGTAGTACCGCTCGAGTCCCCCGATCATCAGCAGCTGCTTGAACAACTGCGGCGACTGCGGCAGCGCGTACCACTTGCCGGGCTGCAACCGCACCGGGACGACGAAGTCGCGGGCTCCCTCGGGCGTCGAGCGGGTCAGCGACGGCGTCTCCACCTCGACGAACCCGTGCCGGGCCATCACGCCGCGGGCGATCCGGTTGACCTCCGACCGCAACCGGATCGCCTTGGCCGGCCCCTGGCGGCGCAGGTCGAGGTAGCGGTAGGCGTACCGGACGTCGTCGCCGGCGGCCTGGTCGGTCTCGATCGGGAAGGGCAGCGGCGCCGAGGCCGACAGCACGCGCAGCTCCGACGTCGCGACCTCGATCTCGCCGGTGGGCAGCTCCGGGTTCTCGTTGCCCTCCGGGCGCCGGCGCACCTCGCCGGTCACGAGCACGCAGTACTCGTTGCGCAGGTGGTGCGCCTCCTCCTCGCGGACGACGACCTGGACGTAGCCGGAGGCGTCGCGCAGGTCGAGGAAGACCACACCGCCGTGGTCGCGGCGACGGGCGACCCAGCCGGCGAGGGTGACGGTGGTGCCGGCGTCGGACGCGCGCAGCGTTCCGGCGTCGTGGGTGCGAAGCAACGGAGTGATCCTTCGGGCGGGAGGTGGGAGAAGGCGGAGCGGGAGAGTGCTACCAGCGGTCGTGCACGTGCGCGCGGACGCGCTCGTCGTACACCCGCTCGAGATCGGAGAGCTGGGAGTCTGACAGGGGTGCCATCGACGCGGCGGCGACGTTGCCACGCACCTGCGTGACGTTCCGGGCGCCGGGGATGACGGTGGTCACGCCCGGCTGGTCGATCACCCAGCGCAGCGCCAGCGCGGCGGTCGGGACGGCGTCGCCGGCGATCTCGGCGACCTCACGGGCGGCGACGACGCCGACCTCGAACGGCACGCCGGCGAAGGTCTCGCCGATGTCGAAGGCCTCGCCGTGGCGGTTGAAGTTCCGGTGGTCGTCGGCGGCGAACGTCGTCGACTCGTCGTACTTCCCGGTCAGCAGCCCGCTGGCCAGCGGCACGCGGGCGAGGATCCCGACCCCGGCCTTCGCCGCGGCCGGCAGCAGCTCCTCCAGCGGCTTGCGCCGGAAGACGTTGAGGATCACCTGGATCGACTGCACGCCGGGGTGCTCCAGCGCGGTGAGCCCCTCCGCGACGCTCTCCACCGAGACGCCGTACGCGGCGATCGCGCCGTCCTCGACAAGTGCGTCGAGGGCGTCGTACACCCGCTGGTCGCTGTAGACCGCCGGAGGCGGGCAGTGCAGCTGGACCAGGTCCAGGGTCTCGACGCCGAGGTTGCGGCGGGACCGGTCGATCCAGGCCCGCAGGTTGTCCGGCGTGTACTGCGCCGCCTCGAACGGGTCGGCGCGGCGGCCGGCCTTGGTCGCGACGAACGGGCGGTCCTCGCGGGTGACCAGCGCCGTGCGGATGCGCTCCTCCGAGCGTCCGTCGCCGTAGACGTCGGCGGTGTCGAGCAGGGTCACGCCGGCGTCGAGCGCGGCGTCGAGCACGTCGGCGGCCGCGTCGTCGTCGACGTCGCCCCAGTCACCGCCCAGCTGCCAGGTGCCCAGCCCGATCACGCTGACGTCTGCCCCGGTCCGCCCCAGCGGCCGCTGTTCCATGCTCATGCCCCCACAGTTCCACGCAAGGTTTCGAACAGCTCATCGACCCGTACCGCGCGCTGCTCCCCGGTGCGCAGGTCCTTGAGCTGGCCGACCCCCTCGGCGAGGTCGCGGTCGCCGATCACGACGGCATGCGTCGCGCCGGACCGGTCGGCCGCCTTCATGGCGCCCTTGAGGCCACGATCGCCGTACACGGTGTCGGCGGAGACCCCGGCCTGGCGCAGCTGCCCGACCAGCCGGACGGCGACCCGCTTGGCCTCGGCCCCCAGCGGGACGACGAACGCCTGCACGCCGGCCGTGGCCCCGATGTCGAGCCCCTCGGCCTGCACCGCGAGCAGCGTGCGGTCCACACCGACGGCGTAGCCGATGCCCGAGACGTCGGGGCCACCGAGCGCCGCCGAGAGGCCGTCGTACCGCCCGCCGCCGCCGATCGCCGACTGCGCGCCCAGCCCGTCGTGCACGAACTCGAACGTCGTCTTCGTGTAGTAGTCCAGGCCCCGCACCAGCTTCGGCGCCTCGGTCCACGGCACGCCGAGGTCGGTCAGGTGCTGGCGGACGGCGTCGTAGTGCGCCCTGGTGGAGTCGGAGAGGTGATCGACCATCAGCGGGGCGTCGTGCAGCTGTGCCTGCACCTCGGGGCGCTTGTCGTCGAGGACCCGCAGCGGGTTGATCGCCGCCCGCCGCCGGGTCTCCTCGTCCAGCTCGAGCTTGTCGAGGTAGGCCACCAGCAGCTCCCGGTACTGCGGGCGGCAGGTCGCGTCCCCGAGCGAGGTCAGCAGCAGCTCGAAGTCGGTCAGCCCCAGGTCGCGGAAGCCCTGCACGCCGAGCGCGACCACCTCGGCGTCCAGCGCCGGGTCGTCGACGCCGAGCGCCTCCATGTCGACCTGCGTGAAGTGCCGGTAGCGGCCGGCCTGGGGGCGCTCGTAGCGGAAGGCGGAGCCGACGGTCCAGAGCTTCACCGGCAGCGCGCCGTCGTGCAGCCGGTGCTCGATGAAGGCCCGCATGAGACCGGCGGTGAGTTCCGGGCGCAGCGTCAGCGAGCGGCCGCCGCGGTCGGTGAAGGTGTACATCTCCTTCGTCACGACGTCGGTGGACTCGCCCACCCCGCGGGAGAAGACGGCGGTCTCCTCGAACACCGGCGTCTCGACGTAGCCGTACCCGGCCCGGCGCAGCGGCGCCGTGAGCGTCTCGCGGACGGCGAGGAACCGCGCGGAGTCCGGCGGCAGGGTGTCGAACGTTCCCTTCGGCGCCGTCAGGCCGGCGCTCACAGGCCCGGCCCCGTCGGGGCCGAGGCCGCTTCCGCCAGGTAGGGGTTGGTCGCCCGCTCCCGCCCGATCGTCGTGGCCGGGCCGTGGCCGGGCAGCACGACCGTCTCGTCGTCCAGCGGCAGGACGACGTCGCGCAGGGAGCGCAGCATCGCGTCCCACGACCCTCCGGGCAGGTCGACCCGGCCCACGGACCCGGCGAACAGCACGTCACCCGCCAGCAGGCCAGGGGCCTCCCCCAGGTCGACGGAGAACATCACCGAGCCCTGGGTGTGCCCCGGGGCGTGCCGGACGGTGAGCTCGACGCCGGCCAGGGACAGCACGGCGCCGTCGTCGAGCGGGCGGACCTCCGACGGGTCGGGCAGCCGCACGCCGGTGATCAGCGGCGCAAGCTGGGGCCCGTGCCACCTCGCCGGGTCCGACAGCATGCCGAAGTCGCGCGGGTGCAGGTAGGCGGGGATGTCGTAGCCGTCGCACACCGGCAGCACCGAGAAGGTGTGGTCCAGGTGGCCGTGGGTGAGGACGACGGCCACCGGCTTCAGCCCGTCCTCGGCCAGCATCCGGGCCAGCGGCTCGACGGCGTCCATGCCGGGGTCGACGACCACGCACTCCTGCCCGGGCCCCGAGGCCACGGCGTAGCAGTTGGTGCCGAACGCGCCGGCGGGGAAGGAGCGGATGAGCACCCGTGCAGGTTACGCGGGCGGGCCCCACTCCCCGGGCGCCGCCAGGGAACGCGGAGGTTCGGCACCTAGACTCGCCGCCGAGCAGCAGGCGTTCGGTCCGGCCACGCCACCCACGATGGCCACCGACTGCGCCCGCCGGATCTCCCCCTCCCGCCCCACCGATGCACCCGTCCGTCCGAGGAGTACCGAACCGTGCCCACGAACAAGCAGCGGCGCCAGGCCGCGCAGCGTCACCTGCAGCGCCAACTGGAGCGCCGTGCCGAGCAGGCCAAGAAGCGCCGCCGCAACCTGGGCATCATCGCCAGTGCGATCGCCGTCCTTGTCGTCGTCGGTGCGGCCCTGCTGATCACCGGCGTGTTCTCGGACGACGACACCCAGGCCGCAGCCGACCCCACTGCCTCGGACACTCCCACCAGCGCGGCGGCGCCCTCGACCAACGCCGACGGCACGGTCACGTGCACCTACGCCCCGGACGAATCGGGGAACCCCAACCTGACCGACGTCGGCACGCCGCCGAACCCAGAGGCGACGCCGGCCCAGGGCACGAGCACGCTGCTCATGAGCACCGACCAGGGTGACCTGACGCTGACCCTGGACCGGGCCAAGGCCCCCTGCGCCGCGGCGAGCTTCACCTACCTCGCGCAGCAGTCGTTCTTCGACGGGAGCACCTGCCACCGCCTGGTCAACCAGCCGGGCTTCGGCGTCCTGCAGTGCGGCGACCCGACCGGAACCGGCTCCGGCGGCCCGAGCTACAAGTACGCGGAGGAGGTCACCCCCGGGACGACCTACCCGCGGGGCACCATCGCCATGGCGAAGACCAGCGCCCCCAACACCACCGGCAGCCAGTTCTTCCTGACGTTCGTCGACACGACCCTGCCGCCGGAGTACACCGTCGTCGGCACGGTGGACGAGGCCGGTCTCGCCGTCCTGGACGAGGTCGCCGCCGGTGGCATCGAGGGCGTCGGCCCCGAGGGCGACGGCGCTCCGGCCATCCCGGTCAGCATCACGGACCTGTCCGTCGTCTCCTGACGGCATGCCCCCTGACCGGGGGCCGGTCCTGCGATCGCCGCGAGCGACCTGAGCGCCTGAGCTACGACAGCGTGGCGGGATCAGTTGTCGTGGGCTCAGCCGTCGCCGTCGGCTCGGGTGTCGGCGTGGCTGTCGGCTCCGGCTGCGGCTCCGGCTCCGGCTCCGGCGTTGGCGTGGGCGTCGGCTCTGGCGTCGGCTCCGGCTCCGGCTCGGGCGTGGGTGTCGGCGTCGGATCGGGCGTGGGTGTCGGATCGGGCGTCGGCTCGGGCGTGGGTGTCGGCGTCGGATCGGGCGTCGGCTCGGGAGTGGGTGTCGGCGTCGGATCGGGCGTGGGTGTCGGATCGGGCGTCGGCTCGGGCGTGGGTGTCGGCGTCGGATCGGGCGTCGGCTCGGGAGTGGGTGTCGGCTCGACCGGCGCAGGAGCAGGCTCGACCGGCGCAGGAGCAGGCTCGACCGGCGCAGGAGCCACCGGCGCAGTCGTCGTCGGAGCCGGAGGAGGCGGCAGCTGCGTCACGGGCGCCACCGCTTCTCTTCCCTGTGCGAGTACTGCGTCCACGGTGGCCGACGCCGTCCGCGCAGAAACCGGCTGCCTGGCCACCCCGGAGCCCGTCGCGCGGGCAGGGGTGTCGCCGCTGCCACTCCGGCCTCCGCTGTCGCCCGCCCGCGTGCCCGCGGCGGGCTGGTCCGTTGCAGCGTTCGGCACCGGCCCAGGCACGGCCGGGTCCTGATCTGCACCGGGCGTCGCTACCGGCGCAGCGATGGAGAAACCTGTCCCGCCGATCGTCCCCGCGCCGTCCAGGGGCTCCGTCAAGACCCCGCCCCAGGCGAGCACCGCCACCGTGCACGCCACGAGTCCGCCCGCACAGGCCAATCCGATCCCGAACAGTCCATCGAACGGATCACGGCCCTGAGCCTCGGCGAGGAGCTGGTTCAGGTCGTGACCGTCCGTGGGGTCGGAAGCTTCCGCATCCGGGGAGATGATCAGCGGAGCCCCCTGTCGGGTCAGGCGAACAGCGCTCGCTCTTCCGATGAGCCGTTCTCCCATGCCTCCGCGCAGCACAGCAACAGGAGGGGGCACGGCGCCACGAATCGGTCCGGGTCATCCGCGAGGCGTGCGACGCCTGTGCCCGGCCGATTACGCAGGACAACCGCGACGTCCAGTACGTCGTCCCTGCTCCGAGCGTGTCCGGCGGACCTTCGGGCGGCAACTCCCCTGGTCAGGCGGTGACGCGCTCGACGTCGAAGACGCCGTCGACGTTGCGCACGGTCTGCAGGACCGCGCCGAGGTGAGCCGGGTCGGCCAGTTCGAAGGTGAACCGGCTGACGGCCACGCGGTCGCGGCTGGTCTGCACCGAGGCGGACAGGATGTTGACCCGCTCGTCGGCCAGCGCCTTGGTGACGTCGGAGAGCAGGCGGTGCCGGTCGAGGGCCTCGACCTGGATGGCGACGAGGAACACCGAGCCGGGTGCCGACGCCCACTCCACCTCGACCAGGCGCTCCGGCTTGCGCTGCAGGTCCGCGGCGTTCGTGCAGTCGGTCCGGTGCACGCTCACCCCGCCACCGCGGGTGACGAAGCCGAGGATGTCGTCGCCGGGCACCGGGGTGCAGCACTTGGCGAGCTTGGCCCAGACGTCGGACATGCCGTGGACCACGACTCCCGGGTCACCGCCGGAGCTGCGGCGCGGCACCGGCCGCCGGGTCGGGATCGCGGTCTCGGCGATGTCCTCGACCGCGCCCTCGCTGCCGCCGAGGGCGGTGATGAGCTTCTCCACCACCGAGGTCGCGGAGATCTGGTGCTCTCCCACCGCGGCGTACAGGGCGGTGACGTCGGCGTAGCGCAGGTCCTTGGCCAGCGTGCTGAGCGCCTCACCCCCGAGCAGCCGCTGCAGGGGCAGCCCGGCCTTGCGCATGGCGCGGGTGAGGGCCTCCTTGCCGGCCTCGACGGCGTCCTCGCGGCGCTCCTTGGTGAACCACTGGCGGATCTTGGTGCGGGCGCGGGAGGAACCCACGAACTGCAGCCAGTCCTGCGAGGGACCGGCCGTCGGTGACCGCGAGGTGAAGACCTCGACGACGTCGCCGTTGGAGAGCTTGCTGTCCAGGGAGACCAGGGAGCCGTTGACCCGGGCGCCGATCGTGCGGTAGCCCACCTCGGTGTGCACGGCGAACGCGAAGTCGACCGGGGTGGACTCCCCCGGCAGGCTGATCACGTCGCCCTTGGGCGTGAAGACGAAGACCTCCTGCGGACCGAGGTCGTAGCGCAGTGTCTCGAGGAACTCGCCGGGCTCCTGCGCTTCGCGCTGCCAGTCCAGGAGCTGGCGCAGCCACAGCATGTCGTCGGGCGAGCCGACCTTAGGCGCCCCGAACTCCCCGGCGCTGGGCCTGCCGCCGGCGCGGGCGCTCTCCTTGTACTTCCAGTGCGCCGCGATGCCGTAGTCGGCGGTGCGGTGCATGTCGTGCGTGCGGATCTGCAGCTCGACCGGCTTGCCGTGCGGGCCGATCACGGTCGTGTGCAGCGACTGGTACATGTTGAACTTCGGCATCGCCACGAAGTCCTTGAAGCGCCCGGGCAGCGGCTGCCAGTGCGCGTGCATGATGCCCAGCGCCGCGTAGCAGTCCCGCACCGAGTCGACCAGGATCCGGATGCCCACCAGGTCCCAGATGTCGGTGAAGTCGCGACCGCGGACGATCATCTTCTGGTAGATCGAGTAGTAGTGCTTGGGCCGGCCGGTGACGACCGCGTCGATCTTCGCGGCCTTGAGCTGCTCGCTGACCTGAGAGGTCACCTCGGCCAGGTAGGTGTCCCGGGACGGCGCCCGCTCGGCGACCAGGCGGACGATCTCGTCGTAGCGCTTGGGGTACAGGGTGGCGAACGCGAGGTCCTCGAGCTCCCACTTGATCGTGTTCATGCCCAGCCGGTGCGCCAGCGGGGCGAGGATCTCCAACGTCTCGCGCGCCTTCTTCTCCTGCTTCTCGGGCGGGAGGAAACGCAGCGTGCGCATGTTGTGCAGCCGGTCGGCGAGCTTGATGACCAGCACCCTGGGGTCACGGGCCATCGCGACGATCATCTTGCGGATCGTCTCGGCCTGGGCGGCGTCCCCCAGCTTCACCTTGTCGATCTTGGTGACGCCGTCGACGAGGTGGGTGACCTCCGAGCCGAAGTCGGCCGTGATCGACTCGAGCGTGACGCCGGTGTCCTCCACCGTGTCGTGCAGCAGGGCCGCGACCAGCGTCGTGGTGTCCATGCCGAGGCCGGCCAGGATCGTGGCGACGGCCAGCGGATGGGTGATGTAGGGGTCGCCGCTCTTGCGCTTCTGGGTGGAGTGCGCGGTCTCCGCGACGTCGTAGGCCCGCTGCAGCAGCGCCAGGTCGGCCTTCGGATGGCTCTGCCGGTGCAAGGAGGCCAGCGGCTCGAGGACCGGGCGCACCACGGGGGTCCGCGGGCTGGCCACGATCCGGCGAGCCAGGCGGTCGCGCACCCGGCGCCGCGGGATGTCGGCGTCACCGGGCTCGGGGCCGACGTCGTCCGGACGGCGGACGGCGGGCCGGTCGGGCAGCGGAGGACGACGCGACGCGGCGGTCTCCGGCGATCCGGCCGCCGTGGCGGCGTTCTCGGTGGCGGGCTCGCCCGGGCGCGCGGGAGCCGCGTCTGCGGCTATGTCCGAGGCCACGGCGACTCCTGCCCGACTGAGGAGAGATGACCCTCTCCATGCTAACGGGAGCTCGTCCCGCCTGACCCCGCACGACCCCGAACGAGGGGGACGTCTCCTCCGGTCACGTGGCCCAGAGAGCGTGCACGGTGTGCGGCGCGAGCCGCTCACGACCGCCGAGCGCGGTCAGCTCGACCACCACGGAGACCGCCACGACCACCCCGCCCAAGCGCTCGACCAGCTCGATGGCCGCCCCCAGCGTGCCCCCGGTGGCCAGCACGTCGTCGACCACGAGCACGCGCGAGCCGGCCCGGATGGAGTCGGCGTGCAGCTCCAACGTCGCCGTCCCGTACTCGAGCGCGTAGTCGGCGACGACGCGTTCCCGCGGCAGCTTGCCGGCCTTGCGCACCGGGACCACGCCCACCCCGCGGTCGAACGCGACCACGGCCGCGAGGAGGAAGCCGCGCGCCTCGACGCCGACGACGACGTCGAAGTCGCGCCCCGCCGACTCGGCCACGGCCGCGGCGCGTGGATCGGAGGCCGCCGGCGCGGCCAGTCCCTCGACCATCCGCCGGAAGGCGTCCCCGTCGGCGAAGACGGGTGTGAGGTCGCGGAACAGGATCCCGGGCTCGGGGTGGTCGGGGACGTCGACGGTCAACGAGGCGATCAGCTCGTCGAGCGGTGGCTCCCCCGGCCCGGGGGTGCCGACCACGGCTGCCTCGCTCACCGGCGCTTCTTGCCGGCGGGCCGCCCCCTGGCTCCGGGGCGCTGCGGCCGGGCGCCGGGACGGGGCGCCGCCGGCGCGACGCCTACCTCGCGACGGACGGAGTCCGGCGACTCGATGACGACGTCGGCCTCGACGGAGTCCGGCAGCTCGGCGACCGCGACACCACCGCGGGCCGGCCGCGTCCGCCGGGCACTGGCCACCGGACCGGTCGGTGCGGCAGCCTGTGGGCCGCCGGTGCGGGCCGCCGAGGAGCGACGGGCCTGGACGCGCCGGCGCAGGGCCTGCACCTCCGGCTCGCGCTCCTTGAGGTCGGCCACGATCGGCGTCGCGAGGACGATCGAGGAGTACGTCCCCGCCGCGAGACCGACGAACAGCACGAGGGCGAGGTCCTTGAGCGTGCCGACCCCGAGGATCCCGGCGCCGACGAACAGCAGGCCGGCCACCGGGAGCAGGGCGATCACGGAGGTGTTGATCGAGCGCATGAGGGTCTGGTTGACGGCCAGGTTGGCGGCCTCGCTCCAGGTCATGCGGGCGCTGCGCTCCAGGTCCTTCACGTTCTCGTCGACCTTGTCGAAGACGACGACGGTGTCGTACAGCGAGAACCCCAGGATGGTGAGGAAGCCGATCACCGTGGACGGCGTGACCTCGAAGCCGACGAGCGCGTAGATGCCGGCCGTCACGATGATGTCGTGGGCGAGGGCGGCCATCGCCCCGATCGCCATCTTCGGCTGGAACCGCACCGCGAGGAACAGCACCACGGCGACCAGGAAGACCACGAGCGCGATCAGCGCCTGGTCGGTGATGTCCTGGCCCCAGTCAGCGCTGACCGACTCGGGGCTGACGTCGTCCGCCTCCACCCCGGCGGCAGCGGCGATCGCCTCGACGACGGTGCGCTCGGCATCGTTGTCCAGCGTGCCGGTGCGCAGCAGGATGGTGTTGCCACCGACGATCTGCGCCGTGGAGACCTCGGCCCCGGCGTCCTCGGCGGCCGTCCGCACCTCCTCGAGCTGCTGCTCGGTGCCCGGCAGGCGGAAGCTGTTGCCGCCCTCGAAGTCGATCCCGAAGTTGAAGCCGCGGAACACCATCGACAGCAGGCACAGCAGCACGACGACAGCCGTGATCCGGTAGATCAGCCGGCTGCTGCCGACGACGTCCAGACCGGCCTCGCCGTTGTAGAGCCGGTGCCCGAGGCCGGAGAACCGGCCGCCACGCGGTGCGGCCGGGGCCGGCGCACCCTCCTGGGCCAGGCCCGCGTCGGCGAGTGACCGCTCGTCGGCCGAGGCGGCGTCGGCCCGCACGCGGTCGGCGTCCTGCTGCTCGTCGGCGTCGGTGCCCACGGGGACCTCGACGTCGTCGGGCTCTCGGGTGTCGTCCCGGGTCATGAACTGCTCCTGTCCTGCGCGCCGGCACCGGAGGCGCTGCTGCCGGCTCCGACGAGGTCGCGCTCGACCGCGGGCCTGTGGGGCGGACGACGGGTGTGCTCGACCCGCCCGAGACCCGACATCCGGCTGCTGCCGAACGACTTGAACCGGGAGAGCACAGCCATCAGCGGGTGGGTGAAGAGGAAGACGACGACCAGGTCCAGGACCGTCGACATGCCCAGGGTGAAGGCGAAGCCCTTCACGTCACCGATGGCGAGCAGGTACAGGATCGCCGCAGCCAGGAAGCTGACCGCGTCGGCCGACAGGATCGTGCGGCGGGCGCGGACCCATGCTCGCGGCACCGCGGACCGGAAGCTGCGGCCCTCGCGGATCTCGTCCTTGAGTCGTTCGAAGTAGACGACGAAGGAGTCCGCGGTGATGCCCAGCGAGACGATGAAGCCCGCGACGCCCGCCAGGCTGAGCGTGAAGCCGATCTGCCGGCCGAGCAGGACCAGGGCGGCGTAGACCACGACGCCGGACAGGATGAGGCTGGCGATCATCACCAGGCCCAGGAGCCGGTAGTAGACCAGCGAGTAGACGAAGACCAGCGCGATACCCAGGGCACCGGCGATGAGGCCGGCCCGCAGCTGCTCCGCGCCGAGCTCCGTCGAGATCGACTGCGCCGTCGCCTGGCTGAAGCTCAGCGGCAGGGCGCCGTACTTGAGCTGATTCGCCAGCTCGGTGGCCGACTCCTGGTCGAAGCTGCCCTGGATCTCGGTGCCGCCCCCCGCGATGGCGGAGTTGATGGTCGGGGCCGAGACCACCCGCCCGTCGAGCGTGATGGCCACCGAGTTCCCGACGTTCGCGGCGGTGTAGGCGGCCCAGGCCGCGGTGCCCTCGGAGTTGAAGTCGAGGTTGACGACCCACTCACCGGTGCCCGCCCGCGTCCCGGCACTGGCATCGGTGATGGCGGTACCCGGGACGACCGCGGGGCCGAGCAGGTACTTGGCCGTGCCGTCCTCGCTGCAGGCCACGATGTGGTCGTCGGGACGGTCGACCGAGCCGGTCTCGCTGTCACACGTGTAGGTCGCGAACTCGGCGGTGGCCTCTTCCAGGGTCACCGGCGGACGGGCGGTGTCCCCGGCCGGGTCCTCCACCGCGCCCTCGGAGGGAGCCGTCGTACCGGTGGGCGCGGCGGCGTCGGTCGGCGCGGCGGGGTCCGTCGGCGCGGCGGGATCCGTCGGTGCCGCGCCGTCGGTGGGGGCGGCGCTCTCCGTCGCCGCCGGGGTGGCGGGCAACGGGCCCTGGATGACGGGGCGGAAGCGCAGCTGGGCGGTCTGGCCGAGCTCGCGTGCCTGCTGCCCGTCGTCCCCGGGCACGGAGATGACGATGTTCGCGTCGCCCTCGGTGACCACCTCGGCCTCGGCGACGCCCAGACCGTTGACCCGCTGCTCGATGATCTGACGGGCCAGCTCCAGGTCCTCAGGGGCCGGCGCCTGCCCGTCGGGGGTCCGCGCGGTGAGCGTCACCGTCGTCCCGCCGCGCAGGTCGAGCCCCAGCTGCGGGGTACGGGCCGTCCCGGTGAGGTAGATGAGCCCGTAGAGGATGGCGACGATCAGCAGGAAGGCGGCGAAGTACCGGCCTGCCGGCAGCGAGCGGTTGGCCACGGTGGTCCCCCGGCTCAGAGCGAGCCGTCGGCCGGCCGTCCGCCGGCCGAGCCGGACGTGCCGGAGTCAGTGCCCTCGCCGGCAGCCGGGTCGCCGGGGGCCACGACCGGCTTGCGGATCTCCATGATCGCCGGTCGGGCGAATGTGGCGACGACGCCGGGGGCGATCTCGAGGTCGACCGTCTTCTCGCTCAGGGCGGCGACGGTGCCGTGCAGGCCGCTGGTGGTGATGACCGGCGTGCCGACGGTCAGGGAGTTCTGCAGCTCCTGCGCCTGGGCCTGCATGCGCTTGCGCTGCCGGGCCGGCAGGACGAACAGCAGGACCGCCAGCAGGGCCAGCAGGATGATCGGAAAGTACTGCTCCACGACAGGTGTGCCTCTCTACCGCGCGTTGCGCTCCGCGGTGGGTGCGGGCCCATGTCAGGCCCGCTCGGGTGCGTCGGTTGCTCGTTGCCTCTCGTGCACGGGCGCGCCGGGACGAGCCCAGCAGACGACCGGACGGGACGCGCACGGCCACGGCCGGACGAGTTGCGCGCCAGCGACCGGCAGTCTATGCGCCGAACAGGGGCTCTGACGACGGACCCGGGGTCGTCGGTGTGCCGGTGCCCGCCCCGAACGCCCCTCCGGCACCGCTGAGCAGCGCACCACCGCGCGGCAGCGGGTGCCCGAGGTGGTGCCAGGCTGCCTCCGTCGCCACCCGGCCGCGGGGGGTGCGGGCCAGCAGGCCGGCCCGGACTAGGAAGGGCTCGCAGACCTCCTCGACCGTGTTGGACTCCTCCCCCACCGCGACCGCCAGCGTCGCGACACCGACCGGCCCGCCCCCGAAGCGCACGACGAGCGCCTCGAGCACGGCCCGGTCCAGCCGGTCCAGGCCCAGCACGTCGACGTCGTACAGCGCCAGGGCGGCCTGGGCCACCTCGCGGGTGACCCGGCCGTCGGCCTCGACCTCGGCGTAGTCGCGCACCCGGCGCAGCAGCCGGTTCGCGATCCGCGGGGTGCCACGCGAGCGTCCGGCGATCTCCGCGGAGCCGTCCTCGGTGAGTTCCACGCCGAGCAGCGCGGCGCTGCGGCGCAGCACCTGCTGGAGCTCGGCCGGCTCGTAGAACTCCATCTGGCCGACGAAGCCGAACCGGTCGCGCAGCGGCCCGGTGAGCAGGCCCGCCCGGGTGGTGGCGCCGACCAGGGTGAACGGGCTGATCTCCAGCGGGATCGCCGTCGCACCGGGCCCCTTGCCGACGACGACGTCGACCCGGAAGTCCTCCATCGCCATGTAGAGCAGTTCCTCGGCGGGGCGGGCGATCCGGTGGATCTCGTCGATGAACAGGACGTCGCCCGGCGCCAGGTTGGACAGCATCGCGGCGAGGTCGCCGGAGCGCTCGATCGCCGGGCCGCTGGTGATCTTCACCGACGTGCCCAGCTCGGAGCCGATGATCAGCGCGAGGCTGGTCTTCCCCAGTCCGGGCGGCCCGGACAGCAGCACGTGGTCCGGCGGCCGGCCGCGTCGCTTGGCACCTTCCAGCACGAGCGCCAGCTGGCGGGCGACCTTGGGCTGACCGATGAAGTCGTGCAGCGAGTGCGGCCGCAGCGCGGACTCGACCACCCGCTCCTCGTCACCGGCCAGCGGCGAGACCCCGGCGTCCTGACCCAGACCTCCGTCGACCTCCCCTGCCAACGGCCGGTCGAACGAGGACATCAGGACCTACCCAGCAGCTGGAGGGCCTGCCGCAGGAGCACCGCGACCTCGACCGAGCCGGTGGCCGCGATCTGCTCGTCGGCGACAGGGGCGAGCTCCGCGAGCGCGGTGTCGGCCTCCTTCGTCGACCAGCCGAGCCCGACCAGCGCCGAGGTGAGCTGGTCCCGCCAGGGGGCCACCGGGGTGACCGAGGGCAGACCGGCGGCGACCGGGCCGTCGAGCACGGTGTCGGAGGTGGTGGAGCCGAGCCGGTCCCGCAGCTCCAGGATCAGCCGCTCGGCGCCCTTCTTGCCGATGCCGGGAACCTGCATGAGCGCCTTGACGTCGGCCATCGACACCGCGCGGCGCACCTCGCGCGGCGGGTGGATGGCCAGCACCGCCTGGGCGAGCCGGGGTCCGACGCCGTTGGCGGTCTGCAGGAGCTCGAAGAGCTGGCGCTCGTCGTCGTCGGCGAAGCCGTAGAGGGTGAGCGAGTCCTCGCGGACGACGAGGCTCGTGGAGAGCCGGGCGTGCTCGCCCACCTGGAGCCGGGCGATCGTGCCGGGCGTGCACTGGACGGCGAGACCGATGCCGCCGACCTCCACGACGGCGCCGTCCGGGGACACCGCCGCGACCCGGCCGTTCAGCGACGCGATCATCGGGCGGCCACCCCCGTCCACCGCGGGAGGGTGGTCGGCCGGACCGGCGCCCCGATCCCGCCTGCGATCGCCGCTGCACGCAGCCGCTGCTGGGCGGGGCCGCGCCAGGCGTGGCAGACCGCCAGTGCGAGCGCGTCGGCGGCGTCGGCCGGCTTGGGAGGGGACGGAAGTCCCAGGACCCGGGTGACCATGAGCGTGACCTGCTCCTTGTCCGCGCGGCCGTTGCCGGAGATGGCGGCCTTGACCTCGCTGGGGGTGTGCCAGGCGACCGGCCGGTCGGCCTGGGCCGCGGCGAGCGCGGCGACCCCGGCGGCCTGCGCCGTCCCCATGGCCGTGCCCTTGTTGTTCTGGGTGAAGACCCGCTCGATCGCCACGACGTCGGGCCGGTGCTCGCGCACCAGCGCGGTCACGGCGGTGTGCAGCTCGAGCAGCCTCAGCTCGAGCTCGAGCTCGGCCATCGTCCGGAACACGCCGACCCCGATCGCCGTCGGTCGTGCGCCGGGGCGCCCGTCGACCACCCCCCACCCGCACCGGGTGAGGCCCGGGTCGATGCCGAGCACGCGCATGAAGAGCCCCTTGGTCAGCCGAACGCCTGTTCGACCGAGGCTAGCTGCGGCCGACGACGATCGGCCCCCGACACACCGTCAGCCGACGCGCTCGAGCACCTCGTCGGACACGTCGTAGTTCGCGTACACGTTCTGGACGTCGTCGCAGTCCTCGAGGGCGTCGATCAGCCGGAACACCTTGCCGGCGGCGTCCTCGTCGAGTTCGACGGTGACGCTCGGGACGAAGCCGGCCTCGGCGGAGTCGTAGTCGATGCCCGCGTCCTGCAGGGCGGTGCGGACGGCGACCAGGTCACCGGGCTCGCTGACCACCTCGAATCCGTCCCCGAGGTCGCGCACCTCCTCGGCGCCGGCGTCCAGGACCGCCATGAGCACGGTGTCCTCGTCGACGCCGTCCGTCTTCGGCACGACCACGACGCCCTTGCGGGAGAACAGGTAGGAGACCGAGCCGGGGTCGGCCATCGACCCGCCGTTGCGGGTCATGGCGGTGCGGACCTCCATGGCCGAGCGGTTCTTGTTGTCGGTCAGGCACTCGATGAGGACGGCGACGCCACCCGCGGCGTAGCCCTCGTAGGTGATGCCCTGGTAATCGACACCTCCGGCCTCGGCGCCGGACCCCCGCTTGACCGCGCGGTCGATGTTGTCGTTGGGGACCGAGCTCTTCTTCGCCTTCGTGATGGCGTCGAACAGCGTCGGGTTCCCGGCCGGGTCACCGCCGCCGGTGCGGGCCGCGACCTCGATGTTCTTGATCAGCTTGGCGAAGAGCTTGCCGCGCTTGGCGTCGATCCCGGCCTTCTTGTGCTTGGTCGTCGCCCACTTGGAATGGCCGCTCATCTCGCCTTGCCCCTCTCGTTCCCGGCAGCTGTGCCGGCCTGCTCGGCCAGGTGACGGCGGACGATCTCGACGAACAGCGCGTGCACCCGGCGGTCCCCGGTCAGTTCGGGGTGGAAGCTCGTGGCCACCAGGTTCCCCTGGCGGACGGCCACGATCCTACCGTCGGCCGCTCCACCCACGACCCGCCCGAGGACCTCGACGTCGCTGCGTGCCTCCTCGACCCAGGGCGCGCGGATGAACACCGCGTGCAGCGGCCCGCCGTCCAGGCCGAGCTCGACCTCGGACTCGAAGGAGTCGACCTGTCGGCCGAAGGCATTGCGCCGCACCGTCACGTCGATGCCGCCGATGGTTTGCTGGTCCGGCGGGGCGTCGAGCAGCCGGTCAGCGAGCAGGATCATCCCGGCGCACGAGCCGTATGCCGGCAGGCCGTCGCGGACGGCGGCGCGCAGCGGCTCGAGCAGGCCGAACCGTTCGGCGAGCTTGTACATCGTGGTCGACTCACCGCCCGGGATGATCAGCCCGTCGACGGCAGCCAACTCCTCCGGTCGGCGGACCGGAACGGCTTCGGCACCCTGCTCGCGCAGGGCGGCCAGGTGCTCGCGGACGTCGCCCTGAAGGGCGAGCACGCCGACGACCGGGCGGGCGGGAGCGGTGGACACGAACGGTCACGCTACGGCGGCCCGTCCGGCCGGGGTCAGCCCGGAGGGTGCACGGCGGCGGCCCGGGTCGAGCTCCAGGTGAGCAGCCGCTCCAGCGGGCCGCGGCCCAGGCGCGCCCGCCACACGGTGGCCGTCGCCGTCGCGCAGAGCGCGAACAGCACCCAGTCGCCCAGGCCCTGCGCGGCGGCCGGATCGACGGCGGTCAGGGCCCAGATGACGACGATGTGGGCGCTGTAGACCGACAGGGCCAGCGCACCGACGGCGGCCAGCGGAGCGACCAGGACAGGCACCAGATCGGCGAGCACCAGGCAGCCGGCGATGACGAGCACCGCGAACCCGGTGGAGCCGACGATCTCGAAGGTCGTGCCGCTGTGCGGCTCGGCGCCGGTCAGCCAGGCGGGCTCCCACTCCCCCACGGGCGACGCGAAGCCCTCCTCCGGACCGGAGGACGGGACGCCGCCGGCGAGGGCCCGGGTGCTCAGCCAGCCGCCGCCGTAGCCCACCACGGCGGCGGCTGCGCCGAGCCCGGCCAGCTGCGCCCGGACGCCGGTGGCAGCCAGATCGAGCCGGCCGACGGCCAGTCCCGCCAGCAGGAACGCCAGCCACAGCATGGCCGGGTAGGTGCCGGTGACCAGCAGTTCGGCCACGTAGTGCGACTCCGCGTCGGCGACCGACAGGACCTGCCCGAGGAACGCGTTCAGCGGCGGTCCCGCCACGGCGACGACCCCGGCGGCCGCGAGCAGCCGCCGCGGCGACCAGCGCAGGAACGGCCACGCGAGGACGAACAGGACCGCGTAGACGCCGAGGATGATCGCGACGAAGGTGTCCAGCCACTCCAGCACCGCGCCGATCGCGAAGATCCAGGCCGCCCGGACGGCGATGCGCAGCCGGGCCCGGACGAGGTCGACGCCGTCGGCCGGCCGGGTCCGGCCCGACAGCAGCGCGACCGAGACCCCGGCCAGGGTGGCGAACAGGACCGACGAGCGGCCGTCGACGACCGCAGTCCAGCTCGCCGGGTCCACGGACAGCTCGCCGCTGATGCCCAGGTGGGCGCCGAACATGCCCAGTACGGCCAGCCCGCGGGCCAGGTCCAGACCCGCGATGCGGTCCCGGCCGGTCCCCGGGTCGTGCGTCACCAGCCGCGGGTGGAGTACCGCTCGCTCTCCGGCAGGGTCGACACGTTGATGCCCACCATCGGCTCGCCCAGACCCCGCGAGACCTTCGCGATCACCTCGGGGTCGTCGTGGAAGGTCGTGGCCTGCACGATCGCGGCGGCGCGCTGGGCCGGGTCGCCGGACTTGAAGATGCCCGAGCCGACGAAGACGCCCTCGGCGCCCAGCTGCATCATCATCGCCGCGTCGGCCGGGGTGGCGATGCCACCCGCGGTGAACAGCACGACCGGCAGCTTGCCCAGCCGGGCCACCTCGACCACCAGGTCGTACGGCGCACGCAGCTCCTTGGCGGCGACGAACAGCTCGGTCTCGTCCAGGGTGCCCAGCGCCCTGATGCCGGCGCGGATCGCCCGCATGTGGCGGGTGGCCTCGACGACGTTGCCGGTACCGGCCTCGCCCTTGGAGCGGATCATCGCCGCGCCCTCGGAGATGCGGCGCAGCGCCTCGCCGAGGTCGGTGGCGCCGCAGACGAACGGCACGGTGAACTCGCTCTTGGCGATGTGGTGCGCCTCGTCGGCCGGGGTCAGCACCTCGGACTCGTCGATGTAGTCGACGCCCAGCGCCTGCAGCACCTGGGCCTCGACGAAGTGCCCGATGCGGGCCTTGGCCATCACCGGGATCGAGACGGCGCCGATGATGCCGTCGATCATGTCGGGGTCGCTCATCCGCGAGATGCCGCCCTCGGCGCGGATGTCCGCGGGCACACGCTCCAGCGCCATGACGGCGACCGCGCCGGCGTCCTCGGCGATCTTCGCCTGCTCGGGGGTGACGACGTCCATGATGACGCCGCCCTTCAGCTGCTCTGCCATGCCGCGCTTGACGCGGTCGGTGCCGGTGGAGGGGGTCTGCGCTGACACGGGATGCTGCCTCTGATAGACGGTCGTGGAACCCCGATACTACGGCGCGTCAGCCACCGCCCCGCCCGGCACCGGCCACCTGGTCGAGGCGGTCGTCGATGTCGAAGTAGCGCGGCAGCGGGCGGCGGGCGTGCAGGCCGAGCAGCCGGGGCATCCGCTGCCCCCGCAGCGCGCAGGTGTCACGGACGGCGTCGTTGTAGAAGCGCCGGGCCAGGCCCACGCGCGTGGCGGTGCCCTCCAGGTCGGCCTGCAGTGCGGCCGGGACTCCGGGCAGATCGGGGGGCAGCTCCCGCAGCTCCCGGCCCAGGGCGTTCTCGGCCAGCTCCCGGTCGCCGTCGACGGGGATCCGCGCATCGACCGCGAAGGCGGCGAGGTACGGGGCCCGGTCCTGCCCCACGGCGGCCGGATGGTTGCGGGCCAGCTCCTCGGCCAGCCCCGCCCGCCGTTGCAACTGCGTGTCCAGGGCGATCCACGCCCGGGCCACCCGGTCCTCGAGCCGGCTCAGCCGGCTCAGCGTCCAGGCCACCCACGCGACCAGCAGCAGCGCGAGGACGCCGCCGAGCAGCAACCAGGCGTCGGGCGTCACGGGGCGCAGGCTAGCGGGGGGGCCGTGGGCTTGTCCGCACCTGCCCGCGGGCCGGTGGCACCCCGGGGAATTGGTCGTCGTCCGTCGCGGTCACGGCGCTGCCGCCCGGGAGCACCACCGTCTCGTAGACGGCCAGGATGCGGCGGGCGAGGATCTGCCAGTCGTAGGCGGCGGCCGCGGCCGGGCCCCGGGCGGAGAGCTCGGCCAGCCGCGGGGGGTCGGCGAGGAGGTCGCAGAGGGCACGGCCGAGCGCGGCCGCGTCGCCGCGTCGGACGAGCACGCCGGCCGCGCCGTCCTCGAGCACCCGGGTGAAGGCGTCGAGGTCGCTGGCCACGATGGGCGCCCCGGCGGCGAGCGCCTCGATGAGGATGACGCCGAACGACTCCCCGAGCAGGTTGGGCGCGCAGTAGACGTCCACCGATCGCAGGAGGGCGGCCTTGTCCGCCTCCGAGATCTCGCCGAGGAGGCCCACGTGCGGGCGCAGGTCCTCGCCGACCAGCCGGTCCAGCTCAGCGGCGTCCCCCCGGCCGGCGATCAGCAGCCGCGCCCCGGGATGGCGGCGGACGACGGTGCGCATGGCCTCGAGCAGCACCGGCAGGCCCTTGCGCGGCTCGTCGAACCGGCCGAGGAAGCCGATGGTCGGCCCGTCGACGCCCCGGGCGATGCCGGGCAGCGTCGGGCCGTGGGTGAACGCGTCGACGTGCACGCCGTTGGGGATGATCACCGCGTCGCCGCCGAGGTGCTCCACCTGGACGCGGCGGGCGAAGTCGGACACCGCGATGCGCCCGCTGATCCGTTCCAGCCAGGGCCGCACCATCGGCCCCATGGCGGCGAGCCACTTCGACCGCGTCGTCGCCGTGTGGAACGTCGCCACGATCGGGCCCTTGGCGATCATGCAGACCAGCAACGAGACCGACGGCGGGGCCGGCTCGTGCACGTGGACGACGTCGAAGTGCCCGTCGCGCAGCCACCGCCGCACCCGGGTGGCCGAGACCGGCCCGAACTGCAGGCTGGCCATCGACCCGTTGTACGGGACCGGCACCGTCCGGCCGGCGAAGGTCGCGTACGCCGGGAGGGAGTCCTCGTGCTCGGCGGGGGTCAGCACTTCCACGTGGTGCCCCAGACCGAGGAGGGTCTCGGCCAGGTCGCGGACGTGGAACTGCACCCCGCCGGGCACGTCCCACTGGTACGGGCACACCAGGCCGATGCGCATCAGAGGGCGGCCGGGGTCGGAGAAGGGCTCGCGCTCGACCCAGCGGGTGGATCCGGCGGCACGTCGGCCCAGATCCGCCCGAGCATGTGCCAGTCCTCGGGCCGGTCGGCGATCGAGGCGGCGAAGGCGTCCGCCACGGCCTGCATGGCGGTGGTGGCCCGGTCCTTGAGCCGGCCCGGTCCGGCGACCGGGACATCCGCGGAGAAGACCAGCCGCCAGCCGCCCTCGGTGAACTGGCACACCGTCGGGACCAGCGCGGCCCCCGTCTGAGCGGCCAGCAGCGCGGCACCGCCGGGCAGGGTCGCGGTGCGGCCGAAGAACTGCACCGGCACTCCCCCGCTGCCGAGGTTGCGGTCGACCAGCAGGCAGGTGGCCCCACCCTTCCCCAGCCACTCCCGGAGCACCTCGGTGCTGGGACGCGGCCCGCCGGTCAGCGGAACCACCCGGAAGCCCAACGACTCCCGGAAGGCCACGAAGCGCTCGTACAGCGACTCGGGCTCGAGCCGCTCGGCGACGGTCATGAACGGGCCGCCGAGCCAGTCGATGAACCACATCCCGGCGGCGTCCCAGTTGCCGCTGTGCGGCAACGCCATGATCACCGGGCGTCCGCCGGCGCGGGCCTTCTCGAGGTGCCCGAGACCGACGACCTCGGTGCCGGCGACGATCCGCTCGCTGCGCAGCGCCGGCAACCGGAACGCCTCTTGCCAGTAGCGCGCGTAGGAGCGGACGGCCCGGGTGGTGAGGTCGGTGAGCTCCGGCTCGCTCAGCCGGCCCCCCGTGACCGCGCGCAGGTTGGCCCGGAGCTGCCGGGTGCCCTTGCCGTCGCGGCCGGCAGCCCAGCGGCCTGCCCGGTCGAACGCGCCCCGGGCAGCCGGCTCGGGGAGCAGCCGGACGGCGTGCCAGCCGGCGGCGAAGCCGGCGTCGGTCAGCCGGGCGGTCGCCCGGTCGACGAAGCCCCGGCTCACGGCGCCGGTGGGGACGGCGGGACGGGCAGGGGCCGGCCGGCGGCGGCGCGGCGGACGGCGAGGAACCGCTGGCCGACCGTGACCGCACTGCCGACGAGGAGCACCCACAGTGCCGCGTGCACCGCGTAGGGGATGCCGAGCCCGGTGAAGCCGGCCCCGACCAGCACCAGGATCAGTCGCTCGGTGCGCTCGACGACCCCGACGTCGCAGGCCAGCCCGACCCCCTCGGCCCGCGCCTTGATGTAGGAGGTGAGGATCCCGAGCACCAGGCAGACGAGCGCCAGCAGGACCAGGAGCCGGTTGTCGCCGTCCCCGGAGTACCACCAGACCAGCGCCCCGAAGATCGCCGCGTCGGCCGCCCGGTCGCCGGTGGAGTCGAGGACCGCGCCCCAGACCGATCCGCCACCGCGGGCGCGGGCCAGCGCGCCGTCGAGCATGTCGAGCAGGACGAACACGGTGACGGCGAAGGAACCCCAGAAGAGCCACCCGTTCCCGATCAGGAAGACGGCGGACGCGACCGCGCCGACGGTGCCGGTGATCGTCACCATGTCCGGGGTGACCCCGGCCTTCGCCAGCCGCCCGACGACCGGCGCCCAGAAGCGGGCCACGGCCGGCCGGACGTTGCTGCCGAGCACCTCAGGTTCCTGCCGGGGTGGTGGGGTGGGCGGACGGCGAGGCGGTGGTGGGGTGGGCGGACGGCGAGGCGGTGGTGGGGTGGATGGACGACGGCACACGGACGGCGTGCCCGCTCCAGGCGGCAGCGAGGAGATCGCGCGTCTCCTTCAGCACCTGCGGGAGCACCCGGGTGAGCCCGATGACCGGCATGAAGTTGGTGTCGCCGCCCCAGCGGGGCACGGCGTGCTGGTGCAGGTGGTCGGCGATGCCGGCGCCGGCGACCGACCCCTGGTTCATCCCGATGTTGAAGCCGTGGGCCCCGCTCACCGTCCGCACCGTGCGCATCGCCGTCTGGGTGAAGGCGCCCAGTTCGGCGACCTCCTCGGAGGTCAGGTCGGTGTAGTCGGGCACGTGCCGGTACGGGACCAGCATCAGGTGCCCGGCGTTGTACGGGTAGAGGTTGAGGACGGCGAAGACCGTCGTCCCCCGGGCCACGATCAGGCCCTCCTCGTCGTCCATGGTCGGGATGACGCAGAACGGGCAGTCGTGCGGGCCGGTGGGTTTGCCCTCCCCCCGGATGTAGGCCATCCGGTAGGGCGTCCACAGATGCTCGAAGGCCGCGCCCGGACCGTCGTCGCTCATCCCGAGGACCCTGCTGACGGATCGAGGGCCGACGGATCGAGGTTGGAGCGGGAGGCGACCCACGCGGCGACCTGCTCCACCGCCTCGTCGACCGGGACACCGTTGCGCTGACTGCCGTCGCGGTAGCGGAACGAGACCGCGCCGGCCTCGGCGTCGGTGCCGCCGGCGATGAGCACGAACGGGATCTTCTGCTTGCTCGCGGTGCGGATCTTCTTCTGCATCCGGTCGTCGGAGTCGTCGATCTCGACCCGCAGGCCCCGGGCGCGCAACTTCAGCGCGACGTCGGTCAGGTAGGGCACCTGCTCGTCGGTGATCGGGATGCCGACCACCTGCACCGGGGCCAGCCAGGCCGGGAAGGCCCCGGCGTAGTGCTCGGTGAGGACGCCGAAGAACCGCTCGATCGAGCCGAACTTCGCCGAGTGGATCATGACCGGCTGCTGCCGGCCGCCGTCGGCCGACGTGTACTCCAGGCCGAAGCGCGCCGGCTGGTTGAAGTCGTACTGGATCGTCGACATCTGCCACGTGCGCCCGATCGCGTCACGGGCCTGGACGGAGATCTTCGGCCCGTAGAACGCCGCGCCGCCCGGGTCGGGCACCAGCTCGAGGCCGGAGTCCTTGGCCGCCTGCTCGAGGACGGCGGTGGCGACGGCCCACTCCTCGTCCGACCCGATGAACTTGTCCTTCTTGTCCGGGTCGTCGCTGCGGGTGGAGAGCTCCAGGTAGTAGTCGTCCAACCCGAAGTCGCGCAGCAGCCCCAGCACGAAGCCCATGAGGTGCCGGATCTCGCCCGGCGCCTGCTCGGCGGTGACGTAGCTGTGCGAGTCGTCCATGGTGAGGCCGCGCACCCGGGTGAGGCCGTGCACGACGCCGGACTTCTCGTACCGGTAGACCGAGCCGAACTCGAAGAACCGCAGCGGCAGCTCGCGGTAGGACCGCCCGCGCGACCGGAAGATCAGGTTGTGCATCGGGCAGTTCATGGCCTTGAGGTAGTACTTCGAGTTCTCCAGGTCCATGGCCGGGAACATGGTGTCCTCGTAGTACGGCAGGTGCCCGGAGGTCTCGAACAGCCCGCCCTTGCTGATGTGTGGCGACCCGACGTAGTCGAAGCCCTCCTCGATGTGCCGTGCGCGGACGTAGTCCTCCATCTCCCGCTTGACCACGCCGCCCTTCGGGTGGAACACGGCCAGGCCGGAGCCGATTTCGTCCGGGAAGCTGAAGAGGTCCAGCTCGGCGCCCAGCCGCCGGTGGTCGCGGCGCTCGGCCTCGGCCAGCTGCTCCAGATAGGCCTTGTGCGCGTCCTTGCTCTCCCACGCGGTGCCGTAGATGCGCTGCAGCTGCGGATTCTTCTCGCTGCCCCGCCAGTACGCGGCTGCCGACCGGGTGAGGCTGAACGCCGGGATGGTGCTGGTGCGCGGCAGGTGCGGGCCGCGGCACAGGTCTGTCCAGACCCGCTCACCGGTGCGCGCGTCGAGGTTGTCGTACATCGTCAGCTGCGCGCCGCCGACCTCGACGTCGGCGCCCTCGCCGGCACCACCCTTGAGGCCGATCAACTCGAGCTTGTAGGGCTCGTGGGCGAGTTCGGCCTGCGCGTCGGCGTCGCCGATCTCCCGGCGGGCGAAGTTCTGCCCGGCGCGGACGATCTCCTGCATCTTCTTCTCCAGCGCCGTGAGGTCCTCGGGGGTGAACGGCCGCTCGGGGTCGAAGTCGTAGTAGAAGCCGTTCTCGACCGGCGGGCCGATACCCAGCCGGGTGCCGGGGAACAGCTCCTGGACCGCCTGCGCGAGCACGTGGGCGGCCGAGTGGCGGATGACCGCGCGACCGTCGGCGCTGGCGGCCGGGACCGGCTCCACCTCGGTGTCGGCCTCCGGGGTCCAGGCGAGGTCCCTGAGGTCACCGCTGACGGCGTCGCGGACGACGACGGCGCCGTCGGGACCCTTCAGCGGGATTCCGGCGTCCTTGAGCGCCTGCATCGCCGTCGTCCCGGCCGGCACCCGGATCGGGGGTACGGCGGTCGGCGAGGGCGGGGTCGACACAGGAACTCCAGAGGGTCGGTGGAACGGGCCTCCCGAGCCTAGTGCGCGACGACCTGGAGGCCCGCCGCGACGCCGCCCCGACGAGCCAGCACCTCGGCGACCCGTGCATAGGTCTCCGGGTCGGCCGGCTGGACGGTCACCCGTTCCCCGCCGAACTCGATGGCCAGCGGCACCGCCTCCGCCGTCGTCACCGTGAATCGGCCGTCGTCGCCGCGGGTGAAGGCGAACCGCGCGGCCACCGAGTCCTCGGTCCGGTGGCCGCGGGTGGCGTGCTCGGCGATGTGGTTACCGAGCCCGTAGGCCACCCACTCCCCCGCGATCTGCTCGATCGGCTGGACGACGTGGGCGTGGTGGCCGAGCACGAGGTCGACATCCGGCGAGGCGAGCAGCGCCTGCACCGCTGCGACCTGCGCGTCGGTCGGGTCGTGCCGGTACTCCGCGCAGCAGTGCAGGCTGGCGACGACGACCTCGGCGCCCGCCGCACGGGCTCGGCCGGCCGCCGCCAGCATCCCGCCGACGTCGGGCACCGGTGCGACGTCGACCGACCACTCCCGCCGGGCCGGCAGCGGGACCCCGTTGAGGCTGAAGGTGCCGGCCACGAGGCCGACGGTGACCCCACCGGCGTCGACCAGCGTCGGGTCGAGGGACTCCGCCTCGCTGCGATACGTACCGGCGTGCGCGATCCCGGCGGCGTCGAGGATGTCCAGCGTGCGGACGAGGCCCTCCGTCCCGTCGTCGAGGGAGTGGTTCGACGCCGTGGAGCAGAGGTCGTACCCCGCGTCGGCCAGCGCGTCGACGATCTCGGGCTGGACGGCGAAGCTCGGGTAGCCGCGGTACGGGCCGCCGCGCGGGGCGACCGGTGTCTCCAGATGGCAGATGGCCAGGTCGGCGGCGCCGATCAGCGGGGCGACCGGCTCGAGGACGCCGGAGAAGTCGTAGGAGCCGTCGGGCTGCTCCGCGCCGGCCGTGAGCGCGCGGTCCTGGTGGATCAGCACGTCGCCGGTGGCCACGAGGGTGAAGCTCTCCGCCGGCGGCGGAGCCGTGGGAGGTGCGACGACCGGCTCCGGATCTTCCGTGCAGGAGGTCAGGAGCACGGCGACCCCGACGAGCCACGTCCGGCGGCATGCCACGACGAGGACGTTAGACGAGCAGGACGGCGTCCTCGATGCGCACCGCGCCGGGCGTGACGACCTCGGCATAGACCCCCAGGCAGTGCTTGGGAGTGCGGCTGAGGCGGAGGACGGCGTCGCCGATCCGCAGGTCGCGACCCACCCACGTGCGCTCGTCGCCGTCCAGCGCGAGCACGAGGTTGGCGCGCGGATCCTCGGCCGAGCAGCCCTCGGGCACCTCACCCTCCGCGGCCCGCTCGACGGCCGCCCGGGAGACGAGGTGGACCGGGGCCGCCCCCGGCTGCGGCGGGAGCCGCTGCAGGCGCACCGGCCGGCCGAGCGCGGCGGACAGGGACGCGGCATCGGCGCCCGCTGGAGACAGCGTGGCGAGCACGGGCTCGTCCTTGGCCCGGACCGGCCGGTCATCCGCGACCACGGTCCACGCCCGGTCACCGGACAGCCCGTCCGGGCCGATCTCGACGGTGGCCACGGCGGTGCCGGCCAGCGACTTCACCGGGTAGAGCCAGATCTCCTCGACCCGGCCCACCTGTCGTCCCGTCGTCATCTCCCGGACGGTACCGGCGTCGTCCGGTACGGATCCGTACTACGGAGCGAGCACCCGCTGCGACATCGCGTGACGGATCGCAGATCCGGCACCGCGTCCGGCTCCGCACCGTGTATCCGACGACGCCACACGCCCCTCCTCATCGCGACATTGCCCGTCGACACGGTCGGCGCGGCCGTCCATGGCAGAGAGGTTGGAGAACATGCACAGGACGACTGGCACCCGGGCGTTGCGCCGCCTGGTCCTCGGCGGCGCCTCGCTCGCGCTGGCGACCACCATGGTGGCCTGCGGATCGGACGACTCCGGTGGCGAGGAGACCCAGGCCGCGGAGAGCAGCGCGGCGGAGGCCGGAGGCGACCCCGCAGAGTTCTGCGAGGCGGCGGTCGACGCGGAGGGCGCGATCGCCATGGGCCCCCCCATCGACTTCGAGACCGCCACTCCCGAGGAGATCCAGGCGGCGCTCGAGGAGTTCGGGACCCAGGTCGAGCCGCAGCTCGCCGCTGTGGAGGAGACCGCCCCCGAGGAGATCAGCGACGCCGTCACCACGCTGACCGGCAACATCCGCGAGGTGCTCTCGACCGGCGACGACACGATCTTCGAGCAGCCGGAGTACACGGAGGCCGACGACGCCATCGACGAGTACATGCTCGCCGAGTGCGGCTACGAGCAGCTCGAGGCCACCGGGGTCAACTACGAGTACGAGGGCATCCCGGAGACGATCCAGTCCGGCGTCGTCGCCATCACCTTCACCAACGAGGGCGACGAGATGCACGAGATCGGTCTCGCCCGCATCAACGACGACGTGACGATGCCGGTCGAGGAACTGCTCACCCAGCCGGAGGAGCAGGTCATCTCCATGATCGAGCTCAAGGGCGTCGCCTTCGCTGCGCCGGGCGAGTCCGACACCACGTTCATGCGCCTGGAGGAGGGGCGGTACGGAGCGGCGTGCTTCATCCCGCAGGGGACCACGCATGAGCACGAAGGCGACGGCCCACCGCACTTCACCCTGGGCATGTTCGCGGAGTTCACCGCCGAGTGACGGGCTTCGCATCGCAGCCGGCGACACGACGCCAGTTCCTGGGGCTGACCGCCGCCGCCGGGCTCGCGCTGGTCAGCGGCTGCTCGGGCCGCGAGCCGTCGGCCGCAGGCCCTCCCACCACGGGGGGCCTGCGGCTGACGGCCGCACCGATGCGGGTCGACCTGGCCGGCCACGCGGTGCCCACCTGGGGCTACGGCACCGTCCCGGGTCCGGAGATCCGCCTCCGGGCCGGTGAGGTCCTGCGGGTGCAGCTGGAGAACGAGCTCACGGAGGACACCACCGTGCACTGGCACGGGCTGGCGCCGCCGAACGGGATGGACGGCGTCCCCGGGATCACCCAGGACCCGGTGGCGCCCGGCGAGGGCTTCACTTACGAGTTCGAGACGCCGATCCCCGGCTCGTTCATGTACCACGCGCACGTCGGCATGCAGCTGGACCGGGGCCTGTACGGGCCGCTGGTCGTGGAGCCGCGGACCGAGGAGCTCTCCTACGACCGCGAGTACACCCTGATGCTCGACGACTGGCGCGACGGCATGGACGACCACGCCGGCCACGCGGCGCCGGCCGGCGACACGGATCCGGACCCCGCCGACACCGTCTCCTTCGGCGGCCGGGCCTATCCCCTGCTGCTGGTCAACGGGCGCCCTCCGGAGGACCCCGCGGTGCTCGAGGCGCGGGCCGGCGACCGGGTGCGTCTGCGGGTCATGAACATCGCCGCCGACACCGGCTTCCGCTTCGCGATCGCCGGCCACCGGCTGACGGTCACGCACACCGACGGGATGCCGGTGGAGCCCACGACGGTCGACGCGCTGCGGCTGGGGATGGGCGAGCGCTACGACGTCCTGGTCGACGCCGCTGCACCCGGCGGGGTGTGGCAGATCGGCGTCCAGCCGGAGGGGCGGGGTGGATGGGGCCGGGCCCTGCTGCGCTACACGGGCAGCGACGCCTCCCGGGCCCCGGAGGTCGGGGAACGACCGGCCGAGCTGGCCGGGCAGCTGGCGGTCTACGACGACCTGCTGGCGCGGGAGCCGCTGGCACTGCCGAACGGGACGCCGGACCGCCGGTACGACCTCGTGCTGTCGGGCACGCAGATCGGGGGGCAGAGCTATCCCGACGCCGACCCGCTGCCCGTCGCCGAAGGCGAGTGGGTGCGGTTCACGATGCGCAACACCAGCGCCAAGTGGCACCCCATGCACCTGCACGGCCATCACTTCCAGGTGCTGACGGCGAGCGGACGGGGGCCGGTGAAGGACACCGTCGCCGTCCCCGCCCGCGGCGGTGAGGTGACGTTCGACTTCCTGGCGACCAACCCGGGGCGGTGGCTGTTCCACTGCCACAACCACCACCACATGGAGGACGGGATGGTCCGGCTGGTCGAGTACGGACGGCGGTGAGCACGGACGACGGAAGGCCCGGTCCGCGTCGCGGACCGGGCCCTCCGGCGAGTGGGCGATACTGGGTTCGAACCAGTGACCTCTTCGGTGTGAACGAAGCGCTCTACCACTGAGCCAATCGCCCTGCGCATCTCGGACACGGGCACTCGCGTGCACCGCGCCGACGATTGTGCCAGAACGTCACCGCCAGAGCGGCACCCACCCCGGCACCCAGTCGGGCACGCCCATCACGTGCAGGGCGACGACGAGGATGCCGTAGACGAACGCCGCCGTGGCCGCGGCGAGCAGCACCCGCACCCACACCGGCCGGGCGCTCACCCAGTCGGTCCAGTGCTTGACGTGCTTCTTGGTGAACTCCAGGAGCCGCTCGGCCCACAGGAATTCGCTGGCCAGGACGAAGAGGCCGGCGATCACCGTGAGCCAGCCCGGTCCCGGCAGCGGGATCGTCGCCAGGCCGAGCGCGACGATCAGCCCGCCGACGATGCCGACGCACAACCGATAGGCCTGGTCGACGGCCCGACGAACCGCCAGTCGACGCCGCCAGCGCGTCTCGGCCACCCGCTGACGCAGGCTGTGCGTGTCGTCGGCGTCGTACCGGGCGCGGCGCTCCGCCGACGTCTCCCGATGGTCGGCCGAGTCCGGGATCGGACGTACCGGCGCGGCCGCCGTCCTCTGTTCGCTCAGCTGGTCACCTGCCCGGTCGCCACGACCTCCGTCGGTGTCGACGGAGCCTCCCGACCGGGCTCGAGACTGATGGCGAAGCTGGTGAAGTCGTCGAGACCGGCCAGCCCGGAGCCTACGGTTTTCAGCTCGATCTGTGACCGCTCCACGTCGAAGGTTCCGAGCGGATTCGTCTCGTCGCCGTCGAGGCCCCACAGGACGTACGTCGTGGACGCGGTCTCGTTCTCGGACAGCCCGTAGCTCACCACCTGCACCTCCTCGCCCCGGGGCACCACCGTGGCGACCGGGCGACCGTCGGCCCCCAGAGACGTGACCGTCGTCCCGTCCGGACTCAGCAGCGCGGCCATGGCCTTGCTCTGCTCGGCGACCTGCGCCTGCAGGTCCCGCCGGTCGGAGTTGAGTGCCACGTTCCACAGCCCCAGACCGACCACTGCCGCCACGGCCGCGGCCACGAGGGTGATCGCCAACGGGCGCCGCCGGGCAGCCGGTACGCCCGGGGCAACCGGAACCAGCCGCGGGACCTCGGCCTGCCGTGGCGGGACGGGCGGCCGCTGCACCTGCTCGGTGGCCTGCACCGCGGCGGCCAACCGCACGCGCAGCGCCTCGGAGGGTTCGGCCTGGGGCAGGTCCGCGGCCATCGCCCCCATCACCTCCGTGGTCTCCGCAACGGTCTCCGCGCACCGGGCGCAGCCGGACAGATGCCGGGTGAACTCGGTCTCGTCCTCGGGCTCGAGCGCATGCAACGCCCAGCCCACGGCGAGCTCGTCGAAGCGCTCGTGGTCCGCGGTCATCGCGAGTCCTCCGTCGACGAGATGGTGTCCAGGGCACTGTTGCCGGCGGGTCCGCCGAGCTCCTGCTTGAGCCGGCGCATCCCGGCGAGCATCCGGGTCTTGACGGTGCCGAGCGGGGTGCCGGTGAGCGCGGCCACCTCCCGCTGGGTGTACCCGCCGTAGTAGGCGAGGGTCAGCGCCTCGCGCTGCGGCTGGGAGAGCAGGCCCATCGCCGTCCGCACCTGTTCGGCGACCACCCGGGACCAGGCGTCGTCCTCGACGTCGCGCGTCGCGGTGGGCGCGTCCAGCGCCATCTCGTCCTCCGCCTGCGCCTGTCGGCGGCGCTGGGATTCCTCGCGACGTACGGAGTCCACTGCCTTGTGGTGGACGACGGCCAGCAGCCACGAGGCCACGCTGCCCCGTCCCCGGTCGAACGCCGCCGGATCGCGCCACACGCTGAGGAAAACCTCCTGCAGCACGTCCTCGGCCAGGGCGTCGTCGCCCAGGATCCGGCGGGCCAGCGCGAACGCGGGCCGACGGAACCGTTCGTAGAGGTCGTCGATGGCGCTGCGGTCCCCCGCCCGGATCCGACGCATGACGTCGGCGTCCCCGGCGGTGTCCTCAGATCGCCGCGGCGGGGAGGTCACAGCTCCCATGATCACACGCATCGTTCGGGCGCTCCCGCCCCAACGGTTCACTCCCGGTGCGATGCGACGGTTCACCGGTGCCCCGCCCGGGCATGGCAGAGAGGGCCAGCAGCATCGACTCGTGGCGCCCGTGTGACGGGTGTGACGGATGTGAAGGAAGTGCAATGCGACGTCACTCCGAGAACCGACGGTCGTTGACCTGACATGCGCAGCGGTTGGACCCCCGGGTACTCGTCCCCCCTCACCCTCCAGCTGGTCGGTCCGCAGTCGTGGACCGAGGTACCGGCATTGCTCTGCTACGACGCGGCCGACCCGTTCGCCGTCCGCATCGCCTTCGGCGACGTCGGCGACGAGAACGGTGTCGTCGACCTCGACGAGGGCGGTATCGCCTGGCTGCTGAGCCGCGAGCTGCTCCAGGCCGGTCTCCAGGCCCCCACCGGCGACGGCGACGTCCGGCTGTGGCCGGCGTACGGGGCCACCGACGTGCTGTTCCTCCACCTGCGCGCCCCCTCGGGCGAGGCGCTGTTCGAGCTGTCGCGGGCGACCGTGGCCGCCTTCCTCCGGCACACCGAGGCACTGGTCCCCTCGGGTTCGGAGAGCGGGCTGCTCGACCTCGACGACGAGCTGCACGTGCTGCTCTCCAACGGTGGGGCGGACCCATCGGGCCGCTGACCAGCGGTTTCGGTCCCCGACCCCTCTCCGGGACGGCCGCTGGGACCCCCCTGCTTGGAGGGCTCGAGGGCGTCGGTTAGAGTTCTCCACGCAACGCGGACGTGGCTCAGCTGGTAGAGCATCACCTTGCCAAGGTGAGGGTCGCGGGTTCGAATCCCGTCGTCCGCTCGGAACCTCGGGCGCTGGTCGAGAGACTGGCGCCCGCGTGCGGTGGAGTGGCCGAGAGGCGAGGCAACGGCCTGCAAAGCCGTCTACACGGGTTCAAATCCCGTCTCCACCTCGTCTCCTCTGCGGAGCACGAGCGCGGAGGAGGGTCCGGTCGCGAGGCCGGAACGGGCGATTGGCGCAGCGGTAGCGCGCTTCCCTGACACGGAAGAGGTCACTGGTTCGATCCCAGTATCGCCCACCAGCTCAGCCCCAGGTCACCGACCTGGGGCTTTCGCTGTTCGTGGGGGCGGGAGCGCTCAGCGCCGCCAGTTCTGGTTCCGCCTCCAGTGCAGCGCGATCATGATCTGCAGCGCGGCGACCACGGCGAACATCCCGTGCACGACCGGGTTGACGTCCACGTACAGGAACAACAGGACCGTGATCCCCACCGGGACGACCACCAGCGCGGTCCAGGTGCCGACCTGCGCCCGGCACACCTCCGGGGCCGGAGCGGACCGGGTACCGGTCATCCCGTCACCGGGGGCACGTGGTCGGCCCAGAACCGGTCGACCTGCTCCTCGAGCTGCTCCCGGGTCCCGCTGTTGTCCAGGACGACGTCGGCGACCGCCTGACGCTCCTCGTCGGAGGCCTGGGCAGCCATCCGGGCCCGCGCATCCTCGGCCGTGAGGCCCCGCTGGACGAGCCGGGCCACGCGAACGGCCGGATCGGCCTCCACCACCAGGACCAGGTCGTAGGAGGGCGCCTGGCCGGTCTCCACCAACAGCGGCACGTCGTGCACGACGACGGCGTCCGGCGGGGCGGCCCCGGCGAGCTCGGTGGCGCGGGCACGGACCAGGGGATGCACGATCCCGTCGAGTCGCTTCCGAGCGTCCGCGTCGGTGAAGACGACCGCGGCCAGCGCGGTCCGGTCGAGGGCGCCGTCGGCGGCCAGCACATCGTCCCCGAACGCCTCCGCGACCGCCGCGAGTCCCGGGGTGCCCGGCTCGAGCACCTCGCGGGCGATCCGGTCGGCATCGACGATCACCGCGCCCCGGGCGGCCAGCAGAGCCGAGACCGTGCTCTTGCCGGACCCGATCCCGCCGGTCAGTCCGATGCGCGTCACGACCGGACAGTAGTTGGCCAGCCGGGGGCGCCTCGAACGCGCAAGGTCACGGCCGGATAACACCCGCACGTCCCGTCCGGCGCGTCGCACCAGTCACACGCGTCACGCGCATAACGTCCGCCTCGGCGATCTTCCCCCGCCGAGAGAGGCAGAACCCGACATGTCCCGTACCACCGCTGACGCATCCCCCTCGACGCGCGCCGCCCGCCGGCAGGGCGCCGGCCGTCACCGCCTGGGCTCGGCCGCCGGGGTCCGCTGCGACGACATCCCCGCCGTCCGCGAGCGCATGCAGTTCCAGCGTCCCGCCTCGCCGCGACGCAACACCTTCCTGCAGTGGCTCTTCCAGGCCCCGCCCGCCGGCCGCCACACCTGGACCTTCCTCGCCGGTTCCGGTGGTCGTCCGCGCACCGCCTTCGCGATCATCCTCAGCCTCTGAAGAACGCGAGAGGCCCCACGGACGACGTCCGTGGGGCCTGTTCGTGTGCCTGAGAAGGCGGTGAACCACGGAGGCCCAGAACCGGATCGGTTCTGGGCCTCCGTGGTTCAGAGCACTACTGCTCACTCACCGCCGGCGAGCTTGGCCCGCAGCGCGGCCAGGGCCTCGTCGCTGGCCAGCGTGCCGCCACCGGTGGCCGGGACGTCCGGGCCGGCGGCGTCGTCGCTGGAGTAGCTGCCGCCGGCAGCGGCCTCGGCGTCGGCCTCCTTCGCCGCGGCGATCTGCTTGCGGTGCGCCTCGAAGCGGGCCTGGGCCTCGGCGTACTGCCGCTCCCACTCCTCGCGCTGCGCGTCGAAGCCCTCGCGCCACTCGCCGGTGTCGGCGTCGAAGCCCTCAGGGTAGAGGTAGTTGCCCTCGGCGTCGTAGGACGCGGCCATGCCGTAGGCGGCCGGGTCGAACTGCTCCTCGTCGCCGACGACGCCCTCGTTGGCCTGCTTGAGCGACAGCGAGATGCGGCGGCGGTCCAGGTCGATGTCGATGACCTTGACCAGGATCTCGTCGCCGACCTGCACGACCTGCTCGGGGATCTCGACGTGGCGCTCGGCCAGCTCGGAGATGTGCACCAGGCCCTCGATGCCCTCGTCGACGCGCACGAACGCACCGAACGGAACGAGCTTGGTGACCTTGCCCGGGACGACCTGACCGATCTGGTGCGTGCGGGCGAACTGACGCCACGGGTCCTCCTGCGTCGCCTTCAGCGACAGGGAGACCCGCTCGCGGTCCAGGTCGACGTCGAGGACCTCGACGGTGACCTCCTGGCCGACCTCGACGACCTCGGACGGGTGGTCGATGTGCTTCCAGGACAGCTCGGAGACGTGCACCAGACCGTCGACGCCACCCAGGTCCACGAACGCACCGAAGTTGACGATCGAGGAGACGACGCCCGTACGGACCTGACCCTTGGCGAGCTTGTTGAGGAACTCGCTGCGGACCTCGGACTGCGTCTGCTCGAGCCACTGGCGGCGGGAGAGGACGACGTTGTTGCGGTTCTTGTCGAGCTCGATGATCTTCGCCTCGAGCTCGCGGCCCACGTAGGGCTGCAGGTCGCGGACGCGGCGCATCTCGACCAGCGAGGCGGGGAGGAACCCACGCAGGCCGATGTCCAGGATGAGGCCACCCTTGACGACCTCGATGACGGTGCCGGTGACGACCTCGTCGGCTTCCTTCTTGGCCTCGATCGTGCCCCAGGCGCGCTCGTACTGTGCGCGCTTCTTGGAGAGGATCAGCCGCCCTTCCTTGTCCTCCTTCTGGAGGACCAGGGCTTCCACCTCGTCGCCGACGCTGACGACCTCGTTGGGGTCGACGTCGTGCTTGATGGAGAGCTCGCGCGAGGGGATGACGCCCTCGGTCTTGTAGCCGATGTCCAGCAGCACCTCGTCCCGGTCGACCTTGACGATGACGCCTTCGACGATGTCGCCATCGTTGAAGTACTTGATCGTCTGGTCGATGGCCGCGAGGAAGTCCTCGGCGGAACCGATGTCGTTGACGGCGACCTGGGGGGTGCTGGAAGGACGGACCTGAGTGGAGGTCATGTGGTTGGTTGCTCCGGACGGTTTATGCGTAGGGACAGGACGACCCGCGGCCACGCGGCCGCGGGGGTGATCAGCGGGGAGAACCGGCGCAGGCCTTCCCTGTGGGGAAGAGCACGACAGACCTCTGGCGCATTCCCCATCGTACGGACGACGAGACCGCCGGGTCCACCTGGGTCGGCGGTCGATGAGCACTCCCCCGCGTGTCACGATCGGCGCGTCATGAGCGAGATCCCGTCGTCCCCGCCGCTGGGCAGCGACGGCTATCCGGCCGCCGGTGGCGTCGCCCGGCGGCCGGCCGGCGTCGAGGAGTCCGCCCGGGCGAACCGCCGCTGGTGGGACGCGGCGGCTCCGGCGTACCTGACCGAGCACGGCGCCGACCTCGGGGACGCCGACTTCCTGTGGTGCCCGGAAGGGCTGCGGGAGGCCGATGCGCACCTGCTGGGCGACGTCGCCGGCCGTCGGGTGCTGGAGATCGGCTGCGGTTCGGCGCCCTGTTCCCGCTGGATGCGCACCGCCGGCGCGGACGTCGTCGCCCTCGACCTGTCCGCCGGGATGCTGGCCCGCGCCGCACAGCTGAACCGCTCCACCGGTATCGACGTGCCCCTCGTGCAGGGGGAGGTCGGGGCGCTGCCCGTCGCCGACGGGGCCGTGGACGTCGTGTGCTCGGCGTTCGGCGGACTGCCCTTCGTGGCCGACGCCGAGGGCGCGCTCCGGGAGGTGGCCCGGGTGCTGCGGCCCGGGGGCCGGTTCGTCGCGTCGGTCAACCACCCGATGCGCTGGCCGTTCCCCGACTCCCCCGATCCCGAGGACCTCCGGGTGGTCTCCTCCTACTTCGACCGCATGCCCTACGTGGAGACCGACGGCGCCGGCCGCGCGGTGTACGTCGAGCACCACCGGACGGTCGGCGACTGGGTCCGCGCCGTCGTCGGCGCCGGCCTGCTCATCGAGGACCTGATCGAACCCGAGTGGACGCCCGGCCGGACGCAGAACTGGGGACAGTGGTCGCCCGAACGCGGCGCGCTCGTGCCCGGCACGCTGATCCTGGTCTGCTCCAGGCCCTGAGCCGAGTCCGACGTACCACCTCGCCCCGCCGCCGAAGAGCAGACTCCCGCCGTCGGCCGGCACGCCCGGGGCCGGCGACCTGGGGAAGGCGAGAACATGCCGCTGTTCATGGACGTCCGCTTCTGCCTGGTCGAGGCACCGGACGCCGAGGCTGCGGCCTCGAGCCACCGCATGGCGGCGCTACCCGTGCATGTCACCGGACCCCTCGGTACGCCGTCCCCGGCGGGGCGGTTCAGCCGCCTGCGACCGGCGGGGACCCGTGCCGCACCCAGACCTCGTGCGCGGCGGCCGACATCGCCGCGGCCAGTGGGACGAACAGGAGAGCACCGGCGATGCCCCAGAGCAGACCTCCGGCGGTCACGGCCACCAGCACCATCGCCGCGTTGAGCGGCAGCCGGTTCTTCATGACATAGGGCTCGATCACGTCGTTGCCCACCTGCTGCACGACGACGACCAGTGCGAGCACGAGGGCCGCCGTGCCGAGGCCGCCCGATCCGTAGGCGACGACGACCGCAAGTGCTCCGGCGACGAAGGCGCCGATCGTGGGGATGTAGGACGCCAGGAACTGCAGGGCGGCCAGGACGAGCGCCAGCGGGACGCCGAGCAGGAGCAGTCCGACGCCGATGCCGACCGCGTCGAACACCGCGACGATGGTCAGGCCGCGGACGTATCCCCCGACGGTCGTCCACGCGGCCCGCCCTGCGGCGTCGACGTCCTCGCGGACGCGACCGCCGAACTTGCCGAGCAGCCACGTCCACATGCCCGGGCCGCTGGTCAGGAAGAGGAAAGCGAGCGCGAAGGTCAGGAAGATGCCGATGAGCACCTCGGCGGCCGTCTGGGCCGGTCCGAGGAAATCGCCGGCGCTGGTACCGCCGCCGGACGAGCCGCCCTGCGAAGTGCCCGAGCCTCCGCCGGACGAGGAGCCGGCGCCCGGCAACTGGATGCCGAACCGTTGTGACAGGTCGGAGGCAACACTCTGGAACTGGTCGCGCAGCTGGGGTAGCTGATCGGCGATCCGCGCACCCAGTCCGACGGTGGCACCGACGAGAGCGGCCAGCAGCAGCAGGACGGCGCCACCCGCGGCGACCCAGCGCGGCACGCCCCTCCCGTGGGCCCACCCCACGAGCGGTGCGGCCACCCCGGCCAGCAGCAGCGCGACGGCCACGGTGACCAGCAGGAGGGTCAGCTTGACGGCGAGTCCCGCGAGCAGCCAGACCAGGACCGCCAGCAGGAGCAGCCGGCCCCCGATGGCCGCGGTGCGGACCAGCCACACGGGAGCCGGCTCGCGGCCTCGATCAGGCGCAGTTTCCGATGCCATCCGTCAGGTGTTGTCCCGGCGATCCGGATTGACACATCCACGGCGATGTCCCGACCACAGGCGACCGGCGTCAGTGGGCGGCGGCGTCCCAGCTGGCGCCGAAGCCGACCGACACCTCCAGGGCGACCGACAGCTCGGCAGCACCGGCCATCTCGCGGCGCACCAGGTCCTCGAGCTTCTCCCGCTCCCCCGCGGCGACCTCGAGCACGAGCTCGTCGTGCACCTGCAGCAGCATCCGGGAGTTCAGCCCCTCGGCGGCGATCGCCTTCTCCACGTTGAGCATGGCCACCTTGATGACGTCGGCGGCCGAGCCCTGGATCGGAGCGTTGAGCGCCATCCGCTCGGCCATCTCGCGCCGCTGTCGGTTGTCGCTGGTGAGGTCGGGCAGGTAGCGACGCCGGCCGAGCGTGGTCTCGGTGTACCCGGTCAGCCGGGCTTCCTCGACGACCGTGTCGAGGTAGTCGCGGATGCCGCCGAAGCGCTCGAAGTAGGCGTGCATCTGGCCACGCGCCTCCTCGGGCGTGATGCGCAACTGCTGGGAGAGGCCGTACGCCGACAGCCCGTAGGCCAGGCCGTAGCTCATCGCCTTGATCCGGCGGCGCATCTCCGGGTCGACGTCCTCGATCGGGATGTCGAACGCCCGCGAGGCGACGAAGGAGTGCAGGTCCTCCCCCGACGTGAACGCCTCGATGAGCCCCTCGTCGCCGGAGAGGTGGGCCATGATCCGCATCTCGATCTGGCTGTAGTCCGCCGTCATCAAGGACTCGTAGCCCTGACCGACGACGAAGGCCTGCCGGATCCGGCGGCCCTCGGCGGTGCGGATCGGGATGTTCTGCAGGTTCGGGTCGGTCGAGGAGAGCCGGCCGGTCGCCGCGATCGTCTGCTGGAACGTCGTGTGGATGCGGCCGGCGTCGTCGACCATCGGGATGAGCCCGTCGATGACGGTGCGCAGGCGGGTGACGTCGCGGTGCCGGAGCAGGTGCTCGAGGAACGGGTGCCCGGTCGAGGCCAGGAGCGAGGTCAGCGCCTCGGCGTCGGTCGTGTACCCGGTCTTGTTCTTCTTCGTCTTGGGCAGGCCGAGCTCGTCGAAGAGCACCGCCTGCAGCTGCTTGGGCGAGCCGAGGTTGACCTCCCGGCCGATGACGGCGTAGCACTCGGCCGCCGCGGCGGCGACACCGTCGGCGAACTCCTTCTGCAGCTCGTGCAGGAAGTCCAGGTCGGCGGCGATGCCGCGGTACTCCATCGCCCCGAGAACCCGCGTCAGCGGCAGCTCGATGCCGCCGAGGAGGTGGTCCCCGCCACGCTGGCCCAGCACCGTCTCCAGGGCGTCGGAGAGGTCGTTGACGGCGACGGCCTTGAGGACGTCGGCGTGCGCGGCCTCGCGGGCGACGTCGTCCTCGCTCGGGCCGAGACCGTCGAGGGTGAGCTGGCCCTCGGGCTCGGCGGCGTCCTTGAGCTCGCGCCGCAGGTAGCGGACGGCGAGGTCGCCGAGGTCGAAGGACCGCTGGCCGGGCAGCGCCAGGTAGGCGGCCAGCGCGGTGTCGCTGATGAGCCCGTCGAGCTCCCAGCCACGGGCCCAGATCGCCAGCAGCGGGCCCTTGACCTCGTGCACGGCCTTGAGGGCGGACGGGTCGGCCAGCCACGCGGCCAGCGCCTGCTCGTCGGCGGCGTCGAGGTCGGGGCCGACGTCGACGAACGTGGCGTGGTCGTTGCCCGCGGCGAGCGCCAGGCCGGTCAGCTCCCCGGCCCCCCGGCCCCAGGTGCCGCGGAAGATGACACCGGTCCGGCCGCTGCGCGCGTTGGCGTCGAGCCACTCCCCCAGCCCACCGGCGGGGACCTCGTCCTCGACGACGTCGAAGCCGCCCTCCACCTCGGGCTCCGCGCTGGTGAGCGTGGCGAAGAGCCGGTCGCGCAGCACCCGGAACTGCAGGTTGTCGAAGAGGGTGTGCACCTCGTTGCGGTCCCACGGCTGGACGGCCAGGTCGGCGGGGCCGAGGTCGAGCGGGACGGCGCGGTCGAGCTCGGTGAGCCGGCGGTTCTGCAGCACCGACGACAGGTGCTCGCGCAGCTTCTCGCCGACCTTGCCCTTGACCGTGTCCACCTGGTCGACCAGAGCGCCGAGCGAGCCGTACTCCCGCACCCACTTGGCCGCCGTCTTCTCCCCCACGCTGGGGATGCTCGGCAGATTGTCGCTCGGGTCGCCGCGCAGCGCCGCGAAGTCGGGGTACTGGGCCGGACTGAGGCCGTACTTCGTCTCGACCTCGTCCGGCGTGAAGCGCGTCATGTCCGAGACGCCCTTGCGGGGGTAGAGGACGGTGACGTGCTCGTTGACCAGCTGGAGGGCGTCGCGGTCGCCGGTCGCGATGAGCACGTCCATGCCCCGCTCGACGGCCTGGACCGTCAGCGTGGCGATGACGTCGTCGGCCTCGTAGCCCTCAGCGGTGATCACCGGGACGTGCAGCGCGGCGAGGACCTCCTGCACGAGGCTCACCTGGCCCCGGAAGTCGGTCGGGCTCTCGGACCTGTTGGCCTTGTACTCGGCGAAGATCTCGCTGCGGAACGTCTTGCGGCCCACGTCGAAGGCGACGGCGAGGTGCGTCGGCTTCTCGTCGCGCAGGATGTTGATCAGCATGGACGTGAAGCCGTAGACGGCGTTGGTCGGCTGGCCCGTGGTCGTGGAGAAGTTCTCGACCGGCAGCGCGAAGAAGGCGCGGTAGGCCAGCGAGTGACCGTCGAGGAGCAGCAACCGCGGCCTGTCCCCCGGGGCGGAGGAGGCGGCGGACGAGGCGAGGGTGGAGCTGGGCGCGGACATCGGGTCCGATCCTAGTAAGAGGACCCCCCTGCCCCCCCGGCCCTCGCAGGCTCGGGTCGGGTCCCTGCAGCGGGGCCAGACGTCGATACCGTGCCCGCGTGACCACCCCGCCGCCCGACTGGGTGCCGACCGACCGCTGCAGCCCGCTCGACGACAAGCTGGGCATCCAGATCATCGACTTCGACCCGGACCGGCTCGTCGCGACGATGCCGGTGAAGGGCAACGAGCAGCCGTTCGGTCTGCTCCACGGTGGTGCCACGTGCTCGCTCGTGGAGACGATCGGCTCGTGGGCGGCGACGCTCGGGGCGGGTCCCGACCGCAAGCCGGTCGGCATCGAGTTGAACGCGACCTACGTGAGAGCGGCGACGTCCGGCGTCGTCACGGCGGTCTGCACGCCCGTGCGCCGCGGGCGGACCCTCGCGACCTTCCTCATCGAGGTCACCGACGAGGCGGGCAGCACCACCGCCAGCGCACGGCTGACCTGCATGCTCGTTCCCGCCTGAGCGGGCTCAGGCGGACAGGCTCCGGGTGACCGGACGCCGGCGTGCCGCCGACGTGCGACGCGGACCCGGCACCGGATAGCCGCCACGCTGCCAGGACGTGAGGGAGCGGGTCAGCGACTCCACGGTGACGATCCGCCGGGTGGTCAGCGGCGCGAAGCCCATGCGGGCGAGGAACCGCTGCCGCTCGGCCTCGTGCCCGCCGGCGGCGGCGACCACGTGCGCCGCACCGTTCTCCTGCGCGTACGCCGTGGCCGCGGCGAGGAGGACGGCACCGGTCCCGCGACGGCGGTGGTCACGGTGGACGACGAACGTGTCCACGGTGACCTGCGGACTGCCCAGCACGAGGGACAGCGGGTCGACACCCACGACGGCGAGGCCGACGGCGGCCACCTCCCCGGTCGCTGCCCCGTCGGCCGCGTAGGGGCCGGGGAGGACGGCCAGGACGACCCGGTGCCCCGGATCCTCGAGCAGGCGGCGGAACCCGGAGGCGGCGGCGTTCACCAACGTGTGGCCGGTGAGCACGTCCTCGGCGTGCGCGTCGGCGCGGTGTTGGCGGACCAGCGCGAGCACGGCGGGCAGATCGGCAGGACGCGCTGTCCGCGCCACCACACGGGACCGCGAACCGGTTCGTGCCACACGAGCCTCCCCTGGCAGGTGCCCGAAGATTGCACCGTTGAGCAGCTTTCATCACGGCGGCGCGCCGGACGACCACGCTCGGTCACTGTCGCGGCGTGTCGCGGAAAGGTCACAGGTCAGCACGAAGGGACGGCTCCACGTCCCGTCTGGGTTACGGTCCCTCCGCATATCCATCCGCCAGGAGGTCGAGTGACGCACGCACCGGACCTTGCCAGCCGGCACGGTCGACGGAAAAGGCCCGCTACCGCGGCCCCCGCCGACCGGCCGGCCAGTCCGCCGTCCCACCGCTGGACCTTCCTGCGGCTGGTGCTGGTGGCTGTCTTCACCGCCGGCCTCGCCGCCTTCACGCCGGGCGTGGCCCATGCCGAGGTCGAGGGCGAGGGGGTCTCGGGAACGCTCCGGACGAGCGTCAGCGGTCCGATCGAGGGCGTCGAGATCCTCGTCGAGAGCGCCGACGGCGAGCGGATCGACGAGGTGCAGACCGATGAGGACGGCCGGTGGGCGGTGGACGTCCCGGGCCCCGGCGAGTACGTGGTCACCGTCGACCCCGACGACCTGCCGGAGGGCGTGACCCTCAACGGGGCCGAGAGCCGCACCGTCACCGTCGATCCCGGGCGGAACCAGGGCGTGCTGATCGGGCTGAACGACGGCAGCCGCAACTCGGGTGGTGGGACCGTCCAGTGGATCCAGCTGCTGGTCGACGGCCTCCGGTTCGGCCTGCTCATCGCCATGGCGGCGGTCGGCCTGTCGCTCATCTTCGGGACCACCGGGCTGGTGAATTTCGCCCACGGTGAGCTGGTCACCGTCGGTGCGATCGCGGCGTGGTTCATCAATGTCGAGGGCGGCGTGCCGTTCATCCCCGCCGCGCTGATGGCCCTCGTCATCGGCGCCGGCGTCGGTGCGCTGAACGAGTTGGGGCTCTGGCGACCGCTGCGCCGCCGCGGGACCGGGCTCATCGCGGCCCTGGTGGTCTCCATCGGCCTGTCGCTGCTGCTGCGCTACCTGTACCAGGTCATCTACGGCGGCCGCTCCAACGCCTTCGCGGCCTACCGGGGCCAGCGCGCCGTCGACTACGGCCCGTTCACGATGACGAACAAGGACCTCGCCTCGCTGGTCATCGCACTCGTGGTCCTGGTGCTGGTGGCCCTGATGCTGCAGCGCACGAAGATCGGCAAGGCGATGCGCGCGGTCTCGGACAACCGCGACCTGGCGGCATCCTCGGGCATCGACGTCAACCGGGTGATCCTGTTCGTCTGGATGATGGGTGGCGCGCTCGCCGCTCTCGGCGGTGTCCTGCTCGGCCTCTCCGACGAGGTCCAGTGGGACATGGGTTTCCGGCTGCTGCTGCTCATGTTCGCCGGCGTGACGCTGGGTGGCCTCGGCACGGCCTACGGCGCGCTCCTGGGCAGCATCGTGGTCGGCGTCTTCGTCCAGATGTCCACGCTCGTCATACCGAGCGACATGAAGTACGTCGGAGGGCTGCTGCTCTTGATCGTCATCCTCATCATCCGCCCCCAGGGCATCCTGGGCAGCCGGGCTCGGGTGGGCTGACGCATGAGTGAACTGATCGACGCGCTGGCCACCGCGCTGAAGGCCGGCATCGGCTTCCAGGCGATCCTCTTCGCGCTGCTGGCCATCGGGATCAACATCCAGTTCGGGTACACCGGGCTGCTGAACTTCGGCCAGATCGCGTTCGCCATGCTCGGCGGGTACGGAATCGCCATCTCGGTCGCGCAGTGGGGGCTCTCCTTCTGGTGGGGCGTCATCATCGGCATCGCCGCGGCCGTGGTGCTCGCGCTGCTCCTGGGCCTGCCCACGCTGCGTCTCCGAGCCGACTACCTGGCGATCGCCACCATCGCCGCCGCGGAGGGCCTGCGCCTGACGTTCCGATCGGTGTCGGCCACGCCCGTGACAGGAGCCACCCGCGGCCTGACCGGGTTCAACGACGAGTTCGTCGCGCTGGCCCCCTGGGACACCACCGACCGCTTCCAGATCCTCGGCTCGACGTGGAGCGGAGCGGACCTGTGGGTCACCACGGTCGGCTGGGTCATCGTCGCGCTCTCGTGCCTCCTCGTGTGGTCCCTCGTGCGCAGTCCCTGGGGACGCGTGGTCAAGTCGATCCGCGAGGACGAGGACGCCGTGCGCTCGCTCGGCAAGAACGTCTACGTCTACAAGATGCAGTCCCTCGTGCTGGGCGGCGTGTTCGGTGCACTCGGCGGCATGATCTACGCGCTCGGAACCGCCTCGGCGACGCCGGACCAGTACCAGAACGCCAACACCTTCCTTGCCTACGCCGCGCTGATCCTCGGCGGCGCCGCGCGCGTCCTCGGTCCCGTGATCGGGGCGATCCTGCTGTACTTCATCATCCAGTTCGCCGACACCGGCCTGCGTACGCTGATCAGCAACGGCATCATCCCGGAGACCCTGCTCTCGGCGACCGACGTGGCCCAGATCCGGTTCGTGCTGATCGGGCTCGGCCTGATGCTCCTGATGATCTTCCGCCCGCAGGGGATCTTCGGGGACCGACGAGAGGTGATGCTCGATGCCCGCTGACCCGACACCGCACGGTGCCACGGCCTCCGGCGCGGGCGCGTCCGGCGCCGGTGCGTCCGCCGCCTGGAAGTCCGGTGACACGCCCCAGCGGCTCGCCCAGATCGCGCTGCGCGACCTCCCGTGGGAGATCGGCGTCGCGAAGCCCGACCCGGCGATCGTCGTCGACGGCGTCAGCCGGACCTTCGGTGGCCTCACGGCCGTCGCGGTGGACCACCTGGAGATCCAGCGCGGCGGGATCACCGGGCTGATCGGACCCAACGGCGCAGGCAAGACCACGCTGTTCAACCTGCTGACCGGCTTCGACCAGCCCGACACCGGGACCTGGTCGTTCAACGGCAAGTCGCTGGGGAAGCTCGCGCCGCACAAGGTGGCCCGGCTCGGCGTCGTCCGCACCTTCCAGCTCACCAAGGCGCTCTCCCGGCTCACCGTGCTGCAGAACATGCTCCTCGGCGCCCAGGACCAGAAGGGCGAGGGCTTCTTCCGAGCGCTGGTACCCGGCATCTGGCGGGCCCAGGAGCGGGAGAACACCGAGAAGGCGATGGAACTGCTCCGGCGGTTCAAGCTCGACGCCAAGAAGGACGACTTCGCCGGCACCCTCTCCGGCGGCCAGCGCAAGCTGCTCGAGATGGCCCGCGCCCTCATGAGCGACCCCGAGGTCGTCATGCTCGACGAGCCGATGGCCGGGGTGAACCCCGCGCTCACCCAGAGCCTGCTCGGCCACGTCAAGGACCTGCGCGAGCAGGGCATGACGGTGATCTTCGTCGAGCACGACATGGACGTCGTCCGCGACATCAGCGACTGGGTCGTGGTGATGGCCGCCGGCAAGGTCATCGCCGAAGGCCCGCCGGAGTCCATCAGCCAGAACCAGGCCGTCGTCGACGCCTACCTCGGCGCGCACCACGACGCCCCCCTCACCGTCGAGGAGGAGGACCAGGTGCTGGCCGAGGCCGAGCAGTCGATCGCCCGGAGCGAGGGTCACGCCGACGTCCTCGACTCCGACCGGGCCACGCGAGGAGACACCAAGCGATGACGATCGACCCGAGCCAGGGCAAGGATCCCCGGGAGAGCACGAATCCGGAGTACGAGTTCGACCGTCCGGTCGCCGACTCCGACGCCCCCGGCGGCTCCGTGACCGAGTCGACGACACGGGCCGCGCAGCAGGCCGGACAGGAGCTGTCCCCCGCCGAGCTCGCCGCCACCCGCGGGGAGCACGAGCGCCTCGCAGAGGGCGCGCTCGTGCGGGCCGACGAACTGATCGCCGGGTACGTGCCCGGGGTCAACATCCTCAACGGCTGCGACTTCTACCTGCAGGACGGCGAGCTCGTCGGCATCATCGGGCCCAACGGCGCCGGCAAGTCGACGCTGCTGAAGGCGCTCTTCGGTCTCATCCCGGTGCGCTCCGGCTCCGTCACCTTGCGGGGCGAGGACATCACCGCGGCTCCGGCTCACCGGCTGGTCTCTCTCGGGGTCGGCTACGTGCCGCAGAACAACAACGTGTTCCCCTCGCTGACCATCGAGGAGAACATGCAGATGGGCGTCTACCTGCGCCCGAAGAGCTTCCGGGACCGCTTCGACTACGTGGCGGAGCTCTTCCCCATGCTCGGCCAGCGGCGCCGCACCAAGGCGGGTGCCCTGTCCGGCGGCGAGCGTCAGATGGTGGCGATGGGCCGGGCGCTGATGATGGAGCCCTCGGTCCTCCTGCTCGACGAGCCGTCTGCCGGCCTCTCGCCGGCGTACCAGGACGAGGTGTTCATCCGGTGCCGCCGGATCAACGCGACCGGCGTCTCCATCATCATGGTGGAGCAGAACGCACGTCGGTGCCTGCAGATCTGCGACCGCGGTTACGTCCTCGACCAGGGGCGCAACGCGTACACGGCCACCGGGGAATCGCTCATGCACGACCCGAAGGTCATCGAGCTGTACCTGGGGACCCTCGCGAAGGCTCAGTAGCCCTCGCTCCGCCCCACCGGCGGCGCCGGCCCCTCCCCCTGCGGGGAGGGGCCGGCGCCGTGCTGCGTCCCGCCCTACGGCCCGGACGCCTCGGCGCTCCCCCCACCCCACGTCCGGGCGCTGCCGTGCCTCGTGCGCTCCGACCGGCGCAGGGCGGATCTCCGACACCGGCCGCACAGCACAGTGGCCCGGCACCGTGAACGGTGCCGGGCCACTGTGATGGCGTCCCGCGGATCGCAGATCCGCGGCTACCTCAGCGCTGGGGGCCGATGCCCTGAGCGTTGAGGCCCTCGATGATGCGGGCCGACTCCTCGAAGCCGATGACCACGATGGCGTCGGGGTTGAAGTCCACCATCTCCTGGATCTCGGCGTCGAAGTTCGCCGCCTGCGGGTCGTAGGTCAGCGTCTGGATGCTGTCCTCGGACAGACCACTGTCGATCAGGTTCTCGACGGTGTTCTCCATCAGGCCGGTGCCGTACGGGTCGTTCAGGGCCATGATGCCGACCGTGTTGTTGCCGTCCTCGATGATCAGGTCGGCCAGGGCGCGGGCCTGCAGGGTGTCCGGCGGGGCGGTGCGGAAGTACAGCCCGCTGTCGTCGTAGTTCGTGAACTGGTCCGACGTGTTGGCCGGCGAGAACTGCACCACGCCGGCACCGGTGATCCGGTCGATGACCGTGAGGCTCACGCCCGAGGACGCCGCACCGATGATCGCGTCGACGTTCTGCTGGAGCAGGCGGTCGACCGTCTGGGTCGCGGTGTCGGTGGAGGCGTCGCCGGAGTCACCCTCGACGAGCTGCACCGGCTGACCGAGCACGCCACCGGCGTCGTTGATCTCCTGGACGGCCAGCCGGGCGCCGGCGACCTCCGGGGGGCCGAGGAAGGCGAGGTTGCCGGTCAGCGGCAGCAGGGTGCCGATGACCAGCGGGTCGGTGGACGTCGCGTTCGGGTCGGCCGGGGCCGGTCCCTCGTCCGCGGTCGCGTTCTCCGCGTCACCGGCGATGACGAACTCGGTCGCAGAGTCGTCGAGCGAGTTGTCCTCGCCGAACTGCAGGATGCCGAAGCTGGCCTCCGCGGGCTCGCCGGGGTCGGTGAAGCTCAACGGTCCGGAGACACCGTTGTAGTCGGGGTTCTCACCGTTGTTGACGAGCTCGAGGCACGACGAGTACGAGTCGCACTCGGTGCCGCCGCTGGTGACACCGTTGACGTACGGGGCGAACACCGTCGCCTCCGTGCTGCCGGCCAGCTCGGCCGCCAGGGCCGTGATGATCGCGGCGTCGTAGGTCTCACCGGCGTAGTTGAAGTCCTGCAGGTTCGGGTCGATGGCGAGCAGCCGGTCGGTGAAGTCGCCGGACAGCTCGGTGAGCGGCGTGGTTCCCCGCATGCCGGCGAGGGCACCGTCCTCGGTGAAGGATTCACCCAGGGCGTTGCCCATGTTGCCGTCGGTGCCGTAGACGTTGACCTGCTTCTCGCCGCCGCCGTCGCCGCCTTCAGCAGCGGTGCCGCCGTCGTCCCCGCCGCCGCCGCAGGCGGTGATAGCGAGGAGGGCGGCACCGGTGACGGCGATGCTGCGGGCAGTGGTGCCAGTGCGCATCAAGCAACTCCCAGTGTCATCGTTCTCTGCATCGCTGAGCGGGTTCGCAGGACGAACACCGCCGATTGGTGCGGAGAACCTAACTGCTAAGAGAAACGATGCACCCAGCCTCGCACCGATAGTGATGAGGTCGTGATCTAGAGGTTTCCGGCCGAGAACACGCCGGAACCCACCGTCACCGGACGACGGGCCACCCCGCCGGCGGCCGCGGCGTCAGGTCGTCGTGCCCTCCGAGGCGGCCCCGGGAACCGCGTCGGCCACGGCGTCGACGATCGACTGGGCGAGCGCCTTCATGGAGGTGCGCTGGTTCATGGCGGTCTGCTGGATCCGGCGGAATGCCTCTGCCTCGGTGATGGACAGGTCCGCCATCAGCAATCCCTTGGCCTTCTCGACGACCTTGCGCGTCTCCAGCCGCTCCTCGAGCGTGCGCACCTCGCCGTCGAGCGCCGTCATCTCCGAGAAGCGCGCCCGGGCCACCTCGATGGCCGGCACCAGGTCGTTCTTCGAGAACGGCTTCACCAGGTAGGCCATGGCGCCGGCGTCGCGGGCCCGCTCGACGAGCTCGCGCTGGCTGAACGCGGTGAGGACGATGACGGGGGCGACGCGGGAGGAGGCGATCTGCTCAGCGGCGGACAGCCCGTCCAGCACCGGCATCTGGATGTCGAGGATGACCAGGTCAGGCCGCAGTTCGCGCGCACGGTCGACCGCCTGCTGCCCGTCGCCGACCTCCGCGACGACGGAGTAGCCCTCCTCCTCCAGCATCTCCTTGAGGTCCAGGCGGATGAGCGCCTCGTCCTCGGCGATGATGACCCGGACCGTCTCGGTGCTCACGACGGAAGAGTAGCCACGTCGGGTCCGCGGCACCGCACCGCTACGCTGCTCCAGCAGCCGGCCCGCCGGCGAGCCCCCGTACCCCAATCGGCAGAGGGAGCGGATTCAAAACCCGCGCAGTGTGCGTTCGAGTCGCACCGGGGGCACTGTGCTGGATTCGTCGTCCTCCGGACGACGACCGCGGCCAGGTGCCGTTCCCCTGTGGCGTGAGCCCCTCCCGGCACTCGTCGTGGACCCTTCGGGCCCGCTCCTCCTGCCGCCTCGCAGGGCGGCTCTCGTCCCAGCGCCTTCGTCTCGCGTCCCGACATGTCTCGGGGACCCTTCGGGCCCCGCTCGGCATGCCGAATACGGTGGGCGGGTGACCGAGCCTGTTCCGCACATGACTCCTGAGCAGTTCCGGCAGCACGGCCACGCGGTCGTCGACTGGATCGCCGACTACTGGTCGCGGGTCGGCGACTTCCCGGTTCGATCGCAGGTCTCCCCCGGCGAGGTGCGTGCGGCCCTCCCGGCGCAGCCCCCGGAGCAGGGGGAGCCGTTCTCCGCCGTCCTGGCCGACCTCGAGCGGGTCGTCCTCCCGGGCACGACGCACTGGCAGCACCCCGGCTTCTTCGGCTACTTCCCGGCGAACACCTCCGGCCCGTCCGTCCTCGGCGACCTCGTCTCCGCGGGCCTCGGCGTCCAGGGCATGTCGTGGGTGACCAGCCCGGCCGCGACCGAGCTCGAGCAACACGTCATGGACTGGTTCGCCGACCTCCTCGGCCTGCCCGCCTCGTTCCGGTCCACCGGCACCGGCGGGGGCGTCGTCCAGGACTCCAGCTCGGGCGCCAACCTCGTCGCGCTGCTGGCGGCCCTCTACCGGGTCAGCACCGGCGCCACGGTCCGCCACGGCGTCGAGCCCGAGCGCGCAACCGTGTACGTCTCCGCGGAGACCCACTCCTCCATGGAGAAGGCGGTGCGGATCGCCGGACTCGGCAGCGACGCCGTCCGCATCGTCGAGGTCGACGGCGACCTGGCCATGCGCCCGGCGGCCCTGGCCGCCCGGCTCGAACGTGACGTCGCCCTGGGCTACACCCCCGTGCTGGTCTGCGCCACGGTCGGGACGACGTCGACCACGGCCATCGACCCGCTCGCCCAACTCGGCCCGATCTGCCAGAAGTACGGCGTGTGGCTGCACGTCGACGCCGCGTATGCGGGGGTCAGCGGGATCGTCCCGGAGCTGCGCGAACTGCAGGCCGGCGTCGAGTGGGCCGACAGCTACACGACCGACGCCCACAAGTGGCTGCTCACCGGCTTCGACGCCACCCTCTTCTGGGTCGCCGACCGGGCGGCTCTCACCGGCGCGCTGGCGATCCTGCCCGAGTATCTGCGCAACGCCGCCACGGACGCCGGAGCGGTGGTGGACTTCCGCGACTGGCAGATCCCGCTCGGCCGTCGCTTCCGGGCCCTGAAGCTCTGGTTCGTGCTCCGCTGGTACGGCGCCGAGGGCCTGCGCGCGCACATCCGCTCGCACGTCGCCATGGCACAGCAGCTGGCCGCGTGGGCCCGGGCCGACGAGCGCTTCGACGTCGTCGCCCCCCACCCGCTCTCGCTGGTATGCCTGCGTCCGCGATGGTCCGAGGAGGTGGACGCCGACGTCGCGACCATGACCCTGCTGGAGCGGCTCAACGACGCCGGCGACGTGTTCCTCACGCACACGAACGTCGGCGGGGAGGCCGTCCTGCGGGTCGCGATCGGCTCCCCGGCGACCACGCCTGCCCACGTCGAGCGGCTCTGGGCGTCGCTGGGCGAGAACCACGACTTCCTCGCCACCGACTTCGCCGCCGTGGCCGCGGAGCGGGAGGCCCGGCGGGCAGCGGAGCGCGCCGCGGCCGAGCAGGCCGCCGCGGAGCAGACCGCCGCCGAGCAGGCCGCCGCCGAACAGACCGCGGCTCGGACGGAAGCAGAGCAGGAGTCGGCAGAGCAGGCCGCGGCAGAGGGGACGCCGAAGCAGGACGTCGAGCCCACCGAGGAGACCGTGCAGGAGACCGCCGAGGCGCCCGTCAGTCCTTCAACGACCGGATGAGGCCCTCCTGGGCGACCGTCGCCACGTGCGTGCCGTCGGCCGACCAGATCTTCCCGAAGCACAGCGCCCGCCCCGACGAGGCGGCCGGGCTGTCGGTCTCGTAGAGGAACCAGTCGTCGGCCCGCACGGGCTGGTGGAACCACACGGCGTGGTCGAGGCTCGCGCCCGCGAAGTCCGGCCACCCGCCACCGAGCCGCGCGAAGCCGGCCGACAGCAGCGTCAGGTCGCTCACGAAGGTCAGCGCCGCCGCGTGCACCGCGGGGTTCTCACCCAGCTCGCCGGCCACGCGCAGCCAGGTCCGGGTCTGCGTGTCCGGCGGGGACTTCGGCGGCGCCGTGAACGGGTCCTGCAGGAAGCGCTGGTCCACGACCCTCCCCATGGCACCCATCCACGCGGCGCGCTCGCCGTGCTCGGCGACGATCTCGTCCGTGCCGGGCAAGGTCTCGGGCCGCGGCACGTCGGGCATCGGCGTGGAGTGCTCGGCGACCGCCTTCTCACCGGCGTGGAAGTCGGCGGTGAGCGCGAAGATCGCGACCTCCTCCCCCTTGCGCTCCTGCCAGGCCACGACCCTCCGGGTCGTGAACGACCGGCCGTCGCGGATGCGGTCGACGGCGTAGCGGATCTCGGCGAAGGGGTCGCCGGGCCGCAGGAAGTAGGAGTGCAGCGAGTGCACGCCGCGCTCGGGGTCGACCGTCCGTCCGGCCGCCATGAGCGCCTGCCCGGCGACCTGCCCGCCGAAGATCCGCTGGCGCTCGGTGCTCGGGGTCTGACCGACGAAGACGTCGGTGTCGCGCTCCTCGAGGCCGAGCACGGCCATGAGCGCCGCGGCCTGGCTGTGCCCTGCGCCGCCGCTCACGAATCGGTGCCCACCTCGTGCACGCGGATCAGGTTCGTGGAACCCACCGTGTTCGGGGGGCTGCCGGCGACGACGACGACGCGGTCGCCGACCTTGAGCCGACCGATGGACAGCAGCGAGAAGTCCACCTGGGCGACCATGTCGTCGGTGTGCTCGACCATGGGCACCAGGAACGTCTCGACGCCCCACGACAGCGCGAGCTGGCTCCGCACGCGCGCGTCGACCGTGAAGGCCAGCAGGGGCTGACGCGGGTGCAGGGCCGCCAGCCGACGCGCCGTCTCCCCGGTCTGGGTGAAGGTGGCCAGCGCCTTGACGTCCAGCGCCTCCCCGACCTCCTTGGCCGCGCGGACGATCGCCCCCGAGCGGGACCGGGAACGCCGCAGCACCTCGGGAACCCAGAGGTGGTCGCTCTCGACGGCGCCGATGATGCGCTCCATCGTCCGCACGGCACCGATGGGGTGCGCACCCACCGAGGTCTCCCCCGACAGCATCACCGCGTCCGCGCCGTCCAGGACGGCGTTGGCGACGTCGGAGGCCTCGGCGCGGGTGGGGCGCGAATTGGTGATCATCGATTCGAGCATCTGGGTGGCCACGATGACCGGCTTGTTGCGCTCGCGGGCGGCCTGGATCGCGCGCTTCTGCACCAGCGGCACCTGCTCCAGCGCCAGCTCCACGCCGAGGTCGCCGCGGGCGACCATGATCCCGTCGAACGCCTCGACGATCGCCTCGAGGTTCTCGACCGCCTCGGGCTTCTCGAGCTTCGCGATGACGGGGACGGTGATGTCCTCCTGCGCCATGATGTCGCGGACCAGGTCGAAGTCCGCCGGCGAGCGGACGAACGACAGCGCGATGAAGTCCGCACCGAGGTGCAGGGCGAAGCGGAGGTCCTCCTCGTCCTTGTCCGACAGGGCCGGGACGCTGACCGCCACGCCGGGAAGGGACAGCCCCTTGTTGTTCGACACCTCGCCGCCCTCGACGACGAGGCAGAAGACGTCGGGCCCCTCGACCCGGACCACGGTCAGGGCGAGCTTGCCGTCGTCGACGAGCAGGCGGTCACCGACACGGACGTCGTCGGAGAGGTTCTTGTAGGTCGTGGACACCCGCTCCGCGGTGCCCTCGACGTCGTCCACCGTGATGCACACCTGGGCGCCGGTCGGCCACTGGACCGGCCCGTCGACGAAGGTGCCCAACCGGATCTTCGGGCCCTGCAGATCGGCGAGGACGGCGACGGCGTGACCGGTGGCGTCGGAGGCCTCGCGCACCAGCCGATAGGCGTCGGCGTGGTGCTCGTGCGCCCCGTGGCTGAAGTTCAGCCGGGCGACGTCCATCCCGGACTCGACGAGGGCCGTGACCTGCTCCGGGGAGCTGGTCGCCGGTCCGAGCGTGCAGACGATCTTGGCGCGGCGGGACATAGGCAGAACGGTAGTGGGGTGGTCGGCACCACGCTGGACCGCCCTAACCCTCACCCGCGCAGCGTGTGGACCGATCGCGGGGGCCCGGAGGGTCCCCGACCGGGATACGGGAAACGGCTCCGCGCCGGTCGGGGACGGCACCTGGTCGCGGTGCGGTCCGGAGGACCGCAGTGTTATCGCAGCGCGACCATCGTCGGGGTCACCGGCGCCGGGAGCATCGAGTTGCCGGTCAGCCAGGTGTCGGCCGCCGCGGCCGCCGCGCGGCCCTCGGCGATCGCCCACACGATGAGCGACTGGCCGCGGCCCATGTCACCGGCCACGAACACGCCGGGCTCGGTGGACATGAATCCGTTGTCGCGGGCCACGTTGCCACGGCCGTCGACCTCGACACCGAGCGAGTCGACGAGCCCCTCGCGCTGCGCGCCGGTGAACCCCATGGCGAGGAAGACGAGGTCGGCCGGCAACTCGCGCTCGGTGCCGTCGATCTTCTGGAACCGGCCGTCGACCCGCTCGACCTCGTGCAGCAGCAGCGCGCGCACGCGACCCTCCGTGCCGTCGGCTCCGTCCCCCACGAACCGCTCCGTGTTCACCGAGTACAGCCGCTCCCCGCCCTCCTCGTGCGCGCTGGAGACGCGCATGATCATGGGGTAGGTCGGCCACGGGTTGACGTCGTGAACCCGGCGGTCCGGCGGCGCCGGCATGATCTCCAGCTGCGTCACCGAGGCCGCGCCCTGGCGGTGCGCGGTGCCCAGGCAGTCGGCCCCGGTGTCACCGCCACCGATGATCACCACGTGCTTGCCCTTGGCGTCGATCGGCGGCTCGTCGAGCTCCCCGAGCGCCTGGAGGTTGCCGTAGGGCAGGTACTCCATGGCCAGGTGGATGCCGGAGAGCTCGCGGCCGGGTGCGGGCAGGTCGCGGCCGACGGTGGCCCCACCCGCCAGGACGACGGCGTCGTACTCGGCCCGCAGCTGCTCGGTCGACAGGTCGCCGTCCTCGCCGCCGCCGACCTCGACGCCGGTCACGAACCGCGTGCCCTCGGCACGCATCTGGTCCAGCCGCCGGTCCAGGACGGCCTTCTCCATCTTGAACTCGGGGATCCCGTAGCGGAGCAGCCCACCGATGCGGTCGGCCCGCTCGAAGACGGTCACGTCGTGCCCGGCCCGGGTGAGCTGCTGCGCCGCGGCGAGCCCGGCGGGACCCGAGCCGACGACGGCGACCTTCTTGCCGGTCCGCTGCGCGGGGGTCTGCGGCTGGACCCACCCCTCCTCGAAGGCGCGGTCGATGATCTCCCACTCGATCTGCTTGATCGTCACCGGGGACTCCTGCAGGTTCAGCACGCAGGACCCCTCGCACGGCGCGGGGCAGAGCTTCCCGGTGAACTCCGGGAAGTTGTTCGTCGAGTGCAGCCGCTCGATCGCCTCGTGCCAGTCGTCGCGGCGCGCGAGGTCGTTCCACTCCGGGATCAGGTTGGCGACCGGGCAGGCGTGGTGGCAGAAGGGGATGCCGCAGTCCATGCAGCGGGCGGCCTGCTTGCGCACCTCGCCGACCGGGAAGACGGCGTCCTCCCCGTTCGCGCGGGAGAGGTAGACGTCCTTCCAGTCCATGATCCGGACGTCGACCGGACGGCGCGGCGGGAGCTCCCGCTCGAACTTCAGGAATCCGGTCGAGTCAGCCACGTGCCGCCTCCTCCTGCGCGACGTGCGTAAGACATTCGGTGTCGTAGCGCGGCTCACCCACGAGCGGCCTCCTCCTGCGCGACGTGCGTAAGACATTCGGTGTCGTAGCGCGGCTCACCCACGAGCGGCCTCCATCACTGCGAGATCCACATCGGTCCCGTTCGCCTCCGCCATCCGCTGAGCGTCCAGCGCGCGACGGTAGTCGCGCGGCATGATCACGCTGAACTGCTCCGACCAGCGGCCCCAGTCGGCCAGCAGCGCCTGCGCCACCGTCGACTCGGTGTCGGCGGCGTACCGGACGAGGACGTCGCGCAGCCACTGCGCGGACTCCCCGTCAAGCGGCTCGATGTCGACCATCTCGCCGTTCACCCGGTGCCGGGCGAGATCGAGCACGTAGGCGATCCCACCGGACATGCCGGCCGCGATGTTGCGCCCGGTCGCGCCGAGGATCACCGCCCGCCCACCGGTCATGTACTCCAGCGCGTGGTCGCCGACGCCCTCGACGACGGCCAGCGCGCCCGAGTTGCGCACGCAGAACCGCTCGCCGACCCGGCCGCGCAGGAAGATCTCCCCGCCCGTGGCGCCGTAGCCGATGACGTTGCCGGCGAGGACGTTGTCCTCGGCCGGGAACGCCGCCTCCCGGGACGGCCGGACGACGATCCGCCCGCCGGAGAGGCCCTTGCCGACGTAGTCGTTGGCGTCGCCGAACAGCCGCATGGTGATGCCGCGGGGCAGGAAGGCACCGAAGGACTGGCCGGCCGACCCGCCGAACGTCAGATCGATCGTGCCGTCGGGCAGCCCCTCGCCACCGAAGCGGCGGGTGACCATCGAGCCCAGCATCGTGCCCACGGTCCGGTTCACGTTGCGCACCGGCAGCTCGAGGCTGACCGGCCGCGCATCGAGCAGCGCACCCTCGCAGAGCTGGATGAGGGTCTGGTCCAGGGCGACGTCGAGCCCGTGGTCCTGGGACCTCACCCGGCGCAGCGGCGCACCCTCGGGCAGCTCGGGGACCACGAGCATCGGCGAGAGGTCCAGCCCCCGCGCCTTCCAGTGGCCCACGGCCTCACGGGTGTCCAGCAGCTCGGCGTGCCCGACGGCCTCGTCGATCGAGCGGAAGCCCAGCTCGGCCAGGTAGGAGCGCACCTGCTCGGCCAGGAACTCGAAGAAGGTGACCACGAACTCCGGCTGCCCGGTGAACCGCTTGCGCAACTCGGGGTTCTGCGTCGCGACGCCGACCGGGCAGGTGTCCAGGTGGCAGACCCGCATCATCACGCAGCCGGAGACCACCAGCGGTGCGGTGGCGAAGCCGAACTCCTCGGCACCCAGCAGCGCCGCGACGATCACGTCCCGGCCGGTCTTCATCTGCCCGTCCACCTGGACGGTGATGCGGTCGCGCAGGCCGTTGGCCAGCAGCGTCTGCTGCGTCTCGGCGAGCCCCAGCTCCCACGGGGAGCCGGCGTGCTTGAGCGAGGTGAGCGGCGCGGCACCGGTGCCGCCGTCGTGCCCGGAGATCAGGACGACGTCGGCGTGGGCCTTGCTCACCCCCGCCGCGACCGTGCCGACCCCGACCTCGCTGACCAGCTTGACGTGCACCCGCGCGTCGTCGTTGGCGTTCTTGAGGTCGTGGATGAGCTGCTTGAGGTCCTCGATCGAGTAGATGTCGTGGTGCGGCGGCGGGCTGATCAGGCCGACGCCCGGCGTCGAGTGCCGGGTCCGCGCCACCCACGGGTAGACCTTGCTGCCCGGCAGCTGGCCGCCCTCGCCGGGCTTGGCGCCCTGCGCCATCTTGATCTGGATGTCGTCGGCGTTGACCAGGTACTCGCTGGTGACGCCGAAGCGGCCCGAGGCCACCTGCTTGATCGCCGAGCGGCGGAGGTCACCGTTCGGGTCGGGCGTGAACCGGTCGGGGTCCTCGCCCCCCTCACCGGTGTTCGAGCGACCGCCGAGTCGGTTCATCGCGACGGCGAGGGTCTGGTGTGCCTCCTGCGAGATGGAGCCGTAGCTCATCGCCCCGGTGTTGAACCGCTTCACGATCTCGCTGGCCGGCTCGACCTCGTCGAGCGGCACGGGCGGGCGGGCGCCGGTCCTCAGCGTGAACAGCCCGCGCAGGGTGGCGGCCTCCTCCGACAGCTTGTCGACGGTCTCGGTGTACTGCTCGAAGACGTCGTACTGCCGCGAGCGGGTGGCGTGCTGGAGCAGGAACACCGTCTCGGGGTTGAACAGGTGCACCTCGCCCTCGCGGCGCCACTGGTACTCGCCACCGGTCTCCAGCCGGCGGTGTGCCCGCTCGGTCGGGTTCTCCGGGTAGGCCCGCCGGTGGCGCATGGCCACCTCCTCGGCGAGGACGTCGATGCCGACGCCGCCCAGCGGGCAGGAGGTGCCGGTGAAGTACTCCTCGATCAGGTCCTGGGACAGGCCGACAGCCTCGAAGATCTGCGCCATCGTGTAGGAGCCGACGGTGCTGATGCCCATCTTGCTCATGACCTTGAGGACGCCCTTGCCGAGCGCCTTCACCATGTTGCGCACGGCCTGGGCGGGCTCCACGCCGGTGAGCGAGCCGTCGCGGATCAGGTCCTCGATCGACTCGAACGCCAGGTACGGGTTCACCGCGGCCGCGCCGTAACCGAGCAGCAGCGCGACGTGGTGCACCTCGCGGCAGTCACCGGACTCGACGACGAGTCCGACCTCCATGCGGGTCTTCTCGCGCACCAGGTGGTGGTGGACGGCGGCGGTCATGAGCAGCGACGGGATGGGCGCGCGCTGCTCGTCGCAGTCCCGGTCGGACAGCACGATGATCCGCGCCCCCGCGGCGATGGCCTTCGAGACCTTGGTCCGCAGCTGCTCGATCGCCTCGGCGAGCGCCGCTCCCCCGCCGGTGACGTCGAAGTGGCCGGTGATCCGGACGGCGGCGTACCCGGGCAGGTCGCCGTCGTCGTCGATGTGCAGGATCTTGGCCAGCTCGTCGTTGTCGATGACCGGGTAGGGCACGGTCACCTGCCGGCAGGATGCCGGCACCGCCTCCAGCAGGTTCTGCTCCGGCCCGAAGGTGCGGCCGAGGCTGGTCACCAGCTCCTCGCGGATGGCGTCCAGTGGCGGGTTGGTCACCTGGGCGAACAGCTGCCCGAAGTAGTCGTAGAGCAGCCGGGACCGGTCCGACAGCGCGGCGACGGGGGTGTCGGTGCCCATCGATCCGATCGGCTCGGCGCCGGACGACGCCATCGGCGTCACCAGGACGCGCAGCTCCTCCTCGGTGTAGCCGAAGAGCATCTGCCGGCGGACGACGGACTCGTGGCTGGGCCGCGACCGGCGGCGCTCGGGCAGCTGCGGCAGGTGCACCAGGCCGGCGTGCAGCCAGTCCTCGTACGGGTGCTCGGCGGCCAGCGCGCCCTTGACCTCCTCGTCGGAGACGATCTTCCCCGACGCGGTGTCGACCAGGAACATGCGGCCCGGCTGGAGGCGGCCCTTGGCGACGATGTCGGCCGCCGGGATGTCGAGCACGCCGACCTCGCTGGCGAGGACGACGAGGTCGTCCCTGGTCCGCCACCAGCGGCCCGGGCGCAACCCGTTGCGGTCCAGGACGGCGCCGATGAGCGTGCCGTCGGTGAAGCAGACCGCGGCCGGCCCGTCCCACGGCTCCATGATCGAGGAGTGGAAGCGGTAGAAGGCCCGGCGGGCCGGGTCCATCTCGTCGTGGTTCTCCCACGCCTCCGGGATCATCATCAGCACGGCGTGCGGCAGCGAGCGGCCCGACAGGTGCAGCAGCTCCAGCACCTCGTCGAAGGTCGCCGAGTCGCTGAAGTCGCTGGCGGTGACGGGGAAGATCCGGTCCAGGCCCAGCTCCGACGCCGGGCCCGCCGGGCCGTCGAACAGCTGGGTGTCCAGCTTCGCCTCGCGGGCCCGCATGCGGTTGCGGTTGCCCTTGATGGTGTTGATCTCGCCGTTGTGCGCGATGAAGCGGAACGGGTGCGCGAGCGGCCAGCTCGGGAAGGTGTTGGTCGAGAACCGGCTGTGCACCAGCGCGATGGCCGACTCGTAGCGCTCGTCGCGCAGGTCGGGGAAGAACAGCGGCAGCTGGTCGGTGGTCAGCATGCCCTTGTAGGTGATCGTCCGCGACGACAGCGAGGCGATGTAGAGGGAGCTGCCGGCCTCGACCGCGGCCCGCTCCGCGCGCTTGCGCAGCACGAAGGAGCGCCGCTCCAGCCGGGTGACACCGTTGCAGACCACGTTCCCGCCGAAGGCCTTCTCGTCGGCGCGGGCGCCCATCGTCTCGGCGACGAAGAGCTGGGCGAAGTGTGGCATGACCGCGCGGGCGGTGGGCCCGAGGTCGGCGCCGTCCGGGTCGACCGGCACGTCGCGCCAGCCGAGGACGGTCAGCCCCTCCTCCTCCGCGAGCCCGGCGACGTCGGCGTAGCGGGCGGCCCGCTCGGCCCCGTCGGTGGGCAGGAAGGCGATGCCGACGGAGTACTCCCCCAGCGGCGGCAGGTCGAAGTCGACGCTGGCCCGCAGGAGCGCGTCGGGGACCTGCGTCAGGATGCCGGCGCCGTCTCCGGAGTTCGGCTCGGAGCCGGCCGCACCGCGATGGTCGAGGTTGTGCAGGGCGGTCAGGCCCTGGGCCACGATGGCGCGCGAACGGCGGCCCCGGGCGTCGGCCACGAAGGCGACGCCGCAGGCGTCCTTGTCGTTGGCCGGGTCGTACAGGCCTGTCTTCGCCGGAACGGCGGAGAAGGGAACGCCGCGTGCGGCGGGGGCGGTGAGGTCGGGCATGTCACTCCCGTCGTCGGCGGCCGTCCGCGCCTCGGGGAGGTCACGGGCGGGGGCTCGAGGCCCGGGGCCGGGGGGCAAGGGGCCGGTGTCTGAGGGGCCAGGGTCTGAGGTACTGGGCGGGGCGGCACTGCGGAGACCGGCGGCCGGGGGGACGTCGGTTCCGGCTGCGGCAGGCTGGAGTCCATCGGGTGGTGGCCGACGGGCTGTCGTCCGCGGGGCGACACTGGCCCGGTCCGACTGTGCGACCCGGCCAGGATCACTGGTGGGTCTGGTGCGAAGGGTACACAGCCGTAACACCGGCCCTCGCTGCACAAACCTCTGTTCCGGCGCGTCGGCAGGATCACTGCGCTCACTGGCCGGACCCGACGTGCACGCACGCCTCGACCGGCCCGCGTGGGGCGGTGATCGTCCTCACGGACGGACGGCCCACCCGGTCGACTCAGGTGGGCCCGGAGGGCGAGTGGTCGTCCTCGCTCGAGGCCGTGGCGGGCCGCTGCCGGTCGTCCGTCGTCGCCGCGGTGGCTTCGGCCTCGGCGCCGCGCGTGATGACCTCGCGGGGCTTCCCGCGCTGCCAGAAGAAGTAGGCCAGCGCCAGCAGGCCGACGACGATCGAGGTGAAGACGTTGAGCCGCACGCCGAAGAACGTCTCGGCCGGGTCGGTGCGCAGCAGCTCGATCCACAGCCGGCCCGTGCAGTAGGACACGACGTAGAGCGCGAAGGCCCGCCCGTGCCCGAGCCGGAACCGCCGGTCGGCCCAGATCACGAAGGCCGCGGCCGCGAGGTTCCAGAGCAGCTCGTAGAGGAACGTCGGGTGGAAGGTGCCCAGCAGCACGGGCTCGCCGTCGGCGCCGAGCACGGCCCGTCCGCCGCCCCACTCGTAGATCTCCAGCGCCCACGGCAGGTCGGTGGGCCCGCCGTAGAGCTCGTTGTTGAACCAGTTGCCCAGGCGGCCGATCGCCTGCGCGACGAGCAGCCCCGGCGCGATGGCGTCGGCGAATGCCGGCAGTGGGATCCCCCGTCGGCGGCAGGCGATCCAGGCCCCCACACCGCCGAGGGCGATGGCGCCCCAGATCCCGAGACCGCCCTCCCAGATGGCGAACGCCCGCATCGGGTCCCCGCCCTCGCCGAAGTAGGCCCGGGGGCTGGAGATCACGTGGTAGATCCGGCCGCCGATGATGCCGAACGGCACCGCCCAGACGGCGATGTCCAGGACGTCGCCCGGCGCGCCCCCGCGGGCCACCCACCGCTTCTCGGTGAGCAGCACGGCGGCGACGATGCCCGCGACGATGCAGAGCGCGTAGGCGCGGAGGGGTAACGGCCCCAGCTCCCAGACGCCCTGGGTGGGGCTGGGGATGGCGGCGAGGGTGTCGACGACGCCGGTCATGGGCTCTCCTCGCTGGCGCTCGTCGAACCCGTGACCGCCGGTGCTCTGCTCATGCGTGCCCTCGCAAGCTCGGTCACGACCGGACGCCCTTCGCCAGGTCCTCGGACAGCGCGCGGACGCCGTCGGCGCCGCGACCCTCCAGCAGCTCGCGCACGTAGGCGGAGCCGACGATGACGCCGTCGGCGAAGGCGGCGACCTCGGCGGCCTGGGCGCCGTTCGAGACCCCGAGCCCCACGCAGACGGCCAGGCCGGGCGCCGCCTCCCGGGTCCGGGCCACCAGCGTCTCGGCCGCGTCGCCGACGGTCGCCCGGGTGCCGGTGACGCCCATGGTCGACGCGGCGTAGACGAAGCCCCGGCAGGCGGCCGTGGTCGAGCGCAGCCGGGCGTCAGTGGAGGACGGCGCGACGAGGAAGACCCGGTCGAGGTCGTGCTCCTCGGCCGCGGCCAGCCAGTCGGCCGCCTCGTCGGGGATCAGGTCGGGGGTGATCGCGCCTGCTCCCCCGGCCGCAGCCAGATCGGCGGCGAACCGCTCGACGCCGTAGCGCTCGATCGGGTTCCAGTAGCTCATCACCACGGGGACAGCGCCGGCCTCGGCCACCGCCGCGACCGCCTGCAGCACGTCCCGCATGCCCACCCCGGCCCGGACGGCGGCGTCCACCGCCTCCTGGATGACCGGCCCGTCCATGCCCGGGTCGCTGTAGGGGACGCCGATCTCGATCACGTCGGCACCGCCCTCGACCGCGGCCACCATCGCGGCGATCGAGTCCGAGACGGTCGGGTAGCCGACCGGGAGGTAGGCGATCAGCGCGGCGCGCTCGTCGGCCCTGGCGGCGGCGATGCGGTTCCGCAGGGCGCTCACAGCTCTTCTCCTGCGTCGGGACCGGCGACCGCGTCGCCCTGCGACACGGCTCCTTCGGTCGGCTGCTGGTCGGTGTCCAGTCCGGGGCCGGGGTCGACGTCCTCGCGGTCGCCGAGGCCGAACCAGCGCGACGCCGTCTCCACGTCCTTGTCGCCGCGGCCGGACAGGTTCACCAGCAACACCGCGTCAGAGCCGAGTTCCCGACCGAGCTTCATCGCCCCGGCAAGGGCGTGCGCGGACTCGATCGCCGGGATGATCCCCTCGGTCCGGCACAGCAGCGCGAAGGCCTCCATGGCCTCGGCGTCGGTGACCGCGCGGTACTCCGCGCGGCCGATGTCGTGCAGGTAGGAGTGCTCCGGCCCGACGCCGGGGTAGTCGAGGCCGGCGCTGATCGAGTGCGACTCGATCGTCTGGCCGTTGTCGTCCTGCAGCAGGTAGGACCGCGCGCCGTGCAGGACCCCCGGTGAGCCGCCGGTGATCGTCGCCGCGTGCCGGCCGGTGTCCACGCCGTCGCCGCCGGCCTCGAGGCCCACCAGCCGCACCCCCTCGTCGGGCACGAAGGCGGTGAAGATCCCGATGGCGTTGGACCCGCCTCCGACACAGGCCAGGACGGCGTCGGGCAACCGGCCCTCCCGCTCGAGCAGCTGGTCGCGCGCCTCGTCGCCGATGACCCGCTGGAAGTCGCGGACCATCGCCGGGAACGGGTGCGGGCCGGCCACCGTGCCGAAGACGTAGTTCGTCGTCTCGACGTTGGTGACCCAGTCGCGGAACGCCTCGTTGATCGCGTCCTTGAGGGTGCGGGAGCCGGTGGTCACCGGGATGACCTCTGCGCCGAGCAGTCGCATGCGGGCGACGTTGAGCGCCTGCCTCCGGGTGTCCTCCTCCCCCATGTAGACCGTGCAGGACAGCCCCATGAGCGCGGCGGCGGTCGCCGTCGCGACCCCGTGCTGGCCCGCGCCGGTCTCGGCGATGACCCGGGTCTTGCCGATCCGCTGGGTGAGCAGGGCCTGACCCAGCACGTTGTTGATCTTGTGCGAGCCGGTGTGGTTGAGGTCCTCGCGCTTGAGCAGCACGCGCGCGCCGCCGCAGTGCTCGGCGAACTTCGGCACCTCGGTGACCGGGCTGGGCCGGCCGGTGTAGTCGCGCTGCAGCCGGTCGAACTCGCTGAGGAAAGCCGGGTCGACGCGCATCGCCTCGTAGGCCTCGGTCAGCTCGTCCAGCGCGGCGATCAGCGCCTCGGGCACGAAGCGGCCGCCGAAGATGCCGAAGTGGCCGGTGGCGTCGGGCCAGCCCGGGCGCGCCGGCAGGAGACGTTCCCCGGGCTGCGTCGTCGGACTGGTCGTCGTCATGACCAGAGTGTCCCGCGTCGCAGGCCCGCTGCGGCGCAGGGGGGTCGGCCCGCCCGCAGAACCCTGGTGGCAGATCCGGCGGTAGACACCGGCCACGGGCGCCGACGTCGAGGGGTCCAGCCGCGCGCCCGGACGTCTAGATGACCTATTCCAAGGGTTTAGTGGTCGTAGACGGTGAGGCAGCGGGCGACGGGGGCGCCGATGCGGTCGTTGTGCCAGATTGCGGCGGTCAGGGCCAGGACGCGTTGCAGGACTCGGACCCAGACTCCTCCGGGGGTGTGTCCGCCGTGTTGTTCGAGGTCGAGTTGGCCTTTAAGGGTGTCGTTGATCGACTCGATGACCTGGCGTAATGGCCTGAAGAAGCGCGTCCCCGGGCGTTCGGCTTCACCCTTGCGTGCCGGGCGCAGCAGGTTCAACCCCGCGTCGGCGAGGGTGCCTTCGAACTCGCGGCCGTAGTAGTTCTTGTCCGCAATCACGACCTGCTCGCGGCGGTCAGCGGTCAGGGCGGGGTCGGCGTCGAGGATGTCGAGGAGCACCGCGCGCTCGTCGGCCTTGGCGCCGGTGAGGGCGAAGCCGACCGGCAGCCCGTGCAGCGTGCACAGCAGGTGCAGCCGCAGGCCCCAGAACAACCGGGAGTGGCTGGCGCAGTAGCCGTACTCCGCCCAGCCGGCCAGATCCGAGCGGCGGACGGTCTCCCTGGAGCGGGCGCACTCGACTGGCGTGGAGTCAACGACCCACACGTCATCGGTGAACAGGCTGGTGTCGCGGGCGAGCGCGGTGATCAGCCAGGCGATCGTGTCGGCCAGGCGTCGCAGCCGCTTGTTGTAGGCCGGCTGCAGGGGCAGATACGGGAACAGATGCCGCAGCTCCGCGTGGGCGTAGCGCAGCCAGCGGGCCTCACTCGGACGGCCGGCCAACGCCTGCATGACGGCCAGCGTGACCAGCTCCGCGTCGGTGATCTTCGGGGCGATTCCGACCCTCGGCCGGGCCGGAGCCCGCTCCGGAAAGGCCTTCAACAGGTCATCGGCGCGGACATAGAGTGCGGTTGCGAGGGTGTCCAGATCGGCGTCCACGAGGACCTCCGAGGTTCGACGTTGGGTTCCAACGCCGAGCGTGGGCACCCTCGCCTCTCACCTGCTCAAGGCTCGCCGACCGATACCGCCGACGTTCCCGCGGGAACGCGGTCAAGGCTCTCAGCTTGACGACGTTCCCGCAGGAACGTGATCGAGAACGGCAACCCCTTGGAATAGGTCATCTAGCCGGGCCATGGCGCGGCTAGACGTCCGCTCAGGCGGCTCGACGTGAAGAAGGTGCGCCGGGCTCAGCGGGTCGTGCGCGGGGTGGCCGGGTGCGAGCCGGCCGTGACCAGGTCGGCGACCGCCTGGCGGGCGTCACCGGCGGTGACCAGACCCTCCCCGACCAGGACGGCGTCGGCGCCGGCCGCCGCGTAACCGATCAGGTCGTGCGGGCCGCGGACACCGGACTCGGCCACCTTGACCACGCCCGACGGCAGGCCCGGGGCGATCTTCTCGAAGGTGGAACGGTCGACCTGCAGCGTGGTGAGGTCGCGCGCGTTGACGCCGATGACCGAGGCACCGGCGTCCATGGCGCGGTCGGCCTCGGCCTCGGTGTGCACCTCGACCAGGGCCGTCATCCCGAGGGACTCGATCCGCTCCCGCAGACCGACGAGCGCGTTCTGCTCGAGCGCCGCCACGATCAGCAGGACGACGTCGGCGCCGTGGGCCCGGGCCTCGTGCACCTGGTAGCTGCTGACGACGAAGTCCTTGCAGAGGATCGGCACCTCGACCACGGCGCGGACGGAGTCGAGATCGGCCTGCGACCCGCCGAAGCGCCGGCGCTCGGTGAGGACGCTGATCACCCTCGCCCCGCCGGCGGCGTACTGGAGGGCCAGCTGCGCCGGGTCGGGGATGTCGGCGAGCTCTCCCTTGGAGGGGCTGCGCCGCTTCACCTCGGCGATCACGCCGACGCCGGGGGCGCGCAGCGCGGCCAGCGCATCGAGGGCGGGGCGGGCGTCCAGTGCGGCGGCCTTGACCTCCCCCAGAGGGGTCAGCGCCTCGCGGGCGGCGAGGTCCTCGCGTACGCCGGCGACGATCTCGTCGAGCACGTTCACGGCCGCGGGCCTGCCGATACCGCTGCGCGGCTGCTCACGCGGTCCTCCGGAAATCGCACCAGAACGTCCCCTCACCAGGCGGATGGGTGACAGCCACTGTAGAGGCGGTGACCGCCCGCCCCGGCCGGGGGGCCGGGTGCACCGGCCTCGGGCAGTTCCGCTATGCGGTGGGGTCCTCGCCCCGGTCGAGGGCCTTCCAGGCGGCCTGGGCGCGGTCCTCGTCGGTCTCGGGCCGGGCCGGTGCGGTGGCGGAGGTGTGTCCCGTGGCGGGGTCGGTGGCTCGCTCGTACCGCCGTCCCATGGCCGGCCAGGTGCGGCCCCGGAGCACGACGAGCACGCCGACCGCGACGGCCAGGACGCCGGCCAGCACGGCGACCACCGGCCAGGCCGTGACGCCGCCGACGGTGACCTCCCCTACCCATCCGCCCACGTCGCCGGGCTCGACCCCCGTGACGAGAGCGCCCAGCCCGGACCGGGTGAGTACTCCGCCGGCCGCCGCCACCAGCACGCCGAGCACCAGGCGAGCCCAGCCGCGGACGGCGAGCACCGCGACCGCGGCCGCGAGCAGCACCAGTCCGGACGCGGGGACCAGCGGCGCGGCATCGGCGCCGGAGAGCGTGCCCTCGATCGGCGGCAGCGGGGCCGGGCGCTCGACCGTGTACCCGACCCACGCCCCGCCCCCGGCGATCAGGGCGAGGGCGCCCGCCAGCACCGCCCCGCCGACGACGGCGCCGAGCTCGCGCCGTGCCGTCGCGGTCATCTCAGCTCCCGCAGTCCTTCGGCCGTCGCGATCGCCGACAGCACGGCACGGGCCTTGTGTCGGGTCTCGGCCTCCTCGGTGGCCGCGTCGCTGTCGGCGACGATGCCCGCACCGGCCTGCACGTAGGCGCGCCCCTGGTGCAGGACGGCGGTGCGGATGGCGATCGCCATGTCCATGTCGCCGCTGGCGTCGACGTAGCCGACGGTGCCGGCGTAGAGCGCCCGGCGGGTGGGCTCCAGCGACTCGATGATCTCCATGGCCCGCGGCTTGGGCGCCCCCGAGACGGTGCCGGCCGGGAACGTGGCGTCGAAGACGTCGAGGGCATCGTGCTCCGGCGCCACCGTGCCGGTCACCGTGGACACCAGGTGCATGACGTGGCTGTAGTGCTCGACCCGCATGAAGTCGGGCACCTCGACGGTGCCCGGGACGCACACCCGGCCCAGGTCGTTGCGCGCGAGGTCGACCAGCATCACGTGCTCGGCACGCTCCTTGGGATCGGCCAGCAGCCCCTCGGCCAGCCGGACGTCCTCCTCCGGCGTCGCGCCGCGGGGCCGGGTGCCGGCCGGCGGGTGGACGACGGCCGCGTCCCCCGTGACGGTGACCAGTGCCTCCGGCGAGGACCCGACGACGTCGAACGGGCTCTCCCGCCCGGCGAAGCGCAGCAGGTACATGTACGGCGAGGGGTTGGTCGCCCGCAGCACCCGGTAGAGGTCGAGCGCCTCGACGTCGGTGGTCAGCTCGAACCGCTGGGCGAGGACCACCTGGAACGCGTCGCCCGCGCGGATGTGCTCCCGGATCCGCTCGACGCCGTCCTCGTACGCGCCGGGCGCCAGGTTGCTGGTCACCGCCGGCGGGTCGGCGCGTTCGAGCACCGCCACCCCGGGCGGCACCGCCTCGGTCAGGTCCGCGGCCATGGCATCGAGCCGCGCGACGGCGTCGTCGTAGCCGCCCCCGGCGCGCAGGGCGTTCGCGATGAGCAGGATGGAGCCGTCGGTGTGGTCGAGCACGGCGAGGTCGGTCACCAGCATCATCGCCAGCTCGGGCATCCCGAGGTCGTCGGTGCTGGTCCGGGGCAGGCGCTCGAGCCGGCGGACGACGTCGTACCCGAGGTAGCCGACCAGACCGCCGGTCAGCGGCGGCAGCCCGTCGACGCGCGGCGACCGCAGCCGCCGGGCCAGCGTGCGGACGGCGGCGAGCGGGTCCTCCGGCAGGTCGTCGGTGAGCCCGGGCAGGTCGTCGCCCAGCCACTGCGTGACGCCGTCCCGCTCGGTGAGGACGCCGGCGCTGCGCACCCCCACGAAGCTGTAGCGCGCCCAGCGCTTGCCCTGCTCGGCGGACTCCAGCAGCACCGTGCCCGGCCGGTTGCCCGCCAGCTTGCGGTAGACACCGACGGCGGTCTCGCTGTCGGCGAGCAGCTTCCGGGTCACCGGTACGACCGCCTGCTCCAGCGTCGCGAACTCCTCGGCCGACGGGCTGGTGACGCCGAATCTCACGACGGCTCTCCCTCGACCGCCGGGAGCGACCGGAAGAAGCAGCTGCGCTCGCCGGTGTGACAGGCGGCGCCCTCCTGGTCCACCAGCACGAGCAGCGCGTCGCCGTCGCAGTCCACGCGGACCTCACGCACCCACTGGCGGTTGCCGGAGGTCTCGCCCTTGACCCAGTACTCCCCGCGGCTGCGCGACCAGTAGGTGGCGCGTCCCGTGGTCAGGGTCCGGCGGAGCGCCTCCTCGTCCATCCACGCGAGCATCAGGACCTCGAGGCTGTCGTGCTGCTGGACGACGGCGGCCACCAGGCCGGCCGGATCGCGGCGCAGCAGCGCGGCGACCTGGGGATCGAGGGCGGGTTCGGCGGACGGGACGGACATGCCACCCAGTCTGCCGTGCGCCGTGCCCGCCGCTGCCCGGTGGTCAGGCGGGCGCGGCGCGGCCGAACCAGTGCCGGCCGGGGCCGATCAGCAGCATGCCGAGTCCGACCAGCGGGCCGACGGCGAAGAACAGCGAGAACGCCGCGATCGTGCCCTCGGTGCCCAGACCACCGATCAACGAGTCCAGGCGCGCGGCCCAGTAGACCGCCAGGACGATCTGGGCGGCCAGCGCACCGGCGAGCAGCAGGCCGGCGGCCCGTCGGCGGCTGTTGAGCGCCCACACCCCCGATCCGATGAGCAGCACCACCGACAGCAGCTGGACGACCGCGAGCGTGACCCCTTCGTTCGCCAGCGCGTTCAGTGCGGTCGGCGAGTAGGGGGCGCCGGCCTCGGCGACGGCGACGTCGGCGATCGAGGCGAAGAACCACAGGTAGAGCGAGGCGATCAGCACCACGACGGCCTGCGCGAACGCCAGCACGGCAGCGGTGATGACCTGCCCGGGCCGCTGCGGGCGGCGCGGCGGCAGCGGATAGCCGTACGGAGCCGGCGGCCCCCAGGGCGGGACGGCTGCGTACGGCGGCGGGTACCCGTAGGCCGGCGGCGCGGCGTAGGGCGCGACCGTGGGCGGCGGGCCCGCGTACGGCGCACCCGGCTCGGTCGGCGTGGCCGGATCGGCCCACGGGCTCCCGCCGGCCGGCCCCCAGTTTCCCGGTCCGCTCACAGTGCGGCCGCCGCGGCGCGCCCGGCGGTTCGCCCGGAGAAGAGGCAGCCGCCGAGGAAGGTTCCCTCCAGCGACCGGTAGCCGTGCATTCCCCCTCCGCCGAAGCCGGCGATCTCACCCGCCGCGTACAGCCCGGGGAAGACCTCGCCGCCCGGCCGGAGCACCCGGCCCGACAGGTCGGTCTCGAGCCCGCCGAGCGTCTTGCGGGTGATGATGTTGAGCCGCACGGCGATCAGCGGGCCGGCCTCGGGGTCGAGGATGCGGTGCGGCTGCGCGACCCGGATCAGCTTGTCGCCGAGGTAGTTGCGCGCCGCGCGCATCGCGTTGATCTGCATGTCCTTGCCGAACTCGTGGGCGATCTCGCGGTCACGGGCGACGATCTCCCGCTCGATCTGCGCCAGGTCCAGCTCCGGCGTCCCGCCGGTGATCCGGTTCATGCCGGCGACCAGCTCGGGCAGGGTGTCGGCCACGACGAAGTCCTCGCCCTTGTCCAGGAACGCCCGGACGGGGGCGGCCATGCCGGCCCTGACCCGGGTCGCCAGCAGACGGACGTCCTTGCCGGTGAGGTCGGGGTTCTGCTCGGAGCCCGAGAGCCCGAACTCTTTCTCGACGATCTTGTGCGTCGCGATGAACCAGGTGTGCTCGTAGCCGGTCGTGCCGATGTGGGCGAGGGTCCCGAGGGTGTCGAATCCCGGGAACAGCGGCACCGGGAGCCGCTTCCCGGTGGCGTCGAACCACAGCGACGACGGCCCCGGCAGGATCCGGATGCCGTGGTCGGCCCAGACCGGCGAGTGGTTGGCGATGCCCTCCGTGTAGTGCCACATGCGGTCGCTGTTGACGACGCTCGCGCCGGCGTCCTCGGTGGCCTGCAGCATCCGGCCGTCGACGTGGGCCGGAACGCCCGAGAGCATCCGCTGCGGGGCCGGACCGAGCCGGGCCGGCCAGTTCCGGCGCACCAGCTCGTGGTTGGCGCCGATGCCGCCCGCCGTCACGACGACGACCTGGGCGCCGATCTCGAAGTCACCGGTCTCGGTGCGGGAGCTCGCCTCGCCGCGGGCGACGGAGCTGGGCTCCAGGACGGCACCACGGACGCCGCTGACCGCACCACCGGTGACCACGAGCTCGGACACGCGGTGCCGGAAGCGCAGCTCCACCCGGCCGGCCGCGACCGCGGCGCGTACCCGGCGGGCGAAGGGCTCGACGATGGCGGGGCCGGTGCCCCAGACGATGTGGAACCGCGGCACGGAGTTGCCGTGCCCGGTGGCGGTGTACCCGCCGCGCTCGGCCCAGCCGACCACCGGGAAGAAGCCGATGCCCTGCTCCTTGAGCCAGGACCGCTTCTCCCCCGCGGCGAACTGTAGGTAGGCCTCGGCCCACTGCCGCGGCCAGTGGTCGGACTCCCGGTCGAACCCCGCGGTGCCGAACCAGTCCTGCCGGGCGAGCTCGAGGGAGTCGTGCACCCGCAGCCGGCGCTGCTCGGGCGAGTCGATGAGGAACAGCCCGCCGAAGCTCCACCAGGCCTGCCCGCCGAGGGACGCCTCGGGCTCCTGCTCCAGGAGGATCACCCGCTTGCCGGCATCGGCCAGCTCCGCGGTGGCCACCAGGCCGGCGAGGCCCGCTCCCACGACGACTGCGTCTGCTTCCGTCCGGCCCGTCTCGTTGCTGGTCACGTGTCCTCCTCGCTGGCGCTCGTCGGCCACGTGCCAACGGTGCTCTGTTCCCTGCGTGACCTCGCACGCTCGGTCACGTGTCCTCCTCGCTGGCGCTCGTCGGCCACGTGCCAACGGTGCTCTGTTCCCTGCGTAACCTCGCACGCTCGGTCACGTGTCCTCCTCGCTGGCGCTCGTCGGCCACGTGCCAACGGTGCTCTGTTCCCTGCGTGACCTCGCACGCTCGGTCACGTGAGCGACGCTAGCGCCAACCGGCCGGCGTGCGCTGTCGCCCCGGGGAACGACGCGGGGTGGGAGGCGCCCGGACCGGCCGGCGCCGATGGTGCGCACGGCGGTGAGTTCGGCGATCGAGCGATCTCCTGTCGTCAGGAGCCGGTCCGCGCGCCTCGCCCGACAGCTGATGAGTGGACCTCAGCAGCCCAGATGCGGTCGTCGAACGGGTCGCGCAGGTCCACTGGTCGCCTGGCCCCCCTCACGATTTGGGTGAGATGCCGGAGCACCGTCACGTCGTCGTGAGCGCCCCTGTCCGGGGCGTCCAGTGCTTACGCCGCGCCGGGGCGTGGCTGGCTGGTTCTTGCTTCACCGGGCAGCACCGCCGCGACCTGGCTGGCCGTGGCTGACACCCACCCTCCACAGGCATGCCGACGTGTGCCGGCTGACGGGCCGCCCGGGTGGCGGTCCCCGGCCTGGGTCACGCACGGGCAGGACCCGAGCGTGTGCTCGCCCCAGGCGGCGAGGTTGGCGGCGGCGTTGACGTCCCGGTCGGCGACATGGCCGCAGGAGTCATCTGCACACCGGTAGCTGCGCTCGGCGAGGGTGAGCTTGGGTCTCACTCCTCCGCACGCCGAGCACGTCTTCGAGCTCGCTAACCAGCGGTCCGCGACGATCAGGCGCCCACCGTGGCGGGCCGTCTTGTAGGCCAACTGCCGGGCCAACTCTCCCCAGCCCTGGTCACCGATCGCGGCCGCGAGTGACCGGTTGGCCATCAGGTTCTTCGTCGCCAGATCCTCGACCACCACGTCGCCATGCTCGCGGGCAAGCTCGGCGGTGAACCGGTGCAACGCGTTCGCGCGGACGGCGGCAGCGCGGGCGTGTGCGCGACCGAGCCGGGCGACGGCCTTGCGCCGGTTCGCCGAGCCCCTCTGCGCCCGGGGGACGGCGCGCTGCAGGTGCTGAACGTGGCGCAGCCGGTCGCGGAGCGCCCGGACGCCGGCAACTCGACGATGACCTGGCCGTTCGCGTCGGCGACGACAGCTGCGGTCTTCACACCACGGTCCACGCCGACGACCGGCCCACCAGGGGCGGTGTGCTGCTCGACCGACGCCCGCGCCTCGCGGGTGAAGTTCACTGTCGCGTACCAGTGACCGTCGGAGTGCCTGGTGATGGTGATGTGCTGCAGGGTCGCGTGGCCGCGGCGCAGCAGCCGCCGGAGCTTCGCCTGCTGCGGGCACGCCGCCGCGATCCGCACGCACCCGTACTTCGCGATCCGCACCCGGCCGTGCTCGAGCGCGAGCCCGTCGCGGACGGTGAATCGGGCGCGGGCGCGGTGCCTGGCCTTGAATCGCGGGAACCGGCGCCTTCCGGTCAGGAACGCCTGGTGGGCGGTTGCGGCGTCCCGGAGCGCGTACCGGAACGTCCACGTCGAGTGCTCCCCGGCCCACGGCGCGACGTCGGGCTTTTCCGCCGTCCAGAGCTTCGCGAGAGTGAAGAACGTCAGGGGCCGGACCCGGTCGGGCTTGTCGATCCCGTAGGTCGCCTCAGCGGCCCACTGGTCGGCGTTCGCCTTGATCTTCGCGACCGCCCAGTTCCACGCGAACCGGCGAGCGCCGGCGGCACGCAGCAGCATCCCGGCGTGGACGTCGGTGGCGTCCAGCCGTACTCGCACCGCTCCGTGGCCCACACCCCGGATAGTGCCGGGTGGGTCGGACAGTTCATCTCACCCAAATCGTGAGGGGGGTCGCCTGGTCAGGAGCCGGTCCGTGCGCTTCGCCGTGCGGCCACCCAGGAACGGACTCGGGGCAGGACGGCGAGCACCGTCGTGAGCAGCGGGACGAGGACCGTCAGCACGCCGAACGCGCCGCCGCCCCAGCCACCCATCAGGTATCCGGTGAGCACCAGGGCGGCCATGGCGCCGGCGCAGAGTGCGAGGACCAGCCACGACCGACCGGCGAGGAGCAGGACCACTCCGACGAGGAGCCCGGCCAGGATGACGAGGGGCACGAGGATCAGCAGCCACTCGTTCCCGGCGAACTCCCCACCGGAGAAGGCGAGCGCGATGAGCGCGAACACGGCGGGGACCCCTGCGCTGAGGACGCCGAGGACGGCGGCGGCGATGGCCGGGACGGGTGGAATGCGGCGGTCGGGCGCGGGCGCAGGGTGCACGTGCGCAGCGTAGGGCGTCAGGCCGCCGGAGCCGGGCTCCCGGACGACGAACGGCGCCACGAGGCGTGCAACCGGGCGTAGGGGCCCTCGGCGTCGACGAGGTCGGCGTGCGTCCCCCGCTGCACCACGTGCCCGGCGTCGACGACGAGCACCTCGTCGGCGCGCTCCGCGGTGGACAGCCGGTGGGCGATGGTCAGCGTCGTACGCCCGTCGGTGAGCCGGTCCAACGCCCGGGTCAGCCGCTGCTCGGTGGCCGGGTCGACGGCGCTGGTCGCCTCGTCGAGCACCAGCAGGTCGGGGTCGGCCACGTAGGCGCGGGCGACGGCCACGAGCTGCCGTTCCCCCGACGACAGCGACTCCCCGCGCTGGCCCACCGGGGTGCGCACGCCGTCGGGGAGACCGGCCACCCAGGCGTCGAGCCCGAGGTCCTCGAACGCCGCCACCACCTCGTCGTCGGTCATCCCCGGGCGCCCGTAGCGGACGTTGTCAGCGACGGTGGCGTCGAACAGGAAGCCGTCCTGCGGCACCATCACCACCCGCGCGCGCAGGGACGAGAAGGCCACCTCGTCCAGCGGCACCCAGTCCCCGTCGTCCGACCCGAGCAGCACCCGCCCGTCGACCGGGTCCATCAGCCGGGTGACCAGCTTCGCGAACGTGGTCTTGCCCGAACCGGTCTCCCCCACGATCGCCACCCGCCGGCGCGGATCGATGGTGAGCGAGACGTCCCCCAGCGCCAGGCGGGCACCAGGCACGTAGCGGAACGAGACGGAGTCGAAGCGCACTCCCAGCGGGCCTGCCGGCAGTTCGTGCACCCGGCCCGGGTCGGCGATGGCGGGGTCGCGAACGTCCGGCTCGGTGTCGATGACGTCGAGCACGCGGCGGAACCCGGCGACGGCGTTCTGCGCCTCGTTGAGCACCTCGCTCGCGGTCTGGACGGGGGCGACGAACAGGGTGACCAGGAAGAGGAAGGCCACGAGCGTTCCCGCGGTGATGTCCCCGGCCAGCCCGAGCAGCACGCCGACGACGACCACCGCGGCATTGGCCAGCGCAGCGACGAACTCGCCGCTGACGAAGACCGCTGCGGTCACCTTCTGCGCGTCGACCTGCGCGCGGTACTGCCGGTCGATCGCGGTGTCGATGCGGGCCGCCGTCCGGGCGCCGATCCCGTAGGCGCGCACGGTCGGGGCGCCGACGACGGACTCCGCCACGGCCCCGAGGACGTCACCGACCCGTTCCCGGACGACGCCGTAGGCGGTCGCCAGGCGCTGGGCGAACCACCGGACCGCGATCGCCAGCGGGACGAAGCAGACGAGCACCAGCAGGGTCAGCTGCCAGGAGTAGACGGCCATGACGGCGGTGGCCACCACCAGCTGCCCGACGCTGATCAGGCCCAGCACCCCACCCCATTGCATGAAGGTGGAGAGCTGGTCGACGTCGCTGGTGACGCGGGAGACCAGGGAGCCGCGGCGCTCGCCCTGCTGGTGCAGGACGGAGAGATCGTGCACGTGCCGGAAGGCGCGCACCCGCAGGTTGGCCAGCGCGGTCTCCGTCGTCCGGAAGAGGCGGACGTTCATCCGGTAGACCGCGACGGCGGTGATCAGCACGACGACCGCGCAGAGCAGCACCAGCTGCGTGATGAGCCCCATGTCGGGGTCGCCGTCGGCCAGGCCGCGGTCGATGACCTGCTGGACGGCGATCGGGACGACCACCCGGCCGGCGGTGGCCAGCAGGGCGAGCGCGAAGGTCGCCGGCAGCCCGCGACGGAACTCGGGCATCATCCGCAGGCCGCGACGCAGGGTGGCGAACGCACCCTCGCGCCGTCGGTCGGCGGGCAGGAGCGGGGCGTCGCTCACGCGACCGCCTCCGCCTGGGAGTACGCACGGACCAGCGCCGCGTACCCGGGGACCTCGTCGAGGAGCTGCTCGTGGGTGCCGCGCGCGAGCACCCGGCCCTGCTCGAGCCAGACCACCTCGTCGGCGAGGGCGATCGTCGCCTGCCGGTAGGCGATGACCACGACGGTCGCGGGCTCGTCGCTGTCGCGGAGCGCGTCGAGGATGCGGGCCTCGACCGACGGGTCGACGGCGCTCGTCGCGTCGTCCAGGACCAGCAGCCGCGGCCGCCGGACGACGGCCCGCGCGAGTGCCAGCCGCTGGCGCTGACCGCCCGACAGCGTCGCCCCGCGCTCGCCGACCCGGGTGTCGAGGCCGTCGGTGAGCGCGGCGACGAACTCGTCGGCGGCGGCCACGCGCAGGGCTGACCGGACGTCGTCGTCGGAGAACGGCTCGCCGAGGGTGACGTTGCCGCGCACCGTGTCGTCGAAGAGGAACGTGCCCTGGGCGACGAAGGCCGCCTGACCGCTGACCTCGCCCTCCCGGAGCCGGCGCACGTCCACGCCGTCCAGCAGGACCCTGCCGTCGGCCGGATCGACCAGCCGGACCAGGAGCCCGGCCAGCGTCGACTTCCCGGAGCCGGTGGGGCCGACGACGGCGACCGTCGTCCCGGCCCGGACGTCGAAGGTGACCCCGCGCAGGGTCGGCGCGGAGGCGTCGGCGAAGGCGAAATCCACCCCGGCCACCCCGACGGCGGCTCCGCCCGTCGCCACGGCGGAGGCCTCGGACCCGTAGGGCGTCTCCCCCGTCGCCTCGAGCACCGGGGTGACCCGGTCGAAGCCGGCCAGCGCCCGGGGCAGGTCGGCCAGCACCCAGCCGATCGCACGGATGGGCAACGCCAGCAGGGTGAACAGGTAGGCGATGGAGACCAGCTCGCCGGCGTCGGTGCTGCCGTCGGCCACCCGGCCGGCGCCGATCAGCAGGACGGCGAGGGTGCCCAGGCTGGGCAGCGCCTCCATCATCGGGTCGAACAGGCCGCGCACGCGGCCGACGGCGACCAGCCCGTCGCGCAGCTCGTCGGCCCGGGCCGCGAAGCGCTCGGTCTCCGCCGACTCACGGCCGAGGGTCTTGACCACCAGCGCAGCGTCGAAGCTCTCGTGGGCGATCTCGCTGACCTCGGCGCGCAACTGCTGGGCGCGCTGCATGCGCGGGCTCATCACCTGCGAGTAGACGACGTTGACCGCGAAGACCAGCGGGAAGACGACCAGCCCGACCAGGGCCAGGAGCGGGTCGGTGAGCACCAGGACCACCGAGGTGATGGCGATCATCACCAGCGCGCCGACGGCGAAGGGCAGCGGCGCGACGAAGTACCAGGCGGCCTCGACATCGGAGTTGGCGTTGGACAGCAGCTGCCCGGTGGGATGCCGCGCGTGCCAGGACAGCGGCAGCCGCAGGTACTGGCGGGTGACCCGGCGGCGGTAGTCGGCCTGCAGCCGGAAGCTCATGATCCCGGCGAAGAGCCGGCGGCCGAGGATGCCGACGATCTTCAGCAGGGCCACGCCCACGATCGCGGCCGACGCGAGGGCGAGCGCGGCGGCCGTGGTGGCCCCCTCGTCGAAGGACGGCAGGAGCACGCGGTCGGTGATCTCGCCGATCACCCACGCGCTGGCCACCGTCATCGCGCCGTAGAGGCTGCTGGCGAGGACGGCGAAGGTGAACATGCCCGGCTGCTCGACGATCCCCCGCCCCACGTGACGGAGCCCGCGCCGCACGACGGCGTCTCGGCGGCGGGCCACTGGACTCCTCTGGGCGGGACGGTGGGGGGAACGAGCGTCGGACGTGCTCGGCGATCCTACGTGGTCCTGAGCTCGGCTAACCGTCGTCGGGAGGCCGTGCCAGGGGCATCTCGGTAACCTCCGCCGGTGCCCGCCTCTTCCCGTTCCTTCGCCGAGACCGAGCGCGCCGAACTCGCCGACCTGCTGGCCGAGCTGGGGCCGGACGCACCGACCTGCTGCGCCGGATGGACGACGGGCCACCTCGCCGCCCACCTCGTGGTCCGCGACCGCCGTCCCGACGCGCTGCCCGGCTACGGCGTCGAGCAGCTCGGCGTCGCCCGCCCGCTCACGTCGTGGGCGCACCGGCTGGAGGACCGGCTGCGGAGCTCCACGCCCTACGCGGAGGTGGTCGATCGGGTCCGGTCGGGGCCCGCCCCATGGTTGCCCATGGCCTGGCCGCCTGTCGCGCGGCTGCTCAACACGAGCGAGTACGCGATCCACCACGAGGACGTCCGCCGTGCCCAGCCCCGCTGGGAGCCGCGCGTCCTGCCCCGTGCCGCCCAGGACCAGGTGTGGTCGGCCGTCGAGCTGTTCGCGCGCCGGGCCGCCGGGCGCCGCGGTCTGGTCCTGCGGCGCAGCGACGATCCCGGGGTCGAGAAGCGCTACGGCGCGGGCGGGCGCACGGTCGAGGGCACGCCGCTGGAGCTGCTGCTCTGGGCGTCGGGCCGCCGCGACGTCGCCCGCGTGACCGTGTCCTGACACGCGCGGCGCCGCCTCTTGCCGCCCCCCACTGACAGCCGCTCCTCCCTTACGGTGAGGGTGAGATGGAGGCTGCCTAATCTTGTCGGTGGTCACCGGCACGATGCCGGTTGTGAGCCACGGCGCGGTGCGGGTGCGGCTGGACGTGACCGACGTCCAGGCCGGGATGCTGCTGCGCGCCGCGGGGGCCCGCCGGTTCGCATGGAACTGGGCGGTCGCGAAGATCAAGGCGAACGCCGACCAGTGGACGGCGGAGGCGACCTACGGCCTGGAGCGTGCCGACCGGGTCCGGCCGTTGTCATTCTTCACGCTCGCCAAGATGTGGACGACGGAGAAGCCCGACGTCGCACCCTGGGCAGGCGAGCACTCCACGTGGACGTTCCGGTACGCGCTGCGCGACGCCGCCAACGCGCACGCGGCGTTCCTCGCCGGGGAGCGGCGGTTCCCGCGGTTCAAGTCCCGGCGCCGGGACCGGTCGCGGTTCACCGTCCGCGACGGTCTCGCCCTCAAGGCCGGCTGGGTGCGGCTGGCGAAGTACGGCTGGGTGCGCATCAGCTCGGCGTGTCCGCAGCAGGCGAAGCTGCGCCGACTGCTCCGTCGCGGGAACGCGGTGCTGCAGCACATCACCGTCACGAAGCACTCCGACGGCCGGTGGTACGCCACCGTCAACTTCACGCGTGAGGCGCGCACCCCAGCCGCGCAGCGCACCGCGCCGGCCGGGCCGGTGGTCGGCGTCGACCGTGGAGTGAAGACCGCTGCAGTGGTCGCTGATGCGAACGGCCAGATGGTGGCCGAGTTGCCCGCCAGCCGGGCGCTCCGGGACCGGCTGCGCCACGTCAGACACCTGCAGCGCTCGGTATCCCGGGCACAGAAGGGCTCGGCGAACCGCCACAAGGCCGTGGCCCGCCTCGGCCGGGCGCACGCCCGCGCCGCCGCGGTCCGCGCGGATGCGCTGCATGCCTTCACCGCACGGCTGGCACGCGAGCATGCTGTCGTGGTGGTCGAGACCCTGGCGACGAAGAACCTGATGGCCAACCGGGCGCTGGCGGCCGCGATCGGCGACCAGGGCTGGGCCGAGCTCGCCCGGCAGCTGCAGTACAAGACGGCCCGTCACGGCGGGCAGCTAATCGTCGCGGACCGCTGGTTCGCCTCCTCCAAGACGTGCTCGTCATGTGGTGCGGTGAAACTCAAGCTCACCCTCGCCGAGCGCAGCTACCGCTGCGATGCGTGCGGCCTGATCTGCGATCGGGACACCAACGCCGCGGCCAACCTCGCCGCCTGGGGCGAGCACACGCTGGGCACCTGCCCGTGCGTGATCCAGGCCGGGGACCGCCACCCGGGCGGCCCGTCAGCCGGCGCGAGCCGGCATGCCTGTGGAGGGTGGGTGTCAGGACCAGCCGTCTCGGCTGGTCCGGTGCTGCCCGGTGAAGCAGGAACCAGCCGGCCACGCGTCAGCGTGGCGTAAGCACTGGACGCCCCGGACAGGGGCGCTTACGGAAGAAAGCGGATGGCACCGCCATCTCACTCTCACCGTAAGGGGGGCAGCCGCTTCACTGCCGCGACGTGGCGCGTCGAGGGGAGCAGGCCTCATGGGTGACCGGACGATGCTCGCTGCAGGAACCTTCTTCGCGGCGGCGACCGCTTGTACGACAGCCGTCTCCCTGCGGCAGCCGCAGCTTCCCGACGAGCCGTTCGGGATCCGGTTCCCCGGCCGGGTGCCCGTCCACCTGGCGCTCGGACTCGGGTCCGGGGTGGCGGCACCCTGGCCCATGCCGGTCATCGCGCTGGCCGCCGCGATGCGGGCGGGGTCCGGCGCCTCGTGGCCCGAGCGGACGAGCGCCGTCCTCGGTGCGGTCGTGCTCGTGGGAACGATCGCCGAACCCGCGTCGTGGGGACTGCGGCCCAGGTCGTCCGCGGCTCGGGCGACGGTCGCCCTGAACCTGCTGTCCGGCGCCGCGCTCTTCCTCGCAGGGACCCGGGCGCGGCGCTAGCCCGGGCAGGTCGCCCCGGTCAGCGCAGCGGGGTGTCGGCCTCGTGGCGGACCGGGACACCGGCCCCGGCGAGAGCGTCCTTGACCTCACCGACGCGCAGGACGCCGAAGTGGAAGACGCTGGCCGCCAGGACGGCGTCGGCGCCGGCCGCGACCGCGGGCGGGAAGTGCTCGGCGGCGCCGGCTCCCCCGCTGGCGACCAGCGGCACCCTGACCTCGCGGCGCACCTGACGGATCAGGTCGGTGTCGAAGCCCGCGCGGGTGCCGTCGGCGTCCATGGAGTTGAGCAGGATCTCCCCGGCCCCGAGCTCCGCGGCCCGGATGCACCACTCGACAGCGTCCTGACCGGTCCCCCGGCGCCCGCCGTGCGTGGTGATCTCGAAGCCCGAATCCGTCGCCGCGCCGTCCTGGCAGCGCCGGGCGTCCAGGGACAGCACCAGCACCTGGTTGCCGAACCGGTCGGCGATCTCGGCGATGAGGTCGGGGCGGGCGACCGCGGCGGTGTTCACCGCCACCTTGTCCGCGCCCGCCCGCAGCAGCCGGTTCACGTCCTCGGCGCTGCGCACCCCGCCCCCGACGGTCAGCGGGATGAAGACGCTCTCCGCCGTCCGGCTGACCACGTCGTAGGTGGTCGCCCGGTCACCAGAGCTCGCGGTGATGTCGAGGAAGGTGAGCTCGTCGGCGCCCTCGGCGTCGTACACCCGGGCCATCTCGACCGGGTCGCCGGCGTCGCGCAGGTCGACGAAGTTGACGCCCTTGACCACGCGCCCGGCGTCGACGTCCAGGCACGGGATCACCCGAACGGCCAGACTCACGACGCCTCCTCGCTGTCCCCCGCAAGCGGGAGGTGCCCCCAGCGCGGCGACGCCGTTCGTCTCCGACGAGCCCTGCCCCTGGACGAGCTCGCACGCTCGCTCGTCATGCCGGCACCCCGCGGACGGCGTCGGCCTCGATCTCCACCAGCATCGCCGGGTCGATCAGCGCGGCGACCTGCACCATCGTCGTCGCCGGCCGGATGTCACCGAACACCTCCCCGTGGGCGCGGCCGACCTCCTCCCAGCGGGCGATGTCGGTGACGAACATCCGGGTGCGGACGACGTCGTTGAGCGTGAAGCCGGCCCGCTCGAGGGACTGCTCGATCGCCGCGAGGCACTGTCTCGTCTGGGCGCCGGCGTCACCCGGGTGGACCACCTGCCCGTCGACGGTCGCCGTCGTCCCGCTCACCCAGGCGGCCTCACCGCGGACGACGACCCGGCTGTAGCCGACGATCCCTTCCCAGGGCGCCCCTGAGCCGAGGCGAACGACGCTCATGCACCCTCCCCGGTCACTCGCAGCGCCTCGGGCAGGGTGAACGCTCCGGCGTACAGCGCCTTGCCGACGATGGCTCCCTCGACGCCGACGGCGGTCAGCCCGGCCAGCGCCCGGATGTCGTCCAGCGAGCTCACGCCACCCGAGGCGATCACCGGCTTCGGGGTGGCGGCGCAGACCTCGCGGAGCAGGTCGAGGTTCGGGCCGCGGAGCGTGCCGTCCTTGGTGATGTCGGTGACCACGTAGCGAGCGCAGCCCTCGGCGTCCAGGCGGGCGAGGGTCTCGTAGAGCTCCCCGCCCTCCTTCGTCCAGCCGCGGGCGGCCAGCCGGGTGCCTCGGACGTCCAGGCCGACGGCGATCCGGTCGCCGTGATCGGCGATCGCGCGGGCGCACCACTCCGGGGACTCCAGGGCGGCGGTGCCCAGGTTCACCCGGCGGCAGCCGGTCGCCAGCGCGGCGGCGAGCGACTCGTCGTCCCGGATGCCACCGGAGAGCTCCACGTCGACGTCGAGCTCGCCGACCACGCGCGCCAGCAGCTCGCGATTGGAGCCGCGGCCGAAGGCGGCGTCGAGGTCGACCAGGTGCACCCACTCGGCGCCGTCGCGCTGCCACTGCATCGCGGCGTCGAGCGGATCGCCGTAGGAGGTCTCGCTGCCCGCCTCCCCCTGCACGAGACGGACGGCCTGACCGTCGGCGACGTCGACGGCGGGGAGCAGCTGCAGCTTCGGCACGGCGACCAGACTAGGGAGGGCGACGCGGGACTCAGCGCATCGGCCCGGACGGTCACCGGCGGGCGAGCTTCGTGATCTCTGATCAGCTCTCGTAGTGGTACCGGCAGGCCGCGATACGGATCTCGTCGGCCACGTACTTGTAGATCAGGCGGTGTTCATCGGTGATGCGGCGCGACCAGTAGCCGTGGAACCCGTGCTTCAACGGCTCAGGCTTGCCGATCCCGGCATTGCCGTTGCGCTCCACATCCTTGATCAGCGCGTTGATCCGCCTGACGACCCGCCTGTCCTGGGCTTGCCACCAGACGTAGTCGGCCCAGGCGGCCTCATCCCAGACCAGCTTCACTCGTCGAGGCCGCGCTCGGTGCCTTCGCCTTTCTCCAGCCGCTCGATGGACGAGAGCAGCCGCCGGGCATTCGCCGGACTCCTCAGCAGGTAGGCGGTCTCCTTGAGTGACTCGTAGTCTTCCAACGCGACCATGACGACGGGATCGCGTCCCGACCGGGTGATGATCACTTCCTCGCGGTCGTCGATGACCGCGTTGAGCGTTTCCGCGTACTTGGCGCGGGACTCCGAGTACGTCATGGTTCGCATGCCACACCCCTCCTGAATACGTACGAGAAATTGTACGTCGGTTGCAACCATCCGGCAACCGCCCGCTACCCGTTCATCTGTGCTGGCAGGGTGGTGGGCGTGGAGTTCGCCGAGGTCGTCCGCCGCCGTCGCATGGTGCGCGACTACGACCCCGACCGCCCGGTGCCGCCCGAGGTCCGGGAGCGGCTGCTCGAACACGCGATCCGGGCGCCCTCGGCCGGGTTCAGCCAGGGCTGGGCATTCCTGGTCCTGGAGACGGCAGAGGACCGCGACCGCTTCTGGACGGCGACCAGCCCTGCCCCCGAGGACCCGCCCTCCCCCGACGGCTGGCTGATCCGCATGCGCCGGGCGCCGCTGCTGGTGATCCCGCTGTCGCACAAGGCCGCCTACCTGGACCGCTACGCCGAGCCGGACAAGGGCTGGACCGACCGCGACGGGGCGCGCTGGCCGGTGCCCTACTGGGACGTCGACACCGGCATGGCCGCGCTGCTCATGCTGCTCACCGCCGTCGACGAGGGACTGGGCGCCTGCTTCTTCGGGGTCCCACCGGAGCGCGTCGACGCCTTCCGCGCGACCTTCGGCGTCCCCGAGGCATATCGGCCGGTGGGCTGCGTGTCGGTCGGCTACCCCGGGGACGGCGACCGCCGCTCCCCGTCGCTGCGCCGCGGTCGGCGCCCCGTCGAGGAGGTCGTGCATCGTGGCAGCTGGTGAGGGACGGGCGGTGCTGGTCACCGGGGGGTCCCGTGGCATCGGCCGGGCGATCGCCCGGGCGTTCGCCGAGCGGGGCGACCGGGTGGCGGTCCACTGGGGCGCCTCCCGGGAGCGCGCCGAGCGCGTGCTGGCGGAGCTGCCGGGCGAGGGTCATGTGCTGGTGCAGGGGGACATGACCGACGCCGAGGCGGTCGGGACGATGGTCGACCGCGCGGCCGAGGAGCTCGGCCGGCTCGACGTCCTGGTCAACAACGCCGGCGTCTTCACCGCCCACCCGCCGCTGGAGACCTCCTATGCCGACTGGCAGGCCGCCTGGTCGCAGACGCTCGCGGTGAACCTCGTCGGAGCGGCCAACGCCACCTTCCGTGCCGTCCCGCACCTGATCGCGGCCGGCGGCGGCGCGGTGGTCAACGTCTCCAGCCGCGGCGCTTTCCGGGGCGAGCCGAACACACCCGCCTACGGCGCGTCCAAGGCCGGCCTCAACGCCTTCGCCCAGTCGATGGCGCTGGTACTGGCGCCGCACGGCATCTCGGTCACCTGCGTCGCCCCGGGCTTCGTGCAGACCGAGATGGCCCGCGAGGTGCTCGACGGTCCGGGCGGGGACGCCGTCCGCGCCCAGTCGCCGTTCAGCCGGGTCGCCCGGGCCGACGAGGTGGCGGCGGCGGTGCTCTGGCTCGCCTCACCGGAGGCGCGGTTCTCCAGCGGCACGATCGTCGACGTCAACGGGGCCTCCTACCTGCGCAGCTGAGCGGCCTCAGCCCAGCCCGGTCGTCGCGGCCACGTGGACGACGTCGGAGCTGTGCGAGCCGGCCGCGTCGACACCCTCGGGCCGGGGCTCGCGACCGGGCAGCCCGTCCAGCCCGTCGCTGACGTCGACGACCCGCAGCTCCACCGCGCCGTCGCCCTCCACGCTGAACGACGCCTGCAAGCCGTCCTCGGGCGGGGCGTGGAAGACGATCCACGCCCGGTTCCCCCCGAGCTCCTCGACCGGCACGGCGCGACCCCCGATACGGGCGGCGACCACCGTGCCGCCGTCCACGCGCAGGTCCAGGACGAGCATCCGGACGCCCGCGCGCTGCGGGGTGACGCGGACCGACAGCTCCCGGCGGTCACCGACGACGGAATCGGTGACGGTCTCGACGTTCGCGGCCGGGAGGTCGGCCGGCTCGGCCCGACCGGACCACACCGGCCCGCCGAGGTACGGGTAGTCGGCGGGCAGCTCGTCCCGGCTGCCGACGAACTCCACGGTGTACGCCCCCGGGGACTGCTCCGTGCTCACCCACGACGCCTGCCCGGTGTCGCGGTCGAGCACGTAGGCCAGCCGGCTGGGCACCGGGTGGGCCGCGTCGAACCGGTCCACCGACAGCCCGACTCCCGTGCAGGCGACGGCCACGACGAGCGCCGCGGCCGGCACCGCGGTCACCGCCCACGGCCGGTGGTCCTCCTCGGCCGGGAACAGCAGCTCGAGGGCCGGCAGGAGGGCGATCAGCAGCAGCGTGGCGACCGCCGAGGGCGCGGCCGCCGTGCTGAGCCCGAGGGCCGGGAAGAACAGCGCGACGGTCGGCGCGAGCACCACGACGGCCACCGCGCCCGCGAGCAGCGCCGTTCCCAGCCGGAGCAGCCGCGAGGCGGTGACGGCCACCAGCAGTCCGGCCAGCGCTCCGGCGAGGGCCGGCCAGACCGCCAGGTACGAGCCCCCGGGGGCGGCGGCGGCGAGCACGACGCCCAGCACCGCGAGCCAGACCAGGCCGCCGACGGCGAGCGGAACGGCGCCCACCCGCCGGCGCAGCACCGCGTACCAGCAGAGCACCACCCCGGCCAGCAGCGCGACGGTCGCCAGCCGGTACCAGCCCGGCCGCCACGGGTCCAGCAGCTGCCCGTATCCGGGACGCACCGCCACCAGCAGCAGCCACAGCCCCTGGGCGGCCAGCGGCGCGAGGACCAGCGGAAGGGCGGCCAGCGCCGTGGCTCCCGCCGTCCGACGGAGCGAGCTGATCCTCCGCCGGTGCACGACGAGGACCAGCAGGCCGGTGGCGACCAGGGCCCCGGCCGCCAGGGGCCAGACCAGCGTCCCCGGGTAGCGGACCAGCTCCCCCAGCACCGGGAAGTAGGTCGCGTCGTCCGCGCCCGGGCTGGCCAGGACGGCGAGGTCCCGGTCGCCCAGTTCACGGGCGGTGGCCAGGGCGTTGTCCCCGAGTGCCTGCAGCGTCCCCCGGTCCAGTCGCTCCGGCACGTCCTGCGGGCTGTGGTAGGCGGCCGCGCCGTCGATGAAGGCGGTGTTGAGACCGGTGAAGTCGCCGTCGGCCATGAACACGCTGAAGTCGGTGAAGTTCGGCAGCGCCCGGTAGACCTCGACGGCGAGGCTGCTCGCGACAGGGTGCGGAGCGGCCGTGGCGTAGGCCTCGGCGAGGCGGGCGTTGCCGCCCGATGTCTCGAACATGATCGGCGGGCCGCTGGTGCCCCGGGCCTCCAGGTTGAGGACGACTCCACCGGCGGAGGCGAGCGGGTGCGCGGCGGCGAACGCCTCCGCGCCGCACGAGCAGGCCTCTTCCGCGTCGGTGAGCACGACGACGACGTCGTTGCGCAGCCGAGGTCCTGCGGTCAGCGCGCGCACCGACTCCAGGACGGCGGCCACGCCGGCCGCGTCGTCAGCCGCGCCCGGGCCGGTCTCGACGGAGTCGTGGTGGGCGGTGAGGAAGAGCCGGCCGGTGGGCTCCGTGCCGGGCAGCACCGCGACGACGTTGCGCACCCGCGCCATCCGGGTCTCGCCGGCGGCCGTGCGCACCGCGCCGACGGCGTTCTGCACCCGGGTGTCCAGGCCGAGACCGCTGAGGATGTCGACCAGGTCGTCCACGACCCGGTCGGACTCCGCGCTCCCGGTCACGCGCACCTCGGCCGCGATCGCCTCGACGTGGCCGAACGCGCGGGCGGCACTGAACTCCGTCGCCGGCGCGTCGGCGGGGGCGGGAGCCGGGGGGCGCAGGCTCACGACGCTCCAGCCGGCCAGGACGAGCAGGAGCGCGACGACGATCAGCCCGGCGACACGGCTCGGCCGTAGGGCGCTCCGTGACCGGGTCGCTGGCACGGCGTCACCCTAGGTGTGCGCCGGGCCGATCCTCTGCAGGTCAGTCGAGTGTCTGGAGCCAGTTCGTGAGGAGCTGGGCGCCGGCGTCGCCGCTCTTCTCCGGGTGGAACTGCGTCGCGGAGAGGGGGCCGTTCTCGACGCCCGCGACGAACCGGTCGCCGTGCTCGGCCCAGGTGACGCGGGGCTTGGCCAGCGGGGTGGGCGGTCCGTCGGCGGCCAGCGGGAAGTCGCGCACCCCGTAGGAGTGCACGAAGTAGAAGCGCTGGTCGGCCAGTCCGTCGAACAGCACGGAGCCCTCGGGCGCGTCCACGGTGTTCCAGCCCATGTGCGGGAGTACCGGCGCCTCGAGGTGCTCGACGACGCCCGGCCACTCTCCGCAGCCCTCGGTGTCCTGCCCGTGCTCGACGCCGCGGTCGAAGAGGATCTGCATGCCCACGCAGATGCCGAGGACCGGCCGGCCACCGGCCAGGCGGCGGCCGATCATTCGGGGACCGTCCACGGCGCGCAGCCCCTCCATGCAGGCGGCGAACGCACCGACGCCGGGGACGACGAGGCCGTCGGCGTCGAGGACCGCCTGCGGGTCGGCGGTCACCGTCACGTCGGCACCGACGCGGGCCAGCGCCCGCTCGGCCGACCGGAGGTTGCCCGACCCGTAGTCGAGGATCGCCACCTTCTTCACCGCTGCCACGCTACCGATCAGCGGCGGCGGAGCCCCAGGCATTCCCGCCGGGACGCACGAGGCCGCGGTGTGAGGGAGGACGGAGCGACTCCCTCCCCCACCTGGGTGAGGGAAGGTGGACTCACTCAAGTCTCCGGCGTGCCCGCTCGATGACAGGGGCATGCGCGCACTCGCCCAGGACGAGGAACGGGTGGCCTTCTGGCGCCGTCACACGGTGAGTGGCGTGGTCCTGTGCGTGGTCCTCCCCGCGATCGTCGCGCTGCGCACCTGGGTCGCTCCCGCGCCTCCGAACGGCACCGTGGTCCTGCTCCTGTGCGCGGCGATAGCCGTTCCGGCTCCGCTGCTGCTGCTGGCCCCGGTCGAGCGGCTGGTCCGCCATCCGCGAGGACGGCTGTTCTTCGATGCCTGGGAGGCAGTCGGCATCGCACTGGTGCTCCTGTTCTGTCTGCTCGACGGGGGCGTGCGGAGCCCCTACACCCTGTTCCTCTTCGTCCTCCTGGCCCATGCGGCCCTGGCCTATCCCCCGGTGGGCGTGGCACTGGCCGGATCGTTCGTCGTCACCGGCTACCTGGCCGTAGGGCTGGTGGCCGGCGGCATCCCGGCACACGACCTGACCCTGGTCACACTCGCCCTGATGGTGACCACCGCGGTCTGCGCCTTCGCGTCGGCCAACCACGTCCGGGTCTACGAGCGCACGGCGGCCTACGCGCGGGAGATCGCCGCGCTGGCCGAGCGGGACGGGCTCACGGGCACCCTGAACCACCGCGCGTTCCACGAGCGGATGCAGCTGGAGGCCCGACGGGCAACCTCCGACCACCCGGTCAGTCTGCTCATCGTCGACGTCGACGAGTTCAAGACCGTCAACGACACCTACGGCCATCCCGCCGGGGACGGCGTCCTCGTTCTCGTGGGGGGCGTCCTGACCGGTCTGACCCGTCCGGGCGACTCGGCCGGTCGCCTGGGTGGCGACGAGTTCGCCCTGCTGCTGCCGGGTACCGGGTCGCAGCAGGCCGCCGCCGTGGCCGAACGACTGCGCGAACAGGTCCGCACCGCTGCCTCCGCCTACGGCGCGACGGTCAGCGTCGGCCTGGCCGCGGTCACCTCTCCCGATGCCACCGCGTTGCACGCGGCAGCCGACGCCGCCACCTATCGCGCCAAGCGCAGCGGCCGGAACCGCGTCGTCAGCGCGACGGAACCCACGGTGGACGAACCCGCCGACCTCGCCCCGGTCCGCACTGCGCTCAGCGGTTCGTGACGCCGGAGCCCGTCCGGCCGGGAGGCTTCCTCAGACCAGGCGGAGGATGCCCGCCGCGCTGGCGAGCAGGGCGGCGAGCAGGAGGACGACGGCCAGGGCCACCTGCGGGCCACCCCGGTCGGGGCTGTCCTCGTCGGTGCGCCAGACGCTCCAGGCGCCGCCGAGGAGGAACCCGCCGAGGAGCAGCAGGACGAGACCGGAGGTCACCGGTTACAGCGCACCCTTGGTCGAGGGCACGTCGGTGACGCGGGGGTCGATCGCGACCGCCTGGCGCAGCGCGCGGGCCAGCGCCTTGAACTGCCCCTCGACGATGTGGTGGGCGTCCCGGCCGGCGTAGAGCACGCGCACGTGCAGGCTGATCCGGGCGTTGAACGCGAAGGACTCCAGCACGTGCTTGGTCAGGCTGGTCGGGTAGTCCGGCCCGATCATCGGCGTCATGTTCTCGGGCTCGGCGTGCACGAAGTACGGGCGGCCGGACAGGTCGACGGCGGCCTGGGCGAGCACCTCGTCCATCGGGATGGTGGCGTCGCCGTAGCGGGTGATGCCCCGCTTGTCGCCCAGCGCCTGCGCGAACGCCTGGCCGAGCGCGATGGCGACGTCCTCGACCGTGTGGTGGGCGTCGATGTGCAGATCGCCCTCGGCCCGCACGGTGAGGTCGATGCCGCTGTGCTTGCTCAGCGCGGTGAGCATGTGGTCGTAGAAACCCACGCCGGTGCTGATCGAGCTGGTGCCGGTGCCGTCGAGGTCCAGTTCGACGACCAGCTTGGTCTCGTTGGTCTCGCGCTCGACGCGTGCTGTGCGACTCATGCGGTCGATCCTCCCTCATCGGCGCGCATCGCTGCCGCCAGCTCACCCAGGGTGGTGGCCGGAGGCAGGTGTGCGGCCATCAGGTCCGGCCACCGTGCTCGGCGACAACAGCCGCCAAGGCCGTGAGGAAAGCGTCGGTCTCCGTGGCGGTGCCGGCGGTGACGCGGAGCCAGCCGGGCAGGCCGACGTCGCGGACCAGGACGCCGCGGTCCAGCAGCGCCCGCCAGGCCGCCGGCGCGTCGGCGAAGTGCCCGAACAGCACGAAGTTGGCGTCGCTGGGCACGCTGGTGAGCCCCAAGGCGGGCAGCGCCTCGACGATCCGGTCGCGCTGGGCCTTCACCTCGTCGACGGTCGCCAGCAGCGCGTCGGTGTGCGCCAGGGCCATCCGGGCGGCGGCCTGGGTGAGCGAGCTCAGGTGGTAGGGCAGCCGCACCAGCTGGAGCGCGTCGACGACCGCGGCATCGGCGGCCAGGTAACCCAGCCGCAGGCCCGCCATGCCGAACGCCTTGCTCATGGTGCGGCTGACGATCAGCCGGGGCCGGCCGGGCAGCAGGGTCAGCGCTGATCGCGTCCCGGCCCGCGCGAACTCCGTGTAGGCCTCGTCGACGACCAGCACGCCGGCGGTCGCCGAGTACAGCTGCTCGATCGTCTCCAGGGCGACGGCGGTGCCGGTCGGGTTGTTCGGGCTGGTCACGAAGACGACGTCCGGGCGCACCTCGCGGACCTGCGCAGCGGCCGCGGCGGCGTCGATCGTGAAGTCGCCGCGGCGGTGCCCGTCGACCCAGGCCGTGCCGGTGCCGGCGGAGATGATCGGGTGCATCGAGTAGGACGGCGTGAACCCCAGCGCCGTCCGGCCCCCGCCGCCGAACGCCTGCAGGATCTGCTGCAGCACCTCGTTGGAGCCGTTCGCGGCCCAGACCTGCTGCGGGGTCACCGCCTCCCCGCTGGTGCGGGAGAGGTAGCCGGCCAGGTCGGTGCGCAGGGCGACGGCGTCCCGGTCGGGATAGCGGTTGAGCTCCAGGGCCGCGTGCCCGAGGGCGGCGCCGAGGTCGGCGAGCAGCTCGGCGGGCAGCGGGTGCGGGTTCTCGTTGGTGTTGAGCCGGTAGGCGGCCGGAACCTGCGGGGCACCGTAGGGCGAGCGGCCCCGCAGCTCCGGCCGCAGCGGGAGCTCGTCCGGGCCGGTCATGCACCGTCCTCGATGGCGCTCGTCAGGCGCATGCCCAGGGGTGCTGTGCCACTGCGTGACCTCGCGAGCTCGGTCACGAGGTCTGCCGGATCCTGACCGCGGCCGCGTGGGCCGGCAGGTCCTCGGCGCCGGCGAGTGCGTCGATGTGCCCGGCCACCCCGGCCAGGGCCGCCTCGTCGTACTCGACGACGTGGATGCCGCGCAGGAAGGACTGCACCGACAGGCCGCTGGAGAAGCGCGCGCAGCCGCCGGTCGGCAGCACGTGGTTGGACCCGGCGCAGTAGTCGCCCAGGGAGACCGGGGACCACGCCCCGACGAAGACCGCGCCGGCGTTGCGGACGCGCGCCGCCACCGCGCGCGCGTCCCGGGTCTGGATCTCCAGGTGCTCGGCGGCGTAGGCGTCGACGACGCGCAGACCGGCGTCGAGGTCGTCGACCAGGACGATGCCCGACTGGCTGCCGTCCAGCGCCGTGGTGATCCGGTCGGAGTGCTTGGTGGCGGCGACCTGGCCGGGCACCAGCTCGAGGACGGCCTCGGCGAGCTCCTCGCTCGGGGTGACCAGCACGGCGCCGGCGAGCGGGTCGTGCTCGGCCTGGCTGATCAGGTCCGCGGCCACGTGGGCGGGGTCGGCGGTGTCGTCGGCGAGGATCGCCACCTCGGTGGGACCGGCCTCGGAGTCGATGCCGATGAGCCCGCGCAGCAGCCGCTTGGCCGCCGTCACATAGACGTTGCCGGGGCCGGTGACCATGTCGACCGGCTCGCAGGAGCCGGCGCCGTAGCCGAAGACGGCCACGGCCTGGGCGCCGCCGACGGCGTACACCTCGGTGATGCCGAGCAGGGCGCAGGCGGCGAGGACGCCGGGGTCGGGCAGCCCGCCGTGGTCGCGCTGCGGCGGTGAGGCGACGGCGATCGACTCCACGCCGGCGATCTGCGCCGGGACGACGTTCATCACGACGCTGGACAGCAGCGGGGCCAGCCCGCCCGGCACGTAGAGGCCGACACGCCGCACCGGAACCCACCGCTCGGTGACCGTTCCACCCGGGACGACCTCGGTGGTCACGTCGGTGCGCCGCTGGTCGGCGTGCACCTTCCGGACCCGGGCGATCGCCTCCTCCAGCGCCGCCCGCAGGGTCGGGTCGGCCTCGGCGAGCGCCCGGTCGAGCGCGGCCCGCGGGACGGCGAAGTCCTCGGCGTCCACGCCGTCGAGCCGGGCGGTGATCTCGCGGACCGCCTGCGCGCCCCGGATGCGCACGTCCTCGCAGAGCGGCCGGACCGTCGCCATCACGGAGTCGATGTCGGTGCCGGCACGCGGCAGCAGGCCGGCGAGGTCACGTCGTCCCGGCAGCGCGGATCCGCGCAGGTCGATGCGGGCGAGCACGGGCCACCTCCAGCTGTGGAACGGGATTCCAGCGTAGCCAGCGGCGGCACGGGCATCCGCGCCGCCCGTACGGTGGGCCGATGGGTGATTTCATCCCGCTGTTCCCGCTCGGGACGCCGCTGTTCCCCGGGATCGTGCTGCCGCTGCAGATCTTCGAGCCCCGGTACCGACGGCTCATGCGTGACCTGCTCACCCACCCCGAGGCCGGTGACCGGCGCTTCTTCGGTGTCGTCGCCATCCGTCAGGGCTGGGAGGTCGAGCGGGTCGCGCCGGCCGAGGCGCTGTACGACATCGGCTGCACCGCCCGGGTCCAGGCCGTCCGGCCGCAGGCCGACGGCGGTTTCCGGATCGTCACCGTCGGCGGGGAGCGCTTCCGCCTGCTGGACGTCGTGGTCGCCGACGATCCGCCCTACCTGCAGGCCGAGGTGGAGTGGCTGGGCGAGGAGGAGGCCGCCGAGGAGGCCGCGGGCGACACCGACGGGCTGCTGATCCCCGGTGCCGCCGAGGGCGCCCCGCCGTGCGACGACGGACTGGACGAGGTCGTCACCTCCGTGGCCCGCGGCTCCCTGGACGTGCTCACCCGGGGAGTCCGGGACCTGTTCACCCGCTACGTGGCCGAGGTGTCCGATCTCGGCAGCGGCGGCGGGGGCGGCGGCGGGCCGACGCTGGATGCGGAGACCGCCGTGCTGCTGGATGCGGTCAGCGACGATCCCGCCGCGCTGTCCTACCTGGTCGCCTCCGCGGCGCTGCTGACCACCGAGGACCGGCAGGCCCTGCTCGCGGAGTCGGCCACCCGGCGGCGCCTGGCATCGGAGTCCCGCATGCTGCGCCGCGAGCTGACGCTGCTGCAGGAGCTGGGTGCGGTGCCCGTGCCGCTCCAGCAGTTCGCCAGCCCGATGACGGTCAACTGAGACACGACCATCCCGTGGAGACGTGGACCCGCGGTACTACTCGATCTAGGCCCGCAGACAGCGGTGCATCGGGCGTCAGCTCGAGCACGGAGGCCTCCTCGCCTACCACCGGGTGACCGGGCAGGGTCGCCGTAGGCGAAGCCGCGACGTCGCTCCTGCATAGCCGCCGTCGCCCTCGGCCCGGACCGCTCACCGGCCGACCGGATCGGCCAGTACGGAGGCCTCCAGGAAGTGGCAGACGTTGAGCGCGACGGCGAGGTCCACCCGGTTCGAGCGAACCCCTCCACCGCACTGCTCGAGCGCTTTCGCGACGCGGTAGCGCACCGTGTTGCGGTGCAGGTTCATGAGGACCGCGGTGTCGGTGTAGCTCTCGCCGGTCAGGTAGAAGACACGCAGCGTCTCGCGCAGCGCGTGCATGTTCTCGTTGTTCACCGCGAGGCCACCGAGGACCTCCATCACCCATGCACTCGTGGATTCCAGATCGTTGGCCAGCAGCGACGTGATCGCGACCCCGTCGTCACCGAAGCTGATGGCAGCTGCGGTCTCCCCGGACGTGACGGCGACCCGCCGCGCAGCCTGGGCCTGCTCGTGCGTTCGACGGAATCCGGCGACCCCGGCGCCGGACAGTCCCAGGGACGCCCGGCACGTCCGGGCCTGGCCCACGATTCGCCGGATCTCCTCCAGGTTCATCCCTGTCGGCTTGGCGACGAAGGGCAACCACACCCAGGCGGTGGTGCGGTCCACGGCCGTGGTCAACGGGGGGCCGGACGTTCCCACCGCGGCCGCCACCTTGGAGACGACCTGCGTCAGGATGCGCAATTCGTCCGGTGCCGGGTCGCCGTCGACCGACCAGATGATCATGCCGACGTGGTGAGCATCGAGCCGGTACCGCGTCTCCTTCTCGAAGTCCCGGGGCGCGACGCTGCGCCTGCCCAGGACGTCATGGATGAGGGTGGCGCGCACGTTGCCCTGGGTGCTGATCCAGCGCTCCCGCTCCTTCTCGTACACCTCGAAGACGTACTGCGAGATCCAGTCGATGTAGCGCCCCACCACCGAGGACATGTGCTGCAGGACGGCGAACTTCTCCTCCGCCGAGCAGTCCAGCGACTGGACGTCGGGGAAGATCTGCTCGATGAAGTCGTCCTTGCCGACGTTGTAGGCGCGCACGAGCGAGTTGGCCGGGATGTCCCGCTGTGCCAGCCGCAGCGCGTACTCGACCGCCGCGGTCGTCGGCTGCAGCCGCTCGATCGGGATGTCGTTGATGAGGATGTGCGTGATCGTCTTGGTGTTGGCGTCGACGCTGGCCCGCAGCAACTCGATGAAGGCCCGGTCGACGTCCAGTGACTTGATCTCACGGGCGATCAGGTCGCTCATGTCGCGTGCGATCTGCGGCTGCCGGCGGTCCAGCCGCAGCGCGGCCTCGGCCACGAGGGCCTGCAGGCTCTGGGGCGGAGGGCCCACCCCCTCCCCCGCGCCGAACTGATCCTCCCGCGTCTGCACGCTCACCTCGCCAGTCGGCCGAGAGCGGATCGGGCAGCGTTGTAACCACACATCCCGTGGGCACCGGCACCGGGCGGGGTGGCCGCCGAGCACAGGTACACGCCCTCGACGCCGAGTGCGTAGGGATCCAGCGCGATGCGCGGCCGGAACACCAGTTGCAACGGGTCGTTGGCGCCGGTGACGACGTCCCCGCCGACGTAGTTCCTGTTGTGCGCCTCCAGGCCGGCCGTCGAGGTGACGTGCCGGGCCAGCACCCGGTCACCGAAACCGGGAGCAAACCGTTCGATCTGCGCCTCGATCGCCGCGGTCGCGTCACCGGTGTATCCGGCCGGCACGTGTGCGTAGGTGTAGAGGGGATGGACGTCGTCCCGCGACCGGGTCGGATCCGCGACGTACTGCTGCCCGACGAGCACGAACGGCCGTTCCGGCATGCGCCCCCGGACGACGTCCTTCTCGGTGGCGGCGATCTCCTCGAAGGTGCCACCCACGTGCACGGTGCCGGCCCGCCGTGAGTCCTCGTGAGTCCAGGGGACGCCGCCCTGCACGGCGAACTCCACCTTGAACGAGCCCGGCCCATGGCGGTAGCGCGTCAGCGCCCGTGCGATCCGCCGCGGCATCCGGTCCCCGACGATGCGGGCCGCCGCCGCGGGGGCGACGTCGAGCATCACGATGTCCGGGTCGCCGAGCTCGTCGAGGGAGCCGACCGTCACGCCTGTCTCCACCTTGGCACCGTGCTCGGCGAGCAGGGCGGAGACCACCCGGCCGATGGCCGCCGACCCGCCCTCGGCCACGGGCCAGCCGTACCGGTGCGCCGCCGTGCCCAGCGCCACGCCGATCGCCGAGGACGCCGGGGAGCCGAACGGCCGGAACGCATGGGCCGCGACGCCGGCGAACAGCGCCCGCGCCTCCGTCCCCGACCACCGGCGTGCCAGCACCGCCGCCGGCAGCAGGGAGTAGGCCCCGAAGCCGGCGAGCTTCACCGGATGCCGCGGCACGTGCAGCATCGGCCGCAGGAAGTCCTCGGCGATGTCGTCGAAGCGCCGCGTGAGCGGGCCGAACAGGCTGCGCCAGCGTCGTCCGTCCGGTCCCAGGCGCGCGGCGGTCTCATCCACCGAGCGCCAGACGGCTGCACCACCGCCGCCGTCCAGGGGGTGGGACCACTCGATGTCCGACCACCGCCAGGTCAGCCCGTGCGCTTCCAGGTCGAACGCCCGGGAGAACGGAGTGTCCACGGCCAGCGGGTGGAAACCGGAGCACTCGTCGTGGATCAGCCCGGGCAGGGTCAGGGCGCTGCTCCGGGTTCCTCCCCCGATGGTGTCGGCGGCCTCCACGACCGTCACCTGGACACCCGAGGCGGCAAGAGTGAGGGCGGCAGCGAGCCCGTTGGGCCCGCTGCCGACCACGACGGCGTCGGTCATGCACTCACACTGGCACGGACCACCGGGTGGGGGTGCTCCCCGGCCGGCGTGTAACCGGGACTGCGCCACGTGACGGTGTGCGGGATGGGCCCGTTGGGCAGCCAAGGCTGCTCCGCCACCGCGTCGGCCACCTTCCAGTAGCCCCGTTCCACGACACCGAGTGCCGCGTCGATGACCTTGTACTCCTGCGTCGACCGGTGGATGGGCTGCGACTCGACCCACACGACGATGCACTCGCCGGGCTCGAACGCGCAGCGCTTCTGCACGGCCGTGATCGTCTGCTCGTTGTGCAGGTGCGCGTCACCGAACTGCCAGCCGACCAGCGTGGTGCAGACGAACTCGCCCTCACGGATGCGGTAGTTCTCCAGCCGGTCGAGGTGGCGCATCATCAGCGACATCAGGCCGCGCCCCTGGCTGTGCATGGTCCGCCAGGCCATCGCCTTCTGCATGAAGATCTCCGCGATCTCCTTGCCGAAGGCCCCGGCGAGCTGGTCGACCTGGTTGGCGTTGTACTTCACCAGGTGCTTGTTGAGCTTGTCCTCCGCCTCGTCACCCCGGAAGGCCCAGGTGGCCGACGCCCAGTTTCCCGCGTACTGCCGCATCGACGGCAGGAACGAGACCAGGTCGGGCCGCAGGTTGCCCAGGATCGGGAAGGCGACGAAGACGGCGAGGATGGCGGCGAGCAGCCACGGCGAGCTGATGTCGCCGACGCCGTAGCCCTCGGAGGCGGGGAAGCCGCCGAAGAGCCAGACGGGGGCGAACATGAAGAAGACGTTCCACTCGAGCGGCACCGCGAGCGGGAAGGTCGAGGTGATGAAGATGTGGAAGACGATCATGCCCACGATCGCCAGCCAGGTGATCGTCGAGTTGGTCGAGAACAGCAGCACCAGCGGGAGCACGAGCTCGACGACGGTGCCACCGATGTGGGCGAAGGCCCACGCCACCTTCGACGGCCGCAGGTCGTTCGGGTAGTCCCGGTAGAGCGCCCGCTTGAACTTCAGCGACGTCAGCCAGGGGGTGTTGCTCATCATCGGCGGGACGACGTTGGTGAAGTGGTGGCCGAACTTCGAGATGCCGGCGCCCATCCAGATCGTGACCAGGGCGATCTTGGCGGCGAGGACCATGTCGACGTGGTTGCTCAGGATGCCGAAGAAGAAGAGCGCGGCGACGTACTGCTCGGAGCGCGCCGCCAGGAAGACGACCCGATCACGCAGACCCATGACGATGATCAGCGCCACGTAGGTCAGCAGCCCCCACTGCGGCAGCAGCCCCGCGTCGCTCCCCGGCAGGGCCGACGACTCGAATCCCGGGGTGAGCAGCAGGAAGGCCAGCGTGGCCAGGATGCTGCAGTAGAGGACGACGTCGAAGGTGGTGCGGTGGTCGCCCTTGGTGAACGGCACCTTGCCCGGCCACGGAGGCAGCCGCAGCGTGTTGCGCCGCGTCCAGTACAGGAAGCCGCCGATGAACGGCTTGAACTTGAACGCCAGTGGACCGGACGACGAGGCCCACCCGGTGATCTCGAAGAGCACCGTCCAGATGATCAGCTTCTGGTAGACGATCAGCTCGCCCCACCAGGCAGCGAAGTCGCCGATGCCTCCGAGGCCGGGCGTCGTGAGGGCGACCACGGCGACGCCGCCGACGACGTAGAAGACCAGCTTGTAGAGGTAGAGCATGTGGTTGGTCTTCGGGCCGCCGAAGCCGTACTCGCACCAGTGGGTGGCGAGCATCCGCATCCGTTCCATGAACGGCATCGACTCGAACTGGGCCGGGTCCACCGGCGGCATGTCTGCGGTCTTGAAACCCATGGTGTCTCCTCGTGCGGGCAGGGGCGTCCGGCACGAGGGGTGCTCGTGCAGTGGACGGGGCGGAGTGGAGGTGCGGTCAGGCCGTCTGCGGTTGCAGCGAACGACGGAGTGCCGGCTTGTCGATCTTGCCGACGGGGTTCTTCGGTAGCGCGCTGACGACGTCCACGGTCTCGGGGACCTTCACCCTCGTGAGGTGACGCCGGCAGTGATCGAGGAGGTCGTCCTCGGTGAGCGCGGAGCCGGGGTAGAGGCTGACGTAGGCGATCGGGGCCTCGCCGAGGACCGCGTCCGGTCGCCCGACGACGGCGGCTTCCAGCACCTCGGGCAGGCCGTGGAGCACCGCCTCGATCTCCTTCGGATAGATGTTCTCGCCGCCGCGGATGATCATGTCCTTCACCCGGTCGACGAGGGTGAGGTATCCGTCCTCGTCGAGGCGACCGACGTCCCCGGTGTGCAGCCACCCGCCGACGACGGTGGCCGCGGTCGCCTCCGGCAGGTTCAGGTAGCCCCGCATGACCGTGGGTCCGGAGATCACGACCTCGCCCGGCTCTCCCGTCGGCGCGAGGGACCCGTCCTCGGCCCGGATGGCGATGCGCTGCCCCGGCAGGGCGGGCCCCACCGTGCCGAGCTTGCGGATGCCGTCGACGGGGTTGCATGCCGACGCGCAGGTGCCCTCGGTCAGGCCGTAGCCCTCCACCATCGTGAACCCGAACCGCTGCTCGCAGCGGTCGAGCAGCTCGGCCGACACCGGGGCGGCGCCGCAGACCACGAATCGCAGCGACGAGGTGTCGGGTCGGACGTCGTCGGGCAGCGAGGCCAGCAGCGCGTAGATCGTCGGCACCGCGGAGAAGTACGTCGGACGCAACCGCTCGATCTGGTCGAAGAACCGGCTGGCGGAGAAGCTGCCGACGATGCTCAGCTGTCCACCCGACCGGAAGCTCGCCAGCGCACTGACCATGATCGCGTTGACGTGGAACAGGGGCAGTACCAGCAGGCAGTGGTCCTGCTCGGTCAGGGAGAAGTGGTCCGCCATGATGCTCGACATCGCCTCGGCGTTGCCGTGGTCGAGCATCACGCCCTTGGGCCGTCCGGTGGACCCGCTGGTGTAGATCAGCAGCGCCAGGTCGTCAGGCCGCAGGGCGACCGGCCGGAGCGGTGCGCCTCCGGCGGCGACCCGCATGTCCCGCACATGGACTGCCGGCCGTCCACCGGTGGGCGCCTCCGGCCCCAGGTTCACCACGACGAGGGCCCCGGAGTCCGCGATCTGGTGCTCGGCCTCGCTCCGGGTGAACACAGGGTTGACCGGGGTGGCCGCGCCGCCGAGCCGCCACGCGGCGAACAGCGCTACGAGCAGCTCGACCCGGTTGGGGAGCATGACGGCGAGCACGTCGCCACGACCGAACCCAAGGTCAGCCAGCTGGCCGGCGAACGCCGCGATCCGGGCATCGAACTCGGCGTAGTTCAGCTCCACGCTGTCGTCCCGGACGCATGGCTTGCCCGCAGAGGAACGGAGCCGCTCCCAGGGCAGGTAACCGAAGCTCATGCGCCGCCGACTCCTTCGGTGCTCGTGCACTGTGACCCGCACCACCGGGCCCTGTGATGCACGACACTAGGGAGGCGGGTGCGGTCGGCCCACGTCCGTCAGACACCAACTTGGTGTGCGGACTTGTGCGCCGTGCACATCTGAGCCGGTGACCGGTCGCTCCACACCGGTACCGACGTACCGGCGACCCGAGCGTCCGGCGGTCGGGTCAGGTGGAGGGGGATGCCGGCGGAGGGGCGTCGACCAACGGTCGTTCGTCCGGAAGAAGTGCTCCGCCGCCGGCCGAAGCCGCCCGTCCGCCGGCGTCGGACTCGGTCCGGCCGAGGCCGTCGTCGAGCGCGTAGAGGACGGCGGCGACGTAGGCCAGGAGCGCGGTGAACGGGGTCAGCGCCAGCGCCGGCAGCGATCCCAGGGTGAGGGAGGTGGTCACACGGGCGCCGATGTCGGTGAGCTCCGCCTCGGAGGGGCCTCCCCCGAGGAGCTCGCCGGTCTGCCAGGCGACGACCCCCGTGAGGCAGGCACCCACCGCCAGCGCGAGCACCGTGGCCACGCCGCGACGCCGGCGGAGGAGCCAGGCCGCGCTCCCGGCGAGCAGGCCGACGCCGGCCAGGATCAACGCGAGGACGGCGTCGTCGGCGGCCAGGAGCTCCGGTGAGGGGTTTCCGATCGGCACCGGACCGGCCTCGGTGACGCGGAAGTCGGCCCGCGGGGCGAGCCACCACCACAGCAGGCCGGTGGGAATTCCGGCCAGCGCCAGCGCCAGCACGATCCCGGCCGAGCTGCGCGAGTCGGCCCGCACCTCCGCCCGGCCCCGCCAGTAGGCCGACGCCACGGAACGTGTCGTGCCACGGCCCTCGGGGGCCGCGGGTCCCAAGGCGCCGTTCGGAAGGCCGTGGGCTGCCACCGCGTCGGTGGTGGGTGCGGGGTAGGTCACCGCTCCAGTGAACAACGGCTTCCTGGCAGCTGCCGGATCGCGGTCCGACGACCGGGACGGTTCCGCCGGCGGGCCCGGTTCCGTGGTCAGCGGACCCCCGTCACAGCAGCGCCACGCTGGTCGGGCCCAGCAGTGCCTTGATGTCGCCCATGAGCGCCGTGCTCGGGCGCACCCGCAGCCCCTGGTCGAGGCGGAGCACCGTCTCCCGGCTGCCGTTGACGAGCTTGAGCTGCACCTCGGTGGTGCCGGGATGGCTGCCGAGCACCTCGCGCAGCCGCTCCACGACCGGCGGCGTGCAGCGCGCCGCCGCCATCGACACCAGCACCGGTCCGCGCGGCCCCTCGGTGAGCTCGGGAATGGTCACCTCGGAGCCGAACAGCGACGGCTGGTCGTCGCGCCGGCTGATCCGCCCCTTGACCACGATGATCTGGTCGCGGACGACCTTCTCCGAGACCTCGGCCCACGTCTTGGGGAAGAACAGCACCTCGATGCCGGACTCGAGGTCCTCGAGCGTGGCGATCGCCCACGGCGCGCCCTGCTTGTTCGTCCGCGGGGAGACGGAGGTGAGGATGCCGGCGATGGTCACGTTCGCGCCGTCCTCGACGCCGCCGGCGTTGATCTCGGCGATGGGGGTGTCGGCGTTCGCCGCGAGCACGTGCTCCACGCCGTGCAGGGGGTGGTCGGAGACGTAGAGGCCCAGCATGTCGCGCTCGTAGACCAGGCGCTCGGCCTTCGACCAGTCGGCCGTGGGGATGACGATGTCCAGCGCCCCGCTGAACGGATCGTCCTCCCCCGCGCCGGCGCCGAAGCTGCCGAACAGGTCGAACTGGCCCTCCGCCTCCTTGCGCTTGAGCGCCATGGCCGAGTCGACGGCCTGGACGTGAACCGCGGCGATGCCCTGCCGCGAGTGGCCCAGCGAGTCGAATGCGCCGGCCTTGGCCAGGGACTCGATCACCTTCTTGTTGCAGGCCACCGTGTCGATCTTGCGCATGAAGTCGGCGAAGTCCTTGAAGGCGCCCTTCTCCTCGCGGGCCCGGACGATCGAGTCGACGACGTTGTGCCCGACGTTGCGCACGGAAGCCATGCCGAAGCGGATGTCGGTGCCGACGGCGGTGAAGTCCCAGGACGACTCGTTGACGTCGGGCGGGAGGACCTTGATGCCCATCCGGCGGCACTCGGCCAGATAGATCGGCCGGCGATCCTTGTCGTCGCCCACGCTGGTGAGCAGGCCGGCCATGTACTCGGCCGGGTAGTTCGCCTTGAGGTAGGCCGTCCAGTACGAGATCAGCCCGTAGGCCGCGGAGTGCGCCTTGTTGAACGCGTAGTCGGCGAAGGGGACGAGGATGTCCCACAGCGTCTTGATGGCAGCGGCGGAGAACCCGTTGGCCTTCATTCCGGCCTCGAAGCCGACGAACTCCGCGTCCAGGACCGACTTCTTCTTCTTGCCCATCGCACGGCGCAGCAGGTCGGCCTTGCCGAGCGAGTACCCGGCGACCTTCTGCGCGATCGCCATGACCTGCTCCTGGTAGACGATCAGGCCGTAGGTCTGGCCGAGGATCTCCTCGAGCGGCTCGGCGAGCTCCGGGTGGATCGGGGTGATCTCCTGCTGGCCGTTCTTGCGCAGCGCGTAGTTGGTGTGCGAGTTCGCGCCCATCGGGCCGGGGCGGTAGAGCGCGCCCACGGCCGAGATGTCCTCGAAGTTGTCCGGCCGCATCAGCCGCAGCAGCGAACGCATCGGGCCACCGTCGAACTGGAAGACGCCGAGCGTGTCCCCCCGGCCCAGCAGCTGGTAGGTGGCCTTGTCGGTGAGGTCCTTGCTGAGCTCGTCGAGGTCGATGGCCTCCTTGCCGTTGATGACGATGTTGCGCAGCGCGTCGTCGATGACCGTGAGGTTGCGCAGCCCCAGGAAGTCCATCTTGAGCAGCCCGAGCGTCTCGCAGGTCGGGTAGTCGAACTGCGTGATGACCGCGCCGTCGGCCTCGCGGCGCATGATCGGGATGCTGTCGATCAGTGGGTGCCGGCCGATGATGACGCCGGCGGCGTGCACGCCCCACTGCCGCTTCAGGCCCTCGAGCTTGCGGGCCTGGTCGACGACCTCGGCCGCGCCCGGATCGGCCTCGTACCGGGCCCGGAACTCCGAGGCCTCCTTGTAGCGCGGGTGGGCCGGGTCGAAGATGCCCGACAGCGGGATGTCCTTGCCCATCACGCCCGGGGGCATGAGCTTGGTCAGCTCGTCACCGACCGAGTAGGGGCGGTCGAGCACCCGGGCGGCGTCCTTGATCGCGGCCTTGGCCTTGATCGTGCCGTAGGTGACGATCTGGCTGACCCGCTCCTCGCCGTACTTCTCCGACACGTAGCGGATGACCTCGCCGCGGCGGCGGTCGTCGAAGTCGATGTCGACGTCGGGCATGGAGACGCGCTCGGGGTTGAGGAACCGCTCGAAGATCAGGCCGTGGGACAGCGGGTCAAGGTCGGTGATGCCCATCGCGTAGGCAGCCAGCGACCCGGCGGCCGAGCCACGGCCCGGACCCACCCGGATGCCGTTGTCCTTGGCCCAGTTGATGAAGTCGGCGACCACGAGGAAGTACCCCGGGAAGCCCATCTGGCAGATGATCGCGGTCTCGTAGTCGGCCTGCTTGCGCACGTGGTCGGGGATGCCGCTCGGCCACCGCTTGTGCAGCCCGCGCTCGACCTCCTTGACGAACCAGGAGGTCTCGTCCTCCCCCGGCGGCAAGGGGAAGCGCGGCATCAGGTCGGCGCCCTCGGTGAACGTCACCTCGCACTGCTCGGCGACCAGCAGCGTGTTGTCGCAGGCGACCTGGAGGTCGCCGGGGAAGAGCGCGCGCATCTCGGCGGCGCTCTTGAGGTAGTAGCCGTCGCCGTTGAAGCGGAAGCGGTTGGTCTCGTTGAGGCGCGACCCCGTCTGGATGCACAGCAGGGCGTCGTGGGCGGCGGCGTCCTCCTTGTGCGTGTAGTGCAGGTCGTTGGTGGCCAGTAGCGGGATGCCGAGGTCCTTCGCGATCGCCAGCAGCGCGGGCCGGGTCTTCTTCTCGATGGACAGGCCGTGGTCCATGAGCTCGGCGTAGAAGTTCTCCCGCCCGAAGATGTCCTGGAAGTCGGCCGCCGCCTGCCGCGCGCGGTCCTCCTTGCCGGCGCGCAGCCACATGTTCACCTCACCCGACGGGCAGCCGGTGGTGGCGATCAGGCCCTTGCCGTAGCGCTCCAGCAGGTCGCGGTCGAAGCGCGGCTTGCGGTACTGGCCCTCGAGGCTGGCCAGCGAGGAGATGCGGAACAGGTTGTGCATCCCCTCCGTCGTCCGGGCCAGCAGGGTCATGTGCGTGTACGCGGCCTTGCCGCGGTTGGACCCGCCGTCGCCCTCCTCGTCGATGAGGTTGTCGCCGAAGTCGAACGGCGCGCGGTCGAAGCGCGACCCGGGCGTGTAGTAGCCCTCCATGCCGATGATCGGCTTCACCCCGGCGCCTGTCGCCTGCTTGTAGAAGTCGTAGGCGCCGAAGACGTTGCCGTGGTCGGTCATGGCCAGGGCGGGCATGCCCTGGGCGGCTGCGGCGGCGGTGACCTCGGGCAGCTTGGCCGCGCCGTCCAGCATCGAGTACTCGGTATGTACATGCAGGTGCGCGAACGAGTCGGACGTGCTGCTCACGGTGCGGCGCTACTCCTCAGTGGTCGTGCGTGCCCGCCGGGGAGGTGCTCCGGCAGGCGACCGGTGGGGAGACCGGTGGTTGCGGGTGCCTGCGTTCGGTGGTGCGGGGGCCGGTACGTCGATCCTCGCACTCCCGGAGGTCTACTCCGAGGGTCTGACAGGACGTGTCTCCTCACAGGCGGACCGATCCGTCACACCCGCCCCGGCTACCGCAGCGGCAGCGGCAGCGGCAGCGGCAGCGGCAGCGGCAGCGGCAGCGGCAGCGGCATGGTGACGTGGACGATGCCCGCCTCCTCGTAGTCACCGCCCCGTCGCGTCGCCGCCGAGCGCGTGCACCGCGATCGAGCCGGCGGCGTGCTCCTCGATCTCCGGCGGCACGCTCCGCTGTCGACGAAGACCCGGGTGCGCAGAGCGGCGGCGTCCGGCCCGTCGGCCGGTGTCATCACGACCGCGGTCATGGCCGGCCCCGCCCCACGGCCCTCGCTCACGCCGTCCTCCCGGCGGGCAGCACCCGCGCCGGCACGAGGAGGAAGCGCAGGTCGATGAGGGCGTGCAGGAGGACGGGCAGCAGCAGCGAGCCGGTCTGCAGGTACACCGCGGCCATGACCCCGCCCAGGACTCCGGTGGTGACGACGCCGACCCTGCCCTGGTAGGCGTGGGCGAGGCCGAACGCCACGCCCGCGACGACGACCAGGACCCCCGTCGGCAGCCCGCCGGCCAGGGCGGCGACCACCGCGAGGAAGAACCCCCGGTACAACCACTCCTCGCAGACCCCGGCGGTCACGCCGACCAGGGTGAACAGCCGTCGCTCACCGGCCGTGCGCGGCAGGAGCGCGAGCGTGGCGGCACCGGGGGGCTCGGCATGCCGCCCCTGGGCGGGCGGGGAGTGACCCCGACGGCGCACCGGCTCCGCCGCCTCGAGCAGCGCCCCGCCGCGCAGTGCCCGGGTCGAGACGGCGACGAAGAGGAGCACGAGCACGATGACCAGGCCGGTCAGCGGGCCGGGCCACTGCTGCGGCCAGCGGAGCCCGACCTGGCCGGCGTCCACGCCCGGGGCCGAGAGGAAGACCACCAGCGCGAGCAGCGCCAGGCCCCACTCCAGCACGAGCAGGCGGCCGTAGAAGGAGCGGCGGGCGCCGGGATCGGTGCGCAGCCGACCCTCGAACCGGCGGTGCAGGACGTGCCCCACCATCGGTTCGCCCACCACCAGGTAGCCCGCGACCACGACCGCCGCGAACGCTGCGGGCCCGAAGTCGGCGAGGGAGCCCGGCAGGTCGCTCACGCCGGACTCAGGTCTCCGCGCGCAGGAGGGCCAGCGCGCCGGCGAGGTCGTCGGGGTACTCGCTGGTGAACTCCACCCAGCGGCCGTCGGCGGGGTGCGGGAGGCCGAGCCGGACGGCGTGCAGCCACTGCCGCGCCACGCCGAGGCGGGCCGCGAGGGTCGGGTCGGCGCCGTAGGTCGTGTCGCCCACGCAGGGATGGCGCAGCGCGGAGAAGTGCACCCGGATCTGGTGGGTGCGCCCGGTCTCCAGCCGGATGTCGACCAGGCTCGCTGCCGGGAACGCCTCCATCACCTCGTAGTGGGTGACCGAGGGGCGGCCTCCCTGGACCACCGCGAACCGCCAGTCGTGCCGGGGGTGGCGGTCGATGGGCGCGTCGATCGTCCCCCGCGACGGATCGGGGTGGCCCTGCACGAGGGCGTGGTAGCCCTTCTCGACGGTGCGCTCCTTGAACGCCGCCTTGAGCGCGGTGTAGGCGCGCTCGCTCTTCGCGACCACCATCACGCCGGTCGTCGCCGCGTCCAGCCGGTGCACGACGCCCTGCCGCTCCGCCGCGCCCGACGTGGAGATCCGGTAGCCGGCCGCGGCCAGGCCGCCGATGACCGTGGGACCGTCCCAGCCCGGGCTCGGGTGCGCAGCCACGCCCACGGGCTTGTCGACCACGACCATGTCGTCGTCGTCGTGCAGGATCGTCATCCCGACGACCGGCCGGGGCGCCGCGGGCTCCCCCGGCGGCGGAGGCAGCTCGACCTCCAGCCAGCTGCCACCGGTGAGCCGGTCGCCCTTGCCCCGTACGCGCCCGTCGACGACCACGTTCCCGGCGTCGGCGACGTCGGCCGCCACGGACCGGGAGAGGCCGAAGAGCCGGGACAGCGCCTGGTCGACCCGCTGGCCCTCCAGCCCGTCGGGCACCGGGAGCGCACGGTGCATGCCGGGAGAGGAGATCACGGATCCCATTGTGACGTGCGCAGCCCGGCGAACCTCTGAAGGTGGCTCAGGCGACGTCGGGGGCCGCCGCCTCGTCCTTCCCCCGCGAACCGTCGAACTCGATGCCGCGCAACGCGAGGACGACCCCGAGGATCCCGCCGCAGACGATCGCGGAGTCGGCGACGTTGAACACCGGCCAGACGCTCCCGTCGGGCGCGAACACCGAGAGGAAGTCGACCACTCCGCCGCGCAGGAAGCCCGGGTCCCGGAAGATGCGGTCGACCAGGTTGCCCAGGGCGCCACCGAGGACCAACCCGAGCGTCACGGCCCACGCGGTGGAGAACAGCCGCCGCGCCGTCCGCACGATCACGACGGCGACGGCCACGGCGACGAGGGAGAACACGACGGTGAAGCCCTCGGCGAAGGAGAAGGCCGCCCCGGTGTTGCGCAGGTTGGTCAGGTACAGCGCTCCCCCGAGCACCCGGATGTCCTCACCCGGCTCGATCGTCGCCACGACGATCAGCTTGGTGATCAGGTCGGCCGCCAGGATCCCTGCGGCGAGGGCGAGCAGCAGCCGCGTCCGCGGCCGGCGCCCAGGGGTGGACTCCGGGCCGTCCGCCGGATCGGGCTGCTCGCTCACCCCGACGACGATAGCCGCGCGGTGTGCCGGGGCGACCGCGTCACCGGCCCGGGGAGTCGTCGAGTGCCAGCCAGACGGCCGCGTCTGCGGGCAGGCCCTCGGTGCACGGGGCGCTGGACAGGACGACCCGACCCGGTCCGGTCAGGGCCAGCGGCTCGGCAGAGAGGTTCACGACGCAGCGGAACGACGTGCCCCGGTCGAAGGCGAGGACGTCGGGCTCCGTGCTCCGCCAGGTCATGCCCGTTCCCCCCAGGCCGCGCCGCAGGCGCAGCGCCGTGCGGTACAGGGCGAGCATCGACCCCGGGTCCGAGCGCTGGGCGGCCACGGTAGACGCCGCCCAGTCCGCCGGCTGCGGCAGCCAGGGCTCGGCGTCGTCCGCCGTGAAACCGAACGGCGGCCGGTCGCCCTCCCAGGGCAACGGCACCCGACAGCCGTCCCGACCGCGGACGGTGTGGCCGGAGCGCTCCCAGGTCGGGTCCTGGAGCGCGGACTCCGGCAGGTCCTCGACCTCCGGCAGACCGAGTTCCTCCCCCTGGTAGACGTAGGCGGAGCCCGGCAGCGCGAGGGAGAGCAGGGCGGCCGCCCGGGCGCGGCGGCGCCCCAGGGTGAGGTCGCTGGACGACGCGGGAAGGGGCGCGCCCCCGAAAGCCGCTCCCGTGTACGCGCGCCCGAAGCGGGTGACGTGCCGGGTCTCGTCATGGCTGGACAGCACCCAGGTCGCCGGCGCACCGACGGGTTCCAGCGCGGCCAGGGTGCCGTCGATCACCTGCCGCAGGGCACCGGCCTCCCAGGGCGCCGTCAAGTAGTCGAAGTTGAAACTGGTGTGCATCTCGTCCGGGCGCACGTAGCGGCTCAGCCGCTCCGGACCGTTCACCACGGCCTCGGTCACGAAGAACCGGCCGCCCGGATAGGAGTCCCCGATGCGCCGCCAGCGCCGGAGGATGTCGTGCACCTCGTCGACGTCCCAGTGCGGGTTGCCCACCCAGCTACGTGACTCGAACGCCGCCCCGGGCCCGTGCCCGGCGTCGGGAAGCCCGGCCACCTTGGCCATGGCGGGAGCCGCATCCACCCGGATCCCGTCGACCCCGCGGTCGAACCAGAACCGGAGGATGTCGTCGAAGTCCTCCCGCACGCCCGGATGCTCCCAGTCGAGGTCGGGCTGCTGCGGGGCGAACAGGTGCAGGTACCACTGCCCCGGGCGCCCGTCCGGCTCGCGGACCCGCGTCCAGGCCGGCCCCCCGAAGGCGCTGATCCAGTCGTTGGGTGGTTCGCCGCCGCCGGCCCGTCCGTCGCGGAAGAAGTACCGCGCGCGTTCAGGCGAGCCCGGTCCGGCTGCGAGCGCGGCGATGAACCACGGGTGCTGCTCCGAGGTGTGGTTGGCGACCAGGTCGATGATCAGCCGCAGTCCGAGCGCGTGCGCCTCACCGAGCAGGGCATCGGCGTCCGCGAGGGAGCCGAAGCGCGGGTCGATGTCGCAGTAGTCGGCGACGTCGTAGCCGCCGTCGGCCATCGGTGACGGATACCAGGGCGTCACCCAGACGGCGTCGACGCCCAGGTCGGCCAGGTACGGCAGCCGTCGCCGGAGGCCGCCCAGATCCCCGGTCCCGTCCCCGTCGGAGTCGGCGAAGCTCCGGAGGTACACCTCGTAGACGACGGCCTCCCGCCACCACGCGTCCGATCCCATCGATGCCATCCCCGAGCCTGGTGACGTGCTGGATCGGCCGCCCCTTGCGGATCCCGCGCAGTGCCTGGAGGCGTGGGGGAAGGGCGGTACTCCATGTGTCAGGCCGATGTCGCCGTGGCCCCGCCCCTCTGCGCGTCGACCGTCTGCGCCTGAGAGTCCTCGAGCTGCTCGACGCGGTCCTGGGTCGCCAGCCGGGTGAGCTCGGCACCGGCCTCGGCGTCACGGGTGAGGTTCTCCCCCGATTCCGGGTCGAACACGTGCACCTTCCGGCTGTCGAGCCAGAACTCCGCCTCGCGGCCCTCGCGGATACGGCTGGTCGCGTCGATGGACACGATCGCCTGCGTCCGCAGCTCCTCCGCGTCCAGCTCGCGGGACAGGTCGCGCAGCTGGGCCTGGATCGCCTCGGGGGCTTCGTACGGGATGTAGGCGTACTGGGAGTCACCGAGCCACTCGGTGACGTCGACGCGGGCCCGGAAGATCGAGCCGAGCGGCCGCTTGGCGTCGTCCACGAGGGAGGCGTCCTCGAAGTACTCCGGCCGGATGCCGACCAGCAGCAGGTCGCGGCCGGTGACGGCCGCCGCACGCTTCTCGTCGAGTTCGATGTCGCCGAACGGCGTCCTGAGCCGGCTGCCCTCCGGGGTGGCGGGCAGGAAGTTCATCGGCGGGGAGCCGATGAACCCGGCGACGAACAGGTTGACCGGCTGCTCGTAGAGCTCGCGCGGGGAGGCGACCTGCTGGATCTTGCCCTTCCGCAGCACGCAGACCCGGTCGCCCAGGGTCATGGCCTCGGTCTGGTCGTGGGTGACATAGACGGTGGTGATGCCCAGGCGGCGCTGCAGCCGGGAGATCTCGGTGCGCATCTGCCCGCGGAGCTTGGCATCGAGGTTGGACAGCGGCTCGTCGAACAGGAACGCCTCGGCCTGCCGGACGATCGCGCGGCCCATGGCGACGCGCTGACGCTGACCACCGGAGAGGTTGGCCGGCTTGCGCTCGAGGTGATCCTTGAGTTCGAGGACGTCGGAGGCTTCGGTGACGCGGCGGCGCACCTCGTCGTCCGGGGTCTTCGACAGCCGGAGCGGGAAAGCGATGTTCTCGTAGACCGTCATGTGCGGGTAGAGCGCGTAGTTCTGGAACACCATCGACAGGTTCCGGTCACGCGGAGCCAGGTCGTTGACCCGCTTGCCGCCGATGACCATGTCGCCGCTGGTGATGTCCTCCAGGCCGACGATCATCCGGAGCAGTGTGGATTTGCCGCAGCCGGACGGGCCGACGAGGATCATGAACTCCCCGTCGGCGATGTCCAGGCTGACGTCGTTGACCGCCGGGAAACCGTCGCCGTACTGCTTGACGATGTTCTTCATCTCGATGGAGGCCATCAGTGCTCGTCCCCTCGGTGGGATGTGGTTCGGGAGTTCGGGATCGGGGGTCGGTTCATGCCGGTCAGCCCTTGACCGCGCCGTTGGTCAGGCCGGCGACGATGCGACGCTGGAAGAGCAGGACCAGGACGACGACCGGGATCGTGACGATCACCGCGGCCGCCGCGATCGCCCCGGTCGGGTCCTCGAACTGTGAGGCGCCGCTGAAGAGGCCCAGCGCCGCGGGCACCGGTCGCGCCGCTTCGGTGGAGGTCAGCACGATGCCGTAGACGAAGTCGTTCCAGGCGATGAAGAACGCGATGATCGCCGTGGTGAACACACCCGGGGCGGCGAGCGGGACGATCACCCTGCGGAACGCCTGCCAGGTCGTGGCGCCGTCGACCTGGGCGGCCTGCTCCATCTCCCACGGGATCTCGCGGAAGAACGCCGACATGGTCCAGATGGAGATGGGAAGGGTCAGCGACAGGTACGGGAGGATGAGCCCCGGCCAGGTGTCGTACAGCCCGATCTGGCGCCAGACGTTGAACAGCGGCGTCACGATCGAGATGACCGGGAAGATCGCCACCGCGAGCGCCGTCGACAGGATCAGCCGCTTGCCGGGGAAGTCCAGCCGGGCGATGGCGTACGCGGCGAACATCGCGAGCAGACACGAGATCGCCGTGGCGATCAGGCAGATCCCGAACGAGTTCCGCAGCGCCGGCAGGAACAGTTCACTGGCGTTCCCGGTGAGGATCGTGGAGTAGTTGTCCCACGACACATTCGTGGGCGCGAACTGGCCGTTGGCGATGTCCGACGGCGCCTTGAGCGAGATCGAGATGATCCAGGCGATCGGGAACAGCGCGTAGAGGACGATGATCGCGCCGCCGACCCACCACATGACCTTCTTCCGAGTGGACATCGGTCACTCCCCCCGCGCCGAAGACAGGTCGACCTTGAACGCCTTGATGAAGCTGAACGCGATCAGCACCACGGCGATGAACAGCAGGACGGAGACTGCCGATCCCAGCCCGATCTCCAATCGGGCGATGGTTTGTCGGTAGGCAAGGAACGACACCGATTCCGTGCCGTTCGCGCCGCCGGTCATGATGAAGATGCTGTCGAACACCCGGAAAGCGTCGAGCGTGCGGAACAGCAGGGCGACCATGATCGCCGCCTTCATGTTCGGGATCGTGACCCGCCACAAGCGCTGCCACCAGGTGGCGCCGTCTACCTGCGCGGCCTCCTGCAGCACCTCGGGCACCTGGGCCAGGCCGGCCAGGAGCAGCAGCGAGATGAACGGTGTCGTCTTCCAGATCTCGGCCAGGCAGATGACCAGGATCGAGGTCCCCCAGTCACCGAACCAGTCGGTGTCGGCCGACACCCCGGGTATCCAGGTGAACCAGGAGTTGACGAACCCGGTGTTGATGTCGAACGCGAACTGCCAGGCGAAGGCCGACACCACCGTGATGACCGCGTACGGGATGAGGATTGCCGCCCGCACGACGGGCCGGATGGAGCTGAGCGCCTTGGCCATCACCATGGCGAGGCCGAAGCCCAGCACGAGCTCCACCGCCACCGTCACCACGGTGATGAGGACGGTGACCCAGATGGCCTGCCACCAGAGGCCGTCGCTCAGGATCACCCAGTAGTTCGTCAGCCCGATGAACTCCCGGTTCGCGGGGTCGGTCAGCCGGTAGGAGAACAGCGACTCGTAGACCGCCTGCAGGATGGGGTATGCGGTCACCGCCAGCATCACGAAGAACGCAGGACCGGCCAGCATCCAGCCGAGTTTCCGTTCGCTGCGGGACCTGTCGCTGATCCCGGCCTTCTTCTTGGGCGCCGACTTCGGCTGGGTCTTCTCACCGGGTGGGAGCGTCGTCGTACTCACAGCAGTTCCTCCCCTCGCAGGACGGCGAGGATGAGCTCGCTCGCCTCTTCGCCCGTCTCTCCTGGTTCCACCGACGACGCGGGGTGGTAGACGCGCTGCAGCGCTCCGGACACCTCGCTGTAGTAGACGGTCTGCGGCCGTGGCGCCGCCATCTCCAGCGACTCCCGGATGAGGGGGGCCTGGGGGAACACCTCCAGCACCTCGGGATCGTCGTAGACCGAGGCCTTGCTGGCGGGGTTGCCGTTGCTGATGAAGTAGTAGGCCTGGTTCTCCTCGGAGACGATGCACTCCGCCGCCTCGAAGGCGGCGTCGACGTTCTCGCTGAAAGCCCCGATGCCGAGGTTGATCCCGCCGTAGGGCGGCGCGCTCGGCTCGCCCTCGACGGTCCGGGGGTAGAGCGCCCAGCCGTAGTCCTCGGGCACGCTCGCGTCCAGCGTGCCGGCCTCGACCGCACCGAGGGCCCGCCCCCAGACGAACGGCCAGTTCACCATGAACGCGGCGTCGCCGTCCTCGAAGTCGGTGACGTTCGCGTCCTCACCGGCGGTGGAGAACGCCGGCCCTCCGACGGTGCTGACGTTCTGCATCACCTCGGCGGCCTCGACAGCGGCGTCCGAGGTGAGCCCGAGCTCGATGTCTCCCGGATCCTCCGCGGTCTCCTCGATGATCGAGCCGCCGGCGGACTCGATGAGGGCGTTGACCCAGACGGTCAGGGCTTCGGCCCGGATGCCCTGCGCCGCGATCTGGGTGTCCTGGGCCTCGGCCGCCTCGACCAGCTGTTGCCAGGTGACCGGCTCCTCCATGTCGAGTCCGGCCGCCTCGGCGACCGATTGCTTGTACCAGAGCAGTTGCGTGTTGGCCCAGAACGGGATGGCGACGATCTCGTCGTTCCACGTCGAGCCGTCGATGGCGCTCTGCACGACGTCCTCGGTCACCCGCTCGGCGACGTCCTCCGGGACCGGCGCCAGGAAGCCCGCCTCGGCGAACTCGGGGATGTAGGGCGGGTCGAGGCTGATGAGGTCGATCGAGGAGTCCTCGGCGGCGAGCCGCCGGATCAGCTGCTCACGCTGCTGGGAGGACTCGCGCGGCAGTTGCGCGGTCTCGATGCGGTACGCCCCACCGGCCTCCTCGGTGCACCGGCTGGCGATCTCGGCCTGACCACCGGCATCCGGATTGATGTACCAGGTGAGCGTTTGCGCGCCGCCGTCGTCGCTGCCGCAGGCAGCCAGGGTTCCGGCGGCCATCAGCGCGGCGGCCGCACCCGCGACCCCTCGTCGCCGGGGCAGCCTCCCTCGGGCGCCCCGCGGAACGGCCGATCTCTCTCTGGGTCGTCCCTGGCCAGCAGCTTTCGGCATTCGTCATCGCCTCCGTTGGCGCGACAGCGACAGGTGGTCACCGCGGTCTTCGGAGCGTGGTGCAGGTCACATGGAGTGTCAATTCGAACCGTTGCGGTGCGGCGATCGTGACCGTCTCGTCATGCGGAACGGCGGACCTCACGCGTCGGGCCGCAGCTCGGCCCGCACCGACGGCGTGGTGATCTCCTTGGGGGTCTGCGGCAGCACGTGGGCGACGTAGGACTTGGTCGCCTCCGCGGTTCCGACGTCGCGCCGGGCCTTCTCCGACAGGAACCACCGGTGCTCGAGCACCTCGTGGAAGACCTCGGCGGGTGCCAGCCGGCCGGCGAGCTCGCGCGGGATCGCGGCCACCACCGGCTGGTACACCTCGGCCAGCCAGCGGTGGGCGGCGAACGACTCCGACACCGGGTGCCCCACCTTCTGCTCCAGATGGGCGCGGAAGGCCACGATGTCGTTGAGGAGCCGGCGGGCCTGGCGCTCCTGCACCTCCAGGCCGGTGAGCCGCAGCAGTTCCCGGCGGTGCTGACCGGGCTCGGCGACCCGCGTCTCCACGCGCAGCTTCGCGCCCTCCGGCGAGGTGATCAGCTCGACCTCGCCCACGTCGAACCCCAGGTCGTTGAGCCGCCGCAGCCGCTCGGTGATCCGCCACTGCTGCTCGTCGACCCCGAACACCTGCTCGGCGGTCACCTCCTCCCACAGCGCCTCGTAGCGCGGGGGCAGCCCGGCGGCCACGTCGACGGGGTCGATGCTCTCGGGAAGCAGCCCGCCGTACTGCAGGTCGAGCAGCTCCGCTCCCACCCGCTCCCGGGCGAGGTCCACGTCGTAGGCGCGCTGCCCAGGCGACAGCGACGGGTGGCGCTCGACGGTCTCGGCGTCCACCAGGTAGGCCGCGAGCGCCCCGGCGTCGGGCCGGAACAGGGTGTTGGACAGCGAGCAGTCACCCCAGAAGATCCCGGCCAGGTGGAGCCGGACGAGCAGCTCCACCATCGTGTCGAGGAGCTGCTCGGCCGAGTGCTCGGCCCGGGGGCTGGAGAACAGCCAGCGGTAGGACATCGAGTACTCGAGGTAGCGGGTGACCAGGATGGCCTCCTGGTCCTCCGACCGGTCGACGCAGATCCCCAGGACGGAGACCGTCGGCAGCCCCTCCTCCTCGAACCGGGTCAGCAGGGCGTACTCGTGGCGGGCGAGGCGCTCGTTGATCTCCTTCAGCGCGAAGACGCGTCCCCCGGTGGCGACGAAACGGACGACGTGCCGCGAGATGCCCCGCTGCGGCACCTCCAGCAGCCGGCTCGGGTCCCACTCGGCCAGCGGCCGGTCCCAGGGCAGGCTCAGCAGTCCCGTCGCCTCGGCAGCGGGTGGCCGGAACAGGAACCGCATGTCCGCGCTCCCACCCGTGAACGGTGCTGTCGAGCTCACGATGCCACGGCAGCGGCCCTCCTGCAGGGACCCGCCGCGAGCCAGGTGACGTACTGGAGCGGCCGCCCTCCAGGGTCCCGCGCCGGGCGTGCGAGACGTCGGGGGAAGGGTGGTCCTTCTTCAGTCCAGGTCGGTGGCCCGCCCGTCCTCGCCCCGCCAGCTGGCCAGTCGCCCGGCGCGGCTGACGGCCCGCAGCCGCCGCTCCGCCTCCGGCCTCGAGCGTCTGGCCGACACCAGCAGCGCCTGGTCGCCCCGCATCAGCCTGGTCGTGTCGTCGGGGACGAACGCGCGGCCCTCGCGCACGATCAGCACCACCGCGGCGTCCTCGGGCAGCCGCAGCTCGGGGAGGTACACGCCGTGCAGCCGGGAGCCGGGTGGCACGGTCAGCTGCATCAGGTCGGCATCGAGCTGCTCGAGCGGCGCCGACTCGACGTCGACGTCGCGGGGGGTGACCGGCGCGGCGATCCGGAGTCGCCGGGCGACCCATGGCAGCGACCACCCCTGCACCAGGGTGAAGACGACGACCAGGACGAACACGGTGTCGAAGATGTTCTCCGCGCCGGGAACCCCCGCGGTGAGGGGGAAGGTCGCCAGGACGATGGGGACGGCGCCCCGCAGCCCCGCCCAGGACACGAAGGCCTGCTGGGCCCCGGGCCAGCGGAAGAAGGCCAGGCTCACCACGACCGAGATCGGCCGGGCGACCAGCAGCAGCGCCCCGCCGACCACCAGGGCGGGCCCGAGGGCGTCGAGCAGCCGGGACGGCGATGCCAGGAGGCCCAGGAGCACGAAGAGGCCGATCTGGGCCAGTGACGCCATGCCCTCCGCGAAGCCGATGCTGGCCGAGCGGTGCGGGAGGGCGGCGTTGCCGAGCACCACGCCGGCCAGGTAGACCGCCACGATGCCCGACGTGGCCGCCAGGGTGGCGACGGAGAAGGCGAGCACGCACAGCGCGAGCATGGCCAGCGGGTAGAAGCCGGCCAGGGGCAGAGCCACCCGCCGCAGGAGCTCCGCGCCGGCCAGGCCGATCGCGATGCCGAACACCGCTCCCCCGACCAGCTGTCCGACGACCTGCAGGACGACCAGCCACCAGGCCGCGGCATCGGAGTCGGTCAGGTAGGCGGCCAGCGTGGTGACGAGCAGGATCGCCGGGGCGTCGTTGAGCCCGCTCTCGGCCTCGATCGCGGCGGCGAGCCTGCGCGGCAGGGGTAGCCGGCGCAGCGCCGCGAACACCGCGGCCGCGTCGGTGGACCCGATCACGGCGGCCAGCAGCAGGGCGAAGCCCCAGGTGGCGCCGAGCAGCCAGACGGTGATCGCCGCGGTGATGCCGACGCTCACGGCCACCCCGACGGTGGCCAGCGTCAGGCCCGGCCCGATGGCCCGGCGCACGTCGGACCACCGGGTGGTCAGACCGCCCTCCGCGAGGATGATCACCAGTGCCGCAACGCCGAGGTTCTGGGTCAGCTCGGCGTCCTCGAACTGCACCCCGAGCCCCGCCTCGCCGATCGCCAGGCCGATGCCGAGGTAGATCAGCAGGCTGGGCAGACCCAGCCGGTCGGCCAGTCGCAGGGCGACCGCGGCCACGAGCACGACGACGCCGCCGATCGCCAGGGCGACGGTGACCGTGGTGTTCACCGGGCGCCGTCCATGGGGGCAGTCTCCCGTACGCCCGCACCACCGCCGCCGCCGCAGATCCAGGATGCGCCCCGCAACCCGTTTGGCGGGTCGGGGAGAATGGGGGCGTGAGTTCTCCCTCCCCCGCCGGTCCGTTCGCCGCGCTGCCCCCACAGGTCGACCTGCCGGCCATGGAGCAGCAGATCCTGCGGCGCTGGGAGGACGGCAAGGTCTTCGCCCGCTCCCTGGATGCGTCGGCCGGCCGGCCGCAGTGGAACTTCTACGAGGGCCCGCCGACGGCCAACGGCAGGCCGGGCACCCACCACATCGAGGCGCGCGCGTTCAAGGACGTCTTCCCGCGGTTCAAGACCATGCAGGGCTGGCACGTGCCCCGCCGGGCCGGCTGGGACTGCCACGGCCTGCCGGTGGAGATCGCGGTCGAGCAGGAGCTCGGCTTCGCCGGCAAGCCCGACATCGAGCGCTACGGCATCGCCGAGTTCAACGCGCGCTGCCGCGAGTCGGTCGAGCGGCACGTCGACTCGTTCTCCGAGCTCACCCGCCGCATGGGCTACTGGGTCGACATGTCCACGGCCTACTGGACGATGGACCCGGCCTACATCGAGAGCGTCTGGTGGTCGCTCAAGCAGATCTTCCAGAAGGGCCTGCTGGTCGAGGACCACCGCGTCGCGCCGTACTGCCCGCGCTGCGGAACCGGGCTGTCCGACCACGAGGTCGCCCAGGGCTACGAGACGCTCACCGACCCCTCGGTCTACGTCCGCCTGCCGGTCACCAGCGGGGAATGGGCCGGCAAGGCCGACCTGCTGATCTGGACGACGACGCCGTGGACCCTGCCGTCCAACACCGCCGTCGCGGTGCACCCCGACGTCACCTACGTCGTCGTACGCACGGACGCCGGCACCTTCGTGGTCGCCGAGCCGCTGGTGACCGCCGTCCTCGGCGACGACGCCGAGGGCCATGGCATCGAAGTACTTGCACGGACCACCGGCCGCGACTGGGAGCGGGTGAGCTACCAGCGGCCGTTCGAGCTGGTCGAGTTCCCGACCGACGTGCCGACCCACTACGTGGTGCTGGCCGACTACGTGACGACCGAGGACGGCACCGGGCTGGTCCACCAGTCCCCCGCGTTCGGCGCCGAGGACCTCGCGGTGTGCCGTGGCTACGGCCTGCCCGTGGTCAACCCGATCGACCCGACCGGGCACTTCCTGCCCGAGGTCCCGCTGGTCGGCGGCCACTTCTTCAAGGCCGCGGACGCCGCGCTGGTGGAGGACCTGCAGAACCGCGGCGTCCTCTTCCGGGAGCTGCGCTACGAGCACAGCTACCCGCACTGCTGGCGGTGCCACACGCCGCTCATGTACTACGCCCAGCCGTCCTGGTACATCCGGACCAGCCAGATCAAGGACCAGCTGCTCGCCGAGAACGAGCAGACGAACTGGTACCCCGACAGCATCAAGACCGGCCGCTACGGCGACTGGCTGAACAACAACGTCGACTGGGCGCTGTCCCGCGACCGGTACTGGGGCACGCCGCTGCCGATCTGGCGCAACGACGCCGACCCGAGCCGCCTGGTCGCCGTCGGCTCGCTGGCCGAGCTGTCGGAGCTGACCGGACGCGACCTGTCCGACCTGGACCCGCACCGGCCGTTCATCGACGACGTGACGTTCACCCTGCCCGGCGAGGAGGGCACCTTCCGGCGGGTCCGCCAGGTCATCGACGCCTGGTACGACTCGGGCTCGATGCCGTTCGCGCAGTGGGGCGCCCCGCACCGGAACGAGGCGGAGTTCGAGGCGTCCTACCCGGCGCAGTTCATCGCCGAGGCCATCGACCAGACCCGCGGCTGGTTCTACACCCTGATGGCCATCGGCACGCTGGTGTTCGAGAAGAGCTCCTACGAGAACGTGCTGGTGCTGGGCCACATCCTCGCCGAGGACGGCCGCAAGATGAGCAAGCACCTGGGCAACATCCTCGAGCCGATCCCGCTGATGGACCGGCACGGCGCCGACGCCGTCCGCTGGTTCATGCTGGCCGGCGGCTCGCCGTGGTCGGCCCGCCGCGTCGGGCACGAGACGCTGTCCGAGGTCGTCCGCAAGGTGCTGCTCACCTACTGGAACACCGCCAGCTTCTTCACCCTCTACGCCGAGGCCAACGGCTGGGACCCCACCACCTCGCCGGCGCCGGCGCGGGCGGAGCGGCCGCTGCTGGACCGGTGGGCGCTGGCCGAGCTGGCCGCCGTCACCGACGGGGTCACCGCGGCGCTGGAGGACTTCGACACCCAGGGCGCCGGCCGGCTCATCGCGGAGTTCGTCGACGACCTCTCCAACTGGTACGTGCGGCGTTCCCGGCGACGCTTCTGGGACGGCGACCCCGCCGCGCTCGCCACGCTGCACGAGGTGCTCGACGGCCTGACCCGGCTCATGGCGCCGTTCACGCCGTTCGTCACCGAGGAGGTCTGGACCCGTGCGGTCCTCCCGGGCCTTCGGGACGACGCCCCGGACTCCGTGCACCTGGCCTCCTGGCCGGCTGTCGACGAGGACGCCCGTGACGACGCGCTGGTGGCGCAGGTCGACCTCGTGCGTCGCCTCGTGGAGCTGGGCCGGTCGGCCCGCACGTCCGCCAAGGTGCGCACCCGTCAGCCCCTGGGCCGCGCCGTCGTCGCCGCTCCCGGCTGGGCGTCGCTGCCGCGCGACCTGGTGGCCGAAGTGGCCGACGAGCTCAACGTCCTCGACGTCGCCGAGCTGTCGGTCGCCGAGGGCGACCTGGTCGACGTGAGCCTGAAGGTCGACTTCCGGGCCGTCGGCCGTCGCCTGGGCAAGCAGGTCCAGGCGGTGGCGAAGGCCGTGGCCGCCGCCGATGCCGTCCAACTCACCGCCGCCTACCGCGCCGGCACGGCCACCGTCGAGGTGGACGGGGCACAGGTGGGCCTGGAGGACGGCGACCTGATCGTCACCGAGACGCCGCGCGAGGGCTGGACGGTGGCCAGCGGGAGCGGCCTGACCGTCGCGCTGGACCTCGCGCTCACGCCGGAGCTGGAGCGGGCCGGTCTGGTTCGCGAGGTGGTCCGCCTGATCCAGGAGGCACGCAAGACCAGCGGCCTGGAGGTCAGCGACCGGATCGAGCTGTGGTGGGCCGGGAACGGCGCGGTGGCCGAGGCGCTCACCGAGCACGCCGAGCAGGTTGCCGGTGAGGTGCTGGCCACCACAGTGCACGCCGGCACCGCGGGGCAGGGAGCCGGCTTCGAGGGGCCCGAGGGGCTGCGATTCTGGGTGGCCCGCGCCGCATAGGCCCCGGCCCGGCTCGGTCCGGCTACCTCCGGTCGCGGGCGCGCTGGGCCAGCGTGCGGTCCGGGGCGCAGACGGCGCAGGGGGTGAAGCCGTCGGCGCGCGCCTCGTCGAGCGGCAGCGGGATGGCGGTGCGACCACCCAGGTACGCGCACCCGGTGAGGTGGTACCGGGGGTGCTCGTCGACGACCAGCACCTCGTCGGTGAGGTCGACCACCAGCAGCAGGTCGGTGACCTCCACCTCCTCCACCGGCGGGTCGCCGAGGTCCTCCGGAGGAGCCGGGGTGGTGCGCTCCGCGGAGGTTCCGCCGGCCGGGGCGTCGGCCACCTCCTCCTGGCTCGCGCTGCCCGCGGCAGCGGGGGCCACCGCCGTCACCGGGTCGGTCGATGCGCGGACCGTGGGCGCGCCCTCCGATGCTGTCGCGGCCCCGGCGGACCCGGTGCGCAGCCGGCGCCACACGACGACGAGCAGCACCGCGGCCACCAGGCACGCCCCGACGCAGGCCCAGTAGTAGGCGGTCAGCCCGGTGAGGATGCCTCCGACGAACAGCCCGAGGCCCAGGAGGACGAGGAGTGCGGCCGCCGCGATCACGGGCGATCCCCAGGCTCCGGGGCCCCGCGGCGGCCGGCGGCGGGCACGGCCCTCACCGGTCGACCTGGGCGACCCGCAACCCTGTCTGGGACGAGAAGACGTGCGCCTCACCGGGGCGGATGGCCACGTGCACCGTCTCGCCCTTGGCCGGCGGACGGCGGGCGTCGGCCCGCAGGACGAGGAGCATGTCCTCGCCGTCCTGCGAGGACTCGCCGTGCAACCGGCCGTACGCGAAGGCGTCCGAGCCGAGTTCCTCCACGACCAGGACCTCGACCGGGAACCCCTCCCCCGCGCCCACGAACTCGACCGCCTCGGGCCGGAACCCGAGCGTCGCCGTGCGGCTGCCCTCGGTGGCGAGGGTGGCGGCGGCCGAGCGCGCCAGCGGCACGGGGTGGCCACCGAGCATCGCCCCGCCCTCGGACAGCGGCACGGACACCAGGTTCATCGCCGGGGAGCCGATGAAACCGGCCACGAACTCGTTGGCGGGGTGGTCGTACAGGTTGCGCGGGGTGTCGACCTGCTGGAGGACGCCGTCCTTGAGCACCGCCACGCGGTCACCCATGGTCATGGCCTCGACCTGGTCGTGGGTGACGTACACGGTCGTCGTCCCGAGCCGGCGTTGCAGCCCGGCGATCTCGGTGCGGGTCTGCACGCGCAGCTTGGCATCGAGGTTGGACAGCGGTTCGTCCATGAGGAAGACCTGCGGCTGACGCACGATGGCCCGGCCCATGGCCACGCGCTGCCGCTGCCCGCCCGAGAGCGCCTTCGGTTTGCGGTCGAGGTACTGCTCCAGGTCCAGCAGGCGCGCCGCCTCCCGGACGCGCACCAGCCGCTCCTCCTTGGGCATGCCGGCGATCTTGAGCGCGAACGCCATGTTGTCCGCCACCGTCATGTGCGGGTACAGCGCGTAGTTCTGGAACACCATCGCGATGTCCCGGTCCTTGGGCGGCACGTGCGTCACGTCCCGGTCGCCGATGCGGATCGTCCCGTCCGTGACCTCCTCCAGGCCGGCGAGCATCCGCAGCGAGGTGGACTTGCCGCAGCCCGACGGGCCGACCAGGACGAGGAACTCCCCGTCGGCGATCTGGAGGTCGAGCGCGTCGACCGACGGGCGGGTCGCGCCCGGGTACACGAGCGTGGCGCGGTCGTAGGTGATGGCGGCCATGGGTCCCTTCCTGCGCCGGTGGACGATCGGCCCACTCTGGCACGCGGGGGTGCCCGCAACCAGGGTCCGGCGGTGGCCGGACACCTCCCGGGCGACAACCGTGATCCAGCCGTGACCTGCCCGTTCACGAAGGGATGACGCCTTCATAACGGTTGTCGAACCGAACCGTGACCCCCGCCTTCCCGACGTTATGGTCCGCGGGCAGGCACCCCGGCCGGCCCGGCCGGGGGCGCCCGTGTGGAGCCACGCAGTGCGGCGAGGCAGCCGCGGACGTCTGAGAGGGAACACATGAACATGCGCGCGAGAGGCCGGCGCTCGTCGGTCCTGGCCGGCGGCCTGGGTGTGGCACTGCTGCTCACCAGCTGTGGCGCCGACGAAGTGGACGGCGGCAGCGCCGGCGGCGGCTCCGCCGAGGCCTCCGAGTTCGAGCTCGACTGCGCGCCCTACGAGGAGTTCGGTGACCTCGAGGGCGAGACGGTCACCGTCTACACCTCGATCACCGACCCTGAGGACCAGCCGCACATCGACTCGTACGTGCCCTTCGAGGAGTGCACCGGCGTCGACGTGCAGTACGAGGGCTCCCGCGAGTTCGAGGCGCAACTGGTCGTGCGCGTCCAGAGCGGCAACGCCCCCGACATCGCCTTCATCCCGCAGCCCGGTCTGCTGGCGACTCTCGTCGACACCGGCGCGGTGGTCCCCGCTCCCGAGCAGGCCGCGGCGAACGTCGACGAGTACTGGGACGAGAGCTGGAAGGCCTACGGCACGGTCGACGACACCTTCTACGCCGCTCCCCTGGGCGCCAACGCCAAGTCATTCGTCTGGTACTCCCCGTCGATGTTCGAGGAGGCCGGCTACGAGATCCCGCAGACGTGGGACGAGATGATCGAGCTGTCGGACCAGATCGCCGAGAGCGGCGCCAAGCCGTGGTGCGCCGGCATCGCCTCCGGTGACGCCACCGGCTGGCCGGCCACCGACTGGCTCGAGGACGTCGTCCTGCGGACGGCCGGTCCCGAGGTCTACGACCAGTGGGTCAACCACGAGATCCCCTTCGACGACCCGCAGATCGTCGAGGCCCTCGACACCGTCGGCGGCATCCTGAAGAACCCCGACTACGTCAACGGCGGCCTCGGCGAGGTGCAGTCCATCGCCACCACCGAGTTCGGCGACGCCGGTCTGCCCATCCTCGACGGCAGCTGCTGGATGCACCGGCAGGCATCCTTCTACCAGGCCAACTGGCCGGAGGGCACCGAGGTCGCCGAGGACGGTGACGTCTTCGCGTTCCCGCTCCCGCCGATGGAGGGCGACGCCGCTCCGGTCCTCGGCGGCGGCGAGTTCACCGCGGCCTTCAACGACGACCCGGCGACCCAGGCGTTCCAGACCTACCTGTCCTCTCCGGAGTGGGCCAACATCAAGGCCCAGGTCTCCGGCCCGGGCTGGGTCAGCGCGAACACCGGTCTGGACGTCGAGAACCTCACCTCCCCCATCGACCAGCTCGCCGCCGAGCTGTTCCAGGACCCGGAGGCGGAGTTCCGCTTCGACGGCTCGGACCTGATGCCCGGTGAGGTCGGTGCCGGTGCGCTCTGGACGGGACTGACCGACTGGATCGCCACGGACAAGCCGACCGAGGAGGTCCTCACCGCGGTCGAGAACGCCTGGCCGGCGTCCTGATCGACGCGGGCCCGTCAGCGGACAGCTGACGGGCCCGCCCCGTCCCATCGTGGTCGGCCGGGGTATGGCGGCGGCGCGGCACGGGCAGCGCCGCCGCGATCCCCCGGCAGGCCCGTTTCCGAGGAGAGGTCGTCAGCGGTGCAGTGGTTCCTCGACGCGACCACCACGGGGCACAAGCTCGCCCTGATGGTGGTCGCCATCCTGCTGTTCGCCGCCGTGATGGGAGCCATCCTGTTCATGGTGGACCGGCCGAAACGGGTGCCGACCTGGGTTGTCGCCGCCGGCTTCCTCGGTCCCACGGTCCTGCTGCTCCTGATCGGCCTGGTGTACCCCGCCCTGGAGACCGTCCGCGGTTCGTTCTACGACCGCGACGGCTCGAACTTCGTCGGGTTCGACAACTACGTCACGGTCTTCACGACCGACAACTTCCAGACCGTCCTGCGCAACACCGTCCTGTGGGTCGTGCTGGTGCCGCTGGTCACCACCGCGCTCGGCCTGGTGTACGCCTACCTGGTCGACCGCACCCGGTTCGAGTCGCTGGCCAAGGCCCTCGTCTTCCTGCCGATGGCCATCTCCATGGTCGGCGCCGGCGTCATCTGGAAGTTCGTCTACGAGTTCCGCCCCGACCAGCCCGGGGTGAACCAGATCGGCCTGCTCAACAAGCTGCTGACGATGGTCGGGATGGAGCCGCAGCAGTTCCTCCTGAACGCACCGTCGAACACGGTGTACCTGATCGTCGTCATGATCTGGATCCAGGCCGGCTTCGCGATGACCGTGCTGTCGGCCGCGATCAAGGCGATCCCCGACGACATCGTCGAGGCCGCCCGGCTCGACGGGGTGAGCGGCGTGCAGATGTTCCGCTACGTCACGGTGCCCAGCATCCGGCCCGCGCTGGTGGTCGTCCTCACCACGGTCGCGATCGTCACGCTCAAGGTCTTCGACGTGGTCCGGACCATGACCGGCGGGCAGTTCAACACCAGCGTCGTGGCCAACGAGTTCTACACGCAGTCGTTCCGACAGTTCAACTTCGGCCTCGGCGCGGCCCTCGCGGTGCTGCTGTTCGTGCTGGTGATCCCGATCGTCGCCTACAACGTCCGCCAGCTGCGCCTGAGCGAGGAGATCCGATGACCACGACGACCCCCGTCATGGCCCCGGTTCCTCCTACGGATCGGAAGGTCTCCCGCACCGAGCGCCGAGCGGCGAAGGCGAAGAACAAGCTCAGTTCCCCCGCTGCCTCGGTCATCGCGATCGTCATCGCCGTCCTCTGGACGGTGCCCACTCTCGGCCTGCTGATCACCTCGTTCCGGCCGGAGCTCGACATCCGCCGTACGGGCTGGTGGACCGCGTTCACCGATCCGCAGTTCACCCTCGACAACTACAACGAGGTGCTCTACGGCGGGCAGACCAACTTCGCCTCGCTCTTCGTCAACTCGCTGGTCATCACGCTGCCCGCGGTGGTCATCCCGATCACCCTGGCGCTGCTGGCGGCCTACGCCTTCGCCTGGATCCCGTTCCGCGGCCGCAGCATCCTGTTCGTCGCGGTCTTCGCGCTGCAGGTCGTGCCGATCCAGGTGACGCTCATCCCGTTGCTGACGCTCTACGTCGACACCGGGCTGGCAGGCTCCTTCTGGACCATCTGGTTGTCGCACTCGATCTTCGCGCTGCCGCTGGCGGTCTTCCTGCTGCACAACTTCATGAAGGAGATCCCGGCCTCGCTGGTGGAGGCGGCCCGCATGGACGGCGCGGGCCACGTGAAGATCTTCTTCCAGGTGCTGCTGCCGCTGCTCACCCCGGCGATCGCCGCCTTCGGCGTCTTCCAGTTCCTCTGGGTGTGGAACGACCTGCTCGTCGCGCTCACCTTCGCCGGTGGCGCCCCGGACGTCGTCCCCCTGACGGTGCGGGTGGCCGAGCTCGCCGGTACCCGGGGCTCGGACTGGTACCTGCTCGCGGCGGGCGCCTTCGTCTCCATGGTGCTGCCCCTGCTGGTCTTCCTCGCCCTGCAGCGGTACTTCGTCCGCGGGCTCCTGGCCGGCAGCGTCAAGGGCTGACGGAGTACGACGAAGGGGCCCTGGACCATACGGTCCAGGGCCCCTTCGCGTGGGTACTTCGTCAGGCGGGTGCGTGCTGGTTCTGCCGGTTGGCCCCCGCGGGCTCGGCCGAGCCGCGGCTGTCGAGGTCGCGCAGGTGCGACTCGAGGTAGGACCGCAACCGCGTGCGGTACTCGCGCTCGAAGGTCCGCAGCTCCTCGATCTTGCGCTCCAGGCTGCTGCGCTTCTCCTCCAGACCGCTCATCGCCTCGACGTGCCGGCGCTCGGCGTCCTGCTCGAGGCTGGCGGCCTTCGAGCGGGACTCCCGCTCCATCGTCTCGGCCCGGGTGCGCGCCTCGGTCACCATGGACTCGGCGCGGTGCTTGGCCTCGGCGACCATCTGCTCGCTCTTGGCGCGGGCGTCGGACATCAGCCGCTCGCTGTTGGTCTTGGCACCGGTGAGCATCTGCTCGGCCTGCGCCTTGGCCTCGTTGACGTAGCGGTCCGCCGTCTCGGTGGCCAGGGCGAGCATGCGGGAGGCGCGGGCGCTGTCGTCCTCGCGGGGCTGCTGCACCGGCGGAGGCGGAGCGGCCACCGGGGCCGGGGCCGGCGCAGGCGCCTCGTCCATGCGGCCGCCGCGACCCACACCGGCCCGCAGCTCGTTGTTCTCCTCGATGAGCCGGGCGAGCTCGGCTTCCACGACGTCGAGGAATGCGTCGACCTCGTCCTCGTCGTAGCCCCGCTTGCCGATGGGCGGCTTCTTGAAGACGACGTTGTGCACGTCGGCAGGCGTGAGTGGCATCGGGGTCACCTCGGGTCGGACGGCGGGAACAGGGACGTTCTCGGACGGGCGGCGGCTCTGGTCCCGATGGGCTCAGGCATAGGCGAGCGACTGCGTGATGCTCCGGAGGATCAGCACGGCGATCAACAGCACCATAAACCCGAGGTCCAGTCGGATGGACCCCAGGTTCAGTGGTGGGATGACCTTCCGGACCGCCTTCAGCGGAGGGTCGGTCGTGGTGTAGACGACCTCGAGGCCTGCGGCGACGAGGCCGGTGGGGCGCCAGCTACGGGCCAGCACCATCACCCAGTCGACGACGAACCGCGCGAAGAGCAGGACGAGGAAGACGAGCAGCACCGACGAGACGATCTGCCAGAAGAGAGCCACGGTCCTCGTTCGTTCGGGGCACCTCGCGTGCCGTGTCCACAGTCGCGCGAGCTCCGGGAGCGCGCCTCACCTACCGCCTGGCCTCAGGACTGGTTGAAGAAGCCGCCTTCGCGGATCCGGGCCTTGTCCTCGGCCGTCACGTCGACGTTCTGCGGACTGAGCAGGAACACCTTGGCCGTGACGCGCTCGATACTACCGCGCAGTCCGAAGGACAGTCCCGCGGCGAAGTCGACGAGCCGCTTGGCGTCGGAGTCGTCCATCTCCGTCAGGTTCATGATGACCGGCATCCCGTCCCGGAACCGCTCGCCGATGATCCGCGCCTCGTTGTAGGTGCGCGGATGCAGCGTGGTGATCCGGTAGGGCTGCGGCGTCGGCGCGGGGGCCGGCTCGGCGACGACGGCGACCGGCTCACGGACGGCGAGCTTGGCCGCGGTGGCACCCACCGGGCCGCTGCCCATGGCGGCGCCGCCGCCACCGCCCATGGCCGAGCCACCGCCCATCGCGGAACCGCCCATGGCGCCGATCCGGGCCGGGCCCGCACCGGCGCCCGCCGGGGCGAGACCGATCGGGCGCCCGGCGCGCTCGCGGCGGACGGGGAGGGGCTCGGGCTCGCGGGTCGCGGGGAGCTCGTCCTCGAGGTCCTCGTCGACGTATCCGCGACCCGCGTACTCGTCGTCGTAGTGGTCGTCGTACCGGTCGTCGGCGTAGCGACCGCCGTAGCGACGGTCGTGCTCCGGGTGCTCGGACTGGCGGGCGTCGTACCGGCCGTAGCCGCGGGCGTCGTCGTCCTCGACGAGCCCCAGGTAGATACCCATCCTCCGCATGGCTCCGGCCATCGGACCTCCCCCTCTGCTGGCGTCCTCAGCGTCGCGTCTGAGTGCGATCGGCCGGGTCCGCGGGATGCTCCCGAGGACCGGGTGACCGGTGTGACTCGTGTGGCTGGTGAGTTCTGGTCTGGTCGCAGGGTAGGGGCCGATCCCCGAAGAGCGCGGTTCCGACACGCACGAGCGTGGCGCCGGCCGCGATCGCCGCTTCCAGGTCCCCGCTCATGCCGGCGGAGAGCTCGTCGGCCTCGGGATGGTCGGCCCGCACCTGCGCCGCCAGCACGGCGAGGCGGTCGAAGGCATCGCGCGGGTCCTCCCCACGCGGGGCCACCGCCATGAGGCCGCGCAGCCGCAGGCCGGCGGCGTCGCCCACGAGGTCGGCCAGGGCCGGCACGTCGGCCGGGGAAGCCCCACCACGCGCCGCCGCTGCCCCGGGCGCACCGCCGAGGTCGACCTGGAGGAACACCTCGATCGGCTCCTCTTCCCGCTCCTGGCCGGCCCGGTCCAGGACGCCGACCAGGGACGCGCGGTCGACCGAGTGCACCACCGCGCCGAGCCGGGCCACGGCGGCGGCCTTGTTGCGCTGGAGCTGCCCGACGAAGTGCCAGCGCAGCGGCACGTCGGGGAGTTCGGCCGACTTCTCCTGCAGCTCCTGGGCGCGGTTCTCGCCGAAGTCCCGTTGCCCCAGGGCGGCCAGAGCGCGCACGTCCGCGGCCGGCCAGGTCTTGCTGACCGCCAGCAGGTGCACCGAGGACGGGTCCCGCCCGGCCGCCCGCGCGGCGGCGGCGATGCGCACCCGGACCGCGTGCAGGTTCTCTTCGAGTCCGGCCATGCCCGCATCCTCCCAGCCCGGAGGAAGCGCCCGACCGTGATTCAGCCGAGCCAGACGATGCCGGCCTGCCGCCCGGTGACGCCGTCGCGTCGATGGGAGAACAGATGCGGGTCCTCCACGGTGCACCGGGGGTCCTGGACCACCTCCGGGATCCCTGCCCTGCGGAGGATCTCCTCGACGCCGGCCCGAAGGTCGAGACCGGGGGTCCCGCGCCGGGTCGGCACCGCGGCGGACGGCGCGACGCGGGCGACGTCGGCCTGCATGTGCTCCGGGACCTCGTAGCAGGCACCGCACACCGCGGGGCCGAGCAGCGCCGTCACGTGCCGCGCACGGGCTCCCAGGCTCGCCATGGTCGAGAGGGCGGCGGGCAGCACTCCCCGCCGGACCCCCTCGCGGCCGGCGTGCACAGCGGCGACCACACCGGTGTCGTGCTCGGCCAGCAACACCGGGACGCAGTCGGCGACGAGGACACAGAGGACCAGGCCGGGCGTGGCGGTCACGAGCGCGTCGGTGTCGGGCACCGGACCGCTCGGGGGCCCGTCGACGATCGCGACGCCGGTGCCGTGCACCTGCGACATCCAGACCAGCCGGTCCTCGGGCACGGACAGTTCGCGCGCGACCCGGCTGCGGTTGGCGGCGACGTCGGCCGCGTCGTCGCCGACGTGGTCGCCGAGGTTGAAGGAGTCGTACGGAGAACGGGACCGGCCGCCCCGCCGGTCGGTGACGACCCGTCGGGGCCGTACCGCCGGCGGGGCGGCCGGGGTGGAGCTCATCCGGCAGCCCTGGCTGCACGCGTGCCGCTCACTGCTTGAGGAACTCCGGGATGTCCAGCTCTTCCTCGAAGTCCTCGTTGGACAGCGGGCGCCGCCCGGCGACCGGCCCCGGGATCGGCGGCAGCGGAGGCACGGTGATGCCCCCGCCGTTCACCGCCGGGGCGGGACGGGACGACGTCGCCGCGGGCCCCGCCGGGGCGGCGTCGTTCGCCGGCGCGGCAGGTGCTGCCTGGGTCGCCTGCGGGACGACCCGCCGCTCCCCCGCCGGCTGGTTGGCCGCCGGGGTCATCGGCCGCCGGTACGGCGGCAGGCCGGCGGGTGCGGCGGCAGCCCCTGCCGGTGCCCCACCGACGACTCCGGCGGTGGTGGCGTCCTTGCGGGTGGGACGGCCGCTGTCGAAGCCGGCGGCGATGACGGTGACCCGCACCTCGTCACCGAGGGCGTCGTCGATGACGGCGCCGAAGATGATGTTGGCGTCGGCGTGCGCGGCGTCGGACACCAGCGAGGCCGCCTCGTTGATCTCGAACAGGCCCAGGTCCGAGCCCCCGGAGATCGAGAGGAGCACCCCGTGGGCGCCCTCCATCGACGCCTCGAGCAGCGGGCTGGCGATCGCCTGCTCGGCGGCCAGCAGCGCGCGATTGTCGCCGCGCGCGCTGCCGATGCCCATCAGCGCCGAGCCCGCCCCCGACATCACCGACTTCACGTCGGCGAAGTCCAGGTTGATCAGGCCGGGCGTGGTGATCAGGTCGGTGATGCCCTGGACACCGGACAGCAGCACCTGGTCGGCGGTGCGGAAGGCGTCCATCACGCTGACGTTGCGATCGCCCAGCTGCAGCAGCCGGTCGTTCGGGATCACGATCAGCGTGTCGCACTCGTTGCGCAGCTCCTCGATGCCCGACTCGGCCTGGACCGCGCGCCGCTTGCCCTCGAAGGCGAACGGGCGGGTGACCACGCCGATGGTCAGGGCGCCGAGCTTGCGCGCGATGGATGCCACGACGGGCGCCCCACCGGTACCGGTGCCGCCGCCCTCGCCCGCCGTCACGAAGACCATGTCGGCCCCCTTGAGGACCTCCTCGATCTCCTCGCGGTGGTCCTCGGCGGCCTGACGGCCCACGTCGGGCTGGGCGCCGGCGCCCAGGCCACGGGTGAGCTCACGGCCGACGTCGAGCTTGACGTCGGCGTCGCTCATCAGCAGCGCCTGCGCGTCGGTGTTGATCGCGATGAACTCGACCCCCTTGAGGCCGACCTCGATCATGCGATTGACCGCGTTCACCCCGCCGCCGCCGATGCCGACGACCTTGATGACCGCTAGATAGTTGTGCGGAGGTGTCATGCGGCGCTCCCCAACTGGACCCTCATCCTCAAGTTCAGCCTTACAGTTATGTCAACTCGGTCGACGGAGATGAAGTTAGGTGGGCCCGGAGAGGCCCTACAAGCACCCTCCGCGGGTCGGCGTGTCGGTAGCCTCGTTTCGCACCGTTCCCTGGCGACCCGTTGGTCACATCGACACCACTAGCTGTGACGACCCGCCCCGAAAACGTCTCATGCCGGGGTGCAGACCCTGTGAGCTCCCTGGGTCGGGAACTCGCAAAAGAGATGTTGCGTGTCGGGCGTGTCGCGGACCGCGGCGTGTCGGTCCGCCAGGCCCGGTGGAGCGGTCCGGAACCGCGGGCACACCGTCCGCGACCGGCAGCGGATGGAACGGCCCCGCGTCAGGGGCCCGCCCGAGCGTGCGAGGGATGGGGGGACGCGGGGTCCTTCTCCTAGCGGAGCACCACCGCGTCGGGGGTGCTGACGTCGATCGTCCCGGCCGGCTCGAGGCCGCCGGCGTCGATCTCCTCGAGCAGCCCGACCAGCGCCGCGGATTTCGCCCGCGACTCCGACGCGTCGCCCCAGCGCACGAGCGTCCCGTCGGTCAGCGTCAGCGAGATGTCGTCGGGAGAGGCCGCGGCCGCCCCGGACACCTGGGCCCGGACGTCGGCCGGCAGCGCGCTCACCGCGGCGATGCCGGCGAGCGTGGCCGGATCCTGCGGCCCGGGCGAGGCGACATCGAGCGGCACGACCCCGTCGGGGGTGCTGCCGGTCACCATGTCGAAGAGCACGCCCTCGGCGTCGACGAGCGACCGGCGTCCCGGCTCGCCGACAACGGCGACCGGCACCCGTTCCACGACGGTGATGACGACGCTGTCGGGCCAGTTCCGGGTGACCTCCACCTCGGCGACCTGCGGCAGCCGGGCCACCCGCACCTCGGCGGCCTCGACGTCGACGCGCAGCAGCGGCGTCCCGTCGCCGATGCCGGCGACCTCCTGCACCTGATCGGCGGGGAGGGTGACCAGCCCGTCCACGTGCACGTCGCGCACCGCGAGCACCGGCCCGGCGAGCAGCAGCCAGGCGAGGACGCCGACGGCGACCAGGGCCACCGCCGCCTGCAGTGCGCGACGGTTGCGCCGGTGCGGACGCCCACGCCGGCGGGGCAGTGGGGTGACCGGCGTGGCGGCACGCCGGGTGCTGCCGGCCCGCTGGTTGCCGTGCCGCTCGCGCCCCCGACGTCCCCGGGCCTGCCGCTCGGCTCCGGCCGACGTCTGCCGGTCACCGTTCCGGCTCCCTCGCCGCCGGGACGGTCCGCCGCGGTCCCGCGTCGTGGTCCCCGAGCGGCTCACCGCTCCCGGTCCTCCGCGACGCCGTCCGCGATCCCGTCGCCGTCGTCGGCCGCCAGCGCCTTCAGCACCTCCGGTCCCACCATCGACACGTCACCGGCGCCCATGGTCATCACCAGGTCGCCGGGCCGGGCCCGCGCGGCCAGCGCCGGAGCGGCGGCCGACCAGGAGGGCTCGAACAGCACCCGGCCCGGTGGCAGGGGCACCGCGTCGGCGACCATGGCGCCGGTGACGCCGGGGACCGGGTCCTCCCGGGCGCCGTACACGTCCATCACCACGACCTCGTCGGCCAGGCCCAGGGCCTGCCCGAAGCCCTCGGCGAACTCCTGGGTCCGGCTGTAGAGGTGCGGCTGGAAGGCGACGACCAGGCGCCCCTCCCGGGCGACGGCGCGAGCCGCCTTCAGCTGCGCGGTGACCTCGGTCGGGTGGTGGGCGTAGTCGTCGTAGACGCGCACACCCCCGACGACGCCCTTGAGCTCGAACCGGCGGTGCACGCCGCCGAAGCGGCCCAGGCCCTCGATCAGGTCGGCGACGGGCAGGCCGAGTTCCAGACCGGCCAGGAGGGCGGCGGCGCTGTTGAGCGCCATGTGCTCGCCGGGCACCTGGATCGCGACCCGGCCGAGCTCGGTCCCGTCGAGGGTGGCGGTGTAGCTGGTGGCGTCCGGGCCGACCTCCAGGCCGGTGAGTCGCAGGTCGGCGTCGCCGGTCAGCCCGTAGGTGCGCAGCCGGGCCGGGGTGGGGACCGTCCGCAGCCGGGCGGCGCCCGGGTCGTCGGCGCAGACGACGAGGAAGCCCGCGGGGTCGAGGGTCTGCAGGAACCGGTCGAACGCGGCTTCGACCGCCGCCAGGTCGCCGTAGTTGTCCAGGTGGTCGGCCTCGACGTTGGTGACGATGGCGCTGAACGGCGCCAGGAGCAGGAACGACCGGTCGCTCTCGTCGGCCTCTGCGACGAAGATGTCGCCCTCCCCGGCGTGCGCGTTGCTACCGGACTCGTTGAGGTCGCCGCCGATCGCGAAGGAAGGGTCGACACCGCACGCCTGGACGGCGACGGTCAGCATCGACGTGGTGGAGGTCTTCCCGTGCGTGCCGGCCACGGCCACGCTGCGCCGCCCGGCCATGACGGCGGCCAGGGCCACTGCGCGCGGCAGCACGCGGAGGCCACGCTCCCGGGCCGCGGCCAGCTCCGCGTTGTCGGGGCGGATGGCCGTCGAGACGACCACGGTGTCCGCCCCGGCGATGTTCGCGGCGTCGTGCCCGAGGGCCACCTCGGCCCCCAGTGCCCGCAGCGCCAGCAGCGTCGGGGTGTCGCGGCGATCGCTGCCCGAGACGCGGACGCCGCGGGCCAGCAGGATGCGGGCGATCCCGCTCATCCCGGCGCCCCCGATCCCGACGAAGTGCACGGCGCCCAGCTCCGCCGGCGTCGGGACCGGATCGGTCCACGCCGCCACGTCCGCGGCGCTCATCGCTCGACTCCGGACTCGTTCCGCTCCTCGCTCGACGCCCCCGGCCGCCTCCGCGGTCGCTCCGCTCCTCGCTCGCCCGTCGTTCTCGCGGCGCTCATCGGGCCACTTCGAGCACGATCCCGGCCAGCCGGTCGTCGGCGTCGGCCACCCCGGCGGCAGCGGCGTGACGGGCGTACCCGGCGAGCGCAGCCGGATCGGTCAGCAGGGGCGTCAGCTTGCCGGTGATCCAGCCCGCGTCGAGGTCGCCGTCCTCGACCAGCAGCCCGCCCCCGGCCTCGACGACCGGGAGCGCGTTGCGCCGCTGCTCGCCGTTGCCGATGGGCAGCGGCACGAAGGCCGCGGGCAGACCGACGGCCGACAGCTCGGCGACGGTGACCGCCCCGGACCGGCAGAGTGCGAGGTCGGCGGCGGCGTAGGCGAGATCCATGCGTTCCAGGTAGTCGACGAGCACGTAGGGGGCACTACCCGCGGGGCGCGCCGGGACAGTCACGTGCGTGTTCCTGGGCCCACGGGCGTGCAGCACCTGGATGCCGGCGTCCGTGAGCGCGTCGGCCGCCGCGACGGCCGCCCGGTTCAGCGTCTGCGCGCCCTGCGACCCGCCGAACACCAGGAGCGTGGGCCGGTCGGCGTCCAGGCCGAACGCGGCCCGCGCCTCCGCGCGGCGGGCCGCGCGGTCCAGCGAGCCGATGGCCGTGCGCAACGGCATCCCGACGTGCTCACCGCGGTGCAGCGGCGTGCCGGGCGCGGTCACCGCGACCCGTGCGGCCAGCCGGGCACCGATGCGGTTGGCCAGTCCCGGCAGCGCGTTCTGCTCGTGCACCACGATCGGCACCCCTGCCCGCCGGGCCGCCAGGTAGGCCGGCAACGCGACGTAGCCACCGAAGCCGGCCACGACGTCGGCGGACAGCTCCTCCAGCAGCGCGCGGGTCTCGGCCACTGCCCGGCGGACCCGGCCCGGCACGCGCAGCAGGTCCACCGTCGGCTTCCGGGGCAGGGGCACCGGCGGGATCAGCCGCAGGTCGTACCCACGGGCGGGGACCAGCCGGGTCTCCATGCCGCGGGCGGTGCCCAGGCAGGTGATCCGCAGGTCCGGGTCCCGGCGGCGCAGCGCGTCGGCCAGGGCCAGCATCGGCTCGATGTGGCCGGCGGTACCGCCACCGGCCAGGACGACGCTCGGGGAGACGCTCATCGAGCGCCTCCGGGCCGGCGCGGTGCCCCGGACGGCGGCGCCTGCCGGCGGGCGCTCCCCGCTCCGGCGGGTCGCCGCTCGCGAGGCTGGACGACCCGCCCACGGGACTCCGCGGCGCTGCGGGCGGCACCTCGCTCGAGGGGTACGGCCCGCGGCGGGACCCGCCGCGGCGGACCGGACCGCGGGTGCAGGACGGTGCGTCCGCCACCGGCGACCGTCCGGGCGGGCTCGCGGTCCGCCGGCAGGCGGCGCGGCCGGACCGGGTCGACGGCGGCCGCCGGCACGGGCAGCAGCAGCCGGGCCAGCCGGCCACGGGACTGCGCGCGCTGGAACTCGATCGCGGCGGGCTCGGACCGGGCGAAGCGAGCGAGCAGCCCGACGATGAACAGCGTCAGGATGAGGGACGTGCCGCCCGCCGAGATGAGCGGCAGGGTCACCCCGGTCACCGGCAGGAGCCCGACGACGTAACCCATGTTCATCGCCGCCTGGCCGACGAGCCAGACCGTGATGCCGACGCAGGCCAGCTGCACGAACCGGTCGGCCGAACGCCAGGCGATGCGGAAGCCGGCCCAGGCCAGGACGCCGTACAGCGCGATCACGACCAGGCAACCGAGGAAGCCGAGCTCCTCGCCGATGATCGCGAAGATGAAGTCGGACTCGGCCTCGGGCAGGATGTTCCACTTCATCGCGCTGTTGCCCAGACCGACGCCCCAGAAGCCGCCGGTGGCCAGCGCGTACATGCTGCGGATCGCCTGGAAGCCGCTGTCGCTGGGATCGGCGAACGGGTCGAGGAACGAGGTGACGCGCGCCATCCGGTAGGGGGCGGCCCAGACCATGACGGCGGCCAGGAGCGCCGCCGCGCCCAGGAACACGCCGAAGTACTTCAGGGGCATCCCCCCGGCCCAGAGCAGTCCGACGAGGACCAGGCCGAGGCTGACGACGCCGCCGAAGTCCGGCTCGGCGATCAGCAGCACCGCCAGGACCCCGAAGACCGGCAGCACCGGCACCAGCAGGGACGTCGTCGTCAGGTAGCGCTCGCGCAGGGCGAGGACGTGCGCACCCCAGAGCGCGAACACGAGCTTGGCGATCTCCGAGGGCTGCAGGAGCGCGAAGCCCAGGTCGAACCACTGCCGGGCCCCGTTGAGCTCCACGCCGATCCCCGGCACGAGGACGAGCACGAGCATCGCGACGACCACGAGCAGGCCGATCGGCGACCAGCGGCGGATCAGGCCCGTCGGCAGGCGCAGGGCGATGAGCATCGCGATCAGGCCCAGACCCGCCCAGACCACCTGCTGCACGCCCGGCGCCCAGGCGGACTGGTCGTCGAGGGCCGCCTCGATCGAGGAGGCGGAGAAGACCATGACCAGGCCGATGGCCAGGAGCAGCCCGGCCGGACCCAGGACCAGGTGCGAGCTGGTCATGGGCCCGTCGAGCCATGCCGGGCCGCGGAACCGCGGCGGGCGCTCGGGGCGGGACGGGGCGGCCCGGTCCCGGGCGGACCGCTCCGGAGACCGAGTGCGGGTACCGGCGGTCACCGGAGCCCGCCCGACCCGTCCGCCCACATGGCCCCATCGTCGCTGCTGAGGGCCCCGGCCAGGCCGATCCCCGGCGCGTGTCGCGGCAGGAGGGCAGATCGACGGCGGCGCTGTGATCGGCCGGTCACAGTCCGACGAAGCTCAGCCAGTCGGCATAGAACAGGCCGATCCCGAACGCCACGGCCATCGCCGTCACCAGCCAGAACCGCACGATGACGGTGTTCTCCGTCCAGCCGGCGAGCTCGAAGTGGTGGTGCAGCGGCGCCATGCGGAACACCCGCCGGCGGGTGGCACGGAAGAAGGCCACCTGGATGACCACCGAGAGCGTGACGGCGACGAACAGACCGCCCAGGACCACGAGCAGCAGCTCCGTACGGGTCACGATCGCCAGACCCGACAGCAGCCCGCCGAGGGCCAGCGAGCCGGTGTCTCCCATGAAGATCCGGGCCGGGCTGGTGTTCCACCACAGGAAGCCCAGACAGGCGCCCAGTCCCGCGGCGGCCACCAGGGTGACGTCCAACGGGTCCCGCACGGTGTAGCAGCCCTCGATCAGCTCGTTGGCGCAGTCGTGGGTGAACTGCCAGAAGGAGATGAAGACGTAGGAGGCGAACACCATCGCCGAGCAGCCCGCCGCCAGTCCGTCGAGGCCGTCGGTGAGGTTCACCGCGTTGGAGAACCCGGCGATGAACAGGTACGCCAGGATCACGAAGGCAACCGTGCCCAGCGCGAACGGGGCGATGTCCCGGACGTAGGAGACGACCGTGGACGCCGGCGTGACGCCGACGGTGTTCGGGAAGTTGATCGCCAGCACCGCGAACGCCACGCCGACGACCAGCTGGCCGACGAGCTTGGCGGTCTTGTTGAGCCCCAGGCTCCGGCGGTGCCGGATCTTGAGGTAGTCGTCGAGGAACCCGACCGTGCCCATGCCGACCATCAGGAACAGCAGCAGCAGCCCGCTGGCGGTGAAGCCCCAGTTGTCCTGGTCGGCGAGGAAGAGGTGCGCGGCGACGTAGCCGCCGACGGTCGCCCCGACGATCACCGTGCCGCCCATCGTGGGCGTGCCCTTCTTCGACAGGTGGCTCTCGGGGCCGTCGTCCCGGATCTCCTGACCCAGCCCCTGCCGGCGGAAGGCACGGATGGCCAGCGGCGTGAGCAGGATCGAGATGATCATGCTGAACCCCGCCGCGATCAGGACCGACCTCATGCGCCGGTCCCGGTCGTCAGCAGGTCGGCGGCGAGCAGCTCCAGCCCGTAGGCGCGGCTGGCCTTCACGAGGACGACGTCACCTGGACGGAGCACCTCCGAGAGCAGCTCACGGGCAGCGGCCCGGTCCGGCACGTGCACCGACTCCTCTCCTGCGCGGCGGCCGGCGGCTGCCGCACCCTCCGCTATGCCTACCGCATCGGCACCCACGGCAACGATCAGGTCGACCCCGGCGTCCGCCGCGTCCCGGCCCAGCCGCTCGTGCTCGGCCGGCGCGTCGGGGCCCAGCTCCCCCATCGCCCCGAGCACGGCGATCCGCCGGGCCGCGGGCAGGCCGGTGAGCGCCGCGAGGGCGGCCCGCATCGACTCGGGGTTGGCGTTGTAGGCGTCGTTGACGACGGTCACCCCGTCGGCGCGCCGGTCGACCTCCATGCGCCAGCGGCTGCGGGCGGTGGCGCCCGACAGGGCGGTGGCGACGTCGGCCGGGCGCATCCCGGCGGCCATCGCGGCGCCGGCAGCCGACAGCGCGTTGGCCACCTGGTGCTCGCCGGCCACCTGCAGCGCGACCGGGTGCTCCTCCCCCGCGGTAACCAGCGTGAAGCGGGGCCGGGCGGCGTCGTCCAGCGTCACGCCGGTCGCCCGCACGTCGGCGTCGGCGCCCCGGCCGGTCGTGACCACCCGGGCGCGCGTGCGCGCCGCCATGCCGAGCACGCGCGGGTCCTCGGCGTTGAGCACGGCGGTGCCCTCCTCGGGCAGCGCCTCGACCAGCTCGCCCTTCGCCTGCGCCGTCCCCTCGGGGGTGCCGAACTCGCCCAGGTGCGCGGACCCCACGTTGAGCACCACGCCGATCCCGGGCGGAGCGATCCGGCACAGCCGGGCGATGTGCCCCGGACCGCGCGCCCCCATCTCGAGCACCAGGAACCGGGTCGTCCCGTCGGCGTCGAGCACCGTGAGCGGCAGGCCGATGTCGTTGTTGTAGGAGCCGGGCGGGCTCACCGTCGGCCCGGCCGCGGCGAGCACCTGGCCCAGCAGGTCCTTGGTGGAGGTCTTGCCCGAGGAACCGGTGATGCCCAGCGTCCGCAGTCCCCCGGCGGCCAGCCGGGCGTGGACGCCCGCCGCCAGCCGGCCCAGCGCCACGACCGGGTCGTCGACCACCACCGTGGGCAGTGCGTCGTCGGCCCGGGTGGCGAGCGCGCCCACCGCACCGGCCGCCGCCGCGGCGCCGAGGAAGTCGTGGCCGTCGACCCGCTCGCCGACGACCGCCACGAACAGGTCGCCCGGTGCGACGGCGCGCGAGTCCAGCGTCACCTTCCCGGTGACCCGAGCGTCGGCGGGCACGGTCAGGGCCCCACCGGCGAGCGCCGCCACCTCGCGCAGGGTCAGCTCGATCATGCCGAAGTCTCCAGGGCGGCCGTGGTCCCGCCGATGACCTCGCGGAGCACCTCGCGGTCGTCGAACGGGTGCACGGTGCCGGCGACCTCCTGGCCGGTCTCGTGTCCCTTCCCGGCCACCATCAGCGTGTCGCCCGGCCGGGCCAGCGCGACGGCCGCCGCCAGCGCCTCCCGCCGTCCTGCGACCTCGTGGACCTCCGCCCGACGATCCGGCGGCACGTCCTCCACCCCGGCGAGCATCGCGGCGCGGATCGCCGCGGCGTCCTCCGAGCGCGGGTTGTCGTCGGTGACCACCAGGACGTCGCTGCCGGCCGCGGCGGCCGCGCCCATCGCGGGCCGCTTGCCCGGGTCGCGGTCGCCTCCGCATCCGAGCACGGTGATCAGCCGGCCGCCCGTGGCGCCGCGCAGCGCGGCCAGGGCGGTCGTGACGGCGTCCGGCGTGTGCGCGTAGTCGACGACGGCCACGAACGGCTGGCCGGCGTCCACGGGCTCCATGCGACCGGGCACCACGGTCGCGGCGATGCCGGTCAGCGCCGTCTCGACGGGGATCCCGACGGCGTCGAGCAGCGCCACCGCCAGGACGGCGTTGGCCACGTTGAAGCGCCCCGGCAGCCGGACGCGCGCCGGCCAGGTGCGCCCGCCGGGCCCGGCCAGCGTGAAGGTCGAGCCACCGTCGGGGGCGGCCGAGACGTCCGAGGCGACCCAGTCGGCAGCCCGGTCGGAGGAGCCCTCGATCGACACCGTGCCGGCGTCGGGTCGCAGCCCGGCCAGGCGGCGGCCACCGTCGTCGTCCACGGTGATCACCTCGCGGCCGGCCCGGCCGTCGAAGAGCATCGCCTTGGCCTGGAAGTAGTCCTCGAGGTCGCCGTGGAAGTCCAGGTGGTCGCGGCCCAGGTTGGTGAAGCCGGCGGCGGCGAACCGCACGCCGCCCACCCGGCCGAGCACCAGGGCGTGGCTGGAGACCTCCATGACCACCGCCGAGACCCCCGAGCCGGCCATCGTGGCGAGCAGTGCGTGCAGGGCCGGCGCCTCAGGGGTGGTCCGGACGCTCGGGAGGGCCGTGACGGTGGGCGAGCCGTCGGCGTCCCGGCCACGGGTCCGCGTCTGCACGGTGCCGATCAACCCGGTGCCCAGCCCGGCCTCGGCCAGGCCCGCCTCGACCAGGTAGGCGGTGGTGGTCTTGCCGTTCGTGCCGGTGATGCCGATGACCGTCAGGTCCCGGCTGGGGCCGCCGTACACGCGGTCGGCGACCACGCCGAGGAGGGCCCGCGGATCCTCGACGACGCAGATCGGCAGGCCGGTGCCGCGGGCGGCCTCGAGGCCCGTCGGGTCGGTGAGGACGGCGACGGCACCCCGCTGGGCCGCGTCGGCGGCGAAGCACGCGCCGTGCGTCCGCGCACCGGGCAGGGCCGCGTAGAGGTTCCCCGTCCGCACCTCGGTGGACGCGAGGGTCACGCCGGTGATCAGCGGGGCCTGATCGGGAGTGCCGGCGACGGGCACGCCCACGAGATCGGCCAGGTCGGCCAGGGTCAGTGCGCTGGCCTGCGGTCGGTCCCCCGCGGGCCGGGGCGCCGACCCGCCGTCGGTCGGGGTCACGGGGCTCCAATCTACCGGCGGGCGCCGGTCGGACCGCGCACCTCGGCCGGACCGTCGTCCGCGGGCAGTGCGGAAGTGCCCGCCGCCGCAGGGCCGGCCGGATGCGGGGTCGGGTTCAGGGGGTGCCGGTGAGCGCGAAGTCCGGCCGGGCGGTCCCCGAGGGGACGACGCCGTCGGCGGTCAGGGCGAAGCGCAGGATGTCGGCGAACACCGGCGCCGCCACCTGCCCGCCCTCGGCATTGCTCGTCGGGCGCTCGAGGTCGACGGCCACCACGTACTGGGGGTCGTCGGCCGGCGCGAAGCCGACGAAGGTGGTCACGTACCCACCGCCGGCGTAGCAGTTGCACTCGGGGTTGGCCCGCTGGGCGGTGCCGGTCTTCCCGGCCACCCGGAAGCCCTCGATCTGGCCGAGCGGCGCGGTGCCGCCGGGCCCGACCACCGCCTCGAGCATGTAGGCCATGTCGTCGGCGGTCTCCTCGCTGATGACCCGGGTGCCCTCGGGGTCCGGGGTCTCGGCGGCCCGGCCGTCGGGGCCGGTGAGCGAGTCGACGACGCGCGGGGGGATCCGCACCCCGTCGTTGGCGATGGTCTGGAAGACCGAGGCCATCTGCAGCGTCGTCACCGACACGCCCTGGCCGATCGCGACGTTCGCGGCGCGGATGCCGCTCCAGTCGTCGGAGTCCTGCAGGATGCCCGCGCTCTCTCCCGGCAGCTCGATGCCGGTGGCCTCGCCGATGCCGAAGGCGCGCAGGTACTCCCCCAGCTTCTGGTTCCCCACCTCGCGGGCCAGCATGATCGTGCCGACGTTGCTCGACTTGGCCAGGATCCCGGTGACCGTCCAGTCGACCGGCTCGTGGTTGGACGCGTCGGAGACCACCCGGTCGCCTGCCTGGATCTGCCCGTCGACGGACAGGACGGTGTCCGGCTCGGCCACCCCTTCTTCGAGGGCGGCCGAGAGCGTGACGGCCTTCATGACCGATCCGGGCTCGAACACGCTGGACACGATGGGGTTGCCGAGCAGGTCGGGATCGGTCGCCGAGTAGTTGCCCGGGTCGTAGCCGGGGCACGAGCCCATGGCGACCACCTCGGCCGTTCGGACGTCGAGGACGACGGCGGAGGCGCGGGTCGTCGCGCCGTCGGCACACGCCTCCCCCAGCCGCTGCTCGGTCACGTACTGCAGGTCCTGGTCGATGGTCAGGTTCACCGAGTCGCCGTCGGTCGCGGGCGTGGACTCGTCGATGCCCGACGGGATGGGATGGCCGCCGCTGCCCACCTCGACCCGGCGCTCACCGGGGGTGCCCGCGAGCTCGTCCTGGAACGTCTGCTCGATACCGGCGAGACCCGCGCCGTCGTGCCCCACGAACCCGATGACCTGACCGCCCACGGTGCCTGCCGGGTAGAGCCGGACGGGGTCGTCCTGGAGCACGATCCCCGGCAGCTCCAGCGCCTCGATGGCGTCGGTCGTCTCCGGCGGGACCTGCGCGGCCAGGACGACGTACCGCCCTTCTTCCGAGAGTTTCCCGGTCAGTTCCGGGACCGGGACGCCCAGCAACGTCGTCAGGGCCAGTGCGGTGCGCTCCGGGTCGCGGACGACGGTGGGGTCGGCGACCACCCGGGACGCGTCGACGGTGTAGGCGAAGGGGTTGCCGTCGCGGTCCAGCACCGCCCCCCGGAGAGCGGCCACGGAGAAGGTCCGCAGCCGGTCCTGCTCGGCCGCATTGGCGTAGTCCGCGCCGTCCACTCCCTGCAGGTGGGCCAGCTTGCCGACGACGAGGACGAGCAGGGTGATCATGATGGCGAGACCCCACCGGTTGCGGAGGCTGCGCTGGCCCATCGACAGGCCGACGTCGCTGCGCCTGCTGCCCGGGGTGCGCCGGGGCGTGAACGGGCCGGGCCGGCCGGTCGCGCGGCCGACCGACCGCGGACCCGCCCCACCACTCCCTGGGCCGGTGTTCGGCACGTGTCAGTTCCCGTCCCCGGGTGCGGCCGGAGCGCCTTCCAAAGCAGGGGCCGGAGCGGGGCTGCCGCGCAGCACGGACCCGCCGTCGGGGTCGATGACGAGGTAGGCGGCCGGGCCGGCCGGGACCAGGCCGGCCGCGACCGCTGCCGCCGCGATCTCGGCGGGCGTGCCGCCGCTGACGACCTGCTGCTCGAGCCGCTGCACCTCCTGGGCCCGGGCGGCGTTGTCCGCCCGCAGCTCGGTGGCCTGGAGGGAGTCGACCGCGATCGCGGTGTTGAGGATCAGCAGGCCCAGCGTGGTGCCGACCAGCATCGCCACGACCAGCAGCACGAAGGGCGCGCGCGGGGAACGCAGCGCGCGGGGCGCCCGGCGCCGCGACCGCACGCTGGGGATGCCGGGGACCAGGCGCAGGTCGGGGCGGGGTGTGGTCCGGGCACCGGTGCGCGGTCCGGCGACGCCGGGGACTCGGGCGGTGGCGCGGGTCATGCGGCCCTCCGGATGCGTTCGGCGGCGCGGACTCGCGCGGACGCGGCCCGGGGGTTGGCGGCGAGCTCGTCGGCCGAGGCAGCCTCGCCGCCGCGGGTGAGCAGGCGCAGGACCGGTCCCAGCTCGGGCACCGGCAGGGGGAACTCCGGTGGGGTGCGGTCGACCGCCTCGGCGGCGAGGGTCTGCTTGACGATCCGGTCCTCGAGGGAGTGGAAGGTGAGAACGACGACCCGCCCGCCGACGGCGAGGGCCTCGATCGCCGCCGGCAGCGCCCGCTCGAGCACGCCGAGCTCGTCGTTGACCTCGATGCGCAGCGCCTGGAACGTCCGCTTCGCCGGGTGCCCTCCGGTGCGGCGGGTGGCGGCCGGGATCGACTCGCGGACGAGCTCGGCGAGGCGGCCGGTGCTGGTGAACGGCTCCCGGGCCCGCTCGCGCTCGATGGCCGCGGCGATGCGGGAGGCGAAGCGCTCCTCGCCGTAGACCCGGAGGACGCGGGCGAGCTCCTTCGGCGAGTAGGTGTTGACGATGTCGGCGGCGGTGCGCGGTGTCTCCGGGTCCATCCGCATGTCCAGCGGGGCGTCGGCGGAGTAGCTGAAGCCGCGGTCGGGGCGGTCCAGCTGCAGCGAGGAGACACCGAGGTCGAACAGGACCCCCTGGACCTCGTCGATGCCCAGGCGGGCGAGCACGTCGGGCAGCTCGTCGAAGACGGCGGGCACCAGGGTGGCGCGGTCGACGTGACCTGCGGCCTCGATCCGCCGGGCGGCTTCGGCGCGCGCCTCGGGGTCGCGGTCCAGGCCGATCAGCCGGAGGCCGGGGTGGGCGTCGAGCATCGCGAGGGCGTGCCCGGCCAGCCCCAGGGTGGCGTCGACCAGGACGGCGCCGTCGGCGGAGCAGGCGGGGGCGAGGAGGTCGGTGACCCGCTCGAGGAGGACGGGCACGTGCACCGGGCGGCCGGGCTCCGGCGCCTCGGTGCTGCTCATCGTCGCTGCCTCTCGAACGGTCCGGGGTTGCTTCCCGGAATGGTGCCGCGCGGCCGGACCCGAAAGTGGGACGCAACGGTTCCGCTGGGGGTGGTGGGGCGGGGAGGAGACAGTGGGGCGGAGTGGGGGCGGGAGTTCTGCGCCCGGGGGGAGCCCGCCCCCCGCGGGGCCGCCTGGCGTCGGGGAAGAGCGTCAGGTGGCGTCCCGCGGGGGCGGGGTGGTCCGCCCACCCGCGTGGCGAGCTCTGCGAGGACGCGGGACCGAGCCGCGGGGAAGGCGGCTGGGGCCCGGGCCGGTCGAGCCGCGGGGAAGGCGGCTCGAACGGAGGAGGCGTCCTCGAGAGGCCCGCTCTGGCGGGAGGAGGCGATCCCGGGGATCACGACAGCGTCGGCATCCCCTCGCTCTCCAGGTCGGCGTAGGCGGCCTCCAGTTCGGCCACGTAGGCCTCCCAGTTGGCGGCGTCCCAGATCTCGAAGCGGGTGTCCACGCCGACGATGACGACGTCGCGGTCCAGCCCGGCGTACTCGCGGAGGCTCGCGGGGATGGTGATGCGGCCGGTCTTGTCCGGCTCGATCTCGACCATCGACCCGAAGCTCATGCGGGCGGCCATGCGCGCCCGGGCGGTGTCCGACGGCGCCATCGCGGCCATCGCGGCGCTCTGCTCGGCGACCCGGTTCATGGTGAGGCCGTAGATGCAGCGCTCCTGGCCCTTCTTGATCACCATGCCGTCGGCCACCTGGTCGCGGAAGCGGACGGGGAGGGCGAGCCGGCCCTTCTCGTCGAGCCGCAACGGGTAGCTGCCGACGAACACCGGATCACCCCCTGCATCTGTCCTCCACTGGCTCCGCAGCGACCCCTGGTCGGCCCCTGCCTCCCCACCGGGCGACACAGTAACCCACCAGCCCCCACTCGACACCACTCGACGCCGTGTCGTGACCTGCTCCCCCACGGGGGCCGAGCCGGGACGCCCGGAGCCCGACGGCGCAGGTCACGGGGCGGAACCGGCCTCCGGCGTGGGGTGCGGTGGGGAGCGGGGGCGGGCTCCGGTCCAGATCCGGTTCCGCCACGTACGGTGGGGACGTGACGGAGGCGACACGCACCGCCGACGGAGCGGCCGGTCCGTCGGTCGACGTCGCCGCGGTCGGGGCTGGTATCGCGGCCAACATCGGCCGCGTGGTCCAGGGCAAGGACGACGTGGTCCGGCTGGCGATGGTGGTACTTCTCGCCGAGGGCCACCTGCTGATCGAGGACGTGCCCGGGGTCGGGAAGACCACCCTGGCCAAGGCGCTGGCCGCCTCGGTGGATGCCTCGGTGCGGCGGATCCAGTTCACGCCCGACCTGCTGCCCAGCGACGTCACCGGGGTGGCGGTCTACGACCAGGAGTCGCGGGCGTTCGAGTTCAAGCCGGGCGCGGTCTTCGCCAACATCGTCGTCGCCGACGAGATCAACCGCGCCTCCCCCAAGACGCAGTCGGCCCTCCTCGAGTGCATGGAGGAGCGCCAGGTCACCGTGGACGGCGTCAGCTACGAGCTGGCCCGGCCGTTCATGGTGATGGCGACGCAGAACCCGCTCGAGATGGAGGGGACCTACCCGCTCCCCGAGGCACAGCGCGACCGCTTCACCGCACGGGTGTCCATGGGCTATCCCGGTCGGGACGCCGAGCTGGCGATGCTCGACGAGCGGTCGACCACCGATCCGCTCGCCTCCCTCACCCCGGTCGCCGACGCCGCCACGGTGCGCGACCTGGTGCACGCCGTGGGCACCCTCTACGTCTCCGACGCCGTCCGGCGCTACGTCGTCGGGCTGGTGGAGGCCTCGCGGCGGTCCCCGCACCTGCGCCTGGGCGCCTCGCCGCGGGCCGGGCTCCAGCTCCTGCGGGCGGCCCGCGCCTCGGCGGCGCTGTCCGGACGCGACCACGTGCTGCCCGACGACGTCCAGCTGCTCGCCGCACCGGTCCTGGCGCACCGCCTGCTCCTGACCGCCGACGCCGCGCTCGGCCGGCGCGGCCCCGAGCAGATCGTCGCCGAGCTGCTGTCCACCGTCCCGGTTCCCCGCGGGCGCTGAGCCACCGTGCCGACGCAGGCTGGCCGGGTGCTCTCCTCCCTGACCGTCCGCGGGCGGTGCGTGGTCGCGGCCGCGGCGACGCTGCTGCTGGTCGGCGCCCTGCTCGGCGAGCGGCCGCTGGTGCAGCTCGCGGTGTTCACCCTCGCGCTGCCCCTGCTGTCCGCGGTGGCGGTGGCCCGGCAGCGGTTCCGGATCAGCGCCCGGCGCACCGTCACCCCACCACGGGTGCCCCGCGGCGAGACGGCGGACGTGGTGCTCGAGCTGACCAACTCCGACACCCGCACCGGTGGGCTCTGGTTGCTGACCGAGCAGCTGCCCGCCGACCTGGGCTCCTCCCCCCGCTTCCTCGTCGAACGGCTCGCCCCGGGTGCGCGCACGGCGCTGTCCTACCGGGTGCACGGTGCCCGGCGGGGGCGGCACGTGCTCGGCCCCCTGCGGCTGCGGCTGGTCGACCCGTTCGGGCTGGTCGAGCGCAGCGCCGTCGGCGCCGACAGCGCACCGCTGCTCGTCGTCCCCCGGGTCCGACCGCTCGGGACCGACGGGCCGGCCGGCGGGCACGGCGGGGGCGGCGAGGGCTCCCGGCGCACGATCGCCGTGCACGGCGAGGACGACGTGAGCATCCGGGAGTACCGCCAGGGCGACGACCTCCGGAAGGTGCACTGGCGCGCGACCGCCCGCACCGGCGAGCTCATGGTCCGGCTCGAGGAGCGGCCGTGGCGGGCCCAGGCCACCCTGCTGGTCGACACGCGCGCCCGTGCGCACGTCGTCGCCCCGCGCGTCCGGACGGCCGACGCGGTCCGGATCGGCCCGGCCGGGGACGACGCCCCGCCGGTGGACAGCCTGGAGTGGGTCGTGGAGGCCGCGGCGAGCATCGGGACGGAGCTGGGCCGCAGAGGCGCGGCCCTCCGCGCCGTCACCGACACCGGGGAGCTCGTGCCGGCCTCCGGGCGCGGCCGGCTCGGCGCCGAGGACCTCCTCGACCGGTTGGCCGCGATCGGCCCGTCCCGGCACTCCGGCCTGGGCGTCGGCGTGGAGCAGGTGTGCCGGGCCGCCGGCGACGGGCCGGTCGTCTGCCTGCTCGGGGCGGTCGGCCCCGACGACGTGGTCGAGCTCATCCGCAGCCGGACGGGCCCCACGACGGACCTGGCGATCCTGACCGACATCGAGAGCTGGGTCGCCCCCGCGCCCGGCCGTGGCCGACGGATGTCGACCGCCTCCCGCGGCGCGCTGGCCGCTGCGCGGGAGGACGCCGCGACCCTGTTGCGGACGGCCGGCTGGCGGGTGGCCGTGGCCCGCGCGGACCGGACCGTCGCCGAGGTGTGGGCCGAGCTCGGTGGACCGCTGCAGGCGGAGACGACGACCGTCGCGGAGCTCCACGGGACTCGCGCATGACCGACCAGGACGTCCGTCCCGCCGTGGCCGCCGCGGTGGCCACGTTCCTGGGCGCTGCGGCGCTCACCCCGGTCTACACCTCGGGCGCATGGGTGGGTCCGGTGCTCGCCGTCGTCCTCACCGTCCTGGCCGGTGGGCTCCTGCTGCGCACCGGAGCCAGGGCACTGTGGGCGGGCCCCCTGCGTGGAGGCGCCCCTTCGGCCCGGGTGTCGGCGCTCGGCGTCGCACTCGTGCCGGTGGGTCAGCTGCTGCTCGTCCTGGCCGTCCTCACCGCGCTGTTCGCCCCCGCGGAGGCGATCGCGGGGGTGGTTCCGACGTCCGCGAGCCTCGAGCAGCTGGTCGCGGTCTTCGCCGACGGCTCCGCCGAGCTCCGCGAGCAGGCCACCCCGGCCCTGCCACTGACCGGCCTGCTCTCGCTCACGGTATTCTTCGTCGGGCTGATCGCCGTCCTCGTGGACCTGGTGACCGTCGCGGGGCGGCAGGCGACCCTCGCGGGGCTCGGTCTGCTCGTCCTGTACTGCGTGCCGGTGGCCACGGTCACCGGCGGCATCGGGCTGGTGGCGCTGGCCGCCCCGGCCGCCGGCCTCGCCCTGCTGATGTGGAGCGACCAGCGGAGCCGGCTGGCCTCGGCCGGGCGCACGAGCCGCCGTAGCGGCGGCACCGGAGGGCGGACCGCCGTGCGGATCGGGCTCGCGGCCCTGGCCGCCGGCCTGGTCCTCGGGTCCCTGGTGCCCACGCTCGCCGAGGGTTCGCTGGCCACGGGCTTCGGCGGCGGATCAGGGGGCGCCACCGGCACGTCCATCGATCCGGTCGCCACGATGCAGGGGCAGCTGACCCTTCCCGAGCCGATCGACCTGCTGCGGCTGGAGACCACGGTGGAGGATCCCGGCTACCTGCGCGCCGTCGCCATCGACGAGTACGACGACGAGTCCGGCTGGACGCTCTCCAACCTCAGCGGTGAGGAGTCCATCGCCGACGACGACCGTCTGGCGCCCCTGCCGGGCCGCCAGACGGCCCGGCCGGTCACCGCGACGATCCGGGTCCTCGAGCACGACGACCGGTTCCTGCCGACGCTCTTCTCCCCCCAATCGGTCCGCCTGGACGACGAGAGCCAGGGAGGCGCCGACGGATGGCGGTTCGACCCTGCGACGGGCACGGTCTACGGCCGCGAGGTGACCAGCGGGGGCCTGAGCTACACGGTGACCGCCAGCGAGCCGCGCCCGACGGCCGCCCAGCTGGCCGGGGCGGGCCAGCTGAGCCCCGACGACCCGGTGCAGCAGCTCTTCACCGCTCTCCCGCTGCTCGACCCCCGGGTGACCGACCTGCTCGCCGAGGTGACCGCGGGGGCGAGCACCCCCTACGAGCGCGTGCGCAGCATCCAGAACTTCCTGACCGACCGGGACAACGGCTTCATCTACAGCCTCTCCACCTCACCGGGCACCACCGGAGACGACCTCGTGGACTTCCTGCGCCTGCGCCGCGGCTACTGCGAGCAGTACGCCGGCGCGATGGCGGTCATGGTGCGGGCAGCCGGGGTGCCGGCGCGGGTGGCCCTGGGGTACACGCCGGGCACCGAGCAGGAGGACGGCAGCCGGCTGGTCACCAGCGACGACGCCCACGCCTGGGTCGAGGTGTACTTCCAGGACCTCGGCTGGGTGCCCTTCGACCCGACGCCCATCGCCCGGGACCGCGCCGTCGACCTGCCGTGGGCGCCCCGCGCCGGCGAGGAGGACCGGACCGACGACCGGGCGGCGGTCCCCGTGCCGACGGCGCCGTCGCAGCCGCTGCCCTCCGCCCCCCGGGATCTCGCCGAGGGTGGGGCGCCTGGGGCGCAGCAGGGTCAGGGTGCCGAGGACGCGCTGTGGCCCCTGCTGGGCGCCGTCGGTCTCGCCGTGCTCGTCGGTGGGCTCGTGGCGTCGCCGGCCGCGACGCGCACCCTCCAGCGCCGGCGCCGGATCGCGACCGGGACGGCCGGGGCCCTATGGGACGAACTGACCGCCACCGCGCTGGACGTCGGTGTGCCGACACAGCCGACGTGGACCCCACGGCGGACCGCCCGCGAGCTGGGAGCCGTCCTGGGCCGGACCGGCACGCCCGGCGAGGGCGCCGACGCGGTGCTGCGGCTGGCCCTGGCCGAGGAGTCCGCCAGCTACGGGCCGGCCGCCGATCAGCGCGTGCACCCCGACCTGGCCGACGCCGTGCAGACCGCCCGGCGGGGGCTGCTGGCCACCCTGCCCCGCGGCGCCCGCCTGCGCGCCCGGCTCTGGCCGGCGTCCCTGGTCAGCGGCGCCGGGAGCCGGCTGGCCACCGCGGTGGCCCGGAGGGTCCCTCGCCGGTTCCTGCTCCGCCGGTGGACCCGCCCGGCCTGAGCATCCGCTCCCCCGACGCCGAGAGCCGCCGTCCGGAGGGGCGGCGGCTCTCAGGGCATGCGCGGTGGGCTACTGGTCGTAGCGCCGGCGGAAGCGCTCCTCGAGGCGGCTCTTCAGCGGCTGCCGGCCCGGCCGGTTCGCACGGCCAGGGCGCCCGGGTCGCCCGGGCCCGGCCGGCCCACGACTGTCGGCCGGCGCGCTGCCGGCCTCGACCACGCCGGTGGCCGCCTTGTAGTTCAGGACGGCGAGGGCCGCACCGGCGAACATCACCAGCGAGCCCAGGGCGCCGACGGGGACGGACTGGGCGACGGCGCCGCCGACCAGACCCGCGAGCCCGATGACCACCAGGACGACGCCGACCTGCAATGCGCGGCGGGCCTTCAACCGGCGGTCACCGGTGCGTACAGACGAGGCGAACTTGGGATCGTCATCGACGAGGGCGCGCTCGATCTGCTCCAGCAGACGCTGCTCGTGCTCGGAGAGCGGCACGTCGACCTCCAGGTGGGCGGAGCCAGGGCCGTCGGTGGCTCCCGCCGACGGTGACTTCGAGGATACGAGGCCTTTGCGGGCTGCGAAAGGCGACCACGCGACGACCCGTGTTCGATCGTCGCTCGATCACTCCTCCGGGTAGGCAACGACCGGGGGGCCGCTGCGGTTCCTGGCTCGCTGACCAGCGGATGCGCCCTGCCCACTCCACTCCTGCCCACCCTGCCCACCCGGCCGCCCCGACCGGTGGAGCAGCGTCGCCGGCCGGACCGCGCCGGCGCCGAACCGGCGCGCCGCGCGGTCCGCGGCGAGCTCGGCCTCCCGGCGGCCGCGCTCCCGGGCACCGAGCTCCAGCTGCTGCGGAGCGGAGCCCGCGTCGATCAGGCGCTCGGCCCGGACGCCGACCAGCCGGATGCGGGCCCGCTCGAGGCCGAGCGCGTCGTAGAGGGCCCGCGCGGTGTCGTAGAGCTCCTGTCCCACGTCGGTGGGGACGTCGAGGGTGCGGCTGCGGGTGATCGTGGCGAAGTCGGCGAACCGGACCTTGATGCTGACCGTGCGGGCCAGCCATCCTCCGGCGCGCAGCCGGCCCGCCGTCCGCTCGGCCAGCAGGAGGAGCTCGCGGTGGATCACCACCGGGTCGTCGACGTCGGTGCCGAAGGTCTCCTCGTGCCCGGTGGACTTCTCGGGCTCGTGTGGAACCACCCGGCGCGGATCGCGGCCCCAGGACAGCTCGTGCAGGTGCGAGCCCGAGGTCGCGCCCACCGCCCGCTGGAGGGTCCTGGCCGGCACGTGCGCGAGGTCGCCGACGGTGCGCAGCCCGAGGCGGAGCAACTGCTCCTCGGTCTTGGGGCCCACGCCCCACAGCGCTCCCACGGGCAGCGGGTGGAGGAAGTCCATGACCTCCGGCGGGCGGACGACCAGCATCCCGTCGGGCTTGGCGCGGGTGGAGGCCAGCTTGGCGACGAACTTGGTGCCGGCCACCCCGACCGAGCAGGTGATCCCCTGCTCGTCGAAGACCCGGGCGCGGATGTACTCGCCGATCTCCGCCGCGTCCCCCAGCCGGCGCCCGGCACCCGAGACGTCGAGGAAGGCCTCGTCCAGCGAGAGGGGCTCGACCAGCGGGGTGATCGAGCGGAACAGCGCCATCACCGACCGCGAGACCTCGCTGTAGAGCGCCATGTCCCCCGGCAGCACGGTCGCCGTCGGGCACAGCCGGAGGGCCCGGGCGGTCGGCATGGCTGCGTGCACGCCGTAGCGGCGGGCCTCGTAGGTCGCGGAGGTGACCACTCCCCGGTTGCCGGCTCCGCCGACGATCACCGGGGTGCCGGCCAGGTCGGGGCGCCGTCGCACCTCGACGCTGGCGAAGAACGCGTCCATGTCGACGTGCAGGATTGTGCAGCCCGCCACCCGTCCCGATCCCATCACGCCTCCCCTCGTCTCGAACAAGTGTTCGATCCTGTGATCCGGACAGTACCGACCCGGACAGCGGGACGCGCGCGGCGGCGCGGCGTCGTGTCGTGGTCGTGACCTGGCGGCGTCGTCGCTGGTCGGCTGGTGAGGAGTGCAGGTGTCGGACGAGGATGACGGAGGTATCAGCGACGGGAGGCTGCCGGCCGGCAGCCCCGGACCGACCTGGACGGAGATGCCATGGCTCTCGACGACGACGACATGACCAGCACGGAAGGTCCGGCCGACGGCGGGGCCTCGGGCAGCCCGGGCACCCACGACGGCGGCGCGGACGGCGGAGCCGACAGCGGCGCCCACGGCCCGGCTGACGGCGGAGCCGATGGCGGCTCCGACGGCGGAGCCGATGGGGGCGCGGACGGCGGTGCCGACGGGGGTGCCGACGGGGGTGCGGACGGCGGAGCCGACGGTGGTGCCGACGGTGGCGCCGATGGCGGTGCCGACGGTGGCGCGGACGGTTCGGCCTGACCGAGGGCCTGACCATCCAGGGCCGGGCGGAGCATGAGCTCCGCCCGGCCCTGCGGCGGTGCACGAACATCGACCCGCGCGTCTTCGCCGAGCAGTACTGGTCCCGCCGGCCGCTGCTGACCCGCGCCGAGGACACCGGCGGCTCCTTCACCGACCTGCTCGACCTGGCCGCCGTCGACGAGCTGCTCTCCCGCCGCGGACTGCGCACGCCCTTCCTGCGCATCGCCAAGGACGGCGCCGTCGTCGACCCCGAGCGCTTCACCACGTCCGGGGGCGCGGGCGCCGAGATCGGCGACCAGGTGTCGTCGGACGCGGTGCTGCGACTGTTCGCCGACGGCAGCACCGTCGTGCTCCAGGGCCTGCACCGGCTCTGGCCGCCACTGATCGAGTTCGCCGACCAGCTGGCCGCCGACCTGGGCCATCCCACCCAGGTCAACGCCTACGTCACCCCGCCGTCCTCGCGCGGGTTCAGCCCGCACTACGACGTGCACGACGTCTTCGTCCTCCAGGTGGCCGGCGAGAAGCACTGGACCATCCACGAGCCGGTGCTGCGCGACCCGCTGCGCACCCAGCCCTGGAACGACCGTGCGGCCGAGGTCGCCGCGGCCGCGGAACGCGAACCGGTCATCGACGCGGTGCTGCGACCCGGCGACGCGCTCTACCTGCCCCGCGGCTACCTGCACTCGGCGAGGGCCCTGGGCGAGATCAGCGCGCACCTGACCATCGGGGTCCACTCGGTGACCCGGTGGGCGGCGGCCGAATCCGCCCTGGACCTGGTCCGCACCCTCGCCGCCGACGACCCGGAGCTGCGCGGCTCCCTGCCGCTCGGGGTCGACCTGAGCGATCCCGGCTCGGTCCGCGACGAGGTGGCCGCGGTGATCGCCGGCCTGCAGGAGTGGCTGGGCCGGGTCGACCCCGCCGAGGTCGCCGACCGGCTGCGCGCCGGCACCTGGGCGCAGGTGCGCCCCGAGCCCGTGGCCCCGCTGACCCAGTCCGCCGCGGCCGCCGCGATCGGCCCCGGCACGGTCCTGCGGCTGCGCCGCCGGCTGCGGTGCAGCCTGCGGGACGCCGCCGACGGCCGGGTGACCCTGCTGGCCGGACGGCGCTCGCACTCCTTCCCGGCCGACGTGGGAGACGCGCTGGCCGCGCTCCTGGAGGTCGGTGAGCTCGAGGTCGGTGACCTGCCCGGCCTGGACCCCGACGATCGGATCACCCTCGCGAGGCGGCTGGTGACCGAGGCGATCGCCACCGTCCCCGATGCGGGGACGACCACCGCGCCGTGACGGCGAACAGCGCCCCGCCGGAAGGCACCCGGCCGCTGGGGCGGCTCGACGACAGCCGCTGCTCGGTCCAGGCCCTGGTCCGGGGCGACTCCCCCGTGGCGACCGCCTCCCCCGCCCAGCGCTGGCTGCTGATCGAGCAGCCGGGCCCCTGGGGACGCGACGCGCTGACCGAGTCACGGTTCGACGCCGAGGTGGCGCCGCTGCTGGCGAGACGGTCCCGCGCCGAAGGGGTGCGGCTCCTGCTGGTCCGCCGCCCCGGGGACCGGCTGGCCGACTCCGGGCGCCGCTGGGCCTACGCCGACAGCCGCCCGGGGCACGAAGGGCTGTGGTGGTCGGTGCGGACGTCGGACGCCGACCTGCTCACCGCGCCCTGGGACGGATCGGTCGGCGCAGCGGCACCCGGCCCCACCTACCTGGTGTGCACGCACGGCGGGCACGACGCGTGCTGCGCGTTGCGCGGCCGGCCCCTGGCCCGCGCCCTGCCGGCGCCGGGACCGGCCGACGTCTGGGAGTGCAGCCACCTCGGCGGTGACCGGTTCGCCGCCAACGTGCTGGTGCTGCCGCACGGCTTCTACTACGGGCAGGTGCCGGGCGACGGCGCCGACCTGGTCGCCGCGCACACCCGCGGCGAGGTGGCACTCCCCTGGTTGCGCGGGCGGGCCGGCGTCCCCCCGCCCGGGCAGGCCGCCCAGCACTTCGCCCGCGGCGAACTGGGACTGTTCGGCCTCCACGACCTGCCGGTGGTCTCGATGGAGCAGCGGACGCCGCCGGGCTCGGAGATCGAGCGGTGGGTGGTGACCCTGGCCGGCCCCGACGGGGACGTCGTCACCCGCGTGGAGAGCCGCCCGTCGACCGTGGCCGCCCGGCTGACCTGCCGGGCCACGCATCAGGCGCACTCGCGCACCTGGCACGTGACGTTCGCGGCGGCCTGACCGGGTGCCGGCTCACGCGCCCCGTCGCGCCAGCCGTGGTCGTCGGTGATCGCTGTCGTTGCGGAGGCGGAGGTGCACGGGGACGGCGCCGTGGCGGAGCGCGTCCGAGGTGATCTCGTCGATCACCAGAACCAGCTGCTCGACCCAGTCCGAGAACGGGACGACGGGCGCATCATCATCGGCCAGGAAGGCACGGATGCTGGCCCGGATGCTCGGCAGATCGACCAGCTGCGTCGGGTCCCGGTGCCACATCACGGTGAAACCCGAGGGAAGGCGGGCCACCGGCCATCCTGTACCGGGCACAGGACCTCGGATCGCGCGTCGTCACAGCGCTCGCATGCCGGTCGCGCCAGCGTCCGGTCAGGGGAACTGGCCAGTCCATGGAAACACGGCACGGGGCTCAGCGGCCCTTCATCAGCTCGCCGGTACTGCCATGAGTTCCCAGAGACCGGTGATCTGCAACGGCCGCCGCACTGCCCGGCCACCACCGCGGACAGCGAGCTCGATTCCGTCGGCCCGGGCCAGGCGGTGAGCCTCTGCCAGAACGGTGAGCCCGGCGGAGTTGAGGAACGTGACTCCGGTCAGGTTCACGATCACCTGCGTGCACGGTGGCCGCAGGCAGCTGACGAGTGCCGAACGGAGCACCGGCGCGGAGACGGAATCGATCTCACCGGTCGGCGCCACCGTCACGGCTGTGCCGGAATCCGACGACACCACCTCGATGCCGAGCAGATCGTCTGCCACGAACAACTGAACATCGTCGGTGTCCGAGCCGTCGCGCCCAGCAGAGGAATCCACGAAGATCCAGGCCTCTCGACCAGAGCCCGACCGTCGAGCACTGCGCCGGACCGGCGCGGCTGGGAGGCGGACGCTTCCTGATCGCGGCTGAGGCCTAACCGCTGGGGCGAGATTACCGCCGTGTCGTCGGCTCGACTACCCCCAGCCGAACCACGCGACGACGTGGCGGCTACCCGGAGGTCTCGTCGGATCCCTCGCCGACGGCCCGCACGATGTCCGCGGCAATCGTGCGGAGCTTGACGTTGCGGCCTTGCGAGGCGCTGCGCAAGATCTCGAAGGCCATTCCCGACGAGCATCGCTGCTGGGCCATCAGGATGCCGATGGCCTGGTCGATGATCGAGCGGGAGGTCAGCGCCTCCGCCAGCTGCTGACCGTGGCGCGTGCGCTCGGCCAGGCGGAGCGCGACGCCGACCGCACCGGAGGCCTGCTGTGCCCAGCGTTCGGCCTGGGCTCGGGTCTCGGCGTCGAAGGTGCCTGCTTCGGTCGAGTACAGGTTCAGTGCCCCGAAGTGCCGGCCATCGACTCCCATCGGGGTCGAGAGCACCGACCGCACTCCTTGAGCCAGGGCATAGCTGCGGTAGTTGCCCCACCGATCGTCGACGGCCATGTCCGGGGCGGACACGACGGCGCCGGTGCGCATGGACTCCAGGCACGGACCCTCGTCCTGGGCGTACTGGATCTCGTCGGCCCGTGCGGCCAGGTCGTCGCTGCTGGCCACAGTCCGCGTCTTGTCGTCCAAGCGCACGGTGATAGCGCACGACCCGTGCCCGGCCGCGGCCAGTTGCACCAGCTCGTCGAGGAACTCGGTCATCCCCTCCGTGCTCAGGATCAGTTCCTGCAGGGCGGACTGGTCGACGCGTGCATCCTCGTCCGTCGTGGGCGTGGGGGTGTCAGCCATCGAGTCGGCCATCGTGGTGTCGTTCCCGCAGCCAGAGCTGGTGCTGTTCGCCGTCGTTCACCAAGGACGGTGAACCCCGGGCTCGGCTCACTCGAGGAGACCTCGATCGACATCGAGCCTACGCGCACCTGCGGCGGATGCGGTGAGAACCGGCCGCCCGGTCGATCAGCCGCCGGAGCGCGTCAGCCCACAGCGGCTGTGCGAATGCCTGATGGTCAGCCGAGTGCGCGTCCCCGCGCCATCAGCAGCGGGATGGCGAGTTCGGTGGCGGTGAGCGAGCCGTGGTACCCGATGAGGCTGCTGGGCCCGGGCTCCCGCCGCGGCGCGGTGAGTGCCCAGGTGCCGCGGGCCAGGGCGACGACGTCGCCGATCCGCTCCGCGACGCCGTCGTCCACCGGGCCGAAAACGCCGCTCACGACGGCGTCCTCCCGGCTGCCCACCCACGCCCGGTCGCCGAGCACCTCGCGCCAGCGGTGCAGGACGTCGTCCTCGGCGCCCGGCTCGGCGTGCACGTAGCGGGCGCGCGGCTCCCCCGCCAGCAGCCGGACGCCGTCGGCGAGGTCGGGCTCCTGGTCGAGGTCGAAACGGGTGGCGTCGGGGACGTCCAGCATCCCGTGGTCGGCGGTGACCATCAGCGCCGCGTCGTCGGGTAGGCCGGCGACGAGCTCCTCGACGACGCGGTCGACGAAGGCCAGCTGCCTCCGCCACGCCGCCGAGCCGACGCCGCGCACGTGGCCGGTGAGATCGAGCTCGGGGATGTAGCCGTAGACGAGGGCGCGGGGCGTGGCGGCCAGCGAGCCGAGCACGAGGGCGCAGAGGTCGCCGTGGCTGACCGCGCCGGTGTAGGTGGCGCCGCGGTAGACCGCCCGGGTGAGACCGGAGCCGGCATAGCTGTAGGGCCCGACGGCGGTGGCGGGGACGCCGGCGGCGTCGGCCTGCTGGAAGACCGTGCGCTGCGCCTGCCAGACGTCGGGGTCGGGGTCGTCGCCCCACTGGACGTGGTTGAGCGCGCGCTCCTCCCCCGGGACGGCGGTGACGAAGCCGAGGATGCCGTGGGCGCCCGGCGGGAGGCCGGTGCCCAGCGTCGCCAGGCTGACCGGGGTGGTGCTGGGGCACGGCGCGGAGAGGTCGCCGACCGGGCTGCTGAGCGCGGCGAGGGTCGGGGCGAGGTCGGCGTGGGTCCGTACGAGGTCGGCGCCCAGGCCGTCGATCAGGAGCACGGCAACCCGGCGGGCGCCGCCGAGGGCCCCGGTGAGGCCGAGCGGATCGGTGGGGAGGTCGCCGCGCTCGACCGGGACGCCGAGCGCCGCGGCGGCGCTGGGAAGCACGTCGGCGAGCGTCGCGGTGCCGTACGGGGGGACGGCGAGGTCGTCTGGGAGGCGACTCACGCGCGGGCGGCCAGGACGTGCAGGCCGGTGGCGACGTCCCGGTACGGCGAGGCCTCGGCGAGGGCCACCTCGAGGGCGCGGACGGCCTGCGGGTCGGCCCCGGACATCCCCTCCAGAAGCTCGGCGACGACGGAGACGCCGCGCCACGGCCCCGGGGTGAGGGCCGCCCCCGCGACGAGGGCGAGCAGGTCGTCGGGGCTGAACCTTCGCCGGGCGGGCCTGGCGCGCCCCGGGGCGGGATCCCGGTCCTCGAGGAGGGCGAGCGCCTCGACGGGGTGCCCGGCGACGGCCCTCGCGAGCACGGCGCCGGCGCGGTTGACCGTCGCGACGCTCACCTGACCGCCCGGCCGGAGGGCGCGGGCGATCTCCCGGAGGGTGACGGCCGGGTCGTCGACGACCTCGAGCACGTAGTGGCACAGGGCCAGGTCGTAGCCCGCGGACGCGTCGTCGACAGCGGGCAGGACCTCGTGCAGCAGGTCGCCGTCGCCCTGGACGCCGTGCACCCGGGCACCGACGCCGTCGGTGTCGGCCCGCCGTCGCAGGGTGGCGAGGGCGTCGGCGCTGGGGTCGACGACGGTGACGTCGTGGCCCAATCGGGCCAGCGGGACGGCGAACATGCCGCTGCCGCCGCCGACGTCGAGCACCCGCAGCGTGCTGCCCGCGCCCACCAGCGGGTCGAGCGCGGCCCACACGGCGGCGGTCCGGGCGGGTAACTGCTCCGTCATCGACGCAGGGGGCGTGGGCACCTCAGCGAGCCTAGTGGCGGCAGGCTGCGACCACTCGCTCGCGCGAGCCCGAGCCGGCGAGGCCCGCCGTCCTTCCCTTCGAGCCACCGACCTCGCGCTCCGACACGAGGACGGCAACCCGCAGGTGAGGTTCGCCGCTGTCTCGTGGGAGGGGCGGGTCCTCTCAGGCGGGGACGCTGTCGGCGGCCCGCTTGATCTCGGCGATGTCGATCCGGCGCATCTGCAGCATGGCCTGGGTGGCTCGCTGCGCCCGGCCGGGGTCGGGATCGTTGAGCATGCTCATCAGCTCCGTGGGGGTGACCTGCCAGGAGACGCCGAACTTGTCCTTGAGCCAGCCGCACATGCTCTCCTCGCCGCCCTCGGTCAGCCGGGTCCAGTAGTGGTCGGCCTCCTCCTGGTCCTCGCACATGATCTGGAAGGAGACCGCCTCGCTGAACGGGAACTGGGGCCCGCCGTTGAGGGCGGTGTAGGGCTGCCCGTCGAGGGTGAAGTCGACGGTCAGGACGTCGCCCTCCTTCATCGGCGGGGGCATGTCGGGCCCGTAGCGCGTGACGTCCCCGATGCTCGAGTTCGGGAAGATCGAGGTGTAGTGCCGGGCGGCCTGCTCGGCCGTGCCGTCGAACCAGAGACAGGGAATCTGCTTGGGCATGGGGCCGTCCTCTCTCGCGTCCGGCCGGGTCGCCGGCTGATGGGTAGACCGTGGCCCGGCGCAGGACTCATCGGTTGGCTCCGGAGCAGCCGCCGGCGCGATGGTCGTTTGCCGACCGGCCGTTCACGGGCACCCCTCCACGGTCAACACCGCCGTCGACCGAGGAGTGCCCATGCCCACGTCCACCCGCCCACGCCTGCTCCGTTCCACCGCGGCGGCCTTCGCGATCACTGCCGCATCCCTCACCACGGTCGCGTGCGGGTCGGACGTCGTCGACGACGGTGTCGAGCAGAACATCGAGGAAGGTGTCGAGGACGCCGAGCAGGAGGTCGAGGACGCCACCGACGGCGAGGACGAGGAGGGCTGAGCCCCCTCGCGCGCGGCCCGGTTCGGAGGGCCACCGGCCTTCGACCTCAGCGGTTCACGGCCCCTTTGCTCAGGACGCGAGGTACCGCTCGAGGGCTTCGCGAGCGACATCGGAGATGCGCCGCCCCTGCCGGGCAGCCTCAGCGGCGGCCTTCGCCCGCAGCTCGGGTGTCACCCTGAAGGTCACCTGTGGAGACGGCGCCTTCGCTCCGGTCAGGGACGGTCGTCCCCGGCCGACAAAGGCCAGCGCGTCATCAGTGGCGCGCTCGGCGTACTCCTCGGTGATCCGCCGCCCCTGACTGTCTCGTACGTCCTCTCTTCGGAGGTCGACGTCAGGTCCCATCCGGTACTTCGTCATGACTTCCTCCGTAGTGCAGTCGGCATGACGTGAATGACCAGGAGCCCGGTAGGCAGAACCACTGTCACGATCTCCAACTCCACACCTCGGTCGTCAGGTCCGATCCAGACCTTGCGGGCATCGAGCTCTCCATCAGCCGGAATCTCGTGTGGCGCGACGTTCTCGATCACATGCACCGCGTGTGCTTTACCGACTCGATGTCGACGGGCTGACTGGGTGAACCTGATCTCCTCGCTCAGTGAATTTTGCACTGCATTAATCTTTCGGTCAACGACCCGTCCGTCATCTACCCTCCGGCGCGGATCAGTGGCCCGAGCTGCCGGGACTGGAGTGCCAGAGCTTGCGGGGCGGTCCGGACGCCGCCCGCCGGGCTGCCACCTTCGAGTCCTCCCCGGCGGGCTTGATGTCGGCGTAGGGCGACATCCGGAACCCCGTGGGATGGACCAGCACCGGCCGGACGACGACCGGCCGCGAACCGTGCGATGCCGCGGCCCCCGCGATCGCCTGCTCCGTGAACTCCCCCGAGGCGGCCATCAGCTCGCGCACGCCGTCCGGTCCGTCGGCCTCCCACGCCTCGTGCAGGGCCGGCAGTTCCCACGCCCCGGTCGCCCGCAGCGAGACCCCGCGCGGGCCGGTGCGGCGCAGCACCCCCCGGATGACCAGCAGCCACGAGTGGAAGACCGTGGTGGCGTAGGGGCCCTGCGCGTCCTCGAAGAACGTCGAGTCGGTGCAGCCGGTGCCGTCGTCCAGGGTCACGAACACCACCCGCCGTCCGGAGCGGATCGGCGGCGTCTGGGTCGCCACCTTGACCCCGGCGACCAGCACCTCCGCACCGCTGCGGCAGGTGAGCAGCTCCCCCGCCGGAACTGCGCCGATGGCGGACAGGAACGGCCGGTAGAAGTCGACGACGTGCCGGCTGGCGTCCAGGCCGAGCACCTCCAGCTCGGCGCGCACCAGCTCGGCGTCGGTGAACTCCGGCAGACCGCTCCCCTCTGCCCAGCTGAGCCCCGCCGATCCGTCGTCCTCCCGTCCTCCTTCCCCTGCGACTCCCTCCTCCTCGAGCCCCAGCCCCATCAGGTCCAGGCTCAGCTGGCCGCTCGAGTTCACGCGGGCACCGCTGCGGCTCCACCGGTCGAGCTCCCCGATCTGCAGCAGCAGGTCGCGTCGGGTCACCTGTTTCCGGCGGTGCGTCGGCCGGCCGGCCTCCCGGTCGCGGACCCCGAAGCCGTAGAGGGAGTCGAAGCCCCCGGCCAGCACCAGCCGTTCGACCACGGGTCGGGAGACCGACGCGCGGTGCCAGAAATCCGTCAGTGACCGATAGGGCTGGCCGGTGACGATCCGGGCCACCTCGTCGTCGGAGATGCCCTTCACGTCGGCCAGGGCCAGTCGGATCCCGTAGCGGGACGGGTCGCGCATGGTGGCCGGCATCCATTCCGGCCGCAGCCAGTGCTCGATCTCTACTTCAGCCTCAGAGTTATCGGCCTCGAGCCGCTCCACCCGGTAGGGGCCGGTCGATGCGTTGACGTCCAGGCCGAGCACCCGGATCCCGAAGTTGCGGGCGTCGTCGAGGATCAGCCGCTTCGGGTACATGCCCGGGTCGTGGGTGAGCACCCCGGCGAGGAAGGCCGCCGGATGGTGGGTCTTCAGCCAGGCCGACTGGTAGGTGGGCAGCGCGAACGCCGCGGCGTGGGCCTTGCAGAAGCCGAACGACCCGAAGGCGGCGAGCACCTGCCAGACCTGCTCGGCCACCTCCACCGGGTAGCCCTTGTCCAGCACCCGGGGCACGAACCAGGCCCGGACCTCGGGATGGGCGTCCTTCTCCCCCAGCGCCCGCCGCACCTCGTCGGCCTCGGCCAGGGTCACCCCGGCCATCCGGGCCACGATCTGCAGCACCTGCTCGTGGAAGACCACCACCCCGGCGGTCTCCTCGAGGCAGAACTCGAGGTCGGGATGCGGGTACTCGGTCGCCCGCCAGCCGTTCCGGGCCATGAGGAACGGGGTGACCATGTCGCTCTTCACCGGCCCGGGCCGGAACAGCGAGATGTCGATGACGATGTCCTCGAACGTCCGCGGCCCGAACTTGCCCACCAGCTCCCGCTGCCCCGGCGACTCGATCTGGAACATGCCGAGGGTGCGGGTGCTGCGGATCAGCTCGAAGGTCGTGGGGTCGTCCCGCGGGACGGCGTCGATGTCGACGGTCTCGCCGTCGACCCGGGCCACCTCGTCGAGGGCGTGCGCGATCGCCGACTGCATCCGGATGCCCAGCAGGTCGAGCTTGAGCAGCCCCAGCTCCTCGACGTCGTCCTTGTCGAACTGGCTCATCGGATAGCCGAGATAGCTGTTCTCCACCGGTGTGCGGTCGAGCAGCGTGGCATCCGACAGCAGCACCCCGCACGGGTGCAGCGCGATGTGCCGGGGCAGACCGTCGAGCCGGGACACGAGGTCGAACATCAGGTCGAGATCACCGCTGCCGCCGGATCGCTTCGAGCCCAGGCGGCTGGCCCGCAGCTCCGGGAGGTCCTTGAGCGCGGCGTGCACCTGGTTGGCCCGGATGTGCGGAAACGCCTTGGCGACGGCGTCGATCTCGGCCGGGGGCAATCCGAGCGCGGCCCCGACGTCGCGGATGGCGTGCCGCACCCGGTAGGTGTCCATCATCGAGATGCAGCTGACCCGGTCCGCGCCGAAGCGGTCGATCACCGCGTCGTAGACCTCCATCCGCCGGGCGGACTCCACGTCGATGTCGATGTCGGGCAGCTGGTGGCGCAGCGGGGAGAGGAACCGCTCCATCAGCAGCCCGTACCGGAGCGGGTCGACGTCGGAGATGCCGAGCAGGTAGGTGACCAGGCTGCCGGCGCCGGAACCGCGGGCAGCGGCCCGAACCCTCAAGCTCTTGATGAGGTCGACCACGTCGGCGACGGTGAGGAAGTAGGACGGGTAGCCGAGTGAGTCGATCACCGCCAGCTCCTCGTCCAGCCGCTGCCGCACCCGCTCCGACGGCGCCATCCCGCGCCGGCCCAGGCCTGCCTCGCACCGCGCCCGCAGCACCCGCGACGGGCCCATCCCCCGCTCGGCGGGGGTGGTGACGACGTCGAGCTCGGGATAGCGGACGCTGCCGATGCCGAGGTCGTCGCGGATGTCGACGGTGCACTGCTCGGCCAGCCGGGCGGTGCCCTCGAGGAGGCGCAGTGCGGCGTCCCGGTCGGGGCCGACCAGGTCCTCGGCCACCGCGGCCATCTCCTTGCCCGACTTGAGGTAGCCCTCGGCGGTGCGCCGGTCGACGTGCCGCTCGTCGAGCGGGACCAGCCGGCGTGCGGCGTCCAGCACGTCGGCGGTCGGCGCGTCGAGGGCGTCGACGTACCGGACGGCGTTGCTGAGCACCACCGGGACGCCCTGCTCGGCGGCGAACCGGAGCATCGCCTGCGCCCGCACCCGGTCGCCGTGGCCGCGGTGGTGGACCAGCTCGAGCACCAGCCGGCCCGGACCGAAGGCGGCCCGCCAGGCGTCCAGATGGGCTGCCGCGTGGTCGGCCCGGCCGGTGAGCAGCGCCCGGCCGACCGCCGAGTCGGGGCCGAGCAGTGCGATCAGCCCGTTCGCGTGCTCGGCCGCCATGGCCAGCGAGCTCACCGGCTCCCCGCGCGTGCCGCGTAGATGGGTGGCGCTGGTCAGCCGGCACAGCGAGCGCCAGCCGACGCCGTCCCGGGCGAGGAAGGTGACCCGCGGCAGTCGCGGGTCGACGCTCGCCCCGCCACGGGCAGGACTGCGACGGCCGGGCGCGCGCAGCCGGGGCGGCCGAGCGCCGGACTCCTCCCCGCCCAGGGCACGGGCCAGCGCCGGGGGCACCGTCGCGTCGAGGGCCGGGGCGACGGCGAGGTCCACCCCGAAGATCGGCCGCACCCCGGCCGACCGGCAGGCCAGCGCGAACTTCACCGCGCCGTACAGCCCGTCGCGATCGGTGAGCGCCAGCGCCGGCATGCCGTGCTCGGCGGCGCGGGCCACGAGATCGGCCGGGTGGTTGGCTCCGTACCGCATCGAGTAGCCGGAGGCGACGTGCAGGTGGACGAAGGGGTCGCTCACGCGGCCTCCTCGCTGGCGCTCGTCAGCCCCGTGACCGTGGCTGCTGTGTCTACTGGTGAGCTCGCAAGCTCGCTCACCGCCTGGGCCCGGATGCGGTGCCGCCGACCACCCGCGGACGGGTGTAGGTGCTCCGGGCCGGTTCGGGCGCGGACAGGTTCCCGTACGAGGCGGCGAGGCAGTTCTCCACGACGCCGAGGAAGGCGCCGACGTCGCGGACGAGGTCATCGGCCTCTCGCTCGGTCACCGCTCGGGACAGCCCGGCCTCGGCGGCGGCCCGCTTCGCGGCGCCGGCGGCGAAAAAGGTGGCCCACTCGCCCAGCTCGGGCGCGACCTGCCCGAGCAGCACCCACGCACTGCGGGGACGACGGCGGGCGGGCTCGGGGCGGGTGCGGGCGGCCAGCACCGCCGCCGCGCCGCGCAGCGCGCCCAGGTGGGCGGTGGCGTAGCGCTGCCGCGGATCGGTTGCCGCAGCCGCCTCGGCCAGCCCGCGGTGCGCCTGGTCGAGGAGCTGCGCCGCCGCGGCGGGCATCGCGGGGGGCAACGGCAGCTGGCCGACGGGGACGGCTCGGGCGGCGCCCATCAGTCGTGCACCCGCACGAGCCACCAGCGGTTGCCCGCCGCGTCCCAGGTGAGGTCGTAGACCCCCGCGAAGCTGGTCCGCGACCGCCCGGCCCGCACCGCCTCGACCCGCCACACCTCCTGGGTGGCGACCAGCTCGGCGGAGGCCCCACCACCGGTGGCGTCTCGTCGCCACCACGGCGCGGTCTCGACCCAGGAGTCGAGCAGTTCGCCCACCAGGTACCGGGACTGCCCGCGCCAGAACTGCACCGGCCCCAGCGGTCCACGCTCGACCTGGACCTCCTCGCCGGCCCGTCCGACGACCTCACCGAGCACCCGGCTCACGACAGCCTCCCCACGCTCCGACTCCCCCGCCGGTCCGGACCGCCGCTCCGGGTGGGGAAGGACCGTGGAGCGGCGGAAGACCGACCGTACTCGAACATCTGTTCGAACACAGGTTCCAGTAGACCTGACCCCGGGGGCGGCGTCAAGACGCGGCGACCGTGTCGGCGTCGAGCCAGCGACCGACCGCTGTCGTCCTACCTCGCCGGGCCTGACACGCGAGATCCCTGGTTCGGGAGAGGCGGCAGCTCCGCACACCCCTGCTCCGGATCGGGGCGCGCGCTGCCCTCAGAAGCCCGCTGGAGGCGCGAGGTCCAGCAGCAGGGCCAGCGCGAGGTCGATCTGCTGCTGCTCGGCGTGGGTCAGGTGGCCCACCTGTTCGCCGAGGCGCACACCCGGGTCCACCGCCGTCAGGGCATCGCACAGCACGCGTGTCGGTCCGGCCCCCCAGTCGACCTCCGGTCGGACGACCATCGAGCGCGCCCTGGTGCTGGTCGGCGCCACGATCCATCGGGACAGCAGGTCGAACCGTGAGGCCGGCAGCACGACCGCGTAGCGCGGCCCGGTCTGCTCGTGACCCCGGGCCTGCCGGTCGGCACGGAGCCGGTGGACGGCGCCCCTCACTCCTCGGCGCCGGTCAGTTCTCGGACGGCGGCAGCCAACTCGGCGCGATCGGCTGGATCTGCCGCGGCCTCGGCGATCTCCAGCTCCGCCTGGCGACGGAGCGCCTCCCAGCGGGTGAGTCGAAGAGCCTCGGCCAACACCTGGTCGGCACTCACACCGCGCTCGGCGGCCAGCCGGCGGACCTCGTCCCTCGTCTCGCGGGAAACCCGGACAGTGGTGTCACCCTGCGCCATGAGTACAGCATACGTTATGCATACACATGCTGAAAGGCGTCGCACGGTCGCGCCCGAATTCACGATGCGGGACATGGCACCTCCGTTCCCGCGGGAAGGCGATCGACGACGACCTCGCTCACGACGCGGCGAACACCCAGGGCTACTCGACAGGGACAACACCCTGGCCACCACCGGTTGGCGCGTTGGCGTCGAGACCGAGGCAGGTCTTCTCCTGCTCATCAGTACTGACCCGCAGGTGCGCCATGGACTTCTCACCCCGTCACGCCTTGCATCCTGCCCGACGGCATCACCGATCGTCGGGACCCAGAGGGTGCCGCCCCGGTCACGGCCATCGGGCAGACATCGGCCCCGCGATGCGTGTCCCCGGTCCGGAAGCGACCACGGGGGCAAGCCTCCCGGGCCGGTGGCAGGATCGGGCCATGGATCCGGCCATGCCTCCACCGACCTCGCCGGAGCATCCCCGGGTCACCGAGGTGGCGCGCCTCCTGCGCGCCGCCGGTGCCGCCGGCGAGGTGCACCACCTGCCCGACAGCGCGCGCACCGCCGCCACGGCCGCCGCGCAGCTCGGCGTCCCCGTCGGCGCGATCGCGAACAGCCTCGTGTTCGACGTCGACGGCAACCCGCTGCTGGTGCTGACCAGCGGCGCCCACCGGGTCGACGAGACCCTGGTCGCCACTCTGCTCGGCGTCCCCCGGATCAGCAGGGCGACGCCGGAGTTCGTCCGCCGGCACACCGGGCAGGCGATCGGCGGCGTCGCCCCGATCGGCCACCCCGAGCCGATCGGCACGCTCGTCGACGTCGAGCTGGCCCGCTACGACCGGGTCTGGGCCGCCGGCGGGCACCCGCACACCGTCTTCCCCACGACCTACGACGAGCTGCTCCGCCTCACCGGCGGCACGGCGGCGGAGGTCGGCACCGGGCCGACCGCGACGACCGCGAACCCTGCAGCCACCCACTCCACCGCCCCGGCGGCCCTCCCGTGACCGACACCCGGCCCGCCACCCGCGTCATCGAGCTGCCGACGTCGTGGCTGCGCGAGCACATGCACGAGGCGCTCACCATCTACGGCCTGGCGATGGGGTACGACTCCGCCGTCGTCGCCGGCCGCTACGGCTACGCGATCCAGCACACCGAGCGCCCCGGCTTCCGGGCCGTCGGCGCCTTCGCCGAGACCGGGACGGGTGGGGGCGAGCCAGCCGAGCAGCTGGTGGGCTTCGGCTACGGCTACGTCGTCGCGCCCGGCCAGTGGTGGCACGACCAGGTGCGCGCGGCGCTGGACCGGCGGACGGCGAAGAAGTGGCTGCCCGACGCCTTCGAGGTCTGCGAGCTGCACGTCCACCCCGACCACCAGAGCCGCGGACTGGGCCGCCGCCTCCTGCGCGCCCTGGTCGCCGGCGTCCCCCAGCCCGTCGCCCTGCTCTCCACCCCGGACGCCGACACCAAGGCGTTCCGCCTCTACCACGCCGACGGCTTCGTGGACCTGGCGCGCGGCTACCACTTCCCGGGCGACTCGCGGCCGTTCGCCATCCTCGGCGTCCGGCTCCCCCTCCACCCCCGCGAACCCCTGCATCCGGACGACCGGGACCGGGCGAACAACTGAGCGTGCCGACCTCACTGCCAGCCACAGATGCCCGTGTCGACGTCGTGGTGATCGGTTCCGGCCACAACGGGCTGGTCGCCGCCTGCTACCTGGCGCGCGAAGGACTGTCGGTGGAGGTCGTCGAGTCCGACGCGGTGCTCGGCGGCGCGGTCTCGACCGTCGAGCGCTGGCCCGGCGTCCTGGTCGACCGGGGCTCCAGCGCGCACGTGATCATCCGGCAGAGCGGCATCGTCGAGGAGCTCGAGCTGGCCGCCCACGGCCTGCGCTACATCGACTGCGACCCGTGGGGCTTCGCGCCCGCGCCATCGCCGGGCGACGCGGGGCCCGACGGCCGTCCGCTGGTCTTCTCCGTCGACCTCGATGCGACGTGCGCCTCGATCGCCGAGGCGTGCGGCCCCGACGACGCCGAGGCCTACCGCCGCTTCGTCGAGGTGTGGGGGCCGCGCAGCCGCGCGGTCGCCGCCTCCTTCGGCCGACGGCCGAACGCGGCGGGGCTGCTCCGGTCGTTCTGGCCGCTGGGGGCACCGGCGGACGGGCGGCCGCGCACCCCCGGCGGCGAGCTCGCCGTCGACTTCCTGGGCTCCGGCGACGCCCTGCTGGACCGCTGGTTCCGGAGCGAGCGCCTCAAGGCGGCGCTGGCCTGGTTCGGGGCGCAGTCCGGGCCACCGATGTCCGAACCCGGCACGGCCGCGATGGTCGCCTGGTTCGCGCTGCTCCACGATGTCCCGCCCGGACATCCGGTCGGTGGCTCCGGAGGGCTCACCGCGGCGCTGCGCCGCCGGCTGGAGTCCGACGGCGGGCGGGTGGTGCTCGGCGACGGCGCCGCCCGGCTGCTGACCGGGGACGACGGCGCCGGCGGCCGGCGGGTCACCGGGGTGCAGACGGTCGGCGGACGGCGCCTGCACGCCGACGCCGTCGTCGCCGCCTGCCACGTGAACGTGACCCGGGAGCTGGCGGGAAACGACGCCCCTCCCGCGCTGGCCGACGCCGATCCGCCCCTGGGCAACGGCTTCGGACTGGTGGTGCGCGCGCTCACCGACTCACCCCCGGTCTATCCCGGAGCGCCCCCCGAGCAGGCCCTCCAGGGACTCCAGCTGCTCTGCACCGACCGCGCGGAGCTGGCCTCGGCGCACGGCGACTGGGCGGCCGGACAGCTCCCGCGCAGCCCGGTGCCGCTGGCGATGTGCTTCTCGGCGAGCGACGACACCCTCGCCCCGCCGGGGCAGCACGTCGTCACGATCTGGGGCCAGTGGTACCCGTACGCGCTCGCGGACGGCGCCGACTGGGACGCCCTGGCCGAGGGCGAAGCCCAGCGCCTCGTCGCCGCGGTCGACCGCTACGCCCCTGGTTTCGCGACGTCGGTGCAGGAGCTCTACGTCCAGACGCCGCTGCGGCTCGAGCAGGAACTGTCCCTGCTCCGTGGCAACGTCATGCATGTGGAGATGGGCCTGGCCAGCATGTTCGCCTTCCGGCCGACCCCTGCCCTGTCGGGCTACACGGTCCCGGGCCTGCCCGGCCTGTACCTGGCCGGCGCCTCGACCCACCCCGGTGGCGGCGTGTCCGGCAACTCCGGACGGACGTCGGCACGCGTGCTGCTGGCCGACCGGCGCGCGCTGCCGCGGGCCCGAGCCACGGCCGGCCGGGCGCTGCGCCGCACCGCCGCCCGACTGCGGCGGACGTCCGCGTGACCACGGCGCTCGCGGCGCGCACCCGGGCCTGGCGGCCGGCCCCCGGGAACGTGCTCCCGCTGCTGATCGCGGTGGCACTGGTGCTCACCGCCATCGCCTATCCGCTGAGTTCGGGGGCCGCCCGCGACACGGTCAGCTGGACGATCGTCGTCCTCGGCTCGCTGCTGTCGGTGGTCCACGCCGGGCTCAGCCGCGGGGTGCGCACCGCGGCCGGCGTGCTGGCCCTCGTCACCGCGACGGCGATCGCGTTCGAGTCGATCGGCCTGGCCACGGGGTTTCCCTACGGGACCTACCGCTACAGCGACGCCCTCGGCCCGACCCTCCTGGGCGTGCCGTTCCTCGTCCCGCTGGCCTGGCTGATGATGGCGTGGCCGAGCTGGGTGCTGGCCGACCGGCTCGCCCGCCCGGTCCGGACCGCGTTGCGCCGCCCCGGCCGCGTCGTCTGGGCGGCGGCGATCTTCGCCGCCTGGGACGTCGTCCTCGACCCGCAGATGGTCCAGGCCGGCTACTGGACCTGGACATATCCGCAGCCCGGGCTGCCCGGTATCGACACCGTGCCGCTGACCAACCTCGGCGGCTGGCTGCTCGCCGGGCTGGTGCTCATGGCGCTGCTCGACCTGCTGGTCACCCGCACCGCCATACCGGACGACGCCCGCATCAGCGACGCGGCGCCCTTGCTCGTGCTCGGGTGGATGACGCTGGGCGGCGCACTGGCGCACGCCGGATGGCTGGGGCTTCCCGGGTCGGCGGCCTGGGGTGCGGCTCTCGCCGTCCCCGTGCTGGTCGTGCTCGTCCTCCAGCACCGGGCCGCCGCGGGCCGCCGGTGAGCCTCGTCCGCGTCCTCGCGGGGGTATCGGTCCTCGGGGCTCTGCACGCGGCGCTCAACGTGGTGCTGCTCCGCCGTCCGCCGGTCGACCCTCCGCCCGTCCGCCGGCCGGTCACCGTCGTCGTGCCGGCCCGGAACGAGGAGGAGCAGATCGGCGGCTGCCTGACCGCCCTGCTCGACCAGCGCGGGGTGCCCGCCCTCCGGGTGGTCGTGGTGGACGACGGCTCCACCGACGGGACGGCGGCCGTCGTCGAATCGGTGGCCGACCCGCGCGTCCGGCTGGTCCGGGCCGCCCCTCCGCCGGCCGGCTGGCTGGGCAAACCGCACGCGTGCGCCACCGGGGCGGCCGCCGCCGACGATGGTGACGACGGGGTGCTGGTCTTCGTCGACGCCGACGTCCGGCTCTTCCCCGACGCGATCGCCGGCGCCGTCGCCGTCCTGGAGCGGCACGGCCTGGACCTGGTCTCGCCCTGGCCGCGCCCGCTGGCGCACGGCCCGGCCGAGCGGCTCGTGCAACCCCTGGCGCCGTGGCTGTGGGCGACCACGCTCCCGCTGCGGCTCGCCGAGCGCTCCCGCCGGCCGTCGCTCGCCGCCGCGAACGGTCAGTTCCTGGTGCTCGGCCGGCGCGGGTACGACCGGGCAGGGGGCCACGCGGCCGTCCGGGGCGAGGTGCTCGAGGACATCGCCCTGCTGCGCGCGGTCAAGCGCGCGGGAGGGCGCGGCGTCCCGATCGACGGCTCGCGCCTGGCCGCCTGCCGCATGTACTACGGGTGGCCGGCGCTGCGGGACGGCTACGCCAAGTCATTGTGGGCGGCGGTCGGCGGTCGCCCCGCCGCGAGCGTCGCGGCGGCGGTCGCCCTCACCGCCGTCTGGGTGGTGCCCCCCGTCGCCGCGCTCCGCGGCTCCCGCGCCGGGCTGGTCGGCTGGCTGGCCGGCGCGGCCGGTCGTGCCGCCGTCGCCGCGGCGACCGGCGGCCGGATCTGGCCGGACGCCCTGGCCCACCCGGTGTCGATCCTGGTGTTCGACGCGCTGATGGCTCGGTCGGTCGTCGGCCACCGGCGCGGCACCCTCACCTGGCGGGATCGGCACCTGTAGGTCGCTCCGCCGTCCCCGCTGCCACCGACGCGACGATCTCGCGGGCCGCGGCACGGCCCTCGGGAGCCGGAACCAGCGGGTAGACGTGGACCGCCCCCTCGCAGACGGTGAGGCGGAGCGCCGGGCCCTCGGCCGCGGCGCGGTCCCGGAGGAGGAGGGCGTCGGGCAGGCAGATGTCGCGGGTGCCGACGTAGAGGTCCGTCGGAGGGAGCCCGGCGAGGGAGCCGCCCAGCGGGCTGAGCCGCGGGTCGGTCGGGTCGTCGCCCCCGGCCCACGCGTTCGCCGCCTCGTGCAAACCCGCGGTGCTCAGCCAGGGGTCGCGCTCCTCGACGGCAGGCAGGTCGGGGTTGCTGAGGGTCAGGTCCAGCCAGGGGGCCACGAGCACCAGCCGGCCCGGCTGCGGCAGCCCGGCGTCGCCGAGGGTCTGCGCGAGTCCGAGGGCCAGTCCCCCGCCCGCCGAATCGCCCACCACCGTGATCGCGGCGGCGTCCACGTCGGCCACGAGCTGCCGGTAGACCTCGGTCAGGAACGGATACGCGTCCCGGTAGGTGTGCTGCGGCGCGAGGCCGTAGCTGGGCACCTCCACGCGGACGCCCGCGTCGGCCATCCTGGAGATCAGCGTCCAGTGCTGCGGGGAAATCTCGCTGATGTAGGCGCCGCCGTGGAGGTAGATCGCGGCGCGTGCGGCACCTCCACCTCGCGGAGCCACGGTGTGGCAGTCGAACCCGCCGACCCGCCGGGTGCTCACCGCGTGCCGCCTGCGCACCTTCGCGGGCGGTCCGGACGGGCCCTTCGGCGCCGCGACCCGTGCGCGACCACGTTCGGCGGTGGCCATCCGCGGCTTGTAGGCCAGGCGCAGGACCGCGGCGACCACCTTCATCTGCAGACTGCTCATGTGCGGACCATCGCTCCCGTCGTCCGGCGGCTCGCGACACCCTAGACGGCGGTATCCCCCGGCCCCGCCTGCGCGGACGGATCGGGTGCCGGCGACGATGGGCCGGTGACCGACTCCGCCGAGCGCGCGCTCTTCGACCCCACCGAGATGGAGACGGGCGCGTTCTACCGCGTGATGAACTCCGTCGTCGTCCCCCGCCCGATCGCGTGGGTGTGCAGCCGCTCGGCCGACGGCGTCCTCAACCTGGCGCCGCACTCCTTCTACACGGTGGCCTGCGTCGACCCGCCGGTGGTCCAGTTCACCTCGGTCGGCCGCAAGGACTCGCTGCGCAACGTGGAGGCGACGGGCGAGTTCACCGTCAGCCTCACACCCGAGGCGCTCTTCGAGCAGATCAACGCCACGGGCACCGACTTCCCCGCGGGCGTGAGCGAGGCCGAGGAGTGCGGCGTCCGGCTGGAGCCGAGCGAGCGGGTCTCCGTGCCGCGCGTCGCCGAGTCACCGGTGTCGGTCGAGTGCACGCTGCACTCGACCGTGCGCCTGGGCGACAGCACGGTGGTGTTCGGCCGGGTCCGGTTGATCAGCGTGCGGGCGGATGCCGTCCGCGACGGTCGGCCCCGGATCGAGCACCTGCGTCCACTCGCCCGGCTGGGCGGCAACGAGTGGACCACGATCGGGGAGATCAAGGAGATCCCGCGGATCCCCTACCGCCGCTGGGCCGAGGACCCCACCATCGGCGAGCAGGTCCGCGGGGACTGACGGAGGATCCCCTCGCCGCTCGACATCCCGGCTGCTGAGAGGTGCTCGACCACGGGGGTTGACCCGGTGCGGCGGACGTTCAGCCGCACTACGGCCCGGCTCAACGTCGGACGGCGAGGGTCAACCCGGGCCGCCTCAGCCCGGCAGGTGTGGCGCGATCTCGTCGGCGGCGTCGGCGCCGAAGGCCTCGGCGAACCGGGCGAGGAAGCTCTCCTCGGGCAGGTCGTACTCCTGGGTGCCGATCACCTCGACGGCCGCGGTCGCGACGGCGGAGCCGAGCTGGGTGGCCCGCTCGAGGCCCAAGCCCCACGTGCGGCCGGCGATGAACCCGGCACGCAGGGCGTCACCGCCGCCGGTCGGCTCGACCGGCTTGGTCTCCGGGACGGCGATGACCGAGATCTGCTCGGCATCGGCCTGGCGGACCAGGACCCCGTCGGCGGCACGGGTGGTGATCCACGTGCCGACCCGGGCGAGCACCTCGACCTCGTCCCAGCCGGTCTTCTGCTGGAGCAGGTGGGACTCGTACTCGTTGGTGAACAGCAGGTCCGCGCCGTCGACGAGGTCGCGGATCATGTCGCCGTCGGCCCAGGCCAGCTGCTGGCTCGGGTCGGCAGCGAACCGGTAGCCGCGCTGCCGGCACTCCTGGGTGTGCCGCACCATCGCCTTGGGATCGTTCGGGCCGACGACCACGAGGTCGAGCCCACCGACGCGGTCGGCCACGGGGGCGAGCTCGATGGTGCCCGCCTCCGACATCGCGCCCGAGTAGAAGGACGCGATCTGGTTGTTGGCGGCGTCGGTCGTGCACACGAACCGGGCGGTGTGCTTCAGCTCCGACCAGTGCACGCTGCGGGTGTCCACCCCGTGCCGCGTCAGCCAGGCGTCGTACTCCGCGAAGTCGCTCCCGACCGCCCCCACCAGGACCGGCCCCAGACCGAGCAGGCCCAGCCCGTAGGCCATGTTCGCGCCGGCACCGCCCCGGTGCTGCACCAGGTCGTCGACGAGGAAGGAGAGCGACACGTTCTCCATCTGGCCCTCGACGAACTGCTCGACGAACTTCCCCGGGAAGGTCATCAGGTGGTCGGTGGCGATGGAGCCGGTGACGACGACGGGCACGGAACGCTCCCTCGGTGCTGGATCGGCGGAACGCACACCGCACGATGTCGGGTGCCCTGACGCGGTGCAGAACACCCGCACACCTTAGGAGCACGGTGCGTACGCGGCCCGACGAGTCACTCCGCCAGCATCCGGCGGAGCGAGATGCCCAGTTGCACGACTCCGACCGCGCCGAGCAGTGCACCGACACCGGCGCCCGCGGTCACCACCAGCTCGTCGGCCCCCGTTCCCGCGAGCACCCCGGCGCCGCCCAGGGTCATCCCCGTCATGGCGACGCGGGTGGGCCGCTCCCACACCGACAGCGCCCCGGTCTCCCCCACGCCCGCCTGGCCTGCCCGTGCCCGCAGGTAGTCGGGCAGCCAGCACAGGGCGCCGAAGAGGACGGCCAGCCAGCCGGGCGCGCCGGCGACCCACAGCGCGCCGGCGTAGGCCGCCTCGCTGAGCCGGTCGACGACGGAGTCGAGGACGAACCCGCGCCGGGAGGCGCGGCCCGTGCCGATCGCCAGCGCCCCGTCGAGGGAGTCGAGCAGACCGGACAGTCCCACGAGAACGCCTGCGGCGATCAGCCACGCCCCGCCGGCTGCTGCGGGGACCAGCGCGGCGGCCGCGACGAGCAACCCGAACGCGGTGGCGACGACGGGGGGCAGCCCGGCGAGCGGACGCGCCAGGGTCCAGGCGGCGGTCAGCCAGCCGCGCACCAGGGGGCGGGCGGTGTCGGTGTCGCCGTGCCAGCGCGACCAGGCGGCGAGGTACTCGTCCCGGCTCAGCACGTCTCCCCCTCGCCCGCGGATTCCGGACAGGGGGCCACGGCCCGAACCCTAAGGTGCGCGGCCTATCCGAGGGCGACGAGCAGGCAGGCGGCGCCCAGCAGCAGGGCGACCGGCGTCATCACGAGCCGCTCCGCCCTGCTGCGAGACGCGGCGTTCATGACGACACCCAGCGGGAAGTAGCCCACCAGGACCCAGATCCACACGCCGGAGAAGCCGGCCGGCAGGAAGGACGGGACGCCCGCCGCCTGGAGGACCACCCCGGCGATCATGACGTAGAACAGGACCGACACCGCGCTGCTGATCCGGAGGTTGCGCGGCAGGACGACGTGCTGCCCGCCCCACGCCAGCCGGCCGTACGGCATCCCGGCAGCGAGCATCACCTGCAGGACGGCGAGCCCCCCCGAGGACGAGGCAGGCCAGGAGGGCAGCGATCTCGCTCACCCCGGCAGGTTAGGGGTCGGCTCAGAGATCGAGGTGGAGGCAAAGCGCGTCGTCGACCGTCATCAGCCACGCCGGCACGCGACCCAGCGTCGGTCCGATGCGCTCGATCTCAGGACCCGTACGCGCGCGGTCCAATGGCCGAGCTGCCCGACCAGCCCCGCCACGCCCACTACTGATTCGGCATCAACCGCCTGAGCAGCGCTTCCGGCTTGCCGAACACAGCATTCGAACGTATGATCGAACACATGACGACGGAAGCGGCGACGGGCGACTGGTACGCCGCGGCGCGCCGCCGGGCCGTTGCGGCGGGCCGGCGGCGTCGAGCGGCGAAGGCGTCCACCGAGTTGCCCGAGCTGGCGCCACCGGTCGCACTGTCTGACGGCCCGCTCGGCGCCGTCCAGGCGGCGGACCGCGAGATCGGCCGGCAGACCGCCCTGAGGGCACGCGCGGTGGCCGAGTTCGCCGCCACTCGCCCAGCCACCGCCGACCGGGCGCAGGGCGAGCCGGGGGCGATGAGTCCCGAACGCTGGGCCGCCCGCCCCGAAAACCTGCGGCCGGTCAGCGAGTGGGCCGCCCGCGAACTCGTGGTGGGCCTGTCGATCAGCGCGTCGGCGGCCGATGTCATGCTGAGCCGGTCACTGAATTTGGTGTACCGGCTGCCGGGCACGCTGGCCGCGCTCGAGGCCGGAGCGCTGCACCCCGGCCACCTCTGGACGATGCTGGACAAGGTCGCCCCCATCGACGACCCGATCGTTCGGGCCGAGGTGGAGGCCGAGCTGCTGCGCTGGGCCGCTGGCCGGATCGTCGCGCCGGCGCAGTTGGCCGACAAGGCACGCCGCTTGGTAGCCACGCGGGACGCCAGATCCGCCGCCCGGCGGCTGGAGAAGGCCCCCTGAAGCAGCGCGGTGTCTACCTCCGACCGGACGATGTCGATGGCATGGCCACCGTCACCGTGGTCACCACCATGCCGGAGGCCCAGGCGCTGTACCGGGCACTGATCGCCTGCGCGGAGGCCCTCGACGGAGACGACGACTCGCGCACGCGAGGACAGAGGATGGTCGACTGCCTGCTCGATCTGGTCCTACGCCCCGGTGAGAGCGACCTGCCGCCGGTGCAGGTGCTGCTCACGGTGGTCGCCTCGATCGCCACACTCGCCCGCGGTGATGCGCCCGGCGAGGTCGACGCGCAGGTCGTCCCCGCCGAGATGATCCGCCAGTTCCTCGCCGCCCTGACCGGCTGTGACCGGCAAAGCCCCACCGATGTCGACGAAGCACAGCAGGAGCAGCCCGCCGACCGGGCCGCGTGGCACCAGCGGGAGCAGCCTGTCGACCCGGCCCTGTGGCCGCAGCAGGACGAACTGGAGCGCTGGTGGGCTGAGATGGAAAGGCGGGTGCTGGCCGATGAACTCGTCGATCCCGACCCCGAACGCTGTCCCCACCCCACCTCGGGAGACCCCGTCGCGGTATCTCCTGACCCGGATCTGTGGCTCGACGGCCACTGGGTGGAACCGCCCGACGACCTCTGGGCGGAAACCTCCGACGAGCCGCCACCCGAATGGCTGCTACGTGAGCCGCCGTCGTGGTCGCTCGATGAGCCGCCACAGCCGCCACACTCACCGCTGACCGATCCGGCGCGCGTCGCTGAGTCGTCCCCCGACGCGAGTCCGCCCGGCAGGTCCTCGCCGGCAGGCGCGCATGCAGCCGCCGGTGCAGGGACGTCACCAGTCGATGGAGAGCAGTCGACCGGGCCTGCTTGGTGGGTCACCGCCGACCGGGCGGTCGACGACGCCGGGCAGGCGATGTTCCGAGCCGGACAGGCGCTGACCCATGCCGAACGGATGGTGCGTGCCGCCGCGGCAGCCGACGCCGCGGACGAGGACGCCTGGCAGGCCGGCCCCGGGGGTGGGCTCACGGGCGCCGCGGACGCGCTGGACGCGCTGCGGTGGGCAACCGACGCCCAGCGTGAGCTGCTCACCGACCTGCTGACGACCACCGGCGGAGGTGGGTTGGCCGAACGACCCCGGATCGCCCTCACCGACGCACTCTCCGGCACGCTGCTCGCCCTCACCGACCTGCCCGGGCTGCGCCGCGCGGGCAGCTGCGGTCGGGCCGCGTGCCGCCGGCACGCGGCCGACTGCAGCCACGATCTCAGCGACCGGCCCGGGCTGGGCCCGCCCGGTCCGACGGACGGCTACCGTCCCTCGGCCGAACTCGATCGCTGGATGCGCGCCCGCGACCGGCGCTGCCGATTTCCGGGCTGCCGTCGCCGTGTGCCCCGGGGCGGCGAACTCGATCACGACCGCCCGTACCCGCTGGGGCCGACCAGCGCCGAGAATCTCGTGGGGTACTGCACCGCCGATCACCGCGGCAAGCATCAGGCGCCCGGGTGGGAGCACCGGCTCGAGCCGGACGGCACCCTGACCGTCACCACACCGACCGGCCTGGTCGCCGTCACCACCCCTCCCCCGTACTGAGAGTCTCCCGCGCAGTCACTTTCCGCACCGAGCGTTCCCAGCCGTCGTGCTGCGTGCGAGCGCAGGACTTGACCGCCGCACCGGCCCGTGGGGATGCTGTTCGCGGGCGGGGCGACCTTTCTGTCGCACCTCCGGGTGCTGACCTGACTGCAGCATGACTGCCACGGGGCGCCCCGCCCACCATCTCGCATCGGCTACAGGGGATGAACTCGCAAGCCCCGGGGCACCCCGAGCCCATGGCACCGATCAGTGACGCCGTCGTCGTCGACGTCCTCCGCCGGGTCGACCGGCTGACCGCGCCCCTCGTCCGGCGGCTCGGCCGCCCACCGGCCCTTCCGCAGGAGGAGCGGGACGCGTGGTGGGCCGACCGCGTCTCCCGGGTGGCGGCCGGCGTCTCCGCGGCACCGCGCATCGCCGGAAAGCTCGCCGACCTGCTCCCGCTGCAGAACACCGTCGGGACGGCGGTCCAGTCCGTTGTCGTCCTCGGGGTCGCGTCGGAGCACGGCGTCGAGGACCCGGCCGCCCGGATCTCCCTGCTCACGAAGGTGCTCCTCCAGCGCGACCTGACCGCCGAGCAGGTGCAGGCGCTGCTCGAGCGCGCCGAGGGCGCCTACACCGAGGAAGCGCTGGGAGCCAAGGACCAGCGCAGCGGGATCCGCGGCACCGCCCGCACCCTGTGGCGCGTCGCCCGCCTGCTCGGCCGGATCGACGACGCACTGGACGCCCGCCCCAAGGGCAAGCGACGCTTCCGCCTGCTGTCGAACCTGCCGGTCGTCGGCCTGGCGGGCGGCTACTTCGCCGAACGCGAGGGTCTGCGCCGCGCGGCGGCCGACGCGGCTGCCGTCCTGGAGGGCCGCCCGGTCAGGAGGTGACCGGGAGGTGCGCGAGGTTCTCGTAGACCTCGCGTGTCGCGGTCGAGCGGTTCATGGTGATGAAGTGGATGCCGGGGACTCCTTCGGCGAGCAGCGTCCGGCACAGCTCGGTGGCCACCTCGACGCCGAACGCACGGACGGCGGCCTTGTCCTCGGGCCGGTCGCCGTCCAGCGCGGCGAACCGGTCGGCGAGGTCGGCGGGGAACGCCTGACCGGACAGCTGCACGATGCGGCTGATCTGGCGGGCGCTGGTGACCGGCATGACCCCGGCGATGATCGGGACGTCGCAGCCGTGGCGGGCCACCCGGTCGCGCAGCCGCAGGTAGTCCTCGGCCCGGAAGAACATCTGCGTGATGGCGAAGTCCGCGCCGGACCGGCACTTGTCGACGAACCGGGCGATGTCGGTCTCGAAGTCCGGAGAGCGCGGGTGCTGCTCGGGGAAGGCGGCGACGCCCACCGAGAAGTCACCCATCGACTTGATCAGCTCGACCAGCTCGGCGGCGTAGTTCAGCCCGGCCGGATGAGCCCGCCACTCGGCCTGCGGGTCGAGGCCCGGCGGGTCGCCGCGCAGTGCGAGCAGGTTGCGCACCCCGGCGGCGGCCAGGCGGCTCACCACGTGCCGCAGCTCGGCGACGCTGTGGTCGACCGCGGTCAGATGGGCCATCGGCGTCATCGTCGTCTCGGCGGCGATGCGCTCGGTGATCGCGACGGTGCCCTCGCGGGTGGAGCCACCGGCCCCGTAGGTGACCGACACGAACGACGGCTGCAGGCGCTCCAGCTCGCGCAGCGCCGTCCAGAGCTGCGGCTCGGCCTCCGGCGTCTTCGGCGGGAAGAACTCGAACGACCACGTCGGCCGCCCGGCGGCGAGGAGCTCGTTCACGGTCCGGGTCACGGCCTCCCACGGTACGTGCGGTCCCCGGAGCGGCGGGCGCCGGCGGGCTACGACATTTCTCACCCCTGCGCATCCAGGCGGACGGCGCCGACGGAAGAAGGGATCGGCAGCGGCTTCGGCCGTCACCGCCGAGAGCGACCCTCGCCGCTCCCGGTCGACCGTCGCGCGCTGCGCGAGGAGGGTGGAGAAGATGAGCCGGAGCCCGGGACCTGCTCTGCTGCAGAGGTCGAGCGCGATCGGGTTGGGCAATACTGGGCCGGTGACCGCCGCCCGGACCCAGCACCGCGAGCCCGCGGCTCCACCACTGGCAGCAGCCGAGCTCGACCGCCTCCGGACGGCGGTCAGCGCGGCCCTCACGGAGTTCCTCGACCGTCAGCGGGAGACGCTCGCCGCGATGGACCCGAGCCTGATCCCCGTCGTCGACGAGGTCTGCGCCCTGGCCGCGGGCGGCAAGCGGCTGCGCCCGGCGTTCGCCTACTGGGGCTGGCGCGGCGCCCAGGACGGCGTGGCCGGCGAGGACGACGCCGCCGTCCTCACGGCGGTCGCGGCCCTGGAGTTCGTGCACGCGAGCGCCCTGGTGCACGACGACGTCATGGACGGCGCGACCACCCGGCGCGGCCGGCCCGCCACCCACATCGGCTTCGCCACCCGCCACACCGGCGACGAGCTCGACGGCGACCGGGAGATGTTCGGCACCGGGGCGGCCATCCTCGTCGGCGACCTGGCCCTCGTCTGGTCCGACGAGCTGCTGCGCAGGTCCGGCATCTCCGTCGCGGCGCTCTCGCGGGCGCGGACGGTCTGGGACACGATGCGCACCGAGGTCACCGCCGGGCAGTACCTGGACCTGCTGCGGGCCGCCGGCGGCCTGCCCGGCCCCGACGGCGCGCTCACCGTGGCCCGCTACAAGAGCGCCGGGTACACGGTGCAGCGTCCCCTGCAGCTGGGTGCCGCCATCGCCGGCGCCGGGCCGGAGATCACCGACGCGTACACGGCGGTCGGACTGCCCCTCGGGGAGGCGTTCCAGCTACGCGACGACGTCCTCGGCGTGTTCGGCAACCCGGCCGTGACCGGCAAGTCGGCCGACGACGACCTGCGCGAGGGTAAGCAGACGCTGCTGATCGCCCTCGCCGAGGAGGCCGCGGACGCCGACGGCCGGCGACTGCTCGATGACCTGCTCGGCAACGCCGGCGCCGGCCCCGAGGAGTTCGACGCCCTGCGCGCCCTGCTGGAGTCCACCGGGGCCCGCACCCGCGTCGAGGAACGGATCACCGAGCGGACCGCCCTGGCCCGCGAAGCCATCGCCGACGCCCCGATCGCCGACGACGCCCGCGCCGCCCTCGACGCCCTCGCGGTGGCCGCCACCTCCCGCACCGCCTGATGGTCCGCACCGTCCCCGGGCACACCGAACGCGTCGTCGTCGTCGGGGCCGGCCTCGCCGGACTGGCCACGGCGCTGCGCCTGCGTGGAGCCGGGCGCGAGGTCACGGTCGTGGAGCGCGCCCCCGGACCAGGGGGCCGGGCGGGCCGCATCGACCGCGGGGGCTACTCCCTCGACACCGGGCCGTCGGTCTTCACCGCACCCGAAATCGTGGCCGACACGCTCGCCGCGGTCGGCGACAAGCTCGAGGACCGGCTCACCCTCGTCCCGCTGGAGACCACCTATCGGGCGCAGTACGCCGACGGCTCGCATCTGGACGTGCACGCCGACCCCGACGCCTTCGCCGCCGAGGTGGCTCAGCTCTGCGGGCCGGCCGAGGCGACGGCCCTGCGCCGGTACCTGGCCGACCTCGCCGAGCTCTACCGGCTGCAGCTGACCACCTTCATCGACCGCAACCTCGACTCGCCGCTGGACCTCCTGGGCCCGGAACTGCTCGCCCTCGCCCGCAGCGGCGGCTTCGGCCGGCTGTCCCGGCACGTCGAGCGGTACTTCGCCGACGACCGGCTGCGCCGGCTGTTCAGCTTCCAGGCGCTCTACGCCGGGGTCTCCCCGTTCCGCGCCATCGCCGCCTACGCCGTCATCGCCCAGCTCGACATCGGGGCCGGCGTCTGGCACCCCATGGGTGGGATCGCCGCCGTCCCGACCGCCCTGGCCGCCGCCGCGGCCGACGCGGGGGTCACCTTCCGCTACGACGCCGACGCCGAACTGGAGGTCGATGGCTCCCGGATCACCGCGGTCCGGACGTCGGCCGGCGAGCGGTTGCCCGCTGACGCCGTCGTCGTCACCGCCGACCAGCCCTGGCAGCTCGTACCCGGGCTCCGGCCGCCCCGCCGGCCGGTGTACTCGCCGTCCTGCGTCGCCCTCCACGTGGGCGTGCGCTCCGAGCTGCCCGGCCAGGCGCACCACACGATCAGCTTCGGCGAGTCGTGGCGCGGGGTGTTCGAGGACCTGACGCGCGCCGGCCGACCGATGACCGACCCCAGCCTGCTGGTCAGCATGCCGAGCCGCACCGACCGCAGCCTCGCCCCCGAGGGCGGCCAGGTGCTGAGCATCGTCGCCCCGACGCCCAACCTGGACCGGCGCAGCGGCGGCAACCCCGACCTGGACTGGACGACGCTCGGCCCCCGCTACCGCGACGAGGTGCTGGCCATCCTGGAGGCCCGCGGCTGGACCGGGCTGACCGGCGCGATCGAGGTGGAGGAGATGGCGACGCCGCTGGACTGGGCCGCCCAGGGCATGGCTGCGGGCACCCCGTTCGCCCTCGCGCACACCTTCGGTCAGACCGGGCCCTTCCGGCCCTCGACCCTCCCCCGCCGCGGCCCGGAGAACGTGGTCCTCGCCGGCTCGTCCGTGCAGCCCGGCGTCGGGGTGCCGATGGTGCTGATCAGCGGCCGGCTGGCCGCCGAGCGGATCACCGGGCCGGTGCCGAGATGACCGAGCTCGCGAGGTCGTCCAGAGGCAGAGCACGCTTCGGCACGAGGCCGACGAGCGCCAGCGAGGAGGACTCGTGACGCTGCTGCGGCCCCCGGGCACCCAGGCGGCCCGGCAGGAGCAGCTGGCCGCCGCCTACCGGCACTGCGCCGCGATCGCCGCCCGGCACGGGAAGAGCTACCACCTGGCGACCCGGCTGCTGACCCCCGACCGGCGCCCGGCCGTGCACGCGCTCTACGCCGCCGCCCGCACCGCCGACGACCTCGTCGACCATCCCGGCGCCGATCCCGAGGGCGACCTCGCCGAGTGGTCGCGGGCGGTGCTGGCCGAGCTGGAGGCGGGCTGGTCCGACGATCCGGTCCGGCTGGCGCTGGTGCACACCTACCGCCGTCACGACATCGCCGTCGAGCACCTGGTCGACTTCCTCGCCGCGATGACCAGCGACCTCGACGTCGACTCCTATCCCGACATGGCCGCCCTGGACCGGTACATGTGGGGCTCGGCGTCGGTCATCGGCCTGCAGGTGCTGCCCGTCCTCGGGACCGCGCGCGGGGTGACCCGCGAGGAGGCCGCGCCGTACGCCATCGCGCTCGGCGAGGCGTTCCAGCTGACGAACTTCCTGCGCGACGTCGCCGAGGACGTCGACCGCGGCCGGGTCTACCTGCCTGCCGATGCCATGGCCGCGCACGGGGTGACCCGCGAGCAGCTGGTGCAGAAGCGGCACGACGAGCGGTTCGCCGCGCTGATGCGTGAGATGGTCGCCGTCGTCCGCCGCCGGTACGACGACGCCGCCCCCGGCACGCCCCTGCTGGCGCCGGAGTCGCGCGACTGCGTGCGGGCGGCGACCGCCCTCTACGGCGGCATCCTCACCGAGATCGAGCGCGCGGACTACCGGGTGCTCGACCGGCGGGTGTCGGTGTCCAAACCGCGGCGCCTGGCGGTGTTCGCCCGCCGGTTGACCGCCGCCCAGCTGGCCAGGGTCAGGGTGACCATGGCGAAGCCGAAGAGCAGGTCCTCCACCGGTGCGTAGGCGATGCGCGGGCCCCAGATCGTGTCCGGGTCGTAGGTCACGACGTCCAGCCCGGTGAGCACGCCGTTCATCAGCAGCTGGAAGGTCACGATGATCGCGTAGGCGGTCCAGAAGACCTTCCGGGTCACCATCCGCGTCCGGTAGACGGCCAGGTCGACGACGAGGACGCCGACGACGGCGAGCAGCGCAAGGGTGGAGTAGGTCACCGCTCGGCCTCCTCGGCGGGATAGCCGGCGTCCCAGCCGGTCACCCGGCGCACCGCCTCCAGCGCCAGCACCGAGCACAGCGGGACGACGACGAAGAAGAGCACCTCCTCGAGCGGGATGCCGCCGGGCAGCCGGACGCCGAGGGTCAGCTCGTCGCTGTAGTCCCAGTGCCCCTGCGCGATGGCGTAGAGCACCCAGACGACGAAGACGGCGAACTCGGGCAGCGCCGCCAGCAGGAAGCGGCGCCAGCGGGCGTAGACCCGCACCTTCAGGACGATCTCGAGCGGCGCGGTGACCACGAGGCACCCGGCGAGCAGCGCCAGGTACGTCAGGGAGCCCACGGGATCAGCTTCGTCCCGGTGCCGCCGTCCGGATGCACCCCGCTCAGAACGCCAGGGCCTGGGCCCGGCGGGTGACCTCGGTGTGCCGGTCGTCGCGGAGCGCCTGCACCGGCGTGCCGGGAAGCGTGTCGTCCTCCCGGAACAGCCAGTCGAAGGCCTCCTCGTCGGTGAAGCCGCCGTCCTCGAGCACGGTCAGCAGCCCCGGCAGATGCTTGAGGATCACGCCGTCCTGCACGAAGTCGGCGGGGATCTTGCCGTTGCCGCTGCCGGGGACGGCCATGAGCTTCCGGTCGCGCAGCAGCTGGCGGACCCGGTTGGGCGAGGTGCCCAGGAGCTGGGCGACCTCCGCGGGGGTGAGCGTGTCCATAGAGTCCCAGCCTATGGCTCCGACGTCCGACCCCGCCGCGTACCTGCCCGGCACGGGTCCCGAGCACCTCGATCTGGCCGCCCTGGAGGACCAGGCCCGCACCCTCCTCCCGCCGGCGGTCGCCGACTTCTACGCCGGCGGTGCGGAGTCCGAGGTCACGCTCGGGGAAGCCCCCGCCGCCTGGCGGTCGTGGCGCCTGCGGCCCCGCGTCCTGGGCGGCCTGTCGGCGGTCCGGCTCGGCACGTCCCTGCTCGGCAGCGAGGTCGCGACGCCGATCGGCGTCGCCCCGTGGGCCTTCCAGGCCCTGGCGCATCCCGACGGCGAGCGCGGGACCGCGCGGGGTGCCGCCGCCGCGGGTGCGCTGATGACGGTGTCGACGTCGGCGACCGCTCCACTGGCCGCCGTCGCCGCCACCGAGGCGGACTCGCCCAAGTGGTTCCAGCTCTACCGGCAGCACTCCCCCGCCCACACCGACGACCTCGCCCGCCGGGCGGGGCAGGCCGGCTACCGCGCGCTCGTCCTCACCGTCGACCTGCCGGTCTTCGGCCGCCGTCTGCGCGACGTCGCCAACGACTTCGCCGTCCCGGCCGACCTGCCGCCGGGCAACGTGCCGGCATCCGGCTCCGTCGCCGCGGAATCCCCCGTCTGGACCTTCGACGACATCGGCCGGTTCGGGGAGCTGTCCGGCCTTCCGGTGGTCGCCAAGGGTGTTCTCCGCGGCGACGACGCCGCGCGATGCGTGCAGGCCGGCGCCGCCGGGATCTGGGTGTCCACCCACGGCGGCCGGCAGGCCGATCCGGTGATCGCCAGCGCGCACGCCCTTCCCGAGGTGGTCGGCGCCGTCGGCGACGAGGCCGAGGTCTACGTCGACGGAGGGATCCGGGCCGGCTCGGACGTGCTCACCGCGCTCGCCCTCGGCGCGAGCGCCGTGTTCGTCGGGCGCCCGGCGATCTGGGGCCTGGTCACCGGTGGCGAAGCAGGGGTGGCACGGATGCTGGACGGGCTGACCGCCCAGCTGGCCCACACCATGCTGCTGTGCGGAGTGCCCGACGTGCGGGCGGTGCCACGGGACGCGATCACGCCGGCGCGATAACCTTCCGGCGGGCCGTGACTGGCGCGTCGAGGTGGGCCACCACCGGGGAGCGGCCTGGAGGACCCCGCCGTGCGCCTGGGCACCTTCCCGACGTCTCGCGCAGGAGCCCCCGATGACCCCGCCCGTAGGAAACCAGCCGCCCGCAGGAACCCACTCGTTCGACGGCGCCGCCGCCTCGGCCGCGTACCGCGGCGCCCTCCAGGTGATCGGCGAGGTGGAGCCACGGGTCGCCGAGGCCATCGGCGCCGAGCTCACCGACCAGCGCGCCTCGCTCAAGCTCATCGCCAGCGAGAACTACGCCAGCCCGGCCGTGCTCCTGACCATGGGCAACTGGTTCAGCGACAAGTACGCCGAGGGCACCGTCGGGCACCGCTTCTACGCCGGCTGCCAGAACGTCGACACCGTCGAGGCGCTGGCCGCCGAGCACGCCCGCGAGCTGTTCGGCGCCCCCTACGCCTACGTCCAGCCGCACTCGGGAATCGACGCCAACCTGGTGGCCTTCTGGGCCGTCCTCGCCCAGCGGGTGGAGCTGCCGGCGCTGGAGAAGGCGGGCGCCAAGCACGTCAACGACCTGACCGACGCCGACTGGGCGCAGCTGCGCCGCGCGCTGGGCGACCAGCGCATGCTCGGCATGTCGCTGGACTCGGGGGGCCACCTCACCCACGGCTTCCGGCCGAACATCAGCGGCAAGATGTTCGAGCAGTCCTCCTACGGCACCGACCCGGGCACCGGCCTGCTCGACTACGCCGCCGTCCGCGCACGGGCGAAGGAGTTCCGTCCGCTGATCATGATGGCCGGGTACTCCGCCTTCCCCCGCCGGGTGAACTTCGCGACGATGCGCGAGATCGCCGACGAGGTGGGCGCCACCCTCGTCGTCGACATGGCCCACTTCGCGGGCCTGGTCGCCGGCAAGGTCTTCACCGGCGACTTCGACCCGGTGCCGCACGCCCACGTCGTCACCAGCACCAGCCACAAGTCGCTGCGCGGTCCGCGCGGCGGGTTCGTGCTCGCCCAGCCGGAGTTCGCCGACGCCGTCGACCGCGGCTGCCCCATGGTGCTCGGCGGGCCGCTCCCCCACGTGATGGCCGCCAAGGCCGTGGCCTTCGCCGAGGCCCGGCAGCCGGGCTTCGCGACGTACGCCCAGAACATCGTCGACAACGCGGTCACGCTCGCCGACGGGCTGCGCGAGCGCGGCGTGCGGCTGGTCACCGACGGCACCGACAACCACCTCGTGCTGCTCGACGTCAGCTCGTTCGGGCTGACCGGGCGGCAGGCCGAGTCCGCCCTGCTGGACGCCGGCATCGTCACCAACCGCAACTCCGTGCCGGCCGACCCCAACGGCGCCTGGTACACCTCCGGCGTCCGGATCGGCACGCCGGCCCTCACCACCCGCGGCTTCGGCGCCCCGGAGTTCGACCGGGTCGCCGAGCTCATCGCCGGCGTCCTCGAGGGGACGACGCCGACGACGACGTCCTCCGGCGAGCCGTCGCGCGCCAAGTACACGCTGGCCGAGGGGCTGGCCGGGCGCACCCGTGACGCGGCGGCGGAGCTGCTCAGCGGTCACCCGCTCTACCCGGGCCTCGACCTGGCCTGAGCGGCCCCCCGCAGGGGCCCACCGCGAGCGTGCGAGTGATGGGGGGCAGGGGGTGTTTTTCATCTGCACCACGGGCCACGGCGGCCCCCTGTACCGCGTGGTTGGCCGACCCTCGCCGAACTCCTACCTACACTCGCTCGAGTGGACACTGCCGTGACCGACCCCGTGGTGGGACTGGTCCTCGAGGGGCGTTACCGCCTCGAGGAGCGGCTCGCGCGTGGCGGCATGTCCACGGTCTACGCGGCCACCGACCTCCGCCTGCACAAGACCGTCGCGGTCAAGGTGATGGCCGAGCACCTGGCGCACGACCCGACGTTCGTCGACCGGTTCACCCGCGAGGCGCGCGCCGCGGCCATGCTCAGCCACCCCAACGTCGTCGGCGTCAGCGACCAGGGCAGCGACCAGGGGCTGGTGTTCCTGGTCATGGAGCTCGTCCGCGGCCGCACCCTGCGCGACCTGCTCACCGCCCGCGGCCGGCTGACCGTCGCCGAGGCGTTCGCCGTCCTCGAGCCGACGCTCTCCGGCCTCACCGCCGCCCACCGGGCCGGCATCGTGCACCGCGACATCAAGCCCGAGAACGTGCTCATCGGCGTCGACGGCGTGGTGAAGGTGGCCGACTTCGGGCTCGCCCGGGCCGTCGTCGGCACCGGTCAGACCAGCCAGACCGGCGGCGTCCTGATCGGGACGGTCGCCTACCTGTCCCCCGAGCAGCTCGAGCGCGGCCGCGCCGACGCCCGCAGCGACATCTACGCCGCCGGCATCGTGCTGTACGAGATGCTCACCGGCCACCCGCCCTTCGGCGGTGACACCCCGCTCGCGGTGGCCTACCAGCACGTGCACCACGACGTGCCCGCGCCGTCGGCCGAGGTCCCCGGGCTGCCGTGGGCCGTCGACGAGCTGGTCGCGCGCACCACCCGCCGCGACCCGGCGGGCCGCCCGCTGGACGCCGGCGCGTTCCTCGCCGAGCTCGGTCACGTGCGCAAGGACCTCGGCATCGAGCCGGTCCCGGTGCCGACCGGCCGCAGCACCGCGGGTCCGGGCACCCTGCGCCCGACCAACCGGCCCACCCGGCCGCGCCCCCATGACCGGCACCCCAGCGATCCGGGCACCGCCGTGTTCGGCAGCCAGCGCACCGACCGGGCCGGGCGGACCAGCATGCTCCCGACCGTGGGCCCCGGCGCGACGATGAACGTCAACGGCCGCCGGCCGGCCGGGCTGGAGCGGCCGCGTCCGGGCGTCCCGCAGCACATCCGGCGCCGCCGGGCCCGGTTCGCCGTCGCGATCGTGGCGCTGCTCGCCATCACCATCGGCGCGGTCGGCTGGTGGCTGGGCAGCGGACGGTGGACGCAGATCCCCCAGCTGGTCGGACAGGACCAGGCCGCCGCGATCGACCTGCTGCAGGGGGCCGGGCTCGACCCCGACTGCTGCGAGGAGGTCTGGAGCGAGGAGTTCCCGGCCGGCGTCGTCATGTCGACCGAGCCCGGGGTCGGGGAGGCCATCCGCGGCACCGACGTCCGCCTCGTCGTCTCCCAGGGGCCCGAGCGCTTCATCGTGCCGACCGAGCTCGTCGGCAAGCCCTACGACGAGGTCGTCGCCCAGCTGCAGGAGAGCGTCCCGGTCCAGCTGACCAGGGACGACGAGTACGACGACAGCGTCGCCGCGGGCCTCGTCGTGGGGTTCGTGCCGGCCGCCGGAACCGAGTTGCGGCGCGACCAGGTCGTCACGGTCGTCGTCAGCGCCGGGCACGCGCCGGTGCCGGTCCCGGACGTGACTGGACAGAGCCCCGAGCAGGCGCAGGCCAACCTCGAGGCGCTCGGCTTCACCGTCGCGCGTGGCGAGGACGGCCGCAGCGCCGCCGTCGACACCGGCGAGGTCATGTCGGTCAGCCCCGGCCCGGCCGACGGGCCCGCGCCCTACGGCAGCGAGGTCACCGTCGTCGTCTCCGCCGGGGTTCCGCTGGTCACCGTGCCCGACGTGACGGGCATGAAGGAGGACGAGGCGACCGCCGCCCTGCAGGCCGCCGGGCTCACCGTGGACGCCACCAAGTTCTTCGGCAACAAGGTGCGTCAGCAGCAGCCCGCCGCAGGCGAGAGCGTCGAGCAGGGGACCGCGGTCAAGATCCTGGTGGCCTTCTAGCGGTGCTCCCCCGTTCCACGCCCCCCATCGGGGCGCACATCCAGATCAAGGGCGGCCTCGCCAAGGGCGGGCTCGCCTACACCGACGCCGTCGGCGCCCGCGCCGTGCAGGTGTTCGTGGGCAACCCGCGCGGCTGGAAGCTGACCGCCGGCGACCCGAGGCAGGACGCGCTCTTCATCGAGGGCTGCGCGGAACGGTCCGTGCCCTCGTTCATCCACACGCCGTTCCTGGTGAACGTCGGCTCCCCCACCGAGGCGACCGTCGAGCAGTCGATCGCCTCCATCGCGCACAACCTGCGGCGTGGCGCGGAGCTCGGCTGCGCCGGCGTCGTCGTGCACGCGGGCTCAGCAGTGGGCGAGGACCGCTACGAGGCGGCGCTGCGCCAGCTGCACGACCGCCTGCTGCCGGTGCTGGACGCCGCACCGGACGGCGGGCCCCGGCTGCTGATCGAGCCCACGGCCGGTGGCGGCAAGGCCCTGGCCGCCACGGTCGAGGACCTCGGCCCCTACTTCGCGGCGCTGGAGGACCATCCGCTGCTCGGCGTCTGCTTCGACACCTGCCACGCCTGGGCGGCCGGCCACGACCTGGCGGTGCCGGGCGGGATGACAGCGACCCTGGACGCCCTGACCGCCACCGTGGGCCCGGGCCGGCTCGGGCTGGTGCACGCCAACGACTCGCTCGACGAGTGCGGCTCCAAGCGGGACCGGCACACGACGATCGGCGAGGGCTCGATCGGGGTGGCGCCGTTCGCGGAGCTGCTGGTCCACCCCTCGACGTCCGGCGTCCCCGTGGTGGTGGAGACGCCGTCCGAGCTCGACGGCTCGCCGTCCGCCGGCCACAAGCGCGACATCGCGCTGCTCAATTCACTCGTGCAAGCCCGCGCCGCCGCCTGAGGCCGCGGCGCTGTGCACTGATGCGCAGTTCCTCGGCCTGGAAGTGCGCATCAGCGCACAGTGCCTCCCCGAAGGAGGCGGAGCCGGGCGGTGTGGACGGCGACGATCTCGTGGCGGCATGCCTCCGGTGAACGCGTCAGGCGGGCGAAGCTGAAGCGCAGGGTCTGCCAGCCCACCGTCGCCAGGAGCGCATCGCGCCTGATGTCGCGCTCGCGCTGAGCCCGCGACCCGTGCCAGGCGGCCCCGTCCATCTCGACCGCGAGCATCGACTCCTCGCACGCGGCATCGAGCACGAACGTCTCGGCGCCGACCGCCACGCGGCGCTGCTGCACGAACCGCGGCATGCCCGGCGCACGCAGGACGTGCAGGCAGCCCCAGATCTCGAGTTCGCTCTGACAGCCGTCAGCCAGCAGGTCGACGAGGCGGGACAGCTCAGCGCGGCCGCGCAGGGAAGTGTTCCTCGACAGCTCGTGGCGCAGCTCGCGAGCTGAGCAGATGCGGCGGCGGACACCGGTGATCGCCGCCGCCCGGATGGCCGCGATCGCCGGTGGTGCGGTGATCGCCCAGGCATCGAGCACGGCCTTCTCGGCGGAGCTGACCGCGGATCCCTGGACCCGACGCCTGTCCGTCCAGGCGCCGGTGGCGCGATGCACGACCACTCCCGCCGGACCTCGACCGCTGGACCGGGGGTCCACGCTGATGTGGACGGGACCGGGCGGATGCTGCGTCAGCTCCCACAGGGCCAGCGCGGTCACGTGACTCGCGACGGCTTCGCGCCCCAGGAGTGCCGCGGCCAGCCGGGTCCGCCAGTCCGCCGCGACGCCGGGGAGCGCGAGGACGCCGGGCCGGAGGCGCACGAGCTTTCCCGCAGCCACCCAGTTGCGCAGCGTGCTCCGGCTGACGTGCGCGAGCAGCTCCGGCACCGTGACCCAGCCGGCCTCTCCGACAAGTTGCCGAGGGTCCCGCGCCACGGCCTCAGCGTGCCGAGCCGACCGCCGCGACGGTGCGCGCCCTCGGGATCTGTGGACGGCGGTCAGCGCTGTGCGCTGATGCGCAGTTCCTCGGCCCGGAAGTGCGCATCAGCGCACGATGCGACCGCGGCTCAGCGGTGCAGCAGCTCCGCGAGGACGTCGGCGGCGCGGTCGATCGCGGCGCGGTCCACGTCCAGGTGGGTCACCAGCCGGATCTTGCGGGCGCTCACCTGGCTCACCAGCACACCACGGGCCTTCGCGGCCTCGGCCAGCATCGGCGCGGCGACGTCGTCCAGCACGACCATGTTGGTCTCGACCGACGACGGATCCACCCCGAGCCGCTTGGCCAGTACCTGCGCGTGCTCGTGGTCCTCGGCCAGGCGGGCCAGGTTGTGGTCCAGCGCGTAGGTGCAGGCGGCGGCCAGGACGCCTACCTGGCGCATGCCGCCGCCGAGCCGCTTGCGCCACAGCCGCGCGGTCGCGATCCGCTCCGCCGACGCCACCAGCACCGAGCCGACCGGCGTCCCCAGGCCCTTGGAGAAGCAGACCGACGCCGTGTCGGCCAACCTGCCGTAGGTGGCGAGGTCGATCCCGGAGGAGATCGAGGCGTTCCAGATCCGCGCACCGTCGAGGTGCACGGCGACGCCGGCCTCCCGCGACCAGTCCCAGAGCCTCTGCAGCTCATCGCGGGGCTGGACGAGGCCTCCGCCCCGGTTGTGCGAGTTCTCGACGGCGATCGCGGCGGTGGCGGTGAGGTGCCAGTTGTCCTGCGGTCGCACCTGGTCGATGAGCTGCTGGGCATCGAGCCGGCCCCCCGACGACACCACCGTGCGCGTCGAGATCCCGAAGATCGCCGCCGCCGCACCCATCTCGTAGGTGACGACGTGCGCGTCGGCGTCGCAGAGGATCTCCTGACCCGGCTCGCAGACCAGCCGCATGCCGATCTGGTTGCCCATGGTCCCCGAGGGCACGAACAGCGCCGCCTCGTGGCCGAAGAGCTCCGCCGTCCGCTCCTCGAGCGCCCGCACGGTCGGGTCCTCGACGTACACGTCGTCCCCCACCTCGGCCTCGGCCATGGCCCGCCGCATGCCAGGCGTCGGCTTGGTGACGGTGTCGGACCTGAGATCGATCAGCTCAGCCACGGAGCATCTCCGCCACGAGGAACGCCAGCTCCAGCGACTGGCCGGTGTTCAGCCGCGGATCGCAGGCCGTCTCGTACCGGCTGTCGAGGTCCTCGTCGCTGATCTCCATCGCGCCGCCGAGGCACTCGGTGACGTCCTCACCGGTGAGCTCGACGTGGATGCCGCCCGGCCACGTGCCCAGCGCCCGGTGGACGTCGAAGAACCCGAGCACCTCGTCGACCACGCGGTCGAAGTGCCGGGTCTTGTAGCCGGTGGAGGACTCGTGGGTGTTGCCGTGCATGGGGTCGCACTGCCACACCACCTGGTGGCCGCTCGCGGTGACCTTCTCCACGATCCCCGGGAGGACGTCACGGATCTTGCCGTTGCCCATCCGGCTGATCAGCGTGAGCTTGCCGGGGAGGCCGTCGGGGTCGAGCCGCTCGACGAGCTCGGTGGCCTGCTCGGGCGTCGTCGTCGGGCCGATCTTCACGCCGACGGGGTTGGCCAGCTTCGAGGCGAACTCGATGTGCGCGCCGTCCATCTGGCGGGTCCGCTCCCCCACCCACACGAAGTGCGCCGACGAGGCGTAGGCCCGCCCGTCGTGCACCCGCAGCAGCGCCCGCTCGTAGTCGAGGATCAGCGCCTCGTGCGAGTTGTACAGCTCCACCCCGCGCAGCGCGTCGGAGTCGATGCCGCAGGCCTTCATGAACGCCAGCGCGCGGTCGATCTCGCGGGCGATGACCTCGTAGCGCACGCCGGCGGGCGAGTTGGCGACGAAGTCCTTGTTCCAGTCGTGCACCGCGTGCAGGTCGGCGAGGCCACCGCGGGCGTAGGCGCGGATCATGTTCATCGCCGCGGCCGAGTTCGCGTAGGCGCGGACCAGCCGGTACGGGTCCGGGATCCGCTTCTCGAGCACCGGCTCCAGGTCGTTGACCATGTCGCCCCGGTAGGAGGGCAGACCGAGAGCGTCGGTGTCCGACGAGCGCGGCTTGGCGTACTGCCCGGCCACGCGGCCGACCTTCACCACCGGCACGCTCGCGCCGTAGGTGAGGACGACGGCCATCTGCAGCAGCGTCCGCGTGGTGCTCTGCAGGTGCGGCTCGGTGTTGAGGTCGAAGGTCTCCGCGCAGTCGCCGCCCTGGAGCAGGAACGCCTTGCCCTGGGCGACCTCGGCCAGTTGCGCACGCAACCCGTCGATCTCCGCCGGCGCGACGATGGGCGGCACGGTCGACAGCGTGCCGAGAACGGCGTCGAGAGCGGCACGGTCGGGCCACTGCGGCTGCTGGGCGGCGGGGAGGTCCTTCCACCGGTCGAGACCGGGCACCAGCTCAGCAGGTTCGGGGAGGCTCACGCACCCGAGGGTACGGCGGGCGCGCAGCTCACCCGAAGAAGACCTCCGCCTCCGCGTACCGCTCCGGGGGGACCAGCTTGAGCTGGGCGGTCGCCGCGCTCAGGGGCACCCGCACGATGTCGGTGCCGCGCAGGGCCACCATCACCCCCGACTGCCCGTCGTGGACGGCGTCCACGGCGGCCAGCCCGAACCGGGTGGCCAGCACCCGGTCGAAGGGCGAGGGCGTGCCACCGCGCTGGATGTGCCCGAGGACGACGGCCCGCGCCTCCCGGCCGGTGCGCTCCTCGATCAGCGAGGCCAGCGCGGCCCCGATCCCGCCGAGCCGCACGTGCCCGAACGCGTCCCTCTCCCCCGTGGAGAGCATCAGGTCGCCGTCCTTGGGCTTGGCCCCCTCGGAGACGACGACGATCGGCGAGTACCCGGACCCGAAGCGGTGCAGGCAGTGCGCCACGACCCCGTCGACGTCGAACGGCTTCTCCGGGATGAGGACGACGTTCGCCCCGCCGGCCATCCCGGCGTGCAGCGCGATCCACCCGGCGTGCCGGCCCATCACCTCCACGACCAGGGTGCGGTGGTGGCTGTCGCCGGTGGTGTGCAGCCGGTCGATCGCCTCCATGGCGACGCCGACGGCCGTGTCGAAGCCGAACGTGTAGTCGGTGGAGTCGAGGTCGTTGTCGATGGTCTTCGGCACGCCGACCACGCGCACCCCCGCTCCGGCCAGCCGGGTGGCCACTCCCAGCGTGTCCTCGCCGCCGATCGGGATCAGCGCCTCGATGCCCAGTCGCTCGACGGTGGCGAGCACCCGCTCCGGGCCGCCTTCGACGGCGTAGGGGTTCGTGCGCGAGGTCCCGAGCACCGTGCCCCCGCGCGGCAGGATCCCGCGGACGGACCCCAGGTCCATGGGCACGGTGTCGCTCTCCAGCACGCCCCGCCACCCGTCGCGGAAACCGACGATCTCGTCGCCGTGCTCACCGATCCCCTTGCGGACCACGGCCCGGATCACGGCGTTGAGCCCGGGGCAGTCACCGCCGCCGGTCAGGATGCCGATCCGCATGCTGGTCCTCCGGGAAAGGAGTCGGGGCCTCGCAAGGTTGGACGACGACATGATGCCGCAGGTCACGGCGGCACAGGCAAGTCGCCAGACCCCGGTGACGCCGTCGATCCCCGCGCGGTCAGGTCCGCGTGCCCGTTGTGCCGGGCGTGGCCCGGTGCCAGTCGAGGTAGGCGCGCAGCGTCTCCCGCTCGCCGCCGGTGAGGGGCGGCTCGATCCGGTCGATGGTCATGGTGGCTCCTTCCCGCCGTCCGTCCGGTGTCGCTCCGGTCACGATCCTGCCGATGGGTACCGGTCGGCGGTCCAGCTGCCGAGTACCGGAGCGACAGCTGAACGAGAAGCCGCGGACGACACACGAGGGAACCGGACATGCGCAGGATTGCGATGCCCAGCTGGGCAGGCCCGAGCGGCTGGGGCATCAGGACCAAGGTGGTGGCGCTGGCGGTGGCCAGCGTCGCCGTGACCGGCGTGGCCATGGGTGGTGTCAGCGCCTGGCAGAGCGGCATGTTCGCCGACGACGCCGAGCGGGACGTCCGCGCCCTCGTGGACCAGACCGTCTCCCGGACCGCGGCGGGCGTGCACGACGTCGTCGCCACCCAGGGCGCCTCGACCGCGGCCAAGGTCGACTCCGACCTCGCGGCGGCGCACTACGTCCTGGCGCAGGCCGGCGGCTTCACCATCGAGGACGATCCGCGCCGGCCCCCGGTCGTCTGGCAGGCCAAGAACCAGTTCACCGGCGAGGTGACCCCGGTCGCGCTGCCGCAGGCGCTGGCGGGTGACCAGTGGCTGGGCCAGAACAGCGACCCCGCCGTCCCCACCCCGGTGGTCGACACGATCAAGTCGATGGTCGGCGCCACCGTGACGATCTTCCAGCGCACCCCCGACGGAAGCTTCCTGCGGGTGGCCACCAACGTGGAGTCCGGCGGCGCCCGAGCCATCGGCACCTACATCCCCGCCACCAACCCGGACGGCACCCCCAACGGGGTCGTCGCGACCGTGATGAGCGGCGAGACCTTCCGCGGCAACGCATTCGTCGTCGACTCCTGGCTGGTGTCGGCCTACGCGCCCCTGTTCGGTCCGTCCGGCGACGTGACCGGCGTGCTCTACGTCGGCGTCAGGCAGGAGAACCTGCCCGCGCTGCGGGAGAGCCTGAACGGGACGACCGTCGGCGACACCGGGCACATCGAGGTCTACGGCGGCACCGGCGACCGCGCCGGCACCGTGCTCATCAGCCCCGACGCCGTCCGGGACGGCGAGAACATGCTCGAGGCCACCGACGCCGAGGGCGCCCCCTACGTGCAGCAGATGGTCGATGCGGCCGTCGGCCTGGCGGACGGCGAGCAGGCGACCGTCCGGTATCTCGACCCCGACGCCGGGCCCACGACGGTGCGCCTCACCTACTACGCCCCGTGGGACTGGGTGATCGCCACCGTCGCCCGCGACGGCGACTTCTCCGGCCCGGTCGACTCCCTCGCCGACGGCCGCTCGTCGATGCTGAAGGCCCTGCTGGTGGCCGGCATCCTGATCGCCGCTCTCGGCGCTGCGGTCGCCTACTGGATCGGCCGCCGGCTCACCAGCCCCCTGCACCACCTGCGCGACCGGATGGCCGAGATCGCCGACGGCGAGGGCGACCTGACCCAGCGGATGGACGACTCGCGCTCCGACGAGGTCGGCCAGCTGTCGGCGGCGTTCAACCGGTTCGTCGACAAGGTCGCCGGCACGGTCCGCGACATCGGCCGGTGCGCTCAGGAGGTCGCCGCCTCCGCGGCCGGTGTCTCCACCGTGGCCGACGGCCTGGCCCAGCGCGCCGCCCGGAGCCGCGGCCAGGCGCAGGGCGCGCACTCCTCGGCCGCCGAGATCAGTGCGAGCGTCTCCTCGGCCGCTGCGGGTGCCGAGGAGATGGGTGCCTCCATCTCCGAGATCGCGCGCAGCGCGGCCGAGGCCGCCGAGGTGGGACGGCAGGCCGCCGACCTCGCCCAGCAGACCGAGACCACCATCGCCGCCCTCGGCGCCAGCTCCGCGGAGATCGGCGACGTGGTCAAGGTGATCTCCGGAGTCGCCGAGCAGACCAACCTGCTCGCGCTGAACGCCACCATCGAGGCGGCCCGCGCCGGTGACGCGGGCAAGGGCTTCGCCGTCGTCGCCAACGAGGTCAAGGAGCTCGCGCAGGAGGCCGGCAAGGCGAGCGAGGAGATCGCCCAGCGGGTCCAGGGCATCCAGGCCGAGACCTCCGCCGCGGTGCGCGCGATCGCCCAGATCGCCGAGGTGGTGCGGACGATCAACGACCACCAGACGACGATCGCCAGCGCCGTCGAGGAGCAGACGGCGACGACCAACGAGCTGACCCGCAGCGTCGCCACCGCGGCCGAGGGCGCCGGCGCGGTGACCACGACGCTGACCACGGTGAGCCAGGACGCCGACGACAGCGCCGCGGACGTCGGCCGCGCCCGCACTGCCGCCCAGGAGCTGGACGGGCTCTCCCGCGAGCTCAACCGCCTGCTGGGGGTCTTCACGGTGTAGTCCCGCGTCCACGGCGACGAAGGCCCTGTCCCCACCGGGACAGGGCCTTCGTCGTCCGACGGGGCCAGGATGAGGCCGTGATGCCCCCCACCGAACTGCTCGCGGCCATGCCCTTCGCGGTCACCTCCGGCGTCCTGCTCGACCGTGCCGAGCCCGGGGAGGTCTCCGGGCGGCTCCCGTGGGCTCCCGAGCGGTGCACGGCGGGCGGGGTGCTGCACGGCGGAGCACTGATGACGCTGGCGGACTCCGTGGGTGCGGTCTGCGCCTTCCTCAATCTGCCCGCTGGGACCGTCACGTCGACCGTGGCGTCGTCCACGGCCCTGATGCGGGCGGTCCGGGGCGGCATGGCCCACGCCGTGGCCCGGCCGCTGCACGCCGGCCGCTCGTTCGTCGTCGTCTCGGTGGAGGTCACCGACGACGAAGGACGGCGTGTGGCCCAGGTGACCCAGACCCAGGCCGTGCTCTCGGGCTGAGGCCGCCACGGGTCAGCGGCGGGCCGCCTCCATCGCGTTCCAGCGCTCGAGGTTGTACCGGGCGTCGACCAGCGCGTCGTGCGTGCCGGTGGGCTTGGGCGGGAGCACCGGCTGACCGAGGTCGTCCCACCGCTGGCGCAGCTCGCGGGTGAACCGCGGGATGGGCCGCGGCAGCGCGGGCATCGCGCCCCACAGCTGGCAGAGCGCGACGTGGTCGTAGGCGGCGAACCAGGCCCAGAGCTCGATCTCCTCGCCCGGCCCGGTGAGGAAGGCGAGCAGGTCCTCGCGGATGCGCTCCCGGCTGCGCCATGCCTTGTCGGCCGGTGGGGGCAGCTGGTCCAGGACGTTGCGCCGCACCCACGGGATGGCCTTGTCCGGGTCGAACTGGGTGCTGACGGCGTAGAACTCCCGGCCGGTCTCGTCGACGACGCCGATCGAGACGAGGTCGATGGTGGTGCCGTCCTCGATGAACTCGGTGTCGTAGAAGAAGCGCCGCACGCAGGACACGGTAGGCGGCACTAGTTTCAGGCCCATGCCGGTTCTCGCCATCGATGCAGGCACGACGGGAGTGACCGCGCTGGTCGTGGGCGAGCAGGGCGACGTCCTGGCCCGCGGCTACCGCGAGTTCGCGCAGCTCTTCCCCCGCCCGGGCTGGGTGGAGCACGAGCCCGACGACATCTGGACGGCGACGGTCGCGGCGTGCCGCGAGGCGCTGGCCGGCACCGACACCGAGCCCACGTGCGTCGGGATCACCGACCAGCGGGAGACCGCCGTGGTCTGGGACCGGCGCACCCTCCGCTCCCCCCGTCCGGCGATCGTCTGGCAGGACCGCCGCACCACCGGCATCTGCGACCGGCTGCGCGACGAGGGGTCCGAGCCCCGGGTCGCCGAGCTGACCGGCCTGCGGCTGGACCCGTACTTCACCGCGACCAAGTACTGCTGGCTGGCGGCCGAGGAGCCGCGGGTGTGGGCCGGCGTCCGCGACGGCTCCCTGGTCCTCGGCACCGTCGACTCCTACGTGATCGCCCGGCTGACCGGCGGCGCCGCGCACGTCACCGACCCCAGCAACGCCAGCCGAACGCTTCTCTACGACCTCGAGAAGGGCGGCTGGTCCGACGAGCTGTGCGAGCTGTTCGACGTCCCGAAGGCCGCGCTGCCGGAGGTGGTGCCGAGCTCCGGCGTCGTCGGCACCACCGACCCCGACGCGTTCCTCGGGCTCGCGCTGCCGATCGCCGGCATCGCCGGCGACCAGCAGGCCGCCCTGTTCGGGCAGGCCTGCTACTCCGCCGGCATGAGCAAGTGCACCTACGGCACCGGCTCGTTCGTGCTCACCAACACCGGATCGGAGGTCGTCCGCTCGGACGCCGGCCTGCTCACCACCGTGGCCTGGGACCTCGGCGACGGCCTGGTCTACGCGCTGGAGGGCGCGATCTTCGTGACCGGATCGGCGGTGCAGTGGCTGCGCGACGGGCTCGGGATGATCGACTCCGCCAACGAGATCGAGGGCCTGGCCCGCACGGTGCCCGACTCTGGCGACGTCGTCTTCGTGCCGGCGCTGACCGGAATGGGCGCACCGCACTGGGACCCGCACGCCCGCGGCGCGATCCTCGGCATCACGCGCGGCACGACCCGGGCACACCTGGCGCGGGCCACGCTGGAGGCAATCGCGTTCGAGGTGCGCGACGTCGTCGACGTGATGGTCGACGAGGCGGGGCTCGAGGTGCCGGAGCTGTCGGCCGACGGCGGTGCCAGCGCCAACGACCTGCTCCTGCAGCTGCAGGCCGACCAGCTCGGCGTCCCCGTCCGGCGGCCGAAGGTCACCGAGACGACGGCGCTGGGTGCGGCCTTCCTGGCCGGTCTCGGCACCGGGGTGTGGGGCAGCACCGACGAGCTGGCGCAGACGTGGGCGCTGGACCGGCGGTTCGAGCCCGAGGAGGGCCGGCGGGACGACGGGCGGCACGCCCGCTGGCGTGCCGCCCTGCCCCGCGCCGGCGGCTGGACGAGGTAGTCGTCCGCCGCGGACGCTCGCGCCGTGGGTCACCGCGGTGCGGGGCTCGGTACCGCGCTGCAGCGCGGTACCCGACGGCGTTACCGCGCACAGCTCAGCGGGTCAGGCGGCGCCCTTGGAGCGGTCGCCGACGGAATTCTTGCCGAACTCCCGCCCGTTCAGCGCCGCGATGTCGCGCTCGAGCTGCGGCACCCGCTTCGCGGACACGGCCATCGCCACCTTCTCCGCGACGACGCCGGTCACCAGCTGGCGCAGGGCCGAGACGACCCCCACCGAGCCAGGGACGAAGACCCGGCGACCGCGGGTCTCCAGGTTCTCCACGAGCGCGTCCGCACAGGCCTCCACCGAGGTGAAGGCGCCCAGCGGGCCGGGCAGCTGCTTGCGGGTCGCCTCGAACGTCGGGAGCGCCTCCTCGGTGTCGCGCACCATGTCGGTGTCGATCCACGTCGGGTGCGCGCTGGCGACCGTGATCCCGCGGTGGGCGACCTCCAGGCGGAGCGCGTCGCCGAACCGCTCCACACCGGCCTTGGCGGCGCAGTAGGCGCTCATGCCGGGCAGCACGGTGAAGGCGGCGGCGGAGCTGATCAGCTGCACGTGACCCTTGCGCTTCGCGATCTCGGGCAGCGCCGCGTGCGCGGTGAGCATCGCGCCGATCAGGTTGACCTCGATCGTGCGCGCGAGGGCGTGCGCGGAGCTGGTCATCACGGTGGTCAGCGGGGCGATGCCGGCGTTGGCCACGACGACGTCGAGCCCGCCGAAGGTGTCCACCGTGCGCTGGACGGCGGCCTCCAGTGCGGCGGCGTCGGTGACATCGGCCTCCACCCACAGGTGCTCGGGGCCGAGCTCGTCGGCGACCGTCGCCAGCTGCTCGGGTTCCAGGCCCACGAGCGCGACGCGGGCCCCTCGCGCCGCGGCGCGGCGCGCCAGCTCGGCACCGATGCCGCGGGCCGCGCCGGTGATCAGCACCGCCTTGCCGGCCAGGGGGGTGCGGGGACGCTGCCTGCGGATCGACGCCATGGGTGCTCCTCGGTGCGGGGGCTGGGCTCTCTGGGTGACGGGCTCTGGGGTGATGCGGCTCGAATTGAGCACTGCTCAACATCGTTGTAGCTTGTTGAGCGTTGCTCAGCAAGCCGGAACAGCGAAGGAGCGATCGGTGACCAGCACGCTCGAGAACCACCCCGTCGCGGCGGCCGGAGCCGTCCGCGAGGTGGGCATCGCGATCATCGGCTCGGGCTTCGCCGGCCTCGGCATGGCGATCGCGCTCCGGCGCCGCGGGGAGACCGACTTCGTCGTCCTGGAGCGCGCCGACGACGTCGGCGGCACGTGGCGGGACAACACCTATCCCGGTGCGGCCTGCGACGTGCAGTCCAACCTCTACTCCTTCTCCTTCGCCCAGAATCCCGACTGGGGCCGCTCCTACTCCGAGCAGCCGGAGATCCAGGCCTACCTCCGGAAGACCGCCGACCGGTTCGAGGTCCGCCGGCACTGCGTCTTCGGCGCCGACGTCACCTCCGCACGATGGGACGACGCCGCGCGACGCTGGCTCGTCGCGACCACGGCCGGCGAGTTCCGGGCGCGCGTCCTGATCTCCGCGGCCGGCGCCCTGGCCGATCCGACCTACCCCGACATCCCGGGGCTGGACTCCTTCGCCGGCACGGTCATGCACTCCGCGCGCTGGGACCACGCGCACGACCTGGCGGGCGAGCGGGTCGCCGTCATCGGCACCGGCGCCTCCGCCATCCAGGTGGTCCCGGCGATCCAGCCGGTCGTCGGCAGCATCGCGGTCTACCAGCGAACTCCGGCCTGGGTCGTCCCCCGCACCGATCACCCGGTCAAGCCGTGGATGCGCCGGCTCTACCGCGTCGTCCCCCGCCTCCAGAACGCGATCCGCGCCTTCCTCTACCTCTTCCGGGAGTTCCTGGTCATCGGGATGGCGAAGAACCGGCGCTTCCTGAAGCCGGTCGGCAAGCTCGCCAGGGCCCACCTGCACCGCCAGGTGCGCGACCCGAAGCTCCGCAAGGCGCTGACGCCGGACTACACGATCGGCTGCAAGCGGATCCTGATCAGCAACGACTACTTCCCGGCGGTCGCGGCACCCAACGCCGAACTCGTCACCGCCGGGATCGCCGAGGTGCGCCCGCACTCGATCGTCACGCGGGACGGCGTCGAGCGCCCCACCGACTCCATCGTGCTGGCCACCGGCTTCCATGTGACCGATCTACCGATCGCCGGGAAGATCTGCGGCCGCGACGGCCGCACCCTCGCCGACGTGTGGTCGGCAGGGATGGTCAGCAACCGCAGCGCGACCGTCGCCGGGTTCCCGAACCTCTTCCTGCTGGTCGGGCCGAACGTGGGCGTCGGCCACACGTCGATGGTCTACATGATCGAGTCGCAGGTGGCCTACGTCGACGACGCGCTGCAGACGATGGACGCCGAGGGGCTCGCCGTCCTGGAGACCACCCCCGAGGCGCAGGAGGCGTGGCGCTCGCTGATCGCGGAGAAGTCGAAGGGCACGGTGTGGCTGGCCGGCGGGTGCGCGAGCTGGTACCTCGACGAGCACGGGCACAACACCACGCTGTGGCCCGACTTCACGTTCCGGTTCCGGAGACTCACGAGGAAGCTCGACCGGGAGAACTACGTCGGCATCCCGGCCGTCCCGGCCGAACGCCCGGAGGTGGCGGCATGAGCGCGGCAACCGTGCTCCGCCGGGTGGCGGCGGTCCGGACCACCGACGGCGCCGTCCTGCATGCCGTCGTCGACGGGGCCGACGACGCCCCGGTCACCCTCGTCCTCGCCCACGGCTGGACCCTGGCGCAGGCCGCCTGGGACGACGTCGCCGAGCTGCTCCTCCCCCGGCTCGCCGCCGGCGAGCTGAGGCTGATCCGGTACGACCAGCGCGGCCACGGCCGCTCCAGCTGGGGCCGCTACGCCGACGCCGTCGGCGAGCTCTCGATCGACCAGCTCGGCGCCGACCTCGGCGAACTGCTCGACGAGCTGGCCCCCAGCGGTCCGGTCGTCCTGGCCGGCCACTCGATGGGCGGCATGACGATCATGTGCCTGGCCGCCGCGCGGCCCGAGCTGTTCGGCGACCGGGTGCGCGGCGTGGCGCTGGTGTCGACGTCGGCCGGCGACCTGGCCCCGGCGGGCGATACGCCGGCCGAGCGGCTCCAGCTGAAGCTGGCCCCCGGCATGGTCTCGGCCGCCATCGGCGGCGCTCGGGCGCTCGAGCGGATGCGGCAGCTGCTGCCGCCCTCGCACCCGCGCCACCGGAAGCTGGTCCGCGAGCTGCTCTACGGCGCCGACGCCACCGACGAGATGGTGGTCGCGGGCGCGGAGATCATGCACGCCTCGACGGTGCGCGCGTTCGCCGCCTTCTACCCGGCCCTCGGCGAGCACGACAAGCGCCAGGAGCTGACGGCGCTCACGAGCGTGCCCGTCGAGATCCTCGTCGGGGACAGCGACAAGCTGACGCCCAAGCGGCACAGCCGGCAGCTGGCCGAGGCGATCCCCGACGCCGCCCTGCACGTAGCCGGGCGGACCGGGCACATGCTCCCCCAGGAGCGGGCCCGGCTGGCGACCGACGCCGTCGAGCGGCTGCTGGCCCGGGCTGTCCCCGACCGGGTCGCGGCCTGAGCGGGTCGCCGAAGCTGATGACGGCGTCCTCCCGGCCCGGCCCGCCCCGGCTGCGCCGCTCGGCCGGTGACCGGCGGGCGCAGCTGGTGCAGATCGGGCTCGAGCTGCTGCCCACCACCCCGGTGCAGGAGCTGACCATCGACGAGGTGGCCAGGCGGGCGGGCATCAGCCGCAGCCTGCTGTTCCACTACTTCGCGACCAAGCGCGAGTACTACACCGCGGTGACCCGCGCCGCCGCCGACCTGCTGTGGGAGCATCTGCTGCCCGCGCCAGGGACGCCGCGCGAGGAGCAGGTCACCGGGATGCTCGACCGCTACGTCGGGTGGGTGGAGACCTTCCGCGAGAGCCACCTGGCCTTCGTCCGCGGCGCCGGCGGCGGTGACCCGTGGGTCTCGGAGGTCTACGAGGAGACCCGAGGCCGCCTGGTGGAGCTGGCACTGACCGCGCTGGAGCTGCCCGACGACGCGCTGCGCCGTCAGCTCGTGCTCGCCTGGTTCGCCTTCACCGAGGACCTGGTGGGCCAGTGGGTGCAGGAGCCGACCATGACCCGCGAGGAGCTGCTCGACCTGCTGCGCGACGTCCTCGCCCGGCTCACCGGCCGCTGAGTTCGGCAGCAGGGTGACTCTCGGGTGGGAAAGTCCCCGCCCGTCATGACAGGCCGCCGCTCCGGGGGCCGGGATCGCCGCGCCGAGTTCCGCAGCGCCCTGTTGGCATGCGGGTTGAGCCGCGCCAACGGACGTTGAGCCGCGCCGTGACGCGGCTCAACGTCCCGTGGAGCGGCTTTACCTGCTCCTATTCTCCACCCCGAGATCACCCTGCTGTGAAACTCACCGACCGCTGAGGGCCCCTCAGCCGGCGAGGGAGGTGGGGGCGCGGTCGGCCGCCTCGTCCGGCGGCGGCTGCAGGCGAGCGACGACATCCGGCGCGCTGGCGCCGGTCGCGTCCATCGACTTCTTGACCGTCGCGCCGTACACGTCGACGTACTCCTGGCCCGACAGCGTCATGATCTCGTACATGATCTCGTCGGTGATCGACCGCTCGACGAAGCGGTCGCCCGACATCCCCTCGTAGCGGGAGAAGTCCAGCGGGGCGCCGAACCGCACGGTGACGCGGGCGATGCTCTTGCCGAACGGCAGCTTCCTCGTGCTGTAGACCATCCCGACCGGCACGACCGGGGCGCCGGTCTCCAGCGCCATGCGGGCCACCCCTGTCTTGCCGCGGAAGAGCCGGCCGTCCGGGGATCGCGTGCCCTCCGGGTAGATGCCGAGGATCTTCCCCTCGTGCAGGATGCGGATCCCGGTCTGGATGGCGTTCTCGGCGGCAGAGGCGCTGGACCGGTCGATGGGCACCTGGCCGGCGCCGGTGAAGAAGGCGCGCTGGGCCGCCCCCTGGATGCCCGTGCCGGTGAAGTACTCGGCCTTGGCGAGGAAGGTCACCCGCCGCTTCAGCGACATGGGCATGAAGATCCAGTCGGCGGCCGACAGGTGGTTGCTCGCGAGGATCACGGCACCCGTCGCCGGCACGTTCCCCGTGCCTGTGGCGCGCGGGCGGAAGACGGCACGCACGGCAGGGCCGATGGCGACGAACTTGAGGAACCAGTAGAACAACACGCCTCCCAGTTGAACTGCCAGACTAAGGAGCCCGTCGGCCGAATCACAATCGGCCGGAGGTGTGACCTGTTCCGAGCACGCCCTGCCGGTCGGCACCGCCACCGGACGCCGAGGAGGACCCTGTGTCTGGACCGACCGAGCCCCACGGCGTCATGCCCGGCGCCGAGCCGTTCGCCTTCCCCGGTGGGGACGGTCCCGACGGCCGGACCGGCGTCCTCCTGGTGCACGGCTTCACCGGGACCCCGATGAGCATGCGGCCGTGGGGTGAGCACCTCGCGGCCGAGGGCTTCGCCGTGCGGTGCCCGTTGCTGCCGGGCCACGGCACGCGCTGGCAGGACTGCAACACCAGCACCCACGACCAGTGGACGACGACGGTCGAGCAGGCCTTCGACGAGCTCGCCGCCGAGTGCGACCGGGTCTTCGTCGCCGGCCTCTCCATGGGGGGCACGCTCGCCACCCGGCTGGCCCAGGTCCGCCCGGACGACGTCGCCGGGCTCCTGCTGGTCAACCCGGCGCTGCTGACCCAGCGGGTGGACGCGAAGCTGCTGCCGCTGCTCGCGCGGATCACCCCCAGCTGGGCGCCCATCGCCAGCGACATCAAGAAGCCGGGCGTGACGGAGCTGGCCTACCCGAAGCTGCCGACCCGCGCCATGATGCAGCTCCGCCGGCTGTGGGCCGCCACCCGCGCGGACCTGGGCACGGTCACGGCGCCCGTCATCGTCTTCCACAGCGTGGAGGACCACGTCGTCGAGCCGATCAACAGCACGATCCTGCTCGCCGGCGTCGGCAGCTCGGACACGACCGAGGTGCTGCTCGAGGACAGCTACCACGTCGCCACGCTGGACAACGACGCCCCGAGAATCTTCGCGGGCTCCGTCGACTGGATCCGTGCGCGCGTGGGGGCCGGCGACCACCCGGTCACGGGGAGTCCCGCCGCGGAGACGCGGTGACGGTCCGCCGCGGGCGCGGCCGGCGCGACAACGGCCTGCAGGCCACGCTCTGGAGCCCCCTGCGCGACGTCGACCCGCGCATCGGTGAGCACCTGCTCGACCTGCTGCACGCCGTCGGCATCGCCGCCTACCTGGAGCCGTCGGCCGACGTGGAGCCCTACACGCGGACGGTGAGCCTGCCCAGTCCGCCGTCGGACCGGTTGTTCGTCGACCGGTCCCGCCGGGCCGAGGCACGGACGGTCGTGGACCAGCACGCACCCCCCGTCGACGTGCCGCCGGCACCCGCGCCCGAGCCGGCCACCGCACGCCGGGAACTCGACGAGGACGCCGAGTGGGCGCGGATCGTGTCGGCGTACGAGGCGGAGCACGGCCGCGCCGTGGTCGAGGACGAGCCGGCAGACAGCGCGCCGCCTCCACCGCACGAGCTGCCCGTGCTGGACCGGCCGGACGAGCACTTCGAGCCACCGCCGCCTCCGCCGATCCCGGCCCCGGCTCCCGCCTCGCTCTACGCGGTGCTGCTGATCGTCGCCGGCGTGCTGGTCATCGCCGCGCCGGGGATCCTCGAACTGTCCGCCGACCTCGGCCTGCTCATCGGCGTCGCGGGCATCGCCGGTGGTGTCGTCCTGCTGGTGTCGCGGATGCGGGACCGCTCCGAGGACGACGGCGACGACGGCGCCGTGGTCTGACCGAGGGATTTCCGCACATGACCGGTCGGAGCCGACCGCTCGTCGCCTTCGGGTCGCTCGGCGGCACCATCACCATGACGCCGTTCCCGAGTTCCGGTGGGATCGAGCCACGGCTCACGGCCGAGGACCTCGCCGCGTCGGTCCCCGGTCTGGACGGCGTGGCCGAGGTCCGGGTCGCGACGCTGGCCCGCGTCCCGAGCGCCTCCCTGCTGCCGCAGGACGTGGTCGACGCGGTGGCCTGGGCCCGGGAACAGGTGGCGGCAGGCGCTGCCGGCGTCGTCCTCGCGCAGGGGACGGACACCCTGGAGGAGACGTCGTTCCTCGCCGGCCTGTACTGGGACCTGCCCGAACCACTCGTCGTCACCGGAGCCATGCGCGGCCCCGCCCAGGCCTCACCCGACGGGCCCGCGAACCTGCTCGCGGCCTGTCGCGTGGCCACGGCCCCGGCGTTCCGCGACGCCGGGGTGCTGGTCGTGCTGGACGACACCGTCCACGCCGCCCGCACCGTCCGGAAGACCCACAGCTGGTCGCTCGGTGCGTTCCACTCCGCCGACGGCGGGCCGGTCGGTCAGGTCGTGGAAGGAGCCGTGCACGTGCACCGGCTGCCGCGCCGCGGCGCTCCGCTGCCACGTCCCCGGACCGACCCGGACGTGCCGCTGCTGGAGACCTTCCTCGGGGACGACGGCGCCCTCCTGCGCACGGTGCGGGAGCACGGTGCCCGCGGCGTCGCCATCAGCGCGTTCGGCGCGGGACACACCTCCACCGGTCTGGCCGAGGAGATCAGCACGACCGTCGCCGCCGGGATCCCCGTGGTGGTGAGCACGCGGACCGGAGCCGGCGGGACGTTGACGGGCACCTACGGCTTCGCCGGGTCCGAGATCGACCTGCAGGCCCGCGGCGCCGTCCTCACCGGCGCGCTCGACGCCCGCAAGTCCCGGCTGCTGCTGTGGGCCCTGCTCGCCGGCGGCGTGCCCCGCGAGCGCGTCACAGGCCACTTCCTCGAGCACAGCGGGCGGTAGCGCGGGCCTGGCACGGGGATCGTCGTCGAGGACGACCACATGGCATAGCGTGCGCCGCGTGAGCTCCGCCGCGCACTCCGCCACCGTCACCGTCACCGGTCATCTGATGGACACCGGGATACTCGCGCGCATCCTCGACGACGTCCTCGAGTACGGCGGGGACTACCGCATCGAGACCCTCGACCTCGGCCGGCAGCACGAGGACGAGTCACGGGCCCTCGTCGAGATCAGCGCCGACGGGGCGGACCTGCTCGACCGGATCCTGATGCGGGTGCAGATCCACGGGGCCAACGCCGTGGACCCGGGGACGGCGACGACCCGGCCGGCCCCCGCCGACGGCGTCTTCCCCGACGACTTCTACTCGACCACCAACCTGGAGACCCTCGTTCGGCTCGACCGGGAGTGGCTCCGGGTGCGGCAGCCGGAGATGGACTGCGGGCTCGTCGTCACCGACGAGGACGGGCAGCAGGTGGTCCGCACAGTGCCGGTCAGCGACGTGCGAGCCGGGGATGCGGTGGTCTGCGGCGCGCACGGCGTGCGCGTCGAGCTGCCGGTGCAGGCGCCGCGCGGCGAGGAGGACGACTTCGGGTTCATGTCCTCGGCGGTGTCCAGCGAGAAGCCGCAGGCCCTGCTCGTGCGGCAGATCGCCGAGCGGATGCGCGAGGTCAAGGCCGAGGGCAAGCGGATCCTGTGGGTCGGCGGTCCGGCGGTCGTGCACACCGGCGCCTCCCCCGCGATGGTCCGCCTGGTCCGCGCCGGCTTCGTCGACGTCCTGTTCGCCGGCAACGCCCTGGCCACCCACGACATCGAGTCGGCGCTGTTCGGCACCTCTCTGGGTGTCGACCTCGCCAAGGGATCGGGGGTGCCCCACGGCCACGAGCACCACATCCGCGCCATCAACACGATCCGCGCGGCCGGGTCGATCTCGGCGGCCGTGGAGTCCGGCGTGCTCACCGGCGGGGTGATGCACGCGATGGTGCAGGCGGGCAAGCCGTTCGTCCTGGTCGGGTCGGTGCGCGACGACGGCCCGCTGCCCGACGTCTACACCGACGTGATCGAGGGCCAGCGGGCGATGCGCGCGCAGCTGCCGGACGTCGGCTTCGCGATCATGGTCGCGACGATGCTGCACTCCATCGCGACGGGGAACATCCTGCCCGCGTCGATCCCGCTGGTGAGCGTGGACATCAACCCGGCAACGGTTACGAAACTCGCCGACCGCGGCAGCGCCCAGGCGATGGGGATCATCACCGACATCGGCCTGTTCCTCGAGCAGCTCGCGCGGGAGCTGGCCCCCGAGTGAGGGGATGACCGTGGGCGTACTCGGTCTGCTGTGCGTCGTCGTCGGCCTCGTGCTGATCATCGGTGCGGGCTTCGCGGGCCGGAGCACCCGAGGGCGCGCTGCCTGGACGCCCTACAACAAGGTGTCGGCCGGGTTGGCGGGCGTGGTGGCGATCGTCGTCGGGGTGCTCCTGTTGACCGGCGGAGTGAACTAGTGCCGCGCTCTCCTGCTGTCCCAGCACCCTGAGATTGGCTGCGAGAAGCTGAGCAAGTCAGGCAGGCTCCACGTGGAAGACGGTTGTCTGGAGTCTGATCTTGCCGTCGGCGAAGACGAAAGTGTCCACCGCGTCGGTGATCTTTCCCTTGGGGGACGTGACGCTCCAGACCAACAGCAGCGCATCACCCTCGAAGACTGCTGCGCCCACAGTGAACTCCGCCTCCGGCAGGGCACCGAGGGCAGCCGTGAGGAACTCACCTATGGCTTTGTGCCCATGGAACGGCCCGTCGGCGGTCAGCAGTACGGCATCGTCGCTGTAGTCCTCGAGGATCCTGCCGATGTCGCCGGCGGCGAGAGCCGATGCGTGTGCTGCGAAGACGTCCTGCGGTGTGCGTGCCATGGCCCGGGGCTCCTCGGTGCCGATGTTGGATCCGGTGCGTCTCGCGTCGGTAACGGGAAACACACTGACCGTGCGAGCATCCTGACACCGGACGTCGCACAGGACTACCCCACTCGCCGCCGGGGGACTCCGTCGCCTGCCGAGCCCGGTTCCGGCCGACAACTTCGCCTGGGATCGTCCCGATGCCGAGCAGGAGCAGCGCCGGGATGATGCCGCGAGCCGACTTACGGTTCGTCCGAGGCATGGCCGGCCGCAAGCGAGCGCACGTGTCCCAAATTGGCCGCTCAGGGACACGCCAAGGCCACGTCCGCGCCGCATCGGCAGGGCCAACGTTGGCGGCCTGGGTACTAGCCGTCCCCGCGCCAAGTCCGGACGAGCTACGCCTCGCCCTCGTTCACGGCCTGCCGCACCAGATCGGCGGCCCCGACCATCCCGGCCTGCGGGCCGAGCTCGGCGACCACCACGCGGGGACCGGGGCGGAAGCCACGCCCGGGAAGCGCCCGCTCCAACCGGTCACGAGCCGGTGCGAGCACCATCTCGCCGAGTTTGCTCACGCCTCCGCCGATCACGACGACGTCGGGGTCGAGGACGGCGGCCAGGTCGGCGATGCCCTGCCCGAGCCAGATCCCCACCTCGGTGATCAGCTCGAGGGCCAGCGGGTCGCCGTCCGCGGCCGCGCGCGCGACGTCCTCGCCGGTGAGCCGGTCGGGCTCGCAGTCCACACGCTCCAGCAGCCGTGCCGCGGCGGCCGGCGAGGTGCGGGCGACCTCGCGCGCGGTCTGGCCCAACGCCGTCCCGCTGGCGTACTGCTCCCAGCAGCCGCGGTTGCCGCAGGCGCAGAGCCGGCCGTCGGGGACGACCCGCATGTGGCCCCACTCCCCCGCCACGCCGTGCGACCCCCGCCGCAGCCGCCCGTCCATGACGATCCCGCCGCCGATGCCGGTGCCGAGCGTGATCATCAGGGCGAGGTCGGCGCCCCTCGCGGCGCCGTAGCGGTACTCCGCCCAGGCCGCGGCGTCGGCGTCGTTGCCGACCCAGAGCGGCCGCTGCAGCCGGGCGGCGAGGTCCTTGCGGAGGCTGGAGTTCCGCCAGGCCAGGTGCGGGCTGAACAACACCGTGTCGCCATGGCGGTCGAACCAGCCGGCGGCCCCGACGCCGACGCCCACCAGCTCGCCGTCGTGCCCGGCGGCCAGCTCCTCGACCACGGCGACGATCGCGTCCTCGGTGTCGGTGACCGAGGCACCGGGGGTCGCCCGGCGGGCGGTGGCGAGGATCGTCCCGTCGCCGGCGACGACTCCTCCGGCCACCTTGGTCCCGCCGATGTCGATGCCGAGCGCGGCCGGCCCGGCCGTTGCCGGGTCCGTCACGCGATCTCGATCTGCTGGACCGGCGCGGGCGGCTCGCTCTCCTGCGGGGTCTCGGCGGTCGACTCCGCCGGTTGCCCGGCGGCCGCCACGGTGCGCAGGGCCGTCGCGGCCGCGGTGAGCAGATCGGCCAGGGCCGCGCTCACCTCGGGGCGCTCGCCGCGCACGACGGCAGCCGCCTGGCAGATCGGGCACCACCGGCAGTCGGCGGAGTGTGCAGGCCTGTCCGGAACGGAGGCTTCGTGGGAGGCGAGGTTGTCACGCACGGCCTCGACCAGGCGCTGGGCCTGGTCGATCCAGTCGGTTCCGGGAGTCATGGGGTCCTTTTCTCGGCACTGAGGAGATCGGCGGGCCAGAGCTGGGGGTCGGGGCGGAAACCCACCTCCAGACGGGCGGCGGCGGTACCGGGGGCGGCGAGCCGGCCGCCGGTCACCTCGCACCGGCGGAGCAGCGCGTCCAGCCGGACCGACCGGCGGATCCCGCCGACGGTCAGCACCAGGTCGTCGACCCACCGGGTCAGCGTGACGGCGCCGCGCTCGGCGAACGGAAGCGGGAGGCTGAGCCGCCAGGCCCCTTCGTGCCGCTCGGGCGCGGGCACGGCGAACCCGGTGCTCTCCGGCAACCCGTCGCCCAGCAGCGTGCTCAGCTGGTCGGGGCCCTCCGGTGCGACGGGGAGTTCGGGAACGCGCCGCACCGGTGCCACGTCGGCGAGCGCGACGAGCGCCGCCTCCTGCTCGGCGGCGCGGGCCGTCGTCCACTCGTCGCCCCCCGCCAGCGGGAGGACCCGGCTGAGGACGGCGCCGGCCGCCAGGCCGTGCAACGCCAGGACCGTCGCCACTGCGCGGAGCCCGGCCGCCGACGACGTACGGGGCTCGGCCACCAGGTACACGCCGGTGCCGGTCGGATCGGCCAGCCGGTCACGGGCGAGCAACGCCTCGACGACCGGGACGGCGGCCAGCGCGGCGTCCACCGGCCCCCGGCGCACCACGCCGGAGGCGACCGCCGCGGTCCGGACGGCACCGAGGGCGCGCACGCTCGGCGGCATCAGCTGCTCCAGCCACCACCGCAGGGTCGTGGGCAGGTTGACCAGTGCCAGTGCCGATTGGATCGGGCCGGCGTCGACGACGACGAGCTCGGCCTCGGCGCGGGCGAGCTCGGCGAACAGGGCGAGGTCGGCGGCGCCCGGGAGGGGGACGACGGAGGTGGCCGGCGGCAGGGTCAGCTGCGGCAGCACGGCGCCGGCCGCGTCGGCGGCACCCGCCCAGAGGCCTTCGACGGCCGCCTGCGGGTCGACGGTGACCACGGTGAGGCCCGGCTCGACGTCCAGTCCCGCAACCGGGGGCGCCTGCCGTGAGAGCAGGACGGTCCGGCGCCCGGATCGGGCGGCGCGCACCGCCGCAGCCGCGGCCATGGTCGAAATGCCGGCCCCGCCCGGGCCGGTGAGGAGGAGCGTGCGCACGCGGGTCAGCCCTCGACGCGCTTCTTGAGCTCCTTGAGAGCCGTGTCCAGGATGACCTTCTCGGCCTTCCGCTTGATCATCCCGAGCATCGGGATCGACAGGTCGATGGTGATCGCGTAGGTCACCTCGGTGGCGCCGTCGGTCTCGGTGAGCGTGTAGGACCCCTCCTGGCGCTTCTGCATCTGGCCCTCGACGAGGGTCCAGGACACCTTCCGGTCGTCGTCCCAGGTGTAGTCGAGGACGTAGTCGTCCTTGACCGCTCCGGCGTCGAGCACGAAGTGCACCCGCTGCGCCCGGCCGTCAGGTCCGGTCTCGAGGACCTCGACCTTCTTGGCGGAGGCGACCCACTGGGGGTAAGAGCCGAAATCGGCGATGACGGCCATGACGTCGGCCGCCGGCGCATCGATGACGATCGACTGGGTGGACTGCTCGGCCATGGGCAGCAGGCTAGCCGTTTCCCGCCGTCCGGCGAGCCGGCGGTCCAGCACTCTGCTACTCACGAGTAGGGATCACCGGCTAGATTCTCCTGCGACGTCCCTGGCCGGGGCCGGGGGCGACGGTGCCCCCGGACGGCGGGGAGGAGAGGACCAGGCGTGCGCGAGTTCAGCGTTCCTGCGACCACCGAGGTGGGCCCGGACGAGGCCCTGACCGACATGCTCGCCACCAACGTCGCCGAGCACGGCGACGAGGTCGGCCTGCGGGCACGGCGGAACGGTCAGTGGCAGGACGTCACCTGGAAGGAGTTCGGCGCCCAGGTCGACGGGGTCGCCAAGGGGCTCATCGCCGCGGGTGTCGCCGCCGGTGACCGGGTGGCCCTGCAGGCGAAGACCCGCTACGAGTGGACGGTCCTCGACTACGCCATCTGGACCGCCGGCGCTGCCGTCGTCCCGATCTACGAGACCTCCAGCCCCGACCAGGTGGCCTGGATCCTGTCCGACTCCGGCGCGACCGCCGTCATCGTCGAGCGCGACGAGCACGCCGCCGCCGTCGAGTCCGTCCGGGAGCAGACACCCGACCTGCGGTCGGTCCACGTGATCGAGGACGGCGCGGTCGACCAGCTGGTGCAGGCCGGCGAGGACGTCCCCGACAGCGAGCTGCAGGCGCGCCGGGCCACGCTCACGGCCGACAGCCTCGCCACGCTGATCTACACCAGCGGCACCACCGGCCGCCCCAAGGGCTGCGAGCTCACCCACGGCAACTTCCTGTTCGAGATCGGCAACGGGATGAGCCTGCTCGGCCGGTTCATGAACGTGCAGGGCTCCCTGCTGCTGTTCATCCCGCTGGCGCACGTGCTCGCCCGCGTCCTGCAGGTCGGCGCCATCAAGACCCGCACGGTCATCGGCCACACCCCCGACGTCTCGAACCTGGTCGCGGACCTCGGCGAGTTCAAGCCGACGTTCGTCCTCGCCGTCCCGCGGGTGTTCGAGAAGGTCTACAACAGCGCCAAGGCCAAGGCCGAGGGCGACGGCAAGGGCACGATCTTCGACAAGGCCGCCCAGGTCGCCATCGACTGGTCGCGGGCGCAGGACGACGGCGGGCCGGGGCTCGCGCTCCGGGCCCAGCACACGCTGTTCGACAAGCTGGTCTACGGCAAGCTGCGGGCGGCCCTCGGCGGTCGGTGCCTCGGCGCGATCTCCGGTGGCGCCCCCCTGGGCGAGCGGCTGGGCCACTTCTTCCGGGGCATCGGCGTCACGGTCTACGAGGGTTACGGCCTCACCGAGACGACGGCCGCCGCCTCGGTCAACCACGACGACGCCCTGCGCATCGGCACCGTGGGCCGCCCGCTGCCCGGCGTCGAGTTCCGCATCGCCGACGACGGCGAGGTGCTCATCCGCGGCGGCATCGTCATGCGTGGTTACTGGCGCAACGAGGACGCCACCACCGACGCCATCGACGCCGACGGCTTCTTCCGCACCGGCGACCTCGGCGAGCTCGACGCCGACGGCTTCCTGAAGATCACCGGTCGCAAGAAGGAGATCCTGGTGACCGCCGGCGGCAAGAACGTCGCCCCCGCGGTGCTCGAGGACCGGCTGCGCTCGCACCGCCTGGTCAGCCAGTGCATCGTCGTCGGCGACCAGCGGCCGTTCATCGGCGCGCTGATCACGCTGGACGAGGAGGCCCTGCCGCAGTGGCTGGAGTCCAAGGGCAAGCCCGCGGACCAGACCGCCGAGCAGGCGCGGGAGGACCCGGAGCTGAAGGCGGAGATCGACGCCGCGGTGAAGGAGGCCAACAAGGCCGTCTCGCAGGCCGAGGCGATCAAGAAGTTCACGATCCTCGGCACCGACTTCACCGAGGGCAACGGCATGCTCACCCCGAGCCTGAAGCTCAAGCGCGCCGTCGTCATGAAGGAGTTCGGCACCGAGGTCGAGGGCCTCTACGCCCGCTGAGCAACGACTGCGACTCAACAGGCATAGGAACCTATACCCGCATCCGGAGGCCCCTGACGTAGGTATTGGTTCCTATGCCTGGTTGCAGCCGGGCTCGAGGAGCTCGGCGAAGGTGGCGGCGATCCTCCTCCACGACCACCGCTCCTCCACCCACGTGCGCCCGGCGACACCCATGGCGCGGGCGCGGTCGGGCTCGGCCAGCAGCCGGACGAGCGTGTCCGCCACGGCGGCGGGTGAGCGCGGGTCCACCACGTGCCCCGTGACGCCCTCCCGGACGGTCTCGGGGGCGCCCCCGGAGGTACCGGCGACCACGGGCCGGGCGCACGCGGCGGCCTCGAGGAAGACCATCCCCAGCCCCTCGACGTCCAGGCCCCCGCGCCGGGTCCGGCAGGGCATGGCGAAGACGTCGCCGGCGGCGTAGTGCCCGGGCAGCTCCGCCGGATCGACCGGACCGGTGAAGAGCACCGAGCCGGTCAGGCCGCGTGCGGCCACGGCCCGACGGAGCGAGGCCTCGGCCGGCCCGCCCCCCACGAGGAGCAGCCGGGCGTCCGGACGCCGGACCAGCACCCGCGGCCACCCGGCCACCAGCACGTCCTGGCCCTTGCGGGCGACCAGCCGGGAGACGCACACCACCACCGGCGCCGACCCGAGGCCGTAGCGCTTCCGGACGGCGGCCCCGTCGGCGTCGGGTGTGAACCGCTCGACGTCGACCCCCGGCGAGAGCTGGGCCAGGCGGGTGCGCCCGCCCAGGGCGGGAGCCAGCCGGTCGCGGGTGTAGTCGCTGATGTAGGTGACGACGTCCAGCCCCGAGGCGATCCGCTGCATCACCTGCCGGCTGCCCGGCAGCGCCACCCAGCCCGTCTCGTGCCCGTGGGTCGCCCCCACCAGGTGCCGCACGCCGGCCGCGCGCAGCGTCGGAGCCATGAGGCCGAGGGGTGCGGCGGCGCCGAAGAAGGTGGTGTCGCACCCGTGGCGCCGGGCAAGCTCGACCGCGGCGCGACCCGCATGGCGGGTGGGCAGCAGCATGCCGGTGGGCAGCCGCACGACCGGATACGGCAGCGCGGCGTCGTACTCCTCCCATCCGGGCGACCGGGAGGCGAGCACCACGAGCGACTCCGGTGGCCGCCTCGCCAGCAGCTCGGCGACGAAGGTCTGGATGCCGCCCTGGCGGGGCGGGAAGTCGTTGGTGACGACGAGGGTCCGGCCGGGGCCGCTCACGGGCGCTCCAGTCGGGCCCAGTCCGCGGCCATGGCCAGCCGCTGCGCCACGGTCGGGTGGGAGCCGAAGAGCCAGTGCCACGCGTCCGGCGGATCCGGGTCGTTGAGGTTGGAGCCGGCCAGGTCCTGCTGCATGGCGGCGAAGGCTTCCGGATCGCCGGTGAGGTCGAGAGCACGTACGTCCGCCCGCGACTCGACCTGCCGGGAGACCGCGTTCTGCACCGGCGTGGAGAGGAGGGTGCCCACCGCCATGAGGAAGAGCAGCAGCGGGATCACCCGGGGATCCCCCGGGCCGTCGGCGCCTGCCCGCCGGAGCAGCCGCGGTGCCGAGAGCAGCCAGCCCAGCGCCGCCACGCCGGCTCCCGCTCCGAGCGCCCCCATGAGGGTCCCGGCGAGGACGTCGTCGGTGGCCACGTGCCCCAGCTCGTGGGCGACGATCGACTCGACCTGGTCGTCGGGCAACCGGTCCAGCACGGTGTCGTAGAGGACGATCCGGCGGGTGGAGCCGAACCCGGAGACGTAGGCGTTCAGTGCCGTCGTACGCCGGGAGGCGTCCGACACCAGCACGTCCTCGACCGGCGTCCCGTTCTCCTCGGCCAGCTCGAGCAGGTCGCTGCGCAACTGACCGGCCGCCAGCGGCTCGAACCGGTTGAAGGCCGGCTCCATCAGGACCGGCCAGAGGAACGAGCCGACGACCACCAGCGCGGCGGCCCCGGCCCCCGCCCACGCCCACCAGGTCCTCGGCAGCCGTCGGGCCAGCAGCACCAGCACGAGCACGCTCACGGCGGTCAGGCCGGCGTCGATCGCCGTGGAGACGCCGACATCGCGCAGCCAGAGCCCCCAGCTCCGCGTGGACAGCCCGTAGCGCTGCCGCACCACCTCCCCGTAGGCCGAGAGGGGCAGGGTGACCAGCCGCCCCACGACGGCGAGCGCGAGGACGCCGAGCAGCACCTGCCAGACCCATCCCCCACCGAGCGGTGCGGTGACCGCCCGCACCAGCCGGCCGCCGGCCCGGGTGAGGCCGAGCAGCGCCGAGACGGCCAGGCCGAGCAGCAGCGAGGCCACGGAGGCAGGACGGAGCGCCGCCGCGAACGCCTCGGCGCGGTCCACCTGCTCCGGCGAGAGGCCGGCGGTGGGGTCGACCGGACTGTGCCCGCCCACCGGTTCGGGCAACGGCGTCCAGGGCGTGGTAACGACGATGACGGCGGCGAGCGCGATGCCGAGGATCACCGCGGTGGCCAGCGCGGCGCGAGCACCTTCCCGACCCACCCGGCTCACTCGACCGATCCTATGCGGGGATCCCGGCATCCCCGGACGACGAGGGCCGGCGACCCCACGCGGAGGTCACCGGCCCTGGCCGTGGGGTGCGAGGTCGTCAGCCGATGCGGCGCGCGTGCGTGAAGCCGCTCATCGAGTTAAAGTCCACCACCATGACCGGCTTGCTGGAGGTCGAGGCGTGGACCATCTTCCCGCCGCCGACGTACATCGCCACGTGGCTGGTCGGCTCGTAGTAGAAGAGCAGGTCGCCCGGCTGGAGATCACCGACGGACACCGGGGAGCCCATCTGCGACTGGCTCCTGCTGGAGTGCGGCAGGCTCACCCCCGCAGCGGAGTAGGCGTACTGCGTGAGACCTGAGCAGTCGAACGCGTTCGGACCGCCGGCGCCCCAGACGTAGGCGTCGCCGACCTGGGCGAGCGCCGTGTCCACTGCGACCTGAGCCGCGCCGCTCGGGGCCACGACGCCGCTGGGAGCGGGCTGCGCCTCCGTGCCACCGTGCGCCCGGGCGACCTCCTCCTGCTGGGGAGCGCTCAGCGCCGCGTACTGGCGCTGGAAGTCGGCGATCTGCGCCTCGAGGTCCTCCTGCTGGGCGGCGATCTCGTCGACGGCGCGCTGCGCCTCCGCCGTGGCCTCGTCCGCGGCGGTCTGTGCCTGCTCGGCCGCGGCGGCGGCCTCGGCGACCTCGGCGAGCTGCTGGTTGGTGTGCCCGGCGATGGCATCGAGGGTGCCGAGCTGGTGCACCAGCTCCTCGGCCGAGTCGCTGGTCAGCAGCACGTCCAGCGGGGAGAAGCCCTCGCTGGTGTAGGCGGAGCGGGCCAGCTGGCGCACCTGGCCGTCGAGGGAGTCCAGCTGCGCCTGCGCGTCGGCCGCGGCCTGCTCGGCGCTGGCGACGGCAGCGTGCTGTGCCTCGAGCTGGACCTTGGCCTCGTTGAGTTCCTCGGTGACCACCTCGAGCTCGTGCTCGGCGTCGGCGACGGCCTGAGCGGCCTGCCCAGCGGTGGTGATGTCCCGCGGGTCGGCAGTCGCGGTGCCCGGGAGGACGGTGAAGGTCAGGGCCGCGGTCACTCCGAGGAGGAGACCGGACCGGAGCCATCCGACGTGTCCAGGAGCGGACGGACGAACGGTGGCGGACTGATCAAGGGCGTGCGGCAGTACGGCGTGTGGGGTCGCCACGAGCGGCGGCTCTCCGTTTCTTCCTCGACTACCGCCTACCGAGTTAGCTGACGGGTTCGGGCTGGGAAGACTGGCCCTATCTCCTGCGCACCGGCGAACCGGCCCAGCAGGAGAACTCACCCCAGGACTGCGGTGGGTCCCCGGCTCGCCGTCCGACACCTGTGCAGGCGCCGTCAGGCGATTAGGCGGTGCCCGTCCGAGGTCACCCCTCTGCGGGTGACGACCACTCGGTCGGACCCGGCGACCCTACGACCGTGACGATCATGTGACAAACGGAAGATCTTGTGACGCCTGTGACGAGCGCCCCATCCCGGCCTGTCAGTGCAGGCCAGAGCCGCACGAGCACTCGATGTGACATGGACCGGACCGTTCCGTCCACACGCCCTCAGCCCGTCCTCCAGTCGCCGTCCCGAGCCTCTCCCGAGGGGTCCCGATGACGCAGCGGCGGCACCAGACCGACCTCGGCGAGGGCACGGACGGCCCGGCGCTCGACGTCGTCGAACTCCACGACGACCCCGGCCGGGGGTACGACGACGTCCTCGGCCGCGATGCCCCCCACAGCCGTGTCGGTGCCCGCACCGCGACGCCCGTCGAGCGGGATGACGACCGGGTCGCTGCTCTGCCAGCCCGGGGGCGCCCCGAGCAGGACGGTGACGACGCAGTCGGCGCAGCCCGTCGGGCGCGCGGTGCAGGTGTCGCAATCGATCAGCATGGTTTTCTCCTCCGTGAGTCATCCGCACGGTAGGAGCGGCCACCGACAATTCCGCCGGATCCAGCGCGGCCGGGGACTCAGGTGCCGGCGAACTCCCAGTGCCAGGGCTCCTCGCGCCCGTTGCCGGGCTCGGCCCAGTCGGGGTGGAGGAAGCCGAACCGGCCGGCGTTGGCCTTCATCCAGGCGTACTGCGGCGTGCCGAACCGGTCGATCCCGCCGCAGAGGTCCACCGCCAGGCCCCAACCGTGGTTGCTGGTGCCCGGGACCGCCGCCAGGGCCGGCTTCTGTCCGTAGAGGCGCACCTGGCCGGCATAGGTGCGGTAGGAGTCGGTGATGCAGATCGGCGTCCCGAACGCACCGGCGTACGCGGCCGACAACGCCCGGTAGGCCGCCGCGGCGTCACAGCGCAGTGTGTGGGCACCCGCGCCGATCGGGCACATGGCGCTCGGCGGGATGAGGCCGTTGGGATAGCCGCCCCAGGAGCGCGTGCCGTCGTAGCTGGGCGGGTAGACGGTGTTCCCGCACTCCACGCGCAGCGCTCCGCCGGTGGGACCGGGGGCGGCGACCGGCGCCCGCTGCCCCAGACCCGGGCGCCCGATGCCGAGGACCTGGTCTGCAGGCAGCGTGCGGACCACGACAGCACCGGCCCGCGCGTCGGCGGCCAGCATGGTCCTCGGGTCCAGCGCGATCCCGACGTGGCCGAGTCCCGACTCGGCGGAGCCCAGGAAGACCAGGTCGCCCGGGAGGACGTCGGCCGGGGCGACCGGCGTGGTGGCGGCGAAGAGATCGGCCTGGGTGCCGGGCAGCTGGATACCCGCCGACCCGTAGACCGACTGCACGAGCGATCCGCAGTCCCACGAGTCGGGCCCGGCGGTTCCAGGGGCGTAGGGACGCCCGAGTGCGCCCATCGCCGCGGTGACGGCGCCCAGCGTCTCGGCCGGCAGGACCAGCAGGGACGTGGGCTGCCGGGGCAGCTGGGCCGCGCCGCGCTGGGCACCACCGTCGACGGCCCCGACCGGCACCAGGCCGGCCGGCAGCCCTGCGGGCGGGTCCAGGAGGGCAGCCGCGGGCGGAGGGGTGATGCCGGCTGCGGTCAGCTGCTCGACGTAGGCCCGCCAGTTGGCTGCCGTCCGGTCGTTGACGTCGAGCTGCTCCTGCTGCAGCTGGGCGAGCTGGCGGTCGACGACGCCGAGGGCCTCGTCCAGCTCGTCGGTGACCGCGTCGGCGGCGGCCTCGAGCTCGGCCACCTTCCCGGCGACCGCGTCGGCACGCGCACGGGCCTGCGTCAGCGCGGCCGTCGCCCGCTGCTGCTGATCCAGCGCCGTCTGCCGGAGTCCTGCCGCGACGCCGATGACCTGGGCTGCGTGTCCGTCGACGACCTCCAGGAATCCCAGCGCCGCCACGACGTCCCCCGGATCGCCACCGGACAGCAGAAGGGTCAACGGGGTGACCGCCCCGCCGTCCCGGTAGACCGCCGCCGCGTAGGCGGCGACCGCCCGCTGGTGGACGGCCAGCTCGCTCTCGGCCTCGGACACCACCGCCTCGGCGTCCGCGACGGCCCGCTCGGCCCGCGCCAGCTCCTCCCGCGCGGCGGCCACCTCGGCCTGCTGCTGCTGGAGCCCGGTCTGCACCTCGGCGGCGCGCTGCTGCAGCTCGTCCAGCGCCCGGCTGTCCAGTACCGCCGAGGTGCCGCCGGGCTGGTCGCTGGGTGCCGCCGACGCCGGCGCGGTCACGGCGGCCGCGAGGGCGGCGGCGGCCACCACCGCGAAGGCCGTCCGAACCGCAGTCCCACCAGTGCGCCGCCCGGAGCGCGGGAGCATCAGACCACCTCTACGTGTCCGGGCCGCCCTCGTCCACGGGCGCGGCCCACCGGGGGAGATGGTGTCCTGATCATCCGCGCGCCGCCAGGCGAACCGGCCCGGAACCCCCGCCCGGGCGACATCGGCACGGCCCGGGCCCCCGGCGCGGCATCACAGGAGTGTCATTACCGCGACCTACCGTCCGGCCGTGCCCTCCTCCCCCGCTCTCCCCCGCGATGTTCCCCTGCGGCAGGACCCGCAGCGGTACGAGCAGGTCACCATCGACGAACTCGGCACGCCGCTGGCCGACGTCACGTTCGTGGTGGTGGACCTCGAGACGACGGGCGGGTCGCCGAAGGACAGCGCGATCACCGAGATCGGAGCGGTGAAGGTCCGCGGCGGGCTCGTCCTCGGCGAGTTCCAGACGCTGGTCGACCCGGGCCGGGAGATCCCGCCCTACATCAGCGTCCTGACCGGCATCACGTCGATGATGGTCGCCGCGGCGCCCCGCATCGGCACGGTGCTCCCTGCCTTCCTGGAGTTCGCCCGGGGGGCCGTCCTGGTCGCCCACAACGCCCCCTTCGACATCGGGTTCCTCAAGGCGGCCTGCGCCGAGAACGGCATCGCGTGGCCGGCCGCGGCGTCGGTGGACACCGCGGTGCTGGCCCGCCGGCTGCTCACCCGCGACGAGGTGCCCAACTGCAAGCTGGCCACGCTGGCGCCCTACTTCTCCGCCACCACCTCGCCCACCCACCGGGCCCTGGACGACGCACGCGCCACCGTCGACGTCCTGCACGGCCTCTTCGAGCGGCTCGGCCCCCTCGGCATCACCTCCCTGGAGGAGCTGACGGGGCTGACCCGCCAGGTCGACCCCGAGCGGCTGCGCAAGCGGCACCTGGCCGACAGCGTGCCGCGGGGACCGGGCGTCTACCTGTTCCGCGGTCCGCGCGACGAGCCGCTGTACGTCGGGACGTCGAACGACCTCCGCAGCCGGGTGCGCAGCTACTTCTCCGCCAGCGAGCAGCGCAGCCGGATCACCGAGATGGTGGCGCTGTCCCAGCGGGTCGACGCCATCCCGTGCGCGCACGACCTCGAGGCCGCGGTCCGCGAACTACGACTGATCGCCGAGCACAAGCCGCGGTACAACCGCCGCTCCCGCTTCCCCGAACGGGCGCTGTGGATCCGCCTGACCGAGGAGCCCTTCCCGCGGCTGTCGGTCGTCCGCCGCGTCCGCCCCGGCGCGGGCGTCTTCCTCGGCCCCTTCCCCGACCGGCGCGCCGCCGACGCGGCCGTCGCCGCGGTCCACGAGGCGCTGCCCCTGCGGCAGTGCACGACCCGCATCTCGCCGCGGGTGTCCAGCTCGGCCTGCGCCCTGTTCGGCATGGGCCGGTGCGGCGGTCCCTGCACCGGCGCCCAGTCGGTCGAGGAGTACGCGTCGATCGCGGCGGTCTTCCGGGCGGCCGTCGACCACGACCCCCGCGACCTGCTCGCGCCGCTGCTCGCCCGGGTCGACCGGCTCGCCACCGAGGAGCGCTACGAGGACGCAGCGATTCTCCGTGACCGGGTGGCGGTCCTGGTGCGGGCCGTACGGCGCCGGCAGCGCCTGGAGTCACTCGCGGCCGTGCCCGAACTCGTCCTCGCCCGGACCGACGGCTCGCGGGGCTGGCACCTCTCCGTGGTCCGCCGCGGGCGGCTGGTGGCCGCGGGCGGCGCCCCGCGCGGCACGTCGGTGCGCGCCACGCTGCCGGGCCTGCTGGCCACCGCCGAGACCCCGGTAGGTCCCGACGACGAGCTCGCGGCCACCGTCGACGAGACCGAGCTCATCCTGCGCTGGATGGAGAAGCCCGGAACCCGTCTCGTGGAGCTCACCGGCACGCTGGCCTGCGCGGCCCCGGGCACGGGGGCGTTCAGCTCGTTCCTGGCCCGGGTGGGGACCGGGCACTCCGGTCGGGATCCCTTCGCCGACGACCGGTCGCTCGGCACGCGCGCCCGTCCGGAGCGGGTCACGGCAGGAACGGGCGGCCGTGGGCGGTCCCGGCTAGGCTCCCCCGCGTGATCACCGCCATCGTGATGATCGACGCGGCCACCGACGCGATCCCGGAGGTGGCGGCGGCGATCGCCGACCTCGAGGGAGTCAGCGAGGTCTACTCGACCGCCGGCGAGGTCGACCTGATCGCCATCGTCCGGGTCCGCGAGTTCGAGCAGATCGCCGAGGTGATCGCCGGGCGGATCAACAAGGTGCCCGGCGTGCTCGAGACCGAGACCCACATCGCCTTCCGCGCCTACTCGCGGCACGACCTCGACGCCGCGTTCTCCATCGGCTTCGAGACCGCCGACTAGTAAGAGGACCCCCTTCCTCCCCACCCCCTCGCACGCTCGGGGCGGGCCCCTGGAAGGGGGCCGTCAGCCGCGGGCGACTCTGCTGACCTGTACCCAGCGCTCGAGCTGATCCCTCGCGCGGCCGTCGTCGATGGCGGCCGACGCCCGCTCCATGCCTGCCGCGATCGCGTCGTGCAGGCGGGCGGGTCGCTCGTCGAAGGCCGCCAGCGCCGCGGCCGCGTTCAGGACCACCGCGTCACGGACCGCCCCCTGCTCGCCGTCGAGCACTCGCCGGAAGACGTCGGCGTTGAACTGCGCCGAGCCACCCCGCAGCGCATCCGGTGTGGACGCGGGGATCCCCAGTGCGGCGGGGTCCAGCCGGTCGGCTTCCACCTCGCCGTCGCGCACGACCCACACCGACGACGTCGTCGCCGTCGTCAGCTCGTCCAGACCGTCGTCGCCCCGGAACACCAGCGCACGCCCCCCACGGGCGGCCAGCACATCGGCCATCACCGGCGCCATCCGACCGTCGGCGCAACCGATCGCGGCTGCGACGGGCCGGGCGGGGTTGGTCAACGGACCGAGGAAGTTGAAGACGGTGGCGATGCCCATCTCCCGCCGGGCCGGGCCGGCGTGCCGCATCCCGGGGTGGAAGACCGGCGCGAAGAAGAAGCCGATGCCGGCGTCCTCCACACAGCGCGCAACGCCGTCCGCGGGGAGGTCGATGACCACGCCGAGCGCCTCCAGCACGTCCGCGGATCCCGAGGACGACGACGCCGCGCGGCCACCGTGCTTGGCGACCGGAGCACCCGCCGCGGCGGCGACCACAGCCGCCATCGTGGAGATGTTCACGGTGTGCGCACCGTCGCCACCGGTGCCGACGATGTCGACGCAGTCGCGGGACAGCCGCACCGGAGTGGCTTGCGCGATCATCTCCGCGGCGAGGCCCGCGACCTCCTCGGCCGACTCACCCTTCGCCCGGAGCGCGACGGCGAACGCCGCGACCTGGACGGGCGTGGCCTCGCCGGTCATCACCTCGCGCATCGCCCAGGAGGTGTCGGCCGAGGAGAGGTCCTCACGGGAGAGCAGGCGGTTGTACAGCTGCGGCCACGTCCGCCGTCCGGCCGCGGGGGCGCTCATCGGCGGCTCACCGACGGACGACGGGACGCTGCGCATGGACGCGCAGCAGGCCCGCGACAACCCCGGGGGCGGTCAGCGGGTCGACCGGCAGCGGCAAGGTTCCCTCCGCCCGGGACCAGTGCGCCAGCCAGCGGTCCGGCTGCCGGGCGATGAGAACGCACACGGCCGGCCGGTCGGCCACCTCCTGGTCCATCTGGCGGGCCACCGCCAGACCGCCCATCGGCTGGGCCTCGCCGTCGAGGATGCAGAGGTCCACGCCACCGGCGTCGACCGTGGCGACGACGTCGTCACCGGTCTCGCACTCGAGCCAGGTCACGGGGCCGACGTCGGCGGCGGGGCGGCGACCTACCGCGGTGCGGACGGCGTCGCGGACCTCGGGACGGTGGCTGTAGACCACCACGGTGACCGGCATCGAGGCGAGGTGGGTGGCGTCGGAGGCGGGACTCACCCCGCCGAGCCTAGTGGCAGAGCAGGACATTCCCCGGGCAGGCGCCGGGAACGGTAAAGAGCTGATCACTTTGCCGCCACGCCATCGCACCCGCAGTCGTGACGACCCCTTGCCGATGCCATGATGACCCTCGTGACAACGGCCCCCGTCGCGAGCAGCACCTTCGACACATCGCGGGTGCACTCCCTGACCCGACCGAACATGGTCAGCGTCGGCACCATCATCTGGCTCTCCAGCGAGCTGATGTTCTTCGCCGGCCTGTTCGCCATGTACTTCACCGCGCGAGCCCGGGCCACCGAGGGGTGGCCGCCGGAGCCGACGGAGCTGAACCTGCCGTACGCCACCGTCTTCACGGTCATCCTGGTGCTCTCCTCGGTGACCTGCCAGTTCGGAGTGTTCGCCGCGGAGAACGGCAACGTCTACGGCCTCCGGCGCTGGTTCACGATCACGTTCGTCATGGGTCTGATCTTCGTGCTGGCCCAGGCGAACGAGTACCGCGTCCTGGTGACGGACCACGGCACGACGATCTCGTCGTCGACGTACGGCTCGGTCTTCTACATCACGACCGGGTTCCACGCCCTGCACGTCATTGGAGGCCTCGTCGCCTTCGTCTACCTGCTCGTCCGGTCCACCATGGGCCGGTTCACGCCAGCACAGGCGACGGCCGCGATCGTGGTCTCCTACTACTGGCACTTCGTCGACGTCGTGTGGGTCGGGCTCTTCGCCACGATCTACCTGATCCGCTAGGGAACCGGTGTCCACCACGAACCCGCAGTCCGAGGCCATGTCACAAGAATCCGGGTCTCACGAAACCGGGCCCGGCGACGGCAACCCAGCCGGCCGGGCCCGTGCCCGGCGCCGCTCCAAACACCGCCGCCGGCTGGCCAACGTCGCGGGGCTGATGACCGCCCTGGTCCTCACCGGCGCGATGTACTCCGTGTTCGCGCCCGCCCAGGCGGCCGACGAGACGACGGAGTCCGCCGCCGAGGCCGCCGGTCGCGAGCTGTACGAGCGCAGCTGCATCACCTGCCACGGCGAGAACCTCGAGGGCGTGCCCAACCGCGGGCCGTCGCTCATCGGGGTCGGCGAGGCGGCCGTCTACTTCCAGGTGCACACCGGCCGCATGCCGCTGGTCCGCCAGGAGGCCGACGCGCCGGACAAGCCGGCCGTCTTCTCCGACGAGGAGATCGACCAGCTGATGGCCTACGTACAGGCCAACGGTGGCGGTCCGACGCTCCCGTCCGGCGACCTGCGCGCCGGCGACCTCGCCGAGGGCGGTGAGCTCTTCCGGCTCAACTGCGCCTCGTGCCACAACTTCGTGGGCGAGGGCGGTGCGCTCTCCTCGGGCAAGGCCGCTCCCAGCCTCGAGAGCTCCAACGATCTCGAGATCTACACGGCGATGCTGACCGGCCCCGAGAACATGCCGGTGTTCGGTGACAATCAGCTGACGCCGGAAGAGAAGCGCTCGATCATCAACTACGTGCAGACGATCAACGCGCAGGCCGACCCCGGCGGCGCCGGCATCGGCCGCACCGGTCCGGTCGCCGAGGGATTGGTGATCTGGGTCGTCGGCATCGGCGCCCTGATGTTCGGAATCTTCTGGATGGGGAGCAAGGCGTGAGCGTCCGCGACACCCGCCCCGGTTCCACCGGCGGCGCCGACGTCCCCGACACGCTGTACGGCGGGCCGGACGACGACTACACCCCCGAGCAGCTCGCGGCGATGAGCCGCCAGGAGCTCGACCGCCTCGGCGCGCGGTACGACGGCGTCGAGATCATGCACGTCGACCCCGGCCCCGAGCCGGACTCGGTCATGGAGAAGCGGGCCGTCCGGCAGGTCGGCACGGTCTTCGCCCTGGCCGGACTCTTCGCCTTCCTCTTCATGGTGGTCTACGTCGGCTCGGGCTGGTTCCTGCCCGACTGGCACTGGGACATCACCGAGGGTGGCTGGAGCGCCCTGTTCACGCCGATGCTGGGCCTGTTCATGGGCCTCTCGCTCCTCTGCGTCGGCGTCGGCCTGGTGCTCTTCACCAAGAAGCTGCTGCCGCACGAGACCGCGGTACAGGACAAGCACGACGGCTCGCACTTCGACCGCGTGACCGCCGGTGCGACGCTGGTCGGCGGCTGGCACAACAGCGGGCTGGCCCGCCGCAAGCTGATCACGCGGTCCCTGGCGTTCATGGGGGGCGGCGTGGGCGTCATGCTGATCATGCCGCTGGGTGGCCTGATCAAGGACCCGACCGACGGCGACCCGCTCGGCACCACCAGCTGGGCGGAAGGTGTGCGTCTCCTCCGCGATGACGGCACCCCGATCCGTCCCGGCGACCAGGAGCCGGGCTCGCTGGAGACGGTCTTCCCGGCCGTTCCCGGCGGGAACCGACAGGCCGACGCCGCCACGATGCTGATCCGGCTGCGTCCGGAGCAGACCGACAACCTGCAGCCCCGGGAGGGGCAGGCGGGCTTCGCGTACGGCGACTACGTCGCGTACTCCAAGATCTGCACCCACGCCGGCTGCCCCGTGTCGCTCTACGAGCAGGAGACCAGCCGGATCCTCTGCCCGTGCCACCAGTCGCAGTTCGACGTCACCCAGGGCGCCAAGCCGGTGTTCGGCCCAGCCACCCGGGCTCTCCCGCAGCTGCCCATCGGCGTCGACGACGAAGGCTTCTTCATCGCGCGCAGCGATTACATTGAGGCCGTAGGCCCCACCTACTGGAACCGGGAGCGCATCTGATGGCTCGTACCGCCACCGCACCTGGCGCCCCGACGACGAGGCTGGGCAAGGCCGGGCACGCCATCGACGAGCAGCTCACGGTCGCCCCGTGGCTCCGCCGGACGATGAACAAGGTCTACCCCGACCACTGGTCGTTCCTGCTCGGGGAGATCGCGCTCTACTCTTTCCTCATCCTGCTGCTGTCGGGCACCTACCTGACCTTCTTCTTCGACGCCTCCATGCGCGAAGTCGTCTACGAGGGCTCCTACGCGCCGCTTCGGGGCGTGGAGATGTCGGCGGCCTACAACTCGGCGCTGAACCTCTCCTTCGACGTGCGCGGTGGCCTGTTCATGCGGCAGCTGCACCACTGGGCAGCCCTGCTGTTCGTGGCGTCGATCGTCGTCCACCTGCTGCGCATCTTCTTCACCGGCGCCTTCCGCCGGCCGCGCGAGACCAACTGGCTGATCGGCGTCGTGATGCTCGTGCTCGCCCTGCTCATGGGCGTCACCGGTTACACGCTGCCCGACGACCTGCTCTCCGGCACCGGGTTGCGGATCATCAGCGCGATCCTGTTGTCCATCCCGGTCGTCGGTACCTGGGTGCACTTCGCCGTCTTCAACGGCGACTTCGTGGGCACCGAGATCATCGGCCGCTTCTACATCCTCCACGTGCTGCTGATCCCGGCGATCCTGCTGGCGCTCATCGCGCTGCACCTGATCATCCTGGTCAAGCAGAAGCACACGCAGTTCCCGGGCGCCGGGCGGACCGAGCACAACGTCGTCGGCAACCGGCTGTTCCCGACCTTCGCGGCCAAGGCCACCGGGCTGATCTTCATCGTTTTCGGCGTCTGCGCCGCGCTCGGCGGGCTGGTCCAGATCAACCCGATCTGGCTGTGGGGCCCGTACAACCCGGCGCAGGTCTCGGCGGGTTCGCAGCCCGACTGGTACATCGGCTTCCTCGACGGGTCGACGCGCATCTTCCCGCCGTGGGACATCAACCTTCCCGGCGACTACAACATCCCGGCGCTCTTCTGGCCGACGGTCGTCATCGCCGGCCTGATGTTCACGCTGTTGGCGCTGTATCCGTTGATCGAGCGCAAGATGACCGGCGACACCGCCCCGCACCACCTGCTGCAGCGTCCCCGCGACGTCCCCGTGCGCACGTCGCTCGGGGCCATGGCGTTGGCGTTCTACCTGTGGCTGATGGTCGCCGGCGGCAACGACGTCATCGCGGACAAGTTCGACATCAGCCTGAACGCGATGACGTGGGTGGGGCGGATCGGCGTGATCATCCTCCCGGCGATCGCGTACATGGTCACCTACCGGATCTGCCTGGGTCTGCAGCAGCACGATCGCGAGGTGCTCGAGCACGGCATCGAGACCGGCGTGATCCGCAGGCTGCCCAGTGGCGAGTTCATCGAGGTCCACCAGCCCCTCGGTCCGGTGGACGAGCACGGCCACGGTCAGCTCGCCTACGGCGGCGCGCCGGTGCCGAAGCGGATGAATCACGTGGGTGGCGCGCGCCGGGCCATCCGCGGATTCTTCACCCCCGTCGAGGAGCCCGCGCAGGTGGAGCTCGAGCAGCGGGGCGAGGGCCGCGGCCTGGCCGCCGGTGAAGGCGAACGGGAACTCACGTCGTCCGGCCGTCCGGCCGACGGTGGCCGGCCTCAAGAGCCGCGCGACTGATCGCAAGGCACAGAGCACGACCAGTAGGGCCCCGGTGGATCTCCACCGGGGCCTTGCTGCTGTCCGGCCTGGGCCACGGCTCCGGGGTGGGGTGCCTGACGGCGGGGTGAGGTGCCTGACGGCCTCGACCGCTCCTGGCGACATGTCCCCGGGACGGGTGCGGCAGTCGACCAACGCCTGGAGAAGCGTCGGCCCGCCGGCCCTGCGTCGCAACCTGGCATCCCACCGCGTCGACCCTCCCGTCGGCCCACGCCCTCCCGGCTGCCGCTGCCGTCCCTGCCGGAGTCGTGGCCCGCCACTGCGGAGCCTGATCGGCCTGGTGGTGCGGCGTCCGCATCAGGTGGCGCCCCATCCCTCCGCGCGGCCTGCTCGACCGCGAGGACATGAGCGCGCAGCCTCCCTTCGCGCCGTCGACGCGAGACGACTCCTCCCGGACGGCGGAAAGAGCATCGTGGAGGAGTCGAGAGGCGACGCACCCGCTAAGCACCCGCTGAGCACCCGCTGAGCACCCGCTGAACGGCCGAGGGCCCCTCCCGCGTGGGAGGGGCCCTCGGCCGTGAGCGGTGCTGGGAGGGTCAGCTCTGGGTGGCGTTCTGGCCCACGTAGTACTCGAACAGCAGCCCACCGATGGTGATGAGCAGCGCTGCTGCGGCGATGAGGATGAGCCACGCGTAGAAGTACGCCAGCCCCAGACCCATCAGGCCGACCGACAGCGCCAGCGCGAACGGCCAGTAGCTGGCCGGCGGGAAGAAGCCCAGCTCACCCGCGCCCTCGGCGATGTCGGCGTCCTTGCGGTCCTCGGGCCGAGCGTCGATGCGCCGGGAGACGAACCAGAAGAACGCACCGATCATGCCGGTGAGACCGCCGGACAGCGTCAGCGCCGTGGTGCCGATGGGCTCCCGCGCCCAGACGCCGTAGACGACGGCGGCGATCACGCAGAACACCGCGATGACGTTGAAGATGAGCGCCTCGACCTTCACGGTCGTGCCTCCTCGCGCGTCGGAACGATCAGGGCTGGGACGGTGGGCATCTCAGCCACCGGCGGTCTGCTGGTCGATGTTCTTGTTCTGCAGCGACTCGAACGGCGTCGTGGAGGTCGACAGGCCGGGCTGCCCGATCTCCTCGAGCGCCTCGAACGTGTCCAGGCCGGACTCGCGGGCCTCGAGATAGGCGTCGTAGTCGTCGCCGGAGACGGCGCGGACCTCGAAGTTCATGTACGCGTGGTACGTGCCGCACAGCTCGGCGCAGCGCCCGACGTAGGCGCCCTCCTCCTGGACGGTCACCTGGAAGACGTTGTCGCGGCCGTTCTCGTTGCCCGGGATCACGTCGAGCTTGAAGAGGAACTCGGGCACCCAGAACGAGTGGATGACGTCGGCCGACGCGAGCTCGAACCGGATGTTGCGTTCGGTGGGAAGCACCAGGATCGGGATCTCGGAGGTGGTGCCGACGGTGTCGACGGGCTCGCCATCGGGCCCGGCCGTCTCCGGGTAGACGAACTGCCAGTTCCACTTGAAGGCGTTGACCGCGATCGTCTCGTCAGCGGGGGTGTCGCGGTCCAGCACCCGGTTCTGGACGACCACGGTGTAGAAGAACAGCCCGGCGATGATCACGAACGGCACGATCGTGTAGACGATCTCCAGCGGCAGGTTGTACGCCGTCTGCTTCGGCAGCTCGTCGCTGCGCTTGCGGTGCCGCACCACCGACCAGCCGATAAGAGCCCAGACGGCGAAACCGACGATGAGCGCCGCGATGACCGAACCGGTCCACAGCTCGCGCATCAACTGCGATTCCTCGGTGATGCCCTCCGGCCAGCCGAATCGCCAGAACTCGTTGTTCGGCATCGCACATCCGGTGAGGGTCACGACCCCCAGGAGACCGAGCGCGGCCAGCCGCGCGAGCCTGCTGCCTCGAGCCACTGCTCGCTGCCTCCTCGTCCTCCGTCCGGGTGCGTGGACGGTCCTCCCAGCGGGTCGTCCGCCGGTTTCCGGCGGACGGCATCCTGCCGATCACAGTGTGGGGCGAGACTAGCCGACTGCGCTCGGCGGCTGACCACCGGAGACACCCCACCGGCGCGTCCCGGTTCCACCGGCCGGTCGGCACGCGCAGCTCGGCACCTGGGCGGGCCGGCGATGCGCCCGACCTCGCCCGGTGCCGCCGGGCCGACGGTTAGAGTCGGCAGCGTGTTCTCCCGGCTGCTGACGCCCAAGTGGCTGCTGCTGCACCTGCTGGTGGCGGCCATGTTCGTGGCCACCTTCTTCCTCGGCTACTGGCAGCTGACCAAGGCCGAGGCCGGGGGCGGCGCCGTGAACTGGAGCTACGCCCTGCAGTGGCCGCTCTACGGGTTCATGGGCCTGTGGTTCTACCTGCGCATGGTCCGGATCGAGATGCACCGCGACCCGGACGACGACCGGCCGAGCACGGAGGTCGTCCTCTACCAGCGCCCCCGCATCGACACGTCAGGAGACCCCGAGCTGGCCGCCTACAACGCCTACCTCGCGGAGCTCAACGAGCGCGCCCTGGGTCAGCGGAACGCCGGCCATGGTCGCTGACCGGACCGCCCCCGCCCGCGACTCCGAGCAGGCGATCGCCGCGGCACTGCAGCGCTACCGCGTGATGGCCACCGTCGTCGGCGTCCTCCTGGTCCTGCTGTTCGTCGTCGCCATACCGCTGAAGTACCTGGCCGACATCCCCGAGCCGGTCACCGTCCTGGGGACGGCGCACGGCTGGCTCTACGCGCTCTTCTTCCTGTCCGCCGTCGACCTGGCGCTGCGGGCGAAGTGGACGCTGCAGGGCGCCGTCGTGGCGCTGGCCCTGGGCACCATCCCGTTCCTCTCCTTCGTCGCCGAGCGCACCGTCACGCGGAAGATGCGCGCCGGCGAGCGCGTGTGACCGCGAACTCCACCCCCACCCCGAGGACCTGCGCCTGATGTGTGGCCTGCTCGCCTATTTCTCCACCGACGCCGACCGGGTCGACGACGCGACCGTCGACTCTGTGCGCGGCGCGCAGCACTGCATGCGGCACCGCGGTCCCGACGAGAACGAGGCCTGGTGGGACGACCGTGCGGTGTTCGGCTTCAACCGGCTGTCGTTCATCGACATCGAGCACAGCCACCAGCCCATGCCGTACGCGGACGGCCGGTACCGGATCGTCTTCAACGGCGAGATCTACAACTACCTCGAACTGCGGGCCGAGCTGGCCGCCCAGGGCGCGCAGTTCGCGACCGAGGGCGACACCGAGGCCATCGTGGCCGGCTACCACCTCTGGGGCGAGGACGTCGTCAACCGACTCCGCGGCATGTTCGCCTTCCTGATCTGGGACACCGAGGAGCGAACCGTCTTCGGCGCACGTGACCCGTTCGGCATCAAGCCGCTGTTCGTCGCCCGCCTGGCCGACGGCGGCCTGGTCTTCAGCTCGGAGAAGAAGGCGCTGCTGGAGATGCTCGGCGGCAGCGCAGCGGCCGGTGGCGTCGACGGCGCGTCGCTGCAGCACTACCTGACGCTGCAGTACGTCCCCGAGCCGGCGACCCTGCACACGGGCATCCGCCGGATCGAAAGCGGGACGCGCTTCACCGTCGTCGACGGCGAACTCAGCACGGCGCGCTACTTCCACCCGACCTTCCCGATCCGGCCGGTCGCCAAGGACGAGCAGCAGGCCCTCTACGACCGGATCGCCGACGTCCTCGACGACTCCGTGCGGATGCACATGCGCGCCGACGTGACGGTGGGCTCGTTCCTCTCCGGCGGCATCGACTCCACCGCGATCGCCGCACTGGCCAAGCGGTACAACCCGAAGCTGCTCACCTTCACCACCGGCTTCGAGCGCGAGGGCTTCTCCGAGATCGACGTCGCCGCCGAGTCGGCGGCCGCCATCGGCGTCGAGCACATCACCAAGGTGGTGACCGCCGAGGAGTTCGCCGAGGCCATCCCGCTCGTCGTCTGGTACCTCGACGACCCGGTCGCCGACCCGGCTCTGGTGCCGCTGTACTTCATCGCCCGTGAGGCCCGCAAGCACGTCAAGGTGGTGCTCTCCGGCGAGGGCGCCGACGAGCTGTTCGGCGGCTACAACATCTACCGCGAGCCGCTCTCGCTGGCGGCGTTCGACCGCATGCCGGCCGCCCTGCGCCGAGCCCTGGGAACGCTGTCCACGCGGCTGCCCGACGGCATGCGTGGCAAGGACCTCCTCCGCCGCGGCTCGATCCCGCTGGAGCAGCGGTACTACGGCAACGCCCGGATCTTCCGCGACGACGAGCTCGGCTTCCTCGAGCGCCGCGATCCCGATCTGTCGCACGTCACGGTCACGCGGGCGCTCTACGACCGCACCCGGGCCGCGGGCTACGACGACGTCACCGCCATGCAGTACGTGGACCTGTTCACCTGGCTGCGCGGCGACATCCTGGTCAAGGCCGACAAGATGACGATGGCCAACTCGCTGGAGCTGCGGGTGCCCTTCCTCGACCCCGAGGTGTTCCGGGTCGCCAGCACCCTGCCGGTCGACCAGCGGGTGACGAGGGAGACGACGAAGTACGCCCTCCGGCGGGCGCTGGAGCAGATCGTGCCGGCGCACGTGCTCAACCGGCGCAAGCTCGGCTTCCCCGTGCCCACCCGGCACTGGCTGGCCGAGACGCTGCACGACTGGGCGCGCCAGGTCATCGAGGAGAGCCAGACCGACGAGTGGCTGGACAAGAAGCAGGTGCTGGCCATGCTCGCCGCGCACCGCGAGAACCAGCGCAACGGCTCCGCGGTCGACTACTCGCGCAAGCTCTGGACGCTGCTGGTCTTCATGGTGTGGCACGGCATCTTCGTCGAGGAGCGGATCAAGCCCGTCGTCCCCGAGACGGTCTACCCGGTCCGGCTATGACACTGCGATCCTCCGGATCGCACCGCGGCCACGTGCCGTCCCCATCGACGTCGAGCCGCTTCGTCGTTCCTCGGGGGGACCCTCCGGGCCCCACTCGTCACGACCCATGAACGACACAGAGCCCGGTCCCTCACAAGAGGACCGGGCTCTGCTCGCGTCGTGCTACCTCAGCTGAAGCTGTCCCCACAGGCGCAGGAGCTGCCCGCGTTCGGGTTGTCGATCGTGAAGCCCTGCTTCTCGATGGTGTCGACGAAGTCGATCGTGGCGCCACCGAGGTACGGCCCGCTCATCCGGTCGACGATGACCTCGACACCACCGAACTCGTAGGTCTGGTCGCCGTCGAGGAACCGCTCGTCGAAGAACAGCTGGTAGCGCAGACCGGAGCAGCCGCCCGGCTGGACGGCGATGCGCAGCCGCAGGTCGTCCCGCCCCTCCTGGTCCAGCAGCGCCTTCACCTTCGCGGCGGCCGGGTCGCTGAGCACGACGCCGGTGACGCCGGGCGCCCCGCCGTCGAGGGTGGTGGTGTCCTGCACCGACATGTTGTGTCCTCCCAGATACGAGGTGCCCGCTGCGGCACTTCCTGCAGCGAGCCAACACCGCCGTGGCGGTGACTCTTCCCCTGCTGCCGACCACTGTACGGCGCTGGACGCGCTTTCCGAGGTCTCCTTCCCCACACACGTAGACTCCGAACCCGTGAAGCTCCGCCTGCCCGGCCGCCGCGACCGTGCCGAGACGACGACCGACACCACCGCCTCGGCCGATCTCACCGAGCAGCTGGTGAAGGCCTCCGGCAAGGGCCGCCCCACCCCCAGGCGCAGCGAGGCCCAGGGGCGACGTCCCGGCCCGCCGCCCCCGCCGCCCACCACGCGCAAGGAGGCGTACAAGCGGACGCGGGAGCAGCAGGCCGCGCGGCGCGCCGAGACCCGCCGGGGCGCGGCGCGCGGTGACGACGCCTACCTGCCTGCCCGTGACCGTGGGCCCGTGCGCAAGCTGGTGCGCGACGTCGTCGACTCGCGGCGCAACGTCGGCAGCTTCTTCCTCGCGATCGCCGGCGTCGCCCTCGTCGGCACCGTCGTCCCGAGTCTCGTCGTCCGGAACTACGCGAGCTTCATGCTCTTCGGCTTCTTCCTGATGCTGATCGTCGACTCCGTGATCCTGAGCCGGAAGATCAAGCGCAAGGTCGCCGAGCGGCACCCGGAGACGACGAAGACCCGCGGGCTGGTCTGGTACGGCATCAGCCGGGCGACCATGATCCGCCGCTGGCGTTTCCCGAAGCCCGACGTCCCCCTGGGGGCCGACGTCTGATCGTCGTCCGATGGAGGTCGCCCTCCTGGGCACCGGAGCCGCCGACGGCTGGCCCAACCCCTGGTGCTCCTGCGCGTCGTGCACCGACGCCCGCCGTCGGGGGGAGCAACGGCGGCCCACGTCCGCCCTGGTCGACGGCGTCCTGCTGCTCGACCTGGCACCCGGCGTGCCGCCTGCCGGCCACTCGCTGGAGCGCGTGCACACCGTCCTGGTCACGCACGCGCATCCCGACCACTGCTCGCCGTTCGCCCTGCTGTGGCGGCACTGGGCACGCCTGCCCGCGCCGCTCATGGTCGTCGGCCCCGCAGCGGTCCTCGACGAGTGCCGCCCCTGGCTGGCCTCCGGCGACCCGGTGGTCCTCACCGAGGTGCGGCCCGGGCAGTCGCTGGAGTGCGGCGGCTACCGGGTCCGGGTGCTCGCCGCCGACCACGAGGTGCCCACCGTCCTGTACGACGTGACAGGTCCCGGCGGCGACCGGTTGCTGTACGCCACCGACACCGGTCCGCTGCCCGCGGCCACCGTGGAGGCGACCCGGGGAGCGCAGTACGACCTGGTGCTCCTGGAGCAGACCTTCGGCGACGTCCACGACCACGGCACGTCGCACCTGGACCTCGCGACGTTCCCCGACCAACTGGCGCGGCTGCGCGCCGCCGGGGCGGTCACCGCAGCCACCGACGTGATCGCGGTGCACCTGAGCCACCACAACCCGCCGGCGGCGGAGCTGGACCGGCGGCTCGCCGACCACGGCGCCCGTACCGTCCTGGACGGGACCACCCTGGTGACGAGGGGCCGGACGGGCGGTCCTCCCCCGCGGCGCCTAAGACTAAGGTCGCGGTCCGTGGAATTCCGACGCCTCGGCCGCTCCGGCCTGAACATCTCCGAGATCGCCTACGGCAACTGGCTCACCCACGGTGGCCAGGTCGAGGAGGACGCCGCATTCGCCTGCGTGCAGGCCGCCCTCGACGCCGGCATCACCACCTTCGACACCGCCGACGTCTACGCCGGCACCCGGGCCGAGGCCGTGCTCGGTCGCGCGCTGGAGGGCCGGCGGCGCTCCTCCTACGAGCTGTTCACCAAGGTCTACTGGCCCACCGGCAAGGGGCGGAACGACCGCGGCCTGTCCCGCAAGCACATCATCGAGAGCTGCCACGCCTCGCTGGACCGGCTGAAGACCGACTACGTCGACCTCTACCAGGCCCACCGCTACGACACGACGGTGCCGCTCGAGGAGACGATGACCGCCTTCGCCGATCTGGTGCGGGCGGGCAAGGTGCTCTACATCGGCGTCTCGGAGTGGAACGCCGAGCAGATCGCCGCCGGCGCCGCCCTGGCGCGGGAGCTGAACGTCGCGCTGATCAGCAACCAGCCGCAGTACTCGATGCTCTGGCGGGTCATCGAGCCCGAGGTCGTGCCGACCTCGGAGAAGGAGGGCCTGTCGCAGATCGTCTGGTCCCCGCTCGCCCAGGGCGTGCTCACCGGCAAGTACCTGCCCGGCGAGCAGCCGCCGGCCGACAGCCGCGGCGGCCACGCCGAGGCCGGGACGTCGATGCGCGGGTTCCTCCGCGAGGACATCCTGACCGCGGTCCAGGGACTCCGCCCGATCGCCGACGACCTGGGCCTGTCGATGGCGCAGCTCGCCATCGCCTGGGTGCTGCAGAACCCGAACGTCGGCGCCGCGATCATCGGCGCCACCCGGCCCGAGCAGGTGCACGACAACGTCAAGGCGGCCGGGGTCCGGCTCGAGGACGGCGTCCTGCAGCGCATCGACGAGGTGCTCGGCGACGTCGTCGAGCGCGACCCGACCAAGACCGCCCGCGGCTGACGGTGCCGTCGTCCGGGCCGGTGCCAGGCCCGGACGACGGTCGCCGGCGGTTCAGGGAGCGGCGAGACCCATCGGGCCGTAGACCTCGTCGTCACCGTCGAACAGGGTGACCGTGGCGACGCCCTTGTCCAGCAGCTCGCGCCAGTTCTCGCCGAGCCAGGACTCCGCGTCGCCCTGGTTGTCGGCGCCTGGTACCTCCACGCCGATGGAGGAGGGCTCGACAGCCGCTCCGGAGGGGTCCTCGAGACGCCAGGTCCAGGTCATGGCACGCAGGCTAGTGACCGGGCTCTGCCCGCGCTGTGCCCGTGCTGTGACCGACCGCCCGGTTACGGCCCCGCGAGCGGGGGCATGGCAGTCCATCGACCCGCCCCACCCGGAGGACCGATGACCGCACCCATGCCCCAGGCCGGCACAGGCGCCACCCGTGCCGGCGAGAACCCGCTGCCCGAGAACGCGACGACCGGGCAGCTGATCGGCCAGCTCACCGAGCAGATCACCCGCCTGGTCCGTGACGAGACCCGACTCGCCCAGGCCGAGGTGACCCAGAAAGCCAAGAAGCTCGGCGTGGGAGCCGGCCTGTTCGGCGGTGCGGGCCTCTTCGCATTCTTCGGCCTCGCCGTCCTCATCGCCACCGCGATCCTGGCGCTGGCGCTGGTCCTGCCGGACTGGCTGGCCGCGCTGATCGTCGCGGTCGTCCTGTTCGCCGTCGCCGGCGTACTCGCACTGGTCGGCAAGAAGGACGTCCAGAAGGGCTCCCCGCCGGTGCCCACCGAGGCCATCTCGAGCGTGAAGGCCGACATCGCGACCGTGAAGGAGAGTGCGCGCCGGTGAGCACACCCAGTGGTTCCCGCCCCGAGGGTGGGAAGGGACAGGATGCCGGCGCGAACGGCCCGACCGATCCCGATGCGATCAGGGCCGACATCGAGGCCACCCGCGAGCAGCTCGGTCGCACCGTCGACGAGCTCAGCCAGCGCCTCGACGTCCCCTCGCGGGCCAAGGAGAGCGCGACGCGGGCCAAGGACACGGCCGTCGAGACCTACCGCGAGAGCCCTCCTGCGGTCGTCGGCGCCGGTGCGGGTGTGACCGCTCTGCTGGGGCTCGTCCTGTGGCTCCGGCGGCGGAAGCGGCGGCGGGCCAGCACCGAGGAACTCCTCGTCGGGGCGCGCGTGGGCCGCAAGCGCGAGGCGAAGCGGGCGCGCAAGGAACTGGCCGCCCGGCGTACCGCCGCGCGGAAGGCCGCCAGGAGGGCCGGGAAGAACGCCCAGATCAAGGCCCGCCGGGTCGCGAGGGGGAAGCGTTGAGCAAGGGAGCAAAGTTCGCCTACCGGCCGATCGGCCTCGTGGCCGGGGTCCTCGCGGGGGCCGTGTCCGGGGCGGTCTTCAAACAGGTGTGGAAGCGGGTCAGCGGCGAGGACGACGCGCCGGACGCGCTGCAGAGCGAGTACCCGATGTGGGAGATCGTGCTCTCCGCGGCGCTCCAGGGCGCTATCTTCGCGGCCACGAAGGCGGCCATCGACCGGGCCGGCGCCCAGACGTTCACGAAGCTCACCGGCGCCTGGCCCGGCGACTGACCCGCCGCCGTGGTGCCCGGCTTCCGGGCACCACGGCACCGGAGGCACGAGAGCACCGACCACCCGGCCGGACGACGGCCCGCCACCCAGGGGGATACCGGCCATGACCGGCACGAGGCGCCGCGAGAGCAGCGTCGACAGGATCCGTCAGCGGGTCGAGGAGAAGGCGGCCCGGCGGGCGGCGACCGCCGAGGCGGCGAAGGCCGGTGGACCACCCCACGACCCCCGGACGCTGCCCCCGGACGCCCCGACGCCCCGGGAACTGCCGGGCGTCGACGCCCACTCCCCCACGCAGATCCCGGCGCGCGGGTGGAAGCAGATCGTCAAGCGCGCCTGGGCCGAGAACAACGCGGACAACATGCCGATCATCGCCGGCGGGGTCGCGTTCTTCGGCTTCCTGGCCATCTTCCCGTCGCTGCTCGCGCTCATCTCGATCTACGGACTGGTCGCCTCGCCCGCGCAAGCGGCCGCCCAGGTCGAGTCCTTCACCACCGGCCTGCCCGAGAGCGCGCAGAGCTTGATCCGGGACCAGGTCACGGCCATCACGCAGAACGCCGGCGGCGCGCTGACCCTCAGCCTGATCGTCTCCATCCTGGCCGCCCTGTGGAGCTCGTCGGGAGGGGTCAACAACGTCGTCAAGGCCGTGAACATCGCCTACGACGAGGCCGAGACCCGGAACTTCATCAAGCTCCGCGCCTTGTCGCTGGCGCTCACCCTCGGGGCGATCGTCTTCGTCATCGTGACGATCGGGCTCATCGCCGTCGTGCCGATCGTCCTCGACGCCCTGCCCCTCGGCGCCGTGGGCACGGTGCTGGCAGAGATCCTGCGCTGGGTGCTGCTCCTGGTCGTGGTGGCCGGTTCCCTCGCCGTCCTCTACCGGGTGGCGCCCGACCGCGACGCCCCGAAGCTGCGCTGGGTGAGCCTCGGTTCGATCGTCGTCACCGTGGTGTGGGCCCTGGTGAGCCTGGGCTTCACCTTCTACGTGAACAACTTCGGCTCCTACGACGCGACCTACGGCGCGATCGCCGGGGTGATCGTGCTGATGCTGTGGCTGTACCTCACCTGCTACCTCGTGCTGTTGGGCGCCGAGATCAACTCCGAGGCCGAGCACCAGACGGCGCGGGATACGACCGACGGCGAGCCGCAGCCGATGGGACGCCGGGACGCGGTGAAGGCCGACACGTTGCCGGAGAAGGCGGAACCGGAGAAGGGCGACAGCGACCCGACGCGCAAGAACTCAGGCTGAGGCGTGGTCAGCGCACGTGGGACTCGACGAACGGCGGCTTGACCACCTCGACGGCCTGCGGACGGCCCCGGACGTCGACGGCCAGCGAGCTGCCTGTCTCCACCCCGGCCACCGAGTCGATCAGCGCCAGCGCGATCCCGGTGCGCAGCGTCGGGGAGAACGTGCCGCTGGTGACCTCGCCGACCCGTTCCCCGGCCGCGTCGAGCACGGCCATGCCCGGCCGCGGGATGCCACGGCCCTCGGCCCGCAGCCCCCACAGCAGCCGCGCGGGACCCGCCGCCTTCTCCGCCAGCAGCGCCTCCCGCCCCCAGAACGCGGGCTTCTTCCACCCGACCGCCCAGCCGGCCCGCGCCTGGTTCGGGCTGACGTCCGGCGACAGCTCGTGGCCGTGCAGCGGATAGCCCATCTCGGTGCGCAGCGTGTCCCGGGCACCGAGGCCGCACGGGCGGATGCCCTGGTCCTGACCGGCCTCCAGCACCGCGTCCCAGAGGTCGGCGGCGTGCCCGGCGTCGACGAGCAGCTCGTAGCCGTGCTCACCGGTGTAGCCGGTGCGGCAGACGGTCACCTCCGCTGCCCCGTGCGCGCCGGTGCCGGTCACGAACGACATGTACGCCAGCTCGCCGGGCAGGCCCAGCAGCTCCAGCACCTGCAGGGCACGCGGCCCCTGCAGCGCCAGGACGGCGACCTCGGCGTGCCGGTCGGTGACCGTGACCCCCGCGGGCGCGGCGTCGGCCAGCCGCCCGAGGACCTCCGCGGCGTTGGCGGCGTTCGGGACGAGGAGGACGTCGTCCGGGCCGTGCAGGTAGACGATCAGGTCGTCGACCACGCCCCCGGCCTGCGGGTCCCCGTCCGGCAGGCAGCACATCGTGTACTGCGCCTGGCCCGGACCGATGCGGGACAGATCGTTGGTCAGGCAGGAATCGACGAACGCCGCCGCACCGGGCCCCCGCACCGTCGCCGTCCCCAGGTGCGAGACGTCGAAGAGGCCGACGCCGGTGCGCACCGCGGAGTGCTCGGCCAGCACGCCCCCGCCCGCGTACTCGATCGGCATCGACCACCCGCTGAAGTCGGCGAGCTTGGCGCCGGCCGCCACGTGCCGGTCGTGGAGTGGGGAGGTCAGCGGGCTCATGCCGGCCACGCTAGTGCGGCCCCTAGGATCGAGCGGTGCCGCCGACGATCACCGCCACCGACCACCCGCTGGAGAAGCTGACCGGGGACGCCGTCGTCGTCGCCGTCGGCAAGGGCCCCGACGGACCGCTCCCGACACCCGGCGCGGAGGCCGTCGACCGGCTGCTCGGGGGCCGCCTCCTGCCGGCGCTGGCCGACCTCGGCGCCCGCGGCGCCGAGGACGAGGTCACCCGGATGCCCTCGTTCGGCCAGGGCCCCTTCCCCGTCGTGGCCGTCGTCGGGCTGGGCGCGCCCGACGCCGCCGGCGCCTACCGGCCCGAGGCGGTGCGCCGGGCCGCCGGCGCCGCCAGCCGCGCGCTCGGTGGACGCCGCTCGGTCGTCAGCCTGCTGGCCGCCGTGGGAGGCACGCCGGACGCCGCCCGCTTGCACGCCGTCGGCGAGGGCGCGCTCCTGGGCGCCTACGAGTTCACCGCGTACAAGTCCGAGCTGCCGGCGGGCCGACCGACCCCGCCGAGCGAGTTCACCATCGTCGTCCCGGATGCCGGCGCCGCCGAGGACGCGCTGCGCCGGGTGCGGGCGGTGGCCGACGCCGTCGCCCTCGTACGCGACCTGGTGAACACCCCGCCCAACGACCTCTTCCCCGCCGAGCTGGCTGCCCGCGGTGCCGCGGCCGGCGAGAAGGTCGGGCTGGCCGCGGAGATCCTCGACGAGGAGGCGCTGACCGCCGGCGGCTACGGCGGCATCCTCGCCGTCGGCCAGGGCTCGACCCGCAAGCCGCGCCTGCTCCGGCTCTCCTACGCCGGCCCCGGCGCGCGCAAGAAGGTCGCGCTCGTCGGCAAGGGGATCACCTTCGACAGCGGCGGTCTCTCCATCAAGCCCGCGCTGAAGATGGAGGACATGAAGAGCGACATGGCCGGTGCCGCGGCCGTGATCGCGACCGTCTGCCTCGTCGCCCAGCTCCGCCTGCCCGTCGACGTCGTTGCCACCGTGCCGATCGCCGAGAACCTGCCCAGCGGCACCGCCTACCGGCCGGCCGACGTGGTGACGTTCCGCAACGGCAAGAAGGCCGAGATCACCAACACCGACGCCGAGGGCCGCGTCGTCCTCGCCGACGCCATCGCCCGCGCCGCCGAGGACCGGCCGGACGTGCTGCTGGAGACCTCGACGCTCACCGGCGCGCAGCTGGTCGCGCTGGGTTCCCGCACCGCCGGGGTCATGGGCAGCGACGACCTCCGGGACGCGGTCGTCGCCGCGTCGGAGCGCAGCGGTGAAGGCATGTGGCCGATGCCGCTGCCGCCGGAGCTGCGCAAGGGGTTGGACTCCCCCATCGCCGACTTCGTGAACGCCAACCCCGACCGGATGGGCGGCATGCTCGTCGGCGGGCACTTCCTCGCCGAGTTCGTGCCCGACGGGCTGCCGTGGGCGCACATCGACATCGCCGGCCCGAGCTACAACACCGGCTCGCCCTGGGGCTACACGCCCAAGGGGGGAACCGGCGTCCCGGTACGCACCCTGCTCGCCACCATCGAGGCCCTCATCGCCGACTGAGCGCGTCGATGATCAGGTTCCCTGATCGAGCCTGTCGCGCGAACGGTGGCGGATGAGCCGCCGCGGTGCATCGCTGGGTGATGTTGCGCTGTGAGTCGGGGGGCGGGCGCCGGTTGATGGTGGTCGGGAGCGGGGATAGTGGCCCGGTCAGCGCTGTCGGCGGTGCCGGCCGCCCCCGGATCAGGCGGTGGCCAGCCGGTGGGCGTGGATCTTGCGCAGGTTGTGCACGGTGCAGGCCAGCGACCACTCGGTCTTGGCGTTCTGCAGGCCGCGGCGGAGGAGCTGGCGTAGTCCCTGCCGGTCTTTGATCTGGCCGAAGACCGGTTCGACCGTGCGTCCTCGGAGGGCGTATTTCTCCGTGCCTTCGGGGGTGCGCAGCCTGTCCTGGGCGCGGGCGGTGGCCGGGCGGGAGGTCAGCGGTTTGTCCCCGGCGGGGTCCTCGCCGGCGGCGCGGCGTTCGTCGCTGATCATCGGGGCCAGCAGGCGCAGGCCGCGGGTCTCGGCCTCGGTGAAGGTCTCCTCGTTGGCGTAGCCGGCGTCGGCGACCCAGGTGTCGGGCGTCTCCTCGATGCCGGCCTGGTTCAGCTGCTCGGCGGCGTCATCGAGGACGGGAAACAGCTGATGGGCGTCGGTGGCCGCCTGGGTCAGCGTCTGGCCGACGATGAGCTGGTCTTCGGTGACCGCGGCCTGGGCGTTGTAGCCCTGCACCAGCCCCCGCCCGCCCCGCATCGTCCGCGAGTCCGGATCGGTGGCGTTGGCCCGCGGCGGCTTGTCCTTGTCCGGATTGCGGCCCGGTGGATGCTCGCCCGGTTGGGCGCCGCGGCGGGTGCCGGCGTCCTTGCGGCGCTGCCACTCGGCCTTCCTCACCTCCTGCTCGGCCACGGCCGCGGCCTGCTCGTCGTCCAGGCGCTGCTTGGCCTCCTTCAGTCGAGCCAACCGCTCGGCCCGCCGGCGCAGCGGCGGTGGCAGCTCATCCCCGCGGTCGTCGCCGTGTTCGGCGTCCTCGGCCGCGTCGATGCGCGTCTGTTCGTCGAGCAGCTCGGCGGCCAGCTGGTCGTAGCGGGCCTGCTCCTCGGCGACCTGGTGGGCCAGCGACGCCGAGGTGTGGTTCTTCGACCAGGAGGCGTTCGCGGCGATCTTCGTCCCGTCCACCGCGATCACGCCCAGCCGCACCATCCCGGCCTCGTGACACACCCGCAGCACCTGCGCGAACAGCTCCTGCAGCGGCTGGCGGTGACGCGTGACGAACCGGGCGATCGTGGCGTGATCGGGCACCCGATTGCCGGCCAGCACCCGGAACGCCACATCGCGGACACAGTGCCGCTCGATCGCCCGCGACGAGCGCACCCCGACCGCGTGCGCGTACAGCAGCACCGCCACCATCAGCGCCGGGTCGAACGCCGCCGCGCCCTGCCCGTTGGCCCGATACGAGCGCTTGAACCCCGACAGGTCGAACGAGTCCACCGCATCCTTGACCGTCCAGGCCAGCTCCCCGTCGGGCAGCCAATCCCGCACATCCGGCGGCAGCAGGAACCCCTGATCGACATCCCCGCGGATGAAGTTCTGCGGCATACCCCAGTCTCCCGCCGCCCAGGATGATCATCAATCAGGCGCGCTTTGTGCGACAGGCTCGATCATCGGTGGTCCTCCCTCACTGTCGACGGTGAGGGAGGCCCCTGAACGGTGAGGCAGGACGACGTCGCCTACAGGCGGTTCTGCTTCTGGCGGGCGCTCCAGTCGCGCATGCGCTGGGGATAGCCGGTCACCTGGGCGTCGTAGACGGGGATGGCCAGGTCGCGGGAGAGCCTGCGGGCCACGCCCGGGCCGTCGATGCGCCGGCGGGTCCACTCCCCATCGGCGGCGACCAGCACGATCGTCGTCTCGGTCACCGCTGTCCGCGGCTCGACGTACCCCTCGACCCCGCGACGGCTGGCCACGAACTGCTCGAGGTGGGTCAGGTCCACCCGCTGGGAGCCGCGGTCCAGGGTGCCCCGCCGCCCGTCGTCCCGCGTACGCCCCGGACGACCGCGCCCCCTGCCGCGCAACCGGTCGAACAGCCCCATCGCGCCTCTCCCGTCGTCGGTCACCTTGCTCGGCGGCTCGGCGATCACGGCTCGGTGATCATCGGCACGCTCGGGAAGGGCAACGGCGCCCCGGGCCAGGTCGTTCCCGGAGTGGCAGGATGAGCACCAAGCCCCCGCCCGCACGAGCGGGACGCCGACCACTGCATCGAGGAGAACTCGTGAGCTCACCCACCTCCCCCGCCGACCTGGTCATCCTCGGTGGTGGCTCCGGTGGCTACGCCGCGGCCTTCCGCGCGACCGAGCTGGGCCTGAACGTCGTCCTGATCGAGAAGGACAAGGTCGGCGGCACCTGCCTGCACCGCGGCTGCATCCCGACCAAGGCGCTGCTGCACGCCGGCGAGGTCGCCGACCTCGCGCGCGAGGGCGAGCAGTTCGGCGTGAAGACGTCGCTGGCCGGCATCGACATGGACGGGGTCAACGCCTACAAGGACGGCGTCGTCTCCAAGCTCTACAAGGGTCTGCAGGGCCTGGTGAAGGCGCGCAAGATCACCTACGTCGAGGGCGAGGGCCGGCTGACCTCGCCGACGACGGTCGAGGTGAACGGCCAGACCTACGAGGGCAAGCACATCCTGCTGGCGACCGGGTCGTACGCCCGATCGCTGCCCGGTCTGGAGATCGACGGCAAGAAGATCATCACCAGCGACCACGCCCTCAACCTCGACCGGGTCCCGGCGTCGGCGATCATCCTCGGTGGCGGCGTCATCGGATGCGAGTTCGCGAGCGCCTGGAAGTCCTTCGGCGTCGACGTCACGATCGTCGAGGCACTGCCCCACCTGGTACCGCTGGAGGACGAGTCCGCCTCCAAGCTGCTCGAGCGCGCGTTCCGCCGTCGCAAGATCGCCTTCGAGCTGGGCAGCCGCTTCTCCGGCGTGCAGGACACCGACAACGGCGTCAAGGTCTCGCTCGAGAACGGCAAGGAGATCGAGGCGGAGCTGCTGCTCGTCGCCGTCGGCCGCGGCCCGGTCAGCCAGGGCCTCGGCTACGAGGAGGCGGGCGTGCAGATGGACCGCGGATACGTCCTCGTCGACGAGTACTGCCGGACCAGCGTCCCGACGATCTCCGCCGTCGGCGACCTCATCCCCACCCTCCAGCTGGCCCACGTCGGCTTCGGCGAGGGCATCCTCGTCGCCGAGCGCATCGCCGGGCTCACGCCCGCCCCGATCGACTACGCCGGGGTTCCGCGCATCACCTACTCCGACCCCGAGGTCGCCTCCGTCGGGCTGACCGAGGCCCAGGCCAAGGAGAAGTACGGCGACGTCAAGACGCTGACCTACGACCTCGCCGGCAACGGCCGCAGCCAGATCCTGAAGACGACGGGCGCGGTCAAGCTGATCCAGGCCGAGGACGGTCCGGTCGTCGGCATCCACATGGTCGGCAGCCGGGTCGGCGAGCTCATCGCCGAGGCGCAGTTGATCTACAACTGGGAAGCCGAGGCCGACGACGTCGCCAGCCTCATCCACCCCCACCCGACGCAGAGCGAGGCGCTGGGTGAGGCCCACCTCGCCCTCGCCGGCAAGCCCCTGCACGTGCACGGCTGATTCGTCCGCTCGTCCCCTCCCCCCACGCCAGAAGGAGCACTGCCCCGATGCCGACGTCCGTCACCATGCCCGCCCTGGGCGAGAGCGTCACCGAGGGCACGGTCACCCGCTGGCTCAAGCAGGAAGGTGAGCAGGTCGAGGTCGACGAGCCCCTCCTCGAGGTGTCGACCGACAAGGTCGACACCGAGATCCCCTCCCCGGCCGCCGGGGTGCTGACCAAGATCGTGGTCGCCGAGGACGAGACCGTCGAGGTCGGCGCGGAGCTGGCCGTCATCGGTGGAAACGGCGACAGCGGTGGCGGCGGGCAGGCGTCCGGCCAGGGTTCGGCCGAGGACGCCGAGACCCCGCAGACCCCCGACCAGCAGGTCGAGGACGCGGGCGCGGAGCCGCAGCAGGAGGAGCAGCCTGCCCCGCAGGAGGAGCCCGCCCCGCAGGAGGAGCCGGCGCCCGCGGCGGCCGACAGCGGTTCCGGCGGCGGTGACGGCGGTGGCGGCGGTGGCGAAGGCACCCCGGTGACCATGCCCGCGCTGGGCGAGAGCGTCACCGAGGGCACGGTCACCCGGTGGCTGAAGTCCGTCGGCGACGAGGTGACCGCGGACGAGCCGCTGCTCGAGGTCTCCACCGACAAGGTGGACACCGAGATCCCCTCGCCGGTCAGCGGCACGCTGCTGGAGATCACGGTCAACGAGGACGAGACCGTCGACGTCGGCGCGCAGCTCGCCGTGATCGGCAGCGGGACCGCCGGCGGCGGCTCGGCTCCCGCGCCTGCCCAGGAGGCTCCCCAGCAGGAAGCCCCGAAGCAGGAGACGGCTGAGGAGAAGCCTCAGGCCGCGCCGGAGGCCAAGCCCGCTGCTGCCGCGACCGCCCAGCCCGGTGGCGACTACGGCGCCAGTGGCGCGCAGCCCGCGCAGTCGCCGACGTCCGCGCCGCCGCCCCAGGTGGCGCCGCAGGCGCCCGCCGCGCAGCAGTCGTCCGGCGGCGACGGTTCCGGCGCCTACGTGACGCCGCTGGTGCGGCGGCTGGCCGCGGAGAAGGGCGTGGACCTCGCCAGCGTGTCCGGCAGCGGTGTCGGCGGACGGATCCGGAAGCAGGACGTGCTCGCCGCGGCGGAGAAGTCCGCCGCTCCCGCGGCCGCTCCAGCCGCCGCAGGCGCAGGCGCAGGCGCTCCGAGGACGCCGTCGCCGGCGGCCACGCCGGACACCTCGGTGCGGGGCCGTACCGAGAAGATGTCGCGGCTGCGCACGGTCATCGCCCGCCGGATGGTGGAGTCGCTGCAGGTCAGTGCCCAGCTGACGACCGTGGTCGAGGCCGACGTCACCCGCATCGCGAACCTGCGCCAGCAGTCGAAGAAGGACTTCGAGTCGCGCGAGGGCGTCAAGCTCTCGTTCCTGCCCTTCTTCGCCAAGGCGGCGGTCGAGGCGCTCAAGGCGCACCCGTCGGTGAACTCCTCGATCGACCAGGAGGCGGGCACCGTCACCTACCACGACGCCGAGAACCTCGGCGTCGCGGTGGACACCGAGCGCGGGCTGCTGGTGCCGGTCATCCACGACGCCGGCGACCTGAGCCTGGGCGGCATCGCCCGCAAGATCGCGGACCTGGCCGAGCGCACCCGCTCCAACAAGGTGACCCCTGACGAGCTGGGTGGCGGGACGTTCACGCTGACCAACACCGGCAGCCGGGGCGCGCTCTTCGACACCCCGATCATCAACCAGCCGCAGGTGGCCATCCTCGGCGTCGGCTCGGTGGTCAAGCGTCCGGTGGTCGTCAACGATCCGGAGCTCGGCGAGGTCATCGCCGTCCGGTCGATGGTCTACCTGGCCCTGACCTACGACCACCGCATCGTCGACGGCGCGGACGCGGCCCGGTTCCTCACGACCGTCCGGGAACGGCTCGAGGCCGGCCAGTTCCAGGGCGAGCTCGGGCTCGCCTGAGCGGGTTCCCCCTGCCCCCACCGCTCGCGGCGGGGGCAGGGGTCGCCGTCACCAGCTGTCGGAGGAGGGGTCCTGAAGGTCGCGGTCACGGGCGCGTCAGGAAACATCGGCAGCGCGCTGGTCCCGGCGCTGCGGGCCGACGGTCACGAGATCATCCGGCTCGTGCGGCGCACCCCGCGGACGGCCGACGAACACCGCTGGGATCCGGAGCACCGCCGCATCGACCCCGCGGTGCTGGCCGACGTCGACGCCGTGGTGAACCTCGCCGGGGCCTCCATCACGCCTCGTCCGTGGACGCGCGCCTACGAGCAGCGGCTGCTCACCAGCCGGGTCGACAGCACGGCCACGATCAGCGAGGCCCTCGCCGCCGTCGCGGCCGACGATCCCGGGCGTCCCCGGGCGCTGCTCTCCGGCTCCGGAGCGGGCTTCTACGGGGACACCGCTGACCGGCTGGTCACCGAGGACGACCCGCCGGGCGACGACTTCATCGCGCGCATGGCCGTCGAGTGGGAGGCCGCCACCGCACCGGCGCAGGAGGCCGGTGTGCGAGTGGTGTGCCTGCGCACCGGTCTCGTCCTCGCCCCGGGGGCGCCGCTGGTACGGGTGCTCGGCCTGGTCTTCCGGCTGGGGCTGGGGGGGCGCATCGGATCCGGGCGCCAGTACTGGCCGTGGATCGCACTGGCCGACCAGATCGGCGCCATCCGGCATCTGCTCGCCGCCGACGTGTCCGGGCCGGTGAACCTGACCGCACCGAGCCCGGCGACCAACGCCGAGTTCGCCACGACCTTCGCGCGCGTGCTGCACCGCCCCGCCGTCCTGCCCGTTCCCGGTGTGCTGCTCACGGTCGCGCTGCGTGACTTCGCCCGCAACGGAGTGGTGGGCGGGCAGCGGGCCCTGCCCACGCGGTTGCAACAGTCCGGCTACACGTTCGCCGAGACCTCGCTGGAGGGTGCGCTCCGCACGGCCGTCGGCCGGGACTGACCTGCCCTCAGGACAGCCGGCGCGCGCTCTCGATCCGCCACCCGTCGGTGGTGCGCACCAGGACCATCCGCACCGTCGCCTCGGCGCGGCCGGGCACAGTCCGCACGGCCGGCCCGTCCGGAGCCCCGGCCGGAACCACTGCGTAGTCGGCCCACCGGTCGACCAGGTCGAGCGCCACCCGGTCACCCGGGGTTCCGGCGGCGGTCACCGCGACCACCCTGGGAGCGAACCCGCGCAGCACCTCACCGGCGGCCGACAGCGCCCGGACGTGTTCCTCGTCGGCGGTGCGCACGCCGCTTCCCTCCGTGTAGACGTCGGCCAGCCGCTCGACCGATCCGGAGGCGAATGCCGCCGCCCGGTGCGCGTAGAGCTCGGCGACCACCGCCCGCCAGCCCTGGACCGAGTCCGGCACCCCGGCAGGGGCCGGCGCCTGCGCGGCTTCGGGGCGGGGTGCCACCGCGCCCACGTCGGGTGCACGGGATCTGCCTGGGCCCGCCGCACCGCCCTCCCCGTCAGGTGTGGGCGCTCTCCCGCGCCCGGGCAGGTCGGCGACCACGGCGGCGACGACGGTCTCCGCCGAGCTGTCACCGGTGGGCACGGTGTCCGTCAGCCGGTACACGCCCAGCGCGCCGGCGCCCACGAGCAGCACCGCCAGCGCCCCGAGTGCCACCCGGCGGACGGCGGGAGCACCGGCGCGCCGGGCGGTCCGATCCGCTGACGTCCGGCGCCAGCGTGCCCACCGCCCGGGCGCCTCGGCGATCACCGGCGCGGGCCGGGGCCGGCGGCCGGCCACCTGATGGGTCAGTTCCGTCCGCGGCCCACGACCGGTGCGGCCCAGGTCCGCATCGGGAACGCCGTCGACGGGCAGCCGGACCGGCTCGGGACGGCAGGCGTGCCGCAGGTCCAGGGCGAACGCCGCAGCCGACCCGCGGTCGTGCGGGTCGTCGGCCAGGCCCCGGTTGATGACGGCAACGAGTTCGGGCGGCGCATCGGGCGCCAGTTCCGCGAGGTCGGGAAGCAGCCCTACGGCCGCCACGGCGAGGGTGTCGGCCGGCGTCGCGGCGTTCCAGGGGGCGATGCCGGTCAGGGCGTGGAACGCCGCCGCGGCGATGCCGAAGACGTCGGATGCCGGTCCAGGTGCGCCGCCCCGAGCGACGGTGGGGTCGACGTAGGGCGGCGTGACCTCCGCGGCCGCGGCCTCCCCCAGCACCCGTCCCACGCCCAGGTCGGTCAGGACCGGGCGGCCCTCGGCGGTGAAGACGATGTTGCCCGGGGAGAGGTCGCCGTGGACCACCCCGTTGCCGTGGGCGTGCGCCAGAGCAGCGGCGACGGGGGCGATCGCCGTCACCACCTCCCCCGGACGGAGGCGCCCCCGCCGCGCCAGCAACGCCGCCAGGCTGCCACCGGCCAGCAGTTCCAGGACGAGGGCGACGCGGGTGGCCCCGCCGCGCTGCGGCTGGTGGACCACCTCGATCAGCCGCACCAGATGGGGGTGGTCGAGCCCACCGAGCAGGGCCGCCTCCCGTGCCTGCCGCTCCGGATCCCCCGCTACGAGCACCTTGACGGCGACCGGTTCGCCACCGCGCCGCGGCGCCGCGCGCCAGACCTCTCCCGAACCACCTCGACCGAGCAGCGTCTCCAGCGTGTAGCCGGGAACCACGGGCGGCCGGAGAGCACCGGCATCCGCGGGCGGAACTGCGGCAGGCATGCCCGGGACGGTAGGGCCCACCGGTGCGGGCAGCTGCGGTTGTCCACAGGCGGGACGCGCAGGGTCCGTCCGGTCGCCCTCTCCCGTCCCCGGCTACCGTCGGACGATGTCGTCGCGGGCCGAGGTCGTGGTGGTGGGGGCCGGGCTGGCCGGCCTGTCGGCCGCCACCCGGCTGGCGGCTGCCGACGTGGACGTGCAGGTGCTCGAGGCAGGCACCCACGTCGGCGGGCGGTTGGCCACCGAGCGCATCGACGGGTTCGTCGTCGACCGGGGCTTCCAGGTGCTCAACACGGGCTATCCGCGCGCGGCCGACCTGGACCTCGACGCCCTGCGGCTGGGCTGGTTCCGGCGTGGTGCAGTCGTCCGCGTGGACGGCCGCGCCCACCGGGTGGTCGACCCACGGCAGGCCCCGGGTGACGTCGTCGGAACGGCGACGGCCCCGATCGGCTCACTGCGGGACAAGGCCGCGCTCGCCGCCTTCTCCCTGCGTTCCGGGTACGCCCCCGTGGACCGGCTCCTCGCGTCCCCCGAGCGGACCGCGGAGCAGGCACTTCGATCGGCGGGCGCGGGCGACGTCGCCCTGGAGCGGTTCTTCCGGCCCTTCCTCGCCGGGGTGCTCCTCGAGGACGAGCTCGCCACGTCCAGCCGCTACCTCGACCTGCTGTGGCGCAGTTTCGTGCGAGGCTCCATCGGCCTCCCCGCCGCGGGCATGCAGGCCGTCGGTGAGCAGCTCGCCGGCCGGCTGGACCCCGAACGCCTCCACCTGCGGACCGCCGTGCGCGCCGTCTCCCGCGGCTCGGTCGTCACGGACGCCGGCACCTGGACGGCCGGCGCGGTCGTCGTCGCCACCGATCCGGGCACCGCGGCGCGGTTGCTGCCGGCCGTCGAGGCGTCGGCACCCCGGCAGGTCACGACCCATTTCCACGTGCTGCCGGAGTCACCGTGGCGGGAGCCCCTGATCGTCCTCGGACAACCGGCCGGCCGGCTGGTCAACAGCGTGGTCCTGTCCGACGCCCAGCCGCGCTACAGCCCCGACGGACGCGCGCTGGTGGCCAGCTCCAGCCTGGTGACGACCAGGGAGGACGAGGTCCGCACCGAGATCGCGGAGGCGCACGGCGTCGCTCCCTCGGACCTCGACCACCTCACGTCCGTCACGGTCCCCGGCGCCCAGCCCGCCGCCGTCCCGCCGCTGCAGCTGCGGCGCCCGGTCGACCTGGGCGACGGCATCTACGTCTGCGGCGACCACCGCGACACCCCGTCCATCCAGGGCGCGATGGCCAGCGGAGCCCGCGCAGCACGCGCCGTCCTCCGCGCGCTACGTCCCACGACCGCCCCCGACGACCGGAGTGCCTCCTGATGCCTGCGTCGCAGCCGACGATCCTCGCCACCAGCATGGGCTTCGCCTCTCGCGGCCGCGGCCCGTACGACTGGCGGCCGGGGCCGGTGTTCGACCTGGCCGTAGAGCTCGCCGGGGCGCCCGAGCGGCCGAGGCTCTGCTACCTCGGCACCGCCACCGGCGACGACCCGGTGCGGATCGCCGGCGTCTACGGCGCCTTCAGCGGGAGCGCCGTGCAGGTCAGCCACCTGAGCCTGTTCACCATGCCGACGGTGCCCGACATGCGCGCCCACCTCCTCGCCCAGGACGTCGTCTGGGTCGGCGGCGGCAGCGTGGCGAACCTGCTCGCCGTGTGGCGGGTGCACGGCCTCGACGCGATCTTCCGCGAGGTGTGGGAGGCGGGAGTCGTGCTCGGCGGGGTGTCTGCCGGCTCCCTGTGCTGGCACGTGGGCGGCACCACGGACTCCTACGGGCCCGATCTGCGCCCGGTGACGAACGGGCTGGGCCTGATCCCGACGTCCAACGGCGTGCACTACGACTCGGAGGAGCAGCGGCGTCCGCTCTACCACCAGCTGGTCGCCGACGGCACGCTCCCGGGAGGGCACGCGACCGACGACGGCGTCGGGCTGGTCTACCGGGGCACCGAACTCGTCGAGGCGGTCGCCGACCGTCCGGACAAGGCCGCCTATCGCGTCGAACGCGGACCGGACGGCACCGCGGTGGAGACCCGCCTCGAACCGAGGCGGCTGGGCCGAGCGGAGGCCTAGGGTGGTGCCCGTGAGCGAGCTGCGGATCATCCGGGCGGGCACCGTTCCCTACGAGGAGGCCTGGGCCCAGCAGCGGGAACTGCACGCCCAGCGGGTGGCCGGCGAGGCGCCGGACACGCTGCTGCTCCTCGAGCACCCGCCGGTCTACACCGCCGGCCGGCGCACCGAGCCCCACGAGCGACCGTTCGACGGCACCCCGGTGGTCGACGTCGACCGCGGCGGCAAGATCACCTGGCACGGGCCGGGGCAGCTCGTCGGGTACCCGATCGTGGCGCTGCCGGACCCGGTCGACGTCGTCGCCTACGTGCGCCGGCTCGAGGGCGCGCTCATCGACGTCTGCGCCGGCTTCGGCCTCGAGACGGACCGGGTGGAGGGCCGCAGCGGCGTCTGGCTGCCCGCCGACCAGCCGGGCGTGGGCTTCCGTCCCGAGCGGAAGGTGGCCGCGATCGGCATCCGCGTCGCCCGGGGCGTCACGATGCACGGCTTCGCGCTGAACTGCGACCCTGATCTCGGCGCCTTCGGCGCCATCGTGCCGTGCGGCATCCCCGACGCCGGCGTCACGTCGCTGACGGCCGAGCTCGGCCGCGACGTCACCGTCGACGAGGCCATCGAGCCGGTCGAGAAGGCGATGCGCGCCGTCCTGGCCTGACCTGCCGGAGCGGTGTGCGCGGATGCGCAGTCCTCCCGCTCAAGAGTGCGCATCCGCGCACAGCGTCCCTCCCGGGGCCCATCCGCACCACGACCGGCACCGGGACGGTGATCAGCCGAGGACGAAGTTGACCAGCCGGCCGGGGACGGCGACGACGCGGCGCACGGTCGCACCGTCGAGGTAGCCGGCGATCTTGTCGTCGGCCCGCGCCGCCGCCTCCAGAGCGGCGGCGTCGGCGTCGGCCGGCACGCTCACCTGCGACCGCACCTTGCCGTTGACCTGGACGGCGACCTGCACGGTGTCCTCCACCAGCCACCGCTCGTCGGCACGAGGGAACGGCGTCCAGGCCGACGACCCGTCGTGGCCCAGCCGCGTCCACAGCTCGTCGGCCATGTGCGGTGCCAGCGGCGCGACGAGCAGCACCAGCGGCTCCACGACCGATCGCGGCACCGGGGACGATGCCCCGTAGGCCTGGGTCAGGTGATTGGTCAGCTCCGTGATGCGCGCGATCGCGATGTTGAACCGGAGCGTCGCGAACCCGTCGCGCACGCCGGCGATGGTCCGGTGCAGCGCCCGCAGCGTCTCCTCCCCCGGTTCGCCGTCGGAGGCCCGGACGACGCCGGTCTGCTCGTCGACGACCACCCGCCAGATGCGCTGGAGCAGCCGCTGCGAGCCGACGACGGCCTTGGTCTCCCACGGGCGCGACTGGTCCAGCGGGCCGGTCGACATCTCGTACACGCGGAACGTGTCCGCCCCGTAGGCGCCGATCATCTCGTCGGGCGTGACCATGTTCTTCAGGCTCTTGCCGATCTTCCCGTACTCGCGGGTGACCGGCTTGCCCTCGTAGAGGAACCGGCCGTCCTTCTCCACCACGTCGGCCGCGGGCACGTAGAAACCGCGCTCGTCGGTGTAGGCGAAGGCCGAGATGTATCCCTGGTTGACCAGCCGGCGGAACGGCTCCTCGCTGGAGACGTGGCCGAGGTCGTGCAGCACCTTGTGCCAGAACCGCGCGTACAGCAGGTGCAGGACGGCGTGCTCGACACCGCCGACGTAGAGGTCGACGCCGCCGACGTCGCCGGGTCCGCGCGGTCCCAGCCAGTACTCCTCCAGCTCGCGGTCGACCATGCGCTCGTCGTCGGCGGGATCGAGGTAGCGCAGGTAGTACCAGCAGGAGCCGGCCCAGTTGGGCATCGTGTTGGTCTCGCGGCGGTACTTCCTCGGGCCGTCGCCCAGGTCCAGCTCGACCGTCGTCCAGTCCGAGGCGCGCGACAGCGGCGGCTCGGGTGCGGAGTCGGCGTCGTCGTCGGCGAAGGTCTTCGGCGAGTAGTCGTCGACCTCGGGCAGCAGCACCGGCAGCATGGACTGCGGCACGGCGACCGGCAGGTCGTCCTCGTCGTAGACGATCGGGAACGGCTCGCCCCAGTAGCGTTGGCGGCTGAACAGCCAGTCGCGCAGCTTGTAGGTGGTGGTCGCCTCGCCGTGGCCGTGCTCCACCAGCCAGCCGGTGATCGTGGCGATCGCGGTGACCCGGTCCAGCCCGTCGAGCGAGATCTCGTCGTTCGCGGAGTTGATCATCGGTCCGGGGCCGGTGTACGCGCCGCTGTCCTCGTCGAAGCCCTCGGGGCGCTCGACGGTCGGCACGACGTCCAGCCCGAACGCCTTCGCGAAGTCCCAGTCCCGCTGGTCCTCGCCGGGAACGGCCATGATCGCGCCGGTGCCGTAGCCGGTCAGCACGTAGTCGGCGATGAACACGGGCAGCTCCCGGCCGTTGACCGGGTTGACGGCGGAGACGCCCAGCCAGACGCCGGTCTTCTCCCGGCCCGCGTCCTGGCGGTCCAGTTCGGAGCGGCGCGAGGCCTGCCGCTGGTAGGCCGCCACCGCCTCGGCCGGGGTCGCCGCACCCCCGGTCCAGCGCCGGTCGGTGCCGTCCGGCCACGAAGAGGCAGTCAGCGTGGCGACCAGCGGATGCTCGGGCGCGAGCACCATGTAGGTCGCGCCGAAGAGCGTGTCGGGGCGGGTGGTGAAGACCTCGACCGACTCGGTTCCGCAGCGGAAGCGGACCTTGGCGCCGGTCGACCGGCCGATCCAGTTGCGCTGCATCAGCTTCAGCGAGTCCGACCAGTCCAGCCGGTCCAGGTCGTCGATCAGCCGGTCGGCGTAGGCGGTGATCCGCATCATCCACTGCTTGAGCGGGCGCCGGAACACCGGGAAGTTGCCGCGCTCGGACCGGCCGTCGGCGGTGACCTCCTCGTTGGAGAGCACGGTGCCCAGGCCGGGGCACCAGTTGACCGGCGCCTCGTGCAGGTAGGCCAGCCGGTGGGCGTCGACGACCTTGCGGCGCGACACCTCGTCCAGCTCCGCCCAGGGCAGCCCCGACGGGTTCGTCCCCGAGGCGGGGGCGCGCGTCCCCGCGTCCAGCTCGGCGACCAGGTCATCGATCGGGCGCGCCCTGCCGGCGGTCTCGTCGAACCAGGCGCCGAACAGCTGCAGGAAGATCCACTGGGTCCACTTGTAGTAGCCCGGGTCGATCGTGGCGAAGCTGCGGCGGTCGTCGTGGTCGACGCCGAGGCGGCGCAGCTGCGCCTTGATGGCCTTGATGTTGGCCTCGGTGGTGACCCGGGGGTGCTGGCCGGTCTGGACGGCGTACTGCTCGGCCGGCAGGCCGAAGGCGTCGTAGCCCATGGGGTGCAGCACGTTGTCGCCGTCCATCCGGCGGAACCGGCTGGTGACGTCGGTGCCCAGGTAGCCCAGGGGGTGCCCGACGTGGAGCCCTGCGCCCGAGGGATAGGGGAACATGTCCATCAGGAAGTACTTCGGCCGGTCGGCTACCCGCTCGAAGCCCTCGCTCAGCCGGCCGGACGGGTTGGGCGTGTGGAACGTGCCCTCGCCCTGCCAGCGGTCCTGCCAGGCGAGCTCGATCTGCTGGGCCAGCGCCGGGGTGTAGCGGTGCGGCGGGACGTCACCCGGCGCCTGCTCGACGTTGGGCTGATCGGCGGTCTGGCTCATCGCTGGTGCTCCCGGGTCCTCTGCTGCGATGTGAATCCGGCGGTAGACATGAAGAAACCCCTCACGCAGGAGGGGTTGCCGTGCTGTCTGAACGTCTCAGGTCAGCACGGCCGGTGAAGCAGGAGCCGCCCGGTCACCCCGCGAGCCTACCGCGACCCGCCGTCGGCTGGTCCCGCCGGGCGGGAGGCGATCCGGGCGGCAGTCCCACCCGCCCGGGAGGGTGGGACGCTCGCGGTGACAGCTCAGCCGAGCTGCGGCAGGACCTCGCTGGCCACCAGGTCGAGGTGGTCGAGGTCGGACAGGTCGAGCACCTGCAGGTAGACGCGCTCCGCCCCGGCCTCGGCGTACCTCCCGAGGACGTCGACCGCCTCCGCCGGGGTCCCTGCCACGCCCTGCTGGCGCAGCTCGTCCACCTCGCGCCCGACGGCGGCGGCACGGCGGGCGATCTCGGCCTCGTCCTTGCCGACGCAGAGCACCAGCGCCGAGCTGTACACCATGGACGCCGCGTCGCGGCCGGCCTGCTCGCACGCCTCCCGCACGCCGGCGAAGAGCCGGGCGTTGTCGTCGGCGGGCATGAACGGCACGTTGAACTCGCTGGCGTACCGGGCCGCCAGCCGCGGCGTCCGCTTCCTGCCCTTGCCACCGACGAGGACGGGGATGCCGCCCTCCTGGACGGGCTTCGGCAGCGCGGGCGAGTCCGACAGCCGGTAGTGCTGCCCCTCGAAGTCGAAGGTCTCCCCCGTCGGGGTGTTCCAGAGTCCGGTGACGACGGCGAGCTGCTCCTCGTACCGGTCGAACCGCTCGCCCAGTGACGGGAACGGGATCCCGTACGCGGTGTGCTCGGCCTCGAACCAGCCCGACCCGAGACCGAACTCCACGCGCCCGCCGCTCATCTGGTCGACCTGCGCGACGGAGATCGCCAGCGGCCCCGGCAGCCGGAAGGTGCCCGCCGTCATCAGGGTGCCCAGACGGATGCGGCTGGTCTCCCGGGCGAGCCCGGCGAGGGTGACCCAGGCGTCGGTGGGCCCGGGCAACCCGTTCCCGCCCATGGTCAGGTAGTGGTCGGACCGGAAGAAGGCGTCGAAGCCCGTCTCCTCGGTGCGCCGGGCGACGGCCAACAGGTCGTCGTACGTGGCGCCCATCTGAGGCTCGGTGAAGATCCGCAGCAGCACACCGCGACGCTAGCCACGGCCGGCCGGTCCCGCTGTCCGGCCCTCCGGGGTGTGCTCGCCGCCCGGACCGGGCAGGATGATCGCGAGACGATCAACTTGGAGGTGCAGCTCGTGTTCCGCAAAACGACGCGTGGTCAGGTCATCGGCGCCGAGCTCCAGGAGGGTTTCGCCCACATCGGGGTGGCGGCCACCGAGGCCGGCCGCCTCGCGGCCGAGCAGCTGGGGCCGCGGGTCGCTGCGGCCCGCGTAGCAGCCGGTCCAGCGCTCGATGCCGCCCAGACGGCAGCCGCCCTGAAGGTGGCACCCAAGGTCGCCGCCGCCGTGGCAGCAGCCGCCCCGGCCGTCGCGAGCGCCCGCGACACGCTCGCCCCGAGGGTGGATGCCGCCCGTGAGGCCATCGAGGTGGCCCGCGAGGCGCTCGGCCCGCGGGTGGAGGCGGCCCGGGAGGCCGCAGCTCCGCGGGTTGCGGCCGCGCAGGCAGCAGCCGCGAAGGCGGCTGCCGATCTGGCTCCGCGCGTGGAGGCGGCCCAGAAGGCGGCGCAGAAGGCGCTGCACGACGACGTCGTCCCGCGGCTCGAGGCCGCCCAGCTCGCCGCGCTCGCCTACGCCACGCCGCGCGTGGCTGCCGCTCGGGAAGTCGTGACGCCGGCGCTGGAGAGCGCCCGCGAGACGCTGGCCGCCGGCGTGGACAGCGCCCGCAGCGAGCTGGACGCCCGTCGGGCGGAGCTGGCCGCCGCTGCGGCGGAGTCCGACCGCAAGGCCCGCCGGGCGGCGAAGAAGGCCCGCAAGCAGGCCGGCAAGAAGCACCGCGAATTCGAGAAGGCGGCGCTCGCGACCGCGAATACGGTCCGGCGGAAGGTCGACGTCGAGCCGGCGTCCCGCCGGTGGCCGTGGGTGTTCGTGTTCCTCGCCGCGGGTACGGCGGTGTTCGTCCTGCTGCGCCGCAAGAAGGACGACTCCTGGACCCCCGCCCCCGCCGGCGACGGTCCCGTGCCCAGCTACCGAGAGGACCCCGTGCCCAGCTCCGACAGCACCTCCGGCAAGACCGTCTCGACGGCCTCGCAGACCAGCGACTCCGCCCCGGCCGAGTCCGACATGGGAGTCCGTGACGCCCAGCTCGTCGACGGCGACGGTCCCGACGACGCGACGGTGAACGGCTCCGACGCCCCCGAGCCGTTCACCTCCGGTGGCGGCGCCGACGAAGGACCGACCGCCGGGCCGGCCGACAAGCAGGTCTGAGCACCTCGTCACATCCGACGCCCCCGTTGCCTCCGGGCAACGGGGGCGTCGTGCGTCCGGGGGTACCGTGGAGATCATGAGTGAGCCGGCTGTTCCGACGTCCTCCGCGGGATCGACGATCGAACCGGCCGGCCGCAAACTCCTCCGCCTCGAGGTCCGCAACAGCCAGGTGCCGATCGAGCGCAAGCCCGAATGGATCAAGACCCGGCTCAAGACCGGACCGGAGTACACCGAGCTGAAGTCGCTGGTCCGCCGCGAGGGCCTGCACACCGTCTGCGAAGAGGCCGGCTGCCCCAACATCTACGAGTGCTGGGAAGACCGCGAGGCCACCTTCCTCATCGGGGGCGACCAGTGCACCCGACGCTGCGACTTCTGCCAGATCGACACCGGCAAGCCCGCTGACTTCGATGCCGACGAGCCGCGCCGCGTCGCCGAGAGCGTGGCCACGATGGGCCTGCGGTACGCCACGGTCACCGGCGTCGCCCGCGACGACCTGCCCGACGGCGGGGCCTGGCTCTACGCCGAGACCGTGCGGCAGATCCACGCCCAGCTCCCCGGCTGCGGCGTGGAGCTGCTGATCCCGGACTTCAACGCCGACCCCGACCAGCTCGCCGAGGTGTTCTCCTCCCGTCCCGAGGTGCTCGCGCACAACGTCGAGACCGTGCCGCGCATCTTCAAGCGCATCCGGCCCGGCTTCCGCTTCGACCGCTCGCTGGCGGTGATCACCTCGGCCCGCGAGGCGGGCCTGGTCACCAAGTCCAACCTGATCCTCGGCATGGGCGAGGAGCCGCACGAGGTCGCGCAGACCATGCAGGCCCTGCACGACGCCGGGTGCGACCTGCTGACCATCACCCAGTACCTGCGCCCCTCGCCGCGGCACCACCCGGTGGTCCGCTGGGTGAAGCCCGACGAGTTCGTCGGCTTCCAGGCCGAGGCCGAGCGCATCGGCTTCCCGGGCGTGCTCGCCGGTCCCCTCGTGCGCAGCTCGTACCGGGCCGGGCGGCTCTACCAGCAGGCCGTCGAGGCCCGCGGCCTCACCCCGCGGAGCTGACTCCGGCCGGTCCCGCCGATGCATGCGGGATCAGCGGCGGAACCGGCCCTATCCTGGGGTCATGGCACGCAGCAAGCCCACAGACGCGACCGCTCCGAGCGGCAAGGCCGGCCGCGGTCCGAAGGACGGTGGGCGCGGGCGTACTTCCGGGTCCACAGCCGTCGGCGCCGAACCGGTCAAGCTGAACCGCAAGGGCAAGCCGAAGAAGCAACGGCTGAAGAAGCTCGCCGGTCAGGCCCGCATGATCAAGCAGGCCTACTCGCTGACGCGCAAGAACGACGCCAAGCTGCCCTGGATCATGCTGATCTGGTTCGTGGCGGTCGCCGCCGTCGTCGAACTGATCGGCATCCTGCTGAGCTCGCCGTTCCTCTTCCTGCCGCTCGCCCTCGTCACCGGTGGCCTGGCGGCCCTCATCGTCTTCGGCCGGCGGGCGCAGGGTTCGGCCTACCGCCAGGTCGAGGGGCAGCCCGGCGCGGCCGCCTGGGTGCTCGAGGGGATGCGCGGTGACTGGCGGGTCACCTCCGGCGTCGCCGGCACCCAGCAGATGGACGCCGTCCACCGCGTCCTGGGCCGGCCCGGGGTGATCCTGGTGGCCGAGGGCGTCCCGGCGCGCGTGCGCGGACTGCTGGCCCAGGAGAAGAAGAAGGTCGCCCGCGTCGTCGGCGACGCCCCGATCTACGACATCGTCGTCGGCGACGAGGAGGGGCAGATCCCGCTGCGCAAGCTGAGCACGCACGTCATGAAGCTGCCCCGCAACCTCAGCGCCGGCGAGGTCAACGCGCTGGGACGGCGCATGAGCGCGCTGGGCGGGAGCCGCATGCCGGTGCCCGGCGGCCCGCTGCCCGGCGGCCGGCAGATGTCGATCAGCCAGCGCCAGGTCCGGCGACGGGGATAAGAGGGGTCCCGGCCGAGCTCGCTCGGCTTCGTGGACGCGGCGCGGGCCGGAGGCTCCCGCCGCGGACGCGAGGAGCGGCCTCAACGCCGGTCGGGGACGGCTCCTGGCCGCGGTGCGATCCGGAGGATCGCCATGTCTAGTCCTTGACGACGGCGGTGTCGGTGAGCCGGTCGTGCAGCCCGCGGCCGTCCGCGTCGACGACCAGCGCCGGGACCAGCAGGCAGAGCAGGGCGGTGCGGACGGCGGCGCGCCACGGGGCCAGCCGCTCCCCCGGCCGGGGATGGGCCAGGCGCAGCCCGAGCAGCCGCATGCCGGGGGTCTGTCCGAAGGCCATCAGCGTGAGGACGGTGATCGCGGCGAACGCCACCAGCGCCCAGTTGCCCGGCAGGTCCGGCGCGGTGAACAGCCCCGCGACCAGCGCGGACCCGAGTGCGTCGATGCAGAAGGCGCCGACCCGGCTGCCGAAGGTCGCCAGCGCACCCGGCCCCGCCGCGGGCAGCCCCAGAGAGGCGCCGCGGACGCGGTCCTGAGAGGGTGGCTGCACATCACTGACCATGCACGCCAGCGTAGGACCCGGTTCGAGCGGCGCCCGAGAACCCGGAGACGCCCGGCGACACGCCGGGAGCGTTGTTACGCCTCCGAAACACTCGGGACACCGGGGGGCAACTCCCCGCTCGTACCGTGCGGTTCGGTAGTTCGCCAATCCCGGAGGATCGATGTTCACCAGCCCCGACGAGGTCGCCGCCTATATCCGCGACAACGACGTCGAGTACGTCGACGTCCGTTTCTGCGATCTCCCCGGCGTCATGCAGCACTTCACCATCCCGGCGTCGACCTTCGGCGAGGACACGTTCTCCGAGGGCCTGGGCTTCGACGGCTCGTCGATCCGCGGTTTCCAGGCGATCAACGAGTCGGACATGCTGCTGCTGCCCGACGCGAACAGCGCCTTCCTCGACCCGTTCCGCCGGCACAAGACGCTGAACGTCAATTTCTTCATCCACGACCCGATCACGCGCGAGGCCTACAGCCGCGACCCGCGCAACGTGGCGAAGAAGGCGGAGGCGTACCTGGCCAGCAGCGGCATCGCCGACACCGCCTACTTCGGCGCCGAGGCGGAGTTCTACATCTTCGACTCGATCCGCCACGGCACCGGCATCAACGAGGGCTACTACCACATCGACGCCGTCGAGGGTTCGTGGAACTCGGGCTCCCACACCGGTGAGAACGGCGGCCCGAACCTGGGCTACAAGACCCGCGCCAAGGGCGGCTACTTCCCGGTCGAGCCCTTCGACCACCAGAGCGACCTGCGCGCCACGATGATGACCAACCTGACCAACGCGGGTCTCGAGCTCGAGCGGGGTCACCACGAGGTCGGCACCGGTGGCCAGGCCGAGATCAACTACAAGTTCGACACGCTGCTGCGGTCGGCCGACAGCCTGATGCTGTTCAAGTACGTCGTCAAGAACACCGCCTGGGCCGAGGGCAAGAGCGTCACCTTCATGCCCAAGCCGCTGTTCGGCGACAACGGCTCCGGCATGCACTGCCACCAGAGCCTCTGGAAGGACGGCGAGCCGCTCTTCCACGCCGAGACCGGCTACGCGGGCCTCTCGGACATGGCGCGGCACTACATCGGTGGCCTGCTCAAGCACGCCCCGTCGCTGCTGGCGTTCACCAACCCGACGGTGAACAGCTACCACCGCCTGGTGCCCGGCTACGAGGCGCCGATCAACCTGGTCTACTCCGCGCGCAACCGCTCGGCCTGCACGCGCATCCCGATCTCGGGTGACAGCCCCAAGGCCAAGCGCATCGAGTTCCGCGTGCCCGACCCGTCGGCCAACCCCTATCTCGCCTTCTCGGCGATGCTGATGGCCGGCCTCGACGGCGTGAAGAACAAGATCGAGCCGCCGGCGCCGGTCGACAAGGACCTCTACGAGCTGCCGCCCGAGGAGGCCCTGGGCATCGAGAAGGTGCCGGCGTCGCTGGACGCCGTCCTCGACCGGCTCGAGGTCGACCACGAATACCTCATCGACGGCGGGGTGTTCACCCCCGACCTGATCGAGACGTGGATCGAGTACAAGCGGGAGCACGAGATCGACCCGATCCGCCTGCGCCCGCACCCGCACGAGTTCGCGATGTACTACGACATCTGAGCGAGTCGAGGTGTTGACCTGCGGTTTTCTGTAGCTAGACACCGCCAGTCCGCACACAGTCCGCACGAGCCGCCAGCACTGCCCCCACGGCGGCTCGTGCGGACTCGTCACTGTCCGGCCACAGATGGCCGTAAGTGTCGAGCGTCGTCTTGGCGCTCCCGTGCCGGAGCCGGTGCTGCACGACCTTCACGTCGAGGCCGCTGCCGATCATCAGCGAGGCCAGGTAATGCCGGAGGTCGTGGAAGCGGAACTCCTCCGGTAACCCGTCGACCTTCGGCCGGGTCGCTCGTATCGCGCGTTCGATGGCCCACGTCGAGGACTGCCGCCCAGCGCCGTCCGTGACGACGTAGTCGCCGCCCCAGCGTGCCACCGCGGCGGACAGCTCGAGCGCGAGCTCGGACGGGATCGGCAACGGCGTCCGGCTGGTCTCGGACTTCAACGGCTCGCCGTCCCGCTGCTGAACCGGCCTGACGATGCAACGCATGAAGTCGACGTCGGTCACCCGCAGGCCGACGACCTCGGCCGTCCGCAGACCGACGAAGGCGCCGAGGAGGATCGCCGGCCGCAAGTGCTCGGCGACGGCATCGTGCAGCGCCCACACCTGCTCGGTGCTGGCCACATAGGGACGCGGCTTACCGGCGCCTGGCGTGGTGCGCCGCGAGCAGGGATTGCGCGCCAGGATGCCGTCATGGACGGCGTCGCTCATCAGCTGCGACAGCCGGTTGTGCAGCGCATAGACGTAGCTGTCAGCGAGGCCGTCAGCCTTGAGCCTGGCCGTCCATGACTTCACATCCGACGGACGCACCGCAGCCAAGGGACGGTTGCCGAAGGCGGTCGTGATCTGCGCGATGTGCACCCGCGCTTGCCGGACGGTCCGAGGGCGCCGGCTGGCGTAACCGGACAGCCACGTCTCGCACCACTCCCCCACCGTCGTCTTGACCGCTGTGGGATGCACGTAAGTCCCCTGTAGCAACTGCGCCGCCTGCTCGTCGAGCCACCGCTGCGCGTCCCGCTTCAACGCGAACGCTTTGGTGACCTCGCGTCCCGAGGGGTCCCGGAGGTGCGACAGGTAGCGCAGTCCCTTGCCGTCGCGCGCCGTCGGCACGAGCTTCCCGGTGGCGCGGTCCATCCTGCGCCAGCGGTCGATCACTACGGCCATCGTTCAATCCTCCTGCTGTTGCGGGCGCCGCTGGACGTCGACGACGGATGCGGGTGTCCGAGCAACGGTGCACTCAGGTGCCGACACAACACCTTTGCCAGAGTCGACCGGCGCCCCGTAGCCGTGCTGGACGTCGATCCAGTCGTGCAGATCGTCGAGGCGGTAGAAGACGCGGCGGCCGACGCCGAGACTCTGCGGTCCGGGGCCGAGGTGCCGCCAGGTCGGTCTGCGCCGTGTCTCGAAAGTTGTGCTCATCGCGGAACGCTCCGGCCCGGTGCACGCCGGCGAGAAAGGGACGGCACGTCCTCGGATTTCGTGACGTGCCCGGCCCCGGGCGACACGATGTTGCGGCTCACGGCCGCCCGTGCGGCAGCGTGCTCGGCGTCGTAGCCGGCGCGCCAGGTGTCGTGCTCGCGGGTGAGCTGTTCGGGCGGCAGGGCGCGCACGGCCGGTTCGGCGGTCAGCGCGGTGCTGTAGGTGCGTGCGTCGGTCAGCAGCTGGGACCTGTCGACGACTTCGCGCTCAAGGTCGGTCAGCAGCGCTACGGGGTGCGAGGCGAAGGCGAGCGGACCCAGGGGGGTCAGCCGCTCGTCGCGCCGGTGACGGGCGTCGGCCAGGGCACGCCGCGCCTCTTCGGCGGTTTGCCGAGCGGTATCGGCAACCGCATGCAGCTGCGCCTGCTCCGGATGGCGGTACTCGGCGGTGCGGCGGGCGGCGGTGTCGAACGCCTGCCACAGCGCGGCGCGGTCGTCGTATCCGTCGGCCTCCTGGGCGAGCTGGGTCGGGTCGGTAGGCAGGTCCGGCCGAAGTGCGCGCCACCGGTCGGCCCAGCCGTTCAGGTGCTGGCTGGCGCGGGCGACGGCGGCCCGGCGCAGGTGCAGCCGGCCGGGCCCGTCGAGCACGACCCGGGCCGCGACGCGCGCGCTCGGGCGGGCGCCGTCCCAGGCGGTGAGCAGGCTGTCGCGGATGCGGTCGGCCTCGGCGGCGGCCGCCCTCGTACTGGCCTGGGCCGTCTGCTTCGCCCGCTCGGCGACAAGCGCCGTCTGCCGACACTGGGCGTCGAGTCGGGTGAGCTCGCCGGCGTGACCGGCCTCTTGTACGACGACTTGGCGCAGGGTGTCGCGCCACAGCTCGAGCAAGGCCAGTTGGTCGGCGCAGCGCTGCTCGACCGACCACGCCTGGTGCAGCTCGGCCAGCACCTGCTCCAGTGGACGGGGGCTGGCGTAGGAGGCGGCCTCGGCGGCGGCCTGCTCCGCGGCGTGCGCGGGGCCGAGGTCGGCCCGGTCGCGGGCGAACACCGCGATCCACTGCTCCCGCGCCTCGTCGGCGTTGGTGGCCACGAGGTGGGCGGTGTTTGCCTGCCGGCCGCGGGTCATCCCCACGTAGGCGGTCGCGGCGCCGGTGGACTCGCCGACCACCAGATGTGCGGCGGGAACGGTGTCGCCCTGAGCGCCGTGCGCGGTGCTGGCGTAGGCCAGCTCCACGTGCTCGGCGACGTAGTCGGCGGGCAGCGTCCGCTGCCGCGACCCGGTCGGGGTGACACCGGCTGGGGGAACGTTTCCACGGTCGGGAGCGGCGGGGGTGACAACGAGCCCGCCGCCGTCGACGGCGGTGACGGTCCAGGTGTCGCGGTTGGCCACACCCATGGTCCGGTCGTTGCGGCGGGTGGCGACCCGGTCCCCGACGCTGATCCGCTGCCCAGCCGCGGTGACGACGGCTCGGGTGTCATCGACCCGGCGGTCGGCGACCAGCCGCTCGCGTACGGCGGCGTTGAGGGCGGCGGCCTGCTCGCGGGTGTCCACCACCACCGCCACCGGTTCGCCCTGCGTGCAGGAGCGGGCGGCGGTCGTGGCCAGCGCCTCCTGCAGCGTCGCCGCGTCGGGATGCAGCCGGATGTGGCTGCCGGCTACGAGTGCGTCGAACACCGTCCCGGGGTCGGAACCGGCGCGCATGGCCAACGTCAGCTCGGCGTAGGCGGTGTCCGGCACGGTGTGGCCGGCGCTGTCGGTGCGGATGAAGCGGTGCACGCGGTCCAGGGTCAGCGCCGCGGCTGGGTCGGCGGCACGAACGGCCAGGTCCAGGACGCCGCCGCGGCCGACCGCGGCCAGCTGCCGGCGGTCACCCAACAACGCCACCCGCACCCGGCACTCGTCGGCCACGGTCAGCAGGGCGCGTGCGGTGTCCTGGTCGAGCATCCCCGCCTCATCCACCACCAGCAGATCCCCAGCCCGCAGGCGCGCGGCCTCCTCTGGTCCGGTGTAGACAGCGCCGGTGGCCGCGTCGGCCTGGCCGATCGCGAGGCGGGTCCAAGTGCCGTCGTCCGTCCAGCGCCACCCGTGCTGGTGTACCAGCCACGCCACCGACCCCCCGGCGGCGCCGACCTCCTGCTGCACGACCTGGGCGGCCTTGAGTGTCGGGGTCACCACCATCAGCCGTTGCCCTTGCTCATCGAGGAGGGTGGCGGTGGTGGTCAGGGTGGTGGTTTTGCCGGCGCCGGCAGCGCCCTCGACCACCACCAGCTGCCGGTCGCCGGCCAGCGCCGCGACCGCAGCGGCCTGTCCGGCATCCAGCTGATGCAAGTGGGCCAACGACTCGGAAGGTGAGGTCGGCTCCCTACCGGGCGGCTCGTCCAGATGCCGTGACAGGTCGGCGTCGGTCAGATCGGCCTCAAGCCCGGCGGCGCGGTCGGCCAGCCGGATGGTCAGCTCGGCCTCGACATCGAGTACCTGCTGGCATGTCAACGCCCGGATGTGCTCGGGCACGCCGTCGCGGTCCAGCAGTGGAACGCACCGGACCAGAGCGCGGGCGGTGAGGTCCTCGGCCAGCTCGATGCGCACCGCCGGCTCTGCCACTACCCCGGCAGCAGTGATCAGCTGCTCGACCTCGCCCCGGACATCGGCGGCGTTCCACGCCGAGCGGCCGGCGGCCAGCTTTGCCAGCACCCGGCCGACCGCCCCGTCGCGGTCCAGCGCCCCGACCGGCGTGGGTGCCAGGTCCACCGGCCGGTCGCGGTCGCGATACCCGAGGGCGGCCAGCTCGCCCATCCACCGGGCGGTGAGGTCCTCCCCGGGCTGAGGGGTGACCTTGTCGGGGCGGCCGTCGGCCCAGGCGCGGGCGTCCCAGGCGCGGCGCAGCGCCGGTCCCGGCGTTTCGCCGGGGTGCGCCGCGATCCATTCGGATTCGTAGCGGTCCACATTCCGAGCGATCTGTGTCGCGCGGGCGCTGAACGGCCCGACGACGTCCGACATTTGCCGTATTTCACCGTCGCTATCCAACGTGTATCCGTGCGCGGCGAGCGCGGCGCGAAATCGCGGGTCGCAGGCGACCGCGGCGTGCCCGATCCCGTTGATCGCCGCGAGAGAGTCGCGGATGCCGACGGTGTGCAAGCCACGCCATTTGCCGGCGGCGTACACCCGCGCGTTGATCTGCAGGTGCAGATGCCGGTGCGGATCACCGGCGCGGGAGGTGTAGTGCCGCACGGTCACCGCCTCCAGCACCTCGACCGGCACCTGTAGTTGGCCGCCGCGCGGGCCGACCCGGGTGGTGGCGTGCTCGGTGAGCCAGCCGATGATCTGAGCGGCGGCGCGGTCCTGCGCCGCGTCGTAGGCGGCGGCGACATCCGTGTGCAGCGCCGCGGCCAGCGACCACGACTTCGGCCCGTTGACCACCACCTCGACGAACCGCACCGCGCGATCGTCGGTGCGCAGCCAGCCACGCGGCTCACCAGTGTCGGGATCCAGCCCGGCCACCCAGGCCTGGTAGCCATCCCCGGCCAACGGCGCCAGCTCCTGCACTCGCCCATCGGTGCCGGTGGCGTAGCGGCGGGCCAACCCGGCGTCCTCGGCCAGGTAGTAGTCATCCGCCCGGCCCCGGCCAGCCTCCACGTAGTGCCGGGCAGCGGCCGACGAGCCCGCGTACACCTTGATACCGCCGCGCATTGTCAGCGTCGCCCAACGATGGCCAACACGTCACCCCTAGAAACGGCGAAAGGCCCCGCGAAGCGGGGCCCGAACGTTTACCGAAGGTAGCATTCGTGCCGTTCTTTGGCGAAGGCCTGAGCTTGCCCGGGAAGGGCTGGAGTGGCGGGCGTAGAGTCGTCGCGGGCGCCATGGCGTTGGCCGTTTACGGCGATTGCCGACTGAGAGCAGGTCGCGTTCTTCCCGGCTATAGGCGGGGTGTCCCGGTTGTCCTCCCCGTGCGGGAAGGTTCACCGGGCGGGTCTTACGGGACGGCGGACGAGGGGCACCTGCTCTGTCCTGCGGTGTTCCCGGTTGGGGTTCGTCCATCGGCACCAAGCCGGTCACGCCGAGCACGAACGCGTTCTCTGCACGATGTAGAGCAGGAACCGGGGCATCCACGCGTAGTCCCCGCGCCCGATCCGTTTCAGGGTCCAGAAGTGCTGGTGCGCATCCAGACGGCGTCCTGTCGGGCTCGTGGTCACTTTCCTGGGGGTGCAGTCGTGGTTGGCGCCAGCGCTTCGGCGAGGAACCGGGCCGTGCGGCTGGTCGGTGCTGCGGCGACCTGGTCCGGCGTCCCCGCGGCGACGATCTGCCCTCCCTCGTCCCCGGCCCCGGGGCCGAGGTCGATGACCCAGTCGGCGGCGGCGACGACGTCCATGTCGTGCTCGACGACGACAACGGAGTTGCCGGCGTCGACGATGTCGGAGAGCTGGCGCAGGAGCAGCTCCACGTCGGCGGGGTGCAACCCGGTGGTCGGCTCGTCGAGGATGTACAACGTGTGCCCGCCGCGGGCCCGCTGCAGCTCGCTGGCGAGCTTCACCCGCTGCGCCTCTCCACCCGAGAGCTCGGTCGCCGGCTGACCGAGGCGCAGGTAGCCCAGGCCGACGTCGCGCAGCGCGCGCAGACTGTTTGCCGCGGCCGACAAATCGGCGAGGAACTCGGCGGCGTCGTCCACGGTGAGATCGAGCACCTCGGCGATGTTCTTGCCGCGGTAGGTGACCTCGAGCGTCTCCGGGTTGTAGCGGGCGCCACGGCAGGTGGGGCAGGGGGCGTACGTATCGGGCAGGAAGAGCAGCTCGACGGTGACGAAGCCCTCCCCCTGACAGGTCGGGCACCGACCGTCGGCCACGTTGAACGAGAAGCGCCCCGCCGCATAGCCCCGCGCCCGGGCCTCGTCGGTTGCCGCGAACACCCGGCGGACAGCGTCGAAGAGCCCCGTGTAGGTCGCGACGTTTGACCGGGGGGTGCGGCCGATGGGCTTTTGGTCGACCCGCACCATCCGGTCGAAGGCCTCCAACCCCTCCGTCTCGACCTCGGCCCCCGCGTCGTCCCCGTCGTCGGACGAGAGCACCTCGGAGGGGTCGTCGGAGGGGTCGTCGATCACGGCCCTGGAGGGCACGCCCGAGCAGAGGTGCCGCGAGACGACGTCGGCGAGCACCTGGCTGACCAGCGTCGACTTGCCGGATCCGGAGACGCCCGTGACCGCAGTGAGGACGCCGAGCGGCAGGTGCGCGTCGAGGTCGCGCAGGTTGTGCCGGTTGACGCCGTGCAGGTGCAGCCACCCGATCGGTTCCCGCGGAGGCCGGGCCCGCGCCCGGCCTGCCCCGTCGAAGAGGAAGCGCCGGGTGACCGACTCGGCGACGCCCGCGAGGTCGGCGACCTTCCCGCTGAACAGGACTCGGCCGCCGCGAACGCCGGCCTGCGGGCCGACGTCGACGATCCAGTCGGCGCGCCGGGCCACGTTCATGTCGTGCTCCACCACGAACAGCGAGTTGCCGGCCGCCTTGAGCCGGTCCAGGACGTCCAGCAGCGGCTCGGCGTCGGCTGGGTGCAGCCCCGCCGAGGGCTCGTCGAGGACATACACGACCCCGAAGAGCCCCGAACGCAGCTGCGTGGCGATCCGCAGCCGCTGGAACTCCCCCGGTGAGAGGGTGGGGGTGGCCCGGTCCAGGCTCAGGTAGCCCAGCCCGAGGCCGGTGAGCACCTTGATGCGCGCCACGAGGTCACGGGTGATCGTCACGGCCACGTCGGTGGCCTCGCCCGAGTCCGACGACTCCCACGCCGCCGTCGGGTCGATGACACCGGCAGCGGCCCGCAGCGTGCCGACCAGCTTCGTGAGCGGCGTGGCGGCGAGCTCGGCGATGTCGTGCCCGGCGAAGGTGACCGCCAGCGACTCCGGACGCAGCCGGCGACCGTGGCAGACCGGGCAGGGCACCATGCGGACGAACCGGAGGGCGCGCCGCCGCATCGTCGCGCTGGTCGAGTTGGCCAGCGTGCGCAGGACGTAGGAGCGGGCGCTGGTGTACGTCCCCTGGTACGGGCCCTGCACGCGGTCGGCCTCGCGCACGGGATGGACGGTGACGACCGGCTGCTCGTCGGTGAACAGGATCCAGTCGCGGTCCTCCTGCGGCAGGTCCCGCCACGGCCGGTCGATGTCGTGGCCCAGGGTGGCCAGGATGTCGCGCAGGTTCTTCCCGTACCAGGCGCCCGGCCAGGCGGCGATGGCCCCCTCGCGGATGCTCAGGGACGGGTCCGGGACCAGGGTCTCCTCGGTGACCTCGTAGATGGTGCCCAGGCCGTGGCACTCGGGACAGGCGCCCGCGGCGGTATTGGGCGAGAAGGCATCGGAGTCCAGCCGCTGCGTCGTCCCCGGCGGATACGTGCCGGCCCGGGAGAACAGCATCCGCAGCGAGTTCGACAGCGTGGTCACCGTGCCGACGGTTGACCGGCTGGAGGGGGCGCCCCGGCTCTGCTGGAGCGCCACGGCCGGCGGCAGCCCGGTGATCTCGTCCACGTCGGGGGCGCCCACCTGCTGGAGGAGACGGCGGGCGTACGGCGCGACGGACTCGAAGTACCGGCGCTGCGCCTCGGCGTAAATCGTGCCGAACGCCAGGGACGACTTCCCCGACCCCGAGACACCGGTGAACACGACCACCGCGTCCCGTGGGACGTCGACGTCGACGCTGCGCAGATTGTGCGTCCGGGCCCCGCGCACGCGGACGGCCGGGTCGGTCTCGCCGGGGCTGACGTCCACGCGTCGTCCCTTCCTGCACCGGATCACGCCCGGACCGGTGGGCGCCCGGTCCCGGATCGCCGGGGCTGGACGGTCCGCACTGACGGAGTACCCGTCGTCGTCCTCGCGGAACCCGTCGGATCAGCCCTCGACGGGCAGGACCAGCTGGCGCAGCAGCCGGTCGGCGTCGGCGGCGCCGGACTACGGAATCCCGCGAGCGTCGCCGTTAGAGGGTTCGGGACGGGTGCTCTCGGTGGCCAGGTAGCCGGGTCCGTCGTTGCTGACCTTGCTCTCGCAGGGTTGGCGGTCGTCTTGCTGGGCAACATCCCGCGTTGCGCCGACCCGGGTGAACCCGTGGCATGTGACTGGGGGTCTCAGACTGATGGCAGGCCGAGCGGTATGTCTGGCGCCTTCGGGACGGAGCTGTCCGGGCACCAGACACCGGGCAGGTAGCGGCTCCGCGGCACCGTCCACGTGGAGATGCCGCAGATCAGCGCCGAAGAATGCGGACCCGTTCGGTTCGACAGCGCGTCCTCAATCGTCGCTTCCGCGCACCGGCCGCGGCCGCGGTCGGCGGACCTTGGGCTGATCCACGCCGCACCGTGGGCTCCACCTGTTCTACGTGGGCTGCTTCTCCGCAACGACATCGAGCTGCTCGATCGTGGGCTCCTCAAAGAGCTCACCCGTGTTCTCACCGAGCGCTTTCGCAACCTCACCCGAGAGGTGCGCCTGGCGCCCGTCGTCGTCGGGAAAGGCGTCGAAGATCCCGAACGAGGAGGGTCCGAACTGGATCCCGAACCACCTGACGGTCTTCGGCTCCCCTTCGACGATCGACAACCCCTGGTTCAAGAAGGCGCGGACGTCTTCCTCCCTGCCGGGCAGTGCTTCAAGGCGTACCAGAAGGGCTTTGCTGACCTGTGTTGACATCTTGGATCTCTCTCTCCTTGCTCGGTTGGCGTCGTGATGCGGGAAGGGTCGGGAGAGCGGCCACATTTTGCGAGGCGCCCCGACAGTCGGAGGTGGCGGAGATCAGAGCATCTCTAGCGGCACCTTACTGGACGGCGGTGGGAACATCCGGTCGAGCTGCTCCAGCTCCGCCGGGCTGAAGCTGATCTCCATCGCGGCGCGGTTCTCCATCACCCGCGCCGGGGTGGAGGCTTTAACGACGGCGAAGAACTCGGGGAGTCGCAGCACCCAGGCGAGGGCCAGCTGGGCCGGGGTCACTCCCTTTGCGCCAGCCATGTCGCGGACCGCGGGATGCTCGAGCAGCCGGCCGTGGTCGACCGGGGAGTAGGCCATCAGGGGCATGCCGGCCTCGCGGCATCTCGGGAGAAGGTCGTACTCGAGTCCGCGGCGGGCGAGGTTGTAGAGCACCTGATCGGTCTGCACCCGCGCTCCGCCCGGCACTGAGGCCAGCTCGTCGAGGTCCGGGGCGTCAAGATTGCTGACGCCCCAGCCGCCGATCAGCCCTGCCTGCTGCAGTTCCTCGAACCCCGCCACCGTCTCGGCCAGCGGCACTCGCCCGCGCCAATGCAGCAAGTACATGTCGAGGTAATCGGTGCCCAACCGCCGCAGGCTGGCCTGGCAGGCCTCCACCGTCCCTCGTCGCGTGGCGTGGCTGGGCACCACCTTGCTGACCAGATAAACACTGTCCCGCCGCCCTGCGATGGCCTCGCTGACGAGTTCTTCGGCGGCGCCGTCGCCATACATCTCGGCGGTGTCGATCAGGATCAGGCCGCTCTCGATGCCCGTACGCAGGGCGGCCACCTCGGTGGCCCGCCGGGCGGACTGCTCACCCATGTACCAGGTGCCCAGGCCCAGTGCCGGGACGGTGCCCCCGTTGGGCAGGGACACCGCGCGGATGGCGGGTGCGGTCATGACGGGTGCTCCTCGGGGGGTGCGGGTAGCGAGACAACGAGGGTTCGAGCAGTCCTCGACGGTTGGCGTGTCTGTGGTCCCGGGCCGCTTGTGCCGCGCGATCCATGGTGGAGCGGCGGCAGCACCCGTCGGATCGGACGGCAAGGCAGTAGGCGATCGTCACGGCACGCTGCGGCCGGTTTCCTTCGCGGGATGCGGGACGTCGGCAGCTGGCACGTCGACCCGGCGATGCGTCCCCTCGTCGAGCGCTACACCGCCACGCGGCTGGCCGCCGCCAAGCCCGGCGCTTACGTCTACCAGGCCCTGACCGCCCGGCGCCGGCCCGCCGAGCGGCTCGGCGCCGGGCCCCGGGGCCGGTCCGCCCGTCGGCGCGCCTCACGCCCCCGGACGGAAGACGGCACGGACGCACCCGTCCTCCTTGTTCTTGAACATCTCGTACCCGCGTGGCCCTTCGTCCAGGGGCATCACGTGGGTCGCCAGGTGCTCGGTCCTGACCTCGTCCCGGCTCATCAGGTCGAGGATCTCGGGGATGTAGCGGTGCCCGTGCTGCTGGGCGCCGCGCAGCGTGAGCGCCTTGTTCATCACCGCCCCCATCGGGAACTTGTCCACCAGGCCGCCGAACACGCCGAGGGCGAACACCGTCCCGCCCTTGCGGCAGGCGTAGATGGCTGCCAGCGACGCCACGCTCCCCAGCGCGCTCGTCACGAGCCACCGCCCGCGCCGGCGGTCTGGGGCGCCCGGGCGAACTCCTGCACGATCCGCTCGCAGAACGCCGGCAGGTCGTCGGGCGACCGGCTCGTGGTGATGTTGCCGTCGGTGACGACCTGCTCGTCGACCACCTCGGCCCCGGCGTTGCGCAGGTCGGTGCGGATGCTCGGGAACGAGGTCAGCCGCCGGCCCCGGGCGACGTCGGCCTCCACGAAGTTCCACGGGCCGTGGCAGATCGAGGCGACCGGCTTGCCCGACTGCACGAAGTCCCGGACGAACTGCACCGCGGCGGGTTCCATCCGCAGCTTGTCCGGGTTCACCGTCCCGCCGGGCAGCAGCAGCGCGTCGTAGTCGTCGACCGAGGCGGCCCCGACCAGCCGGTCGACGCCGAAGGAGCCGGCGTCCTCCAGGTCGTTGTTGCGGGCCAGGATCTCGCCGCTGGTGATCGAGACGACGTCGGTGCGTGCGCCGGCGTCGTCCAGGGCCTGCCGTGGCTGCTCGAGCTCGACCCGCTCCACGCCGTCGGCGGCGAGGATGGCGACCCGGCGTCCGTTCAGCTCCCCGGCCACGTCAGCTCCCCGCCATCGCCGGGTGCAGGACGACCTTGGTCCAGCCGTCGTCTCGGGCGTCGAAGTGCTGGTACGCCTCGACCGCCTGATTCAGAGGCAGGTCGTGGGAGACGATCCAGGAGGGCTTGGCCTTGCCGGCCGCGATGAGGTCGCGCAGCCGGCGGTTGTACTTCTTGACCGGGCATTGTCCGCTGCCGATGGTCTGGCCCTTGAGCCAGTGCAGGCCGTAGTCGATGGCGACCTTCCCTTGCTTGGCGTCCTCGTCGGGGCCGCCGGGATCGGCCGGCAGGAAGACCCCGACCACGCCGATGCCGCCGGTGAAACGCACCGACTGGATCAGCCGGTTCAGCGTCATGGCCGGGTCCTCGGTGCCCTGCGGGTCATGGGCCTGGTAGCCCACGCACTCACATCCGCGGTCGGCGCCCAGGCCCATGGTCTGGTCGAGCACGAACTGCACCGGGTCGGTCTTGGAGTCGTCCACCGGGATGGCGCCGATCTGTTCGGCCAGTCGCAACCGGTCGGGGTGCCGGTCGACGACCATCACCTTGGCTGCGCCCTTGATCGTGGCCGACAGCGCGGCCATCAGGCCCACCGGGCCAGCGCCGTAGATCACCACCGAGTCGCCGGGGATGACCCCGGCCATCTCGGTGGCGTGGTAGCCGGTGGGGAAGATGTCGGCCAGCATCACGTAGTCGTTCTCCTTCTCCTGGGCGTCTTCGCCCAGGCGGAGGCAGTTGTGGTCGCCGTAGGGCACCCGCAGCATCTCGGCCTGCCCTCCTGCCCACGGACCCATTGCAGCGAAGCCATAGGCCGCGCCAGCCGCTGCCGGGTCCGGCTGGGTGGTCAGGCAGTAGTTGGTCAGGCCGCGCTCGCAGTTCTTGCAGAACCCGCAGGAGATGTTGAACGGCAGGACCACCCGCTCGCCGACCTTGACCTTGTCGACGCCGTCGCCGACCTCGATGACTTCACCGAGGTTCTCGTGGCCGAACCAGCGGCCGGTCTCGAAGTCGGTCCGGCCCTCGTACATGTGCAGGTCCGAGCCGCAGATGTTGGTGGCGGTGACCCGCACGAGGACGTCGGTGGGCCGTTCGATCTTCGCGTCCGGGACGTCGGTGACGCTGACGTCGCGCGGTCCGTTGTACACGACTGCCTTCATGGGAAGCCTCCTGTTGGGGCGTGCTGGGGAGCCTGCGACCCAACGGGGTCCGCCGGCTGTTCGGACTGGTCCTGATCTCGGCTACGGCCCTCCTGCCCAGTCGTGCGGTGGTCATGGCCCACTGGCAGGACGCGTTTCCTCCGGCCCATCAGCCAGGGGCTAACGTGCCTGGTCGTGGAGCTCCGCCAGCTCAGATACTTCGTTGCCGTAGCCGAGGAACGGCACTTCGGGCGCGCCGCCCGCAGGCTGCACATCGCTGCGCCGTCGCTGTCCCAGCAGATCCAGGCACTCGAGCGGGATCTGCACGTCACCCTCTTCGAGCGCAGCCCGCGCAGCGTGACGCTCACGCCGGCCGGGGAGGTGCTCCTCGAGCACACCCGCATCCTGCTGGAGCGAGCCGACCGTGCCCGCGCTGAGGTCCGCTGCGCCGACGGGCGGCACCGGCACCTGGAACTCCGCGTCGTCTCCGCCGTCGAGTACGTCCTGGACGGGGCGCTGCACCAGCTGTCCGGACCGGCCTCCCAGCTAGAGGTCATCACCGCGACGGCTACCGGCAAGGAGGCGATCCGCGCGGTCCGCGAGGAGAGCGCCGACGCCGCGGTCGTCTGGGTCCGCTCCGCCCAAGAGCAGGACCTGTCCGGGACGGTCCTCCGCCAGGTGTCCGTGCACCTGGCGCTGCCGGCCGGGCACCGACTCGCCGCCTCGCCGGCGATCCGGGTCGCCGAGCTCGCCACCGAGGCAATCGTGCTGTTCCCCCGCGACCTCTTCCTCAGCATCTGGGAGCACATCCTCGGTCACCTGCTCCCCGCCGGGATGTCCCGACCCGGCCAGGTGCTCACCCAGCCCGACCTCATCAACGCCCCCGAAGCCATGCTGCGGTCGGTCGCCACCGGCCACGGGGTGGCTCCCGTCGCCCCGGCGATGGCCGAGCACCTGGCGGTCGCCGGAACCGTGATCCGTCCCCTCGACCCGCCCCTGCTGATCCCCGTCGAACTCGTCTGGCGCGAGCCGCCGCACCCCGGGCTGGAGCGCGTCATCGCCATGCTGGCCGGCGCCGGAGGGTAGGACGAACGGGGACGTAGAAGGCGCTGAATGGTCAGGAGCAGTCGACCGGCCCGATCGCGGGGCGTCGCCAGAGCTCCCAACCGATCAGGAGCACGCACACGACGGTCAGTCCGGCGAGCGCCGCCAACGCCGGCACGACCACAGCGACCGGGATCAACGCGGCAGCCCCCACCGCCGCAAGGAGGCGACCGGCGGCCAGCTGATGGTGATCGCGCCACCGGTAGGCCACGTCACCGACGAAGAACAGCGCGACGCCACCGGCCAGGGCGACGGCGGACAACAGCGCGAGCGGCTCGGCCGCACCCGCGACGGCTTCGTGGACCCCGAGCGCGAAGAACACCACCCCGGCTACCAGCGGCAGGTGCAGGTAGCTGTAGGAATCGCGCGCCAGCCGGGCCCTCTCCCGGTTCCCGGTGGCGCGCAACCGCCGTTCGGCCCCGCCGCGGAGATAACCGAAGTAGGACCACCACAGGCCGGCCGCGATCAGCACGGCGAGGAGGACGGCTGTCACCACGCTCGGCCGCCCCAGCGAGTCTTCGGCGCCGGCGCCCACCTCGACGATCGCCTCACCCAGCGCGATGATGACGATGAGCCCGTGCCGCTCCACGAAGTAGGCCGGCGCCACAGCCCAGCCGGCGGTACCGACCAGTACCGGTCCGGAGAAGTCGATCACCACGGCCGCGATCCACAACAGCTCCCGCCCCGGTGTGTCGACGAACGCGGCGGCCACCAGTAGCGCCGGCCCGCCGAGAAGGGTGGGGACGAGCCGCAGCGCGGCCGCACCCACATTCGCCTCGCCCCGCACGTCGAGAGCCAGCAGCGCCACGTGGATCAGTCGCACCGCCAGGAATGCGAGCCCGAACACGAGCGCCCGTGCGCCGAAGGCCTGCGGCAGCGCGACCGCGGCGACCAGCATCGCCGCCATCGCGAGGAAGATCAGCAGGCGGTGCGCGGGCCCGGCGTGGTCGGAAGTGTTGGTCAGCCAGGCGTAGCAGACCCACGCCCACCACACGGCGGCGAGCGCCAGGAGCCCCCGCCCGAAGCCCGCCCACGAGATGTCCGCCAGCATCAGGATCGTCACCTGGGACATCGCGTAGACGAACACCAGGTCGAAAAACAGCTCCAGCGTCCCGACCGACCGGTCCGCCGTCTCCTCCGGTGCCTGCTCAGCCGCACCGCCGCCGTCATCGCCGCGCATACTTTGCTCCACACCCACCTCGCCGACCTCGACGTTGCGTAGCCCAGGCCACATAACGCGCCCTCCGGGCGACGATCACCTTCCACAGTGGGAACCGCCAGCGGAGCAGCTCGTGGTGGTCAACGAGAACGAGAGCCCGTTCCACTCAGGGATCCCCCTGTGGGACACCAGGAGGGGGCAGTGATGGGCCCCCATGCCTGATCCTTCAATAGAGGTAGCGGTCGATGCCGGAGCCGAGGGCCCACATGCGATTCATTCGGTCGGCCGTGCGGGCGTAGGCGGCTTCCTCGGCCTCACTGAGCGTGCAGTCCGTGCCGGGCGGCCTGGCCCGCAGCCGGGCGATGAGTAGGCGGGTGTCGTATGTCGCGGCGAGGTCGAGCAGGCCGGCCAGCCGGGCGAGCAGCGAGACCAACCCGGCGCGGCCGGCCCAGCGGTAGGTGTCGCCGAGCTGCCCCGCGTGGGCGTCGACCACCTCGGCGATGTCAGCGTCGAGGGCGGGATGGCCGAGGGCGGCCGCGGTGGCCGACAGCAGGTCGATGTCGGCGGCCGGCATGGTCAGGGCGGTCAGCGGCGCGTGCTCGTAGCAGCCGTCCGGAGCGAACAATCGGCCCCGCCCAGCTCCGAGGGACTGCGTCGGCGCCAGGGCGGTGAGCAGGCGCTGCACGGCGTCGAGGGCGACCCGATCGGCCAGCGGCGCCGGCAGCCGCAGCGGCTCGACGTCGGCGGCCGGACCCTGTCGTTCCTCGTACTCCCACAGACCGAGGCACAGCAGCACCTCCTCCACCGCGCGCAGCGGCACGAGCAGCTCACCGTCGAGGTCGACGACCAGCACGGTTCGCTGCCCCGCCGCCGCTCCCCCGGCCGGTGCAGGCTGACCGGCTGCGCGCTCAGCCACCGGCGGACCACCGCTCGAGGGCGGACCGGCAGGTCACACCGGTGGCCCGGCCGATAGCGGGCCACGAGGCCCCGGCCGCCCGCGCGGCGTACACCGCGTCGTCTAGGGCGCAGGCAGCGGCGGCCTGCCGGACCGCGGCCTGCTCGACGTCTTCAAGGGTCTGCCAGGGCTCGATGTGGCGGCGCCACTCCAGCATGACCCGCTTCTCGTCGTCGGCCGCCAGATCGACCCACGGGCCGGTGACTGCTAGCCGCCGCGATGCCGGGTCGGCCAGCTCCGGTGCGGGCACCCGGGTCCAGTGGGTGCCGCGCCAGCCGCAGGTGCAGCCGGCGACCCAGCCGACCACCTCCGCGGCCGGACGCCACTCCTCCGCTTCGTCGATGACCTCCCGACGGACCTGACCGCCGGTGTGATGCACGATCCCGTCGCCGCCGATGACCGCGCCGTCCTGCCAGGCGCCCTCGACAGTGCAGCCGTCGCGGTAAGTCAGCCGCACCCGGTCGCCGTTCCGCGGCCCGTCGTCGCGTCGGCGGGCCACCAACACTCCGCGGGCGCTGGTGCTCCCAGCGCCTTGCGCGCCGTCGGCGAAGACCGGCACCACCCAGCCCTCGTGCGCCTGGTCACCCACAACCGGGCCCATCCGTCCCATCGGCCCTCCTCGTGCTGCCTCGTGCTGCGTCGTCACCGCAAGCTGGTGATGTCGGTCCCGTCTCGATCAGCGTCGGTCGACCTTGCCCAGCCGAGACGCCGCGTGCCTGAATCTGGGGACGGCGACGAGGGCTGTGGACAGCGCTCCGCTGCGGCTGTTCCCGTCGGGGGCACCGAGGGCTGCGTAGCCTCCCGGTCCGCTCCGGTCGCGCGTAGCCGGCTTGGCCGGCGCGTAGGACTGAAGGACGACGGAGGAAGAGCGCCGACGCCCCCCAGCACATGACTACGGACGGGCGGCGACCGGTTCAGCGGCGAGCGTCGACCCAGGCGTAAAGATCCTGGCGCCGGTAGAGAACGCGGCGGCCGAGGCGGAAGCTGCGCGGTCCGGTACCGAGGTGACGCCAGTACCGCAACGTGGCGACGGGAGCGCGCAGCAGTGCGGCTGCCTCGCTGATCGCGAGCAGGTCGGGCTGCTTGTCGACGGCGTGGTCGACGGTGGGGTCGGGCATGGCTGACTCCAGGCTGGGCAGGCGGTCACGGGTTCACTCGTAGAAGGCGCCGTTTCACGGCTCTTGGTGACAGCTCACAGCCAACTTCTCCAGAACTTCTCCCGTGAAGCTCCGGTCCTCCTCCGGTTCCTCCTGCCGTCTTGCTTCTGTGTCTCCGAGCAACGGCGTCCTGCGGGAGGCCATTGACCGTCGCCCGTCACGCCGGGACCGCGGTCAGCGCCTCGGCCTGCTCGCCGATCCGCTCGTGCAGCGCGGCGAACTTCGCCGCGCAGGCGGCGGCGCCCAGCCCGAGACCGCACCTCATGAGGGAGTCGTTCAGGATGCTGCTCGTGCGACAGATGACCGCGCCGGTGGCGTCACACCCGCGGCACCGGGACGAAAGACGAGTCCGCACGGACCTCTCGGAGGCGAGTTGAGCGCCCAGGCCTTCGTCGACGAGTCCGCCCGCGGATCGCGGTACCACGTCTGCATCGCGGTTGTTCTGGATGGGGACGTCGATGAACTGCGCCGCCTCGTCCGTTCATTCTGTCTGCCCGGGCAGCGGCGGTGGCACTTCGTCACCGAACGCGACAGCCGCCGCCGGCAGATCCTCGACGCGTTGATCGGGAGCGGACAGATCTCGGCGTTGGCGTTCTCCGGCAAGGGCCGCGATCACGATCTACGCGCCGAGAGCTTCCGCCGGATGGTCGCTGCACTGGTCGACCGTGGCGTGCACCGACTGGTCATCGAGTCCCGGCAGGGGCGAGACCAGCGTGACCGGCAGGTCCTGGTCGAGGAGCTGCATCGCCTGGGCGACCCGGTGCTGCAGTATGTCCACCTGCCGCCGAGCGGCGACCCGCTGCTATGGGTCGCCGATGCACTGGCCTGGAGTCACTCGGCCGGAGGCGCGTGGCGACAGCGCATCGCGACGATCACCAGTGCCCAGGACGTGACCGGCCGGTAGAAACCGCGGAGCCCGGCTGCTCACCGTCCGGAGAGGAGCCGGGCCCACTTCCTGAAGCTCAGCGCAGCAGGCGACTCCAGTGTAGGGGTGACCGGCTCGGTCGCCAAGCGGCCGACGGAGCCCCTGATCGGCGCCGCCCCCCGCCTCAACCACGACTCCCCGGTGACCCGATGGCGATGAGGCGCTGAGGGTGTTCGCCCACATTCCTGGCCGCTCCCGCGCAACCGGCCTCTCCTGGCTGCGGCGGATCGGGGGAAGGGTGGGCCGCAGGCCCATCCCGAAGGGACGCGCAGCGCCCTTCCGGCGAGCCGTTGCAGCCGGCATCCTCGGCCGGCTGCGGGGCGGCACCGCCGGTACGGGAGGAAAACCGGAGATTGGCGAGCACGCTTCTCCCGTGCAGCACCGCATCGGATCGGCTTTTCCTGTCCTCCTGCAGGTTGAGCGTCCGGTGCCCGACCGGGGGCTCCCCCGAGGCATCGAAGGGCGGTCCTTCGGGGACCGCATCGGTGCGGATGCGCGCGTCGAACTCCCGCAGCGCAGCGGCCAGCCGGTCCAAGTTGTCGCGGGTCGTCGCCCGGGTGACGTCGACGTCACGGGTGAGCCGCGTCGACCAGTGCATCCGGGCGGGCGTTCACAGGTGAACACGTACGCGACGCCGTGGCGTTCGAGCACCGCCAGGATCGGCTCGGCGTCGACCTGGTCCGGCTCGGGACGCCTGCGTCGCTCACCGCTGGGCGGATCGGCTGGCCGTCCACCAGGGCGATCGAGCACGGGCGCGCTTGGCGTCGAGGGCCACGCGGAGGCCGTCGCCAGTCCGCACACAGTCCGCACGATTTCCAATCGAGCCCCCGATGGACCAATCCCTTCCAACATCATAAGCGCAGGTCAGAGCCGTGTTCCATCGAAGACCATCGACCACCAGTCACGCGGGGAGAGTTCGCGATGTACTACGACATCTGAGTCCTACCCGGCGTTGACCTGGGGTCTATCCCTGAGAGGCGCCAGCAGTCCCCGACGAGTCCGCACGGGCCGCCAGCACAGCACCGACGGCGGCCCGTGCGGACTCGTCACTGTCCGGCCACATGTTCCCCGCAGGTGTCGAGCGTCGTCGGCCAGTCGCAGCTGGGCCGCATCAACCCGGCGGTGATCTCCTTCCGCCGACACGGGGAGCACTGCTGGACGACCGCCCCGACGAGGCGCGCGGGGCGTTGCGGACGACGGTCAGGACCAGGACGGCAGCGAATTGATCTGGCCGGCCAGCCACGAGGACTGGTTCTGCAGGCCGCTGAGCGCCGTCTCCATGGCGCTGAACTGGCGGGTGAGGGCCACCTTGCGCCTGACCAGCCGGACGTCCCAGGCCTCGATCTTGTCCTGGAGGTCGCCGGCCAGGTCGTCGCGACCCTCGGCCAGCAGGGCGAGCGTGCCGATGGTCGTGTCTGATGCGGCCTTGGCGACGTCGAGCAGCCGCTGGGCCACGCCCGGGACGACGTCGTCGGCGTTGCCGCTGATGCCGTCCGGGCCCGGGCCGGCGGGCCCGCCGGCACCGAGCCGTTGCGCCAGCGCCGGGTCGTCGGCCAGCGCGGCGCTGAACTTCGTCGCGTCGAAGGCGATCGTGCCGTCCCTGTTGAGCTGGAGCCCGATCGTCGCGGCCGAGCCGTCACCGCCGACAGCGAAGGACACCGCCTCGAGCACCCGACCGGTCAGCGTGCGCAGGGCGCTGTCGCCCTTGAGGGTCGACGCGGCCCCGCCGTCGGGATCGGTGTTGGCCTCGATCCCGCTCAACGCGTAGTTGGCAGCATCCACCAGCGCCTGCATCTTTGTCGCGACGGCCGTGGGATCGGCAGCGACCTCCACGGTGACGGCGGCCTCGGGCTTGCTGACGGTGATCGTCACGCCACTCATCAGGTCGGCGAAGGTGTTCGTCGAGGAGGTCACGTCGTAGGCGCCAGTGTCGCTGCCCACGGTGAGCCTGGCGTCGACCCCCTGGGTGGCAACGGCGAAGGTGCCGGCCTCGCCGAGGTCGAAGGAGGCCGCTGCGCCGGAGGCCGCGGCGGTCACCTGCAGCCGGTACTGCCCGTCGTCGACCTTGACCGCGGTGGCGCTGAGCCCGAACTCGCTGTCGTTGATGGCCTTCACCGCGTCGGCGAGGGTGCCGTCCCCCCCGACGGTGATCGTGCCCTTCACGGTGCCGTCGGCGGCCCGTACCTCGATCGGCGAGGTCATCCCGTAAGGGTCGGTCGTTGCCGTCCAGTTGATGCCGCTCACCACCGAGTGGGCGGCGGCAGTGGTCTTCACGTCGAAGGTCAGCGACCCGGTGGGCGCGCCCGCAGTGGCGGTCGCGGCGACGCTGGTCGCGCTGCTGGTGGCCTTCACCGCCGTCCAGGTCTCCGGCTCGAGCATGCTCTCCGCGGCGGTGCGCAGGGCGTCGAACCGGGTGTTGACCGACCGGTACGCCTCGGCCGTGGCCTTGGCGATCGACAGCCGGGTCTTCAACGCCGTCTGCGGGATGGCCTCGGCCCGGAGAAGCTGGGTGATCAGAGAATTCGTATCGAGCCCGGAGATCAGGCCGCCGATGCTCATCGTCATGTTTCTACCTCCTGCGTTCGCAGTTCGTGATCCGGTTGGATGTGGGCCTGTCACGTCTCTCGCGCAAGCCACGGGTAATGAATGAAATTGCCGTCACAACAGGGAAGAGTCGCCCTCGGGATAGAACGACGAGCGCGTTCAGCCCCACCTTCGAGCATGGGTGACCAGTGTCGAATTCGCTCCTCTTCGTCGAGATGTTGTGCAGGCCGAGGTGAAGCAGTTTCAGGGACGCCTCGTCGGACGGGAAGTGACCGGGGGTCTTGTTACCTTCCGCAACCGATGGTTGATCAACGCGATCATGTTCGTGGTGTCGCCGTTCCCCCTCAGGACGACCCGATCGAGCGGGCAAGACCGGCAACCTGGCCGAGTTCGGCGTGGTGCTGCAGGTGCTTGTCGGTGGAGACCCTGAAGTCCAGGACCTTTCAGCCTCTACATCGACCAAACCGCCCTTTGGGCTACGCCGGACGCGCCATTCCACCCCACCGGGGGAGAGTGAGTTCGGATCGACCCAGCTCGCCGTCGCCGCCAGAGCAGGCGTAGCGGGTTCCGGCGGTCCGGTCGCCCTGACCGCGTTGTCCCTGCGGGAACGTGGCCCGGAAGCGGCTTCTTCAGTGACCCCGGCAGGCCACTTCAGTTCGCGTGATCTGCTGGAACGGAACGGCGCGTCGACCGACGGTTGCCTCACTCGTGAACAGGACCAGGCGACCAGCAGGAGCAGCCGGTCTCCGGGGTGAGGGATTCCGTCCGTGTCGCGGTGACGAGCCCGTGTTCGTGGCTTTCGGCAGCATGCGCGATCGCGGCGAGCACGAGAACGAGCGCACCGCGGTCGAGGCCTCCGGCGAGGTCGCCGAGGTCGACAGGGGCGACTCGGCAATGCTTGCGGCGGCGTGCAGCACCGCAGTTCACCGCTGCTGCCAAGGGGCCTTTCGGCGCACAGCTCGGCGTCCAGTCAGGGCCAGTCGATCCGCGCCCACGGCCCCTCCAGACCCTGCATGAGGGTGATCAGCCCAGCGGATAGCAGCTGCGGCAGCCAGTGGCCGAAGCCGATCAGAAGCAGGATCGCGGCCTCGTCGGCGTAGTCGCCGACGGGCGCGCAGTAGGGCGTTCTGGAATTCGACCGACTCGACCGCTCCGCCGCGGCGCTCGAGGCAGGCGAGCGCCTTGCGGCGCAGCCACGCCACGCGCTCGGGCAGCGGCGGCAGCTCCGCGGGGTGACCGAGGTAGCAGTGCTTGTACTTGCGTCCCGAGCCGCACCACAGGGGCTGGTTGCGACCCAGAGTCGGACTGTCGTCGGCCGGTGCCTCGAAGCGCTCGACCGTGGCCAGGTCAACGCTGTCCCCGGCGGTGAGTCGCAGCCAGTGCCACCGAGCCGCGGCAGCGGCACGTCCCCGCGATCGGACTCGTACCAGGCCGCGTGAGGTCGGGGGCCGCCGTCCGTTCGCATCAGGTGCGCTCGAAGAGAGCTCTCCAGGCGACCGCGGTAGCGCCGCAGTCGAAGCCCTGAATCGTGGACTCCTGGTAGCTGCCACCCAGGCGTCCGTCCCGGACGACCAGCTCCAGCCGCCACAGCGCACTGCTGGTGGGCGCCCCGCCGCAGATGGGCGCGACGTCTGCCGGCACGGGCCCCGAGGCCCGGTAGACGCCCTCCTCGAACCGCAGCGGCGGGCTGCCGTAGAAGCGGTCGAACGGCGTCACGGCGCAGCGTCCCCCAGGGCAGTCGATGGTGAGGGTGATCTGCCGTCCGGAGCAGCCCTCCGCGTCGAACCCGGCGCACAGCGTCAGCTGCCCCTCACCGGTCCAGTGCCCTTCCAGCTCGGACGACGGCACCCGGCTACCGGACGCCGCTGAGCCGCCGACCTGCGTATCGGGGCGGTCACGGCCGTCGAGGACGAGGAACACGGCACCGGTCAGGACCACGAGAAGCGCCACGGCCACCGGCAGACCGACAGCCACCCATGTCGGCATCCCACCCGGCGGCCGTCCCGTTCCGCCCGGGCGCCCGTACGGATCGGTCACCGACTCACCTCCTCAGCGGAGCAGCGACCGCAACGTACCCACGCTCGGAGATGTCACCGGCGGCATCCTGTCGGGGCAGCCGGCCTCACCCGTAGCGCGCCACGAAGTTGGCCAGCATCCGGCCCGGCTCGGTCACCAGGGCAGGCCGCAGGCGGGCGATCAGGTCGTCGCGCTCCGCCGGCGGGAAGTAGCCTGCGTGCTGGTAGACGTGCACCCTCGTCACGATGCCCTCGACGTCCAGCTCCGGGTGGAACTGCGTCGCGTAGAGGTTCTCCTTCACCCGGAACATCTGCACCGGGCAGGCGGCAGAGCCCGCCAGAAGGACGGCGTTGCGCGGGAGGACGCTGCAGGCCTCCTTGTGCCCGACGAAGGCGTCGAACTCCGGAGCCATCCCGGCCAGCACCGGATCGGCACGGCCGGCATCGGTGAGGCGGATGCGCACCGCCGAGATCGGCTCGGCGTACGTCCGGTCGATGACCCCGCCCTGGTGCACGCCCAGTGTGCCGACGCCGTAGCAGGCCCCGAAGAAGGGGAAGTCCCGGGCCACGACCTCGTCCAGCAGCGCCGACAGCTCCCGCTCCACCCGGTGCTGGACGGCGGACTTGGACCCGGCCTCGTCGCTGGAGTTGAACGGCCCACCGCCGACGAAGACTCCTGCGTAGTGGTCGAGATCGATCGGTGGGAGCGGCCCGGCATCCATGCGGATGCGCTGCAGCCGCTCGGTCGGCAGCCCGCTGAACCGCAGGAAGGCGGCGTACTCGCCGTCGGCGGCCACGTCCTCCGCGCGGGAGGAGAGCAGGAGGAAGGGCCGCACGGGCAGAGATCCTAGGCCGCTGCATCACCCGTTCTCGGGGAACCAGATGACCCGCTGCGGGAAGGGGATCGTCATCCCGGCACGGTCCAGGGCTGTCTTCAGCGAGACCGCGACCGCGCTGCGCACCCGCCAGCGGCTGGCGATGTCCGCCGGGTGCCAGTAGCGCACCGCGACGTTGATGGAGGAGTCGGCGAACTCCTCCACCCACACCTCCGGTGGAGGCACGGCCTGCACTCCGTCCGCCGTGATGCAGGCGTCCAGGAGCACCCGGCGCGCCCGCTCCAGGTCGGTGTCGTAGGCCAGCCCCACGGTGAGGGACGTCCGACTGATCGGCGTCCGCGTGTAGTTGACGATCGGGTTCTTCAGCACCTCGGCGTTCGGCAGGTAGACGACGAGGCCGTCGTAGGTGCTGAGCACCGTGGTCCGCAGGTTGACGTCGTCGACGACGCCCTCGTAGTCGCCGCTGCCGATCTGCTCGCCGACCCGGAACGGACGGCGCACCTGCAGGAGGATGCCGGCGATGAAGTTGGACAGGATGTCCTGCGCCGCGAAGGCGATGGCGATGCCCCCGACGCCGAGGGCACCGACCAGAGGTCCGATCCGCACGCCGAGGAGGTCGAGCGCGTAGACGAGCCCCACCCCGACGACGGCGATGCTGAGGAAACGGCCCAGCAGCCGGCCCGCGTGCCGGTCGGCGTCCCGGTCGATGACCCGCACCAGCCCACGGCGGAGGAGAACGGCCAGCAGGAGGGCGGCGACCAGCACCGCGGCGGCCTGGAGACCTTCCGTCCAGCCGATCGACCGCTCGACGATGATCGCCTCCTCCTCGGCACCCAGCACGGTGCCCGAGGGATCGAACGCGCTCAGCCCCAGACCTCCTCGGCGGTCTCCACGATCAGCTCGAGCTTGGCGATCTGCTCGTCACGGGTCAGGGAGTTGCCCTCCACGGTCGAGGAGAAACCGCACTGCCCCGACAGGGCCAGCTGCTCCAGCGGCACGAACGTCGCGGCCTCGTCGATCCGCCGCTTGAGGTCGTCCTTCCGCTCCAGCTCCGGCCGCTTCGTCGTCACCAGGCCGAGGACGACGCGCTTGCCCGGGGGCACGAAACGGAGCGGCTCGAAGCCGCCGGACCGGGCGTCGTCGTACTCCAGGAAGAAGCCGTCGACGTCCAGCTCGCCGAACAGCGCCTCGGCGACGAAGTCGTAGCCGCCCTCGGCCACCCACGAGGAGCGGAAGTTGCCCCGGCACAGGTGGGTGGTGACCGTCAGGGATTCGGGCCGGCCGGCGAGCGCCGCGTTGATCTGCCTGATGTAGCGCTCGTGCAGGTGCTCGGCGTCCCGGCCCTGCGCGGCGAGCTCGGCGCGCTGCTGCGGGTCGTTGAGGTAGGCCAGGCTGGTGTCGTCGAGCTGCAGGTACGTGCAGCCCTGGGCCGCGATCCCCTGCACCTGCTGCGCGTAGGCCGCGGACAGCGCGTTCCAGAAGGACTCCTCGTCGGGGTACACCGCCGGATCGATCGCGGCCGCACCGCCGCGGTAGTGGACCATCGACGGCGACGGGATGGTCAGCTTCGCCGTCTGCCCCTCCCCCACGACCGACTGCAGATAGCCGAAATCCGCACCGAAGATCGGCTCGTCGATCCTGAGCGGGCCGTCGACGTGCAGGCCGGCCGGCGTGTAGTCGAGGCTGCCGTCGGGGTTCTTGAAGTGGACGACGATGTTCTGGTCGGTCACCTTCGTGATGCCGTCGATGGCGTAGATGAAGTCCATGTGCCACGACGCCCGGCGGAACTCGCCGTCGGTCGCCGTCCGCAGCCCGACGTCGGCCTGCATCCGGACGACGTCGGCGATCGCCGCGTCCTCTGTACCTCGCAGTTCCGCGTCGTCGATCTCCCCGGCGGCGTGCCGCGCGCGGGCGTCGAGCAGATTCTTCGGGCGGAGGAGGCTGCCGACGTGGTCGGCGCGGAACGGCGGGCCAGAGGTGTCGGTCATGCCTGGCAGCTTGACCCAGATGAGCCCGCCGTGCAGCCCCTGCCCGGGGACACCTCAGACGCGGCCGGCACCGTCCAGGGCCAGGGAGGCCATCATCGCGTCGAGCACCTCAACGTTGCGGTCGTGGTCGGAGCCGGGCAGTCCCACCGTGTCGGCCACGAGGACCTCGTCGCCGTCCCGGGCCGGGCCGAGGTCGACGACGTAGGTGGTGATCGGGGTGCCCTCGGGATAGAAGCCGGGGCCGGTCACCTGCTCCACGCGGAGGGCCGGACGGCCGCCGACCTCGACCGTGCTGCGCGCGATCTCGTCGGGCCAGCGCGCGAACAGATCGGTGCCCGGCTGCACGGACAGCGTGATGTCGGCGAGCCGCACATCGGATGCCTCCGGCACGGTGAAGGGCTCCGCAGCGAACCAACTGCACCCCGGCAGCACGTCGCCGCGGTTGACCGACCAGTCCGCGGGGTGAGCCACGCTGAACCCTGCGGCGTTCGTGCAACGGACGGTCTCCTCGGCAGCCACCGGAGCTACCCCCTCAGGGGCCGCCGGAGCCGGAGCCGGAGCCGGGCTGCCGGCCACCCCGCCGCCGCACGCGGTCAGGAGGAATAGCGAGCACGCTCCGACGAGAAGGTGGCGCATACAGCGGGACCTGCTTCCGGCTCGGGGTCGGTCGGTCCCTCCCCCTGTAACCCGTCTGCGCCGATCCGGAACGCGACGATCCGTAAGACAACAGGATCGTCACACTCGAAGGACCAGTTCCCGAGACCTCGTCGGGGCCACCAGCGCCACCACCCGTTCGGCCAGCGCGAGGACCAACAGCCCCGGCACGATGAGAAGCGCCGGAGGCAGGACCAGCGGAGCCGCCAGCAGCGAGATCGCCAGTACGCCGGGGGCGCTGACCAGCCATCCGGTCCGCCGCCGCTCGCTGGTCAGGGCGGCCCACCGCACGCCGGCCCACATCAGCCAGCGCCGCAGCACCGGCACTCCCGCCTCCCGCATCACCCGCCGGAAGATGCCGTCGGCCTGGCGGGACGTGACCACTCCCGAGCGGATGCCCTCCGTGACCAGCCAATCGTGGAGGATCGCCGCCAGCGTGTACGTGCCGAACCGCGGGACGAGCCAGCGGACCAGCGCGGGCACCGTCGCGAAGTCGGTCACGAACCCGTCGGGGACGACGAAGCGGTCACGATTTCCCTGGTAGACCAGCACGTCCACCAGAGCCCACCTGTCGGCGTCGACACGGGTGACGGTCAGAGATCCGGGGAGGAAGGGCACGGCTCACTGTCGGTCACCCGCCGCCGCGCCGCAGCTTCACGTGCCGGTGATGTGCTCCGGGCGGATCGGCACCCGGCGCAGCGGTTTGCCGCACGCGGCACGGACGGCGGCGGCCACGGCGGGCCCCGACGAGATCGTCGGCGGCTCCCCCACCCCGCGGACGCCGTAGGGCGCGTGCGGGTCGGCGTACTCGAGCACCTTCACCCGCATCGGCGGCATGTCGAGGATGGTCGGGATCAGGTAGTCGGTGAACGACGGGTTCCGCACGTGGCCGTCGGTCACCACGATCTCCTCCATCAGCGCCAGGCCCATGCCCTGCGCCGAGCCGCCGTGGATCTGGCCGACGACCGCGTCGGGGTTGATCGCCTTGCCGACGTCCTGCGCGGTGTCCAGCGCGACGACCTTCACCAGCCCGAGCTCGACGTCGACGTCGACCACCGCGCGGTGCGCCGAGAACGCGAACTGCACGTGCGCGTCGCCCTGCCCGGTCTCCGGGTCGATCGCGTGCGTGGGCCGGTGCCGGTATTCGACCGTCTCCTCGACCGCCTCGTCACCGAGCACCTCGGCCAGGCCGGTGAGGACCTCGCCCGACGCCCCGACGATCTTCTCGCCGTCCAGCCGCAGCTCGGCGGCATCGCGGCGGAGGGACAGTGTCGCCCGCTTCAGGACGACGGCCCGCACCGCCTCGCACGCCGCCTTCACCGCTCCCCCGGTCACGTACGTCTGGCGGGACGCCGACGTGGAGCCCCCCGATCCGACGGCGGTGTTCTTGGGGTGGACGACGACCCGCTCCACGCCGAGTTCGGTGCGGCAGATCTGCTGCTCGACGGTGATCAGGCCCTGCCCGACCTCGGCGGCCGCGGTGTGCACGGTGGCCACCGCCTCGCCGCCGGTCATCTCCAGGCGTACGCGGGCGGTCGAGTAGTCGTCGAAGCCCTCGGAGAACCCGACGTTCTTGTAGGTCACGGCGTAGCCGACGCCGCGGACGACGCCTTCGCCGTGCGTGGTGTTGCCGACCGACCCCGGCAGCGAGCGCAGGTCCGGGTCCGCCGGCAGCGGAGCGGGCATGGGCAGGTCGTGTACGATCTGCAGCAGTTCGGCGACGGGCGCCGCGGAGTCGATGACCTGGCCGGTGATGTTGCGGTCGCCCTCGCTCATCCCGTTGAGCTGCCGGATGGCCACCCGGTCGAGCCCGACGGCGTCGGCGAGGTCGTCCATCAGCGCCTCGTGCGCGAACGCCGCCTGCACGCAGCCGAACCCGCGCATCGCGCCGCAGGGCGGATTGTTGGTGAACACCCCGAACGCGTCGACGGCCACGTTCGGGATCCGGTACGGGCCCAGCCCGAGCGTGCCGGCGTTGCCCACCACCGCCGCGGTCGACGACGCGTAGGCCCCGCCGTCGAGGAGGACACGGGTCCGGGCGTAGACCAGGGTGCCGTCGCGCTCGGCGCCGAACTCGTAGGTCAGCCACGCCGGGTGCCGGTGGACGTGACCGAAGAAGGACTCCTCCCGGCCGTAGGACATCTTCACCGGCCTGCCGGTGCGCAGCGCCAGCAGGCAGGCGTGCACGTGCACCGACAGGTCCTCCCGCCCGCCGAACGCGCCACCGACGCCGGCCAGGTGCAGCCGCACCAGCTCGCTCGGCATGCCCAGCGCCAGGCACATCTGCCGCTGGTCGACGTGCAGCCACTGCGTGGCGACGTACAGGTCGACGCCGCCGTCCTCGGCCGGGACGGCGAGCCCGGACTCCGGGCCGAGGAAGGCCTGGTCCTGCATGCCGACCTCGAAGTCGAGCGACACGACCACCGGTGCGGTGGCCGCGGGATCGCCACGACGGAGCTGCAGGTGCCGGACCAGGTTGCCCGGCCGGTGCACCGGCGGCGCGTCGGAGTCCATGGCGCGGCGAGGATCGGTGACCGCGGGCAGCACCTCGTAGTCGACCCGTATCCGGGCCGCGGCCCGACGCGCGGTCTCGGGGTGGTCGGCGGCCACCAGCGCGACCGGTTCCCCCTCGTAACGCACGAACTCCGAGGCCAGCACCGGCTGGTCGGCGTGCTCGAGGCCGACGGCGTTCTCCCCGGGGACGTCGTCGGCGGTGAGCACCGCGGTGACGCCCGGCACCGTCAGCGCCTCGGTGATGTCGACGCCCCGGATGCGCGCGTGCGGGTGGGGGCTGCGCAGGGTCACGCCCCACACCATGTCGTCGTGCCAGAGGTCGCTGGCGTAGGCGAACTCGCCGGTGACCTTGAGGGTCCCGTCCGGGCGCAGCGGACTGTCCCCGATCCGGCCCGGTGGGGTGGTGGTCGTCGTCCGCGTGCCGGCGTCGGTGCTCATGCCTGCGCCTGCCGCGCTGCGGCCAGCCGGACGGCGTCGAGGATCTTCTCGTAGCCGGTGCACCGGCAGAGGTTGCCCGCCAGCGCCTCCCGGATCTCCAGGTCGGAGGGCTGGGGCACCCGTTCGAGCAGGTCGTGGGCCGCGACGAGCAACCCGGGTGTGCAGAAGCCGCACTGCACGGCGCCGGCCTCGACGAAGGCCTCCTGCACCGGATGGAGCCCCTCGTCCGTGGCCAGCCCCTCGACCGTCGTCACCTCGCGGCCGATCACCTGGCCGGCCGCGACCAGGCAGGAGCAGACCGGCTCGCCGTCGAGGTACACGGTGCAGGAGCCGCACTCCCCCTGCTCGCAGGCGTTCTTCGACCCGGGCAGGCCCATGCGCTCGCGCAGCACGTAGAGCAGGCTCTCGCCCGGCCAGACGTCGTCCACCTCGTGCTGGATCCCGTTGACGGTGGTGGTGATCCGCATGTCAGGCCGCCTTCCGCAGGTCGTGCTGGTACTGGGCCCACGCCCACATGGCGGCCCGCCGGGCCATCACCGACAGGGAGTGCCGCCGGTAGGCCGCACTCCCCCGGACGTCGTCGATCGGGGACGACGCGGCAGCGACCCGCTCCCCGAAGGCTCGGGCCAGCGGCTCGGGCAGCTCCGCGCGGGAATCCCAGAGCCCGGCGGCGTCCAGCTCGCCGGCCAGGAACTCCTCGGCCTCCCGCGCCCGGCGCGGCGTGGGGGCGGCCGAGCCGATACCGGTGCCGACCGCCCGCCGGTCGGGATGCAGGGCGCAGGCGAACGCCGACACCGCGATGACCATCGCGTTGCGGGTGCCGACCTTGCAGAACTGCTGGGGCCCCACCGCCGTCGGGACCAGGACCCCTGCGATCAGCTCGTCCTCGTCCAGTGCGCTGCGCTTCACCCCGGTGTAGAACTCCGCCGCCGGGATCCGGCGCACTCCTCGCGCCGCGGACTCCACCTCGATCACCGCGCCGGCCGCCAGCAGCGGCGGATGCGCGTCACCGGCGGGCGACGCCGAGCCGAGATTGCCGCCGACCGTCCCGCGGATGCGGATCTGCGGGGAGCCCACGGTGCGGGCGGCCATGGCCAGACCGGGCAGCTGTACCGCCAGGTCGTCGATGATCCGTGAGTAGGGCACGCCCGCGCCCAGCCGGACCCAGCTGCCCCCACCCACCCCACCGGCGCCGTCGTCGACCGACCACTCCCGCAGCTCGGGCACCCGGCCCAGGTCCAGCAGGGCGCCCGGGCGGCGACGGTCGAAGTTGAGGTCGACCATGACGTCGGTGCCTCCCGCGATGGGCACCGCGTCGCGCCGCTCGGCACGGACGGCGAGGGCGTCGGCCCACGACGTCGGTTGCAGGAAGTCCATCGATGCCCCTCACCGTGTCCGCCGGTCGTCTTGCTGGAGACAACCGCTCCGGGCGGGGCGTGGCAAGGGCGCCACGGCCAGTGTTACCGGACCGCGCGACGACCACTGGCGGTGGCCGGTCAGCCGTGACCCGTTCAGTCGGTGCGTGCGTCGACCGAGCGCGCGGCGAGCGCCCGGATCCGGTCGGTCTGGCGGGAGAGCACCGCGTCCAGCAGCCGGTTCACCGGCGGCGCCTCCCCCAAGCGGGCCAACCCGGCCCACCGGGGGACGGCGACCGTCCGCGACCGCGACGCCGTCAGGCATGTGCCGATCGCCTCGGCCACCCGAACCGGTGCGATCCCGCGGGAGAGGCGACCACGGGCATCGGCGTCGGACCCCGGTGCGTGCCCGTGCCCACGGGCCAGCCACTCGGTCCGGACGAAGAACGGGTTGACGGTGTGCACCCGGACGCCCCGCGCGGTCACCTCCCGGCGCAGTCCCTTCACGAATCCGTGGACTCCCGCCTTGGTGGCCGAGTAGACCGTCAGCGGAGGCACCTGCGACCACGCGGCCACCGAGGACACCGCCACCACGTCGGCGCGGCCCCGCTCACGGGCAGCTATCAGCAGGTGCGGGAGCGCCAGCCGGGTCACCTCGATGACCCCGGTGAGGTTGACCGCGACGATCCCCTCGACCGCCTCCCCCGGCATGTCCTCGAGCAGCCCGGCCCACCCGAGACCGGCGTTGAGGACGACGGCGTCCAGGCGACCGTGCTCCTCGAGGACGCGGTCGACCAGCATCGCCCGGTCGGCCGGGTCGGCGACGTCGGCCACCACCCCCGAGACTCCCGCCAGCCCGCCGACCGCCTCGTCCAGCCGCTCCCCGTGACGGGCGCAGGTGACCACCCGGGCCCCCTCCTGGGCGAGCCGCGCCACGGTCGCGCGGCCGATCCCGGCACTACCGCCGGTGACGAGCACGACGCGATTCCACGGACGGGTCATGGCCGGGTACTACCCGCGGGGGACATCACATGCGCGGGCGCATCGTTTCCGGGTCGGCGGGCATGATCGGGACCATGCACCTGCCCGAGTCACGCGGTCCGTTGAGCGAGGCCCTCTGCCGCGACCTGGCCACCCGCACCGCACTGTCCTCGACGACGATCGAGCGGGCCGACCGGATGGCGTCCGGCGGCGCGTGCGCGCTGACCGACGAGGACCTGCAGATCAGCCTCGCCGTCCTCTACGAGCTGCACTACCGCGGTTTCGACGGCGTCTCCGAGGACTGGGAGTGGGATCCGGCCCTGCTGCGCCTGCGCGCCGGGCTCGAACGTCGGCACCTGGCCGCGCTGCGCGAGCTCGTCGGCCGGCTCGAGGTCACCGACGGGTCCATCGACCGCCAGCTGACGGCACTCATCGCCGCCGACGACGGTCCGTCGCTGTCCTCCTTCATGGCGAAGCAGGGCACCCTCGAGCAGTGGCGCGAGTACCTGACGCTGCGGTCGGTCTACCACCTCAAGGAGGGCGACCCGCACACCTTCGCCATCCCCCGGCTGTCCGGTCGGGCCAAGGCGGCCATGGTCGAGATCCAGGCCGACGAGTACGGCGGGGGCTCCGCCGCGCGCATGCACAGCGAGCTGTTCGCCGGCCTGATGGACTCCCTCGGCCTCGACTCCCGCTACGGCGCGCTGTGGGACGAGTCCCCCGCCGCAGCATTCGCGTCGGTGAACACGATGTCGCTGTTCGGCCTGCACCGTCGCTGGCGCGGCGCCGCCCTCGGCCACCTGACGGCGGTCGAGATGACCTCCTCGGAGCCCAGTCGGCGCTACTCGGCCGGCCTGCGGCGCCTCGGGTTCGACGAGCGGGTCACCGTGTTCTACGACGAGCACGTCGAGGCCGACGCGGTGCACGAGCAGATCGCGTCGGTCGACATGTGCGGTTCCCTCGTCTCCGGTGAGCCCGACCTCGCGGCCGACGTCCTGTTCGGGGCGGCGTGCTCCCTGGCCATGGACGGAGTCGCCGCGGTTCACCTGCTCGGCGCCTGGGAGACGGGGCGGTCCGCCCTGCGGACGGAGCGCACGCTCGCCGCCTGAGATTTTCGATCGCGCAGCGATCCGTTGCGTACGACTGGAGTCCGGACCACTGGTGCCGAACCTTTGTTCGGTCGGAACCGACGGTATCGGAACAACAGGAGCGCACATGTGGGGTCGTCAGGGCACGTCGGGACAGCCGGCGACCGCCGTGTTCCCGAAGGACGTCGAGGCGCTGGAGCGGGTGATCGCGGCGCTCGGCACTGACGTCAGCGACGAGGTCGCCGCCCACGAGCGGATCAAGCGCAGCCTGGTCGAGTCCCTCGACCTCGCCTACGGCGCCGCGTGGCTGCCCGACCGATCGGGCGAGCTCGTGCTGCGGGTGACCGAGGGCGACCTCGCCCCCACGATGGCGGCGGCCTGGGTCGAGGGCACCGCGATGGTCTCCGGTGCGGGCTACGGCGGGGAGGCGCTCCGCGACCACCGCACCGTGCTGATGGACGGCACGTCCAGCACCTCCGGGTGCCCCCGGTGGGCGACCGCCGCCGCGGCCGGCGCACGCCAGGGCTGCTTCCTCCCCGTCGTGGAGGACGGCAAGGTCACCGCCGTCCTCGAGTACTACAGCCGCCGGGAGCTGCCCTTCTTCGGCGGGCGCGCCGAGAAGTGGGAGGCCATCGGCCGGCTGGTCGGGCACGCCCGGCGCAGTGCTCTGGCCACCGCGCAGCTACGGGAGAACCTCGACGACCGGCTCGCCGTCACGACCGTCGTGGCCAAGGTCGGCGAGGCGCGTGACGAGGCGGAGGCCCTGCGCACCGCGCTGGAGACGGTGCGGACGGCGTTCGGCTGGGCCTACGGCTCGTTCTGGGCGCTGGACGAGGCCGAGAACGTCCTGCGCTTCGACGTGGAGTCCGGTTCGGCCGGCGACGAGTTCCGGAAGGTCACGCTGAGCGCCAGCTTCGCCGAGGGCGTCGGTCTCTCCGGCCGGGCGTGGCGGCAGCGCGACCTGGTGTTCGTGCGCGACCTCGCCGAGGTGACCGACTGCGTACGCGCACCGGCCGCCCAGCGGGCCGGCGTCCGGTCGGGGGTGTGCTTCCCGGTCACCGCAGGCGGGCGCGTCATCGGCACCATGGACTTCTTCGTCACCGAGACCATCGAGCTGTCGGAGTCGCGGGCGTCGGCCCTGCGCAACGTGGCCCAGCTGGTCTCCCAGCGCCTGGACATCCTGCGTCGCGCCGAGGCGGACGCCGTCAACTCCCGGGCCCTGCTGGAGACCGTCGACCGCCTCCGCCAGGCGGCCGACGACGCAGGCCGGGTGGCGGAGAAGGCCGTCGCGCAGGCGTCGTCCATGACCGCCGAGGTCGAGGCCCTGGGCACCGCCTCGACGGCCGTCGACGACGTCATCCGCATCATCGGCGCCATCGCCGACCAGACCAACCTGCTCGCGCTCAACGCCACCATCGAGGCGGCGCGGGCGGGCGAGCTCGGTCGCGGCTTCGCGGTGGTCGCCAGCGAGGTGAAGGACCTCGCCCGCGAGACCGCCGGCGCCACCCAGCGCGTCTCCGAGCAGGTCGCCGGGATCCAGAACAGCAGCCGTTCGGTCTCCGCCGGCATCCACGCCACGAGCGAGGTCATCGGAGAGCTGGACGCCGTCCAGGCCCGCATCGGCGAGGTGCTCGAGGAGCAGGTGGAGATGGCGAAGGCGTTCGACACCGGACGCTGAGCCTCCGCCTGACCTCAGGCATAGGTACCTATACATGCGAATCGAGGTCGGATCCGCATGTATAGGTACCTATGCCCGGGGGGCCGCTGCGGGCACGGGGCCGCGCGTGGACCGGGTGATCGCCCAGCCGAAGACCGCGGCGACGGGGAACATCAGGACCCCGTAGACCGCCGCGGGCACGGCGAGCTCGATGCTGCCCAGCACGCTGATCGCCACCGCGATGGCGAGCGTGCTGTTGTGGATGCCGATCTCGAACGCGCTGGCGATGGCCTGCCGCTGCACGACGCCCAGCGCACGTGGGACCAGGAAACCCATCAGCAGGCTGAGCCCGCAGAACAGCAGCGCCGGCACCCCGATGGCGCGCAGGTAGCCGGTGATGTTCTCCCGCTCGGCCACCATCGTGCCCACGATCACCAGGGCGAGGACGACCGCGGAGAGGATGCGCACCGGCTTGTCCATGCGGTCGGCGAACTCCGCGGCACGCTGCCGGACCAGCATCCCGATCGCGACCGGGACGAGCACCACGGCGAAGACCTGGACGGTCTTGCCGAACTGCAGGCCGAGCGAGCCCGCCGCGGCGGGGTCGAACCAGGCGATGGCCAGATTGGTGATCACCGGCAGCGTGATGACGGCGATCATCGAGTTGACCGCGGTCAGCGTGATGTTCAGGGCCACGTCGCCGCGGAACAGGTGACTGAAGAGGTTGGCGGTCGTGCCCCCGGGCGAGGCGGCCAGGAGGAGCATCCCGACGGCGAGGATCGGCGGCAGGTCGAAGGCGAGCACGATGCCGAAGCAGACCGCGGGCAGCACCAGCAGCTGCAGCCCCAGCGCGATGACCACGGCCTTGGGCGAACGCCCCACCCGGGCGAAGTCGCCCAGGGTCAGGGACAGTCCCAGGCCCAGCATCACGATCGCGAGTGCTGCGGGCAGCAGGACGGTGGCGAGTGGCGAATCCACGGAACCCTCCGATCAGGCGGCGGAGGACCCCGGGGGACGGTCCGCCAGGACGTTCCGTGCATCCTGCGTCATCGCCGACCACTTGTCCGACCGTCGGACACGCCCGGGTGAACAGCCGGTCGAGTCAGTCCTCGGATCGGCGGGTCTCGCGCTGGAGCTGTGCCGCGGGACGCGGCCGGCTCGGTGCGCTCGGAGCCGAGAACCCGGACCGCTTGTGCGCGCCGTCGCAGAAGGGCTTGATGCCGGACTTCCCGCACCGGCAGAGCGCGATCGTGGCGCGACCAGGGTCGATCTCCACGCCGTCCTGGTCGACCAGCCGGAAGTCCCCGCGCACGATCAGGGGCCCGTCCCGGTACGGCGTGATCGTCGCCCCCGCGTCGTCGCCAGGACCGGCATCGACCTCGGCAGGCGACCCGGCCTCGTCGACCAGCTCGGGCTCGGCGGAGAGGTGTCGCGTCACGCCTCCACCCTGCCCCGCCCGCCCGCCCGGCACACGCCGCCGGGGTAGCCGGACCCGCACGGGGGACCTACCCCGGCGGCAGGGTCCTCCGGTGCGGGCGAGCGGGTCATGCGGGCACGGCTCAGGTTCGGCCGGCCGCCCGCTGCCCGTAGAACACCCGCTCGACGACGCTCCGGGCGTGCCGCGAGGTGCGCCGGTAGTCGTCGAGGAACTGTCCGGGATCCATGTCCGGGCCGTAGCCGCAGGCGCGGGCGACGCCGGCCAGTTCCAGCCCGGGCCGGGGAAGCTGATCGCTGGCCCGCCCGCGCACCAGGAAGATGGCGTTGCGCGCACGGGCGGCCAGTTCCCACGCCGCGCGCAGCGCCTCGCCGTCCTCGCGATCGAGCAGGTCGGCGTCCCCCAGGGCGTGCAGCGCCTCGCCCGTCGGCTGCACCCGCAGCGCCGGGATCTCGGCGGCGTGCTGCAGCTGGAGGAGCTGGGCGGTCCACTCGACGTCGGCCAGGCCGCCCCGGCCGAGCTTCGTGTGCGTGGCCGGATCGGCTCCGCGCGGCAGCCGCTCCCGCTCCACGCGAGCCTTGATCCGGCGGATCTCGGCGACCTGCTCGTCGGTGAGGCCGCCCTCCGGGTAGCGGATCGGGTCGATCATGGTGACGAAGTCGGCGCCCAGTTGCGGGTCACCGGCGACCGGGACGGCGCGCAGCAGCGCCTGCACCTCCCAGACCGACACCCACCGCTCGTAGTACTCGCGGAAGGCCGAGAGACTGCGCACGAGCGCACCCTGCCGGCCCTCGGGACGCAGGTCGGCGTCCACCTCGAACGCCGGATCGGGCCCGGGCTCGCTCAGCAGCCGCCGGAGGGTGTGGGCGACGGCGTTGGCCGCCGAGGCCGCCTTCCCCTCGTCGGCTGCGCCTCCTCCCGCCCCACCGCCCCCGACCGCCCGCGGGCGGTGGACGAACAGCACGTCGGCGTCCGAGCCGAAACCCAGCTCGCGCCCGCCGAGCCGGCCCATGCCGATCACCGCCATGTCCATGGGCAGATCGGCGGCATCGAGGCCGGCCTCCAGCGCGTGCGCCCGGACCGCGACGTCCAGGCCGACCTGCAGGGTGGCGGCCGCGATGTCGGTCAGCGCCTGCCCCAGCCGGACCACGTCCAGCCGGCCGAGCAGGTCGGCGGCGGCGACCCGGAGCAGCTCGTGCCGGCGCAGGCCGCGCAGCACCCGGATCCCGGACTCCGGGTCCGGGGCGCGCCCGGCGGCCTGCCGCCAGGCACCGGCCAGCGCCGCGGCGTCGCGGGGCTCGAGCTGCTCGTCGTCGGCCAGCAGGCGCAGCGCCTCGGGCGTGCGGGTCAGCAGGGAGGCGACGAACTGGCTGGACCCGAGCAGGTGCGCGAGCCGCTCGGCGACCTGCCCCTCGTCACGCAGCAGGCGCAGGTACCACTGGTTGCCGCCGAGCGCCTCGCTGACCTGCCGGTAGGCGAGCAGCCCCGCATCCGGGTTCGGGCAGGACGCGAAGGTCTGGAGCAGCACCGGCAGCAGGTACTTCTGCATCGACGCCGAGCGGGACACCCCGCCGGTGAGGGCGGCCAGGTGGCGCAGGGCGCCGTCGGGGTCGGCGAAGCCGAGGGCGCGCAGCCAGTCCCCCGCCGCCTTGGAGCCGAGCTGCAGGTGCTCACCGGGGACGCGGGCGACCGCCGAGAGCAGCGGCCGGTAGAAGAGCTTCTCGTGCAACCGGCGGACCTCGCGGGTGTGCAGGTTCATCTCGGCGTCCAGGACGTCCACCGCCTCCCCGCGGTGGTCGGGCTTGTAGCCGAGGGAGCGCGCCAGCCAGCGCAGCTGCTGCTCGTCGGTGGGCAGCAGATGGGTCCGGCGCAGCCGGAGCAGCTGCAGCCGGTGCTCGACGGTGCGCAGGAAGCGGTAGGACGCGATGAGGGTCGCGGCGTCCTCCCGGCCCACGTAGCCGCCGGCCGAGAGCGCCTGCAGTGCCGGCAGCGTGCCGCCGACCCGCAGCGACGCGTCCGCCCGGCCGTGGACCATCTGCAGGAGCTGGACGGCGAACTCGACGTCGCGCAGCCCGCCGCGGCCGAGCTTGAGCTCGCGCTCGGCCTGGGCGGGCGGGATGTTGGCTTCCACCCGGCGGCGCATGGCCTGGACCTCACCCACGAAGCCCGGCCGGTCGCCGGCCTTCCACACCAGCGGCCAGAGCACCTCGACGTAGGCCCGGCCGAGGTCGGGATCCCCGGCGACCGGCCGCATCTTCAGCAGGGCCTGGAACTCCCACGTGCTGGCCCACTGCTCGTAGTAGGCCTGGTGCCCGGCAAGGGTCCGGACCAGCGCGCCGGCCTTGCCCTCCGGGCGCAGCGCGGCGTCGACCTCCCACGCCGCCTCGTGGCAGATCCGCATCAGGGCCGCGGCCACCCGGGTCGCGCTGGACAGGGCCGCGCTCTCGGAATCGCTGGGGTGGACGGGCTCGGCGACGAAGACGACGTCGACGTCGCTGACGTAGTTCAGCTCGCGGCCGCCGGTCTTGCCGAGTGCGATGACGGCCAGGCGGCACGGCGCGGCCGACGCCGGCTGCTCGGCCACGGCCAAGGCCAGCCCCGCGGTCAGGACGGCGGCGGCGATGTCGGCGAGCTCGGCGGCGGCCTCCTCCGCCGGCAACCCCTCCCCCAGGTCGCGGCCGGCCAGCGACAGGATGGCCCGGCGGTAGGCCAGCCGGAGCTGCCGGATCCGCTCCGCCGAGGCGTCGGGGGCCGCCTTGCCGAGCCGGACCCCCCAGGGCGGGTCGTCCGGGTCGGCGCCCACGGCGGCCAGCATCCGCCGCTGCAGCTCCTGGGCCGACGGCCCGGTGGAGCCGCGGAAGATCCCCTCCCCGTCGTCCTCGAGGGCGGTCCAGTCGCCGGGGTGGGCGGCGAGGTGATCGGCCAGCCCGGAGCTCGCGCCCAGCACCGACAGCAGCCGGCTGCGCAACAGGCCGGATCCGCGCAGGTGCGCCAGGAGCGCGGCGGCGGCCTCCCCGGAGGAGTCGGTCGAGTCCAGCGCCTCCACCAGGCGGTGCAGCGACCGCAGGGCCAGGTCGGGGTCGCCGGCCCGGGCCAGTGCGGCCACCACCGGACCGGCCTCCGGGTCGGCCGGCTCGTTGCGTTCGAGGTCCCAGAGGCCCAGCGCCGGGTCCGACAGGAGCAGCGCGGCACGGGCGCCGTCCTCGAACCCGAAGCGGATCAGCCGGACGACCGCCCGCCGCGGGATCTCCGTCTCGGGGGTCGTCACGCTGCCTGCTGCGTGCGCGCGCGGACCAGCTCGGCGAACCGGCCGGCGAACGGTCGCCAGGCTTCCTCGATGTGCGGATGGGCGGCGTCGGACAGGAGGCAGATCGTTTCGCGGTCGTACGGGCTGGCCGCCACTCCCACCACGTCCCGCTCGGCCCACTCGTGGACGATCTCCGGCGTCGTCTCGATGTGGAACTGCATACCGTAGACGTGCCTGCCCACGCGGAAGGCCTGGTTGGCGTACATGGGACTGCTCGCCAGGAGCGTGGCCCCGGTAGGCAGCTCGGAGATCTCGTCGTGGTGGAACTGCAGCACGTCCGGCGTGAGGGGCAGCGGGCGGAACAGCGGATCGGTGTCCGCGGCGTCGCGCTTCGCCACGAGGAGGGCCCCGACCTCCGGCCCGTCGATGCCCTTGCGGACCTTCCCACCACCGACCTCGGCCAGCAGCTGGGCGCCGAGGCAGATCGCCAGGGTGGGGAGGTCGGCGTCGAGCGCCTGCCTCAGCACCGCCCGGACGCCGACCAGCTCGGGGCTGGTCGCCTTGTCGTCCATCGCCGACTGCGGACCGCCGAGGACCACGAGCCCGTCGAAGCCGTCCAGGGTGGCCGGCAGGGACCCACCGGCGTCCACGTGGCGCTCGTCGAGCTCCAGACCGGCATCGCGCAGCCAGGCGCCGAGGCGGGCCGAGGGGTCGGTCTCGTGCACGACGACGACGAGCAGGCGCTTCACGCCGACGAGGTTAGTTCCCGTCGGCCCAGGGGCGTTTATGGCCATTAACGCCCTTCAGAGGCCGGGCAGGTAGCGCCGCAGCTCGAAGGGCGTGACGTTCTGCCGGTAGGAGTTGAACTCCTCCCACTTGTTGCGCAGGAAGTGCTCGAAGACGTGCTCGCCCAGCGTCTCGGCGACCAGTTCGCTGCCCTGCATCGCGGTGAGCGCCTCGCCGAGGGAGACCGGCAGGTCCTCGTAGCCGGCAGCGCGCCGCTCGGTGTCGGTGAGCGACCAGACGTCGTCCTCGGCCTCGGGCGGCAGGTCGTAGCCCTTCTCGATGCCGCGCAGCCCGGCGGCCAGCAGGACGGCGAAGGTCAGGTACGGGTTGCAGGCCGAGTCCGGCGACCGGACCTCCACGCGGGCCGACTGGGCCTTGCTCGGCTTGTAGGAGGGCAGCCGCACCAGCGCCGACCGGTTGGCCCGGCCCCAGGTCGCCGCCGTGGGCGCCTCGGTGCCGGCCAGCAGCCGCCGGTAGGAGTTCACCGTCTGGTTGGTGACGGCGGTGTACTCGCGGGCGTGGGTGAGCAGACCCGCGATGAACTGCTTGCCGGTGGTGGACAGCCGCATCGGGTCGGCCGCGTCGTGGAAGGCGTTGCGGTCGCCCTCGAACAGCGAGAGGTGGGTGTGCATGGCCGAGCCGGCCAGCTCGGTGAACGGCTTGGGCATGAATGTCGCGTGCACGCCCTGGGTGAGCGCGACCTCACGGACCACGTGCCGCAGCGTCATGATGTTGTCGGCCATCGACAGCGCGTCGGCGTAGCGCAGGTCGATCTCCTGCTGGCCCGGCGCGACCTCGTGGTGGCTGAACTCCACCGAGATGCCCATCGCCTCCAGCGCGAAGACCGCCTCGCGCCGGAAGTCGTGCGCCACGTTGTGCGTGGACAGGTCGAAGTACCCACCGGTGTCGGCGGGCTCGGGCGGCGAGCCGTCCGACGGCAGGTCCTTCAGCAGGAAGAACTCCACCTCGGGGTGGGTGTAGAAGGTGAAGCCCATGTCGGCGGCCTTGGCCAGCGTGCGGCGCAGCACGTGCCGCGGGTCGGCCCAGGCCGGTGACCCGTCGGGCAGCGTGATGTCGCAGAACATCCGCGCGGTGTCGCTCGGGCCGCCCTTCGCCGCGGGCATCACCTGGAAGGTGCCCGGGTCGGGCTTGGCGAGCATGTCGGACTCGTAGACGCGGGCGAAGCCCTCGATCGCCGAGCCGTCGAAGCCGATGCCCTCGGCGAACGCCGCCTCGATCTCGGCCGGCGCCACCGCCACGGCCTTCAGGTAGCCGGAGACGTCGGTGAACCACAACCGGACGAACCGGATGTCGCGCTCTTCCAGGGTCCGCAGGACGAATTCCTGCTGTCGGTCCATGCTCGGCATGTTCGCGTCCGCTCGTTTCCAGGATGTGACGTCGCCTGCTGTCGACCCCAAGCCTGCCCCTTCGGGGTACCCCGTACACAGCCGGACGCGCCGCGGAGCAGGCGATGCCGGCCCCCGGATCAACCGGTCGTGTGCCAGTCCGGCGGGGCCAGGACCGTGTCCAGGCGCTGGAGTTCGTTCCGGTGCAGCGCGCCGAGCCGGCCCAGCACCCGCTCCCCCTCGGCGGTGAGCAGCACGCGGACCGAGCGCGCGTCGTCGGGATGCGCGGCCCGCTCGACGAGCTCCTGGGACTGCGCCCGGTTCACCAGCTCGACGACGCTGTGGTGCCGCAGCTGCAGCCGGTCGGCGAGCTCGCCGACCGTGGCCCAGTCCCGCCCGGGAAAGCCCTTGAGCGCCAGCAGCAGCTGGTACTGCTGGGGAGTCAGCCCGTGCCGGCGCACGATCTCCTCGCTGAAACGCAGGTAGCGCCGGATACCGAACCGGAAGCGGGCCAGCGCCTCGAAATCCGCCTTGGTCAACGGCGCGGCGCCGGAGTGCTCGTCCTCGCCCGCCACGGCGCCATCACATCACGGGACCGCGGCCACGGTGCTACCGATATTTATCGTGTTGCGATACGTTCGCGGAACTCCGGGCGTCCCTCGCCCGGCGGTCGGCGAGGAGGCCCTCGTGTTCGACGAGCCCGGTGGACCGGTACGGGGACGGCGATGAGCAGCCCGGCGGACCGTCCGCCGGTGGTCGTGCCGGTTCCCACCGCTTCCGAGGACGCCCTCGACTGGGCTGCGGCCGAGGCTGCGGCCCGAGGCCTGTCGCTGCGTCTGGTGCACCCGTTCCGCACCCCGCTCCCGGTGGACCCCTTCGGACTCGCACCGCCGGCCGACGTCCCACCACCACGCACCACGGCGGCGCAGCTGCTCGACGACGCGCTGAGACGGGCCCGGGCGGTCGCCGCCGACCTCGTGGTGGAGACGGCCCTGGTGCCGGGCTCGACCCGGCGGGTCCTGCTGCACGAGAGCCGGACGGCGGGACTGCTCGTGCTCGGCGGCCACTCCTCCGATCCGTTCAGCCGGGTCCGGGCCGTGCGCGCCAGGCTGCGGCTCGCGGCCGTCGCTGCGTGCCCGGTCACCGTGGTGGGCGCCCTCCCCCGGGCCGCCGGGCCGCGACCGTCCCCCCGGGTCGTCGTGGGCATCGACGGCACGCCCACCTCCGGCGCGGCGGTCGGGTTCGCCGTCCGGGCGGCGCGTCAGCGGGGCATCGCGCTGGCGGTCGTGCACGCGTGGACCGCCGACCCGCCCGCAGACCTCGAAGGGGTCTGCGCCTGCCGCGTCGCGACCGAGGCCGACGCGCTCCGGCTGGTGGACCGGACGCTGGCCCCGTGGCGGGCGGAGTTCCCCGACGTGCCGGTGACGGCGGACGTGCGATCGAGCGACGCCGCCTCGGCGCTGGTCGCCGTCTCCGACGGTGCCGCACTCGTCGTGCTGGGTGCCCCCGGCCGGCATCCGCTGACCAGGGGCTTCGGAGCGGTGGGCCCGGCCGTGCTGGCCAGGGTCGGTAGCCCCGTCGTGGTCGTGGGCCACGAGGGGTGGGGTACGGCGACCACGCGCCGTGGGGTGCGCCGCCTCTCCAGCCGGTGACCGGCCCGCACAGCAGTCTTCCCGGGGGACGCGCCGGCCTCCGGCTCTGGCCTCGGCGCCCATGGGACCGGCATGCTTCGGCCATGATGCCGCGCCTGCGTACGACGGCCAGTCGGGTCGACGTCCGGCGCGCCGGCCCCGACGACGCCGCCACCGTCCTGCTGATGGTCCGCGAGATCGCGGCGCACGAGGGGGACGTCAGCGACGTCGCGAGCGACGTCGACACCTGGACGGCGATGCTCGCCCGGCCGGACGTCGTCGTACTGCTCGCCGAGCGGGACGGCGAGCCGGCCGGCTACGTGTCCGCCGTCCGCCGGCTGCACCTGTGGCTGGGGCGCGACATCCTCGGCCTGGACGACCTGTTCGTGCGGAAGGGCTACCGGAGCGCCGGCGTCGGCCGGCTGCTCATGACGGAGCTGGCCGCCCTGGCCGCGCCCGAGCAGCTGGCCGTCCGGTGGGAGGTGCGCGAGGACAACGTGGCCGCGCACCGCTTCTACCGGCGACTGGGCGCCGAGCTGCGCACCAAGGTCGTGGCCTTCTGGCGACCGTGATCATCGAGACAGCCGACCCGTCTGGCAGCCGACCACCGCAGACCACCAGACTGACGCCGTGAGCGATCAGCGAACGAGGCAGCTCAGGGTGGGCCTGGCCCAGATCGACACCCGCGTCGGTGACATCGCGGGCAACGCGGAGCTGGTGACCACCTGGACGGCGAAGGCCGCCGAGGACGGCATCCATCTCGTGGTGTTCCCCGAGATGACGCTGACCGGCTACCCGCCGGAGGACCTGGTGCTGCGCGAGTCGTTCGGGCACGCCAGCGAGCAGGCCGTCGCAGACCTGGCCCGCACGCTGGCCGAGCAGGGCCTGGGAGACGTCGCCGTCGTCGTCGGGTACCTGGCGCACAGCCCGGACGGCGCCCCGGGACCGGCCGCTGCGACGCCCGACGGCGAACGGGAGGACGACGCCGAGCTGCCGGGCGACGCCAACCCCCGCACCGGCACCCCCCGCAACGCCGCGGCCCTGCTGCACGGCGGGCGGGTCGTGGCCCACTACTACAAGCGGCACCTGCCCAACTACGGCGTCTTCGACGAGGCGCGGTACTTCGTGCCGGGCACGGAGCTGCCGGTCGTCCGGCTGCACGGCGTCGACGTCGCGCTGACCATCTGCGAGGACCTCTGGGTCGAGGGCGGCCCGTGCGGCGTCGCCGGTCAGGCCGGAGTCGACCTCGTCGTCTCCCCCAACGCCTCGCCCTACGAGCGGGCCAAGGACGACCTGCGGCTGCCGATGGTGCGCCGGCGGGCGGCCGAGGCGCGGGCCCCGATCGTCTACTGCAACCAGGTCGGCGGGCAGGACGAACTCGTCTTCGACGGCGACTCGATGATCGTCGCCGCCGACGGGGCGCTGCTGGCGCGCGCGCCGCAGTTCGTCGCGCACCTGCTCACCGTCGACCTGACGGTCGACCCGTCGGTCGCCCCCGAGCGCCGGGACGGCCGCATCGGGCCGATGACCGTCACCCGGCACACCGTGTCGGAGGAGCCGGTGCCCGCCTTCGAACCGCGCACCGGCACGGTCGCGGACCCGCTCAGCGACTGCGAGGAGGTCTGGCGGGCGCTGGTCCTGGGCCTGCGGGACTTCATCGACAAGAACGGCTTCCCCTCGGTCGTGCTGGGCCTCTCGGGCGGCATCGACTCCGCGGTGGTCGCCGTCCTCGCCGCCGACGCGCTCGGAGCCGACCGCGTGCACGGGGTGGGACTGCCGTCGAAGTGGTCCAGTGAGCACTCCCTCGCCGACGCCGAGGACCTCGCGACGCGGGTCGGCCTGCACTACTCGGTGGTGCCGATCGCACCGATGGTCGACGCCTTCCACGGGGCCGCCGAGCTGACCGGCGTCGCTGCGGAGAACCTCCAGGCCCGGGTGCGGGGCACGCTGCTCATGGGGCTGTCGAACCAGCACGGGCACCTGCTGCTGACCACGGGCAACAAGAGCGAGGTCGCCGTCGGGTACTCGACGCTCTACGGCGACTCCGCCGGTGGTTTCGCGCCGATCAAGGACGTGCCCAAGACCCTGGTGTGGGAGCTGGCGCGCTGGCGCAACGCCCATGCCCGCGAGTGCGGGGAGACCGAGCCGGTCCCGCAGAACTCCATCGACAAGCCGCCGTCGGCCGAGCTCGCACCGGGCCAGCAGGACAGCGACTCGCTGCCGTCCTACGAGGAGCTCGACGCCGTGGTCGTCGACTACGTCGACCGCGACCTCGGGATGGCCGAGCTGCTCGAGCGCGGGCATGGCCCCGAGGTGGTGGCCCGGGTCCTCCGTCTGGTGGACGCCGCGGAGTTCAAGCGCCGCCAGTCGGCGCCAGGAACGAAGATCAGCCTGAAGGCGTTCGGCCGCGACCGGCGCCTCCCGATCACCAACCGGTGGCGGGAGACCCTGCCCACCGTCCGCGAAGGAGTAGAGCACGCATGACTGAGTCGGTCGTCTACGGCGGGCAGTCCTCCGCGCGCGTCCGCGTGCACCACCTGCAGCAGGCCAAGGAGCGGGGCGAGAAGTGGGCGATGCTCACCGCCTACGACACCTACAGCGCGGCCATCTTCGAGGAGGCCGGGATCCCGGTGCTCCTGGTGGGCGACTCGTCGGGCAACGTCGTCCTCGGGTACAGCAGCACCGTCCCCGTCACGGTGGACGATCTCCTCGTCATGACCAAGGCGGTGACCCGCTCGACCAGGCGTCCGCTGATCGTCGGCGACCTACCGTTCGGCAGCTACGAGTCCGGCCCGCAGCAGGCGTTCGACACCGCCGTCCGGTTCCTGAAGGAGGGCGGCGCGCAGGCGGTCAAGCTCGAGGGCGGTGCGCGGGTCGCGCCCCAGATCAAGCTGCTGCACGACGCCGGCATCCCGGTGATGGCACACATCGGTTTCACGCCGCAGAGCGAGAACGCCCTCGGCGGCTTCCGGGTGCAGGGCCGCGGCGCCGGCGCCGAGCAGCTGCTCGCCGACGCGCACGCGGTCCAGGAGGCCGGGGCGTTCGCCGTCGTCCTGGAGATGGTGCCTGCCGAGATCGCCGGCCAGGTCACCAAGGAGCTGTCCATCCCGACCATCGGCATCGGCGCCGGCGTCGACTGCGACGCCCAGGTGCTGGTCTGGCCGGACATGGCCGGGCTCAACGGCGGCCGGGTGCCGAAGTTCGTGAAGAAGTACGCCGACCTGCGCGGGGAGCTGCTGCGGGCCACCCGCGAGTTCGCCGACGAGGTGCACAACGGCGTGTTCCCGGGGCCCGAGCACTCCTTCGAGTAGGTGCCACCCTCGCTCCAGCGAGTGTGCTCCCACCGGCCAGAGGCCGCGGACCCTGTCGTTCGCGGTCACCCGGTGCGACGGTGGTCCATGGCCATCGAGGACAACAAGGACGTCGTCCGGCGTCTGGTCGAGGAGTGCGTGAACGCGCACCGAGCGGAACTGTTGTCGGACTTCGTCGGCCACGACGTCCACGTGCATCCCGGGACGCCGGGCGCAGCACCCGACACCGTGGGCCTCGATGCTCTTCGCGAGGCCTTCCACGGCTTTCGCGCCAGCTTCCCGGACCTCCGCATCCGCCTCGACCACCTGCTCGCCGAGGATGATCTGGTCGCCGCCCGGTGGACCGCGACCGGCACGCACACCGGTGCGCTGGCGGGGATTGAGCCGACGGGGGCGCACGTCCGCTGGGGCGGGACGGACATCTACCGGCTGTCCGGTGGCAAGGTCGTCGAGTGGTGGCGCAACGACGATTTCGTCTGGCTGCTGCACCAGGTCGGCCGGGACGTCGCGTCTGCCGTCCCGTAGACCGCAGCGTCGCGCGTGAAGGGCTGCCCGAAAGTTCTCCGGTACGGGAGCCTCGACCGGTGCGTGTCCTGTTCGTCGCCTCCCCGATGGTGGGGCACGTCCTGCCGTTGCTCCCGCTCGCCCGCGCTTTCTGCGCCGCCGGGCACGAGGTCCTGCTGGGCACCGGCCCGGAGGGCATGTCCGCCGCGCGGTCGGGCGGTCTCGAGGTCCGCGACGTCGCACCGGGCCTGACGGTGGGCCCCTCGTTCGGCAAGGTCGCCCTGCGGCACCCGGTGCTGGCCGTGCGCGGGGCCGACGGCCGGGACCGGGGCACCCGCTTCGTGGGCATGCTGTTCGCCGGCCTCGCCGCTCGGATGGTCGACGGTGTGGGGGCACTGGCCGAGGAGTGGGCGCCCGACCTCGTCGTCCAGGAGCCGTTCGCCGTTGCCGGAGGCGTCGTCGCGGCGTTCCGCCGCGTCCCTGTGGCGCTGGTCAACATGACGCTGTTCGACGCCGAGGAGCTGTTCGCCTCGACGGTGTCAGCACTGGGATCGGCGACACGGGTACCGCCCCCGGCCGAGGTGCTGAACCTGGCCCCAGCTGGCCTGGTGGAGCCGGCGTCGGGGCGTCCGTTGCGCTTCGTCCCGGAGGCCGGCGGGAACACTCCGGCGCCGCCGGACCTGACCCGGCCCGGCGAACGGCCGCGGATCGTGGTCAGCCGGAGCACCGTGGCCGATCCTCGTCCCGACCGGCTGATGAGCAACGTGGTGGCTGCCGCCGCGGACGCCGACGTCGACGTGGTACTGGCCCGCCCCGACAAGCGGGTGGCCGGCCGCCCCCTACCGGCCAACGTGCGGGCGACGGACTGGCTGCCCTTCCCCGCCGTCTTCCCGGCGGCCGCCGGCGCCGTGCACCACGGCGGCGCCGGCACGCTCCTCACGGCGCTGACCGCCGGGATCCCCCAGCTGCTCGTGCCCGGGGCCGGCGACCGTCGCGTGAACGGTGAGCTGCTCGCCCGCAGCGGCGCCGGGCTGGCGGTGCCGGTCGACCGCATCACCGCCCGCGACCTGGAGCGGCTGGCCACCGACGATGCCCTGGCCGCCGCCGCACGGGTGCTGGCCGCCCAGATCGCGGCGATGCCGGACCCTGCCGAGGTCATCGACGACCTGGTGGCCCTGACGCGCTGATCAGACCGGCGTGCGAACGGCGTGCCTGCTCAGGAGCAGGCCGTAGCCGATCAGGTTGGGCACGAACGCCACGACGTAGATGCCGACCTGGGTGGACGTCGCCTCGATCGGAAACCCCAGCGGCTCGGTGATGTAGTGCCCGATGAAGCCGCCGCGGTAGCCGGGCTCACCTGCGCGCTCCCGAAGCGCGAGCTCCCAGGTCGTCAGCGGGCAGTCGGAGCCGGTGAGGTACAGGCCGAGGATCGCCAGACTGACCGGCACGTGCAGCCACAGCACGCGCGGCCATCGCAGCGCGAGCAGCGAGCCGGTGAGCATGAACAGCACCGCAGCGGCGTGCAGCACCGCCACGGCGTTCGCGAGCAGCACGCCCGCAGTCTCGCACCCGAGGGACCCGGTCAGCCCCGGAGCTGCACGAGCAGGACCTGCGGCGCCTCGACCAGCGACGGCCCGTACCAGGTGAGGTGCCGTCCGCTGACGAACACCGGACGCGCCTGCGGCCATGCCTCGGGGCCGTCATCCGGGGCGAACGCGTACGGCTCGTCGGGGAAGACCACCAGGTCGGCGTCCACATCCGCGAGGTCACCCGGCGCGAGCTTCGGGTACCGGTCCGGGGACCCGGCGAAGACGTTCCGGACGCCGAGGCGCGCCAGGAGGTCGCCCGCGAAGGTGTCGCGGCCCAGCACCATCCACGGCCGCCGCCAGACCGGGACGACGGCCCGCACCTCCGGCAGCCGCGGCGGATCGGCCCAGATCTCGCGGGCCCGCGTCAGCCAGCCCGGGTCCGGACGGTCGAGGACGGCGCACAGCCGGCCGAGGGAGTCCAGCGCCTGGGCGACCGTGGCCGGCGCGGTGACCCAGACCGGGATGCCGGCGGCCCGCAACGCGACGACGTCCTCGTCCCGGTTCTCCTCGGCGTTGGCGATCACGAGATCGGGGCGCAACTGGACCACTCGCGACACGTCCGGCCACTTGGTGCCGCCGACCCGGGCGACGTCGAGACCGGCCGGGTGCGTGCACCAGTCCGTGGCGCCGGCCAGCAGGGCGGCGTCGGTGGCTGCGATCGCCTCGGTCAGCGACGGGACGAGCGACACGACCCGGCGGGGCGGCGCACCCTCGTACGCCGTCCCCCGGTCGTCGGTCGAGGTCACCGGTTCTGCAGTTCCGGCCGCGTCCCGGGCCCCGGCCTGAGCCTGCGAAGGCTGGGGAGGACGGGGTCCTTCTTCAGACGTCGGTGATCCGGACGCCGGCGTGCACCTTGTACCGGCGGTTGACCGACACGAGGTTGACCGTCAGCGCCTCGACCTGCCGGGCGTTGCGGAGCCGGCCGGCGTAGATGCCCCGCATCCCGGGCAGCCGGCTGGCCAGCGCCTGGACGGTGTCCATCGAGGCGCGGTCGTCGCCGACGACCATCACGTCGCCGTCGAGAGTCGGGCGGGAGAGGTCCTCCAACAGGACGGCGGACAGGTGGTGGAACGCCCCGACGACGTGGCTGTCGGGCAGCAGTGCCGCGGCCTGCTGGGCGACGCTGCCGTCGGCGACGTCGAGGACGTAGGCGCCGAGCTCGTCGAAGCCCATGGGGACCACGCAGTCGACGACGATCTTCCCGGCCAGTGGCGTGGCCAGCTCGGCGAGCGTGTCGGCGTGGCCGGCGTACGGGACGGCGACGATCACCAGGTCGGCGGCGCCCGCGACGTCGACGTTCGAGCCGCCCTGGACGGAGACCTCGGTCCCACCGGCGGCCGTGGTGGCACGCTGTGCGACCTCGGCGGCCACCTCCGACGCGCGCTCGGCGTCCCGGCTGCCCAGGAGGATCCGCTGTCCGGCGGCGGCCAGCCGGACGGCCAGACCGCGCCCCTGCGGGCCGGTGCCGCCCAGCACCCCGATGACCAGATCCTCGACCGTGCGTCCGTCAGACACGAAAGTCCCCTCCACCGGCCCCGGACCGCCCCGGGCACTTCCGCGATCATCCCCCGAGCGGACGACGCACCTCGCACCCGGTCAGGTTCAGCGGGTGAACGGCGTCAGTCGCCTTCCCACTTCCGGTCCTGCTCGTCGAGCTGCTCGTTGCGTTCGGCGACGGTCTGCAGGGCGCGCTCGGCTTCCTGCCGCGTCTCGTACGGGCCCAGCCGGTGACGTTCGGCGCAGCCGTCGCGGGGCTCCACGGTGTGGTGCTTGAGACAGAAGAACCAGGGTCCTGCGGCCATGTGCGCCTCCTCGGTCGGCTCGGTGGCGGTCGTCTCCGCCGGTCCCACCCTTCCACCGGCCGGGCGCCACTGCTCAGCCGTCGACCATCACCTGGTCGTGCCGGGCGTAGAAGGCGGTCATCTCCTCCGGCGAGAGGGTGCGGCCGCTGCGGCGCAGCTCGGCCATCTCCAGGAAGAACTGCTCCCGGGCGATACCGGGGGCGAACAGGATGAGGAACGACGTCCATTCGTCGCTGTCGTTGCGGAAGCCGTGCGCGCCGCCCTCGTGGACCAGCGCGTAGTCGCCCGGTCCCAACGGATCCCACGAGCCCGCGTGGTAGACGGTCAGCTGCCCCGACAGGATGTAGAAGGACTCCGAGAAGGTCTGGTGGAAGTGCGGCGCAGCTCCCGGGCTGTGCGGTGCCACGTGGTACTCGACCAGGCCGTAGCGCCCGGCCGTGACCGAGCCGGGCGCGACCATGCGCAGCTTGCTCGTCGCGCCGTTGGACACCAGCGGGTGGTCGGCCAGCGGGCGGACGTCGACGAGGGCGGGATCGACGTGGGACATGGCGTCACCCTGGCAGTCCGTCGGGCTCCTCGACACCCCTGCACCGCGTGGACCAGGCATCCTTCGGAAATTGTGGTTACCGCAACCAGTTACAGAACGGCTCCGGTACGGCATCCTGCAGTCATGACTGGCCGGTGGCAGCCCCGCCTCGACCCCGAGGTCCCTCCGATCGGCGCCACGTCGACCAGCCGCGGCCCGGAGCAGCGGGTCGCCGCCTTCACGCTCGCCGCCCTGCTCGTCGTGGGCGCGCTCATGGGATCGATCAACCTGTTCGTCGACGAAGTGCTCCGCGACGGTCCCGCGCGCTGGGTCTACGGCGCGACCATGGGGCTGCTGGTCGTGATGGCCGCGCCTCTGTTCGTCCGGCAGCGGGCCGGTCGCTGGCACATGTTCGGGCTGGTCCTGCTGGGCGACCTCATCTACGTGGTCGTGGTGCTGTGCGTCCAGGACCCGGTCCTCTACGCCACCCCGCTCATGCTCCTGTTCCCGGCCTTCGTCGCCGCGTGGTTCCTGGGCCCGTGGGAGTTCGGCGCGAACCTGATCGCCACGACGGCCGCGTGTCTGGTCGGCCTCTGGCCGAGCCACGACGATCCCGTCGCCCTCGGCGTCCAGGTCGGGGTCAGTGCAGGGATGCTGAACGCGGGTGCACTCGGCGTCTTCGTGCTCCGCCGCCGGGTGCAGCGACTGCTGGTCGCCACCCAGACCCTGACGAGGCTCGACCCGCTCACCGGCCTGTTCAACCGGCGCTTCCTCGTCGAGCAGGCGCCGCGGCTGTGGCGGCAGGCCCGTCGCGACGGCAGCCGGGTGGCGGCGCTGGTGCTCGACCTCGACCACTTCAAGCGGCTCAACGACGCCCACGGGCACGCGGCGGGCGACGCCGTCCTGCGTGCGGTGGCCGAGTCCCTGGCTTCCACCGTCCGGCCCAGCGACATCCTGGCGCGTACCGGCGGCGAGGAGCTGGTGGTGATCGGACTGGTCAGCGACCCCGATGAGGCCGCGCACCTCGCCGAGCGGCTGCGGTTCGCGGTCGCCGGCGGCCGTACGCCCGACGGCCACGCGGTGACGGCCTCGATCGGCGTCGCGCTGACGCGGCCCGCCGACGGCGAGAGCCCCACCGACGGGTTGTGGCGGCTGGTCGACCGGGCCGACGCCGCGATGTACGAGGCGAAACGGCAGGGTCGGGACCGGGTCGTCGCCCGCTGGGTGCCGCAGGCCCGGTCGCCGCTGGCCGACGAGGTAGCGGTACCTGCCGCCAGCGACGTCGCCTGAGCGAGGATTCGCCGGCCCCGCGCTCGAGCGGCGGCCTCCCTGCAGGGTCCCGTCGCGAGCCTGCGAGTGACGGGGGGCAGGGAGGTCCTTTTTCTGCAACGCTCTCGGCATGACGCTGGGGTGGCGCCCGATCCCACCCGCGCGGTGCCGTTGCCGCTGCGCGAGCAGGCCGACGTCCGCGACCGCTGGCTCACCCAGCGGCTGCTCGACGTGCTGCCCGAGCTGATGGATCGCGCCGGCATCGACGTCTGGCTGGTCATCGGCCGCGAGAGCAACGAGGACCCGGTGCTGGCCACGTTTTTGCCTGCGACGTGGCTGTCGGCCCGCCGGCGCACGATGCTCGTCCTGCACCGCAGCGACGACGGCGTCACCTCCTCCGCGGTCTCGCGCTACCCGGTGGGGCAGTTCCTGCCGGCCTGGTCACCCGACGACTCCCCCGGCCGGCCGGTCGAGGAGTCGCAGTGGGCCGAGGTGCGCCGGATCGTGGAGCAGGCCGAGCCTCGTCGCATCGGCATCGACGTCTCCGAGGCCTTCGCCCTGGCCGACGGGCTCTCCCACACCGAGCACCGGCTGCTGGTCGCGGCCCTGGGCCCGTACGCCGACCGGCTCGTCCCCGCCGAGGACCTCGTCGTGGGGTGGCTGGAGACGCGGCTGCCCGAGGAGATCCAGGCGCTGCACGGCCTCAACCGCCTCGTGCACGACGTCATCGCCGAGGCCTACTCCCCCGCCGTCCTCGTTCCGGGGACGACGACGGCCCTCGACCTCGCCTGGTGGATCCGCCAGCGCCTCCACGACCTCGGCGTCGAGCCGTGGTTCCACCCGAGCGTCTCCCTGCAGCGCGCCGGTGTCCCGCTGGTCGAGCAGGCCGGGACGCTGCTGCCCGCCGTCCCCTACGACGCGGTCATCGAACCCGGCGATCTCGTCCACTGCGACGTCGGACTGTCGAGCCTGGGCCTGCGGACGGACACCCAGCGCAACGGTTACGTGCTGCGACCCGGTGAGACCGAGGCCCCCGCCGGACTGCGGGAGGCCCTGCACGTGGGCAACCGGATGCAGGATCTGACCACCGAGGCACTGTCGGCCGGCCGGACCGGCAACGAGGTGCTGGCCCACGCACGCGCGGCCGCGGCGGCCGCAGGCATCGACGGTGACGTCTACTCCCATCCCGTCGGCTTCCACGGGCACGGCGCCGGTCCGGCGATCGGCCTGTGGGACGAGCAGGGCGGCGTGCCCGGCGCGGGCGACTACCGCGTCCACCCCGACACCGTCTACGCCCTCGAGCTCGCCGTGCGCCGGCCGGTGCCCGAATGGGGCGGGCAGTGCGTGCGGATGGCACTGGAGCAGGGCATCGCCCTGACCGGCGAGGGCGTGGAGTACCTCGACGGCCGGCAGACCGGACTCATCCTGATCCCGCCCGGCTGACCTCCCCGCTGCTCGGGACGTTGTCCCTCAGGCGGACTATCCGCGGTCGAGAATGACCGGCTGAGGGGCATCGTTAGTCAGCCGCGCGAGACCTACTTCTTGCGGGCGTCGGCCGTCTTCTTGCCGTTCGCCTTCTGGATGGCGTCGACCAGCTGCTTCTTCTTCATCTTCGAGCGGCCGGAGATGTCGAGCTTCTTCGCCAGGGTGAGCAGATGGTCCTTGGTCGCGTTCGCGTCGACCCCGCCCTTGGTCTTCTTGTTCGTGTTCCGGCCGCCCGCTGCCTGGGCGTCGGACGGACCCTTCTTGCCGCCGGCCTTCTTCTCCCAGTGGTCGCCGACCTTCTCGAAACTGTGCTTGACCGCGGCCCACGCGACCTGGTTGGCCCGCTTCTCGTCGCCGTACTCGTCGGCCGCCGAGTCGTGCGCCTTCGCGAACGTGCGCTGGGCCTTCTTCGGTGAGCGCTGCAGCGTGCTGGGCAGCTCGGACTGCTTCGCCTTGCCGTCCTTCGTGGTCTTCGGCATGACCGCTCCTCTCGGGTCGTGGGTCCACCCCTACCCCCGAGCACCGCGATGATCACATCCGCAGGAACGGGACCAGTGCGGCGGCCAGCTCGTCCGGCGCGTCCTCGGCCATGTGGTGGCCGCTGTCGATCCGCGCGCCGCCGCGCAGGTCGGTGGTCCAGCCGGCCCAGATCGCCCGGGGATCGCCGTGCAACTCCTCGAGGTCGTCCCGCGCGGACCACAGGACCAGCGTCGGGCAGGCGATCCGGCGTCCGGCCGCACGGTCGGCCTCCTCCGTGGCCCGGTCGATGCCCAGCCCGGCGCGGTAGTCCTCCAGCATCGCGTGCACCGTGGCGGGGTCGCGGATCGCCGCCAGGTGGTCGGCGTGGTTCTCCTCCCCCATCTGCTCGGTCCTGCCGGGCGCCAGCGAGCCGTACCAGGCCTCGGGGTCGGCCGTGATCGCCCGCTCGGGCTTGTCGGGCTGGGCGAAGAAGAACCAGTGCCACCAGGCGGTGGCGAACCGGGCGTCGGTGCGCTCGAGGTGCTCGACGATCGGCACGCAGTCGAGCACGGCCAGATGCGTGACCGCGCCCGGGTGGTCCATCGCCGTCCGCATGGCCACGTAGCTGCCCCGGTCGTGCCCGACCACCGCGAACCGCTCGTACCCGAGCCGGGTCATGAGCGCGACGACGTCGCCGGCCATGGCCCGCTTGGAGTAGGGGGCGTGGTCCTCGGTCGTCGGCGGTTTCGACGACCGCCCGTAACCCCGGAGGTCGGGGCACACCACCGTGTGGCCGGCCGCGACCAGCTGCGGCGCCACCCGGTGCCAGGTCGTGTGCGTGCGCGGGTGACCGTGCAGCAGGACGACGGGCGGCCCGCTCCCCCCGGTCCGCACGCGGAGCTCGATGCCGTCCCCGACGTCGATCCGCGACTGGTCGAACTCCGTGAAGAACTCCACGGCCGGATCCTCGCCGATTCCGGGCGCGCGCTCAGGTCCGCGGACGGTCGATGAGCCGGGACAGGACGATCACGCTGCGCGTGTGGTCCACGTTGGGCTCGTCGCGGATGCGCTCGAGCGCGCGCTCCAGTTGCTTGACGTCGGAGGCGAGCATGTGGACCAGTGCGTCCGCCGCGCCGGACACCGTCGCCGCGCCGACCACCTCGGGCACCCGCTCGAGGCTCCGCCGCAGGTCCTCCGGTGCGACCGTGCCCTTGCAGTACAGCTCCACGTAGGCCTCGGTCTGCCAGCCCAGGACGTCGGGGTCGATCTGGGCGGTGAAGCCGCGGATCGCGCCCGAGGCCACCAGCCGGTCGACGCGCCGCTTCACCGCCGGCGCGGAGAGGCCGACCTCCGACCCGATCTCGCTGAAGGTCGCCCGTGCGTTGCGCAGGAGGCAGCCGATCACCTGCTCGTCGATGCTGTCCATTATCGCCTCCACGCAACGGATCGCTCTCAGTGATCAATGGACACAACGTATCGCCCGTGAACACGCAAGGGAACAGCGTTGTATTGCGTCACCGCCGTCCCTAGCGTTCGCGTCGTCCGGCAGTGGCGCCGGAACCGTTGTTCCGAGGAGCCCCTGGTGACCGTTGTCCTGCCCCTTCCCCGGGCCGCCGAGCCGCTCGAGCGGGTCGCGACCCCGAGGCGCTACCTGATGTGCGCACCGCAGCACTTCGAGGTCAGCTACGCGATCAACCCGTGGATGGACGTCACCCGCGGCGCCGACCGCGACCTCGCCCTCCGGCAGTGGGAGACGCTCCGGCGGACCTATCTGGACCTCGGCCACCAGGTCGAGCTCATCGAGCCGGTGCCGGGCCTGCCGGACATGGTCTTCGCCGCCAACGGCGGCCTGGTGATCGAGGGACACGCCCTCGGTGCCCGGTTCACGCACGCCGAGCGACGCGCCGAGGGGCCGGCCTACCTCCGCCGGCTGGGCAGCCTCGACCTCAAGACGGTCAGCGAGCCGGTGCACGTCAACGAGGGCGAGGGTGACTTCCTCGTCGTCGGCGAGCTCGTGCTGGCGGGCACCGGCTTCCGCACCGACCCGGGTGCGCACACCGAGGTCCAGGAGCTGTTCGGCATCCCGGTCGTCTCGCTGCAGCTGGTCGACCCGCGCTTCTACCACCTCGACACCGCGCTGGCGGTCCTCGACGACCGGAACGTCGCGTACTACCCGGACGCCTTCAGCCCGGGCAGCCGCGCGGTCCTGCAGCGGCTCTTCCCTGACGCCGTCCTCGCCTCCGAGGCCGACGCCACCGTGCTCGGGCTGAACGCGGTGTCCGACGGCCGGCACGTCGTCCTGCCGTCCGCGGCCGCCGGCCTGGCGGCGCAGCTGCGCGAGCGCGGCTACGAGCCCGTCGGCGTCGACCTCGGCGAGCTGCTGAAGGCCGGCGGCAGCGTCAAGTGCTGCACCCTGGAGGTCCGCGCCTGAGCCGTACCGGTCAGCTCTCCAGGTAGGCCGACCAGTGCGCCCTCTCGCTCTCGGTGAGCGCGCGGCTGGTGTCGGTGGCGAAGTCGAACATCACCAGGACGACGTCGGCGCGGATGGCCACCTGGTCGTCCTGGACCAGCTCCTGCCGCACGGTCAGCGACTTGGTGCCGATCCGGGTCACCCAGCTGGAGACGCACGGCCGCTCGCCGACCCGGTAGTACAGCTGCCTCAGGTAGTCGACCTCGAGGCGGGCCAGGATCACCCCGCCGCCCGGGCCGTCGACCATCGCCAGCCTCGCGTCCTCGATCAGGCTCAGCGCGCGGGCGTGGTTGACGTGCCCGAGCGAGTCGGGATCGGACCAGCGCAGCTGGACCGGGTGCTCGTGCCGCACGTCAGGGCAGGTCGGCAGTGTCCGACGACTGCCGGTGCCCGCCCTGGGCGTCGTCCGGGTCGGCGTGGATCGTGCGTTCCTCGGACTCGGCCAGGATGACCGCCGCCTGCACCTTCGGGTCCAGATCTCCCTGCGCCGGGTCCGGGTGACCCTCCACCGCCACCTCCTCGGGCAGCAGCTGGGCCCGCGTCTCCACGTTGCCCTCGGTGACGTTGGCGACCGCCTCGGGCGAGGGGTCCTTCATCGACGGCATGTCAGAACCGCTGCTGCTCGGTGCCGAGTCCCAGGGTGCGGGCGACATCCTGGACGTTCTCGAACTGCCGCCCCTCGGGCAGCCGCCTCAGCTGGGCCAGGACGTTGTCGGTGGCGTTGCCCTCCTGCGCCTTGGCGACGAGCGTGTCGCGGTCGGCCGGCCAGACCTCCTTGCCCAGGGCTTCGGACAGCGCCGCGCGACGCTCGATGTCGCCTTCATCGGTGCCGGGCGGTGTCGCCGGCTGGTGCGGGTCGCTCACGGGAAACGATCTCCTTCGGTCGGACGAATGAGTCAGGAGGCCGACGCCGTGGAGGCGTCGGTGTAGCGGAGGACGGCGGCGACGAGCGCCCCGTCCGGCATCGCGGAGGCGGGCACGACCACGACGCCGGCGCTGCTGGCGACGGCGGCTGCGAGCAGGGCCCGGTCGGCCGGGACGACCTCACCGTGGATCCCGAGGGCGTCCATGTCGTGCTGGTCCACGCCCAGCTCGAGCGGAGAGCCGCCCACCAGGAGCGTCTCGTCGGCGAACTCGTCGGCCAGGACGAGGGTCTCGACCTGGCCCTTGCGCAGGGCCTCCACCACCTGATCGGTGCCGGTCACCGACAGTCCGTGCGCCCCGGCCGCCTGGACCTGCTCGATGGCCTCGGCGATCGCCCGCGCCTCGTGCTCGGCGACCAGCTCGGCCGCACGGCGCTGCACGGGCTCGCGATCGGCACCGGCGGCGCGGCCCCCCTCGTCCATCGAGACGACCAGGTCCGACCAGGAGTCGCTCGCCCGGTCGGTGAGGATCTGGCGGGCACGCACGTCACCGGCCACGAGGACGAATCCCAGCGGGAGCCTCCTGGCCAGCGAGGCGATCTCCTCGGCCACCTGGTCGGCGTTCTCGACCCACTGGTTCTCGGCGGTGTGCATGTAGGTGTTGTGGGCCCACCCGCCCACCTTCACCTTCTGCATGTGGAAGGTGTCGCCCTCCAGCTGCTTCTCCTCCTCCGTCCGGCCGGCCGGGCCCACCACGGAGATGTCGGCGCCCACCCGATCGGCGATGACCACGAGGTGCGGGACCCGCCCCGCCAGCTGCCTCAGGACCGGCAGCAGCGCGGGCTGCGGCGACCATTCGCTGGTTTCCTGGCGCGGGGAGTCGGCCAGCGCCTCGTCGAGCACCACCGAGCCGTCCGCGGCGACGACCACGGCGCGCCCCCGCAACGTCCCCGCCTGGCCGCCGTCGTTGCCCTCCAGCAACCGGCTGCGGACGGCCTCCACCGCGGTCTCGGGAGCGCCCTGCTCGGTCAGCCGCTCGGTGATCGCGCGCACGCGCAGGTCGAGTTCGGTGTCGGCGTTCTCGGTGGTGTGCGTGACATCTGCGCAGACGGTGGCGAAGGGCCCCTCGGCAGCGAAGACGGGTTCCAGGAAGGACACGTCCATGACGGTGGCGCAACTCCTCGAGTCGGTCGGTCGGTGCCCTGCACTGGGCACCCTCGCCGTCGCCGCCTACCCACCGACCAGGTCCTCACACCCGGTGTCGGACGCGCAGGACCGGGTAGGCGAACCTCGGCCCGGCCATCACACGGGTGACCATCTCGAGGAGGAACCTTGACCGAGCGCGACGATCTGCCGCTGTCCGACTACGACCACCTGCCCGTGGGTTCGCTGACCTCCCGGATCCGCACCCTGGGGTCCGGTGACCTGAAGACGCTGCTGGAGTACGAGCGCTCGCACGCCAATCGCATCCAGGTGGTCAGCGCGATGCAGCACCGGCTCTCCGGGCTCGCCGACGGCGCCCAGCCGTCCGGAGGTGACCCGGCCGCCACCGGGGCGGACGCTCCCCCACCGCCGGCCGGCGGGTCGCAGGTGTCCGAGGCGACGACGGGGCCGCCGGTCAACCCGCCGTCCCAGGGCGACCCGACCAACCCGGCCCAGCCACGGCAGTAAGGAGCCGGCCGGGTCGTCCCGAGTGGGCCCCGAAGGGGTCCGCGCAGGGACGACGAACACGCTCAGCGCAACCGAGGAACGGTGATTGGCCGCGGTGCGACCCGGAGGGCCGCCATGTCATGGTCCGCGCAGGGACGACGAACACGCTCAGCGCAACCGAGGAACGGTGATTGGCCGCGGTGCGACCCGGACCGTCGCCATGTCATGGTCCGCGCAGGGTCGACGAAGCGGCTCAGGTCAGGCCGGGACGGCAACTGGCCGCGGTGTCGTCCGGAGGACGACAGTGTCATGTGCTGAATGCGGCCACGATGTCCATGACCGCCGGCCCGAGCAGCACGATGAACAGGGTCGGCAGGATGCAGAGGATCAGCGGGAAGATCACCTTCACGGGGATCTGCATCGCCTTCTCCTCGGCCCGCTGTCGGCGCTTGAGCCGCATCTCCTGGGCCTGTGTGCGCAGCACGTCCGCGATGGAGACGCCGTACTGGTCGGCCTGGACGACGGCGCGGATGAAGCGCCGCAGGTCCTGGACGCCGGTCCGATCGGCGAGCGCGAGGTAGGCCTCACGGCGGGGCTGGCCGACCGCGATGTCCTGCAGGGTGCGCACCAACTCCTCGGCCAGCGGTCCCCTGCCGTTGTTGCCGGCCCGCGCCATCGCCGATTCGAAGCCGAGGCCGGCCTCGACGGCGATCGTCATCTGGTCGAGGGTGTCCGCCAGCTCCAACGTGATCGCCTGCTGCCGCTCCTGCCCCCGGCTGTGCAGCAGCAACTCGGGGAGGAAGTAGGCGACGAGCGTGCCCACGACGGCCGTGCCGATGGTCAGTGCACTCGGTCCGCCACTGACCACGAGCAGGCCGAGACCACCGGCGACGAGGCCCAGCACCAGCTTGGCGGCCACCAGCCTGGGTATCGGCCACGCCGCCGGCCGGCCGGCGGTGCCGGCCAGGCGGTTGAGCCGGGCCACGGTTCCCCGCGGGGTCAGGCCCTCGACCAGCCGGGCGAGGAGCCCGGGTCCGGTGCGCCCCGCTGCGGAGCTGCCGGGGCCGGACTCGATGCCACGGAGCAGGTTGTCCCGCGACTGGACGGCGACGGCGTCCGGACGGGCGAACAGCGACCAGCCCAGCACCGGGACGGCGACGGCGACGGCGATGCCGGCCGCGAGCACGGAGATCGGGAGGACGCTCATCAGAACTTGATCGCCACGGTCTTCTTGAGCCAGAGCGCGCCGATCAGCAGCATCACCGCGGCCGCCCCCAGCATCCCGTAACCCGTCGCGCTCTCGGTGAACTTGGCGAGGTATCCCGGGTTGGTGAGGGAGATGAACCCCGTGACGCCGAACGGCAGGGCCATGAGCACGATCGCCGACAGCTTCCCCTCGGCCGACAGCGCCTTGACCTGACGGCGGATGGTGTTCCGCTCGCGGATGGTGTGACCCACGGCGTCGAGCACCTCGGCCAGGTTGCCGCCCACCTCCCGGTGGATGGCGATGGCCTGGGCCACCCAGGTGAAGTCGTCGCTGCCCATCCGCTCGGCGACCTCGTCCAGGGCATCGTTGAGGTCACGACCGACGCGGGTCTCGTTGACGATCCGCGCGAACTCCTCCGACGTCGGGGCGTCCGCCTCGGACGCGACCGAGTCGACCGACCGCAGGAGGCTGTGGCCCGCGCGCAGGCTGCCGGCCATCAACTGCAGCGAGTCGTCGAGCTGATCGGCGAAAGCGGCCTGACGGCGGGAGGCACGGACCTTCAGCAGCAGCTTCGCCGCGAGGGGTACCCCGGCCAGGGAGAGCACGCCGAGGAGGAAGCCGCCGAGCACGAAGGCCAGGACCCCGAGCACCACGGTGCCCAGCCCGACAACCAGCACGAAGTCCGGCAGGCGCATCGACATGCCCGCCCGCTCCAGTGCGGCCTCGCCGGCGGCCACCCCGCCGCGCTTGACCAGCACCTTCTCCACGGCCGCACCCGCCGCAGCGCCCGCACCGGCCAGCGCCGAGGTCGGCGGCGCCACCGAGGGGTCGAGCCGGCTCAGCGGCACCCGGCGGGGCCCGGCCGGCAGCACCACGAAGGCGAGGACGAGCACAGCAGCGGCGACCGCCATGACGCCGACGGCGAGCAGCAACGGGGACACGATCACCAGCCCCGCCCGCCGGCCGGCTCCGCGACCCCGAACACCCGGGGCGACAGCTTGATGCCGAGGTCGTCGAACTTGTCGGTGAAGCGCGGCCGGACACCGGTGGGCACCGGCTTGCCGAGGAACTTGCCGTGGGCGTCGACCCCGGCGGAGTAGTCGAAGAGGAAAGCGTCCTGGAGGGTGACCGTCTCCCCCTCCATGCCCTGCACCTCGGTCACGTGCGTCACCCGGCGACTGCCGTCGCGCAGGCGGGTGATCTGCACGACGACGTCGACCGCGGAGGCGATCTGCTCGCGGATGGCGCGCAGCGGCAGGTCCATGCCGGCCATCAGCACGAGGGTCTCCAGCCGGGCGATCGCATCGCGGGGAGTGTTCGCGTGCACGGTGGACAGCGAACCGTCGTGGCCGGTGTTCATCGCCTGGAGCATGTCGAGGCTCTCCCCGCCACGGCACTCCCCGACCACGATCCGGTCGGGCCGCATGCGCAGCGAGTTCCGGACCAGGTCCCGGATGCTGATCGCACCCCTGCCCTCGATGTTCGGGGGGCGGGACTCCAGCCGGACCACGTGCTCCTGCTGGAGCTGCAGCTCGACGGCGTCCTCGATGGTGACGATCCGCTCGCCCTCCGGGATGAACGAGGACAGCACGTTGAGCAGCGTCGTCTTACCGGTACCCGTACCGCCGGAGACGATCACGTTGAGCCGGGCCTCGACGCAGGCGTTCAGCAGTTCGGCCATCTCCGGCGACAGGGTGCCGAAGTTGATCAGGTCGTCGACGGTGAACGGGTCCTTGGAGAACTTGCGGATCGTGAGCGTGGACCCGCTGAAGGCCAGCGGCGGGATGATCGCGTTGACGCGGGACCCGTCGGCCAGGCGCGCGTCGACCAGCGGCGAGGACTCGTCGATGCGCCGTCCCACGCGGGAGACGATGCGGTCGATGACCCGGCGCAGATGCTCCTCAGAGGTGAACCGCGTCGGGGTGCGCTCGAGCCTGCCGCTGCGCTCGACGTAGATCGCGTCCGGCCCGTTGACCATGATCTCGCTGACCGCGTGGTCGTCGAGCAACTTCTGCAGCGGGCCGTAGCCGAGCACGTCGTCGGCCAGTTCGGCGGTGAGCCGCTGCCGCTCCTCGGCGCTGAGCGGGACGTTCTCCTCCTCGACCACCTCGTCGAGCTCGCCGAGCACGATCGTGCGCAGCGCCCCCTCGCTCAGGCTCGGGTCGTTCATCCGGCTGCCCATGCGCTCGAACAGCGCCTTGCCCACGCGATCCTTGAGTCGGGCGAGGGCATCGGTCGGCGGAGGAGGGGTCGGGGTCGGGGTCGCGACCGGGCGCGGCGCCGGGACGCCCGTGGTCGCGGATCCGCCGGTGGCCGGGGCCGCGGAGACCACGGCCGGGACACCGCGCGCCGCCTCGAAACGGGAGGCGAGGTTCATCAGCCGGCTGCCCGGTGCTTGGCCCGGTACCTGCCGGGCTTCATGAGCGGGGTGGCCGCGAAGCGGGAGACCAGGCGACGCATCTCCTTGGCCATCGGGTCGCGTCGGTGGCTCTGCAGGATGGGCACCCCCTGGTTGGTGGACGCGGGCACGGCCTTCGAGCGCGGCAGGACGACGTCGACTCCGGTGCCGATCGTCGTCTCGACGTCGCGCACCGACAGGCCGCCCTTGGCGTCGGCGAAGTTCATGACGATGTGCCGGCCGGCCGGGATCATGGCCAGCTCACGGAGCACGTCGAGCTCTTTGCGCAGCCCACGGACGCCGGGGACGTCCATGCTGGTCAGCATCACGACGTCGGAGGCGCGGTCCAGCGCGGCCAGCGTCTGCTCGGACAGCCCGGGCGCGGTGTCGACGACGACGTAGCGGAACTCCCGCGCCAGCGAGGCCAGCAGTCGAGTGACGTCCTCGCCGCTGACGGCGTCCCCGGCCGCCGGGTTCTCCGACCCGCAGACCGCGTACAGCCCGCTCGGGTGCTGGGTGAGGAAGGTCTTGAGGACCATCGTGTCCTCGCTCGCCGGGCCCCGGACGGCGTCCGGGAGCGTGTATTCGGGAACGAGGCCGAGAGCCGAGGCGACGTCACCGAACTGCACGTCGAGGTCGACCAGCACGGTGGACTGCGGGGCTGCGGCGGTCAGCCCGATGGCCAGGTTGGTCGACACGGTCGTCTTGCCCACCCCGCCCTTGGGCGAGGCGATGGTGATGACCCGGCCTGCGTACCGCTCGGTCTCGCCCCCCGGGCGCAGCACCCGCCGCCGGCTCGCGGCGGTGTGGCCGGCCCGCTCGACGGCGGCCTGGATCTCGGCCACGTCCGCGGTGGGCGGCAGGAGGTCCCGGATGCCGGCACGCATCGCGGCCTGCCACATGTCCAGGGACGGCTCGGCCATGAGGACGACGGTGATCCCGGGGCTCTGCACGTCCAGCCGCGAAGCCAGCATGAGCACCTCGGGCGCCGGCGCGTGCGGACCCACGAGCAGCACGTCGGGCAGCTCGCCGTCGACGAGCTGCTCGAACAGCCGGGCGGGGTCACCCGGCAGCCGTCCGGGGGGCAGGACGTGCACGTCCCCGTCCGTCGCCTGCTTCACCCGCAGGATCAGCTCCTCATCGGCACCGGCCAGCACGACGCGGCTCATCTCTCCTCCTCCCTGGCGCTCGTCGGCTGCATTCGCCGCGCTGCTGTGCTCACTGGTGAGCTCGCGAGCTCGCTCACTGGAACGCCCTTCCGTGGATGGTGGTCGCGGTGACGACCTCGGTGCCGTCGGTCACGGCGCCGTCCGGCTCGAGGGAGAGCCAGAGGGTGCCGTGCTCCATGCCGAACACGACGGCCTCGGCCTGGGCGGCGGTGACGGCGAGAGTGATCAGCAGGTTGTCGGCAGGAGCCGGAGCGCCGGCCGACGCCGCCTCCGGTTCCCCCGAGGCCGCCGGGTCGACCGGCGCCGGCGCACCCTGCACCTGGGTGACGAGCACCCGGTGCAGGACCGCGTGCGAGGCCGGTCCGGCATCCGATGTCAGCGACACGAAGACACCCACCGTGTTCCCGGCCGCGAGTCGGCCACCGACGGCGCGCTGGGGCTCCAGCAGGACGCTGACCTCCTGGAGACCTTCGGGCACCGCGACGGTGCCGGGCGCCCGGAGGTCGATGGCACGGGCGAAGCGGCTGGTCAGCAGCTGTTCCCCGGCCTGCAGGTCGACGGTCGCGACCTGCCCGGCCAGGGCCGAGAGGTCGGTCACCCGACCGTCGAGCGCGGCCATTGCCGGCATCGTCCGGATGGTCACCAGCGCGGCCAGCTGATCGCCCGCCGTGCCCGCCGGGACGAGTTCCTCCGCCACCAGCACCTCGACGGTGCGGGTGCCGGCCAGGGCGCGGCTGTCCGCGTCGCGCACGTAGGCCAGGAGCACCGAGGTGCCGACGACGAGGAGCACGAGGGCCGCGAACGCGGCGAGCAGTCGACGTCTCACGAGAGAGGCCCCTATCGGATCAGTCGGAGGACGGAGGACCCCAGCTCAGGGGCCGTGGGGTCGTAGTCCCAGGCGTCGGACAGCTCGACGAAGCGCGTGAAGTAGCCGGTCACGCACCGGTCGTTGCCGCCGCAGGGCTTGGGGCTGGAGCTGTACTGCCCGCCGAGGTGGTAGCCGGTGAGCCGGAAGGCCGCGTAGCCGTAGACGCGGTACCAGGCGTTGTTGCCGCTCTCGCCGAACTCGTCGAACAACGGCAGCAGGACGGTCTGGTCCAGCCACTCCGAGAAGTCTGTCGTCGAGCACGTGGACGGCACACTGTTACCGGTCTTGGAGGACCACTGCCCGCCGATCCCCGTGGTCGCCTCGCACCGGTCGGGGTCGGTGTCGAGATAGGCGAACCCGCCCGGGACGGTGTTGTTCGACGGGCCCGTGCAGCCGTCGGTGTCCGACGTCTTGGTGAAGTAGACGGTCCGGACGATGTCGCCGGAGGGCAGACCGCCCCCGGTCTGCTGTTCGAACTCGCACCAGGAGAAGGTCAGGGGAAGTACCGCGGTGCCCCGGCTGGGCGAGCCCCAGCCCACGGTCGCCGTGGCCGAGACGGTGGTGGACTCGAACCCGATCACCGGAGCGAACCAGTGCTCCGTGGGGGTGCCACCGGTGACCGTGACGCTCAGCGGGTCGCTGCTCAGTTCCGGCTGCGCAGCCGTGCCCTCGGTGTCGTTGGCGGTGATGAGCGCCTGCGCGGTCGCCTGCATGTCGCCGCAGTTGCCACGGGAACAGTCCTGGGCGACCGCGATCGCGGCGGCATCGGCACCGACCTGGAGCCGGGCACGCTCGGCGTAGAGCGCCCCGACGTCGACGGCGATGGCGGCGAAGCCGAGCATCGGCACGAGCAGCAGGGCGAAGACGACGGCGGTCGCGCCGCGCTCGCCGTCCAGCCGGCGCCGAAGGGAAGGAGTCAGCCGTTGCATCGCATGACTCCCGTTCCGGTCAGCTCGACGCTCGTGCCGAAGAAGCCCGTGAGGAAGGGCATCGGGTAGGTGATGGTGAGGCGGACCTGGGTGCTGCCGGCGTCCATGGTCGGGCAGGAGGCCGGGCTGATCTCGATCTGCGCGTCGGTGACGCCGGGGTCCAGTGCCGTCGCGGCGTTGCGAACCGCCTCGCGGGCGAGCGCCGGGTCGTTCTGCAGAGCCATGAGTCGCACGCCCTCACGGGCGGCGGCCGAGAGAGTCCCCTGTACCTGGAAGGCGTGGCCGAACTCGGCGATGCCGAGGACGAGGACGATGAGCAGCGGCACGATGAAGGCGAACTCCACCGCCGTGGCGCCGCGTTCGTTGCCAAGTCGTTCCCGCATCACTGCTCACCTCCTCTCTCGTTCACCGCTGGTACGTGCAGCGGCGCAGCGGCCCACGAAGGGGCCGCTGCGCCGGATATCCGCGACCGGACGTCGGACGGGTCAGCCGGGAAGGGCGTCGGTGATCGCGGTGAAGAGGCCGTTGAGCTCGGTCCCGAGCAGGGTCACGGCGGCGATGATGACGACGGCGATCAGGCCCACCATGAGGCCGTACTCGACGGCGGTGGCGCCCTTCTCGTCGCGCTTCAGCCGGTCCTGGGCGAAGGCGACCAGGCTGACCAGGGTGGCGTACGTGTTCAGCACGTGTACTCCAGAGTGGTGTCGGCCGGCCAGTCCGGGTCGGTTGACCCGGCATTGCGGCTTCTGGGAGCGATGTCGTCCGGAACGGGACGCCGCTTGAGCCCCTGTCACCCGAAAGGGGCACTGGCGGGCTTCAGCCCAGCAGCGCGTCGCTCCAGCCGATCGCCAGCACAGCGCCCACCAGCAGGGCGGGCCCGAAGGGCAGTTCCCCTCGAAGCCCGATCCTCCGCGCTGCCAGCAGCGTCAGCGCAAGGGCGGCCTGGACGACGAATCCGGCGGCCGCACCCACCGCGAGGACAGCCCATCCCAGCCAGCCGAGGTACAGGCCGAGCAGGCCGGCGAGCTTCACGTCACCCATGCCGAGACCACCAGGTGAGATCAGTGCCAGGACGAGGAAGACAGCGAACAGGACGACCGCACCGAGCCCCGCCCTCAGCAGCGGGTCCCAGTCATGGTCGAAGGCGGCCGCCAGGAACAGGAGTCCCGCGCCGATCCCGACCGAAGGCACGATGACGCGGTTGGGCAGCAACCGGTGCTGCAGGTCGATGACGGCGAGCAGCACGCCCACCGCCGCGAGGAAGAGGAACGCCGGCAACGCCCAGGAGAGGCCGAAACGCAGCGCGACGAGCGCGAACAGCAGCGCGGTACCGCCTTCGAGGACCGGCGGCGGCACAGCGAGAGGCGTGGTCGCCGCGTCCCCGCCGGGTCGGCGCAGTCGTAGCCGAGGCGGCCATGAGAAGCGGCCAGCGGCCCCGTTCAGGAACCGGCCCACGAGGAGGCCGAGCGCCCCGGCGACGAGGGCGGTGACCGCTGTCATCTCGGCAGGCGGGTGCAGTCGGCGGACACGGCGGTCACCCTCGCACAGCTCCCGGTGCCGTCCGGGGAGGCGGCGGGGAGGTGTGGTGGGGTCAGCACGGACGAACGCACGGACGAGGGGGACCATGACGAACAGCCCGGGGCTCGCCCGCCGGCTGGGCACCACGGACGCCGTCGTCATCGGGCTCGGCTCGATGATCGGCGCGGGCGTCTTCGCCGCCTTCGGCCCGGCGGCACGGGCCGCCGGCACCGGCCTGCTGATCGGTCTGGCCCTCGCCGCCGTCGTCGCGTACTGCAACGCCACCGCGTCCGCGCAGCTGGCCGCCCAGTACCCCGAGTCCGGCGGGACCTACGTCTACGGCCGGGAACGGCTCGGCCCGTGGTGGGGGTTCCTCGCCGGGTGGGCGTTCGTCGTCGGCAAGACCGCGAGCTGTGCCGCGATGGCGCTGACCTTCGCCGCCTACACGGTCCCGCCGGACTGGCAGCGCCCGGTCGCCGTCGCCGCCGTCGCGGTCCTGGTGGCGGTCAACTACCGCGGCGTCACCCGGACCGCCGGGCTGACACGCGTCCTCGTCACCGTCGTCCTGTGCGCGCTGACGGTCGCGGTGCTCGCCGGCCTCGTCGGCGGCGGGGCCGCCGGCGGCGGGCCCCTGACCTGGACCGCCGGTGAGCAGGGCTGGTACGGCGTCCTGCAGTCGGCCGGGCTGCTGTTCTTCGCCTTCGCCGGCTACGCCCGCATCGCCACCATGGGCGAGGAGGTGCGCGATCCCGGGCGCACCATTCCCCGGGCCATCCCCCTGGCGCTGGGCATCACGGTCGTCGTCTACGCCGTCGTCGCCGTCACGCTGCTGCTCACGCTCGGGCCGGACCGGATCGCCGGCTCGGCCGCCCCGTTGGCCGACGCGGTCGGCGCCGGGTCGTGGGACTGGGCCTCCCCCGTCGTCCGGCTCGGTGCGGCCGCCGCCGCCCTGGGGGCCCTGCTGGGGCTCGTCGCCGGAGTCGGCCGGACCGGTCTCGCCATGGCCCGCACCGGCGACCTCCCCCGCTGGCTCGCCGCCGTGCACCCCCGTCACCGGGTGCCGCACCACGCGGAGGTCGCCCTGGGCGCGCTCGTCTGCGTGCTCGTGCTGACGGTCGACCTGCGCGCCGTCATCGGCTTCTCGTCCTTCGGCGTGCTGCTCTACTACCTCGTCGCGAACCTGGCCGCATTCACCCAGTCCGCCGCGCACCGACGCTGGCCCCGCGCGCTCCAGATGGCCGGAGCGGTCGGCTGCGTCGTCCTCGCCGCGACCCTGCCGTGGCAGTCGGTGGTCGCGGGGGTGGTCGTCCTGGTCGTCGGGGTGCTGTACCGCGGCATGCGCCTGAAGCTGGCCGGTCGCTGAGTCCTGCCGCGCGCGGACGCCTGTCCGGGACGAGGACGGAGGAGCAGGGTGTCCGGCACGGGGGTGCCAGGTTCCCGCTGCCCACAGGAGGCCACCGATGAAGGAACTCAAGTGCCGTGACGCCGGGTTCGACTGCGACGCCGTCGTCCACGGAGAGACCGTCGACGACGTCATGGCGCAGGCGGGGCCCCACGCCAAGGAGGCACACGGCGTGGACGTCAGCCCGGAGATGGCCGGGCAGATCAAGACACTCGTCCACGACGCCTGACCTCGCCGGGCACAATCGCCCGGTGACCTCAGACGCCCTGAACTCGCCCGTCCGCTTCGGGCTGGTCGGCTACGGCTTCGGCGGGCGGTACTTCCACGCGCCGCTGCTCGGCGCCGCGCGCGAGTGCGAGTTCGTGGGCGTGGTGACCTCCTCGCCCGAGCGGCAGGCGCTGGTGGAGCAGGACGCCCCCGGCCGCGCCACCTTCGGTTCGCTGGAGGACCTCGCCGCCGCCGGCGCCGAGGCGGTGGCGATCTCGACGCCCGCCGCCACGCACAGCGAGCTGACCGACCGGGCGCTGGAACTGGGGCTCGCGGTCGTCTGCGACAAGCCGTTCGCGCTCGACGCCGCCGCGGCCCGCCGATCGGTGGGACTCGCCGAGCGACACGGCCTCGCGCTCTCGCCGTACCAGAACCGGCGGTGGGACTCCGACTTCCTGACCGTCCGCCGGCTCGTCGACGAGGGCGAGCTCGGCGAGGTCCTGCGCTTCGAGTCCCGCTTCGAGCGGATGGCCCCGGAGACCGGGCCCGGCGCCGCCGGCGGCGGCACGCTGCTGGACTTCGGCAGTCACCTCGTCGACCAGGCGCTGGTCCTGCTCGGGCCGGTCGAGTCCGTCTACGCCGAGTGGCGGCTGCGGGAGAACGGCCTGGACGACGACGTCTTCGTGGCGCTGACCCACGCGAACGGGGCACGGTCGCACCTGTGGGGCAGCTGGAGCCAGAGCGCGCCCGGACCGCGGTACCGGGTGTCGGGCACGGCCGGCGGTTACGTGAACCGCACGCTCATGGACGGTCAGGAGGACCTGCTCCTCGCCGGGCACACCCCCGGCACGCTGGGAGCGGAGTGGGGCGCCGAGCCGGCCGAGCGCTGGGGACGGATGTACCGCGGGGCCGACGGGCAGACGGTGCCCACCGAGAACGGCGCCTGGGACACCTTCTACCCGGCCTTCGCCCGTGCGGTCCGCGGCCTGGGCACGGTCCCCGTCGCCCCACGGGACGCCGTCGCCTCGATGACCGTGCTGGACGCCGCCCGGCGGAGTGCCACGGACGGCGGCGTGGTCAGGATCTGAGCCTCACCGGAGCCGCTGCGGCAGGCCGGCGGTCACCAGCCAGACCCGGTCGGACGTCCCGGCGATGCGGGCGTTGAGCACGCCCAGCTCGTCGCGGAACCGCCGTCCCGACGGCGTCGCCGGGACGATGCCGGAGCCGACCTCGTTGCTGACCGCGACGACCCGTCGGCGGGTGCGAGCCCAGGCCGCGACGACCTCGTCGATCGCCGCCGCCAGCTTCGCGTCGGAGCCGGGCTGGTCGGTCCACACCTCGCACTCGTCCATGACGCGGGCCAGCCAGGTGGTCAGGCAGTCGACCAGCACCGGTGGGCCCGGGCGACCCAGGACGTCGACCAGGTCGATCGTCTCGACTGTGCTCCACGACGCGGGCCGGCGGGCGCGGTGCAGCGCCACCCGGCCGGCCCACTCGAGGTCGTCGTCACTCGGTGCCAGGCCGCAGGCCACGTAGTCGACCGAGCGCTCACGGCGCAGCAGGCCCTCGGCGTGGGAGGACTTGCCGGAGCGGGCACCGCCGAGCACGAGGACCCGTGACCGGCGGTACGGAATGCGCAGCACCGGGCAACGCTATCCGCGGTCGATCTGCCGCCCGTGCACCCCGGGGAGTTCAGCGCCGCCGGGTCGCGTCACCGGGCGCGGACGAGTGTCCGCAGTCCACAGGAGACCAGCGCGGAGCGGACGGCTTCCACCGCGTTCGCCGCCCGTCGAGGTCCGGAGGCTCCCAGCTGTGCCTCGACCTGCGCCAGGCGGAGCTCGAGTTCGTGGACGCGCCGCACGTCGCCGGCATCCGGGCTCGTGCGTCGGCGCCTGCGTGGCGATCTCCGCGAGGCCCTCGGTCAGCCCGTTCGCCAGCTTGGCCACGTCCGCAGGGCAGAGCTGGGCGGTGCCGACGCAGGTGCCGCCCCGCCAGAGGCTCAGATTCAGCAGGCCGACGTCGACGTGCGCCGAGATCCGGACCCTGCGGCCCTCGCGACGCAGGTCCCACGCCCATTGCCCGTGCCGGGGAAGCGGGATCACCGTCATGGGCAGAGGCTGGTGAGCCGCGGCACGGCTGCCAAGACGGGCACGTATCGGACCCGGACCCGCCTGGTGGACGAGGCCTCAGGCCCGCGTCTCGATCTCGTCCAGCGACAGCGGGGGCCCGACGATGTCGCTCCCGTGGCGCCGGCCCGCCTCCACCAGTCGGGGCACGTCGGGAATCGACGGCTCGGGGAGTCCCGGGCCCTCCGGAAACCGGCCGATCTCCTCCACGAAGGCCTCGAAGCCGGCGGGGGTGGTCAGCTGCAGGCCGTGGACCGGGCCTCGGGAGACGACGAACACGTGCGCGATGCCACGCGGCAGGAAGACGAAGCCCCCGGGGCCCGCCGTCCACCGTTGGCCGCCGCACTCGACGACCATCTCCCCTCCAGCACGTAGAACATCTCGTCCTCGGCGTCGTGCACGTGCCGTGGAGGCCCGAATCCCACCGGCGCCGACCACTCGATGACGGTGAGCGCACCTCCGGTGTGGGCGCCCCGCGCCTTCACGGTCATGCGAGTGTCGAGGAACCACCGGGTGTCCCCGGCTCCCGCGCCCAGGAAGTAACCCGGTCCGTCGGAGTTCATGTCGTCGTCCGTTCGTCGTGCCGTTCGATGGTGTAGAGCCGGACCTCGATGCCGTCCGGGTCGTGCAGTCCAACCAGGACCCATCCCTGGTGGCCGGTCACGATCCCGCCGTGCCGCTGGCCGAGGACGTCGAGCCGGGACGCCCAGGCCTCGAGGTCACTGCGGGTCGGGACGCCCACGGCGATGGGGTCGAATCCGGCGAGCACTGCTGCCCGCTGGGGGTCGTGCCGGGCCGCCAGGGTCACGGTGCCGGACGGGTCGCGGAGGGCGACGCCCATCAGCACGCCGTCCTCCACGAACTCGACGTCCACGACGAGACCGAGGACGGCCTGGTACCAGTTCCGGCTGCGGACGACGTCCCCCACCGGCAGCTTGACATGGTGGAAACCGCTCAACGGGGGCATGGCGACCTCACGACGGCTGTTCGCTAGAGTTGGCTCTAGCGTAGAGTCCAGCGGGTGGACGAGGATGTCAAGGGGCGCACCACCCGCATCTCGCGGGCCCATCAGGCGGTGGCTACCCGGCGCCGCATCGTCGAGGCGGCCGGCCGGTTCTTCATCCGGGATGGCTACGCGGCGACGACGCTCCAGCAGATCGCCGACGAGGCAGGCGTCGCCGTCCAGACGGTCTACTTCCACTTCGGGAACAAGCGGACCCTGCTCAAGGAGCTCGTCGACGTCGCCAGCGTGGGTGACGACCAGCCCGTTGCGCTGCTCGACCGCCCCTGGGTCCAGGAGTTGCACACGGCGCCCGGCGGGGCCGAGACCGTGGCCGTCTGGCTGCGGACCAGCTGCGAGATCTTCGGACGGGTCACTCCCGTCCTGCGCATCGTTCGGGACGCTGCAGGCAGCGACCCGGAGATGGCCGCGCAGTGGGAGATCAACCAGCAGCAGCGCCACACCGCGCACCGGGCGCTCGCCGAGGTTCTCGACGCCAAGGGCGCGCTGCGTCCCGGGCTGACGGTGGACGAGGCCGCCGACATCCTGTTCGCGCTGATCAGCCTGGAGATCTACGTCCTGCTCACGGTCGAGCGAGGATGGGCGCCGGAGCAGTGGGAGCGCTGGGCCGGGCGTACGGTCTCCGACGCGGTGCTGGCGCAGCCGGGTCCGGCCGACTGACTCCTGAGGAACACGGCCCCCCTCGGACTCGGGAGCCTCACTGTCAGCCGAGGATGACGGACGAGTCGGCCTGTACGCCGGGGATTGTCACCGGGTGGTTGGTAGCCGTCGGGAGTTTGCGGATGGCGCCGCTGACCTGCGGTTATGCCGTTGACGGCCTATGGCGCCGACCGGCCGTTATCGGACGAGTTGCGGACTCTCTGCGGACTGGCCGCGGACTCGAATATCCCAATCGACGTCCGGGTCCGCATCCTTCGTCCCCGCACCGCCGCGACCCCGTACCCGTACCGGATCCCGCTGCGCGACTTAAGAACGACCCCTTGCTGGCTACCGTCCTGCATGTGCAAGACGTATTCGCGATGCTGGCGGCCCGGCACGGGCTGAAAGAGCGGAAGGGCGTGTCCCCCGAAGGGCTGCCCGAGCGGTACCTCTACTCACCGGACATGGCCTACCGCTATGGGTTCGGCCGCTGGTGGGGTGACGAGGACCTGGCGACCACCGACGTGTGGGTGCTGCTGAATCCGGCCACGGGAGACACTGAGCAGCGTCGGCGCCCAACGCTGGAACGGTGCATCACCCGCAGCAGGGAAGCTGGCCATAGCGGGCTGGTGATCGTAAACCTGTTCGCGCACCGGCACACCGACCCGAAGACCCTGCAGCAGGTGGCCCACCCGGTCGGCCCAGCGAACGACGACGCGCTCCGACGGCTGACCGCCGCCGCGACGAGGACGATCGTGGCCTGGGGCGCCGCAGGCGGTCTCTACGGCCGGTCCCGAGCCGTTGCTCCGCTGCTCGACCGGCCACTCTGCCTGGGGACGACTCGGCGCGGCGAGCCGCGCCACCCGCTGTACGTGGCCGCGGACGCGCCGCTCAAGCCGTGGGTCGCCCCCGCCTCTTGACCTGGGGTAGCCGCACCGGTCCGTCCGACACCACGCAGGCAAGAACGTCCCATCCAGAGACCCGAAGATGCGCACGATCGCCGGCCCGTACGGTCCCCTTGGCCCCCGGACTGCCAGGCCGTCATGATCGCGTCCGGCAGGGGCACCGGGTGTTCGCACTCGTCCTGACATTGGCGGTTCATGACGGCATCCCGCGAAACCCGGCCACCGGCGTCCCGTCTGCCGAGGACCGTGCGGGCAAAGCCCCGCTTCCTCACCCGCGATCAAGTGGAGCAACAAAACCGGGTCTACCCCCGGATGCTGAACGCCGTCGCACGCACGTTCGAGTGATGTTGCCTACGTGTCCCGTTGGTCCGCGGGCGGCGACTCGGCGCCTCGTACGAACCATCCACAAGGCCGTCAGTACCCTCACGGCCGTGAAGGTCTTCCTGAGCTGGTCAGGGGATGTCAGCAGACAAGTCGCCGGACTACTGCGCGAGTGGCTTCCGCTCGTGATCAATGAAATCGAACCCTTCATGTCCTCGGAGGACATCGAGAAGGGCAGTCGCGGACTGAACGTCATCGCGTCAGAGCTGCAAGATAGTTCACACGGCATCGTCGTAGTAACAGAGGAGAACTTCGAGAGGCCCTGGATCAACTTCGAGGCGGGAGCGCTATCAAAGGTTGTGGTGGGGAGCCGAGTGACACCTCTCCTCTTCGGGGTTGAGTACACCCAGATTACCGGCCCGCTGACGCAGTTTCAGTATGTCCTGCCGAAACAAGAGGAAATGCGGAAGCTCATGGACAGCATCAACCGAGACTGCGACCGGCCACTCTCGGAAGGCTTCCTTGGCAAGGCGTTCGATCAGTGGTGGCCCCAACTTGAGACGGACCTCCGAAATGTGCGCAAACGGGACACCCATGTGAGCAGGAGAAGCCCCGAGCAACTCTCGAGCGAAACGCTCCAAATAGTCCGCAGCATCCAACGCGACTTGAAGGAAACGCGATGGGCCACTGGATCGTCGTACGCGGGCCCCATGCCAACGTTCAGAGTGGAGTACTCGCTTGAGAACGCCGATGCCGAACTGCAGCAGGAGTTCATCAGCACCATGAACACCGTGGCCGGCAGATATGGACTAGTCCCCGTTCGGCTTCATGATGCGGACTATCCAACCTTCGTCTTCTTCAACATCGAGAAGGAGTTCCGCAAGGTCATTGATGCGGACATCGGTGACCGGTTCTGGGATATGGGTCTCGAGAAGAACGTCCTTGAGATTGAGCCTTGACGCCCACACTGGGAGTGGTCAAATAGAGTGCCTACAGGGGGGTATCCCGTACGGGGCGTACGGGTCTGTTTCGGAGCATCCCTTACGGCGTTCCGCACTGAGTCGGTCACATGAGACATCGACCGCTGAGTGTTCGAGTCGCTCGGACGTTCGATGTCGTGTCGACCTTCCGGCCGCACACCACACCATGCCGGCACCTCGTCCACGCTCTACTAGAGATCAAGATCACGAGCCATCACACTTCTTGCATTTGCGGTATCGGGACTCGTTGTGACGAAGAGGCAAGCAGTCCCGCTACCTGTTCGGACGCTTGGTCCGACTGCCCCTGAGCGCGCCACTATGGGACAACGTGAGACCCGTCGAGCCTCGGACCGACCCTTACTCGGTCGGCTTCAGGGGAAGTGGCCTGAGCCAAGTGTGTCGTTGGCCCCCGTCCCCTGCGCGGCCGTCCGCCCAATTCACCGTCACGACGTCATCGCGGGTGTACGGCTTTCTCTCTGCTACCACCTTTAATGAGCCGCCCGGCGGCACGTCCTGCCCAGACATTGGACGTACGCCCACCATGTCCCCGATCTCTACCGTCACGTCGTACGCGGTCGCGCGCCCAGCATTTGACAACTGGTAGGCGTCCGCTGAGAGGTGTTGCAACCGCCAGGCCACGCCCGGCTCGTCCGACTGGCGTTCGGTCTCAATCTCCCGCCGCTCGAGCAATTCGGCCGCCGTGTCCCTCGACACGGCCTTCACTAGGGCCTCGAGTTGTGCGACTTGCCCTTCCTGAGCTTGGGCTTGCCTCTCCGACAGAGCCTTCTGATCTTTGCTCAACTGAATCTGCGTTTTCGCGACGTCGTCGGCCTGTTGCTGTGCACGCTTCGAATGGCGAAGTGCTAACAGGGCCACCAGCGCTGCGGCGATGGCGCCAACCGCCTCCCATGTCACAGCGGCAGCTTAAGGCCTCGTCCTTTCTCCGGAGGCCAAGCGCCGTCGTGTCCGAATGCTTGCGACAACGATCGACCACCGCGGGGGGCGAGACGAAGCCGTGGTTTCGGTGTGCACCGACGGCTGCGCCTATAGGAGACGCGCAGAACTTGTGGCTGGAGGCCCATGGGTCGGGTAACCAGGTCGGCCTCGTCTGGTCGGTCTTGAGGTCCCGTGGCCCTGAAGCCGCCTTCAGTGACACGTTGCCCCGTTAGAGCTCGGCAACGGTAACGTGGGCGCCGGGGTCTTCGTTCCCGCCGGCATGGCGCTTGGATGCCGTGATGCGGTCAACCCGTACGTCGTCCGCTTCCGCGCGTAGCCCTGTCCCTGTGCGCACGCCCAGTACGCCGTCGAGGGCATCGATCGCCGCTTTGATCAAGTTGTCGAGGTCCGGCTCGTTGCGCCCTCTCTGGTCCTGACCGAGCAAGAACTCGAGGTCCACGTGAACTCGACAACCGGCCGGAAGGGTGCAGCCGGAGAACGCCGACCGGACATCCGCCTTCCAGCGCTGCTCGTTGGCTCCGGCTGAGTAGCCGGTGGGCCTGCCGTGGACCACCCGCTCGAAGCGGCCGGGTGCCGGCACGCTGGCGGCTTCACCACGGCGTTCGGGTTGCTGGGGTCGATGCAGCGGCGGGGGCGGCGCGACGATGTAGCCGACTTCGACATTGCCGTAGATCTTCAGCGCGCTGCGCCGGCGGTGCCACAGCCACGCCAGGTGAGCACAGACGATGGCGTCCAGTTCGTCTTCCACGCGGGTGAGGTCGCCGGGGCGCGGCGAGGCAAGTACATGTTTCAGCTGCCGCCACCGGGGACTACCGGCCAGGGCCAGTTCCGGGATGGATTCGAGGTGCTGCACGAACAACCGGAATCCCGGCGCCCGTCCTTGATCGTTGCCCTTCTTGTAATCCAAGCGGTACGGGAGCTCGAGAAGGCCCACGAGCGCAGGATGCGGATAGACCTCGATGCAGACGCCGACGTTGCCGCCAGTGGGCGTTCCGGGATCCACCGCCCATCCGAAGCGCTGAGCCAACCTCATGGCCCGCGTGTCGCCGCCTGGAAAGCGGGTGTGGTTGGAGGTGTGAGCAGACGCGCCGAAACCGCCGAAGGCCTGACCTATGAGCCTCTCCGGAACGCGTTGACCAGTCTCGTTCGGCACGATCAGAGGGGCGTCGACGGCAGCGACGACGACCTGACCGGGCTGCGCCGCTATCCATTCGGCGATCTCATCGTCGGTCTTGACACGCGCAGATGCCGTCAGGCGGCCCGTCTCGTCGACGGCCGCCAGTCCGGTAGCACCGGTTGACCAACCGAGATCGACACCCAGGAAGACCGACGTGCTGCGCACCGCCTCAGCACCATTCATCTTCTAGTCTGCCAAGCTGGCGCTCACTGCCGTGATGGCGCAGTCCAGCTGGAGAAACAAGACCACGGGCCCTCACACCTCATGCACTGTGGGCTCGAGCATTCGTTGTGACGGGTGCGTCGATGGCACCAGCGGCGCGTCAGGCGCCTCGCGCCCATGAGCGAGGCGGCCTTCCATGATGCTGTCGGCGTCCCTCGTGGCCGAAATGCAAGACGTGTGACGGTCCGCGATCTTGATTGCGGTGGCAAGGATGAGAGCGCTGCGTCCGCCGCGCGGCATCAGCAGGGCCCGGCGGAGTTCAGGCCTCGAATCGGCATCCGGCGAGACGAGCTTCGTGGCGCTTGGAAGCCGCCGGCGGCCAACACGGCGTCTGCGTGTGCGCTTGCGGGGGAAGACCGGGCCGACGCGCTGCACGTCCCCGTCGAAGCTGCACGGCGGCGACAAACAGGGGAACTACGGGAGGGACGTGTCCCAGCATGGACGCAGGACGATGCGGCCAGGGCCACTTTCGGCGGCGGGCCCCACGGTCGCGCTTTTCCCCCATCACTCGGAGTGCCGGAGGAACCGCTCGTGATGCCGAAGAACGCCCCTGACTCGACTTCCGACCTGCTGACGCTCACCGAGGCGGCCGCGTTCTTGCGCGCTCCAGTTGCCACGCTGCGCTACTGGCGTCATCTCGGTATCGGACCGGACGGCTTCCGCCTCGGGCGCCGAGTCCTATACCGACGGCAAGACCTGGACCGCTGGGTGACCGAGCAGCGCGAAGCTCAGTCAACGCGTCGGTGAGCGACCACCCCTGCGGACGAGAGTCGATCGTTGTCCTCGATGCGGAACTCTGTCGAACTGGCACCATGGACCCGAGGAGGTGAGCTGCCGTGACCACGACACCGAAGAAGCCCGCGCACCACTCGGGTGATGACTTCGTTCCTACAGATGAGCTGATCCGCCAGCAGGGGGTGCGGCCCATCGCCTCCCCGAACGACCCGGCCGCGGACGATCCGTTCGCCTCCGACGACGAGCACGCGGACTTCCTCGCAGACCTCTACGCCTCCCGGCGGTCCAGCATCTCGTGAGCGTCGTCGTCCTTGACACGGACGTCGCCTCCTCGCTGCTGCGCCACCGCACTCCCGACGCGGTCGCCGCACGGCTTGCCGGTCACGTCGCCGCCGTCACCTTTGTGACCGTGGGCGAGCTGACCAAGTGGACGCTGGTCCGGCACTGGGGACCGCGGAACGTCGCCGCTATGCGGGAGTTCCTCTCGCAACTCCTGCTCCTTCCCTACGACCAGCGGGTGGCCGCCCGGTGGGGCGAGCTGCAGGCCGGCGGCCAGCTGCGCGGCCGACCACGGCCGGTCAACGACAGCTGGATCGCCGCTTGCTGCCTCGTGCGTGACCTCCCGCTCGCCACCTTCAACGCCAAGGACTTCCACGACTTCGCCGAGCACGATGGACTGACGCTCGCCCTCCGCTGAAGGCCACAGCTCCTTCCAATAGGCGGCTGGCTCGTCACTCAGGCGTGCCTATCCGGCACCCGCCCACGCGTACCGGAGAAAAACAGGAGGATGCCGAGGCACTGTCGCGCGGTGCGGCATCGGCAGCGCACGAGCTCCCGGCGTCGGCCCTCGCTGCCGTCTCCGGCTATCCCCAGCCCCGTGCCCATCCACAGATCGGTCCAGCAGAGGGACGAGCCACCCCCGCTGGTGCTACCCCGGCTGCACGCCATGGCTGGCGGCGACCGCGTGGAACGGAGTGAGTGGGATGGCGAGCATCGCCCGCAGGCCCGACGGCACCTATCGGCCGCGCTTCCGCGACGCCACCGGCAAAGAGCACGCCCGGCACTTCAAGCGGAAGGTCGACGCCCAGCGATAGCTCGACGAGATGACCGCGGCCATGGTCACCGGCCAGTACGTCGACCCCGCGGCCGGACGCCTGACTGTTCGGGACTACGCCGAGCAGTGGCGGGCTACTCAGGTTCACCGGCCGACCACCGCGGCTCACGTGGAGACGATGCTCCGGCGTCACGTCTATCCCGCCCTCGGGCAGAAGCGGCTTTCGTCGGTCCTGCCGAGCGACGTCCAGGCCCTCGTCAAGCGGCTATCCCTGGACCTGGCTCCGTCCACTGTGGGTGTGGTCCACCGCATCCTCGCGGGCATCTTCAAGGCCGCCGTGCGCGACCGGCGGATCGTCGCCTCACCCTGCGAGGGCACCAAGCTGCCGAAGGTCCACCGCCGGCGCGTCGAGCCGCTGACGCTCGAAGCGGTCCAGGCTCTGACCAACGCCGTGCCTGACCGGTACAGGGCGCTGGTCACCCTCGCTGCCGGGACCGGACTGCGGCAAGGGGAGGCATTCGGCCTGACCGTCGACCGGATCGACTTCCTCCGCCGACAGCTCACCGTCGACCGACAGCTGATCACCATGCCCGACCGAGCGCCCTACCTCGCGCCGCCGAAGACGCAAGCCTCCGTCCGGGTCGTGCCGCTCCCCCAGGTCGTCGTCGATGCGCTGGCCGCGCACCTCTTGACCTGGCCGGCCGATGAGTTGCTTTTCACCACCGAGCTGGGTGCCTCGATCCGGCGGACGGCCTTCTCCGAGCGAGTGTGGCGCCCGGCGGTGAAACGGGCCGGTCTCAGCGGGGTGACGTTCCACGCCCTGCGGCACTTCTACGCGAGTCTGCTCATCCGGCACGGCGAGTCGGTCAAGACCGTCCAGGCCCGGCTGGGGCACGCGAGCGCCGCCGAGACGCTCGACACCTACAGCCACCTGTGGCCCGACTCGGACGACAGGACGAGGGCCGCCGTCGATTCGGTGCTTGGCGTGATCGCGGGGGTCCCGCGAACCAGCATGGGCGGTTGATCGAGGGGCCACACGCCGCACGCGCGGAATGGATGGGCCTGTCCGCGGCCGGAAGACTCCGGCGACCGCGTCAGCAAGACTCGCCCTGAAGGCGGCTTCAGGGACAGTTGACGGCCGTCCGAGCACGGTTCACTGGTTGACTCCACGTGCGCATTCGGCGATCACGAGTCGACTAGGTCGCGTGAGCACGTCGGGCAATCTCATCTCGGAGACGATGCTTATGCGGTTGTCTGTCAGGCGCAGCGATCGCAGGATCGGAATGGTTCCTTTTGGTAGCACGATGGCGAGCAGATCGCGCCCGTCGCTCGAGGCGTAGGCGAGACCGGAGACGATCTCCCCGCCGAGGGAGAGGGTGGTGACTGTGCCAGTGTCCCTCTGGATCTCGTAGGCGAGATACTCACTCGTCGCACTGTCCGTAAACGCCAAGACCAGGACCAGAAGCCGCTTGCTGTCTGGCGACCAGTCCAGGTCGATCACGTTGTCGTAGGGCAGCGCAAATCCCTGGATCTCTCCGCTGTTCGCATCCACAGTGATGACTTGGCGTTCGGGTCGATCGTTCAACCTTCCGAACAGAGCGAAAGTGGTGCCGTCTGGACTCCAAGCGAGATTACTAGGAGTCGTGATGCTTGAAAGTTCCTGCTGCTTCACGATTGAGCTGTCAGCCAAGTCGAAGATTAGCATTTCGACCGACGATGTGGATGGGTTCCGAGAGATGATGGCGGCATGTTGACCATCAGGGGATTCCGCCACAGAGCTGATGCCCTCGTGGGTGATCACAGTCCTGACCTTCTCGACACCAGTTGCCACCATGAGCAGGCGGTATGGGTTCCGCGGCATGTACGAGCCGTCCGCCAGGATGGTGCCCGGGTCGCTGGGTGCCCCGTACGGCACGGCGAGGACATGACTGGCGTCAGCGGCCAGGTCATACTCATAGTTGGCCGGTTCACTGGTCAACCGTTGGACAGTCCCATCGGGCCGCAGACCATAGACGTGGCTGATGTCGGAGGGCGCCGTCAGATCGATCTTCGGGTCCTCGCTCGAGGAACTTGTGAGCGCGGCGACGAAAGAACTGCCGGGGCAACGGCTCAGACCCCCTAGGGGCTCGCCCGCCGCTGCTTGTGGAGCAGGCCGCACCCCACAGGCGACTAGGGCAAGGATCGAGCACAGAAGGGCCATGGGCAGGGTGGACCGCACCAAACGAACCGTCCTTATCGAGGTGGACATGCGAGAAGTAGGCTCGCTGAGCGGAGAACTTCTGTCAATTGGCCCGGATCTCTCGCGATTGAACGCAGATCCACCGCCGAGTCGGGCTCGGCCAAATGCGGCGTAGGACACAATGCGCCTTCCTGGACAATCAGCCGTACAACTCGCTGTCACCTTGCTCCGGTTGAGGTGAACCAGATGAGTGGGTCCTGGTCAGTCACCCCCGATCCCCACTGTCGCAACATCGCATCCACCTCGTCCGCCGGGACCTCGACGTAGTCGTCCCCTACCCAGGGACCGCGATAGAGGTTGGTCAGGTCCGCTGTCAGCAGGTCTCCAATGACTTCCTCGGCCAGTGTCGGGCGTTGGCTCCGGCAGGTCTGGTAGCAGACCGTTCGCTTCCCCCCAGGCTTCCCACAGTCTTGTGTAGTCGTGGCTGGCCGAATTGAGGAGTTCGGACCGTAAGGCAACGCGCTGATCACTCACCGACGGAGTATTGCCCGCCCCGCAGAGGATCGAGCCTGGCACTCCTGGCCATGTGTCCCATAGTGAGCCGCTCAGGGACAGAAGGCGGCTCTGGGGAAACTGAGGCAGCCAGGATGGTCGCCCATTGTGACGAACGCTAGTCCACGTCCACGGCCCGTCTGCGCGACACGACTACCTTCCTCGACGTGGCGAGGCTGCGGTTCACCGACGACGTGTCAACGAGCGTCGGATTCCAGGCAATTGTTGCGCTGGGTGCGCTGGCCAATGCCTCCGTGCTGGTGCTGTATGCCGTCGAAGGTGAAAGTTCGGTATGGGGAATCGTGCTCAGGATCTTGGGCGTCCTCGTCCCACTGCTGCTGCTGATTGCGAGCGTCAATGGCCGGCGCTTCCGCCGAGAGCAGGAGGCGGATCGTTCCTGATCTGGCCGCGTGTTCCTAGTGGGCCGCTAAGGGACACAGCACATCGGGTAATGGTAATGCCGTCGTCCGGGGGGTCACACTGTTGGAGTCGGCGAGGTGGTGGCCCGTCGGCCTTGGCCGCAGCCTCGGCGCATGGGTTGCCCCGCCTGGCCCATGCGTCCGTTGTGGAGGGGAGCTGCCCGTTCGAGCCGGGCCTGTGCAGGCACCCGGGGTGGGCGCGCCAGAAGTACCCAACGCCCACCCCGGCCACCATTCGCAGCGCTGCGCTGGGTGTCTCATAGTAGGCCGCTATGGGACAGCCTGCCCCTCGCCGGCAGGACGCTGAAGGGGCAGACGCACCTGCTTGGACGGGCTAACCCGGATCTTTCGTCGGGCCGGCGTTGATCATCGGGATGCGACTCGGTGGGCCGCCGGTGCGTGATTGTGGCTTTGGGGTGTGACTGTTCGGCCGAGGTCGCTCGGGTGGGCGCCGGTGCCACGGTCCGGGGTGGTGCGGGTGGTCGGGACGAAGATGCGTGGGTCAGCCGGGAGCGGCTACCGGTCCGCCGAGGAGGTCGCGTAGCCGAACGATGGCGTCGCGGACGACGGCCGCCCACGGGTGGTGCTCGGCCAGATGCAGTAGCCGGCGGCGTCCGGTGCGGGCCAGGGTGGCCGGAACGGTGAACAGCCTGGTGCGCAGCCGTTTCGGCTCCCACCGTCGGGCGGCGGTGTCGGTGAGGGCGAGCATTTGCATCCAGGCGACCAGTTCGCAGGCCAGAGCGACGAGGGCGCACCAGATCTGGTTCTGGGCGAAGTCGTGCAGCGGCAGGTTGGTCAGCCCGGTGTCCTTGGCGCAGCGGATGCGGTCCTCGGCGCGGGCTCGGCGGCGGTGCCGCAGCTCGAGGTCGGGCAGCTGGCCGCGGGTGCTGTTGGTGGCGAACGCGGTGACCCGCAGCCCGTCGGCGTCGGTGATCCGCAGCTGCGCGCCCGGGTGCGGACGCTCTTTGCGGGCGATGACCCGCATCCCGGGCGGCCAGCCGGTCAGGTCGAGCAGTCCGGTGAGTTCGGCGACCCAGGCGCCGTCGCGGATGGCGTCGTTGCCGTCGTAGGCCGGCGTCCACACCTCGGCGGGGATCTGGGTGAGCAGGTCGGCGGTGTTGGCCGGCAGGCCGAAGCCGATCGAGTAGGACAACCGCTGCCCGTGGCACCAGTCCAGGAAGGCGTGGCTGGCTCCGGCACCGTCGGTGCGGATCAGCACCTTGCGCCCGGGGCGGGTGCCGGTCCGGTGGCCGGGCAGCTGCACCAGCGCCTGCTTGGCGATCGCGATGTGGTCGGCGGCGGTGTTGGAGCCGGCGTTGCCGGCCCGCAGCAGCACCGCCAGGGGCTCCCCGCTGCCCTCTGGTCCGTGGTCGACGAAGGAGCACAGCGGGTGGTGGCCGAACCCGCGCTTGAACGTCGGCGCAGCCTGCTCCTTCTCCGAGTGGGAGGTGACCAGGGTGGCGTCGATGTCGATGATCAGCGGCGCCGCGGCGTCAGCGGCGTGATCGGGGGCGTGCTCTCCGGCCAGCGCCCACACCGCCGCCCGCGCCGTGGCGCGGGCGGTGTTGATCGCCTTCAGCGCCGCGGGCGCGTCGGCGGCCAGGGCGTCGATGGTGCGGGAGACCGTCGGATCAGAGGCCACCGGGCCGTAGACCCGAGGTTCGGCGCGTAGCAGCGCGATGTCGGCCAGGCAGTCTCCGCCCACCGCCAGGGTCACCGCGAGGTCGAGGATGACCTTGCCGGGGTCGTGAATGGCCAGCGGCTTGCGCCACGGAGACAGCGCCGCCGCCATCGCCGAGTCCAGGCCGCTGGCTCGGACGGTCTCGGTCAGCAGGACGCCCCCGGCCTGACCGACCGCTGGCACGTCGGCCGTGTCGACCGTGAGGCGGGGATAGAAGCGGCTACGCTTGTTCACCTGGAAGGTGCTCCTTGAACGGCTCGGACAGGTCCCTCGACAAGACCTATCCTTGCTGGTCAGGAGCACTTTTCAGTTGATCAACACCCGCTCAGCTTGTCGTTTAACCCCTGATCTGGTGGTCGCCCGGGCTGGTGGTGTCCCGTCTGACGGTCTTGCCGACGTCATGACGGGTGGCTTGGCGCCGGTTTTTCACTCCGGGAGGGCGTCCCGGTCCCGGGCGGGAGGGTTTCGGCGCGCTGGCCGGGTGGCCGGTCTTCGCGCGCAGGTGGCGAAACCCCCGGCGCACCCGCGCCGGGGTCAGCCGCTCGGGAGGTAGCGGCTTCTCCCAGGGCCGCCGGAGATCGACGGCGAGGTGGCGGGCCAGGCGCAGCTGGGTGTGGGCGGCGATGACCAGCCAGGTCCAGCGGTCGCCGGCCTCCGGTGAGCGGATCTTCGGGGCGGTCCAGCCCAGGGTCTGCTTGAACAGGCGGAAGGTGTGCTCCAGGTCGAAGCGGCGCAGGTAGGCCTGCCAGCAGCGGGCCACCTCCTCGACCAGGTCGTCGATGTCGACATCGTCGGGGCCGGTCACCGATGACCACAGCCAGACCGGCTTGGCCTCGCGCTGTCCGGGCAGGTGCTCGACCTGCAGCCGAATCACGGTGCCTTCCACGATCGGCAGCGGGCCGTCGTGGTCGGCCCAGGGGCCGCGGTGAGCCAGCCGCGGATGCATGCGATCCCAGGAGCACACCTGCGCCGTTCCGTAGCGCGCGGTGGGGTGAGCTGGCCTGCGTGGTCGGTACCGGCCAGGTGGCCTCATCGGCCAGGGCCATCACGGCGCCGTGCTTGCGGGGGCGTCCGCCGCGGGAGTCATGGCCCCGCGGCGGCGTGGCGGCCAGCATCACCCGGTCGGCGCGGATCCGCCCGACCAGGTGCACGGGCAGGTCGGCGAGCACGAACGCCAGCCGGGCCACGTCGTACCCGGAGTCCATCACCACCATGATCGCCGGGTCACCGGGGCGCCAGTGCCCGGCGCCGGTCAGCCGACCCACGACCGCGCGCAGCTGGGCGGCGGTGACCGCGGTCGCGTCATCTGCCGGGCCCAGCCGCACCGCATCCAAGATCGCCGTCCAGCTGGTGGGCCCGCTCTCCAGGGCGGCCACGACCTGATAGGGCCAGCCCGGAATCCGCTGATCGGCGTTCCGCCCGCGCCCGTAGACATGGCAGAACAGCCGGTCGGGACAGGTCGCGGCGTCCGGGCGCAGCCACGGGGAGACGTCGACGGCCAGCACGATCCGCCCACCGAACATCCGCGGCAGCGGCAACGCGGCCAGCGCGACGCGCAGCCGGTCGGCGTCGACTCGTCCGCTGTTGAGCGCGTCGTACAGCGCGCCGTGACCACGGCGATGCTCCGGAGCAAGGCACAGCCCCACCAGGGATTTCACCGGTCCCTCGGCGCACAGCAGTGCGTCGGTGAGCTCGAACAGCTCATCGCCACGCCGGCCCAGGCACTGGTACACCTCGCCGCGGAACTCCCGCAGCCGCGTCAACCCTGCCGCGGCTGAGCTCTGGTCAACCGCACCGGCTGGGTCCAGACTGTCCATCGCGGCCACCGCCGTTTCCTTCGAAGCGTCGCAACTTCAAAGGATCACGCGGTGGCCGCCCTCACGACCAGACCCTGAACCACATCCGTGTAACTCACCGGCATCAGGGGTTAAACGACAAGCTCAGGCGGCCATTCCGTGAAAGCCCCGGGCTAACGGGGGCAGGGGGCGTGTCCTGTTGTTTCCCATGCCTGGTGGCGGGTTCTCACGCGTCGTCCGCATATTCACGGAGAAACCTCCAGAACCTCCAGAACCTCATGGCCCAAGGAGGTAACCCGGCAAACCGTCACGCCGCCGAAGCCAGACGTGGAGTCGACCAGACCGCGGGCGACAAGGGCAGCGAGACAGAGGATCGGTCGCTCGAGAGGACAGAGCCGATCGGCGCTGGAGCAACTCTGGCGTCCAGACCAGGGCCGTCCCGGAGAACTCGGGGGGCTCTGTAGTTAACAGTTGCAGCGTGCGAGCATAATCTCCGGTCAGGTCGGCGATTGCGGTGAGGATCAACTCGCACTCCTCCATCGCGTCGGGTTCGCGCGTCGCACGGCCGAAGGCAGCTCCCATGGCCTTAAAGGGTGCGGTCGTGCCCATTCATCCCGGCCGCGTAGAGGAGCCGCGTCACCAACGGGATCAGGCGAGGGTCCTCAGTGATCCTCTCGCGGAGGTCATCGAGGGTCAGGCCGGACGTGCTCACCGCTGCGCGGAGGGCCGTGGAGCGGTGACGGATCCACTCCTCGCGCACCTTGCGGAAGAAGGGCTGCGCCACGAGCCCGGCTCCGGGGATTCCAGCGCCGACGATCTCCAAGACGAAGTCCGTAACTTCGCCGCCGAACTGGTCGGGCAGGTTGGCTCCGTCCGTAGCGTCCGGCATGGCGGTGACCGTAGCCGCGAAGGCGTCTGCTGGTGCCGACTCGCTTAGGGACCGTTCGGAGACCCCCCGCAGCCTCGACCGAAAAGTGCCAGCCACCTCGGACGGCTGGAGGCCAGCAGGACCACCGCGCGAGGCTGCCAATCTCGGGCCTGGACAGTCGGTGAAGACTGTCCAGGCGCAGCTCGGGCAAGCCCGCGCCGCGGACCTCGACGGCTACCGCGACCCAGGCCCGACTCCGACGACCAACGAAGGCCGCCGTCGACACGACGGTCGTGAGAGTTGCGGTCTCTGTGCGGACCGCCGCCCCCCCGCTGACCGCATAACCACAGGTCAGCGGCGGACGACGGACGAGTCGGCCTGTACGCCGGGTTCTGTCCACGGGTGCCTCACGGCCTCCCGATGGGCGGTCATCCATCTAGGCCTGCCGTTGCCGGCAGGCTCGAGCGGTCTACCCGCAGGCTCGGGCGGGCCGCCCTCGAACGCCTGCGCAGGACGGCGGCGGACCGCCGTCCCTTCTTGACCTTGCTCCGGGTGGGGTTTACCGAGCCACACCGGTCACCCGGTGTGCGGTGGTCTCTTACACCGCCGTTTCACCCTTACCAGTGCGAGCACTGGCGGTCTGTTCTCTGTGGCACTGTCCCGCGGGTCACCCCGGGTCGCTGTTGACGACCACCCTGCCCTGTGGAGCCCGGACGTTCCTCGGCGACGGGGTCTCCCCCGCCGACGCGACCGCCCAGCCGACTCGTCCGTCGTGCCGGCCAGTCTAGGCGAAAGTTCTCTCGGTCCGGAGCGCCGAGTCGCAGCGCTCACGCCGGACGGGTGGCGACGAGGGTGGCGTAGGCGACGACGTTGTCCTCGTAGCTGCGGGCCACGGGGTCGAACTCGCCTCCGCAGGTGATCAGCCGCAGCTGCGCGGCCGGCGTGTTCCCGTACACCGCGAGAGTCGGGAACTCGTCCTTGGCGTAGCGCTCGACGCGGTCGACGGCGAAGACGGCCACCGATCCGTCGCGGCGGGGCACTTCCACCTCGGCCCCGGCAGTGAGGGCACCGAGTTCGAAGAAGATGCCGGGGCCGTGCTCGGCGGAGTCGACGTGACCGAGCAGCACGGCCGGCCCGACCGCACCGGGAGCCGGTGAGTTGCGGTACCAGCCTGCCTGGTCGACAGCCGACAGTGACGGCACCTCGACGGTCCCGTCGTCCCGGAGGCCGAGATCCAGGAGATCGCTGCTGACGTCGAGGGCGGGGATTCGGAGGGCCACCGGTTCGGGGACCTCGACGGGCTCCACCGCCGGCGACGTGGGCGCCGGCGGGGCTGCCTGCGGCCCTGTCGTGGAGGGCGTGCTGGGCGACTGCTCCGGCGTGGAGGGGCTCGCGGACGGCTGTGGAGCGCGCTGCTGGCCGGCGATCGCGATGCCGAGCGCCACCACCGCGACGACGGCGAGGACGACGGCGAGCACCGTCCAGGCAGCACGGCCGGGGGCCCGGATCGATCGATCGGACAGGGGGCCACCTCCACGGGGCGGTCGGGATGGCCGGGGTCACGGGCCATGGGCGCTGACGGCCGTGCCGTGCCGGGCAGGCGGCGCCTGCCCGGCACGGCGGTCGGTCAGCCGTTCACTCAGGCCTGGTCGGTGGCCTGACGACGCCGGTAGGCGACGGCTCCCGCGGCGACCGCACCGGCCGCGGCGAGAGCGCCGACGCCGATGGCGGCCTCGTGCTCGATGCCGCTGGTGGCACCGGCGCCGGTGTCAGCCCCACCGGCGGGCATCTGCCCCATCTGGGATGCCGAGAAGGCACCGCAGGCAGCGGGAGCGGTGGCCTCCAGCGGCAGCGACGGGTCGAGCGAGCTCTGGCCGGCCTCGGCGTCGTACGAGCCGTTGCCGTTGACGTCGATGCCGTGCACGACCAGCACCGCGGTGCCGGCCTCGAAGGCGGCCTGCGCGTCCTGGGTCACCGAGAAGGTGCGCTCGTAGGTGTAGCTCTCCCCGTCGGGCGTCGGGAAGCGGTCGACGGCCAGGCCGCTGTCCGGGCCGGTGTCGCCCTCGGTGGTCAGCGAGGTGCCGATCATGCCGTAGAAGGGCTGGCCCTCGGCGGTGCTGATGATGCCGTCGCCGTCGGAGTCGGCGGAAGCGGGCGGGCAGACGCCCTGAGCGCCGATGTGGAAGTGCTGGGCGTGCGGCGAGCCTGCGAGGACACCATTCGCCTCGACGGTCACGGTCGCCTGATCCCCCTCGAAGGTGACCATGCCCGTGCCGGTGACACCGGAGTCGTTCAGCGTGCCCAGGTCGGCCTGGTAGCTGCCGGTCGCTGCCGACGCGGCCGTCATCGTCAACAGCGGGAACGCCGCGGCCGCGAGGGCGACGGTCGGAAGTGCGAATGCCTTGCGCATGAAGACTCCTTTGTCTCAGGGTCGTGCCCCCGCGGTGCGAAGGGCGCCGAGCCCGGTTCGGAACCGGCTCGCGGTGTTTCTGACCGGCGCATCGGTACGCCGGTCGGCCCGGTCGGGGAGGACCCGGCGGAGTGGCTACGTGCACGAGGTCGGGTGGCCGCGTGGCCGCCGCATGTGCACCGGACCCTCCGTGAGGGCCTTCGACGCCCATGCCCGGTCCGGTTCACTTCGAACACGCTCGACCAGATTGAGCGCATTACAGTTCCGTGACACGCCGTCGCTGAACTGCAACAACAGCCTCGGCCAAGGGTCTCGGTCGTCCGTCGCGGCGCTGGGGCACTCCCGTGCGCCGACGTCGCCGGCGAGCGGTCACGGGGCCGCGACGGTTGCCCGGCGGAAGTGCGGGGCATCCCCCGGTTCCACCGGTAGAGAGACACGAGGACGGACCCGGGTGAGACCGAGCACTGCTGTGAACCGATCGGATCGGCGACGTCGAGTGCTCGGGGTGTTCCGCCGACGACGCCTCGACGCAGCTCGCCGACCGGTCCAGGGCATGCGCCGATGAGTCTCACGACCACCTACCGAGCGGCCACGGACCAGGAGACCAGCGACGGCGCGCGCACCGACCTGTACGCCACCGCCCTGCGCTCGATGGAGGAAGCGGACGGTCACCGTCACTGGTACGTCCGCTACGAGGGCGGACCGCGTCGCTCGCTGGCCGAGGCGCTCCGCCGGTGGTGCGGCACAGCAGACGCCACCGATCGGGACCTGCTCGACCGCGCCCGGGGCGCGGTGCTCGACGCCGGCTGCGGACCAGGTCGGCTCGTCATCGAGCTGGCCCGCCGGGGACGCGAGGCCGCCGGTCTGGACACCTCCGGGACGGCGGTGCGGCTCGCCCGGAGCGAGGGCGCGACGGCCGTGCGACGGTCGATCTTCGACCCGGTCCCCGGCGAGGGGAGCTGGGACACGGTTCTGCTCGCCGACGGCAACGTGGGCATCGGCGGCGACCCGGCCGCCCTGCTCACCCGCTGCCGCGACCTGGTCGGCCCCACCGGCCAGGTGCTCGTCGAACTCGACCCTCCCGGGACCGGGCTCCGCTATCACCGGGTCCGGCTCGAACACGGCGCCCAGCGGGGCAGCTGGTTCGACTGGGCACACGTCGGCGTGGACGCCGTCGACGATCCCGCTGCGAGGGCGGGGCTGTGCGTCCACGAGACCTGGGAGAAGGCCGGCCGCTCGTTCGCCCTCCTCGCTCCCCAGCCGGAGGGCGATGCCCGCACCGACGTCGTCCGTCCGCTCCGCCGGGCCTCCTGACCGTGCGGGTCCTGGTCACAGGTGGGGCGGGGTTCATCGGCTCGCACGTCGTCCACGCCTGCCTCGGGAGGGGCCACGAGGTGCGCGTGCTCGACGCGCTGTTGCCGGCGGTCCATCCGGCCGGCGTCGCGCCGACCGTGCCGGACGGGGTGGAACTGCTCGTCGGTGACGTCCGGGATCGCGAGGTGGTCGACCGGGCACTCGAGGGAGTGGACGCGGTCTGCCACCAGGCCGCGATGGTCGGCCTGGGCGTCGACGTCCAGGACATGCCCGAGTACGCCGGCATCAATGGGTTCGGCACCGGGGTGCTGCTCGCCGGCATGGCCGGGGCCGACGTGGGCCGGCTGGTCCTGGCCAGCTCGATGGTCGTCTACGGCGAGGGCACCTACGAGTGCCCCGTGGACGGGGTCGTCCCCGCCGCACCTCGGCGCCGGGCGGACCTGGACGAGGGCCGGTTCGACCCGCCCTGCCCGGTGTGTGGGCGACAGCTGTCCTGGGGACCGGTGACGGAGGAGACCGCGCCCGACCCGCGCAACACCTATGCGGCGACCAAGCTCGGGCAGGAGCACCTCGCGTCGGCATGGGCCTCCTCGACCGGCGGGGGCGTGATCGCGCTGCGCTACCACAACGTCTACGGCCCCCACATGCCGCGGGACACCCCGTACGCCGGCGTCGCCGCTGTCTTCCGCAGCGCCCTGGAGTCCGGCCGGGCGCCGCGGGTCTTCGAGGACGGCGGGCAGCAGCGCGACTTCGTGCACGTCACCGACGTGGCCGAGGCGAATCTCCGGGCGTTGGAGATCGAGCCCCCACCGGCGGCGCTGCGCGCCTACAACGTGGCCTCGGGGCAGCCGCACACCGTCGCGGACATGGCGCGCGCCTTGGCCGACGCGTTCGGTGGACCGGCGCCGGAGGTCACCGGTGAGTACCGGGTCGGCGACGTGCGGCACGTCGTCGCCAGTCCGGTGCTGGCGGAGGAAGAACTCGGCTTCCGTGCAGAGGTCGCCTTCGCGGACGGCATGCGGGCCTTCGCCACGGATCCCCTGCGTCCCGCGCCCTGACGCTCCTCACCACGGAGTGCGGACGGCGACCTCGACGGCGATCCCCAGCAGCGCGGACAGCGCCAGCCAGAACCGCCGTGATCCCGGCGGCAGCGTCGCCGTCGCCGGGAGCAGCCAGACCAGGAGCGGCAGCCAGATCCGCTCGGTCTCCCCGAGGACGTGCCCCGAGACGTCGCTGACCGCCATCGCGCCGAGGGCGGCCAGGGGCAGCCAGCGCAGCCGGCCCCGCAGGCCGGCCAGACCGGCGACCACGGCCGGGCCGGCCGCGACGGCTCCGGCGGCGACGTTCGCCACGAGGAAGTAGAGATACGGGCGGTCGTCGTAAGCGGCGCCGTCCCGCACGCGCTGGGCAACGACCGCGAGGCCCTCGAACCACCAGTAACCACTGACGGCGAAGGCGGCGAAGACCAGCAGCACACCCCCTGCTGCGGCGGCCAGGATGCGGACGACGCCGCGCCACCTCAGCCGCTCCTTCTGCACGAGGACGACGGCGAGGGCGAGCAGGCCGGCCGCGGTCAGCCCGAAGGACAGGAACAGGCTGAGCCCGAGCAGCAGCCCGCCGGCGAGGGCCTGGAGGTAACCGGCGGGCAACGGTCCGCGCACGGCCGCCAGGGCCAGCAGGGCCACCCCCCAGGCGGTGACCCCGGCGAAGAACGCGTCCGCGCTCGTGGCGATCCACACGGCCCCCGGGAACAGAACGGCGAAGGGCGCCACGGCCCGCGCGGAGATCTCGTCGGCGACGGCGCGAACGGTGACCAGGACGGCGGGAACCGCCAGCGCGCCGCCGACGATGCAGAGGGCGGCGGCCCAGCCGGTACCGCCCAGACCGACCCGGTCGAGCAGCACGAAGGCGAGCAGCGCACCCGGCGGATGACCGGCGACGTGCGTCACCCAGGGGTCGACGGAGCCCGCCGGGACGGAGTCGATGTACGTCGCGATGAAGGTGCCGATCCCCTGCACCCGGCCGACGTCATGGACGTACTCGTGCCTGCTGGCCATCGGCTCGGCGAGTCGCCCCCAGCCACTGGTCAGGGCGAGCGTGACGGACCATCCGGCCGCCCCCAGGGCACTTCCGGCCAGCAGCCACGGCCAGCGCAGTTGGTGGGCCAGCGACGGTCCCCACAGCACGCCGGCAGCCGCGACCGCGAGCGGCAGGAGCACGCGAGCGGTCAGGACCGGGTCGATCCCGCCGACCAGCACGTAGCCGCCGGCCAGGTGCAGGTCGCCGCCGCCCTGCGTGAACGCACGGCCCACGAGCCACACGACGGCGACGCCGGCAGTGACGAGGAGGACGAGGACCCCGCGGGCGGTCCGCCCGGTCGTCGGAGCCTGCTTCTCCTCGACATCGTCGGACACGGCAGTCATCACGCCGGAGACTAGGTCCCCCGGCAAAGCGCTGCGTGACCGGATCGTCGAGCGAACCGCGCCGCGCTTCGGTACGAATGACCGGTGATGGCTGCTCCCGACGACCCTGCGCTGGCCGACGTCGTCCTGCCCTGCCTGGACGAGGCGACGTCGCTGCCCTGGGTGCTGTCCCGGCTGCCGGGCGGGTATCGGGCGATCGTGGCCGACAACGGGTCGACCGACGGCTCCGCGGCCATCGCGGCCGAGCACGGGGCGACCGTCGTGCACGTCCCGCAGCGCGGATTCGGGGCGGCCGCCCACGCGGGCCTGGAAGCAGCCACGGCCGAGCTCGTCTGCTTCTGCGACGCCGACGGCTCGATGGATCCCACGCAGCTGCCTCGTGTCCTCGATCCTGTGCACGCCGGGGAGTACGACCTGGTCCTCGGACGCCGCCGTCCGGCCCGGGGCGCGTGGCCGCTGCACGCCCGGGTCGCCAACATGGCTCTCAGCCGCATGCTGCGCACCCGCACCGGGCTGCGGCTCCACGACCTCGGCCCCATGCGGGCGGCCCGTCGGGAGGCGCTGCTGGACCTCGGCATCACCGACCGGCGGTTCGGCTACCCGTTGGAGATGGTGACCCGGGCCGCGGACGCCGGCTGGCGCGTGCACGAGGTCGACGTCGACTACGGCCTGCGGACCCAAGGCAGCCGATCGAAGGTGACCGGCACCGTCCTCGGGACGGTGCGCACCATCCGCGACATGCGCGGGGTGCTGGCCCGATGACGAACGTGCGGCTGCTGGTGATCACCAAGGCCCCGGTGCCCGGCCGGAGCAAGACCCGGCTCACCCCGCCGTGCTCTCCGGAGCAGGCCGCCGCGATCGCTGCGGCTGCGGTGGGCGACACCCTCGACGCGGTGCGGGCCGCACCGGTGGCGCGCCGGGTCGTCGCGCTGGACGGCGCACCCGGTGGACTCGAGCTCGACGGTTTCGCCGTGGTGCCGCAGACCGACGGGGATCTCGGCACGCGGCTGGCGGCGGCCTTCGCCGACGCCATGGCCGGCAGTTCCCTGCCGACGCTGCTCATCGGCATGGACACGCCGCAGGTGACGCCGGATCTGCTGGCCCGCTGCGCGGACCTGCTCGTGGCATCCGGGCCCGGGACCGCGGTGCTCGGAACCGCGCCGGACGGCGGCTGGTGGGCGCTCGGGCTGCACGGCGCGGAAACGGCGGAGCTGCTGACGACCGTGCCGATGTCGCGGGCGGACACCGCCGAGCTCACCCGGGCCGCACTCGAGGGAGCCGGACTGACCGTGCTCGACCTGCCGGAGCTGACCGACATCGACCACTTCCCGGACGCGCTGGCCGTCGCTGTCGAATGCGCGCCGGAGAGCCGCACCGCGCGCGTGGTGGCCTCCGTCGCGGCGGCCCTGGAGCCGGCGTGAGCAGCGGCCTCGACCGGCTGCTGGGCGCCCGCCTCCCCGGTCCCCCCGAGGCGGTGCGCCGCGGCCCGTTCCGCGCCGAGGCCTTCCGCAGTCCGCTGCACTCCGAGCGGCGGTCGGCTCGCGTCGGCGCGTGGCTGGGGCTGGCCTTCGTCGTCTGCTTCCTCACCGGGCTCACCAGCCACCTGATCCAGCAACCGCCGGGCTGGTTCTTCTGGCCGGCGTCCCCCGTCTGGCTCTACCGGGTGACCCAGGGCCTGCACGTGGCCACCGGGCTCGCCGCCATCCCGCTGCTGCTGGTCAAGCTGTGGACGGTCTACCCGAAGCTGTTCGAGTGGCCGCCGGCCGGCTCGGTGTCCCGGGTGATCAGCCGGCTGTCGATCCTGGTGCTGGTCGGCGCCGGCGCCATGCAACTGGTCACCGGCCTGTTCAACATCGCGCAGTGGTACCCGTGGAGCTTCTTCTTCACGGACACGCACTACTGGACCGGCTGGATCGCGATCGGCGCCGTCGCCGTGCACGTCGGGGCGAAGGCGCCGGAGATCCGGCGCGGGCTGGCCCGCCGCGGCACACCGGCGGCCGTCGTGGGACTCACCGAGGAGCAGGCGAGCGAGCGGGCCGCGGTCGACGACGCCGCCGAGGACCAGGACGTGTCCCGGCGGGCCTTCGTGCTGGCGGCCGGACTCGGGGTCGGCGCGGTCACGCTGACCACCGTCGGCCAGAGCCTCTCCCCGCTGAGCCCGATCTCGTTGCTGGCGCCGCGCGCACCGCACGTGGGCCCGCAGGACCTGCCGGTCCGGCAGACGGCGCAGGGCGCCGGCGTGACCGACGTGGGCCCGGACTACCGGCTGGTCATCGACGGACCGAACCGGCTGGAACTGACCCTCGACGACCTGGCGGCGTTCCCGCAGCGCACCGAACGCCTCCCGATCACCTGCGTCGAGGGCTGGAGCGCGAGCGGCACCTGGACGGGCGTGCGACTCGGCGACCTGCTCGAGGAGGCCGGCCTCCCCCGCGACACGGAGGTCGTCGTCGAGTCGCTGCAGGAAGGCGGCCTCTTCCGGATGTCGACGGTCGCGCCGCCGCACGCGAGCAGCCCTCGAACGCTCCTGGCCACGGGCCTCAACGGAGCGCCGCTCGTGCCCGACCACGGCTACCCGGTACGGCTGATCGCCCCGAACCGTCCGGGGGTCATGCAGACCAAGTGGGCCACCCTGGTGCGGCCGGCATGAGCCTGTCCGGCGAAGCGCTCCCGGGGCACGACGACCGCGCCGCGGCGTTGGTGCCCGACGACCCCTACGCCTCCGATCCCACGCGCCCGGCCACTTCGGGGCTGCGTCCGTGGTGGCGGTGGCTGTTCGTGCTGCCGGGGCTCGCCGCGACCGGGTACGGGGTGTTCGGCCTGGTCACCGCGGGCAGCCGGGTGCCCCTGGACTCGTGGCTGACCTGGTTCGTGGGCAGCGCTCTGCTGCACGACCTGGTGATCGCGCCGATCTGGATCGGCCTCGGGTGGCTCGCGGCCAGGCTGCTGCCGAAGCCGGCCCGTCCCGCGGCCGTGGTCGGCGCCGCCGTGACGGGGGTGCTGACCCTGGTGGCGATGCCGTTCGTCCTCGGTTTCGGGGAGAACCCGCTGAACCCGTCGTTCCTGCCCCGTGAGTACGGCCGGAACCTGCTGCTGATCAACCTGGGCGTACTCGCGGTCGCCGCCGTCTGGGGAACCGTCGCGACGATCCGTGCGCGGAGACAGGACTGAGCCCCTGCCGACGCGACCGCCCAGCCGACTTCTCCGTCGTGCGGGTCAGTCCAGACCCGCGGGTACATGGACGCGGGCCTCGCGGGTAGGTAAGCCGAGGTCAGGGCTCCACCGCATCGAGGAGGAACGACATGGGACTCATCTCCGGACTCGTCAAGTTCAACCTGCTCAAACGACTGTTCAGCCGCTTCAGCCGCCGGCGGCGCACCTACTGACCCGCGCGGAGTGCCGGCGAGCGATCGGCGGTTCGGTCGGACGCCGTAGCCGCCGGGACCGATGACCGATGCTTCCTCCGGAGCACGCCGGCTGACCCTCACCCCCAGTAGAGCCGGAAGCCGACCCGGCGCCGCCCGTCCTCGGTCGATGTCGACATGTCGACGACCTGACGTGCCTGCATGTCGACAGGGTCGTCCGAGAGCAGCTCCAGGTACCGCTTGTGCTCCGCCAGCGACGCGACGGCCAGTTCCACCGTGTCGCTGACGTCCACCTCGTGCGGCGGGTCGCTCAGCTCGCTGACGGCGATGTACTGGACGCCCGTCCACGGGGGCTCGGTCAGGTCCGGGAAGATCCACTCGTTGGCGGCGTCGGCCACCGCGTCGATCACCGACTGGCCGAGTGCCCGGTGATCGGCGGAGTTCACGTAGGACGGCGAGACGCCGGGCGGCGTCCACGTGGCGCCGAAGTACCCCGTGACGACCAGCTCGGGACGGTGCCGCCGGATCGCCGCGGCGAGGTCGCGCCGCAGCTCCGGCCCGGCCACGAGAGTGCCGTCCCGGTGATCGAGGAACTCGACCTCGCTCACCCCGACGACGGCCGCTGAGCGCCGCTCCTCGTCCTCGCGCAGTGGCCCCGCCTCGCTCGGCGGCACGCCGGCCATCCCCGCCTCGCCACGGGTCGCCAGGAGGTAGTGCACCACCTTGCCGGCCGCCGTCCAGACCGCCACGGCCGCGGCCAGCCCGTACTCGATGTCGTCGGGGTGCGCGGCGACGACCAGGGCGCGCTGCCAGTCGTCGGGCATGGGAGTCGGCATGGGCGCAGTCTGCCGCGACGGCGGACCTCGCGGTGGAGTCGCCGTCCTCACGCCGGAGCGCGAGGACGGCGACCCGAGCGCGAGGATCAGCCGCCGCGGGCCACCCGCAGCGCAGCGGCGACCAGCGGCGCCTGCAGCGGCAGGCGGACGGCGGCGACCGTCAGCGGGAGCGGCTTCCTCGGCACCACGCGGAACGTGTGCAGGTGCGCCGGCACGAACGCGAGCAGCAGGCCGGCCGCCGCCCATCCCCCGGTCCGCCGGGTCACGGACGCCGACAGCAGCGCCGCCGTCCCGATCTCGGCGACACCGCTCACGAGCACCCAGCGCCGGGCATCGCCCAGCTCCGGCGGCACCAGCCACTCGTAGGTCCGCGGGCGCACCAGGTGCAGCACCCCCGACCCACCGAGCAACGCCGCCAACCCCATCGCCCCGCCCGGTCTCCGCATGCGGTCACCGTAGGCTCGCCTGCCGTGCCCGCCGTCGACCTGGTCATCGCCGCAGCCGTGGCCTTCCTCGCCGGGGTCATCAACTCGATCGCCGGTGGCGGCTCGCTGATCCTCTTCCCCACCCTGGTCGCGCTGGGCCTGCCCACCGTCGCCGCGAACGTCACGAACTCCGTCGCCCAGTGGCCGGGGTACCTGGGCGGGGTCGTCGGCTTCCGCAGCGAGTACGCCGGTCAGCGCGGCCGGCTCGTGCGGTTCGGGCTGGTCGCGCTCCTGGGCGGGACGGCGGGCAGCGTCCTCCTCCTGACGACGCCGTCGGCGGCCTTCGACGTCGTCGTCCCGGTGCTCGTCCTCCTGGCCAGCCTGCTGCTGGCCGTCCAGCCGATCGTGACCCGGCGGCTGAAACGGGACGAGGACGGCGGTCCGCGCCGCGACCCCGTCTGGGTGTACGTCGCTCTCTTCGCCGCGACCGTGTACGGCGGCTACTTCGGCGGCGCGCTCGGCGTGATCCTCGTCGGTGTGCTGGGCATCGCGCTGCACCGGCTCAAGCTGGCCAACGCGCTGAAGTCCGCGCTGTCGGCGATCACCGCCACTGTCACGCTCGTCGTCTTCGGATTCTTCGGCGACGTGCACTGGGACGTCGTCGCGGTCGCGGCGCCCGCGAGTCTGGTCGGCGGCTTCCTCGGGGCCCGCATCGCCACCCGCATCCCCACGACGCCGCTGCGGGTTTTCATCGTGACCTTCGGCGTCGCCGTCTCGGTCTACCTGTTCCTCCGGATCTGAGCTCGATCGGCGAGTCTGCTCAGCGCAGGTGCGAGGTGTCGTTCACCAGGCGCACCGACGCCCGCCCGTCCGAGGACCAGGCGACCGAGCAGAGCGACGCCGCCTCCAGGAACACCCGGTGCACCACGTCGTCACCGGCGCCCAGCGCGGCCGCCAGCATCAGCTTGATCGGCGTCACGTGGCTGACCACCAGCACGGTCCGGCCGGAGTGCTCGGAGAGGATCCGCCGACGGGCCCGGGCCACGCGGGCGCTCACGTCGGCGACGGACTCACCGCCCGGCGCGGAGACGGTGACGTCCTCGAGGAGACGACGGGCGGCAAGCGGGTGCCGGGCGCGCGCCTCGTCGAAGGTCAGGCCCTCGAGGTCACCGAAATCGAGTTCGACCAGGTCCTCGTCGACGGTGACCGGGAGTCCGAGCTCCGCGGCGATGATCTCCGCGGTCTCCCGCGTCCGCCGCAGCGGCGAGGCGATCACCACCTCGATCCCGAGACCCTTGGCCCGGTCCGCGGCGGCCTCCGCCTCGGCGCGCCCGGTGCGCGACAAGGGCAGGACGTTACGGCCACTGAACCGTCGTTCGGGGGTGTGCTCGGTCTGCCCGTGGCGCAGCAGGTGCGTGACCGTGGTGACGACCGGCGCAGGTTCCGCGGCCGGCTGGACGTCGTCCTCCAGGACGACGGGCTCGGCGGCCGGGTCCCGGTGGACCGGCCTGCCGTCCATCGCGCTGTTGGCCAGGGCATCGGCGGCGCCGTTCTGCGCGCGGGGCACCCAGGTGTAGCGGACGTCGGCGAGCTGCCGGGCGAGCTTGCGCGCCTGCAGGGCGAGCTGCTGCATGTCGGGGTGCTTGATCTTCCAGCGGCCCGACATCTGCTCGACGACCAGCTTGGAGTCCATCCGGACCTCGACGCTCGCGGTCGGGTCGAGGTCGAGGGCGGCCTGCAGCCCGGCCACCAGGCCGCCGTACTCGGCGACGTTGTTCGTCGCCCGCCCGACGGCGGCGGCCCGCTCGGCCAGGACCCGCCCGGTGTCCGCGTCACGCACGAGCGCGCCGTAACCGGCCGGGCCGGGATTGCCCCGCGACCCGCCGTCGGCCTCGACGACCAGCCGCCGGCTCACGGCCACGACCAGGGAGCAGTTATGGCCATAACTGCCGGGACAGTGCTCACAGCCCGGACTCGGCGGTGCGCACCAGGATGCGGCCGCAGTTCTCGCAGCGCACGACCTCGTGCGGGTCGGCCTTGCGGACGGCGGCCAGCTCGTTGCCGTAGAGCTCGAGCCGGCAGCCCTGGCACGCCCGGGCCCGGAGCATGGCCGCGCCGGTGCTGCCGGTCTGCACGCGGATGCGGTCGTAGAACGAGAGCAGCGGCGCGGAGATGACCCCGGCGACCTCCGCCCGTGCGGCCTCGTGGCGCGCCGTGCCGTCGGCGATGTCGGCGAGCGCGCCGTCGCGCAGCTGCTCGGCCCGCTCCCGGTCCGCGCGCGCCTGCTCGAGGCCCTGCTGTGCGGCGCGGAGGGTGGCCTCGGCGTCCTCGAGGCGCTGCATGAGCTCGAGCTCCTGGTCCTCCAGATCGGACTGGCGACGCTTCAGCGACTCCAGCTCGTGCTGGAGGTTGGTCATCTCCTTGGGCGAGACGCTGCCGGAGTCCAGCAGCCGCTGGTCCTTGGTCTCCCGCGCCCGCACCGTCTCGACGTCGGACTCCAGGCGCTTCACCTCGCGGCCCAGGTCGCGCACCTCGGTCTCGGACCGGACGACGTCGGCGGACAGCGCCCGCTCGGCCTCCTCGGCCGCTGCCACGGCGGCGACCTCCGGCAGGTTCCGCTGCCGGTGCGCCAGCTGGGTCAGCGCAATGTCTTCAGCGGCAAGGTCCAGCAGCTTCTGCTGCTCGAAGTGGTCGGCCTTCACCCGGTCAACCTACCTGCGCCGGGTTCCCGCTCCGCCGGCCGCGACGGCCGACCGGGGCGGTCACCGGAGAGCGAGGTCCGCCTCCACCGCGGCCACCGCTTCCGCGGGCGCGGGCAGGCCCCCCGACGCCAGCACCGCGCCGTCGACGATCAGCGAGGACACCGCGAGCCCGGCCCGGACCGAGCGTCCCAGCGCCGCCCCCCGGAGGCCGCGCCGGCGGCCACCCCTGACCAGCTCCGGCACGAGCCACAGCCAGTTGGACGGCGAGACGATCTCGACGGCGACGTCGGCCGGCAGTGCCGCGCGGAGTTCGCGGTACACCGGACCGACGTCGTCGTCGGGGTCGTCGAGCCGCTCGTGGCAGTGCGAGCCGCCCTCGTCGAACGGCCGCACGTCGCCGCTGCAGCACCCACCGGACGCTGCGACGGCGCGCGGACCGCGGACGAGGACGACCCGCGAGCTCACTGCCGATCGCTCCCGGACGGTCCGCCCAGCGGACGGTCCGACGTGGCCACGTCCGGATTGGCCTTGGCCACCGCGTCGGGTTCCCCGCCGTCCGTCGTCACCCCGGCGGCCCGGTCGCGGAACGCCGAGCGCAGCGCGAGGGCGGCCTCCGCGATCAGCCAGACGGCCAGGACGAAGATGAGCGCGTCCAGCGGAGCGAGCACCCACTGGTCGGCCTCGATGAAGTTCCGCAGGTTCAGCACCAGCGCCCACGTCGTGACGATCATCAGGAACACCAGCGGGATGATCACCGCGACCGGGTTGCGGCCGCGTCGGGTCACCCACACCGCGATGACGGCCAGCGCGAGCCCGGCCGTGAGCTGGTTGGTGGTCCCGAACAGCTGCCACAGGACGCCGAACGTGTACCCGGCCTCACCGCCGCCCGGCAGCAGTGCCATGGCCAGCGGGATCACGACCGCGACGGTGGTGGCGACCGTGAGGTTGCGGGCCAGCACGCGCACCCTGATGAGTTCGCCGATCTCCTGGACGACGTAGCGCTGCAGGCGCACGCCGGTGTCCATGGTGGTCGCGGCGAAGCTGATCACGACGACGGCCGCGAAGATGGTGGCGAGGTCCAGCGGGATGCCGATGTTGTTGGCGAAGACGGCGACCCCGTTCACGAAGTTGCCCACCGCGCCCCCGGACGCGGTGGCGAAGTCGGGGTACAGCGCCTCCCAGTCCGCCTGCGAGGCGGCGACGCCGGCCGTCGCGGCCAGGACGGCGCCGGTGGCCAGCGAGCCCTCGCCGACCGCCCCCATGTAGCCGACGTAGCGCCCGTCGGTTTCCTTGTCCAGCTGCTTGGACGTCGTCCCCGACGAGACCAGCGAGTGGAAACCGGAGACCGCGCCGCAGGCCACGGTGATGAAGAGGAACGGGAAGAAGCTCGGGGAGCCCTCGGGCACGTCGTTGAGCACCGGCGCCTGGATCGTGTTCATGCCGACGATCAGGCCGAGGCCGATGATGCCGAGCGCGATGAACAGCTGGTGGCTGTTGATGTAGTCACGCGGCTGCAGCAGCATCCAGACCGGGATGCGCGAGGCGACCCAGGTGTAGACGAAGAGCAGGACGACCCAGACGTTGCGGGTCTGCTCGACGCCGAGCGCCTCGGCCAGCCCGTCGAGCGAGATCGGGAACGCGTTGCCGACGAGGATCAGCGCGTACAGCAGGATCACGCCGACGATCGACGGGATCAGCGCCGACGAGCGCGTCTTGTAGATGTACTGCCCGATCGCCATGGCCAACGGGATCTCCACGACGATCGGGATGACCGCGCCCGGGTTGGCCACGAACAGGTTGCCGATGACGACGGCGAACACCGCGTTCACCAGGGTCAGCAGGAAGAAGATGATCGCGAGGAACAGCATCCGCGCCCGGCCGTTGATGACCTCGCCGGCCAGGGTGCCGATGCTCTTGGCCTTGTGCCGCACCGAGACGGCGAGGGCGCCGAAGTCGTGGACGCCGGCGGCGAAGATGGTGCCGAGGACGATCCAGGTCAGCGCCGGGCCCCAGCCCCAGAAGACCGCGATGGCCGGGCCCACGATCGGGGCCGCACCGGCGACCGAGGTGAAGTGGTGGCCGAAGACCACGTGCTTGTTGGTCGGCACGAAGTCGATGCCGTCGTTGAACTGGTGCGCCGGCGTGACGTACGCCGGGTCGAGCGCGTACACCTTCTTGGCCAGGTAACTGGAGTAGTAGCGGTAGCCGAGGAAGAACAACACCCCGACCACGGCGGCCACGACGAACGCGGGCAAGGCAACTCCCAGATCCAGGGGCGGCACGATTGCCGCCGTCAGAGGCAGTAGACAACCAGGTAAGCGAGGTCACAAGGGTGCGGGAGTCGCTTCACTCAGCCGGTGTAGCCGAACTGTTATGGCGCACCGAGGACGGCCCTCCGGGCGCGACCGGCGTCGTCCCGCTGATGCTGGGTGGCCGGCCGGCCGTGGCGCTGCCCTGGGTGCACGCCGAGACGGCGCGTGCAGCGGCCGGCGCCGACACCGCCGCCCTGGTCCTCTCCGACCCGCGGCTGACCGGTTCGAACTGGGAGCCCCTCGCCGCCGTCGGTCGGCTCACGCTGCTCGAGGACGGCGACGGCAGCGTCTTCACCGAGTCCCTGCTCGACCAGGAACTGCGCAAGCACCCGCCGTCCCGGGTTCTCGCCGATTCGCACATGCTCCGCCGGGAGCACTGGTGGTACCTGCCGCGCCTGATCCTGGTGCTCGACGTCGACCGGGTCGCGCCGGTCGCCCGGCGTGAGGGGCCGGCCGACGCCGTCCTCGCGGTCGACGACGGCGGCCTGCAGATCGCGACGGTCCGGGTCGCCGACTGGTCGGCGTCACCGCTGGAGCTCCGCGGACCCGTGCCGGACGCCGAGGGACCGGCCGTGCTCATCGGCCAGGAGCTGTCGGTGCCCGACGTCGAGCGCTGGACGGTGCACACCACGACGGGGCGGTACGCCGGCGATCGGCTCTCCGACGTGCGGCCGGCCGGGAACCGCGACCTGGAACCGGTGCCGGGCCTCTTCGCCCGGGTGCGCCGCCAGCGTGCGCTGGAGCGGGGCTGCATCTCGGCGCTCCGGGCCGCCGGCCACGCGTGAGGGCGGATCAGGCTCCCGCGCGCCAGGTCCAGGGGTCAGTGCGCAGCTGCGACACGGCCACCTCCACCTGCCCCGCCAGGTCGCGGGAGAGCCGGTCGGCGGCCACCGGCAGCCAGGGCCACTCGGACGCGTAGTGCGCCACGTCGCAGAGGGCGGGGCCGTCGACCTCGCCGGCGTCCGACACGGGGTGGTGCTTGAGATCGCTGGTCAGCAGCACGTCGGCGCCGGCGGCTGCCGCCGCGGCGAGCAAGGATCCCCCGCTGCCGCCGCAGACCGCGACCCGGCGGATCACCCGGTCGGGATCGCCGGCCGCTCGCACGCCGCCGACCGTCGTCGGCAGGGCGGCGGCCACGTGCCCGGCGAAGGCACTCAGCGTCATCGGTTCCGGGAGCTCCCCCACCCGGCCCAGGCCGGCCCGCGGATCGGCCGTCGTGGGCTCCAGCGGCCGGGCGTCGAGCAGGCCCAGCACGTCGGCGAGCGCCGCGTTCACCCCCGACCCGGGAGCCCGGTCGGCGTTCGTGTGCGCGACGAACAGCCCGGCGCCGGCCCTGATCAGCCGGTGCACCAGCCGGCCCTTGAGGTCGTCGGCGGGCACGCCGTGCACGGGCGTGAGCAGCAGCGGATGGTGCGTGACCAGTAGATCGGCCCCGGTCCCGATCACCTCGTCGACCACGGCGGTGGTCGGGTCGACGGCGAACAGCACGCGGCCCACCGGCTCGTCCGGATCCCCGCAGACCAGGCCGACGGCGTCCCAGCTCTCGGCCAGCGCGGGGTCGTAGCGGGCGTCGAGCGCGGCGATCACCTCGCGCAGGGGCACTGGCACGGCTCCGGACTGTAGGTGCCCGCCGGTCCGGCGCCGGGAGGGGCGTCGGTGACAAGCTCTGGTCGTGACCGAGCTTGCGAGGTCACCGAGAAGCAGAGCAACCCCGGGCACGTGGCCGACGAGCGCCAGCGAGGAGGACACGTGAACGACCGCGGGCCCCGGCAGCGCGGCCTCCGGGCGCCCGCCTGGCTCGAGGAACTGGTCCGCACGACGCCTCCGCCGGTGCCCTGGCGCGACGTCGTCCGCTTCGCCGTCAGCGTGCCGGCGCCGCTGGCCGTCGCCGTGGCGGTCGAGGGCGGCGTCGCAGCCGGACCGACCCTCGCCGCCGGCGTCTTCGCGACCATGGGCTCGCTCGCCGGAAGCCTGGCCCCTCAGTCGGGCCCGCTGCGCGACCGCCTGCGGCGCACCGCCGCCGCCATCGGTTTCGGCGCCGTCGGCCTGCTCGTCGGCCAGTACGCCATCGGCGGCGGCTGGGAGCCGGTGGTCGTCATCGCCGCGATCTCCGCGGTGGCGGCGCTGATCAGCTCGGTGAACGCCGCGCTGTCCCTGGGCTCTCTGCAGCTCCTCGTCTACACCGCCCTCTCCTCCGGCCTGATCACGCAGCTGTCCCTGCCGGCGGAGGTCGGCTTCTTCTTCTGCGGAGCGGCCTGGGCCACGTCCACGACGCTCGTGCAGGCCCGCACCGAGGCCCTCGATCCCGACCGCGAGTCCGTGGCCGCCGTCTTCCGCAGCATCGCCGACCTGCTCGACGCCAGCGGCACCGAGCGGTCGGACGAGATCCGGCGGGGGCTCACCGCCTCGCTGAACGCCGCCTACGACCGCGTCATCCGCAGCCGCAGCCACTCCGCCGGGCGGATCAGGGAACTCTCCGAGCTCGCCGGCGTGCTCAACGCGGCCGCTCCCCTCGTCGAGGGTGCGGTCGCCGCTGCGCGGACCGGCGTCCCGGCCGATCCGCAGGACGTCACGGCCGTCCGCGCGCTGGCTGCGGCGCTCGAGGGGAACGCCGAGCTGACCGTGGAGCGGCCCCCGCCGCTCGAGGACGCACCGCCGGGCCGGCGCGCGGTGCGCCACGGGATCCGGCTGGTCTGGAACGTCGTCGGCGACCCCGAGGAGCGGGCCGGCGCCGCCGCCGAGCGCGCGGTGGTGCCCCTGCGGACCCGGCTGCGCGAGCTGTCCGACCGCACGCTCGCGAGCCCCGAGAGCCGCGGTTTCGCCGTCCGCCTGGCGCTGTGCATGACCGTCGCCGAGGTGGCCCGCCAGTACCTGCCGATCGAGCGCCCCTACTGGGTGCTGCTCACCGTGGCGATCGTCCTCAAGCCGGACTTCGGGTCGGTCTTCACCCGGGCGATCCAGCGCGGGGCGGGCACGCTGCTCGGCGTCCTCATCGGCTCGGCACTGCTGGCCGTCCTGCCGCGGAACGCCTGGGTGCTGGTCGCGATGGCCGGCTTCGCGGCGCTGCTTCCCTGGGCGCGGAACGCCAACTTCGGGCTCTTCAGCGTCTTCCAGACCCCGGTGATCATCCTGCTGCTGGAGCTCGCGCTGCCCGGTGGGCCCGGTCTGGTGGGTGCGCGGCTCACCGACACCCTCATCGGCTGCGCGATCGTGCTGGTCTTCGGCTACCTGCTCTGGCCGCAGACCTGGCGGGCACCGCTCGACGAGGCACTCCGCGCCGCCGCGCTCGCCCTCGACGCCTTCGTCGAGGCGGCGTTCACGGGCAGTCCGGCCGACCGGCGCCGCGCCCGCCGGCGCAACTACCGCGCGCTCACCGAGCTGCAGACCCAGCTCCAGCGCCGGCTCGCCGAGCCGCCGCCGATCAGCAACCGGGCCGCGGCCTGGTGGCCGGTCATCGTGCAGCTGGAGCGCACGTCGGACGCCGTCACCGCGGCCGTCATCGCCCAGCGGGAGGGCGAGCCCGCGCCCGACCTCGCCCAGGTGGCGGTGCTGCGCAAGGCGATCCGTCAGCTCGAGGAGGACGTGCGGGTCCACCGCGTCCCCGACGACGCCGAGATCCACGCCGACGGCGTGCTGGGCCCGGTGGCCCGCGAGGTGGACACCGCCCGGCGGCTGGTGCGCGAGAACGCCCCCGGACGGCGCGGCGGCGTCTGAGCCCCCGGTTGCGGCCCGCTGGATGCGGCCCTGGGATGAGCGGCGTGCCGTCCGACGTCCCGCCCCTGTCCCTGCCGAAGCCGACCGCTCCCCCGCCGCCGGGGTCCCGGACGGTGACCACCGACGACGGCGTCCCCCTGCACGTGGAGTTCGACGGCGCCGAGCGCGCGCCGGTCAGCGTCGTCTTCTCCCACGGGTTCACCGCGCGGCTGGCCGAGTGGCAGTTGCAGCGTGCCGCCCTCCGCGACCGGGCACGGTTGGTGCTCTGGGACCAGCGGGGGCACGGGCGCTCCGGGTGGACGCCGCTCACGAAGGCGACCATCGACCGCACCGGCCGGGATCTCGGGCAGGTGCTCGACGCCGCCGTGCCGGACGGCCCCGTCGTCCTGGCCGGGCACTCCATGGGCGGCATGAGCATCATGGCGCTGGCCCGGCAGCGACCCGAGCTGTTCGGCGACCGCGTCGTCGGGGTCTTCCTCCTCGCGACGTCGGCCGGCGGGCTGGTCGAGACCGGCCCGCTCGGGTTCGCGGTGAAGGGAATCCGCCGCCTCGGGTTGCTGCCGCTGTACCTGCGCCTCCTGCAACTCCTCGCGCCGCTGCTGGAGCGCTTCCGCCGACGCGGGACGGCAGTGGGCCGGCGGGCCATCCGCCGGCTCCTCTTCGGGCGGGACGACGCCGACCCGGCCAGCGTGCGACTGGTGCAGGAGATGCTCGAGGAGACACCCCTCCCCGTCACGATGGCCTTCTACGCGACCTTCCTCGACCACGACGAGACGGCGGCCCTCGAGGTCCTGCGCCGCGTGCCGGTGACCGTCGTCGCGGCCACCCACGACCGGCTCACCCCGGCACCGCACGGCCGCCGGATCGCGGAGACGATCGGCGGGAGCGCGGAGCTCGTCGTCGTCCCGGGCGCCGGACACAGCGTCAACCTCACCCGTACCCAGATCGTCGACGACGCGTTGAACGCCCTGATGGACCGCGTGGAGACCCGGCTGCGAAAGGCCGGTTGACCGGGCCACGCGCGGGGCAGTGCACTGTGGCGACCGCCACAGATCAGTTGTGCAGCAACTCAGCGACACGCTTGACTTCAGCGGCCACCCGACGACGTGACGGCCCCGGTCCGAGCACCGCGACCAGGGCGGCGAGGAGCAGAAGACGTGGACCGGATGAGCGCCCTCGATGCGAGCTTCTTCTACGCGGAGAGCGAGAACACCCCGATGCACGTGGGGTCGGTGGCCGTCTTCGACGGCCCCGCCCCCACCTACGGCGACGTCGTTCGGCTGATCCTGGGCAAGCTGCCGAAGGTGCCGAGGTACCGGCAGCGGGTGCGCCCGGTGCCCATGCAGCTCGGCCGGCCGCTGTGGGTGGACGACCCGCACTTCCAGATCCTGTACCACGTGCGGCACACCGCGGTGCCGAAGCCGGGCAGCGACGAGCAGCTGCGCAACCTGGCCGGACGCGTCCTGGGTCAGCGGCTGGACATGGCCAAGCCGCTCTGGGAGCTGTGGCTGGTCGAGGGCCTGGCCGACGACCGCTGGGCGCTGATCTCCAAGGTCCACCACTGCATGGTCGACGGCGTCGCCGGTACCGACCTGATGCAGCTGATGTTCGACCTGGACCCGGAGGCGACGCACGAGGCCGTCCAGGACTGGACGCCGCGGCGCAGCCCGTCCAGTCTCGAGATCATGGCCGGCTCGGTCACGGACAGCCTGACCAGCCCGATGCAGCAACTGGCCAACGCCCCGGCGATCGGCAGCCCGGTCCGGGCCGTCCAGGAGCTGGCCGCGTCCGGGAAGACGCTGGCCCGGACGGTGCCCTCCCTGGCGAAGCAGGCGATCACCCCCACCGCGCGGTCGCTCAACGGCCCGATCGGCCCGCACCGGCGCTGGGCCTGGACCGAGGGCAGGTTCGAGGAGTTCAAGGCCGTCCGGACGGCGTTCGGCGGCACGGTCAACGACGTCGTCCTCACCGCGATCACCGGCGGGTTCCGCGACCTGCTCAAGGGCCGCGGCGAGCTGTCGTCGGAGAAGCTCGTCGTCCGGTCGATGGTGCCGGTCTCGGTACGCCGCGAGAACCAGAAGGGCAGCCTCAACAACCAGGTCTCGGCGGTGTTCGTGGACCTGCCGGTCGGGCTGTCCGACCCCATCGACCGGCTCAGGTCCATCCGCGGGCAGATGGACGAGTACAAGCGCGCCATGCAGGCGGTCGACGCCAACTCGATCATCTCGATGGGCAACTTCGTGGCGCCGACGCTGCTGTCCATGGGCGTCCGGGCCGGACTCCAGGCCGGCCAGATGTGGTGCCAGGCGGTCACCACCAACGTGCCCGGTCCCCGGGTGCCCCTGTACGTCCTCGGCAAGCGCATGTGCAGCGCCACCGCGTACGTGCCGATCGCCGGCGGCACCCGCTGCTCGATCGGGATCTTCTCCTACCTGAACACGATGACGTTCGGGATCAACGCCGACTTCGACGGCTACCCCGACGTCGACGTCCTCTCGGGCGGCATCCGCCGCGGCATCGAGCAGCTCCTGGCGCTGGCGAAGAAGCAGACCCAGCAGGAGGTCCGGGCGGAGGCCGACGCGGACGCGGCGACGGGGCGGGCGGCCGCGGCACCGAGGAAGGCGCCGGCGAAGACCACCCGGCCGGCCAAGAAGACGACCACGGCAGCCGCTCGGTGAGCCCCGCGAAACGACGCGACGCCGGCGCCCTCGGCAGGGGGCCGCGCGGGCTCGACGAGCCCGATGACGCCGATCGGCAGCTCACCGTCGCCGTCACGGGGCCGACCGGCACGTTCGGCTCCGGCCTGGTGCCGCTGCTGCAGGACGACGACCGCATCGGCCGGATCATCGGCATCGCCCGGCGTCCGTTCGACCCGGCCGAGCGCGGCTGGACGAAGATGGAATACCGGCAGGGCGACGTCCGCGATCCCGAGGCGCTGCGGGCGGCGTTCGACGGCGTCGACGTCGTCGTGCACCTGGCGTTCCTGATCACCGGCAACGCCTCGCGCGAGACGACCCGGTCGATCAACGTCGACGGCACCCTCAACGTGTTCCGGGCGGCGGCCGCGGCGCAGGTCGACCGGTTCGTCTACGCCTCCTCGGTGGCGGCCTACGGCTTCCACGCCGACAACCCGGAGCGGATCGACGAGGAGTGGCCCACCCGCCCGGCGGCGCGGCTGTTCTACGCGCAGGAGAAGGCCGAGCTCGAGGAGCTGCTGGAGGAGGAGGCCGGCAAGCACCCGGAGCCGGCGCTGTTCCTGCTCCGGCCCCCGGTCGTGCTGGGGCCGAACGCGATCGGGGGCAAGGACGTGCTGCCCGGTCCGCTGGCACCGCTGGGCCGGAAGCTGTTCGGCCGTCCGCGGCGGCTACCCGTCCCCGTGCCGATGTTCGTGCCCCAGCTCCCGATGCAGTTCATCCACGAGGAGGACGTCGGCCGTGCCCTGGTGCAGTGCATCGTCGGTGCCGGTCCGCCGGGGGCCTACAACATCGCCGGTGACGGCATCCTGACCGCGGCGGACGTGGCCCGGGAGTTCGGCGCGCTGCCGATCCCCCTGCCGGCCGCGCCGGCGCAGGTGGCCGCCCGCGCGTTCTCCCGGCTGCCGTTCCTGCCCCCGGTGGCGGAATGGGTCGAGGCGGCCAGCCGGCCGGCGATCATGGACACCACGAAGGCACGGGAGCAGCTGGGCTGGCGACCGCGGTACAGCGGCCTGGAAGCCCTCCGGGACACCCTGCGGGATCAGCCCCGCACGTAGTCAGACGGCGGAACGAGCCTCGGCGGTCTCCTCCAGCCAGGCCAGGACGGCCTCGGCGACCCGGTCGGGCACCTGGAGCTGCGGCACGTGCCCGACGCCGGGCAGCTCCAGGTAGCGCCACCCGGGGTGCGTGCCGGCGACCTCACGGGCGGCGGCCACCGGGACGAGGCGGTCCGCGTCGCCCTGCACCATCAGCACGGGCACCCGGATCGAGGACATCGCCTCGCGGTACCGGCGCGGGTCGAGCAGCACCCGGACCAGCGACCGGGTCGCCGAGAGGAATGCCCTGTCCATCGCCGGGACGTCCTGCCGCTGCTCCACGAGGGCGAGCGACCTGTCGATGACCGATGGCGGCAGCGCATCGGGGTCGACCCCGCACAGCCGGAGCATGTCGCGGACCTGGCGCAACGGCGTCGAACGCTTGCGGCGCAGGGCCAGGAAGCGCTCCCCCACCCGCGGGATCGCGTAGGCGGCGAAGGTGGCCGCCACCAGCGGGTCCAGCGCCCGCCGCGGCCCGGGGACGGCGGCGTCGAGGAGGACCAGGCCGTCGACGGTCCGCGGCGAGGCGGCGGCCTGCAGGATGGAGATCATCCCGCCCATCGAGTTCCCCACCAGGACGGCGGGCGTGCCGGCCACCTCGGCCAGGAACCGGTCGAGCACCTGCACGTTGTCGTGGACCGTGGTGCGACGGTCCCCAGGTTCGCTGCGACCGAAGCCCGGCAGGTCCAGGGCCAGGACGCGGGCGTGGTCGCTGAGAAGCGGCGCGAACAGGTCCCAGTTCAGGTGGGAGCCCCCGAGCCCGTGCACGAGGACGACCGTGGGGGCGGCGTCCGGCCCGCCGAAGTCCACGTAGTGGACCGGACCTCCCAGGTCCACCGTCCTGCTCCGCCCGTACTGGTCGCGCTGCTCGGTCACCCCTGCATCCTTCCTCGCTCCGTCCGGCGAGGTGACATGCCCGTCGTGCGCCCGCCGAACCGCTCATCGGAGTCCGCCGTGTAGCAGCGGAACATGAACGGCTGATATGACCCAGAACACATTTGAGCAACATCTGCCCGCGCTCCCTGTCGACGGGGTGTGACCCAGGCCCCATCTTGGTACACGTCCGTACCAACGGAGGCCGGCACCAGGAGGACGAAGTGGCAGCACGACGAGACGGCGGGCCCGCACTCCCGCTCTACCTCACGGAGCCAGGCCGGGCCATGGGCGACTACGGGCTCTACCTGGCCGCCAAGCCCCTGATGTCCCGCCTCCCCCATGGCGACGGCCACCCCGTCCTGGTCCTGCCGGGCCTGCTCGCCGACGACATCTCCACCCGCGCGCTCCGCGCCGTGCTGCGGAAGCTCGGCTACGACGCGCACGGCTGGGGCCTGGGCCGCAACATCGGCCCGACGGCCAGCTGCGTGAAGGGCACCCGCGACCTCCTCGACCACCTCAGCGACAAGCACCAGCGGCCCGTCTCGCTGATCGGCTGGAGCCTCGGCGGGATCTTCGCCCGCGACCTCGCCCGCCGCTCTCCCGAGTCGGTCCGCCAGGTGGTCACCCTCGGCAGCCCGTTCCGCCTGGCCCGCCACAGCCAGAGCCGGGCGACGAAGGTCTTCGACCGCTACTCCCACCTGCACGTCGAGCACCGCACCCTGCCGCTGGAGTCTGAGACGACGCCGCTGCCGGTGCCGGCAACCTCGATCTACTCGCACTACGACGGGATCGTGCACTGGCAGACCTGCCTGGACACCCCCGGCGAGCGCTGCGAGAACATCGCCGTCATGGCCAGCCACCTGGGGCTGGGGCACCACCCGGCCTCGATCTGGGCGGTGGCCGACCGGCTGGCCCAGCGCGAGGGCTCCTGGAAGAAGTTCAAGGCGCCACTGTTCCTGCGCCCGGCGTTCCCGAAGCCCGCACAGCCCACGGCGGCCGACCCGGTCGCCGCGCACGGCACCGCCGCCTGACACTCCTCTCCGGGAGGCGGCCATGGGTGCGTGATCAGCCCCGACTACCGTGATGTCCATGCCGCTGATCTCGCACTGGGGCGGCCCACGCCACGGTGAGGTCGACGAGGTGCCCGCAGAGCAGCTCGTGTCCTCCGTCCTCGTCTACGACGGTCCCCGCTGGTTCGGCGTCTACGAGCGCTTCGAGCCCCGCCAGCTCCAGGAGACCCCCCGAGGTCCCGCAGAGGTCTGGGTCGTCCGCGAGTAGCCGCCCGCTCCGGGCTGCGAAACAACCGCGCGCCCGCGAGACGTGCACGGCGCCGAGATGCGCCTGGGACCGGTCACCCGCGCCGGATGACCGTTCTGGAGCTGACCTCGGTGAGGCGTGGTCCGGACGGCGGAACGGAGTGGGCGCGGCAGGGATCGAACCTGCGACCGCTCGCTTGTAAGGCGAGAGCTCTCCCGCTGAGCTACGCGCCCCGCGCGCCCAGGGTAGTAAGAGGACCCCGTCCCCCTCACCCCTCGAACGCTCGGGGTGAGCCTCTGGACGAGGCCAGGGCTACATCCCCGGGCCGCAAGTCAGGAGGTTAGCTTGCTGACGGCGTCCTTCCAGCCCGACTGCTCGCGGACGTCACCGGGCGAGTTGACCTCGGCGAAGGTGATCTTCCCGTCGGCGTCGACGAGGAAAGTGGCCCGCAGGGCCATGCCTGCCTTCTCGTTGAACGCGTCGTAGGCCTGAGCGGTGGCGCCGTGCGGCCAGAAGTCCGAGAGCAGGGCGAAGTCGAAGCCCTCCTTCTCGCGGAAGGCCTTGAGGCTGAAGACCGGGTCGGTGCTGATGGCCAGCACCCGCACGCCCGCGTCGGTATAGACCGACAGCTCGTCCCGCAGCTGGCACAGCTCGCCGGTGCACAGGCCGGAGAAGGCGAAGGGGTAGAAGACCAGCAGGGCCGGCGTCCCACGCAGCTCGGCGAGGGAGACGACCTGCCTGTCCTGGTCGGGGAGGCTGAACTCGGGTGCGACGTCGCCGACGGAGAGGCTCATGCCCCCGATCGTGCCTCAGCGCCGGGAGCGGGCGGCCTTCGGGGTGACGAGCCGGATGCCCGACCAGTCCTTGGCGGCGGAGATGCTGCTCGTCTGCGAGAGGCCGGCCGTGGGCGCGACCTCCGTGACGTCGCCGGGCTCGACGTGCCCGGGCCGGCCGGACTTGGGCACCAGCAGCCAGACGACGCCGTCGTCGGCCAGCGAGGTGATCGCGTCGGTCAGCGCATCGAAGAGGTCACCGTCGTCCTCGCGCCACCACAGCACGACGACGTCGGCCACCTCGTCGGTGTCCTCGTCGACCATCTCGCCGCCGGAGACCTCGATGATCGCGTCGCGCAGATCCTCGTCGGCGTCCTCGTCCCACCCGAGCTCCTGCACGACCATGCCCGGCTTGATGCCCAACCGGGCCGCCATGCCGGTGCTGTCGACGCTCATCCCTGCTGATCCTCCATGGAGTGGTCTGCTGCTGACCGGTCGTGGGGTGGATGGTGCCCTGTCGCGGCGCCGAGCGCGCGCGGACGCGTCACAGTCGCTGTTCCTCGTCGTCCCGACGAAGGAAGCAACCGCCGAGCCGGGCTGCACCGGCGATGTCGAGGGACAGGGCGCACGCGACGGACACGACCGGCGGGTGGCTTCCCCGCTGCCTGGTCATGTCACCCCTCTCGCTCTCTCCGACGTCCGCTGCCCGGATCGACTCCGGGTATGCGGTGCGGAACCCGTCACGCCGAGCCACCGCTGGCGGAAGCGTAGGGCATGACACGTCTGGCGCAAGCCGCCCGTAGCGGGCGACGACCCGTGGAGGACGATCAGCGGGAACGCACGACTCGGCACACAAGCGGCCGGTGGACGTGACGACGGTGGCCCCGACGGGAGACGATGGACACATGAGCGCACCGCAGCAGTCGGACGGCGACCCCGCCCGCGAAGCCGGCACGCCCCGCGCGGTCATCACCGACGGGCTGCCGAGCCAACTTCCCGACACCGATCCCGACGAGACGCAGGAGTGGCTGGACTCGCTCGACGCCGTCGTCGACAACGCCGGCCGCGAACGCGCCCGGTACGTGATGCTCCGGCTGCTCGAGCGCAGCCGCGAGCAGCAGGTCGGCGTGCCGGGCCTGCGCAGCACCGACTACATCAACACGATCGCGCCCTCCCGCGAGCCGTGGTTCCCCGGTGACGAGCACGTCGAGCGCCGCATCCGCGCCTACATCCGCTGGAACGCCGCGATCATGGTGCACCGCGCGCAGCGGCCGGGGATCGCCGTCGGCGGGCACATCTCCTCCTACGCCAGCTCCGCCTCGCTCTACGAGGTCGGCTTCAACCACTTCTTCCGCGGCAAGGACCACCCGGGCGGCGGCGACCAGATCTGGTTCCAGGGTCACGCCTCTCCCGGCATCTACGCGCGCGCCTACCTCGAGGGCCGGCTGAGCGAGCAGCAGCTCGACGGCTTCCGCCAGGAGGTCAGCCACCCCGGAGGCGGACTGTCCTCCTACCCGCACCCGCGGCTGATGCCGGACTTCTGGGAGTTCCCCACCGTCTCCATGGGCCTGGGCCCGCTCAACGCGATCTACCAGGCCCGGTTCAACCGCTACCTGCACGACCGCGGCGTCAAGGACACCTCCGACCAGCACGTCTGGGCGTTCCTGGGCGACGGCGAGATGGACGAGCCGGAGTCGCTCGGCGCGATCGGCCTGGCCGCCCGCGAGGAGCTGGACAACCTCACGTTCGTCATCAACTGCAACCTGCAGCGGCTCGACGGCCCGGTCCGCGGCAACGGCAAGATCATCCAGGAGATGGAGTCGTTCTTCCGAGGCGCGGGCTGGAACGTCATCAAGGTCATCTGGGGCCGGGAGTGGGACGCGCTGCTGTCCGCCGACCGCGACGGCGCCCTGGTCAACCTGATGAATCAGACGCCCGACGGCGACTACCAGACCTACAAGGCCGAGGACGGCGCCTACGTCCGCGAGCACTTCTTCGGGCGCGACCCGCGGACCCGCAAGCTCGTGGAGAACATGAGCGACAAGGAGATCTGGAACCTCTCCCGCGGCGGGCACGACTACCGCAAGGTCTATGCGGCGTTCAAGGCGGCACAGGAGCACAAGGGTCAGCCCACGGTCATCCTCGCCAAGACCATCAAGGGCTGGACGCTGGGCAGCCACTTCGAGGGCCGCAACTCCACCCACCAGATGAAGAAGCTGACCGCCGAGGATCTCGCCGCCTTCCGCGACCGGCTCTACCTCGACATCCCCGACTCGGCGCTCGACAAGACCCTGCCGCCGTACTACAGGCCGGAGCCGGGGTCCGACGAGCTGGAGTACATGCTCGAGCGGCGCCGTCAGCTGGGCGGCGCGGTCCCGCGGCGCCGCTCGGAGGCCAAGCTGCTCAAGGCCCCCGAGGACAAGGCGCTCGAGGTCCTGCGCCGGGGTTCCGGCAAGCAGGAGGTGGCGACGACGATGGCGTTCGTCCGCCTGCTGAAGGAGCTGCTCAAGGACAAGGAGCTCGGCCCGCGCTTCGTGCCGATCATCCCGGACGAGGCCCGCACGTTCGGCCTCGATTCGCTCTTCTCGAGCCACAAGATCTACAACCCGGCCGGCCAGCGCTACACCTCGGTCGACCGCGAGCTGATGCTGGCCTACAAGGAGTCCGAGCAGGGCGTGATCCTGCACGAGGGCATCAACGAGGCCGGCTCCACCGCGTCGTTCACCGCCGTCGGCACCTCGTACTCCACGCACGGCGAGCCGATGATCCCGATCTACATCTTCTACTCGATGTTCGGGTTCCAGCGGACCGGTGACGGTTTCTGGGCGGCCGCCGACCAGATGACGCGCGGCTTCATCCTGGGCGCCACCGCCGGGCGGACGACGCTCAACGGCGAGGGCCTCCAGCACGAGGACGGGCACTCGCTGCTGCTCGCCCACACCAACCCCGCGGTGGTGTCCTACGACCCGGCGTTCTCCTTCGAGGTCGCCCACATCACCCGGGACGCCCTCGTGCGGATGTACGGCGACGACCCGGGCGCCCCGCTCGGCGGGCACCGCTCCCCCGACGTCATGTACTACCTGACGGTCTACAACGAGCCGTTCGTGCAGCCGGCCGAGCCGGAGGACCTCGACGTCCAGGGTGTGCTGGCGGGCATGTACCGCTACGCCGAGGGGCCGCAGAGCGCTGCTGACGGAGCCCACCCACCCAAGGCGCAGGTGCTCGCCTCGGGTGTCGCGGTGCCGTGGGCGCTGCGGGCACAGGAGCTGCTGGCCAACGACTGGAACGTCTCCGCCGACGTCTGGTCGGTGACCTCGTGGGGCGAGCTGCGCCGCCAGGCCGACGCGGTGGCCGAGCACAACCTCCTGCACCCCGAGGAGGACCCGCAGGTCCCCTACGTCACCTCGCGGCTGCAGGACGCCGAGGGCCCGGTCATCGCGGTGTCTGACTGGATGCGCGCGGTTCCCGACCTGATCGCGCCGTACGCGCCGCACGGGCTGCACTCGCTGGGCACCGACGGGTTCGGTCTCTCCGACACCCGCCCGGCGCTGCGCCGGCACTTCCACGTGGACGCCGAGACGATCGTCGTCCGCACGCTGGCCTCGCTGGCCGACTGGGGTCATGTGGACCGCTCGGTCGTGCGGCAGGCGGTGGAGAAGTACCAGGTCCGCGACGTGCAGGCGGCGCCGACGGACGAGCGTTCGGACCCCAGCCCGGCCACCTGACCCCAGGCATAGGAACCTATACGTGCGGAATGGAGCCCATGCCGCATGTATAGGTTCCTATGCCCGACGACGTGAGAGAGCGGGCGGCGGCGCAGACCCTTGCGCCGCCGAACCCCCGCTCAGCCTTCTTGCGCCTGCCGGTGGCGACGGAGGAGGTCGGCGTACACGCGGGCGCTGTCCTTGAGGATGCGCTGCTGGGTCGCGTAGTCGACGTGCACCAGCCCGAACCGCTGCTCGTAGCCCCGCGCCCACTCGAAGTTGTCCAGCAGCGACCAGGCGAAGTAGCCGCGGACGTCGGCGCCCTGGTCCATGGCCGTGCTCATCGCGTCGAGGTGACGGAGCAGGAAGTCGGTGCGCTCCGGATCGTGCACGGCCCCGTCGTCGGAGATCTCGTCGGGCCATGCGGACCCGTTCTCGGTCACCACCAGCGGCAGGTCCGGCGCCTGGTCGCGCAGCCACAGCAGCAGCCGGGTGAACGCCTCGGGGCTGACGCCCCAGCCCATCGACGTCGTCGGGCCCGTCGGGTCGAGGTCGACCACGTCCTCGCCGCCGATGAACGACGTCGGCGGCTTGTCGGCGGGGCGTGCGCCGGCCCGCACGGTCTGCTCGAAGTAGTAGTTCACGCCCAGCCACTCGATCGGGGCAGCGATCACCGCGAGGTCCCCGTCCTCGACCGGCAGGGGCGCCCCGGCCGCGGCGAGGTCGGCCTCGACGTCGGCGGGGTAGGCGCCGCGGACGATCGGCTCGAGGAACATGCGGTTCTGCTGGCCGTCCAGGCGCCGGGCCGCGTCGACGTCCTCGGGCCGGTCGCTCGCCGGCGTCATCGGCGTGAAGTTGAGGGTGACGCCGAGGTGGTCGGCGCCCCTGTCGCGCAGGACCTGGGTGGCCAGTCCGTGCCCCAGCAGCAGGTGGTGCACCGCCCGGGCCGCCGAGACGGGGTTGCGCACGCCCGGTGCGTGCTCGCCGGACTGGTGCCCGAGCAGCGCGCTGACCATCGGCTCGTTCAGCGTCGACCAGTGCCGGACGCGGTCCCCGAGCGCGTCGTGGACGATTCCGGCGTAGTCGGCGAAACGGGCCGAGGTGTCCCGCGCGGTCCAGCCGCCCTGTTCCTGCAATGCCTGCGGGAGGTCCCAGTGGTAGAGCGTGAGCCACGGGTCGACGCCGGCGGCGAGGAGCTCGTCGACCAGCCGGCGGTAGAAGTCCAGGCCGCGCTGCTCCACCCGGCCGGCACCCTCGGGCAGCACCCGCGACCAGGCGACGGAGAACCGGTAGGCCGACAGCCCGAGCTCGACCATCAGCGCGACGTCGTCCCGGTAGCGGGTGTAGTGCTCGACGGCGACGTCGCCGGTGTCGCCCCGGAAGGTCCGGCCCGGCGTGTGGCTGAAGGTGTCCCAGATGGAGGGGCCCCGTCCGTCCGCGTCGACCGCACCCTCGATCTGGTAGGCGGCCGTGGCCGCACCGAAGACGAAGTCCGGCGGGAAGGTCAGCCCGGCGGCGAGGTCGGGCCGGCCGTCGGTCGAGGTCATGCGCGCTCCTTCACAAGGACGAACGACGCCGGCGGAGGCCCGCGGCGAGGGATGACGACGTTCTCACGGGCCCTCCGCCGACCCCGCGAGCCGTGCGGCTCAGCCGGCGAGCGCCCGCATCGCCATCTGCGCGTACAGCGCCACCCCGGCCGGCAGCGGCTCCTCGTCGAAGACGACCAGGTTGGAGTGGTTGGCCGGCGCGGTCGCCGGGTCCAGTCCCGGGGGGCACGCCCCCAGCCAGGCCATCGCGCCGGGCACCCGCTGCAGCACGTAGGAGAAGTCCTCGGCGCCCATCAGCGGCGCCGGCGCGAGCGTGCTCGCCCGCTCCCCCAGCAGCTCGGCCGCCACCTCCAGCACCGTGGCCGCCGCGGCCGGGTCGTTGACCGTGACCGGGTAGCCCTCCTCGTGCTCGAACTCGACCTCGAGGCCGTGCGCCGCGCCGATGTTCACGGCGACCCGCCGTACAGCGGCGAGCACCTCCGCGCGGTTCCTCGCCGAGAGCGTCCGGATCGTCCCCTCGAGGAACGCCGTGTCGGGGATGACGTTGTTGGTCGTACCGGCCTCGATGTGCGCGACGGTGACGACGGCCGGGTCGAAGACGTCGACCCTCCGGGTCACCATCGACTGGAGGGCCAGGACGATCTCGGCAGCCACCGGGATGGGGTCGGCCGCGGCGGACGGGTCGGACGCGTGACCGCCCCGGCCGCGGACGGTCATCCGCCACGTGTCGCCGGCGGCCATCATCGGTCCGGGCCGCACGTGCACGCTCCCGCTGGGCAGGGTCGAGAAGACGTGCAGCGCGAACGCGCCGCTGACCGGCGCTCCGGGGACGACGTCGAGCAGCCCCTCCTCGAGCATGTAGCGGGCGCCGTGGAACCCCTCCTCGCCCGGCTGGACCATGAAGACGACCTGGCCGGTCAGCTCGTCACGCCGCTCGGCCAGCAGGCGAGCGGCGCCGAGCAGCATCGCCACGTGCGTGTCGTGCCCGCACGCGTGCATGGCGCCGGGGTGCTCGGAGGCGAAGGGCAGCCCGCTGTCCTCCTGCACCGGGAGCCCGTCCATGTCGGCACGCAGCAGGTGGGTGGGGCCGGGTCGCCCGCCGCGGAGCACGGCGACCACCGAACTGGTCGACGTCCCCGTGGTGATCTCGACGGGCAGATCGGCGAAGGCCCCGAGCACCAGCTCCTGGGTGAGCGGCAGGTGCAGGCCGATCTCGGGACGGCGGTGCAGCCGGCGGCGCAGGTCGATGGTGCGGTCGGCGTCGTTGTAGGCGGCGGAGAGCAGATCCGCGGCACTGGTCGGCATGCGGCCCACTCTCTCGCAACCGGTCTCCGGGCGCCGTCAGCCCCTCGCCCACGCCGGACGGTCGGTGTCCAGCTGCCAGACCAGCAGCACACCCGGGCCGGTCACCCGGCGGCCGGTCTGCTGCTCGACGACGACGCCGTCCACCCCCCGCACCACGAGCAGCCCGGCCGGCACGCGGACCGACTCCCCGGGGGCGGCCCGGCCGAGCCAGAGGCGGGCGTCGTCCCGGCCCAGGTCCACCCAGCCCGAGGCCGCGCGGTGCACGTCGTGGGCAGGGGCGGCGGCCGGGTCGGCGCTGCGCAGGTAGCACTGCAGCACCCGCACGCCGTCGGGCCCGGCCACCTCGTCGTGCTCCAGCCCCGTGCCGGCCCGCAGCACGGCGACGTCCCCGGCGGCCAGCTCCGCGCCGCCGGCCCAGCGGTGCCGCAGCGACCCGGAGAGGACGACCGCCACGACGTCGACCGCCCGGTGCACGTGGCGGCCGTACCCGGCGTGCGGATCGAGCCGGTCGTCGGCGAGGCGCAGCAGCGGGCCGAGCGACCCGTCCTCCGGCGCCAGGACGACGCGCTGGTCGACTCCGGTCACCGGAGGGCCGCCCGGCCACCGGGGAGGGCCCCGAAGAGCAACGCGGTCCCGAGCGTCCACGCCAACCCGAACGACCAGCCGCCCAGGACGTCGGACAGGTAGTGCACGCCCAGCCACATGCGCGTGAAGCCGACGAGCAGGACGATCCCGGCACCGGCGACGAGGGACCAGCGCCGGGCACGGGCGCGCAGCAGCGGCCAGGCCAGCACCAGGGCGACCGCGACGAGGGCGGCGATGCCCGCCGAGTGACCACTGGGGTAACTCAGCGACTCGTACCGCGCACCCCCCTCGTCGAAGGCCGGCCGGACCCGCCCGACGTACTCCTTCAGGACGGTCGTCAGCGGGCCCACCAGGACGACGGCGGTGACCAGCCACGCCGCCGTCCACCAGCTGCGCTGCAGGAGCAGCCAGAGGAGCACCGGCAGGAACACGAGATACCGCACCCACGACACGCCCGGAGCGGTCAGCACCTCCAGCAGCCCGTCGAGGCCGGCGGCCCGGCCGTCCCCGGCGTACATCGCCTCGCTGACCGCCGCGTCCACGCGCAGGAGCGGCGCGACGTCGCTCCAGACGGCCGCGCCGAGCAGGGCGAGCACGACCAGGCACAGCGCGGTGCTCACCCAGGCGACACGGACCGTGCCGGCGGTACGCGTCCGGGTGAGGGCGACGGCGCCGTCCGGGGGAACCTCCACCGCCCCACTCTCCCCGACGGCGCGCACCGTGACACGCTGGCCCGGTGAGGAGCCGGGTGACCGACCGCCCGCCGACCGAGGCCACGATCCGTCGGCTGGAGCGCTCCTCCGGCGCGCTCGCGACCCGCGCCGTGGCCCGGATGGACGACCAGCTCCCCTGGTTCCGGGCCATGCCCGCCGACCGCCGGTCGTGGGTGACCCTCGTGGCGCAGGCCGGGATCGCCTCCCTGGTGGAGTGGTGCCGCAACCCCGGACGCCCGCCACGGCTCACCGGCGACGTCTTCGGCGCGGCACCCCGCGAGCTCGTCCGCGTGGTCGCGCTCAAGCAGACCGTCGACCTCATCCAGGTCGTGGTCGACGTGCTGGAGGATCACGTCGCCTCGGTCGCCGAACCCGGTGACGAGGAGGCCCTCCACCTCGCCGTCCTGCAGTTCAGCCGCGAGGTCGCCTTCGCCACCGCCCACGTCTACGCCAGCTTCGCCGAGAACCGCGGTGCCTGGGACGCACGGCTGGAAGCGCTGGTCGTGGACGCGCTGGTCCGGGGCGAGCGGTCCGAGGAGCTCTCCGGGCGGGCCGCCGCGCTGGGCTGGGCGACGAGCACCCCCGTCCTCGTCCTCGTGGGCCCGACCCCGACCGGCGAGGACGATCCGCACGCCGCCGTCCGCCGCGCTGCCCGGTCGTTGGGCAGCGAGGTCCTCGTCGGCGTGCATGCCGAGCAGCTGGTCGTCGTCCTGGGGCGCAGCGACGACCTCGACGAGGTGGCGGAACGGGTCAGCGACGAGTTCGGCGAGGGGCCGGTGGTCACCGGGCCGGTGGTGGACGGGCTCGGCCGGGCCGGTGAGTCCGCGGCGGCCGCGCTCGCGGCGCTGCGGGCCGCGCGGGCCTGGCCCGAGGCGCCCCGCCCCGTGGCCGCCGACGCGCTGCTGGCCGAACGGGCCCTGGACGGCGACCCCCTGGCCCGTGCCGCGCTCTACGAGCGGGTGGCCGCCCCGCTCCGGGCCGCCGGCGGAGAGGTGCTCGAGACCGTGCGGGCGGTGCTGAGCAGCGGCGGGAACCTGGAGGCCAGCGCCCGCGCGATCTTCGTGCACCCGAACACGGTGCGATACCGCCTGAAGCGGGCCGCCGAGATCACCGGTGTCTCGGCCACCGATCCCCGCGGCAGCTGGACGCTGCAGGTCGCCCTCGCGCTCGCGGAGCTGGACCGCGAGCGGTCGCTCTGGCATTGATGGGGTGTTTCCCACGAGTCGCGGCGGTGAACGGGCCGTTGCAGGCCGCGAGTCTTGGAGGGTTCCTACAAAGATCACCGGTGTCCTTTCGTGGCGAACGCAGCCGCGCGCCCGGATGATCACTGGCACGGTGAAGGGGTGCTGGCCGTACTCGCTCCCGGACAGGGCGCGCAGAAACCCGGAATGCTCACCGACTGGCTCGACCTCCCCGGCGCCGAGTCCTTCTTCCGCTGGGCCGGCGCGATCGCCGATGCCGATCTCCTGACCCTCGGCACGACCGGCGACGCCGAGGCGATCAAGGACACCGCGGTCACCCAGCCGCTGGTCGTGGCGATGAGCCTCTTCGTCGCCCGCGAGCTCGGCGGCCTGCCCGGTCCGGTGAACCACAGCCCGCACGCCGGCCGCGACGTCGTCATCACCGGGCACAGCGTCGGCGAGCTGACCGCGGCCGCGCTGGCCGGCGTCCTCTCCGTCGAGGCCGCGATCGCCCTGACCGCCGTCCGGGGCCGGGCGATGGCCGCGGCCTGCGCGCAGACGCCGACCGGCATGTCCGCCGTCCTGGGTGGCGAGCCGGACGACGTGCTGGCCGCGATCGAGAAGCACGGCCTCACCCCGGCCAACATGAACGGCGGCGGGCAGATCGTGGCCGCCGGTGCGCTCGACGGCCTGGCCGCCCTCAAGGCGGACCCGCCCGCGAAGGCCCGGATCATGCCGCTGTCGGTCGCCGGCGCCTTCCACACCGAGTACATGGCCCCGGCACGCACCGAGCTCGAGGGCCTGATCGACGGGCTGACCCCGGCCGAGCCGAGCCGCCTCCTGCTCTCCAACGCCGACGGCCACGCGGTGCCCACGGGCGCCGGGACGGTGTCCCGGCTGGTCAGCCAGGTGACCAGCCCGGTGCGCTTCGACGCCTGCCTGGCCACCATGCGGGAACTCGGCGTCACCGCCGTCATCGAGCTGCCGCCGGCCGGCGCGCTGGCCGGGCTGGCGAAGCGGGAGTGGAAGGGTGCCGGGATCGAGATCCTCGCGCTGACGAGCCCCGCCGACCTCGACCGCGCCCGCGAGCTCATCGCCGCCGAGCGCGGCCGCACCGAGGCCGAGCACCTGCCCGACTGGCGGGTCGTCGTCTCCCCCGTGCGCGGCACGGTCAGCCCGGCCGAGGTCGCCGAGGGCACGCATCTGCCCGCCGGGACGCCGCTGGGCCTGGTGCGCAGTCGTCGCGACGAGGTTCATGTCTCCGCGGGCTACGACGGGGTATTGGCGGAGTGGCTCGTCCACGAAGGCGATCTCGTGGACGCCGGTGATCCGATCGCCCGCCTCTACCCGGAGGCGTCGTCGTGAGCGAACGCGCACGACCGCCAGTCACGGCGCGACACATGCCCACGACGAGCGCCAGCGAGGAGCAAGCATGACCACACTGACACTGCCGGCCGGCGCTCCCGGCGCGCGCATCCTCGGGTTCGGGAGCTACCGGCCCCGCCGCCGGGTCACCAACGACGAGCTGGCCCAGCGCATGGACACCAACGACGAGTGGGTCCAGTCGCGGGTGGGCATCGCCGAGCGCCGGTGGGCCGAACCGGACGAGACGCTCGTCGAGATGTCGGTCGCCGCCGGCGGCAAGGCGCTGGCGGCGAGCGGCCTGGGCGCCGACGACATCGACCTGGTGCTGCTGGCCACCACCAGCCCGCCGAAGGCCATCCCCGGGCTCGCCCCGCGGATCGCCTACCAGATCGGCGTGCCCCGGCCGGGCGCCTTCGACGTCAACGCCGGCTGCGCGGGCTGGTGCTATGCCCTCAGCGCCGCGGCCGATGCGATCCGCTCCGGGTCCGCGCGCAACGCCCTGGTCATCGGCGGCGAGCGGCTCACCGACTACACCGACCTCGACGACCGGTCGACGGCGGTCATCTTCGCCGACGGCGCCGGAGCCGCCGTCGTCGGGCCGTCCGACGAGCCGGCCGTGGGCCCGGTCGTCTGGGGCAGCGACGGCGACCTCCACGAGGCGATCGCCATCCCCGAGAACGAGACCGGCATGAGCATGGCCGGCCAGGCGGTGTACCGCTGGGCCACCACGAAGCTCACCGACACCCTCGTCGAGGCCATGCGCCGCGCCGGAGTCGGCCCCGACGACATCGACGTCTTCGCACCGCACCAGGCCAACCTGCGCATCATCGAGCTCATGGCCAAGCGGCTGAAGCTGCCCGAGCGCACGGTCATCGCCCGCGACGTCGTGCGCTCCGGCAACACGTCGTCGGCGTCGGTGCCCCTGGCCCTGTCGGCCCTGCAGGAGAGCGGCGAGGCCAAGAGCGGGGACGTCGCCCTGCTGCTCGGCTACGGCGCCGGGCTGACCTTCGCCGGCCAGGTCGTCGTCCTGCCGTGAGCGCCACCACCCTCATGGGCGACCTTCCAGCGAACAGCCCCACCCCAGATTGCCGGGACACCGTGTCCCGGACGACGGCGGTTTCCACCCGCCCCATCCGAGAGAGAGGACCCGCCGCATGAGCAGCACGCAGGAGATCCAGTCCGGTCTGGCCGAGATCCTGGAGGAGGTCGCCGGGGTGACCCCCGCCGACGCGACTCCCGAGAAGTCGTTCACCGACGACCTCGACGTCGACTCGCTGTCGATGGTCGAGATCGCCACCGCCGTCGAGGACAAGTTCGGCGTCGCCATCCCCGACGACGAGCTCGGCAACATCAAGACCGTCGGCGACGCCATCAGCTACATCGAGAAGAACCAGGGCTGAGTCCCTCGGGCCCTGCCGCCGGCGCGGCGGCGGGCCCGGACCGCTGAACCCCCGGCCGCCCGGCCGACGTCCCAGGAGGAATCGTCATGAGCACGCCCGTCACCGACGTCGTCGTCACCGGACTCGGTGCCACCACGCCCCTCGGCGGCGACGTCGCCAGCACCTGGGACGCGCTGCTCGCCGGGCGGTCCGGGGTCAGCCGCATCACCGACGACTGGATCAAGGACTACCCCGCCCAGCTCGTCGCCCGCCTGGCCACCGACCCGGTCGGCCAGATCGATCGGGTCCGGGCCCGCCGCCTCGACCGCAGTCAGCAGGTGGCCGTGATCGCCGCCGAGGAGGCCTGGCGCGACTCCGGGGCCGCCGAGGCCGGTGTCCCGGCCGAGCGGGTCGCCGTCGTCGTCGGCACCGGCATCGGTGGGGCGCTCACCCTGCTCGGTCAGGACGACGTGCTGGAGGAGAAGGGCCCCAAGCGGGTCTCCCCCTTCACCATCCCCATGCTCATGCCCAACGGCCCCGCCGCCGCCGTCGGTCTGGCGATCGGCGCCAAGGGGGGCGTGCACGCGCCGGTCAGTGCCTGCGCCTCCGGCGCCGAGGCGATCCGCTGGGGGCTGGACCTGCTGCGCTTCGACCGGGCGGACGTCGTCCTGGTCGGCGGCACCGAGGCCTGCGTGCACCCGCTGCCCATGGCCGGGTTCGCGGCGATGCGGGCGATGTCCACCCGCAACGACGAGCCCGAGCGCGCCTCCAGGCCGTTCGACAAGGCTCGCGACGGCTTCGTGCTCGGTGAAGGCGCGGCCTGCATCGTGCTGGAGAAGGCCGACGCCGCCAAGGCCCGCGGCGCGCGCATCCACGCCCGGCTCGCCGGCGCCGGGGGGACCGCCGACGGCTACGACCTCGTCGCGCCGCACCCGGAGGGCGAGGGCGCGTCCCGGGCGATCTCGGCCGCCCTCCGCGACGCCGGGCTCTCCCCCACCGACGTCGGCCACGTGAACGCCCACGCCACCTCGACCCCGGTCGGCGACACGGCCGAGGCGGCCGCGATCCGCTCGTCGCTGGGCGACCACGTGCTGGTCAGCGCCACCAAGAGCCAGACCGGGCACCTGCTCGGTGCGGCCGGCGCCCTGGAATCGGTCTTCACCATCCTGGCGCTGCGCGAGCAGATCGTGCCCGCGACCGCGAACCTGGACGATCCGGACGACGACGCGGCCGTCCAGGCCCTCGACATCGTGCGCCACGAGCCACGGCGCGCCACCCTCTCCGCCGCCGTCAACGACTCCTTCGGCTTCGGCGGCCACAACATCGCGCTGGTCTTCACGACGGCCTAGCAGAAGGACCCCGTCCCACTCACCCCTCGCAGGCTCGGGGCGAGCCTCCGGACGGGGCCACACGACCCGGAGGACATGTGACCACCGTTCAGGCTGCCCCCACCCTGCCCACCCCGGATCCGCGCGACCCCGAGGACCGCCTGCAGCGGTTCTTCGACGACGGTTCGATGGAGCTGCTCGCCGCCCGCGACACGTCCGGTGTCCTGGCCGCCCGGGGCACGGTGAGCGGCGCGCCGGTGGTCGCGTTCTGCACCGACGCCACCGTCATGGGCGGGGCGATGGGGGTCGACGGCTGCCGGCACATCGTCGACGCGATCGACACCGCCCTGCGCGAGCGCGTGCCCTCGGTCGGGATCTGGCACTCCGGTGGCGCCCGCCTGGCCGAGGGCGTCACCGCTCTGCACGCGGTCGGTGAGGTGTTCGCGGCCATGGTCCGCGCCTCGGGCCGGGTGCCGCAGATCTCCGTCGTCCTGGGCGCGGCGGCCGGCGGCGCCGCCTACGGCCCCGCCCTCACCGACCTGGTGATCATGGGGCCGGCCGGCCGGGTGTTCGTCACCGGACCGGACGTCGTCCGCTCGGTCACCGGCGAGGAGGTCGACCAGGAGAAGCTCGGCGGCCCCGACACACACGGCCGGCGCAGCGGCGTCGTCCACGTGGTCACCGACTCCGAACCCGCCGCCCTGGAGACCGCCCGCCTGGCCGTCGACCTGCTGGCGAACCAGGGCACGTTCGCGCCGCCCGACACCGCGCCGGACACCGACCTCAGCGCGCTGCTGCCCGAGCAGAAGCAGCGCGCCTACGACGTCAAGCCGGTGATCTCCAACCTGCTGGACGGTCCAGGGCTCGAGATGCACCCCCGCTTCGCACCCAACGTCGTCACCACCCTCGGGCGGCTGGCCGGCCGGACCGTCGGCGTCATCGCCAACAACCCGCTGCGCCTGGGCGGCTGCCTGGACTCCGCGTCGGCGGAGAAGGCGGCCCGCTTCGTGCGGATGTGCGACGCCTTCGGGGTGCCGCTGGTCGTGCTGGTCGACGTGCCCGGCTACCTGCCCGGCGTCGGCCAGGAGTGGGACGGCGTGGTGCGGCGCGGGGCCAAGCTGCTGCACGCCTTCGCCGAGGCGGTCGTGCCGCGGGTGACGCTGGTGACACGCAAGTCCTTCGGCGGGGCCTACATCGCGATGAACGCCCGCTCCCTGGGGGCGACAGCGGTGTTCGCATGGCCGGGCGCAGAGGTCGCCGTCATGGGCGCCAAGGCCGCCGTCGGCATCCTGCACCGCAAGAAGCTGGCCGCCGTCCCGCCCGGCGAGCGCGAGGCCCTGCACGCGCAGCTGGCCGAGGAGCACGAACGGATCGCCGGCGGCGTCAACCGGGCACTCCAGATCGGCGTGGTCGACGAGGTCGTGGAGCCCTCGCAGACCAAGCGCCGGCTGATCGCGGCACTCGCCGCCGCGCCGCCCGGGCGCGGAGCGCACGGCAACATCCCGCTGTAGCGCCACTAACGATCAGGTTCGCTGATCATCGGTGCGGCCACCGTGGAATCGGTCCGGGCAAAGAGAAAGGTCGTCCGGACGCCGCTTCCCCGACGGCGCCCGGACGACCTCTGTCCCAGGCTACGACGCGCCGCCGAGTCGACCCGGGGTGTCGTAGTGCATTCGTGACCTGCGCGACCTCAGACGACCTGGTGCAGCCAGGTGGCCGGGCTGCCGTCGCCGGCGTGGCGGTACACCTCGAGGTCGGAGTCCCACGCGGCACCGAGCAGCTCGTCGACGCCGTGGCGGAAGGCCTCGGCGGACGACGCGGTGGCCGCCAGGTGCCGCAGCTGCTGCTCGCTGATCATGATGTCGCCGTTCGCGCTCGTGGGCGCACGGAAGACACCGTGACCGGGCACGTAGGACATGCGCTCGCCGTCGTTGCCGTGACTGGCTTCCTCGGTGACCTCGAAGCGCAGCATCGGCCACGCGCGCAGCGCAGCAACCAGCCGGGCGCCGGTTCCGGGCGAACCGGTCCAGGCGACCTCGGCACGGTAGGACCCGTGCGCCGCGGGCTGGTCAGCCCACGACAGGGAGACCGGCGCGCCGACGACGCGTTCCAGCGCCCACTCGACGTGCTGGCAGAGCGCCTTCGGGCACGCGTGCACGAAGACGACACCCTGGGTAGACCGTCGCTGCACGAGGCACCTCCATCGACTCGATTGGTCTCGTCTTCCCCTACGGACCATCGATTCGGTGACGCGCTGTATTCGGCAGTGGCGGAACAGGGCTCCCGGCAACAGTCTGCACGATGAGGTGCCCATCGCGCCAGCCCGGCTGAGGTAGATGAGGCGAATGTGACGGATGGTCACCGCTGGTGTGTCTTATCGCTGGTCAGACGCCTTTACCACGATGCTGGGCGCGGCGTCCAGCGGATGGGGCGCGTTCCGGAGGGGCACGCCAGAGAGCCGTGACCGCTGCTCGGGTGCCTCATCCGGCTGTGTGAGCGGCATCGCATCGTCGCTCACGCAACGTAACCGGTCGGGTCAAGAGCCGGTCGATCCGGCGCGCGGAAACTCGGACCGACTCAGTGCGCGAGGCTGGTGACGCGGTCGCCGCCGGCGGTCTTGGACCGGTACATGGCGACGTCGGCGCGGTGCAGCAGATCCTCGACGGCGTCGCCGGGCTCGACCTCGGCGACGCCGACGCTGGCGGTCACCCCGAGCGGACCGCCCACCTGGGCGACGGCGGCGCGGAGCCGCTCGGCGAGCATCTCGCCGGATGCGCTGACCGAGGTGTCGGCCAGGACGGCGAACTCGTCACCGCCCAGCCGAGCGACGGTGTCGGTCTCGCGGACGACGCCGCCGAGGGCGATGCCCACCGCCTTGAGCATGGCGCCACCCGCGGCGTGCCCGCCGGCGTCGTTGACGGCCTTGAAGCCGTCTAGGTCCACGAGGCAGACGACGCTCTGGTGTCCCCAGGCGGCGTCGTGCACCGCGCCGGTGACGCGGTCGATGAACGCCCGCCGGTTCGGGATCCCGGTCAGCGGGTCGGTCGCGGCCAGCGTCACCTGGATGCGGATCAGCTCGACCTGGCGGTCGTAGGCGGCCCACGAGTTGGCCGAGGCCATCGCGCAGATCATGGTGATCGAGGCCATGAGGGTGAAGAAGAACAGACCCGAGGTGGTGACGTCCGGGAGCTCGACGAAGAGGAAGTAGCCACCGGTCATCACGCTGCCCATCGCCACCACGCCGTACGGCGAGTACGCGACGGCCATGTAGGTCAGCGTGACGAAGAGCAGCCCGTCGAGAGGGCTCGAGGAGCCCCCGTCGAGTCGGGTGCCGATGATGACCAGCACCGTGGTCGCGATGCTCCAGGCATAGAAGAGGGTCGGCCCGCGGGAGTCCCGCATCATCGCCTGCAGCGGCAGCAGCAGCAGGCAGGGGACGGTGAGGATCGCCAGGACGGCCACGCCCAGGAGCACCGGGTGGTGGCGGCCAGGGGTGTCGGTCAGGAACACGTAACCGACGACCGACCAGGCGGCGACCTCGGTGAGCAGCACGCCGTTGCGCACGTGGCGCACCCAGTAGGCGGCGCGCGTCTCGTCCTCGGCGAGCGGGCGGTAGAGGCCGGCCCGGACCGTGCCGACCAGCCGGCGGAGGCGGCTCGGCCGGGCGGCGTCGGGCGCCCTGCTGGCCCGGCGGTCTCCAGGCGGTCGTTCGGTCACGGTGGTGCGATCGGCGCCCTGACCAGCTTCCTTGACGGTCGGGTCACCCCTCGGAGGGAGGGAGGTTGCCGGGCGGACGTGGCGCGTGCCACCTGCGCATCGGGGCCCCCCATGCCTGGTCCGCGACGGGACGGGTAGAGCGGCAACCGTGGGACGACACCAGGGAATGGCGGACGCCGGACGCGACGAGATCGCCCGCCGGGTGCTGACCGCGTGGGACGCGTTCATCGAGCGCGCGGAGACCGTCGACCTGGACCGCCCGTCGCGGCTGTCCGGCTGGCGGGCGCAGGAGATCTGCGTCCACCTGGGGTGCTGGGACGACCACACCGCCATGGCGGACCTGATCGCCTCGGCGCGGGCCGGTGGCACGGGCACTCCCCCGGACGTCGACGGCACCAACGCGCGCGTGACCGCCGCCCACCGCGACGCGTCCAGGAGCGAGGTGCTCGACGCGCTGCGACGCAACCGCGAGGCCACCGCCCGCTACCTGGCCGAGGAGCCGGAGGAGCTCGACACCGCTCTCACGGTGTCGGTCGTGGGGCGCATCCCGCTGCTCAGCGTCGTCCTCGGGCAGGCCTACGAGCTCGCCGTCCACGGGCTGGATCTGGTGTCCTGCGGCGCCGCTCCCCCGCCGCCCGAGGTCCTGCAGTCCGGGCTCGCCGCCCTCGCCGATGTCACCGGCGGGCTGGCCGCGTCGATGGACATCGACGGCGAGGTCGCCCTCGTCACGCCGGACGGCGGCTGGAGCTTCGTGTCCACGAGCGGCGGCTGGACCGTCGCGCAGGTGCCGCCCGGCCGCATCGACGGCCCTGCGGTGGAAGGGGCGGCCGATCTGCTGCTGGAGGCAGCGTCCGGTCGCATCAACCCGGTGCCCGCGGTCGCCCGGCGCAGGCTCAAGGTCCACCACGTCGGCGGGCTGCTCCAGCTGGCGCCGATCGTGCAGGCGGTGCCGGGCATCCCGGGCGGCCCGATCCTCCAGCTCGCCGCGCGCACCGTCGGTGGCGCGGGGGGCATGCTCGGCCGGGTGTTCGGGAGGGGCTAGGCCGGTTTCCGGCCGAGGCGCCGACGTCGCCGGGCAAGGGTTCCGACGGCTCCGAGCACGAGCACGGCGACCACCGCCGGCACGACGGTGAACGTCGTGGCGTGGGCCACGAGTACTCCCGCCGACGCGCCGACGCCGACCTGGACGGCGGTGCTGGGGATCAACCCGAGGGCCGTCGAGAGCGCGTACGGGGGAAGCCGGACGGCGGTGAGGCCTGCGCCGTAGCTGAGTGCGACGAACGGGATGATCGGGATGAGCCGCCCGGCCAGCAGCGCCCAGAACCCGCGGTCGACCATCAGCCGGTCCACGCTCGCCATCCGCCGGCCGGCGAGTCGTGCCACGGCGGGGCGGCCGAGGGCCCGACCGAGCCCGAACGCGGCCAGCCCGCCGAGCAGGCCGCCGGCGAGCGCGACCGCCAGGCCCGCCGGGAAGCCGGCGACGAGGCCGAGGAGAACCGAGACCGCCGAGCGCGGCACCGGCGCCAGGAGCACCAGCGCCACGCCCAGCACGATGCCGGCCCAGCCCCAGGGCCCCGCTCCGTCCACCCAACCGCGGACCGATGCGACGTCGGGCACGTCGACGGCGACCACGAGCACCAGGGAGACGAGCAGGAGCAGGGCCAGGACGGCGGCGCGCACCCAGGTGCTGTCCACCGCCGTCCGCACCGGCCCGTCGTCGCTCAGGCGACGTGCTGTGCTCAGCAGCCCCCGCCGAGGGAGATGCCGCGGGCGCTCAGCCAGGGCACGGGGTTGCCCCGGTTGGCGTAGAGGCCGCCGGTGTGCACCTCGAAGTGCAGGTGCGGGCCGGTGGACTGACCGCGGTTGCCGACCTCGGCGATCTGGTGACCGGCCGAGACCACCTCGCCGGCGGACACGAACATCTGGTTGACGTGCCCGTAGAGCGTGATGGAGCCGTCACCGTGCTCCACCGCGACGGCCAGGCCGAAGCCGCTGGCCGGGCCGGCCTGGAGCACGATGCCGTCCTCGGGGGTGTAGACCGGCGTCCCGATCGGCGCCGCGATGTCGATCCCGGCGTGCAGGGTTCCCCAGCGGGAGCCGTAGCAGGAGGTGACCCGGCCGCTGGTGGGGGCGACGGCTCCGCCGGCGGAGCTCAGCGTGTTCACGGCAGCGGCGGTCGCCTGCTGCGCCGACCACGCGGCCTCGGCGTCGTCGGCACCCTGGAGCGTCAGCAGCCGGATCTCGGCCTCGCGCAGCTCCGCGTCGAGCGCTGCCTTCTCGGCGGCGACGGCGTCGTAGGTGCCCTGGGCGGCGGCGAGCTGCGCGTCGGCGGTGGTCGCAGCCTCCTCGGCCGCCCGGGCGAGCTCGTTCCGCTCGGCGACGGCGGTGCGGGCCGCGCGGTCGGCACGCGCCTCCATGGCCTCCACCGCCTCCATCTCCTCGAGCACCTTGGTCCGCTCCAGACCGAGGTGCTCGAGGGTGGCCGCCTGTTGGAGCACCTCGGTCGGGCTGTCGGCGTCGAGCAGGATCGCGACGTCGCCGAATGTGTCGTCGGCGCCCATGTAGGCCTCACGGCCGATCGCCGAGACCTCGTCCTCGGTCTCGGCGACGGCAGTGCGGGCCTCGGCGAGCTGGGTCGCGGTGGCGGTGGCCTCTTCCTGCGCGGCGGCGAGCGCGGCCTGCGCGGCGAGAGCCTCGCCGCTGGCGGCCTCGGCCTCGATGGTCATCCGCTGCAGCGTCTGCTCGGCCTCGCTGACGCGGGCGGCGATGGCGGCCACCCGGGCGGCGGCCGCGTCGTGAGCGGACTGCGCCTCCGCGGTGCGGGCGCTGGGCGCGGCCTGGGCGATGGAGCCGCTCAGGAGAGCGGCGGTGAGGGCGCCGGCGACGAGGGTGGCTCGTCGGACGCGCTGTCGGGGACGGCGCCGGCTGGGCGGCTGGACGGGTGCGGGTGTGACCGTGTGGTGCAGGGTCGCCAAGGCGACGCGTCTCCTGTTCTTCGCGACCGCCTACCGAGTTAGCTGACGGGTTCGGGCCGGAAGTGCCCTACTCACCCGCGTCCCCCAACGCGGGCGTGATTCACCCCAGTACTGCGGTGGTTCCCCGGTCCACGCGGCCATCGGGCCGACGCGGTTCGGCGGGGCCCGTTCGATGCCCTCGGGTGCGAGGGGCGGAGCTCGTCCGGGCCGCGGATGAAGCTACATCGGGATCGACCGGATGTCACAGGCGGATAACAAGACGCACGTCAGGTCACAACCGATGGTTCCGGTACCGCTCAGAGCACGTCGGGACGGCGCTCCGCGGGGCGGACGGCGTCTGGCAGGCTGTCGGCATCGGGGCGGTAGCTCAGCCGGTCAGAGCATGGGACTCATAATCCCTGGGTCGTGGGTTCGAGCCCCACCCGCCCCACCACCAGGCAATACGCGGGTACTGAATCCCGCACAGCGCTCCAACAGACGGGGATTCGGCTAGTCTGTACGGCATGTCTTCGGCCCCGTCTCCGCGTGTCGCGGTGGCCGTCGATGACCTGGCGGTGCTGCTGCCCGACTGGCGCACCCACCTGCGCGCCCGCAATGTCGCCCCGTCCACCATCGCCAGCTACCTACGCGTTGGTGAGAACTTGGTCGGGTTCCTGCGGGAGGCGGGGATGCCGACCACCGCGGGCGCGATCACTCGCGACCACCTTGAGGCCTTCTTGGCCGCCCTCGTCGAGCGCGTGTCCCCAGCGACCGTCGCCAAGCACTACCGATCCATGCAGCAGCTCTTCCGCTGGCTGACCGAGGACGGCGAGATTCCACGGTCCCCGATGGAGCGGATGCGCCCGCCGACTGTGCCCGAGCAGCCGGTCGACATCCTCACCGATGACGAGCTGCGGGCCCTGTTGGACGCTGCCCGCGGCAACACCTTCGAGAACCGCCGGGACACCGCGATGCTGCGCATGCTCATCGACACCGGCATGCGCGCCGGCGAGCTGGCCGGGCTGAACGTCGACGACCTGGATTCCGAGCAGAGCGTGGCCCTGGTGATGGGCAAGGGACGGCGCGGCCGTGCGGTGCCTTACGGCGCCAAGACCGCCGACGCCTTGCGCCGCTACTTGCGCGCCCGCACAACACACCCCCAGGCCGCCCTCCCGGCACTGTGGCTGGGCAAGAAGGGAAGGGTGACCGACTCGGGCGTCCGGCAGATGCTCGAACGCCGTGCTGCCGAAGCCGGTGTCTCTAACGTGCACCCGCACCGCTTCCGGCACACCTACGCCCATACCTGGCTGGCCAGCGGCGGACAAGAGCAGGACCTCATGCGGCTCGCCGGCTGGCGTTCGCGAGAGATGGTCGGCCGTTACGCTGCGAGCGCCGCCGACGAGCGGGCCCGTGCCGCGTTCCATCGCGCCGCCCTCGGCGACCGGCTGTAGCGAACGTTGTGCTGGGTGCCGCGGGTTGCGGCGATCTCCCCGAGTCGCGTTGTCCCCACTGGCGCGGCGGGCCAGCCGAGGGACGCGCAGCCTCGTGTCGGAAGGGCAGGTGGGCCGATACTCGGTTCCGGACGGGGGCGCTCCGGGCGAAGAGGCGGGCCGGCTGAAGGGCGCGAGACCGGGCAAACAGCGCCTACAGCCTGAGCGAACCGTCCGCGCATGTCGCTGCTGCGGCTCCTCCTGCGAATGATCGCTCCCGCCCGCGCTACATCGACCAGCCCTGGCTCGACCCGGAGGTCGGTCAGCATCTCGTCTACCGACGAGCCACCTCCTACGGACCCGTGCTGTCCCGGTCGGATAGAGGCCGTTGACGGCGAACGCGCCGAGCTGGCGGAGGAGTCCGTCCGACACCGCAACGGCTACGGGGCCACTCTCGCCGACACGAAGCGACGCTGGACGCCAAAGCTGAATTGATCGCAGCCAGCCGCGTACAGGGGGCATGTCCCGATGTGGGTGTGGATGAGGGAGAGCCCCCTGGAGTGGTGTAGATCGGCCCTCGGCAAGCGGCGCGCCGCGAACCTATGCCTCGCCTCCAGCCGAAAACCTCGAACCGCCACCGCCGCTGCGGCGCAAGCCACGAGCGTGGCTTGAGGCGAGCGCAAGACGGACGAAGTACGCCTTGCGTGCATGCTCGGCCCGACGAGCTCGCTCACGGGGATCAAGAGATCCGTCGGGGTCCACCTCCCGTTCGAACCGCGACAAGAACGCAGCCCGCGCAGGCGCCGTATGTGCTGCGGCGTCCCGCACCCTCGCATGGAGCTGATGTGCTGCCATGCGTGCCCGCAGCGCCCGCTGGCTGACAGCGGACGGGCTTGCAAGATCGCGGTGCTTGCGTCCGGCCCGCCCGGCGCCAGCAAGGTGGCACTCGCGCTCCTGCGGCGACGACTGATGACCCGCCATGGCGACTCCTTCGATCGCTGTTTTTGCGTCAACTTGGCGGCTCAGCCGTCTCTCCTCGGCGTCCGCTGCCTTCACGAAGGAGAAGGCGCTATTCGATGCCGTTTGGTGACACCGCTTGAGCGTCTTATCGAGGTTTCCTACATCCCCCGGTGCGGCCTCCTCGGCCGCGACGCCGCCGGTGCGCAGCGCCGCGGCCCACAGCGGCGGGAGCGCCGCTGCCTGCGCGGTGCTGGGTGGGCGGCATCCCGGAGCTCGGGCGCACCGCGACCCATTGACCAGGCGGGCGCCAGCTCGCGCCGGGCGCCAACCAGCCCGCCAGACCGGCGGTCCCACCGCCCGAACCAGCCGATGTCAACGCCCTATAGGTGCACCAGCGCCTTGACCGCCCCGAACCCCACGAGCAGGGGCCTGACCACCGGACTTCTGCCGCGACCGGGCCTCTTGGCAGATAGCTGATCCGCGGCACCCGGCATCCCCAATTCTTCGGCGGGTGTCACCAATCGGCTCCGAATAGCGCCTTCTTCCGGTGAGCGGTCCTCACCCAAGGAGCAGCCATGTGCAGTCGGCCGGGAGAACCGGCAGCGGCAACCGTTGCGCCGCACTCCCCCAGCAGCGAAACGCTTCGCTCGCCGGCCTGTGCCGCCGGCATCGCTTGCGAGCACGCGCGGCACGACGGGCTGACTGGCGGCGGCGACCACGGCAGCCAGCTGTCCTGGACCGTCCTGGGCGTCCGGATGGGCTTCACGAGCGAGCAGTCGCAGCGCATCGAAATCCTCACCGCGATCGACCGACTGAGCTGGACCGAGGGTCCACCTCAGCATCCCTGCCTCGACGGCTCGGCCGCCCGTGCGGTCGTCAACGTCGTTGTCTGCCGACGCCCCCACAGGCGGCTGTACCGGATTGGTATGGCCGATCTTGGCGAGAAGCGCCGGCTGATCGGTCTGGAGGACACCGCCGGTGTCAGCAGCTTCGTGCTCGACCTCGGCGTCGAAGTGATTCACGTGCTGACCATCTCCCGCGACCCCTTCCCCGCACCGACGCCGTCTTCGGCTCGTCACTGCGGCGCCGTCGAGGAGGCTCGATGAGGGAGAAGGTCACCCTCTCACCGGAGCAGGCCTGCCCCCGTGACGTGCTGGCCACTGGCAACAGCCGGGCGATCAGCCGCCGGGCCTGCAACGCCGCACTACTTCCTCAACTCCGGCGGCAGACTGCCTGCCGGGGGGTGCTGCAGGCCCTCGTCGACAGCTACGGCGGCGACACTCACCGGCTGCTCGCCGACCTGGCCGACGTCATCGGCGCCAGCATCGCCTACGTCGACCGGCCCACCGTCGAGGCCCACCTCGAGCGGCCCCTGTCCGACCGGGAGTGGGCCGCCGCCGCCCAACAGTTCACAGCCATGGCCTTCGACGACCACGTCGGAGACGCCGGCAGCCTCCGCACCGATTGGATCGAGGACGTCCTGGCCAGGGCCGACCTGCCCGGTCGTGGCCACACCGGTCAGCCGGTCGCCGTATGTCCATTGGGCGGGGCATGAACGCCACCCTGACCTGCCCCGCCTGCGGCTACAGCGGCACGTACGCCAGCGACGCCCTCGCCGACGTCCACCACGCGCGCCATTCCTGTGCGAAACACCGACAGGCCATCGAGCGAGCACGTCGCCGTGTCCACCGCGCTCAGGGGCGGGTGAAGCGGGACTGCATTCATCCGCGTGCTCGGCATGTGCACGGAACCCGCGTCGCCTATGTGAAGGACCGCTGCCGATGCACCGACTGCACTGCCGCCAACACCGCGGCCGGCCGTGCCGTGCACCGCGCGCAGACCTTCGGCCGATGGCGGCCATTCGTAGACGCCGCTCCGGTGCGCGAGCACATCCGCGCGCTACGCGCGGCCGGCATCGGCGTCGAGCAGATCGCCAGGCTCGCGGGCATCTCCAACAGCCACGTCCGCGAGCTGGCCGACCCCGGACGCAACGGCAACCCAGGCATCCGGCGGGTCCGGCCCCAGACCGCCCAGCGGGTCTTGCGCATCCGGGTCGACCAAGCCAGCCGGGCGCCGCGCAGTCACGTCGTCGCCACGGGCACCCATCGCCGACTGCAGGCCCTGATCGCCGTCGGCTGGCCCCACGACGAGCTGGCCGCCAGACTCGGCCGAAGCTCCGCCGGCCTCCGACGCAGCATGCTCAGCGACTCCGTCACCGCGCAGACCGCGCAGGACGTCGGCACCCTTTACGAGCAGCTGTGGAACCTGCGGCCACCGCAGTCCACCCATGACCAGCGCGCCGCCGCCGACGCCGCCCGAGCCCTCGCCGCAGAACGGGGCTGGCTGCCGCCTCTGGCTTGGGACGACATCGACACCGACCCAGATCCCCGACACCACGCTCAGCATGCAGAAACAGACGATGACCTGGATGAGATCGCCGTCGAGCGCGCCCTCGCCGGCGACGGCGTCCGCCTCGAGCACCTGACCCCGGCTGAGCAAGACGAAGTCGTCCGACGCCTCACCGAACGCGGCAGGTCCATCCGCGACATCGCCCAACAGCTCGCCACCACCAAACGCACGATCTCCCGCCGGCGTGCGTCCATCAACGTGGCATGACCATGTGAGCACCGGCTTCGTCCCCTGCCACATGCTGGACCGCCTCCCACGCCAAGCGCGCATCGGCATCCGGATCGTCCATGTCGTCAGTACCTGCAGCGAGCTGGGTGCCTCATCGTCGCGACGCCGAGCACGAAGGCGTCGACCTGCGCTGGAAGATCACGGAAGCAGGAGCAGCACAGATGGTGGCGTTGAACCTGTGAGACGCAAAGCGGTTCGGGATCGAAGCCGAGTCCCGGTGGCGTCAGGAGCATCACGTCGAGCAGAGCGGCGTTCGGGTCGGACTCCACCGCCACCGCCACCGCCACCGTGCCGTCGTCCGCCGTGCGGACCTCAGACCCCTCGTAGCCCAACAGCGGCAGCTCCAGCACCTCGCGGATGCTCGGCTCGTCATCCACGACGAGCACCCGGGCGGGCCGTCAGCGGGCACGTCGCGGATCGGGTGCTGGAGTGCTGCAGTCGTCGTCATCGTCGCGCGGCGGCTCCAGCACCACCGGCGCCAGCTGGAACGCGCCCTTCTCCCGGACGACGGCCGCGGTGATCTCCCGGCTCGCGGCTGCCGAGTCGCTCATGGCGGCCACGCTCAGCGGTACTCATACATGGCCCACGCGACCATCTCGGCGTTGGGCAAGGTTGCTTCCTCGAAGCCGTACAGCTGGCCGTACTTTCCGCGCAGCGCCTCGGTGGCCTCCCGCGAGATGGTCGCGAAGAAGTTGGCCAGGAAGCCGGTGTGCGCCCGGGCCGTGGGGTCGACGAAGTCGGTGAACGGGTGCACGCCCATCGCCTGTCCGACCGCTGCCTTGAGATCGGCGATGAACGAGAGCTCGAAGTCGATGTCGACGCGGGTACCGAGGGGTGCCGTGGCTGCCGGACAGGTGGTCCCAGCCCACGTAGTAGATCTGCTTGAGGTTGTCCTCGTGCCAGTGGAACCGCTCGTTGCCGGCGAACCGCCAGAACGGGCGGCTGGTCGGGGTTGATCAGGTCCGAGGAGTGGATGATGCGCTCGTCGGCGAGCAGCCAGGCGGCGTGGTCGTCGGTGTGGGCGGCCCATTCGAAGCCGTGCAGCTCCACGGCGAGTCCCTCCAAGTCGAACTGGCCGCGCGGCCAGTCGAGCAGCTCGGTGGGCCGGGGGAAGGAGCTGTGGCTCAGGTGCATCGCCTGGGCGGTCATGGCGCTGCCGCTGATGCGCACGCTCGGTGACCGAGGTGATCGCCTGGACGACGCTGTCGTAGACGCCCTCCAGGGCGTCCAGGACGAGCACTCCCTGCTCCCCGACGTGGAACAACGTGCCGTAGTTGAACGACTGCACCCACCACGCCCGCTCTGACAGTCGCTGCAGCACGTATGGCTGGCTCATGTTCCGCCGGAACGGCTCCCGATCTTCAGGCCCGGCTGCAGCACCTCCTCCGCGGACGGCTCCACGTAGCTGGCGCCGCCGGTGGACGGAACAGAGTTCGACTCGTCCATGGCAGGCGCCCAGGGTGTCGCCTCCGGGCACCCGTACATCCCCGTCGCCCGCATCCCCGTCGCCCGGTCGGTGCTGGAGGAGTGAAGCGCCCCTGGGGACGGCGTCACCATCCTGCCGATGTCAGGGAGGCCCTGCTCGACGAAGACGGGCGGGATGCCACGGTGAGCACGGCGTGGCGTTCCGTCGCGCCGGCCACTGGAAGCCGACGACGAGGACTCATGCCCACAATCGACCTCTCACCACTCCGCCCCGAGCGTCGCCGGACCAGCCGGACCGACCCCCGTGCCAACCGCGCGACGGAACCCGTGGCTGCCGGGCGGTCGGGGTTCCGCCGCGGCGCACGGGCGCTGAGCCGGGCGTGGCTGGGACGCTTGGTGGAGCGCCGGATCCGCAGGAAGGGCCTCGACCTCTCCGAGCTGACGTTCCTCCCGGAGGGCGCGCGGCTGCCGCTGCTGCGGATCGGCACCGACCCGGTGCCGGAGCTCGCCGAGCTGCGGGCGCGTTGTCCGGTGGAGCGGCTGGACATGCCTTTCGGCTTCGCCGTCCACCTCGTGACCGGCTACGAGCAGGCCCGCACCATCCTGGCCGACCGCGACTCCTACAGCAACGACATCCGGCACCTGTTCCGCGATGCCGGCCCGGGCTCGACCGCGGACATCGGCGGGCTGGGCTTCACCGATCCGCCGCTGCACACCCGGCTGCGCAAGCTCGTGGCCCCGGAGTTCACCCGGCGCCGGCTGGACCAGCTCGAGCCCACGATCGAGGCGGTCGTGACCCGCCGGCTCGACGAGCTCGCGGCCGCCGGATCGCCTGCGGACCTGGCCGAGTACGTCTCCTGGCGGGTTCCCATGGACGTGATCTGCGGGCTGCTCGGGCTCGACGACGCCGACCACGAGGCCTTCGTCCGGCTGGGCACCCAGCGGTTCGACGCCACGGGAGGTACGGCCGCGGCGCTCGGCGCGGTGTCCGCCCAGAAGCAACTGCTCCTCGACGTAGTGGCCCGGCAGCGCAGCGCCCCCGGAACCGGCCTGATCGGACGGATCCTCCAGGCCGAGGGGGACGCGATCAGCGACAACGACCTCGCCGGCCTGGTAGACGGGATCGTCACCGGCGGCTACGACACCACGGCCAGCTCGATCTCGCTGGGCACCATGGTGCTGCTGCGCGACCCCGCCCACGCCGCGATCGTCCGCGACGGTTCACCCGCCGACGTCGACCGCCTGGTGGAAGAGCTGCTGCGCTACCTGTCGGTCGTCCAGGTGGCCTTCCCGCGGTTCGCCAAGCGGGATCTGGAACTGTCCGGGTGCCCGATCCGGAAGGACGACGTCGTCGCGGTCTCGCTCAGCGGGGCCGACCGCGACCCGGCCTGGGCGGGCCCGGAGGCCGATCGGTTCGACCCGACACGGTCCCCCGCCGGCGGGCACCTGGCGTTCGGCCACGGGATGCACCGCTGCGTCGGAGCCGAACTCGCCCGCATTGAGCTGCGGATCGTGTTGCCGGCGCTGTTCCGCCGCTTCCCGGATCTGGCTCTCGCCGTCCCCGAGGAAGGGCTCCCCTGGCGCCGGCTCTCCTTCGTCTACGGCGTGGAGGAGCTCCCGGTCTCCTTCTGACGGCACAGTCAGTGGGCGCCCAGCGGCTCCCGATGGGCCGGGTACGCGTGGATGGCGGCCGCCTCCAACTTGGGGAGGTCGAGGGTCAATCGGTGCTCGGCGTCGTGGGCCAACCGGTGGGCGTCGGTAACGCTGAGCCGGCCGTCGATGTCCAGGTCGGCCTCGGCGTGCAGGCGGTGGCCGATCCAGCGCATCCGGATGGCACGAACCTCGAGCACACCGGGCGTCGCGCGCAGTGCGCTCTCGGCCCGGTCGACGAGGTCGGGGTCGACGGCGTCCATGATGCGGCGGTAGACGTCGCGGACGGCGGTGCGCAGCACGGCGAGGATGGCGACGGTGATCAGCAGGCCGACGATCGGGTCGGCGAGCGGGAAGCCGGCGGCGACGCCGGCCGCGCCGCCCAGGACGGCCAGCGACGTGAACCCGTCGGCCCGTGCGTGCAGTCCGTCGGCGACCAGGGCCGCCGAGCCGATGCGCCGCCCCACGCGGATGCGGTAGACGGCGACCAGCTCGTTCCCGATGAAGCCGATCAGCCCGGCCAGCGCAACCCAGCCCACGTACTCGATGGGCACCGGGTCGATCAACCGGCGGATGGCCTGGACTCCAGCGACGACCGCCGAGAGGGCGATCATCGCCACGATGAACAGCCCGGCGAGGTCCTCGGCGCGCCCGTAGCCGTAGGTGTAGCGACGGTTGGCCGCCCGGCGACCCAGTACGAAGGCGATCCAGAGCGGCACCGCGGTCAGCGCGTCGGAGAAGTTGTGGACGGTGTCCGCGAGCAGCGCGACCGATCCGCTGACCGCCACGACAAGGATCTGCAGCCCCGCGGTGACGGCCAGGGCGACAAGGCTGATCTTGACCGCCCGGATGCCCTGGGCGCTGGACTCCAGCGCCGAGTCGACCGAGTCGGCCGCGTCATGACTGTGCGGCCGGAACAGACCGCTCAGCCAGCCGCCCAGACCACCCGAGTGCTCGTGGTGATCGTGGTCGTGGTGGGCGTCCGCGTGGTCGTGGTCGTGCTGGTGTGTCATCTCAGGCGCCCTCGGCGTCGCGGTGCAGTTGCACCAGGTCGGTGTCGGCCAGGTGGTGGCCCGGTACGTCCGGCCCGCCGTGCTCGGCGTTGTGGATGGCGTCGGTGACCAGCTGGGCGACGTGCTCGTTCTCCAGCCGGTAGAAGACCGTGGTGCCTTCCCGGCGGGTCTGCACCAGCCGGGTCATCCGCAGCTTGGCCAGATGCTGGGACACCGCGGCGGGCAGCTTCCCGACCTGCGTGGCGAGCTCGTTCACCGACAGTTCCCGGCCGATCAGGGCCCAGAGGATCCGGATCCGCGTGCCGTCGGCGAGCATTCGGAACACCTCGACCGCGAGGTCAACCTGGTCCTCAGGGAGCTCGCGACGGCATGTCTGGTTATCTGCGCGCACACGCAGACAGTACCACCGTGGAACGGCGGGAACTTACCGACCGTGAGGAACGACTATTACTGCGTGATCTTCTCCCCTACCTCCATCTGTCGACGCGGTGCCGTGATGGCCGCTTCCGTTGTCGGGCTCGTGCTGATGAGTGCCGGTTCCGCGGGCGCCCACATCGAGGTGTTCACCGACGCTCCTGTCCAGGCCGGGACGGGGCCGGTGACGCTGCATTTCATGGCGGAGTCGGAATCGCAGACCGTCGGGATCGTGAGCGTCAAGACACAGCTGCCCGAGGGCATCGCTCCCGGGGACGTGGCGCTGGCCAGTGGGCCGGAGGGCTGGGCACTGACGCCGACTGCGGACGGCTTCGAACTGGGCGGGCCACCCGTCGCGCCGGGAGTGGACGCGGAGTACAGCGTCACCGTCGCCCTGCTGCCCGCCGACAGCACCGAGCTGCCGTTCAAGACGTTGCAGCGCTACGCGGACGGCCGCGAGGACGCCTGGATCGAGCTTCCCAGCGATGCAGCGCCGGAGCCCCAGATGCCCGCACCCGTCCTGACCGTGACACCGGCGGCCCCGGGCGCGGCGACTCCGTCGGCCCCGACCGCTGACGAGACGGCCACCTCCGGCAGCGCTGATACTGCCGCGCCCGTAGAGGCGTCGCAGTCCACCGACGAAGAGTCGAACGCCGGAACCATCGCGCTCGTCGCCGGCCTGCTGGTGGCCGTGGCCATCGGTGCGGGCGTCTGGTTCTGGCGGGCGCGCCGCAGCTCCTAGCACCGGCCGGGCAGGTGAGGCGTGGATGCCTCACCTGCCCCGGGCCGGGCATTGCTGGTGCACCGGCCTGATGGCGATCGTCGTGGCGCGACTGCTGCTCTCACATGGGCTGCCAGACGTCGACACGCTGTGGACGGCGGTCGCGCTGCCGACCGGCCGGACACCTCCTCGCTGGCGGGTCCGGGATGCAGAGGCGCCCGGGGAGCTGACCCAGGCGGCTGCCTGAGCCCAGAGCGCAGGCCGGCCTGGGCCTCACATCGAGGTCACAACACCGGCGGCCAGCCGGGTTGGGGAAGCTGCCGTCCGCGCCAGCCGGCGACGAGCCATCCGGGGCTGAGGAGCGGTGCTCGCCGGACCGCGAGCGGCCAGCACGGAAGAGCCGACGCCGACGCCGAGTTCAGCTCCTTAGCCGGCCCGACGCCGGAGATGTGGGTCTCGGGCCCGGTGAGGGCCGCGGACGGCACGACCACGACGAGCTCGTGTCGGGCGTCCAGCACCCGCGGTCGGCTGCCGACCGAGAAGCGCCCGGTACGCCCGACGTCATAGCCGGCCAGATGTGCCAGCACCGAGCGCTCGAACAGCGGCCACTGAGCCTGCGCGGTGTCGCCCGCCGCGAGGGCATCTGCCACGTCGGAGCTGCAACCCTGCGGCAGGATGCCGCTCTCGAGCCCTCGATGCACGAATGCCTGTGCGACAGCGAGGCGTAGTTCCGGCGTGCACTGTGCCGCGGCTCGGTCCCACCGCGCCAGCTCGAAGACGGCTCTCAGCCACAGCGCCACCACCAAGGTTGGCCCCTCCGGCGACAGGCAGGCGGCGACCTCCTCATGGCTCTGGTGGTCACTCATCTCGGCCTCACGCGGCAGGCGCCCCATGCAGCACTGTAGGACCGTCGACGGCCGATTGGGGCCTCCCGACAGCGACACGGACGCGACAGACCGACGGCCCTGCCTCGCGGCAGCAAGTGGGGGCTGGACGAGATGCTGCAACCGTGGTTGCATCGTCATGTGTCTGATAGGTCGTCCCGTCCGCCCGGTGCCGGCGAATGGGTGCTGCTCTCCTACCGGTTGCCGCGCGAGCCGTCCGGGCCACGGACCACGCTGTGGCGGCGGTTGAAGCGGCTGGGCGTGGCCCAGCTGGCCGACGGCCTGGTCGCGCTGCCGGCAGACGCCCGGACGCGGGAGCAGTTGGAGTGGCTGGCCGGGGACGTGCAGGAGGCCGACGGGACCGCGGGACTCTGGGTCGCGCGGCCGGCCACCGCGGAGCAGGAGCGAGAACTGGCGGCCGGGATGGCGGCCGCCCGGGCTCAGGAGTACCGAGCCCTGGCCGAGGCATGCCGCGCGGCAGCCGACGCGGACCAGCCCGACCGGGTCCGGGCGCTGCGCCGGTTGCGGACCGAGTGGCGAGCAGTGAACCGGCGGGACTTCTTCCCGCCGCTGGAGCGCGAGCTGGCCGCCGCGGCCATGCGCGATCTCGCGGCTGCAGTGGCGGACGTAGAGCATGGCGATCCGGCCGCCCTCGCGTCGGAGCCGGCACCGTGAAGTGGGCGACCCGGATCGGCGTGCACATCGATCGTGCCGCCTGCGCCTGGCTGATCCGGCGCTTCCTCGATTCGGGGGCCGAGTTCCTCTTCGTCGCCGACCCGACCCAGGTGCCGGCCGACGCGATCCCGTTCGACATGCGCGGGGTCGACCTCGGCCACCACGGCGGTGACTGCTCCTTCGAGACGATCCTGCGCCGCCGCGACTTGACCGACCCGGTGCTCTGGCGGATCGCCGAGGCCGTCCACGAGGCGGACCTCGAGGACGAGCGCTTCGACGCCCCCGAGGCCGCCGGCCTGGACGTCATCCTGCGCGGATTGTCGATGACCGGCACCGACGAGCACACCCTGGCGGTCTCCGGCCCGATCTTCGACGGGCTCTACGAGTACCACCGCCGCCGCCTGCTGCTCGGCCGCGAGCCGGCCTGAATCCGGGGAAGCCCATGAACCGCGACGCCCGCCCCGAGCAGGACCCCGGCCGCTCAGCGCCGGCCGAAGTCTCGGAACCCGAACCCTCGGTGGTGCGACCGCACGAGCAGACGGTGGTGCCCTTCGGCACCGCGGTGCGTGCCTGGTTCGCCATCTCGCTGCAGACCTTCGGCGGTCCGGCCGGCCAGATCGCTGTCATGCAGCGCTCCCTGGTCGACGAGAAGCGCTGGATCGGCCAGCGCCGCTTCCTGCATGCCCTCAACTACTGCACGCTGCTGCCCGGCCCCGAGGCCCAACAGCTCGCGACCTACGTGGGCTGGTTGCTGCATGGGACCCGCGGTGGACTCGTCGCCGGCGGCCTGTTCGTTCTCCCCGGAATGGTCGCGCTGCTGGCGCTCTCGGCGATCTACGTCGCCTTCGGCACCACGACCGCGATCACCGCCGTGTTCGCCGGGCTCGGCGCGGCCGTGCTGGCCATCGTCGTGCAGGCCGTCATCCGCGTGGCCAAGAAGGCGCTGGACAGTCGAGCATTGGTCGTCCTCGCGGTCGCCTCGTTCGTCGCGCTGGCGCTTTTCGGCGTGCCCTTCCCGGTGGTCGTTGCCCTCGCCGGGGTGGCCGGCTGGGCACTCGGCCGGTGGTTGCCGTCCGCGCTCCCCGACAAGAAGGCATCCGACGGTCCGGACGAGGGTCCGCCGCCGGTGATCTCCGACGACGTGCTGCACCACGAGGCTCCCACCACCCGCCGCACGCTCAAGGTGCTGCTCGTCGGGCTGCTCGTGTGGGGCGTGCCGATCGCGGCGGTCGCGCTGCTGACCGGCGCGGGCAGCGTCTTCACCGAGCAGGGCCTGTTCTTCTCGGGTGCCGCCGTGGTGACGTTCGGCGGCGCCTACGCGGTGTTGGCCTACGTCGCCCAGCAGGCCGTCGAGGTCTACGGCTGGTTGGCCCCGCGCGAGATGGTCCGCGGCCTGGCGCTGGCCGAGACGACGCCAGGCCCGCTGATCATGGTGGTGCAGTTCGTCGCCTTCCTCGGCGCCTACCGCAACCCCGGCGACCTCGACCCGTGGGTGGCCGCCGTCCTGGCTTCGCTGCTGGTCACCTGGGTGACGTTCGTGCCGAGCTTCCTGTTCGTTCTGCTCGGCGCGCCGTACATGGAGCGGCTGCGCGGCAACCGGTCGCTGTCCGCGGCGCTGACCGGCATCACCGCCGCCGTCGTCGGCGTCATCGCCAACCTGGGCGTCTACTTCGCCGTCCACACGCTGTTCTCCGACACCGTCGACGTCGACAGCGGCCCCCTGGCGTTCGAGCTGCCCGACCTGACCACGCTGCGGCCCGTCGCCGTCGCGATCGCCGTCGTGGCCGCCGTCCTGCTGCTCAGGGTCAAGTGGTCGGTGCTGCGAACCCTGGGCGTCTGCGCCGTTCTCGGTCTTCTGGCCGGGCTCACGGGACTACCGGTCGCCTAGCCACCGCCGGCACGACGATGCTCACCTACGCGCAGATCCTGTACGGCGTCGCGTTGACGGCCGTCGGCGTGGCCGTACTCACCGTGCTGGTGCCCCGATGGCGCCGCCTCGAGCTGGTCCTCACGGCCGTCGTCGTAGCGTCCGTCGCGGTGCTCGCTTGGCAGTTCGTCCTGCGTGCCACCCATGCGTCGCAGTTCTTCACCGACCTTCCGTTCCGGCTGTTCCCGATCAGTCGGCAGGACCCCGGCAGCGGTGTGGCCGCGTTCGCGCTGACCGCGCTGGTCCTGGCCTACGGGCCATGCGCAAGCAGCCCGCACCAGAAGTCGCGAACCTTGCGCTGGCCGCTGGGGCGGTTGCCCTGCTGGTGGACGTCTACCTCTACTGATTGGGGATGAGTGCTGATGGGGCGCGCCGATGTGTACAGCCAGCCGGACGCGCCGGACCCGGTGCTGCCTGCCGCGCTCGTGGCGGAGCTGGGCCGAGGCCATCTCCCCGACGACCTCGTACTCGATGGGGACGCGACGGTGGAGGTGGACGAGTCGGGCGGTGAGGCCCGCGTCTACCTGCTCAACGGGGCGGCACGTGACGGGCGGGGACCGGCGCCGGCACGCGGCCACGGCGGTGTGGTGGTCAAGACGCAGCGGCCGCACCGGCTGCGGCCGCGCACGAGCCTGGCGAAGGAAGCCGCGCTGCTGACCGCGCTGGCGGGTGCGCTGGCCGGCCGGATCCCGCGGGTGTACGGCTACGACTGCGTGGAGACCGACGTCGGCTGGGTCGAGTTCATCGTCATGAGCCGGATCCCCGGGCGGGCCGTGGGGCGCACCTCGCTGCCGCCCCCGACGCGGCGTGAGCTGCTGCGCGAGCTGGCCGGGGTGCTGCGGGTCGTGCACGCCCTCGACGCCGGCGGCCTCCGGACGGCCGGGGTGCTGCCGGTCGCGGAGGGCGCGGCCGGGCTTCGGGAGCGGTTGGAGCCCAACTTCGCCGACCTCGTCGAGAACCTGACGAGCCGGCCGGACCGGTGGCCGCTCGACGTGTCTCCCGGTCACGTCGCGGAGAGGGCGCTGGCGGCGCTCCCCCGGCACCTGGACCAGCCGCCCGTGGCGCTGCACTCCAACCCGGGTCCCACGCACGCGTTCACCGACCCGGCCGGCCGGTTCACGGGGCTGATCGACTTCGGTGACGCCTACGCATCCCACCCCGCGCTGGACCTCCGGTCGTGGCCGGACCCGCACGACCGACTCGCGCTGCGCGAGCACTACCTGCAGGGGGCAGCCCCGAGCGCCGAGTGGGACGCGGTCTGGACGGCAGCGATGATCTACGCGGACCTGGCCGCGCTGGCCGGCTCGTCGGCGCACGCACACAGGGCGGCTGCCGACCTGACCGACCGGCTCGGGCAGGTGTGAGCCGAGCCGCCGTGGCTGTGCACGAGCCCCGCAGGACGGCGGCTCCGTCGCTGTGGCGGGGCATGCGCCCCTACGCCCGCCAGGTCGCGGGGCTGCTCACCATCGGATCGCTGTGCGGCCTGCTGATGAACACCGCGGTCGTGCTGCCCGCCGTACTGCTCGGCCACGCCGTGGACACCGTGCTGGCCCACGACCGAGGTGCGGTGAACGGCGGCGCGGTGACCCGCGCCGTCCTCCTCCTGATCGCCGGAACCCTGGCCACCGAGATCCCCAGGATCGGGAAGCGCTACTGGCTCGGCGTCTGCCGAAACCGGATCAAGGCCAACGTGCGGGCCGACGCCGTCCGCGGGGTGCTGTCCTGGCCGGCCGACCGGCTGCACCGGACCTCGGTCGGCGAGGTCATGGGCCGCGTCGTCGGCGACGTCGAGGTGCTGGGTCGCGGCGTCGGCGAGGTGATCGTGGAGACCTGGGACACGCTGCTGTTCTCGCTCGCCCTCGCGGTCGCCATGCTGATCTACGACCCCAGCCTGGGCCTGCTGGCGCTCGCGCCCGTCCCGATCGCGCTGGCACTGGCGAAGGCGGTCGGCGCGAGGGTCAGCCGTCGCACGCTGCGGGCCCGGGAAGCGAACGCCGCGGTGACGACGTTCGCCCAGGAGGGGCTGACCGGTCTGCGGGCACTGCGTGCGTCGGGCCGGGGTGGCGCCTACGCAGCGCGGCTCCGCGCACTCGCCGTCGAGCAGGCGGACGCCGAGCTCGCCGCGGCCCGCCTCGAAGCCGTCTTGGCGCCGGTCTACACGCTGCTGGTCACCAGCGGCGTCCTGGCCATCATCGGGGTCGGCGGCGGGCGGGTCATCGCCGGGGAGCTCAGCGTCGGCGACCTGGTCGCCCTACTGGGGCTCTTCGGCCGGTTCACCGGCCGGGCCTTCCGGATCCCGCAGATGGTCAACCGGGTGCAGGCGGCCGGAGTCGCCTACACCCGGCTCGCGCCGCTGCTGGCCACCCCACCGCCGCTCGCCGCGGAGCCCCGGCGGGCCAGCTGGCTCACCGACCGGATCGCGGGGATGCCCGACGACGACCCACCCACGCCCCGACTCCCTGTGCCCTCGCCCCGCGCCGGGCCGGCCGAGGTGAGCCTGCGACGCGTGACCTTCGCCTATCCCGGAGCCGGCACGCCGGCGCTGCGCGACGTCACCCTGGACATCCCACCGGGCGCCCTTGTCGCGGTGACCGGCTCGGTCGGATCGGGCAAGTCGGCGCTGGCCCGCCTGGTGGCGGGTCTGTATCCGCCCGGCACCGGGCAGGTGACGGTGGACGGCGTAGAACCGCACGCCTGGCCGCCGAGGAACCGCGACTCCGTCGGCTACCTCCCGCAGGGCCATCCGGTGTTCTCCGGAACCGTCGCCGACAACGTGCTGCTGCACGACCCCGGGCAACCCGCCGACCGCGCCCGGCTCGACGAGGCCCTGACCGTCGCCGCGCTGAAGGAGGAGGTTGCCGCCATGCCGGCCGGGGCCTGCACCGGCATCGGAGAGCTGGGCGTGCAGGTGTCCGGTGGGCAACGGCAGCGGATCGCCCTGGCCCGCAGCCTGGCCGCACCGGCGCTCCGTCCCCGGTTGCTGGTGTTGGACGACCCGTTCTCCGCCCTGGACCTGCAGACCGAGGTCCGCATCATCGGCGCACTGCGCGCCGCGGTCGGCCCCGACGCGCCGGCCGAGCACCGCGCCACGGTGCTGCTGTTCTCCACCCGCCTGGCCTCCTTTCCCTGCGCCGAACTCGTGGTGGTGCTCGACGCTGGCCAGGTCGCCGAGCAGGGCAGCCACGAGGCCCTGCTGGGCAGCGGGGGCCTCTACGCGCGGATCTTCCAGGCCCAGCGGCACGCCAGGCAGACGCCGGTGATGGCCGGGCCCCCTCCCGGGGTCGACCAGTGACCGCCCGCATCGTCGGCCGGCCCCCGCCGGTTCGGCTGAGCCGCCACCTGGGGTCTCTGGTCTCGCCCTGGCGGGCGCGGCTGCTGGCCGTCGGAGTGCTGGTGCTCGCCGCCGCCGTCGTGGAACTCGTGCCGCCCCTGGTGGTGCGCCACGTCATCGACCACAGCCTGGTCCGAGGCAACGTTCGGGAGCTGGGCACCGCCGCCGCGGTCTACCTAGCCGCGGCGACCGCGGTCGCCGCGCTCAGTGCCGGATACGGCTATCTCGCGGCCACCGTCGCGCAACGCAGCCTCGCCGTGCTCCGGACGCGGCTGTTCTCCCACCTGCTCGCTCTCCCCACCGGCTATCACGACCGCACCCCCGTCGGGGACTCGATCTCCCGGACGACCGCCGACATCGACGCCATCGACGACCTGTTCTCCTCCTCGGTCGCCGGACTCCTCGGCCAGGTCGTCCGACTGCTCACCTTGGCCGTGGCCATGACCGTGCTCAGCCCGATCCTGGCGGCTGCGGCCGCCCTGGTCATCCCGCCGCTGCTGCTCGTCACGAACGTGCTGCGCCGCCGTGTCCGGGACGCCGAGCGCGCCACCCGGATCGCGGTCGGCGCGGTGAACGCCCGGCTCGCAGAGGACCTGTCCGGTGTCGAGGTCATCCGCGCCTTCGGACGCCAGCTCAGCTTCGCCGACCGGGTCCGCCGCGCACTGCGGACCTGGCTGCAGGCGGGCAACCGCTCCGTGCTGTTCAACGCCTTCTACGCGCCCGTGCTCGGAGTGCTCGCCGCGGTCGTGACCGCACTGCTGCTGTGGCTGGGCGGGCGGGACGCCCTCGGCGCATTCGGCGTCACGGTCGGCACGCTGACCGCGTTCGTGCTCCTGTTCGCCCGCTTCTTCACCCCGCTGGTCAACCTCGGCGACGAGTGGCAGACCGTGCAGGGGGCACTCGCCGGGGCCGAACGCGTCTTCGCCGTCCTCGAGCTGCCCACCGACGCCGGCGGCCCCACCGGTCCGGCCGATCTCGCCGTAGGCGGGAGCCCGCCGGCGGCTGCGGCCCCGAGCGCGCCCGGCGCAGCGTGCCCCCGCACTCGGCCGGTCATCGAGGTGGAGGACGTCAGCTTCGGCTACCTGCCCGGCCGGCCGGTCCTGCACGGGATCAGCCTGACCGTCTCCGCGGGTCAGCACGTCGCGATCGTGGGGCGCACCGGCGCGGGCAAGTCGAGCATCCTCTCGCTGCTGGCGGGACTGCACGCGCCGTGGAGCGGGCGGGTAGCCCTCGCCGGCGGCGATCCCACCGGGATGGACGACGGCACCCGCCGGGCTCTGCTCGGGTACGTCCCGCAGACCGTCGCCCTGTTCAGCGGCACTGTCGCCGACAACATCACCCTCGGCGATCCCGAGCTGACCGCCGAGCAGGTCCGCGGAGCCGCTCGCATCTCCGGCGCGGACTCGTTCATCGAGGCTCTGCCGGACCGGTACGACACCGTGCTGTCGGACACCGGCCGTGGCTGTGGCGTCCAGCTGTCCGCGGGCCAGCGCCAGCTGCTCGCCCTGAGCCGAGCCCTGGTGACCGAGCCCGCCGTGCTGCTCCTCGACGAGCCCACCTCCGTCGTCGACGGTGCCGGCGACGCGGCCTTCCGGGACGCGCTGCGCGACCGGGTCCTTCCCGGCGGCACAGCCGTGCTCACGGTCGCCCATCGGCTGGCGACTGCCCGGGACGCCGATCACGTGCTCGTGGTCGCCCACGGCCGCGTCGTGGAAGAGGGTGATCCGTCATCGCTCCTTGCCAGGCAGAGCCGACTCGCTGATCTGGCCGCCCTGGAGCTGGCGGGGTGGGACTGGCAGGACCAGCCCGACGCGTCGGGCGCCGACGACGGAAGGCCGTCGCTGCAGAGATCGCCCGGGGCCGGTCAGGGATAGGGCCAGGGGTTCTTCGCGCACCCGTTCAGGCCCAGCGTCTGCTGCTGCATCACCGGCGCGAGCTGACCGGGGCCGGGGCACGGCGGGTGCTCCCGATTCCCGATTGCATGACCGACCTCGTGGTTCACGACGTAGTGGCGGTAGGTGGCGACGTCGCCCTCGTAGTCCGGGACGGCGGTCGCCCAGCGGGCCAGGTTGATGACAGCCCGCTCGCCGTACCGGCAGGAGGTGTATCCGCCGGTCCCGACGCCCGGGCAGTACGTCTCCATGCTCCCGGGGCTGACCAGACTCACCCGGAAGTCGTACTGCCCCGCCGTCGCCTCGGCCGCCCCGACGCGCTGGAAGGACATCCGGCCACCGTTACCCCACGACCGTGGGTCGGCGAGCGTCCCCTCCACAGCCTGCGCGAACGTCACACCGTCGACCCCGATGCCGTCCTCGACCTCCACGACGAAGCGCTGCAGGGGGCCGGTCCCGTAGACCGCTGAGGCGCCGTCGACGACGGCGAGGCTGCCGGCGCCCTGCTCGACGTAGGTCTCCAGGCCGGCGACCTGCGGCGGCAGGCTGGGCCCGACCTCTCCCTCGGCCGGGGCGGTAGGCAACGGGGTCTCCTCCAGGAGAGGCAGCGTGACGGCTGGCACCGCCTCCGCCGCGCCCTCACCGGTGGGCGAGCGCACCGCCGCGTCGCGGAACGCCACATCGACCAGGACGGCAACCGTGGCGACGATGAGCAGGGGGATGGCATAGGCGCGCCAGCCGTACTGCCGGGCGAAGCGGCGGACCCGACCCTCCCGAGAATTCGATTCCCGCAGACGGGGGCTCTCCCGCAGGTCGAGCCGGGCCACGAGGGGGCCGCTGGGAGCACCAGTCGAGGATCGGGGCGGAAGTGGGGGCCGGCCCCCGGCTACCCGCTGTACGTCTGCGGAGCGGCCGTCGGTCTGTCCTCTTCGCACAGACCGCCTCCTGCGTCTCGTTAGTGTGCCGCCGTCCGCGAGTGAGCGTCCCACGCACCGTGGCGGGGGGCCGAGGGCCTCGGGCGGGCGCGCCGCATGGCCACGACGCCTCTGCCTAGCGAACCCGGATGTCCGTGCTGGCGCTCGCGGCGGTGAACTCGTCCAGCCGGACGATTACCGTGAGCGCCCAGGTGCCCGGACCGGGGATGGAGAAGCCGCTGCCCGCGAGGTGTCCGGGGCCACGGCGGACCAGCTCGACATCGAGCGGGCCGACCTCCTGCTCGGCCTCGGTGAGCGTGACTCGGATCCCCCGCGGTTGCACGAGTCCTCCGACCTCATCGAAGAGGTAGACGTCCAGTGCGTTCTGACCGGGTTCGGCGGGGGCGACCGAGATCCGGACCGAGCCGGTCGTGGCGCCGGCGTCCGACTGCAGCGGCACGGTCACGTCAACGGCTTGCGAGAGCGCCGATCGGGCCGGCGGCGTGCCGACCAGGAAGGCCGAGGCGACGAGGACGACGGCCCCGATCGCGACCTCCAGCAGCACTGAGCCGCAGAGGGACCGGATGTCGTCGACCCCCGCCGTGGCGGGCACATCGACCTGCGGGTCCGGCACCTCGTCGCCGACCGCCTCGCCGCCGACCGCGGCGAAGGCGTGCGCTGTGACCCGACGACTGGGCGGACGCCGTCGGGCCGTGCCGAGATGCCGCTGCACCCAGGCCCTGGAGACGCCGGCGACCCCGAGCAGGCAGAGGACCACGACCAGCTTGGCCATCAGCAGCCGGCCGTAGGTCGTCGACACCAGGGCGGACAGGGCGCCGACCTCACGCACCGCCTGAACAAGACCCGTGAGGGCCAGCGCGACGACGGCCCCGAAGGCCAGGACGGAGAACCTTGGGAGCACGCTGTGGAGGTCGTGCACGGCGGCGCCGGTCCGGAGGACGCCGACCAGCAGTGCGATGAGTCCCCCGAGCCACACGGCCATCGCGGCGACGTGAACGGCGGCGACGGCGACGGCGAGTCCGGGTAACGGACCAGCGGCAGGATGCCCAGCCGCGGCCGTCGTAGCGACCACCTCGCTGGCCATGAACGCGAAGCTCGCGACCACCGGAGCTGACGGCGCTTCTCCCCAGTCCCACGCCAACTGGAGCAGCATGGCGAGCATCACCGCCACGACCACCCGGGCGATCACGGCCACGCCGAACAGGGACGCGGCCGTGGCCTCCAACAGCAACGGGTCGAACACGGAGCCCAGCCCGGTGCCTGCCGTGTACGGGCCCTGCAGCAGGAAGGTGGCGGCTCCCCCGACGACGATGCCCGTCAGCCCGACCGAGGTCAGCCTCTGCATCCGCGGCACGGCCCAACCACTCGGCCAGCACACGAGCAGGAACACCGGCACCCCGATCGCCAACGCGACGCCGGTGAAGCCGAGCCAGCGAGCCAGAGGGAGCAGGGCGGCCACCAGCGGGTCGGTGTCCTGGCCGGCCGCCGCCTCTACCGCGGACACCAGCTCGCCGTCGCCGACGACGAAGGCGTACCCGCCGGAGATCGGGTGCGCGTCCGCGGAGACCACCCGATAGGTGACGACGTAGCTCCCCTCGGGCACGTCGTCCCGCATGGGAACCGTGATGACGGCGCCGTCCACGGTGGCTGCATCGGCGTCCAGCCGTCGGCCCTCGACGCTCAGCACCCGCACGAATCCAGCACCGAGTGACACGCCCTCCGAGAACTGCAGCGTCACCTCGCGGGGGGCGGCCGCGAGCCGCGCAGACTCCCCCGGCGTCGTGGCGACCAAAGTGGCGTGCGCTGCAGCGGGCGGAGCGGTGACGATGTCCGCCGACAGACCGCCGACGACCGATGCCACGAGCATGAGGGCAACGATTCCGAGCCGTCTCGTGCGGCCACCGGGACGAGGCGGCGGTCGCTGGGGCGACCCCGGCCGGATGCTGACGCACCGCATGCCGTGATCCTCCCCGCAGGGTGGCGGTCACGGGGCTCGTGTTTCCCTGGCGCAATCCCCCCGCGCTCGACTCACGCCGCGCTCCCATAGCAACTCCTATCGAACAGCAGCGCGCCGGACCGCGGCGTCGGCGAAGGCGAGCGGGATCTCACGCTCCTCGCTTGGCGCCTTCGCACGAGGTGGCGGTGCACCACGCCATCCCTGCGCTCACCGGCCAGGCGGTGACGCCCGGGGCGCACGTCGGAGGGGCTTCGGCTCGTCACGACTCTCAGGGCTGGTGTCGGCGACGGTAACGAGTAGGGCAAACGGGGGTCACCAAGAGAGACGCTATGGTGGCCTCATGAAAACGCGTATCATTATCGGTAAGCATCGTGCACTGCGCCTCGCCGCGGCGTGCACCGTTGCCTCTCTCGGAACACTCGGGGTCATCGGTCCTGCGCATGCGCGGGGCAGCGAGCCGGCGGTGCTCCCTCAAGGAAGTGAGGTCCTGGTCAACACCACCACGGCCGGTGACCAGTACTTCCCTGCGGTGGCCACCAATGCCTCCGGGCTGACGCTGGTCGCCTGGACCGATACCAGCGAGCTCGCGACCGGGCACTCGCACGGAGCTGACGCGGGGCACGTCGTCGTGCGGGCCCGCCTGCTCGACAGAAGTGGCAGCCCCATGGGCGAGGACTTCGAGGTGGCCCACGGTGACGGCGGCAACCGGCTCTACCCCGCTGTGACCGCCTTGGACAACGGCGACTTCGTGGTGGTGCACCTCGGCGTGGTCCCGGGCAACCTGAACGAGGTGTGGGCCCAGCGGGTCGGTGCCGACGGCCTCCTCGCGGGCGATCCGGTGCTGCTCAGCGAGCAGGCCACCAGCGTCCAGTTCGCGCCGGCGGTCGCCGCGCTGCCGGGCAACCGCTACGTCGCAGCGTGGACCGGGTCCCAGGAGGCGGACCGGAACGACTGGGACGCCAAGGCCCGCGTGCTGCAGTTCGACGGGACGCCCATCACGGGCGAGATTCGGCTCAACGAGGTGATGACCGGCCGCCAGTCCCGGCCGGCAGTCACCCCGGTACGCGGCGGGTTCGCAGCCGCCTGGACCGACGCGTCGCTCACCACGGACACGTCCGTCTCCGGGATCGCGGGCCGGTCCTTCACCGTCGACGGCACGCCGCTCGCGCCCGATGTCCCACTCAACGAGGTCACGCCCGGCGCCCAGTCGCGGCCCTCGCTGACCACGCTGCGCTCGGGGCGCGTCGCCGCGGCCTGGGAGGACGGCAACACCGGGCGGGACGGCGCCGGCTCGGCCGTGATCGGGCGCACCTTCGCCGCAGACCTAAGCTCGCCGGATACCGAGCGGGTCCTCAACACAACCACGGTAGGGAACCAGCAGAAGCCACGCGTGGCGGCCACCGGGGACGGCGGCTGGATGGTCGTGTGGGAGGACTCCAGTCGCAAGGACGACCCGATCTGGCTCGGCATCCGCGGCCGGGCACTGCCCGGCGACGGCGAGCCCATCGGCGGCGACCTCCCGGTCAACACGGCGACGGCCAACAACCAGCAGCAGCCGGCGGTCACCGTGGTCCGCGACCGAGGTGTGGTCGTGTGGACGGACGAGAGCCACGCGTTCGCCGACACCGACCGCACAGGCGTGGTCACGCGCGCATTCACCGTCACCACCCGCTGACCCGCCGGGGGCCGTGCAGTGTTCGCCCGAACAAGGCTCGGCCCCCGCGGGCACCTATCGTCCGACTCGGCAAGCCTCGACGCTTCTGCGGGAGCTATCTCGTCACCATCCACCACCTGAAGAACGCCGCCGCACCACGGCAGATCTGACTCTGAGCGCTATCATCGCCATGTGACGATGGGAGTGCGGCGGTCGGGGACGACTTTGGAGCCGCAGATCAGTGAGGCCGCGGCACTGTCCGCCGCGGCGTGCATGTTCCGCAGCCTGGGCGATCCGGCCCGCCTGGCGATCCTGCGCCACCTGGCGTTGGGCGAGCACCGGGTCGTCGACCTGACAGCCCACCTGGGTCTGGCTCAGTCGACGGTGTCGGCACACCTGGCGTGCCTTCGCGACTGCGGCCTGGTCACGTCCCGGCCGCAGGGGCGGGCGTCGATGTGGTCGCTCGCCACCGCGCCGGAACTGCTCGACGTGCTGGCCGCTGCCGAGCGATTGCTCGCGACAACCGGTGATGCCGTCGCACTCTGCCCCGCCTATGGCGAGGCGGCGACGCAGTGAGCGGCACCCGGACTCACACCAGTCCCCCGCTGACCTCCGCGGAGCGCACGCGGCTCGGGCGGCGGGCCCGCATGCTGGCCGGAGCCTCGGTGGCCTACAACATCGTCGAGGCGGTCATCGCTGTCGCTGCGGGCATCGCCGCGGGATCGGTCGCGCTCATCGGTTTCGGCCTGGACTCGGTCGTGGAGGTGTCCAGCGGTCTGATCATCCTCTGGCAGTTCGGCCACCGGCTGCCGGAGACCCGGGAGCGTCGGGCGCTGCGGCTGATGGCGTTCGCGTTCTTCGCCTTGGCCGGCTACGTGGTCTTCGAGTCGGTCCGCGCCCTGCTGTTCCGAAGCGAACCGGAGCCCTCGCCGCTCGGGATCGGTCTGGCGATCGCCTCCTTGGTGATCATGCCGTTCCTGTCCTGGGCGCAGCGACGCACCGGCCGGGCGCTCGGGTCCCACGCGGTGGTCGCCGACGCGATCCAGACGCTGCTGTGCACCTATCTTTCCGCGGTGCTGTTGGTCGGTCTGATCCTGAACGCGACCCTGGGGTGGGGCTGGGCCGACCCGATCGCCGGGCTCGTCATCGCCGCGGTCGCGGTCCGGGAAGGCGTGGCAGCGTGGCGCGGCAACGGATGCTGCGCGCCGACGCCACCGGGCCAGGACGGCGAGGACTTCCCGCCGCGGTGCGACGGCGACGATGGGGACGGCGACGCCTGCTGCACCCCCACCGCCGACACGGCACCGGCCATCCGGATCACCACACAGCAACCCGCCGGGTGAGCCGCCGCGGTCCCGGACGGCGCCTCTTCGAGCTTGTCGCTCCCGCCGCCGCGGCTCCACATAAAGGCCGCAGCCTGATCCGCCAGTCCGGACGCCCGACTCCTGCCCCTCGCGAAGCGGCCCCCAAGGGCGGGAACGGCGGCTGGATCACCGCAGACGCCTGTGATCCGGTGACGAACTCGGCGTCGGGTACTGCCGGCGCGGAGGCTCGACGCCGGTGATCGCCTCCGCGTAGCGCTCAGCCGCCATCCGTGCGCCGGCGAGGCCGCGGGCCGCCGGTCCGATCTGCAGCGCGGCCAGGCCGCCGCTCAGGTGCACCCGCGTCGCTCCCCAGGCCAGGTCGGTACCGAGCAGTGGCAGACCGGCCACCGTCGCCACGGGCACCTCGGCGGCGAGGGCGGCGGTCAGCGGGTCCCCGTCCACCGCGTAGGAGTAGCCGGTCGCCCACCAGAGGTGGTCGGCGGCGACCTCCCGGCCGTCGTCGAGCCGGACGCGGCCGCAGGCGGTCGCGTCCGTGACGGCGCCGAGGTGCACGTCAATGCGGGGGTCGGAGAGCAGGGCGTGGCGCACGCCCGCGGGCACCGTTCCCGGCCGGGCACGCCGGACCTCCTGGGCGCGGGCCGACGCAGGCAGGGCCGCGAAGCGCAGCAGGTCGGCACCCAGCCACCCGGCCTCGACGTCCATCGTCCGGGCGCGCAGCGGCGCGCGGACGACGAGGTGGACACGCGCGCCGCGCGCGGCGGCGCGCAGCGCGAGATGCCCCGCGGTCAAGCCAGCGCCGACCACGACCACGACCTGACCGGCCCGGACCTCGGCGGGTTGGACCGTCTCGCTGTGCCGGCCGATCTGGCCCGCGTCGCCGGCCGGCGCCGGCTCGCACACCGAAGCACCCCCGGTGGCCAGCACGACCGAGCCGGCGCGCAGCCGGCGAGCGCCGAGCACGACGTCGATCCGACCGTCGTCGCGGGGGTGGAGGCCGGTGACCGACGCCGGGACGCGGGCGGCGGCGAGGCCGTGGCGGAGGACCAGCCACCGGCAGAAGTCGGCGAACAGCCCGGCCGTGGGCGTCCCCACGGTCCCGGTGAGCTCCGGTGAGCGTCCCCGCGCCTGGGCCCAGTGCAGCATCGCGTACGGCTGCGGGTCCGGGTGGTGCACGCAGGCCGATCGAAGAGCGGTCAGCTCGAGCCGGGCGAACTGCGCCTGCCATGCCGCCAGCCAGGGCCGCGGATCGGCGACCGCGATCCGCCCCGCCAGCGCCGGATCGGCGGCGAGGAGATAGCAGGCGGCGGTGAGCCCGTGTGGCCCGGCGCCGACGATGAGCACCTCCGGGGTCGACGGCGCGGTCAGGACGGCGTCACCGCTAGCAGCGCACCGTCGACGGTGGCGGCGGCCACCCGCGTCCCGTCGGGGCTCCAGGCCAGGGACGTCACCCGTGACCGCGCGTCCAGTCGCAGCCGCGGCGTGCGGCGTGCCGGCGTCCCGGGCGCCCACACCGCGACGCCGCCGTCCCGGCCGGCGGAGGCCAGCAGGTCGCCGGTGGGTTGCCAGGCGAGCGCACTCAGCTGCGCGTCGTGCCCGGGCAGTCGCCGGGGGGCCCGCCCCATGGGCCCGGGGCCGGAGAAGTCCCACAGGTGGACCTCGTTCGTGCCCCCGTTGGCCATCCACCGGCTGGTGCGGTCGAAGGCGAGGATGTCGACCTTCTCGGGGTACCCGGTCATCTCGGCGTCCTCGCCCGACCACAGCCGCCAGACGTGCACGCTGGCGTCCTGGTTGCCCGACGCCACCCAGCGCCCGTCCGGGCTGACGCGGGCCAGGAGGAGCGAGCCCTTCCAGTCGAACACCCGTACCGGGTCGGCCGCCGGTCTCGCGGCTGCGTACCAGCGCAACCCGCCGTAGGCCGCGGCGCCGACCCGGTTGCCGTCGCGGCTCCAGACCACGTCGGTGACCGTGCTGGGCTGGGCGTCCCAGCGCGCCACGAGGGCACCGTCGGCGGCGAGCAGCACCAGGCTGCGGCCGGCCCCGACGGCCAGGTGGCCGCCGGAGCGCGACCAGGCCAGCGCCTGCACCCAGCCGCCGACGTCGACGTACGTCGGCACAGTGCGGTCGGTGCCGAGCAGGGCCACGCGGCCGTCGGCGCCGCCGGTGGCCAGGACCGATCCGCCGGGTTGCCAGGCGAGCGCGAACGCCCCGCCGTCGTGGCGGGGGCCGGGGTCCAGGACGACGCCGTCGCGGCCGTCGAGCAGGGTGACCTGCCCCCCGAGGTCGGCCACGGCGATCCGCGCGTCGTCGGCCGACCAGCCGACGACGCTGATCGACTCCTCGACCTGCGCCCGCCAGGCGGTGGCCTCCTTCGTCGGGCTGGTCACGCCGGCACCGGCTGTGCCAGGCAGCCGCGCAGGCCGGCTTCGAGCGCGGCACGGTCCAGGTTCCGGCCGATGAAGACCGCCTTGCTGACCTTGTCCTCGCCACCCCACGGGACGCCCTGCGTGCCGTCGAAGAGCATGTGCACGCCCTGGAAGACGTAGCGCTCGGGCATGCCGCGGACGGCGAGGATCCCCTTGCTGCGGAAGATGTCGGCGCCCTTGGTCGCCAGCAACTCGCCGAGCCAGGCGTTGAGCTTCTCGATCTCCAGCTCGCCAGGGAGCTCGATGCCGACGCTGCCGACCGACGTGTCGTGCTGGTGCTCCCCCTCCTCGAGGAAGGCCGGGTCGAGGTCGAGCGCGCGGGAGAGGTCGAAGCCGCCGACGTCGAGCACGGCGGCGAGGTCGACGTCGGCCTGGACCGCCTCGTGGATCTCGGCGAGCGCGTTGATCTCGCGGACCCGGCGACGCACCTCGGCCAGCTGCGCTCCGTCGACCAGGTCGGTCTTGTTCAGCACGATGCGATCGGCGAAGGCGATCTGCTCGACCGCCTCGTTCTCGACACCGTCGGGCTTCTCGTCGTCGAGGTGGGGCAGCAGATGGGCGGCGTCGACGAGGGTGACGATGCCGTCGAGACGCAGCTGGCTGCCGATCTCGTCGTCCATGAAGAAGGTTTGCGCCACGGGGGCGGGGTCGGCCAGTCCGGTGGTCTCGATGAGGATGCGGTCGAACTTCTCTCTGCGCCGCATCAGGGTGCCGAGAATGCGGATGAGGTCACCCCGCACCGTGCAGCAGATGCACCCGTTGTTCATCTCGAACACCTCCTCCTCGGCGTCGATGACCAGCGCGTCGTCGATGCCGATCTCGCCGAACTCGTTCTCGATGACGGCGATCCGCTGTCCGTGCTGCTCGGTGAGGATGCGGTTGAGCAAGGTCGTCTTGCCCGAGCCGAGGAACCCGGTGAGAACGGTCACCGGGACGGTGGACGGTGAGGTCATGAGGCACTCCTGTCGAGGCCGGAGGACACCGGGATGGCGAAGGCCGCCTGCACGTCGGCCACCGTGATGCGGTCAGCCGGCAGCGGGATGGTCCGATGCACGGTGGTTTTCGGGGTGAGGACCGCGAGAACCGTCTCGACCGGTGCGCAGCCGGCGTCCGGGCAGGCGAGCTGGGCGACGCTGACGACCACCTCGTCGTCCAGGCGCAGGCAGGTGCGCACCCAGTGGCGCAGACGGCCGACGACGTCCGGTGGCAGGCGGTCAGGGCGCCGCGCGGCGTTGGGAGGGGAAATCATGACGGACAGCGTAGTCAAGAATGATTCTCGAAATCATCTGACCTACCGCGAGGGTCGGCTAGGGACGTGCGAGAATGATTCCCATGACTCTTCGCACGGCACGATGGACCACCCTGGCGGCCGGGTCCGCAGCGACTCTGCTGATCGCGGGATGCGGGGGCGGCGGGGGCTCCCCGGAGAACGCCGCCACCTCGGGCGAGGGCCTCACCGTCCTCGCCGGGTTCTACCCCCTGGAGTGGGCTGCGAGCCGGGTCGGGGGGGACCTGGCATCGGTCTCATCGCTCACCCCGGCTGGAGCGGAGGCGCACGACCTCGAGCTGACCCCGCAGGACGTCGCCGCGGTCTCGGAGGCCGACCTGCTCGTCTACATCGAAGGGTTCCAGCCGGCCCTGGACGAAGCCGCCGAGAGCGAGGCACGTGAGGCGGCGTGGGATGCCGGCCAGGCAGCGAGCCTGACGCTCACCGCCGAGGAGGACGAGGACGGTCACGGCGCCGAGGACCAGCACGCCGACGAGGAGGAGGAGCACGCCGACGAGGGCGAGATCGTCGATCCGCACTTCTGGCTCGACCCGACGCGTCTGGCCGACGTCGGCGACGCCCTGGCCGAGCGCATGGGCGAGCTGGACCCCGACAACGCCGCCGCCTACGCGGAGAACGCGGTCGCGCTGCGCGCCGACCTCGAGGAGCTCGACGGCGAAATGCAGGAGGCGTTGTCGGGCTGCGCGATCAACACGCTCGTCACCTCCCACGATGCCTTCGGTTACCTCGCCGACCGGTACGGGTTCGAGGTGGTTGGCATCAGCGGACTGGACCCCTCCGAGGAGCCGAGCCCCGCACAGATGGCCGAGATCGCCGAGCTCGTGCAGGAGCGAGGCGCGACCACCGTGTACACCGAGACGCTGGTCGACCCGGCCGTGGCCGAGACGGTCGCCGCCGAGGCCGGGGTCGGGACCGCCGTGCTGGACCCCCTGGAGGGGCTGACCGACGAGTCCGCGGGCGACGACTACCTCGAGGTCATGCGGGCCAACCTGGAGACCCTGCGCGAAGGCCAGTCCTGCGCATGAGCTCCACCCGGGCCGCGGAGCCGGCGGTCGGTGACGCGTTCCGGCTCCGCGGCGCGAGCATCGGCTACGGCGACGTGCCGGTCGTGAAGGACGTCGATCTGACCGTGGCCCGTGGCGAGGCGGTGGCCGTGCTCGGGTCCAACGGCTCGGGCAAGACCACGCTCGTCCGGGGTCTGCTCGGTCTCGCCGCCGTGCTCGGCGGCGAGGTGCGCGTGCTGGGTCATCCGGTCGGGCACGCTAGGGTGCGCCGAGCCATCGGCTATGTGCCGCAACGGCACACCGTCACCGGGGCCGTCCCGGCCACCGTGCGCGAGGTGGTCAGCGTGGGCCGGCTGGCGCGGCTGGGCGTGTTGCGCCGGCCGGGCGCGGCCGACCGCGCCGCCGTGGCCAACGCCGTGGCGGCCGTCGGCCTCGCCGACCGGCTCCGCGACCCGGTCGCCTCGCTCTCCGGAGGTCAACAGCGCCGCGTCCTCGTTGCTCGGGCACTGGCCGCCGAGCCCGAACTGCTCGTCATGGACGAGCCCACCGCCGGCGTCGACGCGGCCAGTCAGGCGACCCTGGCAGCTGTGCTGGCCCGGGTCGCCGCCACGGGGACGACACTGGTCGTCGTGACCCACGAGCCCGGGGCCCTGGCTGACGTCCTCACCCGCGCCGTCGTGGCCGATCACGGGCGGATCAGCTACGACGGCCCGCTCGCTGGAGCCGACGGCTTCGCCAGCAGTGATCACCACCATCCGCCGACGGGACCGGCCGGTGACTATTTGGAGCCCGAGCACCTCCGCTTGCGCGCCTCGGGACGGGAGTACTGACGTGGAGGTTCTCGAGTACGGCTTCATGCAGCGCGCCCTGCTGGCCTCGCTGATGGTCGGGCTGGCCGCGCCGGCTGTCGGCATCTTTCTGGTGCAGCGGCGCCTGTCACTGCTCGGCGACGGTCTCGGGCACATGGCGGTCACCGGCGTCGCCGTCGGCGTCCTCACCGCCACCGCACCGGTCGCGTCCGCGCTCGTCGCCGCCGTGCTGGGCGCCGTGCTCATCGAGCTGGTCCGCGCGCGCGGGCGGACCAGCGGTGACGTGGCCCTCGCCGTCCTGTTCTACGGCGGCATCGCCGGCGGCGTCGTCCTGCTGAGCCTGGCGCCTCGCGGGCAGTCGACCAACCTGGACGCCTATCTCTTCGGGGCGATCACCACCACCAGCCCGCAGGACGTGGCGGCCTTCGCCGTCATCACGGTCGTCGTCATCGGCGTGATGTGGCTGCTCGGGCAGCGGTTGTACGCCGTTAGCGACGACGAGGAGTACGCGCGGGCCGTCGGCCTGCCGGTGCTCGCGCTCAACATCGTGCTGGCCGCTCTGGTGGCCGCCACCGTGGTGCTGTCCATGCGCGTGGTCGGCCTGCTGCTCATCAGCGCGCTCATGATCGTGCCGAGCGCCATCGCCCAGCTGGTGGCCCGGAGCTTCCGCCAGGCCGTCCTGCTGGCCTGCGGCGTCGGTCTGCTGGTCAGCCTCTCGGGCACCACGGCGTCCTACTACACCGGAACGCCGTCCGGAGGCACGATCGTGCTGCTCGCCATCGGGCTGTTCCTGGTGGTGACCGCCGGCGTCAGCCTGCGCGACGCGCTGAGGCACCGCCGGCACCGGCGCCGCACGAGGATCCACGCGGCCCATCCGCATGAGCACGGCTCCGGCTGCGGACACGCGGGGGTACCGCACGACGACCACGTCGACTACGACCATGATGGTCACCTGCACGCACCGCATACCACCCGCGGCGGCGTGCACTACGACGAGCACGGCGACCGGCAGGTGACCGCGTCGCCCACGGGACGGAGGGCGCCATGACCGCGGTCGACGGGCCCGATCCCGCTCCTCGCCGGGTGACCCGGCAGCGCACCGCCCTGGTCGGACTGCTGGACGAGCTCGACGACTTCCGCACCGCACAGGACCTCCACGCGCTGCTGCGCGAACGCGGCGAGGGCGTCGGCCTGGCGACGGTGTACCGCACCCTGCAGTCGCTGGTCGACGACGGACAGGTCGACGTCCTGCGCAGCGACGACGGCGAAGCCGCCTACCGGAGCTGCTCCCCCGCGCACCACCATCACCTGGTGTGCCGGTCCTGCGGCAGGACCGTGGAGGTCGCCGATCCCCCGGTCGAACGCTGGGCCGCGAAGATCGCCGCCGAGCACGGCTTCGCCGACGTGGCGCACCATCTGGAAGTCTTCGGCACCTGCGCGACGTGCGCCACGCCGCGCTGAACCGGCTGACCGCAATCAGCCGTCAACGGGAGGCCGCCGCCCGTCCGCCAGCCGAGGCGGCGGCCCGACCCCGACGACCGCGTCGGCCAGCGCCGGGGGCACGGCCAGGTCGGGGCGCAGCCGCGGCGGCGGGCCACCGGCGCGCACCCACTCGACGAGCGCGCCGGCCCGGCCGCGGTCGTCGACCCCGCTGAGCCAGACCGCCCGACCCGCCCCGCCCTCGCCGCCGTCCCAATGAGCAACGGCGGCCACGGCCGCCAGCGCGCACGCGCCCGGGCAGTCCAGAGTCACGAGCACGGCACCCCGTGTGCCTCCGACGGCGTCCCGCAGCTCCGGCACGGCGGCCTGCCCGCCGGCCAGCTCCCGCAGCGCGGAGCAGCGTCGCCCCTGGCACACCGCGACGAGCGGGCCGCCCGCGCCGCCGGCGTGCGCCGTGGCGGCCGCCGGCCGCGAGCGGCGGCTCACCGCAGCAAGCCGCGCTCGGCGGCCTTCCTCAGCCGCAACGGCACCAGCATGGGCTTGCCGTCGACGATCACCCGGGTGAGCTGCACCGGCTGCGCCTTCCACTGCGCCCGCCGGGAGCGAGTGCGGGCCCGGGACGTCCTCCGCTTGGGAACCGCCATGATCAGCCCTTCCTCGATCGCGCGGTCCGGGTGCCGTACCGCTGGTTGAACCGCTCGACCCGTCCGGCGGTGTCGAGCACCCGCTGGTTGCCGGTCCAGAACGGGTGCGAGGCGGCGGAAATGTCGACGACGACGAGCGGCAGCGTCTCGCCGTCGAGGTCGATGGTCTGCGTCGCGGCGACCGTGGATCGCGTGCGGTACAGGGCGCCGCTGGCCGCGTCGCGGAACACGACGGTGCGGTACTCGGGGTGGATGCCGGGGCGCATCAGGAACGGTCCTCTCGGTAGGTGACGTGCGTGCTGTCGTCGTCGGCGGGCGTGCCGGCCTCGCAGGGCTCCTCGTGCCAGGCGCCGAAGGGATCGGGAAGCTCCGCCCAGGCGTCGGGTCCGAGCGCGTACTCCTCGTCGGTGAGCAGCGCCGCGTCGAGCGCCGCGATGACCGCGCCGGGGATCTGCTGGTGGACCAGCACGACGATCTCCACGTCGCGGTCGCCGTGCTCGGCGTCCCACCGGAGCGCTGCGGACACCTGCCGTTGGGGGTCCACGTCCACCCAGCGCTGCGGGTCGTCGCCGTAGGTGGCCAGCCACGGGCCGGCGTCACCGAGGCGCAACCCGGCGCCGGCCGATTCGAGCCACAGCGCGGAGTCCTGCCGGCTGGCCAGCCAGAACCGCCCACGGCTGCAGACCACCCCGTCGAGCAGGACGTCGAGGGCGTCGTGCAGCCGCTCCGGGTGGAACGGGCGGCGTGCACGGAAGCGGACCAGGCAGACCCCGGCGTCCTCGCCGAGCGGCGGGGCGCCGCGCAGCAGCGGCTCGTGGGCGGTGAAGCACCGGCTCCACCGCCCTTCCGGGCCGAGTCCCGCCAGGACCTCGGCCGGTCGCCAGCGGTCCAGGTCGGCGCGCGCGGCGTCGGGCACGAGGCGGTCGAGGACGGCAGCCAGACGGACCGCCGACCAGGCGTCGTCGGGACGGCCGGCGAGGAGCACGACGTCGGCTATCGCCACCTGGCCGACGGCGAGCTGGGCCAGCGTGCGGTCGTCGTCAGGCGTTGCCGCGAGGCCTCGGTCGGCCAGGACGTCGGCACCCGTGGCGTCGTCCAGCCAGGTGCGGGCGTCGACGGTGGCGACCACCGCCTCGACCTCGACGAAAGCGGCGGCCGGCTCCGCCCGGCCCGTAGCGGCCGCCCGTGGGGTGTCGTCGAGGAGGAGGTTGTCGATGGCCCAGCACAGGTGCTCGGGCTCCAGCGTGGGGTCCAGCTGGAGGACTACGCGGGAGACGTCCGCCCGGTGCGCGAGGTCGACCAGGAGCGGCAGCAGGTCGAGGCGGAGGGTGCAGCTGAGGCATCCGTGCGCCAGCTCGACCGCGGTGGTTTCGGCACGGACGCCGTCGGCGGCGTGCATGTGCACGGTGCGGACCACGACTCCCTGTCCGAGCTCCCGGACGTCGTGGTGCACCAGAACGGCACCGGGGAGGTCACCGAAGAGGGCGGTCGCGGCGCGGGCGACCGCCGCACGGTCGACACCGGCCACCAGGACGAGCGGGGTACGCAGGGCGGAGGTGCTCATGACTCCGACCCTAACTCATACTGAGAATCGTTCTTAGATAAGGTCCTGTCTCATCGACCACCGAGGAGGCAGAACAGCATGGCGACCTACTGCGAGGTCACCGGACGCAGGCCCAGGTTCGGCAAGACGGTGAGCCACTCCCACCGGCGCACCAGCCGCCGCTTCGACCCCAACCTGCAGCGCAAGCGGTACTTCCTGCCGGGCGAGAACCGGTGGATCCGGCTGACCGTCTCGGCCAAGGGCATCAAGACCATCGACGCCCAGGGCATCGAGGCCGTCGTGGCGCGACTGCGCGCCACCGATCCCGACGTGCGCCGCCGCCTGGGCCCGGGGCGGTCGAGCTGATGGCGCGCGCGACCGACATCCGCCCGATCGTCCGGCTCAAGTCGACCGCGGGAACCGGCTACACCTACGTCACCCGCAAGAACCGGCGCAACGATCCCGATCGGCTCGTGCTGCGCAAGTACGACCCGATCATCCGCCGACACGTCGAGTTCCGGGAGGAGCGCTGAGATGGCCAAGAAGTCGAAGATCGTCATGAACGACCGGCGCCGCGAGATCGTCGGCCGCCATGCCGAGCGGCGGGCAGAACTCAAGGAGGCCGTTCGCACCGCGGCCACGGCTGAGGAGCGGGCCGCCGCCCAGGCGGCCCTCCAGAAGCTGCCGCGCGACGCCAGCCCCACCCGGCTGCGCAACCGGGACGTCGCCGACGGCCGGCCACGCGGGCACCTCCGGAAGTTCGGCCTCTCCCGGGTCCGATTCCGGCAGATGGCCCACGACGGCGAGTTGCCCGGCATCCGGAAGTCCAGCTGGTGAGCGCCGAGCGCGGTAGCCCCAGACCGCTTCGGAAGCGCCGACTGGAGGGGCCGGTCAGCTATGCGGACGTGCACCTGCTACGCACCTTCGTCTCCGACCGCGGCAAGATCCGCTCCCGGCGGGTGACCGGCCTGGACCCGCAGCAGCAACGCCAGGTGGCGCGGGCCATCAAGAACGCCCGCGAGATGGCCCTGCTCCCCTATCCGACGAGAGGCCGCTGAGCTGTTCCCGCGCCGCTCGAGGCGGGGTCCCCCACGCGGCGACCCGGCCTCAGCGCTCCCTGCGGACGACACTCGCCACGGTCCCCAGAGCGCTCAGGCCGAGCGCCGGCACGGCGACCACCCAGCGTGTTCCGCCCCAGCAAGACGGCCGCATCAGCGAGCGTGCGGCCCGCACTCCAGCGACTCGGCACCGGCACCCGATGCCGAGGAACCTCAGTCCGGTGAGGCCAGTGCCGCTGAGCGGATGCCGGATCACAAGTGGCACGACCACCGGCAGCTTCCGCGGTCAACTGTGCTTCGTTCGCCATGCCGAGGCGCGCAGCAGCCGTAGGCCGTTGAGGGCCACGAGCACCGTCGACCCCTCGTGGCCGGCGACCGCGAGCGGCAGGGGCAGCGTGCCTACCAGGCCCCAGACGACGAGCACGCCGATGAGGACGCCGGCGATGAGGAGGTTCTGCAGCACCACCCGACGCGCACGGCGGGAGAGCGCCACGACCGCGGGCACCGCGGACAGGTCGTCGCGGACGACGACGACGTCGGCGCTGTCGAGCGCCAGGTCCGATCCGACGCCGCCCATGGCCAGACCCACGTCCGCGCCGGCCAACGCCGGGGCGTCGTTCACGCCGTCCCCGACCACCAGGACGCGATGACCGCCGGCCTGCAGGGCCCGGACGGCCTCGACCTTGTGGTGCGGCAGCAGGCCCGCCCGGAGGTCGCGGATGCACCTGGGCGGCCACCGTGCGGGCCGCCTGCTCGTTGTCGCCGGTCAGCAGCACGGGCTCGCCGGGCAGCAGTCCGCGCAGGGCGGCGACGCCGGCGCGCCTCCGGGCGCACCCGGTCGGACAGGCCCAGCGCCCCGGCGGGTCGGCCGCCCACGGCGACCACGACCACGGTCCGCCCCTGGGCCCGGAGAGCGTCGATGGCGGCGGCCGACTCGGCGTCGAGGTCATCCCCCGGCGCCCGCACCTCCACGACCCGCCCCCCACGGTCGCCGACACGCCGGACCCGACGTGCGCCCGGAAGCCGGATGCCTGGGCCAGCGGGACTCCGCGGCCGACGGCCTCGCGGACGATCGCCCGGCCGACCGGGTGCTCGCTGGCGGCCTCCGCCGACGCGGCCAGGCGCAGCAGCTCGTCCTCCGAACCCACGGCGCTCCCGATGAGCCGGACCTCGACCACCGCCGGCCGGCCGTCGGTCAGGGTGCCGGTCTTGTCCAGCGCTACGACGACGGCGCCGCCCAGTTGCTCCATCGCCACCGCGGAGCGCACGAGGACGCCGTGCCGACCGGCGTTGGCGATGGCCGACAGCAGCGGCGGCATGGTCGCCAGCACGAGCGCGCAGGGGGAGGCGACGATCATGAATGTCATCGCCCGCAGCAGCGCGTCCTCGACCGCCGAGCCCAGCAGCATCGGCACGCCGAACACCGCCAGGGTGGCGACGACGACACCCAGGGAGTACCGCTGCTCCACCCGCTCGATGAACAGCTGCGTCCTCGCCTTGGTGGAGCTCGCCTCCTCCACCAGCGCACCGATGCGGGCGATCACCGACTCGCGCGCGTCGCGCTCCACCCGGACGACGAGCGCGCCGGTGCCGTTGACCGTGCCGGCGAAGACCTCGTCGCCGGCACGCTTGTCCACCGGCAGGGCTCCCCGGTGATCGAGGCGTGGTCCCCTGGTGCACGCCGACCGCCTGCACGGACCCCGCACCGCCGCGCCGACCGGCACCGGAGCCCCCGCCCAGGCCTGACCGCTCCCCCGACGAACGGCGAAGATTTGCACCGCCGCCGTAACTTTCGAGAACGACTCTCGTTCTCTCGGTGACGTCGCCTCCCCGCGACGCCAACACCGGCCCGGGCGACGCCCCGGCCACCACCGAGAGGAACGCATGTCCCGCACCCTGGCCCGCACCGCCGTCCTCACCGCGACCGCCGCGACGGCGCTGCTCGCCTCCGCCGGCACGGCCGCCGCCGCACCTGCGTGCAGCGACCCCGTCGCGGACGCACTGCACACGGTCCACGACACGACCGGCGACCCGGCCGGTGCCGTGCACGCGGTCGAGGAGACCTACTGCTCGGTGAGCTGACGCGCGAAGGCTCGAGCGCCGCTCCCCACCGGTAGCGCCGGTGGGGAGCGGCTTCCCGCATGGCCGTCGGCCCGCACCGGAGGAGACCCGTGAGAACCGCAGCCACCCGCACCGGAGCCGCACTCGCCGTCCTGGCGCTGATCGCGGCGGTGTCGGTGACCCTCGCCCGTCCGGTCACGGCGGCACCGGCCTGCGCACAGGTGGTCCCGGGACAGGTCGGCACGTGGACCGTGCGCTCCGCCCCGGCCTTCCCCACCGGCGACGCCGTACTCCTCGGGCACGCCGTCGACCCACGGCAGCCGCTGCGGCAGTACGCGACCAACGGGGTCTCCCTGCTGGTCACCGACGACGGCTGCGCCTGGCGGGAGACGTTCCGGCTGCAGGAGGCGCCGTCGGCCGAACTGCCGGCGTCGTCGCTGACCGACCGCATCCTGGAGGTGGTCGTGCACCCGCGGGCACCCGGCCGCATGTGGCTGGTCGTCGCCACGGGGAAGGAGGTCGTGGACCGGATCCGCGTCAGCGGCCACCGCCCCGGCATCCCGCTGAGCCCTGGTTATGAGGAGAAGCGCGACGGCACCCAGACCCTGATCCTGTCCAGCGCGGACGCCGGAGCCTCCTGGACCGCGATGGCCGGCGGGCCGCTGGTCGGCGCATCCGGGCCTCTGGCGCCCGCCCCCAGCACCCCGGCGGTGCTCTACATCCCGACCTTCTCCGGCTTGTACGCCAGCCTCGACGGTGGCCGGACGTGGACGGCCCGCCCGCCGGCGGTCACGCCGCCGGCGGAGGGCCCGCAGCAGGGCGCACTCGGCGGGGTCCGCGGGGTCGAGACGGTGCAGGTCGCCGTCGACCCCACCGCGCCCAGCACCCTCTACGGCCGCAGCGGCACCGCGATCCGCCGCTCCGACGACGGCGGCCTGACCTGGTCGGTCTACCCCCTGCCCGCCGAGTCGACCACCGGCCCGTTCGTCGACCGCAGCCTCTCCGACGCCCGCCGCATCCTGGTCACCACCCAGACGTACTCCACCGACCCGGTGCGGGCCCTGTGGTTGCACCGGCCCGGTGCCGATGGCTTCGCCGAGGTCCCGGTCCCACCGGACACGATCGCCGGCGTGCCGCACCACGCGGTGTGGCACCCCACGCGAGACGAGCTGGTGATGAACACCTGGGACCGGGGCAACGGGGCAGCCTTCCCCGACGTCTCGCTGTACCGGTCGAACTCCCGCGGCACGGTCGAGGACATCAACGAGCTCGACCTCCCAGCGGTGCACGCCGTCGACGTCGACGACTACGGCACCTACCACCTGCACACCAGCAGCGAGATCGTCACGCTCAGCACGTCCGCGGCACCGGGCGCCGCGGCGCCCGACCTGGGCCCCCCGCAGGTCGAGATGAACCCGTTCGCCTACCGGCCCCCGGATCCGCCGCGTCCGGCCACGCTCGACGGCCCTGCCGCCGTCGAGTTGAACCCCGGCGAGACCACCGAGCTGACCTGGACCCTGGACCTGCCCCGCCGACCCACGCCGCTGGACACCTACTTCCTGGTCGACACCTCCAACAGCTTCGAGCCCGACATCCAGGCCATGGCCGACGGCATGGCCGACGTCGTGCGCACCCTCACCGGGGCCGGCATCGACGTCCACGCCGGCATCGGCGAGCTCGGCACCCGGGAGGCGCGCCGCTACAGCCGGCTCGCCGACATCGCGCCGCCGGGCACGCAGCTGCAGCGCGGCTTCGAGCGGCTGCGCACCGGCGGAGGCTACGAGTCCCACCTGATCGCCCTGCACCAGGCGGCCACCGGCTCCGGCGTCGAGGGCACCAGCGGCCCCGCCGTGGCTGCCGGCCAGGATCCCAGCTGGCGTACCGGGTCGCTGCGCACGCTGGTGGTCATCACCGACGTCCAGTACTGGGACGAGGACGACCCGGAGGCGCCGACCCGGCAGCAGGTGTACGACGCCCTGGTCGCCCGCGACGTCCAGGCGATCGGCCTCGAGGTCGTCCGGGAGGGCGGCGACGACGGGGTGCCGGGCAGCTACGCGGCCGTCGAGGCCGCCGACGCGGCCTCCACGACGGCGCCGACCCCGGCGCGGGCCGATCTGGAGGAGCTGGCCGCGGCCACCGGCTCCTTCGCCCCGCCGGGAGGCGTCGACTGTCGCGCCAACGGGACGACGGAGATCGAGGCCGGAGACCCCATGGTCTGCACCACCACGGCGCTGCAGGTGGCCCGGATCTCCACGCTGGCCGACGTGCTCACCCGCGTCCTGCTCGCCCAGGTCGACGAGCGGCCGGTGACCCTGCGCGCGACGGGCGACCCGCCCGTCCGCCCCATCTCCCCGGCCGACTGGCGGTATCCGGCCGTCGACGTGAAGTCCGACCAGCGGCTGGACTTCACCGCCGAGGTCGGCTGCACGGAGGCGCAGGCTGGGCAGGCGCTGCCGGTGACCGTCGAGGCCCTGCTCGGGAACGGCGCCGGCGGCGAGGACGTCGTGGCGACGGCGGTCACCCGGGTGCAGTGCGGCCCGTCGTCATCCCCGGCCGCCGTCCTCCCGGGGAACGAGCCTGGGGCCGCACCGCCAGAGCCCGCACTCGCTCCGGAACCCGCGCCCGCCGCAGGACCGCCGGCCGCCCCGCACGCCGCCGCCGTCGTCCCAGGGGTGCCGCCGGTGGCACCCATCCCTGTCGGCGGCACCGCGACCGCTCCGGGCAGCGCGCCCGGAACAGCCCCGGGAACGGCTCCCGGGGCCGCCCCGGCGCCGGCCGCCGGCGCGGCGACCGCCCTGTCACCCGGGGTGTCGGTGCAGGCGGCTCCGGCGGGCAGTCCGGCGGCGGCCGCCGCGACTCAGCAGGAGGACGGCCCGGCGCTGGCCCACGCATCGCTGCAGATGACCGCCCGGCAGCGACATCCGGTCGGCGCGCCTCCCTGGCTGCTGCCTGCGGCCGGACTGATGACCGCCGCGGCCGCCGCCCGGTTGCGCTTCCCGCGCGCACTCCGCACCGGACCCATCCACGCAACGACCAGAGAGCGGAGACGATGACCGACACAATGACCGAGGCGGACCCCGCCACGAGACCGCGCCGCGCAGAGAGCCTGCACGGCCGGCCCGCCACGAGCGACCGACGCAGGGAGCCCTCCCCCCGCCGGCGACCGACGCTGCCCCGGCTGTCGCCACGCCACTGGCTGGTCGCCGCCGTGGTCGGACTGCTCCTGCTGTTCGGCGCGGCCCTGGCGTACCTCACGGCCGACCCCTCCGGCCGCGAGGTCGGTCTCGACAGGCTGAGCGAACTCGCCGGCGCCGGGGCCGTCGAGAAGGCGACGTTCCTCGACGAGGACGCACGCGTCGTCGTCACGACGGCCGGTGGTGAGCAGTTCTGGGTCGCCTACCCCGCCAGCGACTCGGCCACCTCGGCGCTGCTGCAGGAGCTGACGGCATCGGGGGCCCAGGTGAGCGTGGACGCCCAGCCCGGCAAGGCAGTCACCCGGATCGTCGCCACCGGCCTGCTGCCGCTGATGGTCCTGGCGGCCCTGTTCGGGCTGTTCTTCGTCGGCGGCCGCGACGGCGGGGCCTCGGACATCCGCGGCTTCGGCACGCTGGGCAAGCGCGGCGGTGGGCGCGCCACTCCCCCGGCCGTCACCTTCGCCGACGTCGCCGGTGCCGACGAGGCGGTGACCGAGCTGCGCGAGGTGGTGGAGTACCTGAACGACCCCGGCCGCTACGCGGCGCTCGGCGCCAACCCGCCCAAGGGGGTGCTGCTGTTCGGGCCGCCGGGAACCGGCAAGACGCTGATCGCGCGCGCGACAGCGGGTGAGGCCGGGGTGCCGTTCTTCTCCGTGGCCGGCGCGGAGTTCGTCGAGTCACTGGTCGGCGTGGGCGCGGCCCGCATCCGCGACCTGTTCGCCAGCGTGCGGGCCGTCGCCCCCGCGATCGTCTTCATCGACGAGCTCGACGCCGCGGGCCGGCGTCGCGGGGGCGCGGAGACCGGCGGTTCCGAGGAGCGGGAGCAGACGCTCAACCAGCTTCTGGTCGAGCTGGACGGGTTCGCCGCGTCGGCCGGCATCGTGGTGATGGGCGCCACCAACCGCCCCGACATCCTCGACCCCGCCCTGCTGCGGCCGGGCCGGTTCGACCGGCACGTGACGGTCGATCAGCCCGACCGGGCGGGCCGGGAGAAGATCCTCCAGGTGCACAGCCGCGGCAAGCCGCTGGCAGCCGACGTCGACCTGGCCGTGGTCGCCCGGCGCACGCCCGGCTTCACCGGCGCGGACCTGGCCAACGTGGTCAACGAGGCGACGCTGCTCGCCATCCGCGAGGGTCGGTCGCTCATCGGCATGCCGGACCTGGTCGAGGCCATCGAACGGGTGCTCGGGGGGCCGCAGCGGCGAGGCCGCATCCTCGGTGATGAGGTGCGCCGCCGCATCGCCGTCCACGAGGCCGGGCACGCCGTCGTCGCCGGAGCGATGGGCCAGGAGGTGCACCGGGTGTCCGTGGTCTCTCGCGGCAGCGGACTGGGCACCGTCGGGCTCGCCGGCGGCGAGGAGGCCGTGCTGCTCACGGCCGCCGAGCTCGCCGACCGGATCACCGTGGCCATGTCCGGGCGCGCGGCGGAGGAGATCCTGCTGGGCTCGGCATCGACCGGCAGTGAGGATGACCTGGCACGAGCCACGGAAATCGCACGAGAGATGGTGCTCCGGCACGGCATGAGTCCCACGGTGGGCCGGGTGCGGCTGACCGGCTCGGCGGCCGACGTGTTCCTCGGCGGGCAGGCGGCCACCGGGGAACTGTCCCAGGACCTGCGCCGGCGGGTGGAGTCGGAGACCGCCCGGCTGCTGGACGCAGGCTTCGAGCGGGCCGCTGACGTCCTGCTCGCACATCGCGCCGTCGTCGAAGGCCTCGTCAGCGTCCTGCTGGCAGAGGAGTCCCTGGAGGGATCGGCGCTGGAGCGGCACCTGCAGGCGGTCGTCCCGACGACCTGAGGGCCGCCGCGGACGGGACCAAGCGTCAGCCGCTCAGAGCAACAGGCTGACCTGGGAACGTATCCCCGGCCGAGCCGGGCCGACGGCGGGGCGACCGCGGCCCACGGCGGCGTTGCCGCGAGCGAGCAGTCGTCGCAGGATCAGGTGAGCACCCGGGGCACCACTAGCTCCAGCGAACAGCACGACGGCCAGAAGCACGATCGCCCCGCCCGCGGGCAGGCCCGCGTAGTAGGCAGCGGTCGTCCCGACGACCGCGACGACGGCGCCGATGGCCACCGCAGCCACCAGCGTGCCTCGGAAACTACGGGCCATCGCCATCGCAGCGGCAGCCGGAAGGACCATCAGGGCGCTGACCAACAACAGGCCCAGGATGCGCATCGAGGCCACCACGGTCGCCGCCGTGGTGGCAGCGAACAGGAGGTTCAGCGGGACGACGGGCAGGCCCGCGGCGCGCGCGCACTCCTCGTCGACGGAGACGGCGAACAGCGCCCGGCGCCACCCGACGGTGACCGCCAGCACGGCGGCCACCGTCCCGCTGAGGACGAGGAGGTCGGTGCGGGTGGTCGTCAGGATGGCGCCGAAGAGATAGGCATCCAGGTTCATCGAGCCGCCGGCGGGCGCCCAGGAGAGGACCACGACCCCGCCGGCGATGCCCCCCGCGAAGAGGATCGCCAGGAGGACGTCGGCCTCGCTGCGGCGCAGCCCTCGCAGCAGCTCCATCCCCACGGCTCCGGCCACGGCCACGGCCATCGCGGTGCCGGTCGGCGCCCAGCCGGCCACCACCCCGAGCGCCACGCCGGACAGCGCCACGTGCCCGATGCCGTCACCGATGATCGACATCCGACGCTGCACCAGATGCACCCCCACGGTCGGCGCCATGACACCCACCAGCACGCCCGCCACCAGCGCTGACTGCATGAAGCCGTACCTGAGCACGTCGCTGCCCTCCCAAGCCCTAGGGCCACCACATCGCGCTATCGAGAATCGTTCTCATATAAGACTAGACGAGACGGCGCCCAAGCGGACCTGGGGAGCAGCGATCCGTGCCCGGAGCACCCGAGCCGGCTCGGCGGCGGGCCAGCCGGAGGCGTGTCTCACCCGCTCCCGGGCCACGCTCGGGTCAGGACCATGCCGGGGGGCGATCATCGCGTCGGCCTGCCGGTCTCGGTCAGGAGCGCATCACGGTGGGGCACGAGGGATCCTGGGTCTGGTCGGGTGCTTGGCGGCTCCCCCCACCAAACCCGGAGGCCCCTCCTCACATCAGGATCAGTCGCTCAGCGACTCCCCGCACCAACCTGTCCGAGCAGTCAGCTGCCGTGGGCCCGTGTGGCGTCACCTGCGTGCGCCGCAGCTGTCCGTGGCGCCGCGGGACCAGCTCGGCCTCATCGCCGGGGAGGTCGACGGCATCGACGTGACCGGACGGACCCGACGGCAGGGCCGGCCAGCGCCGCCGAGGCACCGTCCCGCAGCAGGCGTCGAGCGCCGGCTCCCCGGGCTGCAGGTCGACCGGGACCACGGTGGCCTGATCCAGGGGATCCCACCGAAGCGGCGCTCAGACGGCAGAAGTCGCTGGCCGCTCGGTCAAACGCCCCGGCCCAGCGCGCCGGCGCCTCCGGCTCGGCTCCCCCGGGAGGTTCACGGTGCCGCCGCCTCCGGCTCGATCGCCGGGTCCGAGCGGGGCACGCCGCGGTAGCGCACCAGCCGGGAGGAGTTGAGCGCGACCGCCACCGAGGAGGCGTTGTGCAAGACGGCGGCGAGCACCGGCGACAGCGCGCCGCCGGCACCGGCCAGGAGCCCCGCGCCGTTGACGGCGATCGACATGCCGTAGTTCTGGCTGACGATGTCGAGGGTGCGGCCGCCCAACTGGCGCAGATCGAGCAGGTGGCGCAGGTCGTCCCCGACGAGGGCGACGTCGGCGGTCTCGACGGCGACGTCGGTACCCGAGACGCCCATGGCGATGCCGATGTCCGCGGCCGCCAGGGCGGGCGCGTCGTTGGTGCCGTCGCCCACCATGGCCACGGTGTAGCCCTCCGCCCGTAGCTGCGCGATCACGTCCTGCTTGTGCTCGGGCAGCGTCTCGGCCCGCCACTCCTCGATGTCGAGCGACCGGGCGACCGCGGCTGCGGCGGTCGCGTGATCCCCAGTGAGCATCACCACGCGCCGCACCCCGTCGGCGCGCAGCGCGTCGAGGACGTCCTTGGCCTCCGGCCGCACCTCGTCGCGCAAGCTGACCAACCCCACCAGCCGGCCGTCGACGGCCAGCAGCAGGGGCGTCTCGGTGGCCTCACGCAGCCTGCGCAGCCAGTCCAGCGCCTCGGCACCGACCGGCACGCCTTCGGCGGCCATCAACGCCTCGCTACCCAGCAGGAGCACCCTGCCGTCGGCCTGGGTGCGCATACCCAGCCCGAGCAGGACCTCGCACTCCTCGTGCGGCGGGATGAAAACGTGGCGTTCCTCGGTGGAGCGGATTACCGCCTGGGCCAGGGGGTGGCGCGAGTGCACTTCGGAGCTGGCCGCGTAGCCCAGCACCTGCTCCGGCGTCCAGCCGTCGGCGAAGGAAACGATGTTGGTCACCACCGGAGTACCCACGGTCAGCGTGCCCGTCTTGTCGAAGACGACCGCGTCCACCTGCCCGGCAGCCTCCAGATGTGCGCCGCCCTTGATAAGGACGCCCCGCGAGGCACCGTTACCGATCGCCGCGCTCACCGCGGTGGGGGTGGACAGGCCGACGGCACAGGGGCAGGCGATGAGCAGCATGGTCATAGCCCGCCGCACGTCCCCCGTGACCAGCCAGGTGAGCGCGGCCAGGGTGAAGGACGCGGGGACGAACCGTCGGGAGAAGGTTTCCCCGACCGTCTGGATGGGTGCCCGGTCGTCCTGGGCTCGCTCGACGCGGGCGATGATCCGGCCGATGGCGGTGTCCTCGCCGGTGGCCGAGGCCCGGACCACCAGGCGACCCCGGAGGTTGACTGATCCCGCGTGCACCCGGTCTCCCGACGCCACCGCGATCGGCAGCGACTCGCCGGTGATGGCCGCCTGGTCCACCACACCGGTTCCCTCGACCACCTCGCCGTCCACGGGCACGGTCACCTGGTCGTGCAGGATCACGTGGTCGCCTACGCGGAGCCGAGTGATGTCCAGTTGGACCTCGGTGCCATCCGACAGTCGCACCCAGGCCGCGCTCTCAGCACCGGCCAGCAGCGCGGAGATCGCCCGCCGGGTGCGCCGCAACGTGAGCGCCTGCAGCCATTCCCCGATGTTGAGCAGCCACAGCACGGTCAGGGCGACGACGTTCTCCCGCAGCAGCAGGCTCGCCACGGTCGCCGCGGTGACCAGTGCGTCGGTGCCGGCGGTGCGCCGGCCGGCCAGCGTGCCCACCGCCCCCTTAGCGAAGGGATACCCGGTGAAAAGGGTCACCAGGGAGGTCGCGAGCCGGCTCCGGCCGGAGAGCGCCGGCGGGCGGCCGAGCCCGTAGCGGCGGATCCCCAGCAGCACGAGTGCCCCGCCGCCCACGGCGATGCGGATGAGGTCGCCGTTGGTGACATCGGCCGAACGGGGAGCGCGGGTGACGGGTGCGTCGACGGGGGAATCTGCCGCCTCGGAGACGACCTTGAGCACCTCCGCATGGTCGGCCTCGGCATCCAGCCAGACCACGACGTGCCCGGTGACCGGGAACGCCTGAACCGCGACGACCCCGAGCACCTCATCGAGGGCGTCCTCGACGAGCACCGCCCGCGACGGCGAGCCGGTCAACTGGGGCGCGAACAGCCGCACCCGACCGCCGGCGTCGGCAACGACGACCGGGCGCATCAGTGAGCGTGGCCGTGCGGCTCTGCGCTGCGGGTCGAAGGCGGCGGAGCCTGCTCCCCCAGTTGGGCGTAGGCCGCGGCACGGATGTCGCCGGCGGCCAGCCGCGCCCGCTCCACCGCGGCCTCGGCCCGACGGGCCCCCACGATGCCCCAGCGGGTCACCCGCACGGCGACCTTGCGGGGCAGGGTGCCCGGCTCCACGCCCTCGATGAGACGGACCGCGAGAACCCCCGTCACACCGGTAGCCAGCGTGCCGGCCGCCTTCCTCAGGACCCGCGTCGCTCTTGGACGGCGGTCTGCCGTCTCGTGCTCCGACACGATGTGCTCCTCCCTCGCCGGCGGACGTGCGACCGTAGCCGACAGTAGACGAGAACCATGTTCAGCAAGCAGGGGGTGTGCATGTCCAGCCCGGCCGCGGGTCCGCGCGCACCGTCACGTCGACCCAGTCCTCCTCCCGCCGGGGGTCGCCGTCCGAACGGCTCCGGCCGGTCCCGTGGTCGCGGGACGTCCTGTTGGCTTGCTGGGGACCACCATTGTGCTCGTTCTCCTGTGGCCAGGCCTGCTTGTCCTCCCCGCCCAGTTGCCACGATTCGGGCTGCGTGGCGTCGACCTCGACATCCCGCCCGGAGACCGGGTGGTGCTGGTCGGGCCGTCCGGCGATCTCGACGAGATCGCCATCGAGCGCGCCCTCGCCGGCGACGGCGTCCGCCTCGAGCACCTGACCCCAACTGAGCAGGACGAAGTCGTCCGGCGCCTCACCGAGCACGGCAAGTCCATCCGCGACATCGCCCAACAGCTCGCCACCACCAAACGCACGATCTCCCGCCGGCCTGCGTCCATCAACGCCGCATGACCATGTGAGCGCCGCGTCGGCTCCGGAACACCAGCGTCAACAGGATCTCCGGCTTCGCCGGAAGGGCGTGCGGGACCGTGGTGACAGCAACGTCGGCCACGCCGCGTATGCCATTGAGTCGGTGAAAGCCTTGTGTCCCGGTTTGCTACACGGTCGGAAGTGCGAGGCGGCGTGAGCGGCCCTCCTCGCATGGACTGCGTCGGACCGCGATGCCGCCTGCTGTCGAAGTGGGCGAACACGAATTCAGGCGTGGAGGGGCAGCTACGGGAGAGAACCCGTGGCCGGCACCGGGGCCCCCGGCGCGGAACGCTCGGGTCAACGCTTCGGCACGACCTCGTTGCTGGGCGCCGACTCGGGGCTGGTGCCGACCGCGTTGGTCGCCGTGACCGTGAAGGTGTACTTCGCACCCGCGGTCAGGCCGGTGATCTTCACGCTGGTGGCACTGGCGCTCACCGAGACGCTCCCGACGTAGCTGCCTGTCTTGTACACACGGACGGTCTGGTCGGTGACCGCCGAGCCGCCGTCGCTGCCCTGCGTCCAGCTGAGGGTCACCGAGCGCTTGCCGGCGACCGCCTGCACGTTCGTCGGAGCGGCAGGGGCGGTGGCTGTCGGGCTGGTGGTCGCGATCGGGGCCGGGTCGGCCCACAGCATGCGGTTCGGCGAGCCCGTGCCGCCGCCGGTCACTACGCCGGTCGTCGCCGTGGCCACCAGCCGGTCCCCGAGGGCGGCGGGCGACAGGCCCGGCTCCACCTCGAGCAGGGCTGCCGCGGCGCCGGCCCCGTGCGGGGAGGCCATCGAGGTGCCACTCAGGGTCGCCGTAGCGGTGCTTGAGGTGTACCAGGTCGACACCACGCCGACGCCGGGTGCGAACAGGTCTAGGCAGCTGCCGTAGTTGGAGAACGAGGCGCGCGCGTCCGCCTTGTCGGTCGCGCCGATGGTGAGGGCCGCCGCAACGCGGGCGGGCGAGGTTGCGCACGCGTCCTCGTTCGCGTTGCCGGCGGCGACGACGACCGCCACGCCGTCGTTGATCGTGGACTGAACCGCGTTGTCCAGCGTCGTCGAGGCCGGACCGCCGAGGGAGAGGTTGGCCACCGCCGGCGCGCCGGCGGCGTGCTGTGCGATCACCCAGTCCAGGCCACTCACGACGCCCGACATCGTGCCGGAACCGTCGCAGCCGAGGACGCGGATCGGGACCAGGCGCACCGCTTTGGCGACCCCGTGGCTGCCACCGCCCACCGTGCCGGCGACGTGCGTGCCGTGACCGTTGCAGTCGCTCGTGCCGTAGCCGTCGCTGATTGCCGTGTAGCCCGCGGCGATGCGCCCCTCGAAGTCGGCGTGGTCGGCGCGGATGCCGGTGTCGATGACGTAGACGCTGACGCCGTTTCCGGTCGGCGTGTAGCTGTACGAGCCGCTCAGCGGCAGCGAGCGCTGATCGACCCGGTCCAGACCCCACGGCGGGGAACTCTGCGTCGTCGTCGCCCGCACGACGGAGTCGGCCTCGACGTGCAGCACGCGCGGGTTGCGGGCCAGCACGGACGCCGCCCGCTCCGACAGACGCGCCACCGCGCCGGAGAAGACATGCTCGAGGATGCGGTCCACCTGACCGCCCTGGGCGCGCACCTCGCGGGCGCCGTCCGCCGGGGTCGTGCCTGCGGCGAACTGGACGACGTACCGGCGCTCCTGGGCCGGCTGCTCCGCCATAGCCGGAGCGGCGACCGCGGGAACGAACAGGGCAGCTGCGAGGATTGCGACACTGAGGCGCATGCTCGATGTATCGGCAACTCGCCCTCAAGCCTTTAGGCACAATCGGCAACCGGGACACGAACCACCCGACAAGGTGACTCGGAGGGCCGCCGCGAATCGCAGCAGCTGTGCCGGCGACAGCGGCGCGGCCGAGTCCTTGCGGGGGCGGTCAGCACGGCCCGTATGGGAGTCCGGGCGAGGTCGAAGCAGCCAGTCCAACTGGATCCGGCCCCGGCCCTCGTTGCAGCGCGGGCTGGAGGCCGGCGGCGAACTCGGTATCGGCTCCGGGCACGGACCGGTGCACCACTTCTCCGGGATCTGGCCGGACTGACCCGCTGCGGTCAGAAGTCGACCCGCGCGGTGCCGCGCCGGAGCGCGAGGCCGTCGAGGAGCAGGCCGGTGGCGAGAGAGGCGCCTACGCCTTCACCAGCGCGCATCCGTAGGTCCAGCAACGGCTCGCACCCCAGGTGCTCGAGGACGAGGACATGCCCCCGCTCGCGGCTGCGCTGTCCGGCGATCAGGCACGCCTGGACGGCGGGCTCGAGCTGCACGGCCACCAGGGCCGCCAGCGAGACGGCAAAGCCGTCGACGACGACGACCGCGCGCGCCTGGGCGGCCCCCGAGGCGACCCCGGCGAGCACCGCCAGCTCAGGGCCCCCGAGTTCGGCCAGGGCCGTCAGCGGATCGTCGTCCAGCGCCGGATGGCTCCGTCGCGCCCGGCCCAGCGCGGCGGAGACCGCGTCCCGCTTGCGATCGAGCATGGCCGCGTCTGCGCCGGATCCGAGGCCGGTCACCTCGTCGGGGTTGGCGCCGAGCAGCGCACAGGCGAGGGCGGCCGCCACGGTGGTGTTGGCGACGCCGATCTCGCCGAGCGCGACGATGCCTGTGGTCCCGACTTCACGTCCCAGCCCGCGCCCGGCTTCTACCAGGCGCCGGGTGTCGGCGACCGTCATCCCCGGCGTGTTCACCAGGTCCCCGCGGAGTCCCCACGGTCGCAGGGCCGTGACACCGGGGACCGGTTCCCCGGCCACGCCGGCATCGACGATCCTCAGCCCCAGGCCGACCGTTCGCGCGGCCGTGGCACCGAGCGACGTCCCCGCGACGGCGGCACGCAACAAGTCCCCGGTGATGGTCGGGTCGTAGGGGGAGACCTCGTGCGACGCGACGGGATGGTCTGCGGCGGCCAGGACCAGCACCCCGCCGGTGGCCGCGCCGCGGCCCAGCGCGATGGCGCGGTCAACGGCCCGGTCCAGGACCCCCAGGGAGCCGGGAACAGCGAGCAGCCGATCGGCCTCGTCACGAGCGCCGACTACCGCCGGTTGATCGGGCGCGCGCAGCCGTGACGGCGGTACGGGCGGCGCGCCGGCATCGTCGGGCCATCGGTCGGCGAGCACGACGTCGCGCAGCGCGAGCCGCCGCGACCAGCCTGCGCGTTCCAGGCCCGGCGCGGGCGGGCGTTCGTCGGGCCAGCCGAGGCACAGCCAGCCCAAGGTGACCACGCCGTCGGGCAGGCCGAACAGTTCGGCCAGGTCCTCGGGCTGGAAGAGCGTCACCCAGCCGAGGCCCAGCCCCTCGGCCCGCGCGGCCAGCCACAGGTTTTGGATGGCCGCCGCGCAGCTCCACAGGTCGGCGTCGGGGAACGTAGCCCGGCCCAGCACCCCCGCGGCGGGGGTGCGTCGGTCACAGCAGACGACGATCCCGAGCGGGGCCTCTCGGACACCTTCGAGCTGCAGGTCGAGGAGACGACGAGCCGCGTCTGCGTCGAGTCCGGCGGCCTGACGCAGCCGCTCACGATCGGTGAGGACGGCCGCCCGGTCCCGGATCTCCGGATCGCGGACAACGAGGAACCGCCAGGGCTGGCTGTGCCCGACCGACGGAGCGGCGTGCGCGGCCCCGAGGACTCGCTGCAGGACCTCGTCGGGCAGCGGGTCTGGACGGAACCGGCGGACGTCCCGCCGGACCCCGATCGCCTCGTACAGCCCCGCCCGGGCCTCGGTCCCCAGCGCCCAGCCGGTCGGGTCGGCGGCCCGCTCGGAGGCCGCGGTCGCATCACCGACGAGCGGCACCGGCCGGGGCCACACCCGCTCGTCCGGCGTCACGGGGCTACTCGGCCAGAGGCAGCTGGATGCGGCCGCCGTGCGCAGTGAACTCGGCCGCCTTCTCCCGGAGGCCTGCGTCGATCGCCTCCTCCGACGTCAGCCCCCGCTCCTCGGCGTAGCGGCGCACGTCCTGCGAGATCCGCATCGAGCAGAAATGCGGGCCGCACATGGAGCAGAAGTGCGCCGTCTTGGCTGGGGCGGCCGGCAGCGTCTCGTCGTGCATCGACCGGGCGGTGTCCGGGTCGAGCGCGAGGTTGAACTGGTCCTCCCAGCGGAACTCGAAGCGGGCGTCGGAGAGGGCGTCGTCCCACATCTGGGCGCCGGGGTGCCCCTTCGCGACGTCGGCTGCGTGCGCGGCGATCTTGTAGGCGATCATGCCGTCCTTGACGTCGTCCCGGTCGGGCAGGCCCAGGTGCTCCTTGGGCGTGACGTAGCAGAGCATCGCGGTGCCGTGCCAGGCGATCATGGCCGCGCCGATCGCGGAGGTGATGTGGTCGTACCCCGGCGCGACATCCGTGGTGAGGGGCCCGAGGGTGTAGAACGGCGCCTCGTGGCACAGCTCGAGTTGCAGGTCGACGTTCTCCTTGATCTTGTTCATGGGCACGTGGCCGGGGCCTTCAATCATGACCTGGACGTCGTGCTCCCAGGCCACGGTGGTCAGCTCGCCGAGGGTGCGCAGCTCGGCCAGCTGGGCCTCGTCGTTGGCGTCAGCGACGCTTCCCGGCCGGAGCCCGTCGCCGAGGGAGAAGGTGACGTCGTAGGCCCGGAGGATCTCGCAGAGCTCCGAGAAACGGGTGTAAAGGAAGTTCTCCTCGTGGTGGGCCAGGCACCACGCCGCCATGATCGACCCGCCACGGGAGACGATGCCGGTCTTCCGCCGGGCGGTGAGCGGCACGTAGCGCAGCAGCACGCCGGCGTGCACGGTTATGTAGTCGACGCCCTGCTCGCACTGCTCGATCACCGTGTCCCGGTAGACCTCCCAGGACAGCTCCTCGGCCTTGCCGCCGACCTTCTCCAGCGCCTGGTAGATCGGCACGGTGCCGATCGGCACCGGCGAGTTGCGGAGGATCCACTCCCGGGTGCTGTGGATGTTACGGCCGGTGGAGAGGTCCATGACGGTGTCGGCACCCCAGCGGGTCGCCCAGGTCATCTTGTCCACCTCCTCCTCGATCGACGAGGCCACGGCCGAGTTGCCGATGTTGGCGTTCACCTTCACGAGGAACTCCCGGCCGATGATCATCGGCTCGGACTCCGGATGGTTCACGTTGGCCGGGATCACGGCCCGGCCCCGGGCCACCTCGGCTCGCACCTGCTCGGCCGGCACACCCTCCCGGACGGCGATGAACTCCATCTCCGGGGTGATCTGCCCCCGCCGGGCGTGGGCGAGCTGGGTCACGGCGGCACCGTCCCGAGCCCGCAGGGGCCGGCGTCCGTCGGCGGCGAACACCGCGTCGAGGTTGCGCAGGTCGCCGGAGCGACGACCGTCGTCCTCGGGCCGGACCGGGCGGCCCTCGTACTCCTCGGTGTCGCCGCGCTCGGCGATCCATGCCGCCCGCACCGACGGCAGTCCGCTGCGGACGTCGGCCTCGAAGGTCGGATCGGTGTACGGCCCCGACGTGTCGTAGAGGACGACGGAGTCGCCGGTGCTGAGCACGATCTCGCGCATCGGCACCCGCATGCCAGGACGCGGACCCGCCAGGTAGGTCTTACGGCTGGCCGTGGAGGTCGTGGACGGAGCTGTCAAGGGAATCCCCTCCCTACGCCGGTACGAACCGGATCAGGTTGTGGCGGTCAGCGGCCGTCTCAGCCGACTTCTCAGCCCGGTACGCCGGGCTCCCGCGGTGGCGAAAGGGACCCTAGACCTTGCCCCCGGGCGGCCCGCCACGACCCCGACGAGTCCTGTCACGCGAGCATCGCCACGGCGGCGGAGGCCGGCGAGCTACGTGGTGACCGCGTCCCGGTCCCGCTCCCGGGCGCACGAGCGCACGAGCACACGAGCGCGACCTGACCACCTACAGCTGCCAGTGGTCCACGGCGGAGGACCGGACCGGGAGGGCGGCGGGGGCCCTTCTCGCCACTTTCCGCGGGCTGGGCTGGGCGCGGACTCGAGTCAAGCAGCCAGCCGCGTCGAAGAGGCACGTTCCCGGGGAGGATGACCGACTCGATCGTTGATGCCTCAGGCTGCGACCCGCGGTTCCGCCATGCTCAAGACCGCACCTGTCGCTGCCGATGAATGAGCCGACGTCCATTCGAGCCGGAGGTGCCGGATGTCAGTAGGGATGCCCTTCCCCGGGGTGCTGGCGGCCGCGCAGGCGGGCGCCTCCTGGGCGCTGGAGGTGCTCTATCGGGAGCTGGCGCCCTCCGTGACCGGCTACCTGCGGCTGCACGGCGCTCTGGAGCCGGATGACCTGGCCAGTGAGACGTTCATCGGGGTCTTCAACGGCCTGTCCTCGTTCGAGGGGGACGAGGCCGCGCTGCGCGCCTGGGTCTTCACCATCGCGCACCGCCGCCTGATTGACGACTGGCGGCGCAGGAGTCGCCGACCCGAGCTGGTCGACTGCGGTGAGGAGGTCCTGCGGGGCTCCGTCGGCGGCGACGCCGAGGATGACGCACTCGCGGTGCTGGGCTCAGGCGCCGTCCAAGAGATGTGTGCCGCCCTGCCCGCCGATCAGCGCACGGTCCTGCTGCTGCGCATCCTCGCCGACCTGTCCGTCGAGCAGGTCGCCTCCGTGATGGGCCGCTCCGCGGCAGCGGTCAAGGCGCTGCAGCGGCGAGGACTGGTCACCCTTCGGAGTGAGCTCGTGCAGGAGGTCGCGCCCCTATGAGCCGGTCCAGCGATGTCGGGGATGAGATGACCAACGACCAGTTCGACGAGGCTTTCGAGTGCTTCCTCGTGGGACGACCCGTCCCGGCAGAGGCCGCTCCGCTCGTGGCATTCGCCGAGACGGTCCGGAACAGCTCCGCCCGTCCCGGGCGGCCCAGCCCGCAGCTGGCCGAGCTGCTGGCGACCGGTCTTCTCACCGATCCCGTCGGCCCGTCGACGGGGACGACCCCCACTGCTCCGGAGTCCGCGCGCGCCGCGGCCCCCGGGCCATCCACAAGGAGACGCCGCACAATGTTCACCGTCCTCGCCGCCGCCGCGGCCAAGTTCGCCTCTGCCGGAGTCGCTGCCCAGGCCGCGACCGGCGTGGGACTTGCGCTAGTCAGCGTGACCGGTGCCGGAGCCGCCGGGGTCCTGCCCGCTTCCATCCAGGACGGTGTCGCAGAAGTGATCGAATCCGTCACCCCCTTCGACCTGCCCGAGGCAGCCGATCGTCCGGTTCTCCCCGAGCAGGCCACCGTGCCTCACCCCGACGAGACAAGGCGCACACCCGAGGACCTGCCCGGTCCTGGGGACGTCCCCACCAAGGAGCAGTTCGGTACGTCCGTCAGGGAGGACGCGCAGGACGGCGGTGTCGACGGTGCGCAGGTCAGCACTGACGCCCGCGAGACCCACCAGCCCGAGCAGCCGGCGACCCCGGGAACCCGGGCCGCCGAGCGTCCGTCCGAACAGCCGGCGACCCCGGAAACCCGGGCCGCCGAGCGTCCGGCCCAGCAGTCTGCGGCCCCCCCGGCGCCCGAGACCCCCGGGGCGCCCGAGCCCTCGAGCGGAGGATCCGCGCGGCAGGGTTCTGCGGACGGTCAGGCGCAGGGCAGCTCCGGCCGGCCCTGACCCCGACGGCACCAGTTCTGCATACCCGCCATCGAGACCTGCGACGTCGTGGGCATCCGCGCGATGCCCACGACGTCGCAAACTCAGTGCGCTGACCGCGCCCAGATCCATCCTTAGCTCGCGCAGCTGGCGGGACCAGGGCAGATCCTGCTGCTGTTCGCCGACCGCAACGAGCGGTCGTGCGGTACTCCGTGGGCAACACCGCCCAACCGATGGCGGTGTCCATCTCCACCTACGACACGCTGCCGCCCGCCGAGCAGCGGGCGCTGCCCCGCAGCGGACAAGGTGGCTGCAGCCCTCGACACGCGGTGCAGGTGCACGGCCAGCGAATGTCGCTGGCCGAGTACATCGAGCGCCTGGAGCAGCAGCGGAGCGCGGCCCGCCGATCGACTACTAGCTGGCAGGGATGCCGAGAGCGCGGGATATCCGGTTCAGTGCCGTCAGATCGTGCCGGTGGCCCCGGCCCTGCTCGATGCGCTGGCAAGTCATGATCGGCACACCCGCCAGCTCAGCCAGCTGCTGCAGGGACAGGCCGCGAGCCAAGCGCAGTACCCGCAGCGGTGGCCGGGCCGGGTCGACGTCGTACAGAACGACCGAGTCAACGCCGAGGGCGGCCGCCAGCCGCGGCACGTACCGCGCTTGCGGTGCGTGCGCGCCCCGCTCCCAGTCCCGTATACGGTCCGCCGAGCGCACGCCGGCCCGCTGGGCGAGGTCTTCGCGGGTCAACCCGGCGGCGAGCCGAGCCTGCCGCAGCCGATCGCCGGAGAAGTGCCCCACCGGCGCATCCTCGTACCGACCGTGGATTCATCACCACCGGTTCGTCACAGTCCTCGACCTCGCTGACGCTGCGCCTGGTCGGTCCAGGGCTTCCCGGTGGTGGCACCGCTGCCATGTCCACGGCCGCCCGAGTAGCACCGCTCGAGTCACCTCAGCAGCCCCTGTGTCACTCGGTCGGCTCCGGCGGCCTCAGGAAGTCAGCGTCGCGACCGGCTTCGCGGCAGCGGGCGATGGCCGGTTGGCCGCCTTCGTCAGCCGCCGGACCTCGGCGGTGTCCAGTTCCAGTAGCGCGGCCGCCCGCTCGGCCGGCACGCCCTCGGCGAGCAACCTGCGCAGCGTCTCGCCGAGCGCCGCCGTCGCCGCCGCCAAGGCCTGCTCGGCTTCGCTCCGCGCCTCCAGGGCCACGAGCGCCTCGGCCGTCGCCTCCTCGATCCGACGGTCGTGTTCATCGCGGGCGCCGTCCAGCGCCCGTCGTCGTTCCCGCGCCTTCGTCAGCGCCGCCGCCTGCCGACTCACCGTTCTGGCCACCGCTTCCTCCGCTCGTCCAGCTGACCGACCGCCGGATCGTCACACGGCCTCATGACACGGCTCCTGACCCGGGCGTCACCCCAGCAGCAGACCAGCACCCCGGAGCCGGCGTCACCCCACCCCCTCCGACCTGACACACCTCATGCATCACGGCCCGAACCGCCCCTGATCGAGGCGCCGCGGCGCCGGCCCGTGGCAGACGGGCTCGCGACTGTGGGGTCGTGATGACGCTGCACAAGCTCACCGCGGGGGACGGATACACGTATCTGACCCGCCAGGTGGCTGCGCACGACGCCACCACCCGCGGGTTCGACAACCTGGGCGCCTACTACAGCGAGAAGGGTGAGGCTCCGGGCGTCTGGATGGGACGCGGGCTTGCCGCCGTGCCCGATTTTCCGGTCGGTGATCGGGTCACCGAGGCGCAGATGGTCGCGCTGTTCGGGGAGGGGCGGCACCCGAACGCCGACCAGATCGAGCGCGATGCGCAGCTGGCCGGCAAGAACCCGCAGGAGGTCGATCAGGCCAGCCGCCTGGGCGCGCCCTACCGCATTCACGAGCAGGCGAACATGTTCCACCGCCGCTCGGCAGGGGCGTTCCGCGACCACAACACCGCGCTCGGCCTGCCCGCCGACACCCCCGTGCCGGCCGAGGAACGAGCCCGCATCCGCACCGAGCTGGCCTCGGCGATGTTCGTCGAGACCTACGGCCGCCCCCCGGCCGACGCCCGCGAGCTGTCCGGTCACCTGGCCCGCATCTCCCGCCAGGCCACCACCGCGGTCGCCGGGTACGACCTGACGTTCAGCCCTGTCAAGAGTGTGTCCACGCTGTGGGCGATCGCCCCGCAAGAGGTCGCGGCCGTCATCGAGCAGGCGCACGCCGACGCCGTGGCAGACACCCTGGCCTGGTTGGAGGACCACGCCGCCTACACCCGCACGGGCCGTAACGGAGTGGCGCAGGTGGAGGTACGCGGGCTGATCGCGGCGGCGTTCACCCACCGCGACTCGCGCGCCGGCGACCCGGATTTGCACACCCACGTGGCCGTCAGCAACAAGGTGCAGACCCGCGACGGGCGGTGGCTGGCGCTGGACGGTCGACTGCTCTACAAGAACAACGTCACCGCCTCCGAGCGGTACAACACCCGCCTGCAGGCCCTGCTCACCGAGCGGCTCGGCGTCTGCTTCGCCGGCCGCCCCGGCGCGGATCCGAACAAGCGGCCGGTGCGGGAGATCGTCGGCGTCGACGGCGAGCTGCCCCGGCTCTGGTCGTCGCGGCGAGCGTCGATCGATACCCGCCGCGCGGCGCTGTCGGCAGAGTTCCAGGCCGACCACGGGCGGCCGCCGACGCCGAAAGAGGCCGTGTCCCTGGCGCAGCGGGCCAATCTCGAGACCCGGCAGCGCAAGCACCAGCCCCGCTCCTACGCCGAGCAGCGCGCCGCCTGGCGCACCGAGGCGCTGGCGGTGCTGGGCGGGGAGAGCGGTCTGCGTGACTACCTCCACGAGGCACTCGCCCCCCGCCGCGGACCCCTGGCGAAGCTCCCGACGCGTAGGTGGCTGGACCAGACCGCCCAGCACGTGCTGTCGGCGGTGCAGAGCTCGCGTGCGACCTGGCAGGTGAACCACGTGCGCGCGGAGGCCGAGCGGCAGGCCCGCGCCGCCGCGATCCGGCTGACCGACCTCGACGGAGCCATCGACGCCGTCGTGGACAGGGCGCTGTCCCTGTCGACGCCGTTGGGCAGCCGCGAGCCGGTGACCGAGCCCCCGGCGCTGCGCCGCTCGGACGGCAGCTCCGTCTACACCGTGGCCGGCTCGACGCTGTACACCTCGACCGCGATCCTCGCCGCCGAGCGGGCCATCCTCGCCGCGGCCGGACGCCGCGACGGACGCGTGGTGCCGGCCGCGGCTGTCGACGTCGCGCTGCTGGAGTCCACCGCCAATCGGGTCGAACTCAACCCCGGCCAGGTGCAGCTCGTCCGCGAGCTGGCAATCTCCGGCGCCCGGGTGCAACTGGCACTGGCCCCGGCAGGCACCGGCAAGACCACCGCCCTTCGCGCGCTCGCTGCGGCGTGGCGGGCCGACGGCGGGAACGTGGTCGGCCTTGCTCCCTCGGCAGCTGCGGCGGCGGTGTTGGGTGAGGAAGTCGGCACCGACACCGACACTCTCGCCAAGCTGATCCACGCACTGGCCACCGGCAGCGCCGTCCCGACCTGGGTCGCCCGCATCGGCCCGGACAGCCTCGTGGTCATCGACGAAGCGGGCATGGCCAGCACTTCCGACCTGGCCCGGGCGATCGCGTTCGTCACCGAGGCCGGCGGGTCGGTCCGGCTGATCGGCGACGACCAGCAGCTGGCCGCGATCGGCGCCGGCGGAGTGCTGCGCGACATCGTCGCCACCCACGGTGCGGTCACCCTCTCGCAGGTACTGCGCTTCACCGACCCTGACACCGGCGCCCCCGACCACGCCGAAGGCGCCGCGTCCCTGGCGCTGCGCGACGGCGACCCGGCCGCCCTTGCCTACTACATCGATCACGGACGGGTGCACGTCGGCGATCTGGCCACGGTCACCGGTGACGCCTACACCGCCTGGTCGACCGACCGGGCCGCCGGGCGCGACGCCATCATGCTGGCGCCCACCCGCGAGCTGGTCGCCGAATTGAACACTCGCGCCCGCCGCGACCGCCTCGCCCAGCAGAACGACCCGGTCGGGCCTCAGGTCACCCTCGCCGATTCCTCGCAGGCCTCCGCCGGGGATGCGGTCATCACCCGCCGCAACGAGCGCACCCTTGCCATCAGCGCGACCGACTGGGTCAAGAACGGCGACCGGTTCACGGTCACCGCCGTCCGCGATACCGGCGCCCTCGACGTCGTCCACCAGCGCACCGGACGGCGCCTGACCCTGCCTGCCGATTACGTCACTGACCACGTCAGCCTCGGCTACGCCACCACCGTCCACGGGGCACAAGGCCTCACCGCCGACACCTGCTACACCGTCGCCACCGGCGAGGAGTCCCGCCAGCTGCTCTACGTCGCCCTGACCCGCGGCAGGCACGCCAACCACGTCTTCCTCACCACCGCCGGCGACGGCGACCCGCACAGCGTGATCACCCGCGACGCGCTGCTGCCGCCTACCGCCGTCGACGTCTTGACTCGTGTGCTCGCTCGCGACGGCGCCCCGACCTCGGCCACCAGCCAGGCCCGCGCGCTGGCCGATCCCGCCGCTCTGCTCTCTCACGCCGCAGATCGGTATTACGACGCGCTCAATGCCGCCGCGGAGGACCGCCTCGGGCTGGAGGCGCTCGAGGCCATCGACGCTGCCGCCGACGCCGCGATGCCGGGCCTGACCACGCAGGCTGCCTATCCCGTCCTGCGCGCGCACCTGGCGCTGTGTGCGGTCTCCGGCCGTGATCCCTCCGAAGTGCTCGGGCAGGCCCTGGCCTCGGGTCGAAGTGTGGACGACGCCCGCGATGTGGCCGCGGTCCTGGACTGGCGTATCGACCCCACCGGGCGACACTCGGCTGGGACCGGCCCCCTGCCGTGGCTGCCCGCCCTTCCGAAGACGCTCGGTGACGACCTCGAGTGGGGCCCCTACCTCGCCAACTCCGCCGACCAGGTCACCTCACCGGCCGGCGACGTCGCCGCCCGTGCGCGCACCTGGACCCCGAACAGCGCCCCTACGTGGGCGCTTCCGCTCATCGACCGCGATTCCCAGCTGGTCGCCGACCTCGCCGTCTGGCGCACCGCCCACGGCGTTGACGACACCGACCGGCGTCCCACCGGTCCGGCGCTGCCACGCACCGCCGACGCCCGAACCCAGCGGGCGCTCGACGACCGCGTCACGCGGCTGCTCGGCGATGGGCGCACGCTCACCGCACGATGGGCGCCGCTCGTCGACAGCATCGACCCACGCATCGCTGGCGACCCCTACTGGCCGATCCTGGCCGAACGGCTCGCCGTCGCCGACCGGGCCGGCATCGACATCACCGCGATTACCCACGCCGTGGCCGCCGAACGTCCCCTACCGGACGAGCAGCCCGCCGCCGCGCTGTGGTGGCGACTGTGTCGGCACCTCTCCCCCGCCGCGATGACCGCCAACGGTGGCTCCGTCTCCGAGACGCTGCGCCCGGAATGGACTCCAGTCCTGGCCGACGTCGTCGGCCCGGTAGCCGCCGAGCGGGTGGTCGCCGACCCTGCCTGGCCCGCGCTGGTTGCCGCCGTCACCGCCGCTCGCGGCGCCGGCTGGCAGCCCGACCAGGTGCTGTCCACGGCCCATGACCTGCTGCGCGCTGGTCATCCCGACGACGATCAACTGCGCCCGGACGAGCTGGCCACCGCCCTGGTGTGGCGGATCCGCGTGCTCACCGATCCGGCGTCTGCCGCAGGCACCCACGCACCGATGTCGCCGTCCGACCTCGATCTGCTGCCTACAGCCAACGGAGTTGCCGACGACGACTGGCTGGCCGGTCTTGTTGAACCCGACGACGCCGAAGTGCTCCATGGACAGCTGGACGGCGACGACCCGGCAGCTGCCGAGCACCCCGTCACGGGACTCGATAGCCGAGCCACCGACGCTCGCCGTCGAGCCGCAGCCGACCGGCCCGACGAGGGAGTTCGCGTTGACCGGCACCGCCTCCTGGAACTCAACCAGCAGGCCGCCGACTTCTTCACCGCTCACTTCCGCGACTCCTGGGCACCGGCCTACCTCACCGACCGGCTCGGCACCGACCTTGCCGACGACGAGCGGTTCACCCTGGGCTACGCACCCGTGGGCTGGACCGCGCTGACCAGTCACCTGCGCCACCTCGGCGCCACCGACGCCGAGATCGTCGCCGCCGGCCTCGGCAGCTACGCCTCCACCGGCCGGGTCATCGACCGCTTCCGCAACCGGCTTGTCTTCGCCATCCGCGACGGCGAAGAGATCCACGGCTGGATCGGCCGCCGAAACCCCGACCACGAGCAGGACGGGAACAACGCCGTCCCCAAGTACCTCAACACCGCGGTGACCGAGCTGTTCGCCAAGGGTCACGAGCTGTACGGCCTTAGCGAAGGAGCCGCTGCACTGGCCGCCGGCGCCGTCCCGGTCATCGTCGAAGGCCCCCTCGACGCGCTGGCAGTCACCCTCGCCGGCGACGGCGACTACGTCGGCATCGCCCCACTGGGCACTGCCTTCACCGACGCGCAGACCGAGGCGCTACGCCCATTCCTCGGCGATGGAAAGCGCGGGATCATCGTCGCCACCGACGCCGACCGTGCCGGACAGCAGGCCGCCCAGCGCATCTTCTGGCAACTCACCGCCCGTGGCGACGATCCCCGCCACCTCGCCATCCCGACCGGCAAGGACCCCGCCGAACTGCTGCAGACGGCCGGCGCCACCGCTCTGCGTCAGGCCCTCGCGGCCTCTCCCAGCCTGGCCAGCGCGCTCATCGATGCCCGCGTCGCCGTCTACGCCGACCGGCTGGACACCGTCGAAGGCCGGGTGTACGCCGCCCGCCGCGCCGCGGAGGTCATCGCCGCTGTCCCGTCAACGAGTTGGCCGGCGCACCTCACCCACGTCGTGGCCCGCACCGGTATCGCGCCCGACATCGCGCTGTCGGAAGTCCTCGACGCCGCTCGGACTCGGACAGAAGATGATCGGGTGCCGGCACGGACAGCGTCGCCCGGCCGGCTGCTCGAGCCGGCCACTGATCCGGCATTGGAGCCCCGCGTCCCCGTGATGTCCGCAGCGGAGACAGGGTCGAAAACTCTGGCCGACAGCGTGCAGGCGGCGCAGCGGGTTGCATCCGGGCGGCCACCTTTTCGCCCCCCAACTCGGCCGAGGCCACGCCAACGGTTCTGACGTCTGAGGATTTGGCTCGCAGCGCTCCTACCCCGATTAGGCAGCCTGCCCCCCTGAGGGCGGCTTCAGGGCAATGTGGCGAGCGCGCGGAGGCGTGGCCAGGAGAGAGCCGCTGCGCCGTCAGTGATGGGGGTATCAGCGCCGAGCGCACCCGCTATTACCGCTCGCAGCGGTGCCCGGACTTTGAACAACCGACGCTGCCGGCCGTGCCCGATCGTCGACCCCTTGCTTCGCCGGATTTGGGGCTACGCTCAACGGAACGTTTGGCGGATAACGCCAACCCAGATGCTCACAGTCTCCTCGTCGCGAGACTTCAGTAGTCTCATGTGAGAGAGCCTATTCCGGACTGGAAGAACCTGCTCCCTAAACTTTTGCCAGATGTGCGAGGCGACGCCTAAGCCACCTATTCGCGTAGACGTAATGACGTCGAGCAGTTCTGACAGTGTCAGCCACTCAAGCGGGTCGCGCAATTCGCGAACGCTCACGGCTGACAGGCTTGAGTCCAGTTGTGCTCGCTTGAGTACTTCGGTCGCCAAGCCGCCGACAGCGGCGACCCTCCAGCGTTCCCCTTCTGACTGGGAGACGTGCCGCCGCAGAGCTGACCGCATCGTACGTTCAATGAACCACAGTCCACTGCTGACCGCTGCAAGCTCGGCGGGAGCGTCGGTTAGAGTGCCGAGAAGATGAGCTACTGCCGCCTTAATCTCGGCCAGAGACCGGCGATTAGCCAATTCGATGCCGCCATCGGACGAAACGACTATGAGACCAGCCCCGCGTAAGGCCTCCGTCTCGCGAATTGACAAGAAAGAGAGGCCGTTCGATGAGCGTGGGTCTATCTCGAACAGACAGTGGTCGAGGGCGCTCAGCACCCCAGTCCCCAACTCGCCGAGTACCTTTTCCATGAGATCGCCGTCTTGCTCCCCGAACGACGCCTCCGGGAGGTGCCATAGCGGGGCCCGCTCTTCTGTACCGCTAAGCTCACTCTCGTCGAGGAAATCAAGTAGAGCGAGTGATGCGTCCTCCAGCAGCGAACTGCCGGGCACACTTCCAAAAGCGACGCGTGGGGCGGTCGACACAAGGCAAACCCGGTGCCCATTGTCTAATAGACGCAACGAGCGTTCGCGGAGCGCACTCAGTCGGTCACTGCCGTTGGCGGCGAGGGATAGCGATTCTACATTACAGATTGCAATCGTGGAGGGCGGCTGCTCGTCGAACCCCGCCAGGACCTCCTCAACACTCACGACCGTGTCCGCGATTAGTTCCAGAAGATCACTGCGCAGTACGCGGAAGCTTGAGCCTAGCTGCAGAAAGACAAGTCGATGCCGGGCTAAGCTAGCCTCCAGCCGCCCCGCGCGTCGCTGCAATACAGCCTTGAGCGCCTCGCTCATACAAGGCTCAGGACGGTTGTCGTCTCGTACCCTCTCCCGTCCTCCTGGATCAAACCTAGGTTGATCAAGTGCTGAAGAGCCAGCGGATACTCGTTGGCGAGGTCGTCGAAGGCTTCAGGTTCATCCTGTAAAGCGTCTAGCAGTATCCCTTCGATGGGATAATAGCGCCTGACATGATTCAGCATTTCACTAAGGTTGCCAGCCACGGAGCGCTTCCATGAGCCGAGTGCACGAAGCACGTCGCCGCGGGTCACCCTTCGCTGAAATACGTCTACCGGCAGCGTTTGAACTACGTTGGACGCGAGGCTGCGATACAGGAAGGCGTGACCGCCCGTAGCTTCAAAAAAGGCCTGCAGTGCACCTTGCTCGATCTCGATCCCCATTCTACCGCCCAGGGAGACGGCCAGTTCATCCGCCTCGCCTCGATCAAATGGAGAAAGATAGTGAGTCTTGGCCCAGCTGAAGAGCGGATTTGGGCGCCCGTACAATCTCCCACTCTCAACTATGGCACTAGTTAGACCCGACACCACAAAAGTAAAATTCCCGTTTTCTTGAACTAGGCTCCGGAGCACTCCCAGGAACTGTGCGATGCTAGGCATCGCCCCCTCTTCTATGTCGATGCGATCCGAGGGCGTGAGGTATTCGATCTCATCTAGCATGAGCACTACGTCAACTTCCCGGAGGGCTAGTGAGCGCAAAGTCGACTGCACGGCTCGCCGGAACTCCGAGAGGTCTGCGTCCCTCGACAACTGGCGCAGACCTGTGACATCGAAGTGTCGTATGCCCAATTGGTCAATGAGGTCCGCCACGAGATCCCGAATGAGGCCTGGGATCGGATCCTCGGGAGGAGATGGCAGACTTTCCAAGTCCCGCAGGATAATCATCCGCTTTGAATCTTGCATGGTTTCGGCGAGCTGAGTCAAAACGCTCGTCTTCCCAGCTTTTCGCAACCCAAAGAGCCCAGCCACTCGTCGAGACGTGACGTCATCTCTCAAGCTGCGCAACAACTGCCGCCTACCGAAGAAGCTATCGCCTCGGACCGGAGTCGACTCGTAAAACAGGTCTCGTGCGTAGATGTAATCCCGAAGAACGGAAATCAGTGAAACTGGCGAGCTGCTTGTAGCATTCGCTAGGGGGATGGCCAGGACCCGCCCTCCCTGTGACCAGTCGTCCAGCTTCTGCCGCGCTCGCGGATCGGGTGACCATATGAAAATGATGTCGGGCGTTATGTCTCGACGAGCCATCTTTATTGCCGTCTTGGCCGCTTCGAATTCCCTGATTTGGAGGTCGGCGTACGGACTGTAGAAGAACATGACCTCGCGCGTCAGCCCGAAGGCCAACTCGATTGCGCCCGAGAACCTGACCAGAGCCCAATGACAGTCGCGCAGCCCATTCACTTCAGATCTCTGGGTGTACACCATCTGAGAGCCGAGCTGTTCGAGTATAAGGCGGTGATCCTCGACGATCGGGAATTGTCGTTCGAGCCGGCGAAGAGCTTCGTGCAGTTTTGGATTCGAGGTTGGCCTCACCGCACCGGCGGTCCAACCACTTGATGGGTGAGTCACTTTTCATCCTCTTGTGGTGGGGCCGACCCAGATACAATAGTCCGGTTCGGCTTCGGTTGAAGCTGGCGTCAGCCCGGGTGATCGGTTATGTGTGTTCGAGGACTTCGGTGCGGCCATCGTAAGCATGGGTCAGCGCGAACCACGGATTAAGCGTGAGGGGAGTGAACGAAAGACTCGTCGAGTCTGGAATCGCGTCCCATCACAAGGTCGCCGAAGGTTCGGACAGTTCCCTGCAGCGCCGACCTCCGCCGCTCGGCCACAGTCGCAGCCGTAGGGCAACCCTAGGGCCGGCTGGCCAACAGGCTGGCAACGGTGCTGGTTGCCTGCAGGTACTGACCCAGTTGGGGATCGAGACGGGCGGCGACGCCAATTAGGTCGGCCAGTCGTCCGGCGACGTCGGTGGTCAGCAGGGGTTCATGGTGGGCCACGCGGTTACGCAGATCGTGCAGGCGGCCGACCGGACCGTCGACATGGACGGCGCGGTCGGTGCCGGACGGGAAGGCGCGGTGCAGCGCGGGCACCCACAGGGTCTTCTCGTGCGCCGCGGAGCTGAGGTAGCGCCAGAAGCCGAACATGAGCTCGGCGACGATCTTTCCTGGCGGGGCGGTCCGGCCGCCGGCGTTGGCGATCGCATGGCGCAGGCTGTCCCGGGGCTTGTCGTTGACGTCGACGCGGCGTCGTCCGCGCGTGCGGTAGACCGGAGCGAAGACGGCGTTTGCAGCCAGCGTCCAGTGCGGAGGCCCCGGCCAGCGGGCGGACAGGGCGACGTCGTAGGCGTTGCGCAGCCCGACCTCCACGTGCGCCAGGTCGTGGAGCAGCGCGTCGCTGAGTTGGGCGTTCCACTCGTACAGAGCTAACGCCCGGTCTCGGTCCGCGCTCGCAGCGGTTAGGTAGACCGCGAATCGCGGGGCACTGAGCCAGGCCTCCACCCAGCGACCGGCCGGCGGGAAGGCCGGTGGCGTCGGCGTTGTCATCGGGTTGCATCCTGGCGTACAGTGATCGTGAAAGCCCCGGTGGACCGCTGACCTCTGGTCATGTCGCCGGGGCTACGTCTTTTCCTGGCCTCGTCCGCCCGTTTCCTCGCGGTGATCCGCTGGGCGCCTGCGCTGATCATCGAGGGGAGGCGTCGAGGAAGGCGGTGTAGCGGCTTTCGGCGGGCCAGTCCTGGTGCCGGCCGGTGCGGCAGGTGCTCTCCCCGAGCCGCTGGGCCATGCGATCGCAGAACATCGGGAAGGCGTACCGGTTCCATTCCTCCATCAGCTGGGGACCTGCTGCGTTCTCCGCTTCCCACCGCAGCACCGTCAGCACGGGCAGTTCCCGGGCGATGTGGGCGTGGCGGGGCCAGCAGACCGGGACCATCTGCGCGGGCCGCCACGCGTACTCATGGTTGATCCATGCGACGACGTCGTCACACCAGCTCCAGACCGCTGTGCTGAGCTCGCCGCTGCAGCCGGCGGGCTCCCAGGGGCGCTCCAGGTCGGCCACGGCGCCGGCTTGGGCCGCTCCCCCGCGGTCGCCTCGACGCGTGTTCCCCAGGAGTTCGAGCGCACGCAGCACCGCGAGGGGTGGCGGCGGGAACGGCAGGACGATCACCAGGACCACGCCTCGGGCTGCGGTGCGGCCGGCGGGTCGGCCGGGTCGACGTGCCGGCTCGGGCCGAGCCGGTGATCGCGGGCGTATGCCAGCGCGGCAGCCGTGCGCTGCTCGACGTCGACGGTGTCGACGCGGGAGCGGCTGACCCGCGCACGGGCGGCGTCGAGCTCGGTCGTGAGCCGCTGACCGTCCTTGCCGTCGAGGCAGCGCCGCAAGCGGGCGACGATCGGCGGCGCGGTGCCTGCGACGACGAGAGCGTGCCGCTCGGGGATGCGACGGATGTCGCCGGGGCGCAGCACCCGCACGTCCTCACCCGAGCGCGACGTGCCGATGCCGCCGGGTCCGTCGGTGACGGTCCGCCGGCTGATCCGCACGTCGTCGAGCAGGTCGGACAGTTCTCGGTAGAAGTGGACGTCCTTGCCGCCGCCGAAGATGACGAGGTTGTTGGTGAGCCCGAAGAGCGAGCGGGCCTCGTCCTCGCCGTAGGAGACGACCATCTGTTTCCAGGTCTGGGCGGCGTAGATGAACGAGAGCCCGAGCGCGCGTTCGTTGGCCATCCGCACCCGCAGGGTCGGCAGCGGCGTGGTGGACGGCAGTTCGTCGAGGCAGGCCAGGAAGCACGGGGTCAGGCGCCCGTGCGGCGAGGTGGTGGCGACGTGCAGGGCGGTGTCGAGGACGTGTTCGGCGACCGCGGTCATCAGCGGTGCCGCCGAGGCGTAGGGGTCCTCCCGGCCGAGCAGGTACACCGTTCCCTGCCGAACGATCAGGTCGGCCAGATCGGTCGCCGACCGTCCGCGCGAAGGCACGCAGCGCGCCCTGATGTCCGGCTGGAAGAACAGCGCCATCGCTTGCTGGACGGTGGTCACCGTGTTGCCGACGGTGTCCGGGCTGCCGTGCAGGGCGCCGATCAGCAGCCCGTCCCAGAACCGGGCTGCGTGCGGATGCTGCTGCAGGATCTCGGCGGGCTGCTCGGCGGCGACGGGGTTAGCGACCCACTCCAGGACGTGCTCCAGGGTGCGGCTGGTGAGTGCCGCCGCGTGCAGGAAGCCCTGGAGCACCTTGGCGGTCTCCGCGGCGTAGAACCGGGCGGCGTTGTCCTGCCGGCCGCCGGTGACCGCGCCGGCGACGGTGCCGGCGGCGAACGCCTTGGCTCGTCGTTCGGCGATCCGAGGATCGACGCAGCCGGCGACCGGATCCCACACCAGCTCCGGCAGCCCTGGTGCGGCGCCGAAAGGATCGAGCACCGCGACCGGGCGCGGCGGCTCGTCGGGACCAGAGGGCAGTTGACGCCGTCCGGCGGTCAGCAGCAGGTCGTCGACCTTGGTCAGCGTCGCCAGGCCGGCACCGCGGTGGGCCAGCAGGGCGGGAGCGAGCAGGTCGAGGGTCTTGCCGGACCCCTGCTCGCCGTAGACGCCGGTGGTGCGGTCGTAGCGGCACCACAGTTCCACCCCGTGCGGCTGGGAGGAGCGGCCCAGCCGCCAGCCGACGTCGGTCGGGTCGAACCCGGACGTGAGCATCCGATTCCCCTTTCAGCGTGCCCGGCCGGGGCTGGGCCGCTGGGGTCGCGCCGCCTGCAGCTGCTGGTGGGCCTGCTGAATGGCCACGCTGAGCGCGACCGGCGTCTGCGGGTCGTCGAGCAGCGCCCGATTCGCGGCCCAGGCCCGGCGCGGGAAGCCGGCCGTCGCGCGGGCACCCGGATCGGCTACCTGGTCGGCGACGGCGAGGGAGAGCAGTCGGGCGTTGTGCAGGGCGCCGGCGACCGGTTGCAGGTCGGTGGCGGTGACGCGGACCAGTCCGCCGGGCTGATATCCGCGCAGGTACGCGGCCACCCGCTCCTCGCGCGGCGGCACGTCGCGGGCGTAGGCGATCAGGGATCCGGTGTCGGCCCAGGACCGGACGGTGCGGTACAGCAGTTGCGTGGCGAGAGTGGGCAGGTGCTGAGCCGCGGACGTGACGGATGCGCGCAGGGACGCCGTCCAGGTGGCCGGATCGGGCTGGGCAGAGCGGAGGACGGTATGGAGTCGACCGGCTGCGGTGACGCCGGATGGTGTGTGCTGGTGGAAGTGGCGGCTGCCGTCGTCGTACGGACGCAGGGCCGCTCGGACGGCGCGCCAGGCGTCGGCGGCCGTCGTCTGACCTGCGGGTGGTGCGTCGGCCGAGCCGAGGCGCTCCGCGGCGGAGCTGAGTGTCTGGGCGGCGATCGTGTAGGCCAGGACCTCGGTGACCGACGGCGGATCATTGGCGCGGGCCGTGGCCTGGAGGAGGACGCCGATGGCGTCGGGGACCACGCGTGCCGGGTCGACGGACGCAGTGACCGCGGGGCCTGGAACGGGGCGGTCGAGGATGGCGACGTCGGCGCGTGTCGGCGGTTGCAGCGCGGCTGTCTGCTGGACCAGGACCGCCTGACGCTCTACCTCGGCCAGCCACTGCGTCGCCGGGCCGGCGGGCAGGCGGTGGGCGACCACCTCGGTCAGCGGCGCCACTGTCTCGGCTACGGCGGTGGCGACGGCCCACCGGCTGGTCACGCTGGTGTGGTCGTACAGGACGCCGACGGTGTCGGCCGCGGCGGCCGCCAACCGGGTCAAGGCCGACTCGGTCGCTGGAGCGCGGACGCCGAGCTCGGTGCAGGCGGCAGCCAGGGCGGCGACCTGCTGTTCGCGGCGATCGCCGGCGAATGGGGATACGCCGTCGCGGCGCAGGTGGGCCAGCGCCCGACCCAGGTGGCCCAACGCGGTGCCTGCATCGGCGCGCGCGGCTGCGCTGTCGTCCGTGGTCCGCGCTGTGTCGGCGAGGGCGTCGAGCAGCTGCCCGAGCGAGGTGGCCATCAGCGTGGCGCACGCAGCGCGCGGTGGCCGTGCTGAGCCGCGGCGAGGACGTCGGGGTGCGCGAAGTCGTCAGCCGGCAGGTTGCCGAGGATGCGCAGCGCCTGCTCGACGAGCCGGTCGGGGTCGGTGGCGTCGGCGGTCGCGGGCACCGGGCCGCTGGGCGCGCGCAGGGCGGTGGCGGCGGCGAGGCAGTGCAGCTGCGCTGTCGGCCCGGCCTGGTCGTTGCGGGAAGCGGCGGCGAACAGTGCCGCAGCCTCGGCGCGGGCGGCGAGCAGATCGGCGTTCAGGTCGTCGTCGGTCGAGCTCATCGAGGGGTCTCCTTCACAGTGTGGACGGGTGGTGCCTCGATCGACGGTGCTGGGGACGTCGATCGGGAAGTGGTGCTCGGGACGGATCTGTGGGTACGACCGCGGATCGCGTCACCGCCTGTGGACAGGAGGCGATGGACACGTCCTCGGCTGCCTCTGGACGGGTAGCGGTCCGGGCGGATGACCGCTCGCCCGGCGCGGAGCTGCCGCAACCCGAGGGCTTGCTGGGCCTCCCTGCGGGTGGCCATGCCGCCGCGGGCGTCGCCCGGTCGCCGGTGGCGGGCGACCAGGACAGCGGTGATGACCGCGGCGGTCAGCAGGACGAGCTCGGCGACGGCAACACACGCGTACACCGGGATGGGCTTGGCGACCTGACGCAGTTGGTCGGGCGGCAGGCCGCGGCCGGGGTTGCCGCCCAGGAGCCCGCCGAGGACGTGGGTGATCGTCTCGGTGCCCTGCGGCCACACCCAGCCACCGCCCCACAACGCCGAGGCGAGTCCGAGACCGACCAGGGCCGCCAGCGCGACAGCGATCAGGGCGCCACCGACTGCGGCGACCGCCAGTTCCCATCCCCGGGCGATCGGCTGCGGATCGCGACGCCGGAAGGGCATCGTCATGCGCCGGCCCCGTTTCGGTGGTGGATGTCCACGTCCTGGTTCCCTCTCTGCCGGTCAGCCGGCGGTGGCGGCATGCAGGTCGACGCCGCGGTCGGCCAGCCACGGCACGGGATCGACGGACGCGCCGTCGAGGCGGACCTCGAAGTGCAGGTGGACGCCGGTGCTGTTGCCGGTGGACCCCTGGAAACCGAGCAGTGCCCCGGCGCTGACGCCCTGGCCGGCGTTGACGGTGTAGGCCGACAGGTGCGCGTAGCGGGTGGTCACCCCGCCGCCGTGGTCGAGTTCGACGAGGTTGCCGTAGCCGGGCAGGCTCAGGCTGCCGTCGCGGTCGCAGTAGGCGCTGGTGCACGCGGCGGTGACCACGATGCCGTCGGCGGCGGCGTAGACGGGAGTGTCGCGGGGGCCTGCGATGTCGACACCGGCGTGCAGGGCGCCCCAGCGGGACCCGTAGCCGGAGGTGAAGGTGCCCGCGGTAGGCCGTATCCACGACCCGGCCGGCACCGGCAGGTCCGGGCAGACGCCGGCCGCCGCACCGCTCCCGTCGGCCGCAGTGGCCTGGGTGGTCGGCCACAGCATGGCGGTCAGCTCGCGGGCGAGCGGCTCCCAGCGGGCGTAGGCACCTCCATAGGCCGAGACCTGCACGGCCTGTGCGGCCTGGGTGAGCGGCATCGCCCGCCAGTCGGGCACGGCCACGAGTCGGCGGTAGAAGGCCTCGGCGGCGTAGACGGGGTCCATCAGCTGAGCGACGGTGCCCCAGCCGGCGATCCAGCGCTGTTGGAAGGTGTTGACGCTGTCGTGGTCGGAGCCGAGCCCGTCATGCGGATAGGTCAGGCTGGTGGCGGTCACCGCGGCCTGCTCGGCGGTGAGTTCGGGGCTGCTGCCGTCGTTGGCCAGCATCCGGATGCGCGACTCCTGGTAGGCGGTGGCCAGCGCCACGGTCGCCGCGTACGGGTCGAGCTCTTGTGCCGCGGCGACGGTGACGATGGTCTGCGCGTGGCCCATCTGGACGGCGTTCAGGTCGGTGCCGGCGACGGTGGCGCCGGTGCCGCCGATCGAGCAGACCGAGGACGCCGCCGCCGGCGACGCCTCCGGAGCGGCGAGAACCGCGAGAGGGATCAGCAGCAGCGTCAGTACGCCGAACACCGGGACGGCGACGGGAGCGGCGGCCTTCCACAGCCATCGCTTCGCGTACGCCCGCGCCAGTCCTTCGGCCGTCCCGCTCATGCCGGACGTCCTGTGAGGGCCTCGTTGGTGTCGGTCAGGGCCAGCTCGGGCGCCGTGAGGACGGTCTGCACCTTGAAGGCCCGGTCGCCGACCAGCCACAGGGCACGGCCCTTGCCGGCGATCGCCCAGCCGGTGACCACCCGCTGGGCGATCGGGGTCAGCCCGAGCATGGTGGCGAGCTCGTCGGCGACGGCCTGGTCCTGGCCGTGCAGCACCTTGACGTCGCACAGGTGCAGCAGGTCGCGGGCGATGGCCACCGCCTGGGAGGAGGCGTCGCCGGCGGTGAGCATGTCCGAGGGCTTGTGCGCGAGCAGGATCTGCACGTCGGCGTCGCGGCGGGACAGCCGCAGGTTGGCGTCCAGGCTCTTCATCGCCTCGGCACCGAGGCGCATCTGCCGCCAGGTCTCGTCGCGGATGACGATGCGCAGGTCGCCTGGGTCGGCGATCTCGCGCATCGCCTGGCCCCAGGAGTTCAGGCAGGTCAGCGCGATGCCGACGGCCTGGTCACCGAGCGGCTCGAGGCGGGACAGCGACAGCGACTGGATCGGCGCGCGCCAGTCGACCTCGATCGACGTGTGGTCGTCGAACAGCCCGGCCAACGAGCCCTTGACGAGGGAGCCGAGGGCATCGCGCAGGGTGCGGGTGGCGTCGAGGAAGTGCCGGCGGTCGGCGTAGCGGCAAGAGGCGACGAGATCGTCCGTGGGCTCGTCCAGAGCTTGCCACAGCTGCGGGATGGTGGGCTCGGTCAGCCGGGTGGCGCCGGAGCGGTAGCCGGTGAGCAGTCGCAGCGCCTCGCCGACGGCGGTCTCCTCCACGGGGCCGAAGGGCACGTTCTGCGAGCCGACCAGGCCACGGATCAGTACCAGCCAGCGGGCGAACATGATGGCCTCGCGGCGGCGGGCCTCGGCGGCGGCGAGCCGGTCCCAGCCGTGCCCGAGCGGCCCGAAGGCCAGCGGATTGACCCGGGCAGAGAATCCGTGGCCGATGACGAACGGCTCCACGCCGAGCGCGCGGCACAGCGGCTCGTACTCGTCCTTGGTGTCCCCCAGGATCAGCGTGCGGTAGCCGTAGGCGAGCATGCGTAGCGCGAAGGCCTTGACGGTGGCGGACTTGCCGCGGCCGGGCTTGCCGAAGACGACGACGTTGGGGTTGGTGACCGGGATGGCGTCGTCGGTGACCCAGCCGACCGGATCGCAGTAGAACGCCCCGCCCGACAGCAGGTCGATGCCCATCTGCGCGCCCGTGGGCGGTAGCCCGCTGGTGGCGATCAGCGGCCACACCACCGGCGTCTGCTCCGACGTCATCCGCCACACCGACAGCGGCGCCGGTGTCGCCGCCCGGCCCCGGCCCCGGCCACGCGGCCCACGGCGGGGCACCAGCGCGGTGAATGGCCCGCGCTCCCGTCGCGCCGTCTCGACGGCGGGGACGGCGGGGAGCCGGTGGCCGAAGTCGTCGAGCAGGACGGCAACGTCTCGGCCCCGACGAGCGGTGCGTCGGGTCATCGTCGTCCCCTGCGGTTGGGCAGCCCGACACCCAGCGGAATGGCGGCGGCGGCAAACCCGGAGTCCTGGGCCAGGTCCAGCCGCAGCGGCACGTAACCGGCGGCACGGATGGAGGCGGCGAGCCGGCGGCCGTGCTCGTCCACCGGCCAGGTGGCCGGGACGGTGACGCAGGCGGCGACGGCGGGGCGAACCAGCGCTCGGCCGGCGGCCAGCTTCTCGTCGGCGGCACCGATCCGCTCCGAGTCGCGCCGCTGCCGGGCCCGCTGCCGGAATCCCATGCGGGCGCGCAGCTCGTTGCCGGTGGTGGCGCTCATCTCTTCCCGGCCGACCAGCCGGGTGGCGCGGTCCAGCGGCAGCGGGGCGAGGAACACCGTCAGACAGCGCCGCTCCCCCGCCGTCGTCGGGACCAGCACCGGGGCCAGTGCGCCGAGCACCGCACCCGAGTCGGGTAGCAGGATCGTGTCGGTGACCGACGCCCATGCGTCGTGCGCGTAGTGCCGTAGCTCGGCGCGGGCGTGGGTGGGTCCGGCGGCGGCCATCGGCACCCCGGTCGCCAGCTGGGCGCCGTTGGCGGCGGCCAGGTCGGCGGCGATCAGTTGGCCACGGTCGCCGGGGGCGAAGCCGGTGCGCACCGCGGCAGCGAGTGCTGCCGAGTCCAGCCAGGTGACGGCGGTGCAGCCGACCGGGCCGCGCAGCGCGCTCTCGACCTCGGCCATCACCCCGTGCAGCACCCGCGCGCGGCCGTCCACCCCGCCGCCGGACTCTTTTGCAGACCGGCTCATCCGTCCCTCACCGACCACGACGGTCACGAAGGCTTCCGTGCGCACCGCGGCCGGCGTGAGGGTGGCACCCAGCAGCGCGTTCACCCGGGCGGCCAGGGGCGCGGCGTCCGCACGAGTGTGGGCCTGCTCCCAGGCGGCGCGCTCAGCACCGTCGTCGGGCACGGTGCGCACCTGCAGCGCCAGGGTGTCGATCAGTTCGGTGCGCGCGGCGATCTCGCACAGCTCGGCCAGGCCGGCGCCCATCCGGTCCCGCTCGGCCGGCTCGGCGAGGCCGATGCCGGGGTGGTCGATCCGCGCCACGGCCGCCCAGGTGTCCGCCGCGGAGTTCTGCACGATCACCGGGCGGGTGAACAGTTGCCCGTAGGGCGGTCCGTCGTGAGTGCGGATGCCGGCGAGCACTCCGGGCAGGTCCGCCTCGGACAGGTCCTCGGCCGTCCCGGACGCGGCTCGGGAGCCGAACACCGTCCAGCCCATCGCTCCTCCGATCGCGTGCAGACAGAGATCGGCGAACCAGCGGCCAGCAGCCCGCCCTCGGATGGGGATCAGCAGCACGGCGGCCAGCAGTGCCCACACCGGCAGCCAGATGGCGAGCAGCGCCCATGCCTGCGCGTTCAAGGTCAACAGCGCCGGTACGCCGGCGAGGGTGACGAGGGCCAGTTGGGTGCCGGTCATGCCGAGGAACCAGCCCGAGACGTCGCGGGAGTAGTCGCCGTAGCGGACGGCGTTCATCGCGCGTCGTCCTGGTCGGGACCGGATGGGTCGCTCTCACCGGGCCGGTCAGGTGCCATGCCGTCGAGGCGCTCGGCGGGCCAGGCCGCAGAAGATGCGCCTCCGGGAGAGTGGACGTGCCCGTTCCCGGTCGGTCTTGTCGGCTGTGTTCCGCCGTCGTCGGGACGGTGCCCTCCGCCGTGCACGCCTCCGGTCGCCGTCCCTCCGCCGGAGCCGTTGCCGCGCACCGGTACCCGGGCGGGCAGCGGCTGCCCGTAGTACGGGTGGGTGTGCCCGACTCCGGCGCCCGACAGCACGTCTGACGCCGAGGCGGCCACCCCCGCGGCCAGTCGGCCGGCCGTGGAGGTGCCCGTGGTCAGCGCACGCAGCGCGCCGGCGAAGCGCCCACTGGTCGTCGCGTCTGCGGTTGACTCGCCCTGCGCGCGGTCACCAGCCAACCGAGCCGCGGCACCTGAGGCGGCCACCCCACCGGATGCGGCACCCGCCGCCGCGGTGGCCACGGCCGCTCGCCCGCCTCCAGCCTTCTGCAGCGCGCCCATGACTCCGCCGGAGGCGGCCAGCGACGAGCGCAACGCCGCCCCAGACGACGTGCCGGGATCGACGAAGGCCAGCAGCCGGAACAGCGCCAGCGGACAGATGGCTCCGAGCAGGATGAGCAGACAGCCGACCACCGCCATGCCGCTCGCGGCCTCGGTGCTCGTTTCCTCGGCTCCGGTGATGATGCCCTCGGTGATGGTCACTCCGACGCCGAGGACGAGCACGGCGACGGGGGCAACCAGCAGCGCGGCGAGGAACCAGCGCAGGCTGCGCCAGAACCAGGTACTCGACGTCTGCGCCAGCAGTCCTCCTGCGGAGATCGCCGAGGTCGCGGCCAGCACGATCAGCGCCGCCTCGCGGACCAGCATGAGCAGCAGGTAACCCACGCTGGCCGGAACGAGCAGGAAGATGGAGCTGACCCCCAGCACGGTGGCGACCGTGCCGTCGACCATGTCGCGGCCCACGCTGATCGACGGGTCGAAAGCGGCCAGGGTGTCTATACCGAGAAGGCTGCGCAGCAGGGCGGTGGTCAGTCCGGAGACGCCGGTGACCAACAGCGCCGCCACGCCGACGTAGCCGACCCAGACCAGCCCGAACTGAAGCAGGCCGATGAGCAGCCGGCCGAGGGTCTGCCCGTCCCGGCGCGCCGCCGCGACACCGAGCTGCACCATGACCATCAGCGCCGCGACCGTGGCGCCGATGCCGAAGGTCACCGGATAGACCGCGGCCAGCGGGCCGCCGGCGGACAGGTCGGGGGTGGCCAGTGCGTCGATCACCGAGAAGGCCAGGCCCAGCAGCCACAGCCCGGCCCCCCACAGAGACAACATGGCGCTGATCCACACGTCGGCGACCACGGCTCCGGCCGCCTCGCCGATCACACAGAACGGGTTGATCGGCAGACACGGGAGCGAGCCGTCGTCCGCAGCCGGAGCCGTCGGGAAGGCCATCACCGCCGTGTCTGCCCAGGCAGGAGCGGCGGTCGCCAGCCAACCCACCGCCGCCAGCAGGAGCACGACCGAAGCCCTCCGCCGGACCCAAGGAATCCGCCGTCGCGACTGCGGCCTAGACATGGCGCAGGTCCCGCCAGCCAGCCGCGATTGCGGTGTCGGTACCCGGCCAGACCGACGGAGCCGGCGCCGGCTCCGGCCCGGGGCCGATCACCCACCGATCCCCGGCCCATGACATGCGCTGGCAGTCGGCGATCGCGATCCGCGAGGTCTGCTCCACGGTGACGGTGAACTCGAAGTTCACGCACACCACCGCGAACTCCTCGCCCACCGTGCCCTTGATCAGCCCCATCACCGGGCGGACGACGATCGCCAGCTGCGGCGACCCAGCACCGGACAGGCCCGCTGCAGACAACAAGCTCGCCATGCCGTCCACCCCGGACCACGTCTCCGGGGTCGGCCCGCCGGGAGCGGCCCACTCGGCGATCACCCGCCGCACGCCGTCCATCGAGCCGCTCTGCATCGCCGTCACGTCGATCGCCGCCAGCTGCGCCAGCGAACCCTCTGGAGTTCGCGGGAAGCCGGTGGGCACGTCCGCCGCGCCCGCGCCGGTGGCGCGCGGCAACTCGAGAACGTCCGCAGCCTGCCTCGACACCGGGCCAGGGAGCGCGTCATCCGGGTCGGCGGTCGGCATCGGCGCGGCGGCCAGCGCATCGTGCCGCGACATGTCCGGGGAGGGAGCTGCAGCCTGTAGTGCGGCGTCCCTCTCGTCCGGCTCCTCGCTCAGCCCTCCGACAACCGCCAAGACCAGGCCCGCCAGCACCGCCAGCGCTACCACCGCGCTGACCACGAGCGCCGCAAGGAGACGCGCCGGGCTCCACTCCGGCGCACCGCTCCTCTGGATGTCGGGACGGCGGCGCATCAGGTGCACCCACTGCCGGTGATCGAGTCCAGGATGACGAGGATGACCGTGTAGGTGATGGCCACCATCACGACCACCGCGACGCCCATCGCCCCAAAGCGGGAGGCATGCGGATGGGAGAACATCCGGCCCACCAGGACCGAGCCCAGCGACACGACGGCGGCGATCCCGATCAGCGCCAGCACGCCCCACTTCACCCACGCCGTCACCTGATCGGCGAAGGCCTGCACTCCCGGCGGTGCCTCCGGGCAGACCGCCGCGGTCAACTCCACCGGCGCTGCGGTGGCCGGCCACGCGGTGAGCGCGACCAGGCCGGCGGCGACGAACGCGACGGTCGAGGCCGCTCGTACCGCTGCAGGTGCAATCCTGCGGGGGTTCACCGGGCCTCCCCCGCCGCCCCCGGCTGGGACGATGCCGCCCGGTGCCGATGCCGAGGCTGCGGTGGCACGGCCGGCATCAGCAGCGCGGTCAGCGACCGGCCGGCAGCCTCCACAGCCTTGGGCAGCCGGTCCCCGGTCAGACCGGCTGTCTGCAGTCGTCGGTCGACCGGTACTCGGACCACCCGCCCCTGCGACCGCAACTCGCGAAGCCGCGGTCCGCAGTTGGCCTTCACCGCCTGGGGCCAGCGCGCCGGGCCCACGATGGCCACCACCACCGGCTGCTCGGCCAGCTGGCTCAGCACGTGCTCGGTCAATCGCACCCCGGGCACGGTCGGCCGGCAGACGACGACGGTGCGCGTGCGGTCGGCGGCCAGTCGGGCCAGGTTCTCCGGAGCAGGCAGCCCGAGATCGAGGACGGTGACCGCCGGTTCTTCGCTGATCGGGAGGACCGGCCAGCCGCCAGGCTCCACGTCCTCAACGCGGCGGTCGATCGTGACGCGGTCGCGGGAGCCACGTCGCCAGGCGCCGGCGGCGTCGGTGCCCATCTCCGCCGACGCCGCGGCAATCAGCCCCGACCGGCGGGGATGCGCAGTCTCCACCAGGTGCACCCGCCGGTCGGTGGCTGCGGCGGCGTCGCTGATGGCCAGCGCCACCGTGGAGGCGCCGGCACCGGCGTGTGCCGCTACGACCGTGATCCAGTCAGCTGCCAGGGCGTCGCTGTCACCCCTGCCTGGGACAGCCGCGGGCGCGCTGTCACCCCTGCTCACGCTTCCCTGCGGCGCTCTGTCACCGCTGTCAGGCCAGCGCTCGCGGTGCATGTCGTCCCGAGCCGGAAGCGAGGTCCTGCCCTCGTCTTTTCTGGGGCGGCGGGCGGGTGGAACCGGTGTACCCGCCGGAGCAGTGCCCTCGGATTCGAAGGGCTCATGGAGACGCGTCGGCTCGGCCAGCCCTCGTGCGGCGAGTCGGGAACGACGGGCACGCAGCTCGTGGAAGGCCTGCTGTATCTCCGCAACCGATAGCAGTCGATCGTCGGGGCCGACGTCGCCGCCATTGGCTACACCGCCCGTCACGGCGCCGGCTTCATCAACGTCCTGCAGCAGAGGGCTCACGCGACGGCCGCCAGATACTGCGGAGCCACGCCGCGCAGGGCGGTCAGCGTGCGGTTCCGCCGGCGGTACAGGGTGCGCGTCGTGATGCCGTGTGCGGCGGCGACCTTCTGGTCGGCCCGCCGGTGTCGACGGTCGCGGCTGCACTCGGTGGCGATCAGCAGTGCGACGTCCTCGGCGTCGACCCCTGAGCGCACCGCCCACTGCAGCAGGTCGACTACGTCGAGGTCCTCCCCCTCCTCGTCGGCGCTCGCAGTTGCGATCCGAGTGATGTCGCCCGTAGCGGTCAGGACCTCGACCCGGTCGGGGTGGTAGCGGCTGCTGGGTCGCAGCTCGGCGAGTACCGCCCGCCGGGTCTCGGCGCGCAGGTTCGCCGCGATCGCCCGAGGCCGGCGTCGCCATGGGTAGCGGCGGATCTGGCAAGCGAGTTCGCCGACGACCACGGCGAGGATGTCGGGGGTCAGGTCTGCGAGCTGCCTGGCCATCGTCCGCACCAGTCCGCTGAGCAAGTGAAGCGTCACCAGCAGCGCGTCGTCGTCGCGGCCACCGTCCACAGCGGCCAGCCGGACGAGCGCGGCGAGCACGACGTCGGGGCGGTCGCCCGCGCCGCCATCGGCCCAGACGGCGAGCAGGTCATCGACGCTGCTCAGCCCGGTCAGGGCTGGCTCGGTAGCTGCCCAACGGACGAGGATGGCGTCGCCGTCCAGGCGAGCGGCGAGCGCCGGCCAGCTGCCGACGATGGTGGGGTCGTGGAACATGTGCGGGTCCTCCGGCATCGGTGTGATGCCGTCGACGCTCCGCAGGGACGTTCAACGGGCCGTCACCCTAGGCAGGGGTGACAGGAGGCGGTCACGTCAGCCCGTGACCAGCGCTGCCCCGCTATCGCGTCTGGGGACATTCGGCTCCTGCAGCGGGGGGTGACGGAGCGAGAAGCGAGGGGTGACGTACGCGAGGTGCAACGACGAAGGCGGCGTGTTGCGGGGTGACGCCTGGGTCAGCATTTCTTGCGCCCTTCGACTGGGTCGCTACCGCCCGTGGGCCCGACTCGCGTCGCCCTCGACACATAACATTGCCCGCCTATGGCGATACCCAGTCAGCGGCCCTATGCGGGAATCCTCACCGGGCGGGTCTTCCGGGCACGTCTTCCACCACACCGGCCGGGGCGGCTGCTCACTCCGTCGCGCCGACGAGGGGATGCCGGAGCGGGCGTTCGTCCGCCGCTCAGAGTCTGCCGGGGTGCCGCCGCTGGCCCGACGGTGCGGTTTCGCTGAGCTCAGGTGACCACGTCCCCTGCCATCACCCCAGCCCGGCGCGGGAACAGCCCGGCGCCACGTCAGCCCAGCGCCGCGTCGTCCGCCGCGTCCAGGGCCGCCATCAGGTCGGTGCGGGCCCGGGCGACTCGTGACCGGATGGTGCCAATCGGGCACCCGACCACCTCGGCGGCTTCGGCGTAGGGCAGCCCGAGTAGCTGTGTGAGCACGAACGCCTCCCGCCGGTCGCGGTCGAGCCGGGCGAGCAGGTCGTCGACGGCGGCCTGCTCGCCGACCCGGTCAGCACCGTCGGACATCTCGATGTCGGCGGCGTCCACCCCGCGCACGAGGGTCGGCCGCCGGCGGCGGGAGCGGACGGCGTCGGCGCAGACCCGCCGGGCGATGGCGAGCAGCCAGGTGCGCAGCGACGAGCGGCCCTCGAAGCGGTGCAGCCCGGCGAATGCCCGCAGGTAGGTCTCCTGGGTTAGGTCGTCGGCCGACTGGCGGTCGCCGAGCGCGGCGCACAGTCGCCAGACGTCGGATTGCGTGGCCCGGACCAGGGTGGCGGCGGCGAGCGGGTCGCCGTCGGCGGCGGCCGTGGCGAACCGTGCCAGCTCGTCCACCGGACTCCCTCCATGAGACCGGGAACCGGATGGCTCCCCTCGACGACTACTTCACCATGCAGTGTTCCGCGTTCCGCGAGGCGGCCTCGGCGCGTCTCGATGGCGAGGCGCTCGGCATGCCCGAGTCGGCCCTCGACCGGCACCTGGCCGCCTGTCGGGGCTGCGCCGTCTGGGTGGCCGAGGCTGCGGTGGTGTCCCGCCGCGCGCGTCTGACTTCCGCACCGCCGGTGCCCGACCTGACCGCGCGGGTGCTCATCGCGTTGCCGAAGGAGCTACCGGGCGTGCGCGCGGCCGCTCGCGTCCGGTTGGTTGGCAGCGCGCTGCGGCTGGCCCTGGTGGCCGTCGCCGTGGCGCAGGCCGGAGTGGCCTGGCCTGCGCTGCTGAGCGGGACGGCGGCGATGAGCGCGCCGGTGCACATGGCGCACGAGACCGGCGCGTGGAACGCCGCGGTCGCCGTTGCGTTCATCGCCGTGGCTGCCCGGCCGCGGTGGGCGGCCGGCTCGCTGCCGTTTCTCGGCGCCTTCACCATCTTCCTGCTCGCCACCACGGTGGCCGACCTGGCCGCCGGACACGTGCACCTGGACCGGGCGCTCGTCCACCTGCTGCTGCTGGCGGGGGTCGTGCTCATCTGCGTCGTGGCGTGGCGCGGACGTCCGCCCCGGCAGCGGTCGGCGCTTGCTGTGGCACGGCGACGGGCGGCCGCGTGACGGGAACCGCCCGGGCACGTGCCGTCGGCGTGGCCCTCGTCGGCTGGCTGCTGACCTTCGGTGTCACCGCGGGCCCCGCCGCTGCGCACGCCGAGCTGGTGGCGACCACGCCGGGTGAGAGCGCGGCGCTCGAGACGGCGCCCGGTGAGGTGACCCTCCGATTCACCGAGGCGGTGTCGCTGGGCGCCGGCTACGCGCGGGTGCTCGACAGCGACGCCGAGCGGGTCGACACCGGAGCGCCGTCCGTCGACGGGGCCACGGTGACCATTCCGTTGCGCGAGGACCTGTCGGACGACGGCTATCTGGTCACCTATCGGATGATCTCGGCCGACTCGCACCCGGTCAGCGGTGCGTTCGGCTTCGTCGTCGGCGACGCCGAGCCGGTCGACCAGGCGCTGGCCGACGCCGACGCCGACAGCGGCCCGTTCGTCGCCGGGCTGCTCGTGGTCGCCCGCTGGCTGGGGTTCGCCGGGCTCGCGCTGGGGCTCGGCGTCCCGGCGTTCCTGCTGCTGTGCTGGCCGGCCGGTTGGGGGGTTGCCCGCTTGCGCCGGCTCGCCGCCGCCGGCGCGGCCGCTGTCGCGGCCGGCGGTCTGCTCATGTTCCTGCTGCAGGGGCCGTACGCGGCCGGCAGCGGCCTCGGCGCACTCGTCGCGCCGGACCTGCTCGCGGCGACAGCATCTTCCACCTACGGCCTCACCGTGCTGGCCCGCGTCGTGCTGGCTCTCCTACTGCTCGCCGCGCTCCGGTTCGCGCCACGACGAGCCGCCGTGATCGTCGGCGCCATCCTGGCGCTTGGGTTGATCGCCACCACCGCCGCCGTCGGGCACCCGGTCGCCGGCGCCATGCCGGTGCTCGCCGTGGTCGTCACCTCTGTGCACGTCGCCGGGATGACCCTGTGGCTGGGCGGGGTGGTCACGCTGCTGACCGGGCTGCTCCGCCCGGGCGTCACGGCCGGCGAACTGGCAAGAGCGCTGCCACGGTTCTCCCGGCTGGCGTTCGGCTCGGTGGTCGCGCTCGTCGTCACCGGTGTCGTGCAGACCGTGCGCGAGGTCGGCACACCGACCGCGCTGTTCATTACCACCTACGGCTGGGTGCTGGTGGCCAAGGTCGCGCTCGTCCTGCTCGTGCTCGGCGCCGCAGGCGTCGCCCGAGTGTGGGTGCAGCAGCACCTGGGCGGGCCCCGGCCCCGCCGCGGCGGCCGGCGGGTCACCGCGCAGGCCTTCGTCGCAGAGGCCGAGTCACTCCAGGTAGCCGCGCGGGCCCGGGCCGCCGCACAGGCCGACGCCGCAATCGAGGACATCGACCCGTTCCGCCGGTCGGTGCTGCTGGAGGCGACGGTCGTGGCCGTCGTCCTCGTGCTGTCGGCCGTGCTGGCGGGTACGCCACCGGCGCGCTCGGCGGTCGCCGACCCGGTGGACGCCACCCTGGCCCTGGAGGGGGCCGCCGGCACCGAGGGAACCGTCCAGATATCTCTCGTGCCGGCCCAGACGGGGCCGAACACCTTGCACGTCTACCTGTTCGACGTGAATGGCCGACTGACCCAGCCACAGGACCTCCAGGTGACCCTCACCGAGCCCCAGCAGCAGATTGGTCCGCTCGAGGTCGACCTCGAACCCGTCGGGCCCGGCCACTACATCGGCGACGGCCTCACCATCCCCACCGCCGGCACCTGGACCCTCGCGGTCACCGTCCGGCTCGACGAGTTCACCGCGACTACCGCGCGCACCACCTTCCCGGTGCGCTGATCCCACACAGAGAAAAGAAGGAGAACCGTGTCCCACACGATCCACCGGCTCGCCGTCGTCCTGGCGGCCGTCCTTACCACCCTTGTGGCGCTCGCCGGCGTCGCCGCCGCGCACGTGGGCGTTTCGTCACCGGACGCGGAACCCGGCGGCTACGGCAAGCTGACCTTCCGGGTGCCCAGCGAGAGTGACACCGCCAGCACCGTGGGGGTGCGCATCGCCATCCCGGAGGAGGCCGCCATGGCCTCGCTGCGTGCGATGCCGATGCCCGGCTGGACGGTGGACATGACCACCACCCGGCTCGATGACCCGCTGGAGGCGCACGGCCAGGAGATCACCGAGTACGTGTCGGTGGTCGAGTTCCGCGCCGAGAACGAGGGCGTCGGCATCGGTCCCGGCGAGTTCGGCGAATTCGGGTTGTCCGGCGGACCCTTCCCGGACGCGGAGACGCTCAGCTACCCGACGGTGCAGACCTACAGCGACGGCAGCGAATCCGCCTGGATCGAGCCGACCGTCGACGGGGCGGAGCCGGAGTCCCCTGCCCCGGTGCTGGCGCTGACCGGCGAGGCCACCGGTCATGACGCCGACGCGGACGACGCTGCGGACGAGGCCGCCGTGGAGGAGGCGGCCACCAGCAGCGAGGCCGCGGACGGCGGCTCGGCGACGGCCACCACGGCCCTTGTCGTGGCCATCCTGGGGCTGCTCGCCGGGCTCGGCGGTCTCGCGCTCGGCTGGACGGCGCGTCGCCGCACCGTGTCCTCCTGATTCGCTCCGCCCGCAGCAGCTGCCGCCTGACTCGCCGTAGGCGGGTCGGCGGCAGCGGCTGCAGCAGCGCGGGTGTTGACACAACCCCGCCGGGCACGCCAGGCACCGTGACGCCGCCGCGACGGCGGGGCTGGATGACCGCTTCGCTGGCATCAGCCTGCCCGAGCATTACCACGCCCGTCCTTTCCCCTCACCGACACCGTCGGCGAGACCAACGACCGCGCCATGGAGACCGGTGGCCAACCGCCACTGCTGTTCTTCCAACCAGCTACTGGACCTTGACCTGTCCTCCGGCTTGACCGGCGACCAGGAGTCCGTGCTCGGGGAGCACCCGACTGTCGAGTCTCGGCCGCTCCACTTCGCCGCCGCCTTGAGGGTCTCGCCGGGCCGGCGCAGCGCCAGGTTCCCTGCCCGCGGCCGGTGCAACTCGGCCGATTCCTCGCTGCTACTCACCCCGGCCGCTGACTGGCGTCGACCACGACGCGGCGCACAGACTTGCGCACCGTCTCGGTTGATCCGATGCCACCTTCCGCGCCACCGAGCCGAGCGCGTGGCCTCGAAGCCGGTGGCGTGATTTGCCCGTTTGCTCAGGCCAGACTGAACTGAAGGTTGGGATTCGGGCGCCGGCTTTCGGTGGGGACCCGACGTGCCGGTCGGATGCTCGCGGCTCACTCGGTTGCGGCCTGCACGGCGGCGAGCAGCGCTTCGGCGGTCGGCACGGCCAGCGGTTCGCCGTTTACCAGCACCGTGGGTGTGCCGGTCAGCCCCTCCTGGCTGGCCTGATCGGTCACCCGCGCCACCCAGTCGCCGAACCGCAGCTCGCGGATGCCGGTCTCCACGTCGGCGCCCGTGGCACCGGCCTGGGCGGCGAGTGAGACCAGCTCCTGATCGGACAGGCCGGGGCCACCTTCGGCGGGCTGGTTGGCGAAGAGCAGGTCCGAGAACTCGAGGAACGTCTCGACGCCGGCGGCGTCGGCGACGACCGCGGCCGCGTTGGCAGCCCGGGTCGAGTAGTCGTCGGCTGAGAGCCGGTCGAGGATGGCCACCGGCCGGTAGCGCACCAGGGCCTCCCCCTCGGCAGCGAGCTGGTCGAGCGCGTCGCCGGCCACTTCCTCGAAGGCCCGGCAGGCCGGGCAGAGGTAGTCCTCGTAGACGTCGATGGTCACCGGCGCGTCGGCCGGGCCGGTGGCGAAGCCGGCGCCGCCGGTGCCCTCGGCCACGGTGGCCGGCGTGGCGGCATCAGCGGTGTCGGTGCGCGCCGACTGCACGATGATCGCGACCACCACGATGACCGCGACGATGGCGGCGACCACGGACCCGGTGACCAGCCGGGCGCGGCGCTTGCGCGCCTGCTCCTGGCGCGCCTTCTCCGCGGCCCGCTTGGTCGCGATGCGGTCCCGGGCGGCCGGTCGGCCGCCCGGGCGGCCGGTCGTGCGGTCAGATGCGGACGGCATAGCGGTCTCCCGTCGTCGTGTCGTCGGCTGATTCGGCGCGGTCGGCCAGGGCGAGGCGCGATCGGGGCCACACCGCCAGGACGGCGGCCGGCACCAGCAGAACCAGGTCGCGGACTATTTCGCTGAGGTAGGCGGTCTGCCCGGGGTCGACCTGCCCGCCGCCACCGAAGCAGCCGCAGTCGATCGTCAGCCCACGTGCCCAAGCGGAGGCGACCGCGGCGACGAACACGCCCAGCAGCACCGCCGAGGCCACGGCCGCCGCCCGCACGAAGACGCCGAGCAGCAGCAGGACGCCGACGGCGATTTCCAGCGCGGGCAGGCCGAAGGCGACCGGCGCCACGAACGGCTCCGGCAGCAGCTGGTAAGCCCGCACGGCGCGTTCGGCCGCAGCCGGGTCAGGCAGCTTCAGCCCACCGGCGACCAGCCACACGATGCCAAGCACGGCGCGGCAGCCGGTGCGCAGCCACGGTCTGATCGTTCGCATACCTGATTTGTCGTCGTCGCGGCCGGCATGGTTCCGCCGTCGCCGCAAAAGGTGCACCGGAGCGAAGGCCGGCCCCACCCGCCGCCCAGCTGACACGGCGGTACCGTGATCCGGCGTCCTCCCGGCGGCAACCCTCAGTCGAGGGCGGCCCGCGGGTGACGGAGGCCCAGTTCCGTCAGTCGGTTCCGTCCGCACCGTGGTGCAGGGGCGCGTTAATCGGCTCGACCGGCAGAACGATGTCGACCGCGCCGGCCCGCTCGAAGGTCAGCGTGAGCGTCACCGTGTCACCGGCGGCCGGCGCCGTCTTCAGCGGCTCGAGCATGAGATGCGCCGCCCCGGAGCGGAACCGGAAGGCGTCGTGCGCTGGCACGACCACCTCGTCGAGATCGGTCATGGTGCCCACGCCGTCCTCGGACGTCTCGGTCATCGGCATCACCATCGCCGCGACGTCGCTGGTGACGAAGATGAGCCGATCATCGGTGTCGCCGTTGTTGACGATCGTCAGGTACGCCGCGGCCACCGACGGGGACGCCGGCTCACGGACGTACCCGTCGCCGGCGCTGAGCTCTCCCAAAGTGGCCTGCACGTGCTCGATCGCGCCGCCTGCGGGCGCGGTCGTGGCCGAGGGCGGTGACGACGTCGACGGGGCGCCCACGGGCGGGCCACTGCCGCAGCCGGCGATCGGCCCGATCAGCGCGAACGCCGCCGCCAGGGTGAGGCGCGACAGGATGGGGTGCGACCGGGAAAACATGGAGGACACGAAGAAGGAGTCGTGCCCAGACCCAGCGGAATTCCCCCGGTTTCCCCAGAGCCGGAATTTGAACACCATCGGTGGGAACCCGGATCGCGCACCAAGCGACGAAGAGAACATGCACCCATCTCCCGTCGATCGCCCCAGCCGCGCCGTTCGCCGTCGCCGTCGCGGCGACGCGGCGGCGCTCGTCGCGACCGGCCTGCTGCTGGCCGGCTGCGGCGCCGGCGACACCGCCTCGGCCCCGGCCACGATGAGCACCTTCAATGACAGCTCCGGCTTCCGCGGCACCTCCCTGCCGGAGCCGGTATCACTGACCGATGCCGCGGCGACGGCCGTGTTCGACACCGCCGTCGAAGGCACGACGACGCTCGGCGAGCTGCAGCAGGATCGGGTGATGCTGGTCTCCTTTGGCTACACGCACTGCCCGGACGTCTGCCCGACCACGATGGCCGACCTGGGCATCGCGCTGCAGCGGGCGCCAGAGCGTGTGCAGGAGCGGACCCAGGTCGTGTTCATCACCTCTGACCCCGAACGGGACACGCCTGCGGTGCTGGCCGACTGGCTCGCCCACTTCGACACCGGGCTGGCAGCCCCGTTCGTCGGGCTGACCGCGTCGCCGGGGCAGGTGACCGCGGTCGCCGAGTCGATGGGCGTCTCGCTGGCCCCGCCCCAGGTCGCCCCGGATGGCACGGTGACCGTCCAGCACGGCGTCCAGACGCTGGCGTTCGTCGACGGCCGCGCGGGCCTGGTCTGGACCTCCGGCAGCACACCCGACGACTACCGCGCCGACCTGGAACGACTGGTGGACGACGCGTGAGCCGCCGCCCGCGCGCCGCCGCACTGCTCCTCCTCCCCGTCCTGGCCGCGGGCTGCGGCGGTGCCGACACGGCCGCGGCCGGGGATCCGTTACTGCCGCAGGACGCCGCCTCCGCCGCCGAGGTAGGGTTGGTCGACGTTCCCGGCCTCGGGGGGGTGCTCGCCGACGGCGAAGGCTTCGTGCTTTACATGTTCCCGCCCGACGTCCGCGCGCGGGTCACCTGCACCGGGCCGTGCGCGGGATCGTGGCCGCCGCTGGCCGTGGCCGACGGGGTCATCCCCGCGGGCGGCGACGGGATCGACGCCGAGCTGCTGGGCACGCTGCCCGATCCGAACACCGGCGGGCAGATCGTCACCTACGGGGGCTACCCGCTGTACCGCTACGCCGGCGACGTCGATCCCAGCACCGCGCACGGCCAGGCGCTGCTGCTCAACGGCGCCCCCTGGTACGTGCTCGACGCCTCCGGGCAGCCGCTGACCACCGACCCGAGGGCGACGCCGTGACCGCCAACCCGGTCCCGCGGGTGGGACGTGGCTCGCTCAGCCGCCGCGGCCTGCTCACCGGCGCCGCAGGCCTGGTCGCTGGCGTGGGCGGCACCCAGGCGGTACACCTCCTGGTTGACGCCGACGACAACGCCGCAGCGCCACGCCCGCCGTCGCCGGGTGAGGAGCTGATGACCGAGCACGGCGTGCTCAAGAGGATCCTGCTGGCCTACCGCGCCGCCGCCGATCAGCTCAACGCTGGCGTCACGCCGCCGGTCGGCGCCGTCGTCGACGCCGCCCGGCTGGTCTACGACTACGTGGAGAGCTTCCACGAGGGCCTGGAGGAGGCCTACGTCTTCCCACGGGTCCGCGCGGCCCACCCCGACCTTGTCCGCACCCTGCTCATCCAGCACGACCGGGGCCGGCACCTCACCGCCCGGATCTACCGCGCCGATGACCTCGACCTCACCCGCGCTGATGTCCGCGACCGGCTGCGCACCATGCTCGACCAGTTCGTCCGCATGTATGAGCCGCACGAGGCATGGGAGGACACCGTCATCTACCCGGCGCTGCGGCGCGGCACCCCGCAGCGCGAGTTGGACCTGCTTGCCGAGCGGTTCGCCGACCTCGAAAACAGCCACTATGGCGACGCCGCACTTCAGCAGGTACTGGACCGGGTCGCCGGCATCGAGGAACAGTTGGGCGTCGCCGACCTCGCGGCGTTCACCCCGGACGACAACGGCTCCTGACCGCTGTGCCCGGCGGTGCGGCGCTTCGCCGTCTCGTGCGTTGCGCAGCCCGACAGTCCCACCCCGAGCCGGCCGGGCCCTGGTCACGCCGTCACGTTGACCGGGATGGCGGTGAAGATTGCAAACCCGACGGTGAAGAAAGTCGGCGCTGAGCCGGGAAGTCTCGCCCTGGCTTCGCCCTGCTCCGGTCATCGGCTCGGGGTCCTTCAACAGGTGGTGCCGAAGCCGAACCTCGTGTGGGAATGGTGGAGGTCAGTGAGGGATCACCGGATCCCCGTCCCGGAAGACCCGCGCGAGAAGATGCCCAATGACCGGGGGCTATGCGGGGCACGCGGTTCGGTCCCGCAGGCGGCGACGCTGCAGCAGGCACTGCCGCGCCGAATGGCTCGAGCCTTCCCTCCCCCGTGGGCAGAGCACTGATTGTCCTACCGCCGTCCGGACGGCTACTCGAAGTTGTGCAGGTTCGTCGGCCCATCCGTAGCGGTTCGCACCTCGAGCCAGCTCCGTCGTCGGTCAACCGGCCCTGCTGATCCACTGTCGGCGGAAGAGGATCTCGGCGGTTCTGGGTGGAAGGTCTTCTTCCACCTCGGCATCGTGATTGGCCAGAATGCGGGCAACGTAGGCGTCGGCCTCCGCCCGGTTGTCCTGCGCGTCGCAGGCGGCGACCAGGTCGAGCAGCGGCACGTCCTCGTAGCTGCCGGCTTTCAGCGCCACGTGCGCGGCGGCCGCAGCGAGCGCAGGCTCACCGGCGGCTAGGTGGTGCGTCGCGACGGTGTGCGCGACGTCGACGATCATGGCGGCGTACTCGTGGTCTAGCCGCGAGTTCTCCTCGACCAGCCAGCTGTAGCCGCCGGGCGCACCCTGCCGCAACGGGGACAGGTCGAACGGCCGCCCGGTAACAAGGTCGAGAGCGGCGCGCAGGTCGGCAATCCCATCGACACCGCGGGCCAGCCCGCGGACTCGGAGTCGGCGGAACAGCCCGGCGTCGATGAGGACGTCGTCGATGCGGTAGCGGCCAAGCCCACCGGCGGTGACCCCCGACGGGAGGTAGTCCCGGCCAGTCGCCGGGTTGGCGCCCAGCCAGGCGCGCACGATCGAGATCGACTGCCGCACCTTGGTCTTGCCGACGACATCGTGCTCGTTGGGCCACATCGCGGTGGCGTAGCGCTCGCTGGTCACGCCGCCGGGCCGGGTGGCCAGGTAGGCGACGATCTCGGTGTAGAACTGCCGCCGCGGGTTGCGCTCGGGCAGCGTGCCCTGCGCCCGCACTTCGACCGGGCCGAGCAGGGTCAACTTCGGCCGCGGGCAGGACGGGTCGGCCCAGTCGGCGAGGTCGGCGTCCAGGGCAGGGTCGGCGCCCTCGACCTGGCCGCGGATGCCTTCGTCGGTGGCCGGAGCCAGTGCCTGCAGATCCTGCTCCGTGGTCGCGGCTCGGTCCAGGTAGGTCTGCGCGGACAGCGGCAGCACCGAGTTCGTCATCCGGGCCGCTATGCCTGTTTGGCAGGCCACCGGCACGTCCTCCGCCTCGGCCGGCGCCGGTGGCGTTCGCCGGGCGGCGCGGGACGGGTTGACTCGAAGGCCGCCGCAGGCGTCGGCGTGCTCGTCCCAGGACTCATCACCGCGAGAGGGTGGGACCGGGCGGTCGTCGGTGACGGTAGCCAGCGCGAGCACCTGGGCCAGCTGCGCGGCCTCGTCGGCCGGGATCTGCTGCGCGATCAGCTCGACTCCCAGGGCGGGGATAGTGAGCGTGCCGGCCTCATCGACAGTCAGCTGCCAGCGGGCGGCGTCCGCGTGGTCCGGGTCGTCGATGAGCACCAACGCGGCCGCGCCGCGGGCGCGCTGCTGCTTCATGGCGGTCAGCAGCCGTTCCAGCCCGGCGCTGTCCTCTGCCACATCCGGGGCGATGAGCAGCACGTGCGGCGCCCACGCGTCGCCGGCCACGTCGCGCAACCGGCCCGACAGCACGTCGACATCGGCCATCTGCATGGCTTCGGTGACCGACTGGACCTGGCCGCCGAGCACCGCGATCGCCTTCTCGACGTCGTCGGTGTAGGTCAGCCGGTCGGGATTGATCTGGGCCAACTCTTTGCCGAAGCCGACCAGGGTCACCTGCAGCATCTCCGACCACGTGTTGTGCGCCAGCTCGGCAGCCAGGAACCGGGCCAGATTCAGACATCGTTCGGCGTCCCCGAAGAGGGACAGGGTCGCGACCCGTTCCAGGTCGAGCAACCAGTGCTCGCCTTCGGCCGTGTAGCCCACCGACGCGAGCATGGGGAACGGTGCGAAGAAGTACGGCCGCCGCTGCTCGTCATACGTCAGCGGATCATCGCGCCGGATCGACCAGCGGGTACCGGCCGCGTCCACCGTCCACGGCTCCGGGACCTCCGAGGCTGGCTCGGTGAGTACCAGAGTCAGGACGTCGTCGGTCATGCAGGCCGCCACCACGTCGGGCAGGCGAGCACCGTCGACGCTCGCCAGGGCTTGCACCAGGGCGCGCAGCGCCTGATCAAGCCAGGTGACGTCGGCACTGCCGGCGCTGCCGGCCCTCTGCAGTGCTCGTTCAACGTGCAGCAGCTCTGGTGGCGTGCTGCCGATCGTGCGGCCGGGACGTCGCTGCCGGAACTGCCTGCGGCGGTAGCGCAGCAGCGCGGTCAGCGAGGCGCCGGCCAGCAGCAGCCCACCGCCGGCGAAGGCGATCATCGGCAGGTCCGAGGTGCTACCCGTCGAGGCCTCGTCAGGCCTCGCGGGCGACGGCTCGGCGCTGCTCGGTGCAGCCGTGGGAGACGAGGTCGGGGCGTTGGTGGCCGAACTGGGCGCGGCCGGAGGCGGCGCATTGGTGCCCGGCGTGGTCGGGTCAGCTGGAGGGGCGGTGCTCGGGACTGGCGCTAATGGCGGTGCCGGCTCGGTCGTGGGCGGTGCCGGTTCGCCTGCAGGAGGCGACGGTGCGCTGGGCGCGGGCGTCCCAGGACCGGCCGGGCCCGGGATGCGCAGCGTCCAGCCCGGTCGGATCAGTGACGGGTCGGTGAAGGTGGCGCCTCCGGGTTGGCTGCGTCCCCGGTTGAGCTCCCAGGCCTGTTGCCAGTTGTGCCCACTGCCGGTGATCTCCTCCGTGAGGTCCCACAGGGTGTCACCGGGTTCCACCGTGACGTCCTCGACGGTCATCGCGGTGTCCGGGGCCAGGCCCATCGGCGGCAGGCCGACCGCGTCAGGCGGCAGCACCAGCACCGTGCCCGGAAGGATCTCGTTGTCCGAACCGACCGCGGTCGGGTTGAGCCTGGCGATCTCCGGATAGCGCAGCGGGTCCCCGAGATGCCGCTCGGCCAACGCCCACAGAGTGTCCCGGCGCTGCACCTGGTAGGTCGTGGTCGCGACCGGAGGCGCGTACTCGTCCGGCATGGCGTACGCGACCGGTGTCTGCGCTTTGACGGGCGCGCTGGCGTACTGCGCCGACGCCGGGACGACGGTGGATGCGGTCGCGACCGGCAGCGGCGGCGGTGCCGTTGCGGTGGTTGCGGGGGTGCCGGCCAGCGGAGCGACGGTGAAGCCGACCGCGACGGCGGTGACCAGGGCGGCGGCCGGACGCTGGAAGATCCCGAGGCCAGGTAGCGCCGGAACCGGCCGTGCGCGAGCGAACGCCACGACCTCCGCCACTGTCGCGGCCGTGAACAGTGCCCAGCACACCCACACGCCGGCCGCGAGGACGAGTCCAGCCAGCTGCCCGTTGTCGCGGGACGTCAGGACGGCGCCGACCTCGTCCAGCGACGGCAAGGTCTCCGGCACCAGATGAAGCACCGCCATCAGCACCGGTACGCCGACGACGACGGCGAGCAGCGCCATGAGGGCACCGGCGGCCCTGAGCAGGCGGGCGGCGTGGCCGGTCACGACAATCCCTCACCGGAGGTGACCCCGACCAGCAGCTGGGCGGTGTGCACGCGGGTCTGGCTTACCGCGATGCCGAGCAAGGGTGTCGAGTCTGTGACGGTCACACTGACCTCGACGATGCCGGGGCCGGTGACGGTCACCGTGCCGGTCGCGCCGGCTTGCTCGAGGTAGGAGCGGGCCGCGGTCGCCGCCAATTGCGCGTCGGTGCTGCCTCCGGTGGGAACCGGGCCGATGGCGATGCTGGCCGCGCGGGCTGCCTCAGCCGAGTATGTGTCGGCGCGGTTGGCGGCTTGGATCGCGGTCCCTGCGTCGACGAGTGCGGTGACCAGGACGCCGACGATGAGCACGATGAAGCAGAACAGCACGGCCACCGACCCGCGGTCGTCCCGGAACCGAGCGCTGACATGCGGGCGGGGTGTCACGACAGGTCCCGGGCAGGGTCGAGCGGGCTGGTGGCGCTGTCGTGCAGCGTCCGGGAGCCGGGCAGGCCGGCAACTCCACCAATGTCGGACAGGTTGACGGTGCACGACACGACGACGGTGACCGATGCCGAGGTGCCCGGTGGCGCGGTGAACCCCGCGGTGTCGACGCTGACCTGGACGTCGATGCAGTGCAGGCCCTGGCTGGCCAGTGCGGTGGCGGCGGTGTCGGTGGCGATCTGCTGGGCCGCGGCGGCCGATCGGGCCAGCGAGGCGTCCCGGGCCGCGATGCCGGCGACGCCGCTCATGCGGTCGCCGGCCAACGCGATCCGGGCGCCGACCACCAGCATGGCGACCAAGAGGAGCCCGACCGGCAGCAGGATCGCCAGCTCGACCGACTCCGAGCCTCGGTCGTCCCGCCGCGGCTTTTGACGGCCGTTCGTGGCCGGTTGCAGGTCGCGCCTCATGGTGAGTCCGGTGTGGTGAAGCGTTCCTTGCCGCGCACCACGGTGACATCGACGGTCGGGGCGAAGCCGGGCAGGGGGATCACGTTGGGCACGCTGGCTGTGACGTGCACCGTGACCGTGGTGGCGGTGTCGGACTCGGTCACCGAGTAGCCGGTGATCGCGCCGGTCCCGAGTCTGGCCAAGTACGTGTCCGCCGCAGCCTGCCCCGCTCCCCCGACCGCCCCGTGGACGCTGGCGGCGCGGGCTCCGACGTGCGCCGCGGCGTCGGCCGCTTCCCGGGCGAAGTACCACAGCGCGAGCTGCGGGCCGGCCAACAGCAGCGCGACGATGATGGGAAACAGGATCGCGAACTCGACGCTGGATGAGCCCAGCTCGCTTCCGCGGCCGCGGTCTCGGCGGGATCCTGGACGCGCGACCGGACCGCGCGGCGAGGATGCCGCACGGTCCGGAGTACGCGCCTCGAGCATGGAACGGCTGCCGGTTCTACTGGAACAGCGACGTCTTGCTGGCCACGAACGCGATGGCCGCTGCGCTGACGGCGCCGCCCAGCGCGATGGCCAGGATGACCATGAACGCCTTCTCCGAGGAGTCCGAGCCTCGGTCGTCGGTGACCTGATCGGCGCGCAGCCAGGCCAGGACCGACAGGGCCATGACAGACAGGGCCGTGACGCACTGCGCAACGACGGCCTGGGCACCCCGACGTCGGATGGTGAGCTGGAACATGGGAAGCCTCCCGGTTGGCGGTGCGGTCAGGACGAGATCCCGAACATGCGGAGCATGAAGGGCACGAGCACGAACAAGGTCAGCCCGGTGACCAGCAGGGCCAGTGGGCGGGACATCCGCTCGCTGACCTGGTTTGCCTCGGTACGTGCGTCGGACAGCTCGGCGTGCCGAAGCGTGCGGGCGCTGGCCAGGAGGGTGTTGTAGACCGAGGCACCGTCCGCGGCCACTGCCGCGATGTCCGCGAGGTTGCGCAGCTCGGCGACCTGCAGCTCCTCGCCGAGGTCACGCAGCTCGCTCCACGGTTTTCGGCCGGACAGCGCTGCACGGCGGATGGCGCGGCGCATGCGGACGAACGGCATGCTGCCTGAGATCTCGGCGGCCTCCTCCAGTGCCTGCTCCACCGAGCCTCGCGCCCGACGTTCACCGGCCACCAGGGTGAGGAAAGACTCGAGGTTGCTCCGGAACTCCACCCGCGCCTTGTCCGCCAACTCACGGGCCTCGGCCGAGGGCAAGAACCACCCAACGACGGCGATCCCCAGCCCGACCGCGGCGGGCAGGACGAAGGGCACCGGAACATCGAGCAGCACGAACACCAGGCCGAACAGCGACGGGGTCAGCAATCCGGCGAGTGCCAGGGTCAGCTTGCGGGCCGCGAGCTGAGCGCGGGTCCAGCCGATGATCGCCAGGTCGGCGTCCGAAACGCCCAGATGCCCGTCCAACGCCCGAGCCACCGGCACCGGCACCGGCAGCCAGTCCCACCGGTCTCGAGTGGACGTCGGCGCCGTTCGCACGGTTGGCTCGGCCGCCAACTGCTCCAGTGCGGCCACCAGCGACGGCGGCGCCGGACGCAGCGCACGGACCGCGAGTACGAGGCCGCCAGCGATGAGCATCCCGGCGAGGGTGGCTGTCTGCAGCCCGGTCACGGGTTCACCGGAGCCGGGTCGGGGTCGAAGAGCACCCGCGGGGGCTTGACCGGCTCGGACAACCGGCGCATCCATCGCAGCGACGTCGTGAAGATCGCCACCACCGCCAGCAAGGCGATCTGCCCGAACGGCGTCGAGTAGCCCGACAGGAAGGTCCGGGCGAACAGCGTCATCCCGACCACCAGCACCAGGGTCACCACGACGATGGTGCGCATGTTCGACCGCGGCTTGGCGCGTTCGGACTCCACCTCACGGACCATGCGGGAGCGGTCGTCCAGGTCGGCGGCCAGCGCGGTGAGCACCTCGGCGAGCCCCGGCCCACCGTTGCGCTCCCGCAGGATGAGCACCATGGCGATCTTCTCGGCGGCCGGGTCGTCGATCTCGCGGGCGAACTGCCGCAGGGCCGTCTCGGTGCCCTGCGGTCCCATCCTGGTCACCAGGTTGGTGACCGCCGGCGCGATCGGCTCCGGCACCGAGTTCAGGGAGCGACGCAGCGCATCGCGCGTCGACCCGGCGGCGCCGGAATTGATCAGGTCGGCCAGCCGCCGCGTCCAGTCCGCCAGCGCCTCGGACGTGGCGATCAGCCGCTTGGCTTCCTTGCTGCCGCCGAGCACCTTCGGGATGAACACGACGCCGCCGGCAGCGCCCAGTGCCGCGGCCGGCCAGCCGGTGACCAGTAGGACGAGCACGCCGGCGGCCAAAGCACCGGGGAGCAGTGGAGTGGCTCGTCGCCGCGAGGATGAGCGCACCGACGGCGAGCGCTCCGGAAGGAAGGAGACGCCGCGCACCGCCCCGACGACGCCGACCAGGCCGGCCGAGAGCAGCAGCCCGGCCAGGGTCAGCAGCAGCCCACCGGCGGTCACGACGCACGCTCACGGCGGTGGGGACCGGTGTGCCAGTCCGAGGCGCCCGGGTGCAGCCAGTTCAGGTCGAAGCCGACCGCGGTCAGCCGCTCGGCCAGTGACTCGCTGAGCATCCCTGGCCCGGTGGCCTGCCCGCGCCCGTCCTCGGCGCGGGGCGCGAAGATCGGCTTGAGGTCCGGTCGACCGGAGTCGCCGATCGGGCCGAGTTCGTAGATGCCCGAGACGTACCGGGCGTAGTCGCGGTCGCGATGCACGTGCACGACCAGGTTCAGGGCGGCCAGCGAGCGCAGGACCAGCTCCGGGGACGGCGCCGGATGCGCCTTCAGCGCGTTGATCAGCACCTTGTCGAACACGCCGTCGGCCGACGGCGAGTGAATCGTGCACATGACCGACGAGATGCCGCTGGTCGCGGCCTCCAGCAGAGCGGTCACGTAGGCGCCGCGGACCTCCCCCACGAGCACCCAGGTCGGGGACGCGCGCAGCGCCAGGTGCAGCGCATCCCCCATGTCGAACCCGCCTCGACCTTCGGCGTTGGGCAGCCGGGACTCGAACGTCCGGCACACCGCGTGCCGCCTGACCAGCTGACGGTGGTCGGAATCCCACCGAGGCAGGTGCAGACCAAGCTCCCGCTCGTCCTCCACGGTGATGACCACGTTGCTCCACGGGATCGCGTTGCCCAGCGCACGCAGCAGCGTTGTCTTGCCGACCCCCGGCGCTCCACTGACCAGCGGCGATGCGCCGGCGAGGATCGCGGCATGCAGGAAGGCTCGCATCGGTGAGTCGACCATGTTCATCTCGTGCAGGTCGTCGAGGCTCGGATCACTGAACCGGTGCACCCGGATCACCCCGGCCGGGCGCGGGAGCACGTCCATCGCCGCCTGTAGCCGGGCGCCCAGCTCGGTCACGCCCTTCAGCCGCACGTTCAGGATGGGGTTGGCCGAGGAGAACTCGCGGCTGGTCTGCCCGTCGTCCGACCGTGAACCGATCGACCGCAGCAGCTGCTCGAGCTCCTCGTCGCTGGAGGCGATCGCCGGCCCGGGCACCAGTTGACCGCTGGCCATCCGCAGCATCGTCGGCTCACAGCCCTCGAAGTGGATGTCCTCCACGTCGTCCCGGGCCAGCAGCGGAGCCAGTCGCCCCAGCCCGTCCAGCTCGGCCAGCACGGCCGCGAAGATCCTGTCCTCGGTGGTCACTGCCGGAGCCGGACGGCCGAGGTTGGCCTCGTGCAGCAGCCACTGGTCGTACTCGTCGCGGATCAACTTCCGGGTCAGCTCGCGCCGCGGGCCCGGGGCGTAGTTCCTGTCTTCCACCGTCAACCGGGTCGACACCCGGTCACGCAGCTCCACCACGATGCGGTACTCGCTGCTGCTGACCTCCCTGGTTTCGACGGGCGTCGCGTCGACCGGCGCGGCCGCCGGCCGCTGCGCGTCCGCCGCAGCCAGTTGCTCCGGCGCCGGCAGCGGCGGACGCTCCCGAGCGGGCCGCGACAGGTCGCGGGCGGCCGCGACTCCCAACCGCGGCGACGCGGTGTCCTCGGTGCTCATCCGGCCACCGCCTCGGCGACGCGGGACGCCTCCGTCGGACTGGTCAGCGTCTCGGCCAGGGATGACGCCGCCCGGAGCAGTGCCGACCGGTGCAGAGTCTTCGGACTGACGGTCGCACCGTCGGAGAGCGCCTGCGCTGCGGTCCGGTCATAGGGCAACGTGCCGCCCAGCGGCAGGTCCAACGCCTTGGTCACTTCGCCCGCGGAGTACGGCCCGTCCCCGACCACGAGTGCGGTGACCTTCGCCAGGTCGCCGAGCTCGTGGCGCAGTCGTTGCGTCGCATCCTGCGCCGCGTGCACCGACCGGACGCTGGGCCGCACCGCCACCAGCACCCGGTCGGCGGCCCGCAGCACCGGCCAGCAGCCGCGGTCGGTCACCAGGCGTCCTGCGTCGACCAAGGCGTCCCGCCCGATCGACGCACTTGACGTCTTCAGGGCCGACGCCAACCGCTCCCACGCCTCGGCGGTGAACGAGGTGCCCTGCGCGGCGGTCGTGACTCCTGGAAGCAGCCACACCTGCGGCTGCTCGGGAAGCTGCACCGCATGCTCGGCGACCATGGTGGCGGCCTGCATCGCCGGGACACCCCGCCGGGCCGCCGTCGACCATGACAGCAGTCCCCGGTCGGCGCTGACCCGGCCGGCCAGCAGCCCCGGCGCCATGTCCCCGCCTGCCGGGTCACAGTCGGCGACCAGCAACGGCCCGGGCCACGCCAGAGCCAACGCCCAGGTCGAGGTGGTCACCCCGGGCGCGGCCTTCCCGGAGGTCACGACGGTGAGCATCAGTTCACCGCCCAGCCGGCAGCACGATCAACGCCAGGTTGCCGGTCGATGCCAGCTCGGCCACCCGCACGCCGTCGTCCGCGCTGACTCGCACGTCGATCACCGTCACCTGTGTGGCCTGGTTCAGCGGACCGACCTCGGCGACCGTCGCGTCGATCTGCTGATCACGGGCACCGTCTGTGCCGGCAGCCGGGGTACCGCTGCCGCTGGTCGAGCCGGTACTGCCGGGCGTCGCCACGATCAGTACCTGCCGGCCTGGGCTCAGCCCGCGGGCCGGGAACTGCCCCTCCTTCAATGGCAGGGCGACCAGCATCTCCCCCGCCGTGAACCCGCTGTCCGGGCCGACCTGGGCGCCGGTCAGCAGCTCTCCCCGGGTCAGTGGAACCTGGGCGACCATCCCGACGATCTGTGACAGCTGCGAGGCAGGGATCGGTGACAGGTTGGGATCCGACGTCACGTTCGCGACCGTCAGGTCCTCCGTGGTGATCGTCGAGCCCAGTTGCACGTCTCGGGCGACCGCCAGCACCTCGGTGCGCGCGGTCAGCATTTGGCCGGCGGCGAGGGCCAACAGCCCCCCGAGCAGCACGAGCAGCACGCTCAGGACCAGCGACTTGCGGCTGGCACGTCTCCTCGCCGCTGCGGTACGCACCGGAGGCGCCGGCGGCGGCGCTGCCCCTGGCGCCGGAGCCGCATAGCGCCCGGCCGCCGGCGCCGCCATCCCGTCGACTCGTGTTGTCACCTGATAACCACCGACTGCACCTCCGCTACCGCGAACGTCGCGTTCGAGGTCGTCGTCAGGTCCGGCAGCGTGCCGGTGGCGCCCGTCGACGACGTCCAGGTGACCGACCACTGGATGCCGTACGTCGCCGTCACCCGCCCATCGGCCTGGTGGATCGATGAGTGCGGGTACCGGTAGTCACAGCCCGCCGGCGACGCGGCCCACACCCCGTCGCCCGGCTGCCAGACCACACCAGGACCCGGGCACGACACCGCGGAAGCCCCATCGCCCGGCGTGAACGACAGCGCCGTCGGAGCCACGCTCACCTCCGCCCACACGCCTCCAGCGTCGGCACGTGCGGTCAGCGCTCGGAACGATCCCGGGTCGGTCCAGAACCAGGTGTAGGCGTTGACGACCGTGAACGGCTGCCCGTCCTGCAGAGTGCCGGCCGGATACCGGCCCGTCGTCGGTGACGGCACCGTCAGTGTGCTGAGCGCCTGTAGCGCGAGCTGCGCTGGATCGATCGCGGCCGGAGCCGCCGGCGGAGTCGCCGACCAGAAGGTGAAGCCGTTGGTACCGGGGAACGCCCCACCGCCGGTGTAGGAGAGGCAGCTGTAGATGGCGCCATCCGTGCGACCGCCCCAGATGGGCGAGTTCTTCGGAGGCTGATGGGCCATCGCCTCCACGTAGCACTGCATGTCCTGTGCCCACCATGCCTGGCCGTCCTGGCAGGGAATGACGGTGCCGGAGGGGCTGACCGTGCAGACAGCCGCAGACGTGCCGCCACCGCCGCCGCCGGGAGTCGTCGCGCCCGGTGGGGCCGCCGTCCCACCGTCATGGTCGCCCGTCTCGACTTCGATCACACAGATGCCGTGCGAGTCGTACTGCTGGCAGGTCGCCGGATCAGCGACAGCAGTTGGCGAAAGGACCAGCGAGGCGCAGACGCACAGCAGCGCAGCCGCCAGGGCGAGGGCTACTCGTCGCACGACTGCGCCTGCCTGTTCGGAGCCTCGCTGACCCGCCACGACGACGTGTCCGGATAGTTCGGGTTCACCACGGTGACTTGCTGGATGAGGTACCTCGGACGACCTGAAGGCACGATGGACGTCCCGGAGGCATCGATCGCGTCCACCTCGCCCACGTCGACGCAGGCGGTGACGACGACGGTCGGGAAGACAGGTAACGGTGAAGCGGCGGGACTGTTCGAGAGGTCGGTGCTGGCGGCCGACGCAGTCACCAGCTGCGACCTACCGGTCTGGCGGTAGCCCTGGGAACGGAACTTGCCGATCGCTGTGGCCTGGGCAGTGGCCTCCGGAGCCACCGCGACCTGGTAGATCCCGTCGAGCGGGAGTGACGGGTCGAGGTACAGGTCGTCGATCGTGGCCAGGTAGTCCGGAACGAGGGCGACCGCCTGTGCCTGCGCTTCTTCGGCGGGGTTGGGAGTGGTCGGCGCGGGGCTCGACGGGCGGGAGGTCGAGGTACCGGAAGTCGGCGAACTCGACGAGCCGGGAGCGGACGACGAACAGCCCGAGGCCGTCAGCGCCAGGAGCATTGCGGCTGCCCCCGCTGCCGTCCGTATCACCGTCACGCCTGATCACCTCCTAGCGCGTCACCGTCCGTCGACCGAGGTTGCCCTCCGTACTGAACAGACGTGTGACCCTCGTCGCCTTCCCACCCTTTCGGGTGACAGTTCGTCCCTGGGTCCGTCACTCGTCCTCCCCGTCTGGGTGTACCGCGCGCTGGTGACACGCTGCCGCACCGCAAGCTGGGGTGGCGCAGATATCCACAGGGTCCGCGCGGCGAGGAACGCGACGAGATCCCTGTGGAGGCGAGGGTGGCCGCCAGCGGATGAACGGCACGTGGATGGTCGCCTCGGTGGCGGGAGCGCTGTTCGGCGCCGCGGCTACGCCCCGGCTTACTACGCACGGACTCGCGCAGCTGGCGCGGATCGACGCTGTCCGTCCGGGCCTGGCGATGGCCAGCGCCGCCGCCGGTGGCGGGGCGGGGGCCGCAGCGATCGTGACGTCCCATCGTGCGGGGACGTGGTGGCTGGTGCCTGCCCTGCTGGTCTGGGGATGCGCCTTGGTCGCCGCAGCCTCCTGCGATGCGGTCACCCAACGCATCCCGACACCACTCGTCCGGCAGGCCGCCGTCGTCACCGGCGTATTGCTGACCGTCGGCTTCGCCATGCACGGTGACTGGCGCGGCCTGTTCTTCAGCGGCCTCGCTGCTGTGGCGGCGGGGGTTGTCCTGCTGTTGTGCTGGCGGTTCGCGGGAGCAGGGTTCGGCGACGTTCGCCTGGCTATGCTTGGTGGTTTGGGTCTCGGACACGCCACGCATCACGGCTTGTTGTTGGCCCTCGCCGCGTTCACCTTGATCACCGTGACGCAGGCCGTGATCACGTTGATGCGTGGCGGAGGTCGCCAAAGCACCTTCCCCTACGGCCCTGCCCTCGCGGCGGGCTTTCTACTCGCGGCCACCCTTTGACTGTGACGTCCATCCGAAACCGTTGGCGGTGGGTTCCCCGAGCAACATCTATGGCACGGCAGCAGGGCGCCGGTCCCCATGGGGCGATTTCGTCGCCGCCTCCATCACCGCGCAAGGCGCGCAGAACAAGCTCGGCCGCGGTGCTCCAGTGTCAGTCGCGGGTCTCTTCGGTTCCTGTGGCCGCGATATCGCCTCGACGCCGTGCGCGTCCCGCGGGTGACTGGGGGCGCCGCGCCTTGGTGGTTAGGGCGTTGTCGAGTCGGGCTTCGGCTCGGTCAGCTCTGCTGCGCTGCACAAGGGTTTCGTCGCGCGCCGTATTGAGCTCTCCGCGCGACTCCGCGAGTTCCTCGCGCACCCGGCGGTTCTCCTCCTCGTGACGGGCACGCAGGTCGTCGACTCGCTGGTAGCCATGGGTCTTCTCGCGCTCGGCGTCGTGTACGGCAGCGTCCCGCTGGGCGGTCATCGCCGCCAGCTTCCCGCGCAGGTCGCTGACCTCGTCACGGAGCTCTGCGACTTGCTGGTCAGCCTGCGCCAGGCCCCGACGTACCGACTCGACCGCATCCTCGGCACGGGCAGCGCGCGCTGACTCCGCGTCAGCCCGCTCGACAGCGTTGCGGGATCGCGCTTCCGCCTCGGACTGGGCGATGATCGCGGTTTCCGCTCGTCGGACCGCGGCGTCGCGGTCGCCGTGTGCCTCGACCAGCCGCGCCTCGACGATGATCAGCTCGGCGTTCAGCCTGTCTCGCTCGGTCTCGGCCTGCGTTAGCCGCTGGCGAGCCTCTTCTAGCCCGGTACGGAGCTGCTCGCTCAGCGCAGAGGCATCCTCAGCGGCGGCGTCGGCCTCCGCGCGCTCGGCCTCGGCATACTGTTGCGCCTGCTCGGCCCGGCTGGCGCGAGCCACGGCGGTCGCCACCTGCTCGGCCGCCTCACTCGTCACAGCTTCGATCTGTAGCTGGGCGGCCTCCGGATCGGCCACCGTCCGCAGCTCCTCGAGCAACACCTTCAGCTGCTGAGTCAAGTGCTCGATCATGCCGGCGATCTGGCCGTGCAACTCACTTGCCCGCTGTCGCGCGGCATCAATCGGCCGCTGGTCGATCTCGGCCGCGTGCCCGGACTGCTCCATGCGCAGCCGGCGACGGGCGTGCCAGGCGGCGGTCCGATTGTGCGCGCTGTCGTCGCAGTACTCCGGCGGGCGGCCTGCCCCGGATTGCGAGGCTGCCGTCGGCCGTCGGCAACCGGGAAACCGGCAGGTACGCCGTTCCGTATCAGTTGGCTCGCTCATAACGTAAAGCTGCACCGACGTAATGACGACAGAACGCTACGAGGACCGTCCTGTGGACAGCGAGCCAGCTTCCACAGCCTCCGCTGGCGGATCCTTTCCCTGTGGAGCCGAGTCGACGTGGGTGTGACCTCTCCAGCAGTCGATGGCGAGGAGCGCATCGTCGGTGACCCCGTCGTCGCCGTCGCAGATGACATTGGTTCAGTCGCGGCGGATCACGGCTGACGGCCTCTACAGGAAGGCCCGCTCGCTTCGGGCCGTTCGGCTGCCGAAGGCCGGTGACCGGGTCCAGGATGGCCATGTCGTGGGCAGCTGCGTCAGGCCGAGCGATCATCGTCAATGGGTGGTGATTCCGCCAGATCGCGTTACAGCCGGGTACTGGGTGCTGCACGCTCGCTGGCGACCTGCGTTTACGCAGGTCAGCACAGCGTTCAGCCGGGAAGTGCTCATAATCCCTGGGTCGTGGGTTCGAGCCCCACCCGCCCCACCACCAGGCCGTACGCCCAAAGCACACGCAGATCCGGTGCGGCACAGCGCTCGTACAGGCTGGGACTGCGTCAGGCGGGGAAGCATGACACGCGCTGGGAAGCGGGTTCTGTCGATGACCTGGTCGTGCTGCCGGCCGGGACACGCGCCCGTGCGGCCACCATCCATCGCACGGAACTTTCCTTTACAGTTGCACCCTGTCTGTATTGGTTAGTTCCGAGGAGATGTGATGGCCTGGAGCGGTCTGCCAGCGACGTTCACCTACTCGCAGGCGCGTGCAGCCGGTCTGACCAAGCACGAGCTGTACCGGCTGCGAGACCGTGGCGACGTCGAAGCGATCGGCCGCGGCCTATACCGCCAGACCAGCGCACCCCTGGCCGACCTGGACCTCGTCACAATCGCGGAACGGGCCCCCGAAGCCACCCTCTGCCTGACGTCGGCACTGGCCGAGCACGGGCTGACCGACACCATCCCGATCGAACACGACGTCGCGCTGCCGCGCGGCACCTGGCACCCGCACGTCGACGTTCCGGTTCACTGGCACAGCTTCGCGACGGACACCTTTCGTATCGGTCGTGACCGACTGGCCCTCGACGATGACACGGAGATCGGCCTCTACAGTGCTCCGCGCACCATCGTCGACGTCTTCCGTATGCGCGGTGCGGTCGGCCCGGACCTGGCCTATGAAGCGCTTCGCCGCTGGTTGCGACGCGGCGGACAACCGGTCGAGCTGCTCCGTATCGCGAAGTCCTTTCCCCGTGCGACTTCGTCGCTTCGGCAGGCTCTGGAGGTCCTGCTGTGACCCTGCCGCGCCGCGTCAACGCCACCCGCGCCACACCCGATGGCCGCGCATACCTGGACCTACGGTCCGAAGCCAAGAAGGCCGGCCGCGCCACCGCCGAGTACCTGCGCCTGTACGCGCTCGAAGGATTCCTGACCCGGCTCGCCGCGTCGCCGCATGCCCGCCACCTCGTCCTCAAGGGTGGCGTGCTGCTGGCTGCCTATGACCTGCGCCGCCCGACCGCAGACATCGACTTCGCCGCGCTGGCTCAATCTCGGGAGATCGACCATGTCCGTCAGCTGGTCGCCGAGGTGGCCCGAACCGTCCTACCGCCCGGCCAGGACGACGGGCTCGAGTTCGACACCTCCGACGTTCACGCCGAGTCCATCCGAGACGAGGACGAGTACAACGGCGTGCGAGTCACCTTGCGCGCCCGGCTCGCCACCGCCCATGAGACCTTTCACGTCGACGTCAACGTCGGCGACCCGATCTGGCCGCAGCCCGAGACGGTGCACGTTCCGCGACTGCTGGGCGGGCAGATCGACCTGCTCGGCTACCGATCCCCATGGTGCTCGCAGAGAAGGTGGTCACCGCCGCTCAGCGCGGCACGGCGAGCACCCGCTGGCGGGACTTCGGCGACATCTACCTGCTGACCGGCTCCCACTCCTTCGACGCACGGGCCGCACGAGGGGCCCTGCTGACGGTGGCCGCCCACCGCGGCGCAGACCTTCGGCCGCTACGCGGGATCCTCGACGGCTACGCCGAGCTCGCCCAGACCCGCTACCGCCGGTGGCCCGATCGCCAACATCTGCAAGACCGGCTGCCCGAGCAGTTCGGCGAACTCCTCAAAGCCACCGTGCGGTTCGCCGACCCGCTGCTCGACACAACAACCGTGCCGGACACGGCGACGTGGGCCCCGGCCACGCGCAACTGGATAGCGTGAGCCTGGAACCATGACGACCAGATGCAGCATGCGCAGTGGGTGGCTGATGGCCGACGGTGCTTCGGCTGATCCTTGACGCTCTCTCGATGAGGGAGCTGAGCGTGGCAGAGCAGTGCTGGGCTCAAGGGGGCCGACCGATCGCATCGTCGGTCCCCGTCCCCCTACATACTCACTGTCAGGCGGCGACCGCGGTGGCGAAGACGCAGATGCCTTCCCCTCGGTCCGCTCGTGCGCGCAGGCCCACGAGGCTCAGCAGCGACAGCTCGATCCGGTGCACGAGGAGACGGGCGCCGCTGTACTCGGCGCTACCGCCGCGGCGCACCTCGATGCGGTCGAACCTCGCCTGCCGCAGGTGCTCGGTCAGCATCCAGTCCGGGAGGATCGAGATGTGGCCGGGCCGGTGGTAGAGGTCGGGTCCGAAGAGGAACGGGTCGCCGGTCAGCAGCGCCTTCAGCCGCGAGTGCGGATGCCTGACGTTCGGCGTGCTCACCAGCAGCCGGTCGCCCGCCCCGAGCAGTGACCGGATCGACCGCAGCACCTGCCGCGGATTCTCCACGTGCTCGAGGGTCTCGATGCAGACGACCATGTCGAAGGGGCCCCGGGTCTCGTCGGTCCACTCGGGAGCGTTCAGGTCGAGGCGGAAGATCCAGTCGTGCGGAGGATCGAGATCGGTGGGCACGACGTCGAACCCGGCCTCCCGCAGCCGCAGTGTCAGAGCGCCGCACCCGGCACCGACCTCCAGGATCCGCCCGCCGTCCGGAAGGGCGGCCCGCGCGAGTTCGACGGCGTACTCGTGCACCCCCAGAGCGGCGTGCACGGCGTGCCCCTTGTACGACCGCGTGCTCGCCGTCCGTTGGACTGATTCCTGTACGGGCCGGCTCACGCGCCAAGCATGCATCGGGGGGACCACACCCGGCATGTCGGCGTAGATCCGACGAGTCGTCGGCCACGACGGGCCAGAGGCCGCTCCGACCTGGCCCCCGACAGGCTGCTCCGATCTTGTGCCGATCGCAACGGTGGCCCCGCGACCCGGCACTCGACGAGCGGAGAGGCGCGCCGCAGGGGTGGCCCAGCACGCGGGCCGGGCCCCCGTGCGAAGCTCGGCAGAACCCCGACGAGAGGTGGTTCTGTGCTTTCCGACAGCGTGCTCGCCAGCCGAGTGCAGGCCGTGCTCGACATCCCGCTGCACCGTTTCCTCGGCATGCAGCTGCGCGACGTCTCCGAGCCGTCGGCCGGCATCTGGTTCCCGGTGGCCGAGCCGACGCGGAACCAGGCGACGGTGCTGCACGGCGGCGTGGTCTACACGCTGATGGACGTCGCGTCGTTCCTGGCCCTGCTGCCGTCCCTGTCGGACGAGGAGCACGCGGTGACCCACGACCTCACCGTGTCCCTGCTCCGGCCCGTCGCCGCCGACGCGCGGGTGGACATCACGGGAACGGTGCTGCGCAGAGGCCGGCAGGTCGCGTTCATGCGCGCGGAGGCGACGGTGGACGGGCAGGTCGTCGCCGCCGCGCAGGTCACGAAGAGCGTCGTCCGGCTCGGCTGATCACCACAGCGACATCGACCGGCGAAAGATGCCGGCGATGTCGTCCTCGGTGACGTCACGGGGGCTGGTCGCGAGCAGCCGCTGCTGCTTCATCGTCCCCTCGACCAGGTCGGGGATGTCGTTCTCCCCGAAGCCCACGGCACCCACACCGTTCGGGATGTCGATGTCGCGCATCAGGTCCACCAGGACCATGGGCAGGAACTCCTCCGCGGCGGTCGGCAGACCCGCGTTCGGCGCCAGCAGCTGGGCCGCCCGCACGTGCCGCTCCGGGGACGCCTCGAAGGTGAAGCGGAAGGCCTCCGGCGCGGTCAGCGCCACCGACATGCCGTGCGGGACCATCGGCTCCTCGGCCGGGTAGTCCTTGGGATGGAAGTCCTTGACCTGTCCGGCGATCGGATAGGCGTTGGCGTGCGGGATGTGCACCCCGGCGTTGCCGAATCCCATGCCGGCGAAGGTCGCGGCCATGGCCATGTCCGATCGCGCCTGCACCTCGTCGCCGTGCCGGACCGCCCGCCGGAACGAGCCGGCCATCAGGGTGAGCGCCTTCTCCGACCACATGTCCGAGATCGGGTTCGATCCGCAGTAGGGCACCCGCTGATCAGGGGTCTTCCGGTCGTAGGTCGTGTACCAGCGGGCGGTGTAGCTCTCCAGCGCGTGGCAGAGGATGTCCATGCCCGAGGCCGCGGTCACCCCGGGCGGCTGCGTGCGGGTGAGATCGGGGTCGATGACGGCAAGCGTCGGGCGCAGGCGGGCGTGGCTGATCCCCGTCTTCACCCTCGCGGAGATGACGTCCATGATGCAGATCGTCGTGCTCTCCGAGCCGGTGCCCGTCGTCGTCGGGACGGCGACCAGCGGCTTCAGCGGCTGCGACGGCGCCTCTCCCCTTCCGACCGGCACGTTCACGTAGTCCATGAGCTCACCGGGATTGGTCGTGAGCAGGTTGATGGCCTTGGCCGTGTCGATGCTCGAGCCACCGCCCACGGCGACGAAGGCGTCCCAGGGACCGGTCGACCGCGCCTCCTCGATGGCGGCGATCAGGCTGACGTCCGTCGGCTCGACGTGGACGCCGTCGTACACCCGCGCCTCGATGCCGAACCCGGTCATCTGGTCGGCCACCCGCTGCGGGATCCCGGTCGCCGCCAGGCCCGCGTCGGTGACCACGAGGACCCGCTGGACGCCGTACCGGCTGAGGTCGTAGCCGATCTCGTCCGAGGCCCCGCTTCCGAACTTCAGCAGCGGCGCGCCATAGGTGAAGACGCTCTCCGGGTTCGCGGGCACGGCGGCGCTCATGGCATCCCTCTCGGCGGTCGGACGGCGGTTCTGCTGCGGTCAGTTGCACCGAATGTTGCACGCGGTTGTGGTCCGCACCACACCGGGGAGATAGTCCGGGGACGCATTCCGCTGCCTGACCGAGCCCATCCCTGGAGGCCCCCGTGACCGACTCCCCCGCGACTGCTCCGGCCCTCGGCGAGCTCCTCAAGGACGCTCCGACGAACTGGGGCAAGTGGGGGCCCGACGACGAGATCGGCGCGCTCAACTACCTGGGCCCGGAGCAGGTGCTGGCCGCGGTGCAGTTGGTCAGCGCGGGCAAGGTCTTCACCCTGCAGCGGCTGATCGGCGACCCGAAGGGCGATCCGGTCTGGCCCGGCCGCACCCCGGCCGAGCGCACGCAGATCCTCGATGAGAGCGACTGGGACGAGGGCGGCAAGGGGGCGGCCTACCCGGGCGGGCTGCACTACGCCGACGACAAGATCAACGCCTTCCTGCAGGGCTCGACGCAGTACGACGGGCTCGGCCACGTCTGGTACGACGGCCAGATCTGGAACGGCTACGACGCCCGGACCACCGTCGGCGGGCTGGACAAGGCCAGCGTGGAGCCGATCGCCCAGCGCGGCGTCGTCGGCCGGGCCGTCCTCCTCGACATGGCCCGCTTCCGCGGCAAGGAGAACCTCGACAAGGCCGAGACCTACACCCACGAGGACCTCATGGCGTGCGCGGAGGCGCAGGGCACCCCCATCCAGAAGCGCGACATCCTGATCATCCGGACGAACTTCCTGCGGTTGTTCTTCGAACAGGGTGATGCCTTCTACGAAGGGTTCAACGAGCCGGGCCTGGTCTACAGCCCCGAGCTCGTCCAGTGGTTCCAGAACATGGAGATCCCGAACCTGGTCACCGACACCATCGCCAACGAGGTCACCTTCGACCCGAACAACGGCGTCGCCCTCGTGCTGCACAACGCCCTGATGCGCAATCTGGGCGTCACGCTGACCGAGATCACCGATCTGGAGGAGCTCGCTGCCGACTGCGCCGAGGACGGCCGGTACGCATTCCTCTACGTCGCGGCGCCGCTGAAGGTCTCGAAGGCCAGCGGCTCGCCGGTCAACCCCGTCGTCATCAAGTAGCCGCACCCATGAGCGCCTACGACGAGCGTCCGTGGCTGGCCCTCTACGGCGACCAGCCCGCCGACTACGACATCGAGTTCGACGACGCCCTGAGCATGTTCCGGGCCGGCGTGGCGAAGGACCCCTCCGCCGTCGCGCTGCGGTACTTCGACGGCGTCCTCACCCGCCAGGAGCTCGACGAGCTCAGCGACGGGCTGGCCGCCGGCCTGCTCGCCAACGGGTTCGCGCCCGGCGACCGGCTGGCCGTCTACCTGCAGAACGTCCCGCAGTTCGTCATCTCGATGGTGGCGGCCTGGAAGGCCGGCGGCGTCATGGTGTCGATCAACCCGATGAGCCGCACGCGCGAGCTGTCCTACCTGCTGAAGGACTCCGGTGCCACGGTCCTGGTGTCCCTGGAGTCGCTGTACGGGGAGGTCGCGAAGGACGTCGTCCCGGACACCGACGTGCGCCTGGTGCTCACCACCAGCGAGCTGGAGTTCCAGAGCCGGAACGACGAGCGGTTGTTCGCCGGCACGAGCCGGCAGCGCCACGAGGGGACGACGGACTTCAGCGAGTTCGCCGCCGCGCACGGAGGGACGGTCCCACCGCCGGTGGAGCTGGGCCCGGACGACGTCGCGTTCCTGACGTACACCTCCGGGACGACGGGTGTGCCCAAGGGCGCGATGAACACCCACCGCAACGTCGTCTTCACCGCGCAGGTCTACCGCGACTGGGTGCACGCCGGCCGGGACGGCGCGATCTTCGGGATCGCACCGCTGTTCCACATCACCGGGCTGATCGGGCACATCGCGGTGAGCCTGCTGGTGCCGGCGCCGCTGGTCCTCGCCTACCGGTTCGAACCGCAGGTCGTGCTCGACGCGTTCGCCGAGCACCGGCCCACGTTCACCATCGGCGCGATCACGGCCTTCAGTGCCCTGCTGAACGCGCCGGGGTTCAGCAAGGACCACTTCGACTCGTTCACGTCGATCTACTCGGGCGGCGCGGCGATCTCTCCCACCGCCGAGCAGGGCTTCCTGAAGGCGACCGGCACGCAGGTGCACAACGCCTACGGCCTGACCGAGACCACCTCCCCCATGACGGTCACGCCGTTCGGCTCGCCGTCCCCCGTGGACCCGACGTCGGGGGCGCTGTCGGTCGGCGTCCCGGCGCCGAACACGATCGTCCGCATCCAGGACGACGACGGCAACGACCTGCCGCTGGGCGAGATCGGCGAGATCGTCGCCGACGGGCCGCAGGTCGTCGCCGGGTACTGGGGCAAGCCGGAGGAGACCGCCGCCAACCTGCCCGGCGGTGCGCTCAAGAGCGGCGACGTGGGCTTCATGAACCCCGAGGGCTGGGTGTTCATCGTCGACCGCAAGAAGGACATGATCAACGCGTCGGGCTACAAGGTGTGGCCGCGGGAGGTCGAGGACGTCCTGGCCGAACACCCGGCGGTCCGGGAGTCGGCGGTGGTGGGCGTCCCGGACGAGAAGCGCGGCGAGACGGTGAAGGCCTTCGTCAGCCTGAAGTCCGGCGCCACGGTCACCGAGGACGAGCTGATCGCGCACTGCAAGGAGCGCATGGCCGCCTACAAGTACCCGCGCAGCGTGGTCCTCGTGGACGAGCTGCCGAAGACGGTCACGGGCAAGATCCTCCGCCGCGAGCTGCGCGACGGGTAGCCGACGAGGCGTCAGCCCTTGAGCAGCTCCACCAGCTTCGGCAGCTGACCGGTCGCCACGAGGGCCACGACGACGCCGACGACCAGCAGCACCTTGACCGCCGGCCAGTACCGCACCACCGACTCGCTGGCCCCCTCCAGGAGGAGCCGGGTGCGGCTGGGCACCCTGTGCTCCGGCTGCTCCTGCACGGGGAAGACGGTGTTCACGGTGTCCAGCGTGCGGGCCAGGTCGTCGGTGAACACCAGCGCGACAGCGGCCCGCACGGCGTCCGTCAGCTGCTCCTGCGCCGCCCCCCCGAGGTGCGCGGTCACCGCCGCCTCCCGCAGCCGGCCGGACACGCCCACCGCCACGAGCGCGAGCTGCCCGTACTGCTCCCCCGTCAGCCGGTGGCGGAAGCGGGGGATGCACCGACGCAGGGCACCGGCCGCGGCGAACGCCGCCCGGTGCCGCGGGCTCCGCCAACGGGCCGGTCCGCCGCGCAGCCGCGTAAGTACCTCAGGTTTTGTGTCCTCGGCCCTCGGCGGGGGCGACAGATCCTCGTCGTCCTCCTCGTCCGGCCGACCCGATCGCCTCAGGACCTCGATGGCGTGTTCGGCCAGGTACCAGTCGGGCCGCCACAGCATCGTGCCGACGACGACGAGGCCGACAGCGACGACGGTCGAGAGCAGGCCCGCGACCGACTCGGTGAGCCGCAGCTGGGTCACCTCGTCGTCCTGCGCACCGGCGACCGCCGCGCGGCCGATGTCCCACACGAACGGGAGGAGGACCAGCAGCAGAGCGACCACGGCTGCGCTGAGTACGAGCCGCGCCTGCCAGGCAGCGAAGGCGACGGCGCGGGGGACCCGCTGCTGCCAGCAGGGTTCCAGCCACGCCCCCCACTGCTTCTCGCAGGTTAGAACGTCCTGCCGCCGGCGGATCCACCGCGCGGACGTGACCCCGATGACCACGGGTAGCAGCGCGACCCCCACGACGACGCCGAGGAGCAGCACGGCTCGGTGGTACGACCACTCGCCGGCCTCCTCCCCCGGGATGCCGGCCGCCCCGGCCGTGACGGCAGCGCCGAGGAGGAGCGAGATGACGCCCAGGGCGCCCGTCAGCAGCAGCGCCACCGTGGTCCTGGTCCACCGGCCCGCGCGCCGCCAGCGCCCCTTCCCCTCGCCCTTGGCCAGGGAGGCCCAGACGTAGGAGCTCATCGACCCGCGCAGGGCCGCGGCGGAGGCGAGCACGCCGACGTCGACCGCCACGGCGTAGACAAGGGCCACGTCGGTGGACGACGATGCCACCCAACCTCCCCCTGGTCGCGCTTCGACCTTCCCACGACCGGGCTGACGGCGCGACGGGTCGCGCCGACCGGCAGGCCACCGCCGGCTGCGGCAGGCTCGCCCCATGACGACGCCCGGGTCCGAGACCCCGCAGCCGCGCGACATCGCACTCGAGCAGGAGACCCCGGAGCTGGAGGCCGACCTGGAGGCGCAGAGCGAGCCGGAGAGGGGATCCCCGGACGAGTCTTGAGCAGGTCGCCGGGGTATCCGCCGTCCATGAGCGCTGACACCGGTCGCGGGAACCGCGTGCTCGCGGGCCGGTACGCCCTGGCCGGCCTCCTCGGCCGGGGCGGCATGGGCACCGTCTGGCTGGCGACCGACCAGGTTCTCGGGCGTCAGGTGGCGGTCAAGGAGCTCACCTTCTCCGTCGAGCTGACCGACGAGGAGCGCGGCATCCTGCGGGAGCGCACGATGCGCGAGGCCCGCGCCGCCGCCCGGCTGGACCATCCGCACGTGACCACCGTGTACGACGTCGTCGAGGAGGACGGCAAGCCCTGGCTGGTGATGAAGCACGTCTCCGCCCGGAGCCTCCAGGAGGTCCTGGAGGAGCGGGGGCCGCTCCCGCCGGCCGCGGTCGCCCGCATCGGCCTGGACCTGCTCGAGGCGCTCGACGCCGCGCACGCCATCGGCATCGTCCACCGTGACGTCAAGCCGGCCAACGTGCTCGTCGACGCCGCCGGCCGCGCCTGCCTCACCGACTTCGGCATCGCCACCACCACCGGCGACTCCAGCCTGACCACGCAGGGTGCACTGATCGGCTCCCCTGCCTACATGGCCCCCGAGCGGGCCAACGGCTCGACCCCGGGGCCACCGGTCGACCTCTGGTCGCTGGGCGCCACGCTCTACACCGCGGTGGAGGGGCGCCCGCCGTTCGACCGGGGTGAGGCGATGGCGACGCTCCTGGCCGTCGTGTCCGAGCATCCCGCCCCCATGCTGCGGGCAGGACCGCTGGAGCCGGTGCTCCGCGACCTGCTCACCAAGGAGCCGGCCCGGCGCGGCACCACTGGTTCCGTCCGGCCCCAGCTCCAGGCGGTCGCCACCGGCCGGGCGGCCGCGCCGGCCGACGCCCCCGCTCCGCCGCCACCGGTCCCCGGCCCGGTGCCGGGCAACTCGATGACACGGATCGAGGGTGACGACCTGCGCGCAGTGGCGTCGGCCTCCCGGGCCCTGCTGGGCTCCGTGGCCCGCGACGCCCGCGACCACGCCCGGGTCCTGGCCGACCGACGGCGGGAACGCAAGGCCTCGGAGCGCCCGGCGGCCGGCCGGCCGGTGGCGGGACCGCGCCCGCGGCACCGTCGGTTCCGGCGGTGGGTGGTCATCCCGGTTCTCACGACCGTCGTCCTGGTCCTGGTCCTGCTGGTCGGTGCCGGTCTCGCCCTCGCCGCGCTCCTCGACCTGTTCTGACCACTCAGCGCCGGCCGGCGAGCCGCGCGTCGTCGATCCGCTGTCCCGCGACGTAGTAGAGCGTCGCGCCTTCCGGGACCGGGGTCTCCCAGGGCGGGCTCACCACGAGGTCGTCGCTCTCGCGAACCGCCAGCACCGTTGCCCCGAAGGTGCGGCCGAAGTGGGCCTGGCAGTCGCCGAACGTCCGGTGCGGAAAACCGGCGGGCACCCGCATCGAGTAGGTGTTGCCGCGCCCGGCGCTGCTCATCAGCTCGTTGTAGATCTGGGTGATGCCCGGATCGGTGGCCTCCTCGGTCAGCAGGAAGGGCATGTGCCACTGGACGACCTGCACGCCGGGGTTCACGTAGCGCAGGCTGTCCCGGCGGCCCAGGTCGCGCACGGCAGCGACCAGGTGCACGTCGGGGTGGGCGTGGTCGACGGCCACCGCGATCGCCAGGGTCTCGTTGTCGTCCCGCCCGTCGATGACCACCGTCCGCGCGTCCCGGACGCAGGCCCGGTTCATCACGTCCTCGTGGCTCAGGTCGCCGCGGACGAAGTGCACCGCCGGCCGGTCGGGCAGCGGATTCTCCGGGACGTCGTCCCAGGCGCAGAGCGCCACCTGGCAGCGGCCCTCGGCGGTCAGCTCGGCGACGATCCGCTCGGTGCGCCCCGGCCAGTAGCCGAGCAGGACGACGTGGTCGGACAGGTCCAGGGGAACCACACCTCTCAGTCGCCGGCCCCGGATCGACTGCAGGGCACCGGCCAGCTGGGTGAACAGGAGCGTGAGCGTGACGATGCCGCCGACGATCACGTAGGCACCGACGATCCGGCCGCCGATCGACGCGGGGAAGACGTCGCCGTACCCGACGGTCGCCGACGTGACGAGGAAGTACCACCAGTAGGTGCCGGGGCGGGCGATCTCGCTGCCCGCCGGCTCGACCAGCGCCATCGCCAGCCAGCTGGAGCCGAAGACGAACACGGCGACGGCCAGCGGCAGCCGCCATCCGGTCAGGCGCAGGCGCACGAACCGCGACAGGCGGTAGATCAGGAACGGCACCGCGCACTCCCACGTCGTCCGGACGGACAGCGCAAGTTACCGCTTCCTCGCCTGCGCCTCCTCAGCCGACCGGCGTGCCCTCGTGATCGGCGCCGTCGTGCCGCCGGCTCCGGCGCAGGTGCAGTCGCTCGTGGCGAGCCTCCGGCGAGTGGACGACGGTGACCGGGCAGGACGCGTGGAGCGCGCACTGCATGCTCACCGAGCCGAGCAGCATGCTGGTGAACCCCCCGTGGCCCCGGCTACCGACGACCAGCAGGTCCGCCCCGTGCGACTCACCGATCAGCACGTCGGCGGCCGTGCCCATGGCCGCGCGCAGCTGCACCTCCGGCGGTGGCTGCGGCCCCTCGGCCACGACCCCGGCCACGAACTGGCGCAGCCGATCGATGGCGGCCACCCGCTGCTGGTCGGGCTCATAGGTGCCCACCGCGTAGAAGTCCATCCAGTACTCCGGCGGCCGGTAGGCCGTCACCGCCTCCACCGGCACGCCGCGCCGGGACGCGTCCTGCAGGGCGAAAAGCAGCGCCGCCCGCGCGCCGGACGAGAAGTCGATGCCCACGACCACCCGCGGTCCGGGCTTCTTCTCCCCCTCGCCGACCGGCGCGCGCGGGTCGAGCGGCTCGGTCATGACGCCACCTCCACCGGACCGGTCCCAGCGGCCCGGCTGCGGTCCGGACGAGCGCCGCGAGCCGTCCGCGGTCCTGACCGGAGGATGCTCCGTGCGCGAGCGGCTGGCCAGGGTCCTTGGTCGTTCGGCGCACCAACGGCGGCAGGGGCCGGGCCGCGTCGAAGGAGGCGGGAGCGATGACGATGCGCGACGCCGGGCAGCATGCCGCGCCGGGTCGTAGCGTCCGAAGACGTGACCGCCGAGAGCCCGGACTTCTACGCCATCGAGGAACTGCTCGAACCCGCCGAGATCGAGATGCGGAACCGGGTCCGCGCCTTCTGCGCGCAAGAGGTCACCCCACGGGTGAACGAGTACTGGGAGCGGGCCGAGTTCCCTCATCTCCTCGTCCCGAAGATCGCCGAGCTGGGCATCTCCGGCGGCACCGTGCAGGGCTACGGCTCACCGGGGATGAGCGCCGTCGCGGCCGGCCTGGTCGCGGCCGAGTGGGCCCGCGCCGACGGCAGCATCGGCACCTTCTACGGGGTGCACAGCTTCCTGGCGATGCAGTCGATCGCCATGCTCGGCGACGAGGAGCAGCGCGAGCGCTGGCTGCCGGGGATGGCCCGGCTGGAGAAGATCGGCGCCTTCGGACTCACCGAGCCCCGGCACGGCTCCGACGCCGTCGGCCTGGAGACCTCGGCCCGCCGGGACGGCGACTCCTTTCTGCTGAACGGTCAGAAGAAGTGGATCGGCAACGGCTCGATCGCCGACTACGTGCTCATCTGGGCGCGCGGTGAGGACGGCGCCGTCGGTGGTTACGTGGTGGAGAAGGGAACACCGGGCTACGAGGCGACCGTCATGACCGGGAAGACGGCGCTGCGGGCGGTCTGGCAGGCCGAGATCACGTTGACCGATGTCCGGGTGCCGGCGGAGAACAGGCTGGCGAACTGCCACTCGTTCACGGACGTGTCCCGGGTGCTCGACCGCACGCGGTACACCGTCGCCTGGCGCGCGCTGGGCCTCGCAACGGCCTCCTACGAGCTGGCGCTCGCCCACGCGCTACGGCGGGAGCAGTTCGGGCAGCCGATCGCGGGCTTCCAGCTGGTGCAGGACAAGCTCGCCCGGATGCTGGCCGAGATCACCTCGATGCAGCTGATGTGCTGGCGGCTGTCGAAGCTGGCCGACTCCGGCCGGATGACCGCCGCGATGGCCTCCCTGGCGAAGATGAACCACGCGGCCAAGGCCAGGGCCATCGTCGCCGACGCCCGCGACATCCTCGGCGGGGACGGGATCCTGCTGGAGAACCACGTGGCCCGGCATCACGCCGACATGGAGGCGATCTTCACGTTCGAGGGCACCGACTCGGTGCAGGCCCTCATCGTCGGCCGGGAGATCACCGGCCTGTCGGCCATCAGCGGCCGCAAGCCCGCCCGCTGAGCGCGCGGCGTCGGCCCGCCGGCCCGGGGCGCGGGCTCAGCGGGCCGACGTCAGCGGCTTGGCGAGGGCGGTGAGCCGCCGGCAGTCGGGGCAGGCGGTGCGCCCGCTGCCGACGCGCTCCCACTTCTGCGATCCCCAGACCTGGACGATCGCGCCGCACACGGCCAGCTCCACCTCCCCGTCCAGCTCGGCTGCCGGACGGTGCGCCTCGACCGCGTGCCAGGGAAAGCTGTGCTCGGCCGACTGCCCACGCGACCAGCGATCCGGTCTCGCGAACCCCACGGCATACGTGTCCACGGGTAACGTGTGCCCCGCCTCACAAGCGATCAATCACCACGAACGGGCTAATCAGGACGCTTCCGGCCCGTTCGCAGGGGGCGCGAGCACGGACCGACGAACGAGCGGCCGGGGCAGGACCAGCGACGGCACCGCCGTGCCGCCCGCCGCGTTACCGTCGTAGCGGACGAGAGGGGTCGGGCATGGATCCGGTCAGCCTGCTGGTGGGCGGCGTGCTCCTGGCGGTCGGCTTCGTCAGCGGCCGGTTCGGGCGCCGCCGGGCGGCACCTCCCCCGCCGGTCACCCCGCTGTGCGGCTGCGGGCACACGCTCAGCCAGCACGACCGCGAGACGCACACCTGCTACGCCGAACTCCGCCGGGACACCTTCGACAAGCGCGGGCGCTGGGCCGGCGTGAACTGGGTGCCCTGCACCTGCCGCCAGTACGTGGGCCCCCGCCCGATCGACGAGGTCTTCGCCCCCCGCCTCCTCCCTCCGACCGCCGACTGATCCGACGGCAGGGCGCAACGACTGTCCGGGGCGCTTCCCGGGCATGAGCGCGGCATGGACCCACGCCCCGACCCGCGCGCGGCCCGCCGTCGCGCGCTGGTCCTCGCCGCCACCGAGCCCGCGCGCACGCTGGTCAGCGCCGGTGGCGCTGCGGCCACCGCACTGCCGCTGCTGCGGTGGGCGCCGCGGGGCGAGCCGCATCCGGTGCTCGTGCTCCCCGGCCTGCTGGCCTCCGACGTCTCCACGCGCGTGCTGCGGACGTGGCTCCGGCGGCTGGGCTACCCGGTCGCCGGCTGGGCGCTGGGCCGCAACCGGGGGCCCAGCCAGGAGATCGACGACGAGCTGCCGCGGCTGGTGGACCGGCTGGCCGGCGAGCACCGGACGTCGGTGAGCATCGTCGGCTGGAGCCTGGGCGGTATCTACGCGCGGCGGCTGGCCCGACGTGCCCCTCGCCAGGTCCGCCAGGTCATCTCGCTCGGCTCACCGTTCGCGTCGACCCAGCCGTGGGCCACCGCGCCCCCGCAGCCGACCCGCCGCTCCCTCGCCCGGCCGCTGCCGGTCCCGAGCACCGCCGTCTACTCGAGGTGGGACGGCGTCGTCGACTGGCGCAGCTGCCGGCAGGAGCCCGGGCCGATCAGCGAGAACGTCGCCGTCCGGAGCAGCCACCTGGGCATGGGGCACGACCCCGCCGTCCTCTGGGTGGTGGCCGACCGGCTGGCCCAGCCCCGTCACGACTGGCAGCCCTTCCAGCGGCCGAACCGGTTCGGTCTCGGCACCCTCTTCCCGCCGGAGGGCTGAGCACTACCCGGCGCGGTCGAGGAATTCGAACACCCGCTGCTCGAGCAGCGCCGCGGCCTCGGCGTCGAAGCCGGGCAGGCTGTCGTCGGCGAACAGGTGCCGATCGCCGGGGTACAGGAAGAGCTCGGAGGACTGCACCGTCGCCACGAGCTCCTGGGCGACGTCGGCGTCGCCCAGGTCGTCGTCAGCCTGCGTGTGGACCTGCGCGGGCAGCCCCGCCGGCCAGGCCCCGCCGAACTCCTCGGGCGGGACGCAGCCGCTGATCAGGACGGCGCCGCGGGCGCCTGGCCGCGTCTGGGCCAGCTGCTGCGCCGGCACGACCCCGAGGGAGAGAACCCGGCGTAGACCAGCTCGTCCGGAAGCCCCGAAGCGGCCCGGATCCCGCGCTCCACCACCGTGCCGAAGCCGATCTGCTGGGCGTGCGCCACCCCGTCGGAGAGGTCGGTGAACGTCCTGCCCTCGAACAGGTCGGGCACGTGGACGACGTGACCCGCGGCGCGGAGGCGGTCGGCGAACGAGCGGATCCCGGGTGTCAGGCCGAGCGCGTGGTGGAAGAGCAGGACCTCGGCCACCTCAGTGCTCCGTCGCGGCGAGGTCGGCGAGGGCACGGGCGAGGGCGGACACGCGCTCGGTTCCCAGCGACGCGGCCAGGGCCGCCTCGTGGGCGGCGACGAGCGCCTCCAGCCGGACGAGCCGGACCCGTCCCGGCTCCGACAGGTGGACGACGACCTTCCGGCCGTCCCGGGGGTCGGGCAGCCGGTAGGCGAGAGCCGCGTCGACCGCGCCGTCGACGAGCCTCGTCAGGGTCGGCGGGGGCAGGTGCAGCGCCGCCACGAGCTCGCCCATCGACCGGCCGCCGCCACCGGCGAGGGAACGCAGCAGGCGGTAGCCGTCGAGGGTCGCGCCGTCCTCGGCCAGGACCGCCGCGACACCGCGGGCCACCCGCCGCTGGGTGACCGTGAGCAGCTCCACGAGGTCGTCCGACACCCGGACGGGCGGTCCGGCTGCAGCCTCCGCGCCCGGCACCATGGCCGCACCATACTCAGGGGATGCGCAACCAGCCCGGACTCCTGGACCCGTGGGAGGTCCTGCTGTCCGGTCCCCGCCCGGACGTCGTCCGCGTCGGCTTGGCCGTGCCGCTGTCGGGACCGCTGGCCATGACCGCCCCTTCGGCCCTCGACCTGGCGGGGCTCGCCGCCGACGAGATCAACGCCGCCGGCGGCGCGGCCGGCCGGCCGGTGGAACTCGTCGCCGTCGACTCGGGACGGGCTCCGGACGTCGTCGCCGCCGAGGCCGCGATGCTGCACCGCTCCGGCGCCTTCGACCTGCTCGTCGGCTTCCACACCAGCGACGTCCACCGGGCGCTGGAGAACGCGCTGCCACCCGGGGCGCGGTACGTCTTCACCCCGCCGCACGAGGGCGGGCGTCGTCGCTCGGGCGTCGTGCGGATCGGCTCCTCACCCCTGGAGCAGCACGCCGCGGCGGTGGCGTGGCTGGTCCGGCATCGCCGTGCCCGGCGCTGGGTGCTGCTGGGGACCGACTACGTGTGGCCGCGGGCGGTGCACCGCGCCGCGCAGCGGGTCCTGGCCGACGTCGGCGGGGAGGTCGTCGGCGAGGCGCTGGTCCCCTTCGGCCCCGGTGACCCCGGCGCCCTGCTGGACCTGGTCGTGCAGAGCCGGGCCGACGCCGTCCTGCTGAGCCTCGTGGGCCGCGACCTGGTGGCCTTCAACCGGGAGTTCACCCGTGCCGGGCTGGATCGCCGCGTGGTGCGGCTGTCCGGGGCGCTGGAGGAGAACGGTCTCTACGCCCTCGGCGGCGACGCCACCGGCGGGCTGTTCGCCTGCATGCCCTCCTTCGCCGCCGCCGACGCGGCTGCCGACGAGGGTCAGCTGGCCCTGGAGGAACGGCATGCGCGCCGGTCGGGCCCCGGCGCGCCGGTCGTCTGCGCCTACGCGCGCGGGCTCTACGACGGCGTGCGGTTGGCCGCTGCGCTGGCCGACGGACGTCGTCGCATCCGGTCCGGCCGGTCCACCGCGCGGCTGGCCCAGGCCGACGGCCTGACCTTCCGCGAGCTGCCCGGGATGCGCTCCGCCTGAATCGTTACTTCCACATGGAAGCAGTGGGCTCTACTCTCTCCCCGGCCCGGCTCCCCGCCGGATGCAGAGATTCAGGAGTCGTCATGAGCGAGCCCCGCACCACCCACGACCCGGCCGGGCCGCTGCCCGGCGCCGCCCGTGGCCCGATCCCCGCCACGGGCGATCCGGGCGTCGAGGCCTTCGGCTACAAGCAGGAGCTGAAGCGCTCGCTGAGCTTCACCGACCTGCTCGTCTACGGCCTCGTGTTCATGGTCCCGATCGCGCCGTTCGGCATCTTCGGCGGCGTCTTCCAGGCCTCGGGCGGCATGGTCGCCCTCGCCTACGCGATCGGCATGCTCGCCATGGCGTTCACGGCCGCTTCCTACTCGCAGATGTCGCGGGCGTTCCCGATGGCCGGCTCGGTGTACACCTACGCCGGCCGCGGCATCGGCCAGCCGGTCGGCTTCCTCGCCGGCTGGATGATCCTGCTCGACTACGTGCTGGTTCCCGGCCTGCTCTACCTGATCGCGTCGATCGCGATGAACTCCATCGTCACGTCGATCCCGGTCTGGATCTGGCTGGTCGGGTTCGTCGTGCTGAACACCGTCGTCAACTACATGGGCATCGAGTTCACCGCCCGGATCAACAAGATCATGCTGGTCGGCGAGCTGATCGTGCTGGCCATCTTCCTGGTGATCGGCGTGGTCGCCCTGGCCAGCGGTGAGGGCCGCGGCTTCGACTTCTCCCCGGTCTACAACAGCGACACGTTCTCCCTCGAACTCGTCTTCGGCGCCGTCTCGATCGCGGTGCTGAGCTTCCTGGGGTTCGACGGCATCTCGACCCTCGCCGAGGAGAACCGGGACGCCGCCCGTTCGCTGGGCAAGTCGATGATCGCGGCGCTCGTGCTGGCCGGGACGCTGTTCATCGTCCAGACCTGGGTCGCCGCCCTGCTCGTGCCCGACCCGGAGACGCTCATCGCCGACGGCGACGCCGCGGGGACGGCGTTCTACGACGCGGCCGAGGTCGCCGGCGGCGCATGGCTGGCCACCCTCACCGCGGTGGCCACGGCGATCGCCTGGGGCTTCGCGAACTCGCTGGTCGCACAGGCGGCCACCTCGCGGCTGCTGTTCGCCATGGCCCGCGACCGCCAGCTCCCGTCGATCCTCGCCAAGGTCGACCCGAAGCACCGGGTGCCGGTCAACGCCACCCTGGTCGTCGCCACCATCTCCCTGGCCCTGGGCATCTACATGAGCCAGCGGGACGACGGCATCACGCTGCTGTCCACGCTGGTCAACTTCGGCGCGATGACGGCGTTCCTGCTGCTGCACGTCTCGGTCGTCGTGCATTTCGTCATCCGGAAGAAGAGCCGGAACTGGGGGCTGCACCTGGTGGTCCCGGTCGTCGGCTTCGCGATCCTGGCCTACGTCGTCTACAACGCGCAGGTGGCCGCGCAGGAACTCGGCTTCGTGTGGCTGGGCATCGGCGTCGCCGTGCTCGTGTTCCTGCTCGCCACCGGTCGCAAGCCGGAGCTGAAGGCGGAGGAGAACCTGTGACCGAGCTTGCGAGGTCACGCGAAGGTAGAGCACCGGCGGTCACGTGGCCGACGAGCGCCAGCGAGGAGGACGCGTGACCGCGAGCCTCGAGGTCGTCTCGGTCCAGCCGACGACGGACCAGCTCCGGTACACCTTCGGTGGCGGGGACCCGCTGATCACCGTGCGGCCGGGCACGGTGGTCGAACTCGCCACCGAGGACTGCTTCGGCGGCCGCGTGCGCAGCGCCGAGGACCTGCCCAGCCAGGTGTGCGAGTTCCCCTACCTGAACCCGGTGACCGGGCCGATCGCCGTCGAGGGGGCCGAGCCCGGGGACACCCTGGCCGTGCACCTCGTGGAGATCGCGCCGGCCCGCGACTGGGCGGTGTCGGCGACGTTCCCGCACTTCGGCGCGCTGACCGCCACGCACAACACGGCGATGCTGCACGACCCGCTGGAGGAGGTCGTCTGGGTCTACGAGGTCGACCGGCAGAAGGGCACCTGCCTGTTCCGTCCGCGCAAGGGCGGCCCGGAGGTGGAACTCCCGCTCGACCCCATGCACGGGACGATCGGTGTCGCCCCGGCCGGCGGCGAGGTCTTCGCCAGCATCACCCCGGGAGCCCATGGCGGGAACATGGACACCCCGGAGATGCGGGCGGGGACCACGGCCTACTTCGGCGTCAACGTCCCCGGCGGGCACCTCTCCCTCGGTGACGGGCACTGCCGGCAGGGCGAGGGCGAGGTGTGCGGCACCGCCGTGGAGGCCGCGATGCGCACCGTGGTGGTGGTCGACCTGATCAAGGGCGGCGGCCCCGCCTGGCCGCGGATCGAGAGCGACGACTTCCTGATGTCGACCGGGTCCACCCGGCCGCTGGAGGACGCCTACCGGGTCAGCCAGCACGACCTCGTCACCTGGGCCGCCGAGCTGACCGGCTGGGACAGCCTGGACGCCTACCAGCTGGTCAGCCAGGCCGGCCTGGCGCCGGCCGGGAACGTCGTGGACACGAACTACACGATGGTCGCCAAGCTCGCCAAGAAGTACCTCGGCTCGAGCGCGATCGTGGCCGACGGCGTGCACGACCGGCTGCGGGAGACCGCCGCGGCCTACCTCGCCCAACGCTGAGTCGTCGAGTCGTCGCCGTGTCGGCACGTCGACACGGCGACGACTCGACATGTCAGCGGCGGCGGGCCACGACGACGGCGTCGTGGACGGTGGTCACGTCGCCCTCGTGCGCCTTCGCCTCGCGGGGCCGCGCCTCGGCCACGACGACGTCCCAGCCCGCGGGGTCCAGGGACGAGGCCACCTCCTCGGCGGTGAAGTACAGGTCCGGCGAGTGCGGGCGGTTGGCCCCGGCCGCCAGGTCGCTGACGTCGTGCCCCACCAGCAGCAGCGTGCCGCCGGGGGCGACGGCCGCAGCGAGCCGGGCGAACACCCTGCGGCCCAGCACCCCGCCGAGGTGCACGAAGTGCGACGTCACCAGGTCGTACGCCTTCTCCTCCGGAACCCAGTCGGTCACGTCGGCGCGCTGCCACGCCACGTCGACGCCGGCCTCGGCGGCATGGCAGGCCGCCCGCTCCAGCGCCGTGGGCGAGAGGTCGACAGCGGTGACGCGCCAGCCCCGTTCGGCGAGCCAGATGGCATCGGCACCCTCGCCGCATCCCACGTCGAGCGCCGTTCCGGGCGAGAGGTCGGCGGCCTCGGTGACCAGCGGCGGGTTGGGGCGGCCGCTCCACACCGTCGAGTGCGCGCGGTACTGCTCCTCCCAGTCGTGCTCGCCGGACGGCGCGAGGTGCTGGTGCGCGGCGGCGACCGCCAGGCGGGTGTCCTCGGTGATCAGGTCGACGTTGATCTGGCCGGCGGCGTTGAGACCCCCCGCGGCGGACGTGATCACCTGGGCCTGCAGGTTCGCCACGTTGCCGGCCACCCAGACGCCGGGGACGGCGGTGGCACCCATCGGCTCGGACGGGATGTACGTGCCGAAGACGTTGCCGTTCACCTCCATCTCGACGGGCTCCAGCCCGAGCGAGCGCAGCACGGATGAGTTGGCGACGAACCGCGGCGGTGCCACGACCGCCTCCCGGCCCACGACCTCCCCGGACGCCAGCCGGACGCCGGCCAGCCGCCCGTCACCGGTCTCGAGGGCAGCGACCTTCCCGTCGACGACCCGGACCCGCAGCGCCGCCAGCTGCTCGCGCTCCTCGTGGGTGAGCTCCGGCCCGGTGTGCCGGAAGAGGGTGACGTCGGCGCTCCACTGCCGCCACAGCAGCGCGGCGTGGACGCCCATCGGGCCACCGAGGATGCCGAGGGCACGGTCGCGCACCTCCCAACCGTGGCAGTACGGGCAGTGCAGGACGTCGCTCCCCCACAGCTCGCGCAGCCCGGGGATGTCGGGCAGCTCGTCGGTGAGGCCCGTCGTCACCAGCAGCCGCCGGGCGTGCACGGAACCGCCGTCGGCGAGGTCGACGCGGAAACCGTCGTCCAGCCGCTCGGCGCCCACGACCTCGCCGGTTCCCACCTCGCCGCCGTAGCCGGCGACCTCCTCGCGCCCGATGGCCAGCAGCTCGCCCGGGGGCGTGCCCTCGCGGCCCAGGTAGTTGTGCACGTGCCCGGCCGGCGCGTTGCGCGGCTGTCCCGCGTCGATCACCAGCACCTTCCGTCGTGCCCGGGAGAGTGCCAGCGCCCCGCTGAGCCCGGCCGCGCCGCCTCCGACGACCACCACGTCGTACCGCTCGTCCATCTGACTTCTCCTCACCTCGGGGTCTGCGGCCGACTCTCCGCTCCCTTCCGCCGAATTGACAACTATCGTTGCCGGTATGGCAAACGACGACGATCCGGGGCTCGGCGAGGTGCTGTCGGCGGTGGGGCCCCGGCTCCGTGCGCTGCGTGTGCAGCGAGGTGACACGCTCGGCCAGCTCTCGGCGACCACCGGGATCTCGGTGAGCACGCTGTCCCGGCTGGAGTCGGGGCAGCGCCGGCCGACCTTGGAGCTCCTGCTCCCCCTGGCCCGGGCGCACCAGGTGCCGCTCGACGAACTGGTCGACGCGCCGGAGACCGGCGACCCACGGATCCACCAGCGCTCGTTCGAGCGGCACGGCGTCACGATGATCCCGCTGACCCGCCGGCCCGGCGGGCTCCAAGCCTACAAGCAGGTCTACCCGGCGGGGTGGCCGGGCGGCGAGCTCGAGCAGAAGGTGCACGAGGGCTACGAATGGCTCTACGTGCTCTCCGGCCGGCTGCGTCTGCTGCTCGGCGAGCACGACGTGACCCTGTCGGCCGGCGAGGTCGCCGAGTTCGACACCCGCACCCCGCACGCCATGGCCAACCCAGGACCGGCCCCGGTCGAGGTGCTCGCTCTCTACGGCCCCCAGGGCGAGCGGATCCACGTCCGCGCCCGTCCCGCGCAGCGGACCTGACCCCCGCGCGCCGCGTACGCCCCGACGTCGCGAGTAAGGTCAGCCTTACCTAGTCGCGCACGCCCGGTCGTCCGGGCCCGGGAGGACCCATGACCGAGCTGCCCACGGCACGACGCCCCCGCGACCCCTCGCCTCCCGATGGGGCACCCCGCAAGCGCGCACCGCGGGTCGCCGAGGTGCTGCGCACCTCGTGGCTCACCCCGCACATGGTCCGTGTGGTGCTCGGGGGCGACGGGCTGGCCGGTTTCCCGGCCGGCGCCTTCGCCGACCACTACGTCAAGCTGCTCTTCGCCCCGGCCGGCGCGTCCTACCGCGCGCCGTACGACGTCGAGCAGCTGCAGGCGGAGCTGCCGCGCGAGCTGTGGCCGGTCACGCGCACCTATACGGTGCGCGCCTGGGACGCCCGGGCGGGTGAGCTGACGATCGACTTCGTCCACCACGGCGACGAGGGGCTGGCCGGTCCGTGGGCCGCCGCCGCCCGGCCCGGGGACCTGATCCAGATGATGGGCCCGGGCGGCGCCTACGTGCCCCATCCGGAGGCTGACTGGCACCTGCTCGCCGGTGACGAATCGGCACTGCCGGCGATCGGCGCCACGCTCGACACGCTGCCCGCCGGTGCGCGCGCCCTGGTGTACGTCGAGGTCGACGGGCCCGCCGAGGAGCAGGACGACCTCGCGGTCGGGCCGGGCGTGGAGCTGGTGTGGCTGCACCGCGGGGGCGCCGCTCCCGGGGAAGCGCTGGTCGCCGCCGTGTCGGGCGTGTGCCTGCCCGACGGCCGCGGGCACGTCTTCGTGCACGGCGAGGCGGGCGCCGTCCGCGAACTGCGCCGTCACCTCCGCGCCGAGCGTGGCCTGGACCCGGAGTTCACCTCCATCTCCGGCTACTGGCGGCGGGGCGACACCGAGGATCGCTGGCAGGCCGGCAAGCGGGACTGGAACGCCGCCATCGCGGCGGAGGACGCCGCCATCGCCGGGTGATCGCCGCAGGCCACGGCCCGTGGGACCCGCGCGGGTCCCACGGGCCGTGGCCGGAGAGCCGTCAGGCCGGGAGGCCCACCGAGTGGGTGTCCATGAACTCCCGCAGGCCCTCGATGCCCATCTCGCGGCCGAACCCGCTGTGGTTGAACCCACCGAACGGCGCGCGCTCGTCGAGGAACGCCGCCCCGTGGCAGTTGACGAACGTGTAACCGGTGCGCAGCCGGGCCCCGATCTCGGCGGCGCGGTCGAGGTCCGCCGTCCACACCGACGAGCACAGGCCCGACCACGTGTCGTTGGCGCGGACCACGGCGTCCTCGACGTCGTCGAAGGGCAGGATCGGCAGGGTCGGCCCGAACTGCTCCTCGACGACGACCCGGGCGTCGTCGGCCGGGTCGAGGACCAGCGACGGCGTGAGGAAGTTGCCGACCGAGATGTCGGCTCCGTCGACCGGCTCGCCGAACTCGCGCACCTCGGCACCGGACTCCCGGGCCTGGGCGAGGAGCTCCTGCACGTACTCCTTCTGCCGCGTCTGGTGCAGCGGGCCCATCGTGACGCCCTCGTCGAGGCCGTGGCCGAGCCGGGTGGCCGACAACAGTCCCGACAGCCCGTCCACCACCTCGTCGTACCGGGACCGGTGCACGTACAGCCGCTTGGTGGCCATGCAGATCTGCCCGGTGGAGTCGAACGTGCCGCCGAACATCTTCTGCATCGCCTCTGCGCTCAGGTCGGCGTCGGGCAGCACGATGGCGGGGTCGTTGCCGCCCAGTTCCAGCGCCACGCGGGTCAGCGACCGCGATGCCATCTCCATGATCTTCTTGCCACCGCCGGGGCTGCCGGTGAAGCACACCTTCTTCACCCGGTCGTCCTGGATCAGCGCCGAACCGATCTCGGCGTCGGCCCCGGTCACGACGTTGAGCACACCGGGCGGCAGCAGCTCGGCCACCTTCTGCACCGTGCGGGTCGTGGCCAGCGGCGTGGTCGGCGGCGGCTTCACCACCACGGTGTTGCCGGCGACCAGCGCGTACGGCAGGGAGGCCGCCAGGATGGCCATCGGCCAGTTGAACGGCACGATGACGGTGACCACGCCCAGCGGGAGGTAGGACACCGTCGTGCGGTACGGCGGGGCGGGCAGCGTGACCGACTCCTCGACCCGGTCGGCCAGCCCGACGGCGAGCCGGAAGCGGTGCTCGAACACGATGGAGTCGATGAAGGACTCCATGCGGATCTTGCCGTTCTCGCGGGTCAGGATCTCCGCGACCGCCGGCCGGTCGGCCTCCAGCGGGGCGAGGGCGGCGGTGATCAGCTCGGCCCGCTCCTGCGGGGTCCGGGCCGCCCACTCGGGGAAGGCCCGGTGCGCCGCCGCGACGGCCTCCTCGGCCTGCTTGGCGCTGGCCGCGGCCGCGTAGCCCACCACCGAACGGCCGTCGGCGGGGTCGATCACCTGCAGGTGGTCGTCGGCGCTGCGTACCTCACCGGCGATGAACAGCTCGGTCCTGATCTCCGGCAGCTGGTCCAGAGACACCATTGTCTTCTCCTCGGATAGTGGACGGTGCCTGCGTCTGCAGGCCACGGATGGGGGTGCGGCCGGCGCTCACGGGGAACGCCCCGGGAGCTCCCGCCAGCCGGACGGCGTCACGATGGCGTCGACCGGCCGGTCGTGCGCCTCGGCCGGCAGCTCGTCGACGACCTCGTCGTCGAAGACCAGCGCGACGAGGACGGCGTCCGGGCGGGCGTGCGGGAGGGCGCGGTCGTAGTAACCGCCGCCCCGGCCCAGCCGGATCCCCGCACGGTCCACCGCCAGCGCCGGCACGATGACGACGTCGGCGGTCCCGATCGCGGTGGTGTCGAGCCAGGGGCCGTCCGGCTGCAGCAGACCGAAGCGCCCCGGCACGAACCGGCCGGTGTGCTCCGCCCAGCCGAGTTCCCGGCCCTGGGCGGGGATGACCGGCAGCAGCACCCGGGCGCCGAGCTCTGCGTAGGCCGCCGGCAACCGGCCGTGCCCGGGCTCGGTCGGGTCGGGCACGAAGGCCGCCACGGTGCCGGCACCGGCGAGCCTGCGGACGAGAACGGCGGCGACGGCGGCGGCGGCGGCGGCGCGCTCGGCCTCCGGCCTGCCGATCCGGCGGGCGAGGAGACGCGCCCGCAGCGCGGCCTTGGCCGCGACGGGGTCACCGGGACCGGTCACCGCGGAACCCGCATCCGGAGGCCGCCGACCGCGCGGAACCATGCTCAGGCCCCGGCACCCAGCAGGGCGTCCAGTCGCGGGTAGACCCGCCGGACGTTGCCCTCGAAGACGGCGGCACGCGCCTCCTCGTCGAGCGCCCCGTTGTCGAATGCAGCCTCGACGTACCGGCGGGTGTCGTCGAAGTGGTGGCCGGTGCGCGGGTCGATCCCGCGGACGGCACCCACCATCTCGGAGCCGAAGAGGACGTTCCGGCTGTCGATCACGTCGAGCAGCAGGTCGATGCCCGCCTGGTGGTAGACGCAGGTGTCGAAGAAGACGTTGCCCATGACGTTGGACTCCACCGGGGGCTGGCCGAGCATGTCGGCCAGTCCCCGGTAGCGGCCCCAGTGGTAGGGCACCGCTCCCCCGCCGTGCGGGATGACCAGGCGCAGCTCGGGCAGGTCCGCGAACAGCGTGCCCTGGACCAGCTGCATGAACGCGGTCGTGTCGGCGTTGATGTAGTAGGCGCCCGTCGCGTGGAACACCGGGGTCGCCGAGGCGGAGACGTGGACCATCGCGGGCACGTCCAGCTCGATCATCGCCTCGTAGAAGGCGTACCAGCTCCGGTCGGTCAGCGGCGGCGACGTCCAGTGACCTCCGCTGGGATCGGGATTGAGATTGCACCCGACGAAGCCCAGCTCCTCCACGCAGCGCCGGAGCTCCTCGATCGACGCCCCGACGTCCGCGCCCGGGGACTGCGGCAGCTGGCTGACCCCGACGAACCGGTCGGGGAAGAGCGTGGTGACCCGGTGGACCAGGTCGTTGCACCGCCGGGCCCACTCCAGGCTGACGGCGGCGTCTCCGACGTGGTGCGCCATCGCCGAGGCACGCGGCGAGAAGAGGGTGACGTCGATGCCGCGCTCGTCCATCAGCCTCAGCTGGCTGGTCTCGATGGTCTCGCGGATCTCGTCGTCGCTGATGGCCGGGTAGGCCGGTGGCGTCGTCCCCGCTGTCCAGGCGGCGACCTGCTGCTCGCGCCACGCGGTGTGCGCCGCCGGAGCGGTGGTGTAGTGCCCGTGACAGTCGATGATCATGGCTGCTCCGTCTCCCCGGCGGCCCCTGGCCGGTCGACCGGCACGGCGTCGCGCAGCTCCACGAGCAGGTCGCGGGCGGCCGGGGCGATGCGGGCCGGAACCCCCAGCTCCCGTAGCTGCTCGGTGGCGGCGGCCATCTCGTCCGCCCGCCGCCGGGCATGGGCGTGCGTGCCGTTGACGACGCGGTCGAGGCTCCGCTCGTCGAAGCCGGCCATCTCCGCCGCGATGTTTCCCCGCAGCCAGTCGGCGCACCCGGCTGCCTCGGCGCCGCGCAGTGCCTCCACCACCGCGGCGGCGAGCCCCTTGTAGAAGACGCTGCGCAGCAGTTTGCGGGAGATCGCCGTCCCGACCGGCCCTTCCTGGACCACCACGTCGGCACCCAGGCCGGCGAGCAGGTCGCGGAACCGGTCGGCCCCCTCGCCCGAGACGAGCATCGGCGTGCGCAGGCCCTTCCCGGGCACCGGCGACATCAGCGCGACGTCGATGACGGGGACGTCACGCGCCGCCGCCCGCTCGCCCAGGGTCACCTTCAGTCCCGGGCTGGCCGTGTTGAGGTCGGCCCACAGGGTGCCGGCGCGCAGTTCGGGCAGGGCGTTCTCCAGCGCCGTCATCGCGTCGTGGGAGCTGTTGACGCTGATCACGACGTCGGCGTCGGCGACCGCCTCGGCCTCGGAGCCGCGCGGCTGCACGCCGTCCACGGTGATGCCCTTGGGGTCGTACCCGCGGACGTCGGCCCCGGCTGCCACCAGGTCGCGGGCGATCTCCGAGCCGGCCTCACCGAGCCCCAGGACGGCGAACGCGGCGGTCACTCCTGGACCTCGACCGGCGGGGTGCCGTGGGTGTGGAACGTGTCGATGGTCTTCAGCCCCCAGGCCTGGCCCTTGGCGCGCTCGGCCTCGGACCAGTCGATGGGCTGCCAGTCGGGGGCGAGGACCAGCCGCGCGGCGGGGTTGTCCAGCTCGATCCGGTTGCCCGCCGGTTCCCAGACGTAGAGGAAGAAGCTCTGCTGGATGGTGTGCTTGTGCGGCCCGGTCTCGATGTGCACGCCGTGCTCGAGCGCGAGGTCGGCGGCCCGGATGATGTCGTCCCGGCTGTCGACGGCGAACGACAGGTGGTGCAGCCGGCCGGAGGTGCCGGTCCTGTCCTTGGTCCACACCACGTCGTAGCCCTTGTTGGTGAACGTGGTCCAGGTGCCGGCGACCGTCCCGTCGTCCAGCACGATCTGCTCGGTGATCATCGCCCCGAGGGCGTCGACGAAGAAGTCGCGGTTCTCCACCGGGTTCACGCCGAGGTAGTTGATGTGGTCGATCCGCCGCACGCTCACCCCGCGCCCGGGGTAGGCCTGTGCCTGGTTCTTCAGCGCGGGCTTCAGGTCACCCTCCGGCCGGTACCACTCCGTCTCGTAGTAGACGCCCATCTCGTGGCCGTCGGGGTCGGTGAAGACGTACACCGGTCCGTAGCCGGGGTCGCCGTCCTGCCAGCCCTTACCGAGCCCGGTCGCCTCGATGGCGGCCACCCGGCGCTGCAGCGCCTCCGGCGTGCCGGCCCGGAAGTTGGTCCGCCCCACGCCGGGCCGTGCGGCGGCGGTGAGCTTGACGGTCGTGTTCTCGTAGTCGTCCCAGGCGCGCAGGAACACCGAGTCGCCGGCCGACCCGTTCTCCGTCATCCCCAGGTACCGGACGAAGAAGTCCAGGCTCTCCTCGGGCTTGTGGGTCAGCAGCTCGACGTGGGCGAGGTGCGCGATGTCGTGCAGCGGCGGCACGGGCTCTCCTGGGACTCAGGGGTACACGGGACGGGCAGGGTTCAGGCGCGCGGGTACGCGGTGCCGTCGAAGAGCTTGCGGGCGGTGCGGACGACGCCGGACCGGACGACGCGCGGCGGGGTCGTCGAGCTGTCGACCGCGACGTCGACGAGCAGGTGCCCCGTCGGGTGCTCGACGTCCACGCGCGAGGTGCCGGCCGGCCAGCCGACGGTGAGCTCGTGGCCGACCGCATCGGGCAGCAGCATCCCGGTGACCACGCTGACGGCGCCCAGCACGCCGATCGACGTGTGCGGCTGCACCGGGATGAACGACCGCGTGCACACCTGGCCGCCGTCCCGGGCGGGCGCGAGCAGCGCGGTCTTCGGCACGGAGGCCGACGACACGTCGCCCATGCCCATCAGCTGCGCCGCCTTGCGCCGGAACGCGTCGATGCGCTGCAGCAGCGCGGTGTCGGCGGCGAGCTCCTCGTGCGACTCGTAGCCGGTCAGCCCGAACGACTCGGCCAGCGCGAGGACGACCGGCATGCCGTTGTCGACGCAGGTCGCCTCGACGCCCTCGACCGTGTCGCGCACGTGCCCGGTCGGCAGGAGGCTGCCGGTCGCCGAGCCCTCGGTGTCGGTGAACGCGAGGACCACCGGGGCGGCGGTTCCGGACACGCCCGCGATCGCCACGTCGCCGCGGTACTCCACCCGGCCCTCCGGGGTCGAGAAGGTCGCGACGGCGACGCTGCCGGAGTTGACCATGCGGATCCGCACGGCGGTCTCCTCACCGCCGGCCGGCACCAGCCCGCGCTCGACGGCGAACGGCCCCACTCCCGCGAGGATGTTGCCGCAGTTCTGCCGGTCGCTGACCGTCGCCTCGTCGACCCCCAGCTGCAGGAACAGGTAGTCGACGTCGACCTCGGGCTCGTCGGACGGCGAGACGACCGCCACCTTGCTGGTCAGCGTCGTCGCACCGCCGAGCCCGTCGATCTGCCGCGGGTCCGGCGTGCCCATGAGGCGCAGCAGCAGGTCGTCGCGCTCGGCCGGGTCGGCGGGCAGGTCGTGCGCCTCGACGTACAGGCCGCGGGAGGTGCCGGCCCGCAGCATCGTGCAGCGGACACCCGTGTCGTCGTACGTCACGTTCCCTCCTCCGCGTACGTCGAGTAGGGGACGTACTCGATGCCGAAGTCGCCGAGCCGGTCGCGCAGGCCGTAGCGGTCGAGGCCGAGCTCGCCCTGCTCGAAGGCGGCGCGGCTGGCGGCCTCCTTGTCGATCCGCGCCTGCGAGGCGGTCAGCGCCCGCGGCACGTCCGACCGCGGCACCACCATCACGCCGTCGTCGTCGGCGACCACGACGTCCCCGGGGCGGATCGTCTGACCGCCGAGCACGATCGGCACGTTCACCGCCCCGGCCGTCGCCTTGACCGTCCCCTGCGCGCTCACCGCCCGGGACCAGGCCGGGAAGCCCATCTCCCGCAGCTCCGCGACGTCGCGCACCCCGCAGCCGAGGACCACCCCACGCACCCCGCGCTGCGCCAGCGCGGTGGCGAACAGCTCGCCCAGCAGCCCGTCGGTGGACGGCGAGTTGGTCGCGACGACGAGCACGTCACCGGGCCGGCACTGCTCCACGGCCACGTGGATCATCAGGTTGTCGCCCGGCCAGCACAGCACCGTGACGGCGGTCCCGCCGATCCGGGCCCCTGCCCAGGCGGGCCGGAAGTCCGGGCCCAGGTAGCCGACCCGGCCCAGCGCCTCGTGCACGGTGGCGACGCCGAACCCGCCGAGCTGCTCGGCGTCCCCCGCGTCGGCGCGCGGCGGATCGGTGACGACGACGGTTTTCATGCGGGATCTCCGGTCTGCTGGGCGGGGTCGGTCAGCGCGTCGATGATGCTGCGGACGTGGGCGACGGCGGCCGCCTCGGCCCGGTCGGGGTCGCGGTCGGTGACGGCGTCCACCAGGGCGGTCAGCTCCGCCAGGCTCACCCGGGGCCGCCCGGGCCGCAGCGAGAGCCGGAACTGGTGGCGCACCAGCTGGGCCTGCAGCCGCCCGACGAGCCCCGCGGCGATGGGATGGCGCGCGGCGTCGTGGACCATGCCGTGCAGCTGCTGGATCAGGTCCGAGTACTTGAGCAGGTCGCCGGAGTCGACCCGGTCCACCATCGCGTGCAGATGGGTGCGCAGGCGGGCGATCTCGGCATCGGTGACGCGCTCGGCGGCCTTGCGGGCCAGGAGGCCCTCCAGCGGCATCCGGCACTCCGTGATCGCGACCGCCTCCTCGGTGGACACGACCCGGACCCGCGCCCCCCGGTGCGGGATCCGCTCGACCAGACCTTCGGCGATCAGCGCGTCGATGGCCGCACGCACGCTGCTGCGGTTCACGCCGACCAGCTCGGTGAGGTCGGCCTCGACCAGGCGGTACCCCGGCAGCAGATCGCCCCGGGAGATGGCCGCGCGGAGCGCCTGTTCGGCGGCGTGGCGTTCCGCTGCGCCCACCAGGCCCCCTCTGCTCATCGGTCCGGCCGATGGCGACGCTAGGAGCGTGTCAGCAGGATTGTCAACAGTCCGAGTAGCGGCCGTCGGAGCTCCGGTCATGCCCGCCGGGCCGGGGTGCGAGCGGCTTGTCCAGACGCCGGTACAGCAGCCCGCCGGCGAGGACACCGGCGGCCAGACAGGCCAGCGCCGCCGGGCGACCGGTCCACGAGGAGACGCCGGAACCCACCGCCACGACCAGTGGGGGCCCGAGGAGCTGCCCCACGCTCGACCCCTGCATGAGGAGGCCGACCGCCGCGCCGGCCGAGGCGGTACCGGCCGACATCGCGACCACGCCGCTGAACAAGGCGGACGGCACGATGCCGACGACGAGCGAGTAGGCCACGACCGAGCCGATGCGCACCGACAGCGGCAGGTCCGGGGCGTGCACCGCCCACACCGTTGCGGCGATCCAGCCGCTGCCCGCGACGATCAGCAGCCACCGGCTCACCCCGCGGTGCAGCAGGAACGCGCCGAGCAGGTTCGCGGGGACGTTGGCCAGGAAGACGATGCCGGTGACCAGTCCGGCGGCCCGCAGCGAGAGCCCGCCGTCGACCAGCATCGTGGGCAGCAGGCCGACCACCGCTAGGTACTGGCCGGCGTAGAGGCCGAAGACGACGGCCAGGCAGAGCACCCCCGGCGACCGGAACGCCCCCAGGAGCCCGCCCATCCCCTGCGGCCTGCGGGCCGGGCCGGACGGGACCCAACGGGCCACCGCCAGCAGGACGGCGGCCGTGACCCCGGCGTCGAGGAGCCAGGCGCTGCGCCAGTTCAGCACCGTGATCGCCAGGGGCACGAGCAGCGTGGCCAGCCCGGCGCCGAGAGGCATGTAGATGCCCCACGCCCCGATGACCAGCCGGCGGTGCTCGGGGGCGGCGACCTCCGGCAACAGGCCCGGCGCGGCCAGGACGACCAGCACGAAGCCGAACCCCTCGCCGACCCGGGCGGTGAGGAGCCACCCGGCGGAGGTGGCGGCGGCACCACCGAGGTTGGCCAGCACGATGGCGAGCAGCCCCAGGAGGACCTGCCGCCGGAAGCCGAGCGCCTGGCCGAGCCAGCCGAGGAGAGCGCCGGCGACCGCACCGATCGCGCTCACCACGGAGAGGAACCAGGCGGCGCCGGAGGAGCTGAGCAGGAACTCGTCCTGCAGGACCGGCAGGGCGGCGGACCCCTTGCCGATCTGCGCGGCCCCGACGACGCCGGCGGCCATCAGGCTCAGCACGGCCCCCCACGAGGTGGTGTCCCGCCCGGGCCCGACTCCGGCACCCGGGGGCCCGTGCCGGTCCCGAGCCGTCGTACGAGGCCCCACTGCACCGCCCTCCCGCGCCGGGCCACGTGCCCATGCGTGTCGATCCGGATCGGACGCGCCGAGCACGACGCCGTCCCCGGCGGCCCGCGGCCACGGTAACGGCCGGATCACGGGCACCGGACCGATCCGGCGCAGTGCGCCGGCGGCCTACGTCAAATGACGCGAGGGGCGAGTCATCCGGCTCGACGCCTCGTGCCGGATCGGCTGAACAGGTGCCACCATCTCGCTGTGTCGGAGGCCACAGGAGACCCCTACGGTTCTCGTGGGGAGTGGCGGACGCCACTGTCCCGCGCGCGTCCGGACCGGTCCGGACGTCGGTCGCACGAGCGGCGTCCGACGCTCCGGTCCAGCACGGAGCAGCGCGAGCTGTCCGATCCACCGAGGCCCCGAAGGGGAGGCACGTGACGAGGCCGAGCCGGCACGCGGACTCCCGCGCGACGTCGCCACCGGGCGACGCGACCGCGGGTGGGCAGGATGACCGCCTCCGCCCGGCGTCCGCCGACCAAGCGGCCGCGGACGCCGCGGCCCCGGGAACGGCGGTGGACCGCCGTCCCGACGCCTCGCCCCCGCCTCGCGACCGCCTGAGCGCCTGGGGGCTGCCCCTGCTCGGCGTCGTCCTGGCGATCGCCGTCTTCGAGGTGCTCCCTCGCATCGGCCTCGTCGACCGGCGGTTCCTCCCGCCGGCGTCGGAGATGTTCGGCGCCCTGTTCGGGCGGATCGCTGACGGCTCGATCTGGGAGCCGACGGTCCAGACGATGCAGGGCTGGGCCCTCGGACTCGGAACGGCACTGGTCATCGCGCTGCCGCTCGGCATCCTGATCGGCTCGGTGTTCCTGCTGTTCATGTCGACGCGGACGATCGTGGAGTTCCTCCGTCCGATCCCGTCCGTGGCGCTGATCCCGCTCGCCGTCCTCGTCTTCGGGGCCGGGCTGGAGAGCAAGTGGTTCCTGGCCGCCTTCGCGGCGACCTGGCCGATCCTGCTGCAGACCCTCTACGGCGTCCGCGACGTCGACCCCACCAGCATCGAGACCGCCCGTTCCTTCGGCATCAAGACCCCTGAGCGACTGTGGCGGGTGGTGCTGCCCAGCGCCCTGCCCTACATCGCCACCGGGGTGCGCATCTCCTCCGCGGTGGCGCTGATCCTGGCGGTCACCGCCGAACTGGTCCTCGGCGCTCCGGGGCTCGGCCAGGAGATCAACATCGCGCGGCAGAGCGCGGCGGTCGACCAGATGTACGCGCTGATCATCGCGACCGGCCTCATCGGGTGGCTGCTGAACATCGTCCTGTCCCTCGCCGAGCGGCGTCTGCTGCACTGGCACCCGTCACAGCGGGAGCGCAACCGATGAGAGAGACCAGTCGGCCGGCGCGGGTGCTCGGCGTCGGCCTCGAGATCGCCGTTCCCATCGCCCTGCTGGTGGTGTGGGCGCTGACGTCGGCGAACAGCACCTCGTTCTACTTCCCGCCGCTGCTCGACATCTTCGGCGCGTTCGCCGACAACTGGTTGTTCGCGCGGTTCGGCAGCGACGTCGTCCCCAGCATGACCCGCCTGTTCGTCGGCTACACGGTCGCCGTGGTCGCCGCCGTGGTCATCGGGGTGGCTCTGGGCTCGTCCCGGACGCTGGGCCGGATGGTCGACCCCGTCGTCCAGTTCCTGCGCGCGATCCCACCGCCGGTGCTCATCCCCGCCGGCATCCTGGTCCTGGGTGTCGGCTCGGAGATGAAGATCGCGCTGATCGGCTTCGTCTGCCTCTGGCCGGTGCTGCTCAACACGATCGACGGCGTCGCCGGGGTCGACCCGGCGCTGCGCGAGACGGCCCGCAGCTTCCAGATCCCGTGGCGGGAGCGGCTTTTCCGGGTCGTGCTCCCCTCCGCGTCGCCCCAGATCTTCGCCGGCGCCCGGATCGCCCTCTCCTTGGCCGTGATCATGATGGTCGTCTCGGAGATGGTCGCCAGCACCAACGGGATCGGCTATTTCGTCCTGCAGTCCCAGCGCACGTACGCCATCACCGCGATGTGGTCGGGCATCTTCCTGCTGGCCATCCTCGGCTATGTCCTCAACGCCCTGTTCCTGCTCGTCGAGCGCCGAGTGCTGCGGTGGCACCGCGGTGCCCGCGCCGGTGCCGGCTGACCCGCGGAGGTATCCCAGAGATGTTGCGCGTCGAGAACCTTCGGAAGGTCTATCAGGAGGGCACCAAGCGTGCCTTCGAGGCGTGCGCCGACCTGACCTTCGAGGTCAAGGAACAGGAGCTCGTCTGCATCGTCGGGCCGTCGGGAGCCGGCAAGACCACGCTGCTCAAGATGATCGGGGGGCTGCTGAAGCCCACGTCCGGCACGGTCTACCTCGACGGCGATCAGGTGACCGGCCCGCCGGAGAAGATGGCACTGGTCTTCCAGGACTACTCGCGGTCGCTGTACCCCTGGATGACCGTCGAGGAGAACGTCGCCTTCCCGCTCAAGCACCGCAAGCTCGGCAAGGCCGAGACCGCCGAGCTCATCCGGGACACGCTGCAGTCGGTGGGTCTGGCCGGGGCGGGGAAGAAGTACCCCTGGCAGCTGTCGGGCGGCATGCAGCAGCGGGTGGCGATCGCACGGGCGCTGGCCTACCAGCCCGAGATCCTGCTCATGGACGAGCCCTTCGCCTCCGTCGACGCGCAGACCCGCGCCGACCTCGAGGACCTCGTGCTGGAGCTGCGGGGCCGGTACGGCGTCACGGTCGTGTTCGTCACCCACGACATCGACGAGTCGGTGTACCTCAGCGACCGGGTCGTCGTCCTGACGCCCTCCCCCACCCGGGTCCAGGAGATCGTCGACGTCCCGCTGCCCCGGCCTCGCGACCAGGTGGAGACCAAGGAGCTCGCCGAGTTCGCGCAGCTCCGGGCCTACGTGTGGCGCTCCATCAAGCGCCCCGAGGCAGCCGACGTCCCCGCCTAGACCCGTCGGGCGGCCCCACCAGGGCGCCGCCCGGAGACAGACCTGATGCACCACCTCGGAGAAGGAGAGCTGATGAGCCACCGTTCGTTCACCCGCCGCACGACCTCCACGGTCGCCGGCCTGGCCGTGGTCGCGCTCGCGGCCACCGGATGCGGCGGCGACGACGCCGACACCGGCGGAGGGGGTGGCGGCGACGCGGCCGAGATGGAGACGATCCAGATCGGCACCCTGCCCATCGCCAACGCCGCGGCCATGAACCTCGGCGTGCAGGAGGGCTTCTTCGAGGAGGAGGGCCTGGAACTCGAGCAGACGGTCACCCAGACCGGTAACGAGATCATCACCGGCATGGTCGGCGGCGACTACGACTTCGGCTTCGTCGGTTACATCTCCGCCGGCATCGCCGCCGCCCAGGGGGTGCCGGTCTGTGCGCTCGTCGCGAACGATGCCACGGGAACTTCTCCCGAGGACGACTGGCAGGTGCTGGTCGCCGCCGGCGACAGCCCCATCGACGGGCCCGAGGACCTGGCCGGCGCGACCGTCAGCGTCAACGGCCTGGGCGGGGTCGCCGAGGTGATGCTCAAGGCGGCGCTCGACAAGGCAGGCGTCGACTGGAGCACCGTCGAGCTGATCGAGGTGCCGTTCCCGGAGGTGCCCGCGGCGGTGGCGGCCGGCCGGATCGACGCCGGCTACACGTCCGAGCCGTTCGTCACCACCGTGCTGGACCAGGGCGGCAAGGTCGCCTTCGCACCGCAGTCCTACATCGCCCCCGAGTATCCCAACGGGATGTATGCGACCAGCCAGCAGTTCCTGCAGGAGAACCCGGAGATCGCCGAGCGGTTCGAGGCGGCGATGATCAAGTCGCTGGAGTACGCCCAGGAGAACCCGGACGCCATCCGGGAGATCATCCCGACCTACACCCAGATCCCCGAGGACGTCGCTCAGCGGATGCGCCTGCCGGTGTTCCAGACCGAGATGAAGATGGACGCCATCGAGGAGCAGATGGGCTTCCTCGAGGCGTACGACATCGTCGAGGAGGCCCCCTCCGCCGAGGAGCTCGTCTGCGGCGACTGATCGGTCCCGCCGCGCCCGAGGGCGACCCCGGGCGCGGCGGTCCGGCCACGCACCACCCCACCCGTCTAGAGGAGACATCGTGCGAGTAGCGGAAGCGATCGGCCGCGAACTGGCCCGCCTGGGTGTGGACCAGGTCTTCGGCGTGGTCGGCAGCGGCAACTTCCACGTGACCAACGCCCTCGTCGGCTCCGGTGCCCGGTTCGTGGCCACCCGCCACGAGGCCGGCGCCGCCATCATGGCCGACGCCTACGCGCGCACCACGCAGCGCGTCGCCGCCGTGACCGTCCACCAGGGGTGCGGCCTCACCAACGCCCTCACCGGACTCACGGAGGCCGCGAAGAGCCGCACGCCGTTGCTCGTGCTGGCCGGGGACACCCCGGGCTGGAACGTGCTCTCCAACTTCGACATCGACCAGCCGGCCGTGCTGCGCGGGCTCGGCATCGAGTCCGTGACGATCACCACGGCCCGCACCGCGGTGCACGAGGCCGTGCGCGCGTTCCGGCGCGCGGCCGTCGACCGCCGCACCGTCGTCCTCAACCTGCCGCTGGACGTGCAGGAGGCACAGGTGCCGGCGGACGCCCTCCCACCCCTGCCGCCCCCCGTGCTCGAGACGACACGTCCCGGCCCGCGGTCGGTCGAGCAGCTGGCCGAATTGCTCCGCTCCGCGGAACGCCCCGTCCTCGTCGCCGGGCGCGGCGCTCGGCTCTCCGGTGCGCGCGACGCGCTCGCCGAGCTCGGCGACCTCAGCGGCGCCCTGCTCGCGACATCCGCGGTGTCCCGCGGCCTGTTCGCGGGCCTCGACTGGTCGATCGACGTCTCCGGTGGCTTCTCCCCTCCGCTCCCGGCCGAGCTGATCGCCTCGGCCGACCTGGTCGTCGCCTGGGGTGCATCGCTCAACGTGTGGACCCTGCGGGCCGGCGAGCTGCTCGCCGCCGGCGCGACGGTCGTGCAGGTGGACGAGGACCCCACGGCGATCGGCACGCACGTGCCCGTCGACCTCGGCATCGTGGGCGACGTGCGGGCGACCGCGGAGGCGACGGCCGAGCACCTCCGGTCCCGGCCGAGGACGGCCCCGTCCTGGCGGACGCCGGAGCTGCTGGACCGGATCGAGGCCGGACGGCGCTGGCGGGACGTCCCGTACCAGGACACCGGCACCGACGAGCTGATCGACCCTCGCACGCTCACGATCGCGCTCGACGACATCCTGCCCCGGGAGCGCGTCGTCGCCCCCGACGGCGGCAACTTCAACGGCTACCCGGCCATGTTCCTCGACGTCCCCGACGAGCGCGGCTTCTGCCTCACGCTGGCGTTCCAGTCCATCGGCCTCGGGCTGTCCACGGCCATCGGCGCGGGACTCGCCTCACCGGGACGGGTCGCCGTCGCTGGAGTCGGTGACGGCGGCTTCATGATGAGCCACGTCGAGCTGGACACCGCCGTGCGACTGGGGCTGCCCCTGGTGGTCGTCGTCTACAACGACCACGCCTACGGCGCGGAGGTCCACCACTTCGGCCCCGAGGGCCATCCCCTCGACATCGTCGAGTTCCCCGAGACCGACATCGCCGCGATCGCGCGGGGTTACGGCTGCGAGGCGGTGACCGTGCGGACCCTGGAGGACCTCAAGGGAGTGCGGGACTGGGTCGACGGCGCTCGGCAGCGACCACTGGTCGTCGACGCCCGGATCACGACGTTCGCCTCGTGGATGATCGCCCACTCGTTCGCGACGGAGCGTGCGGTGGAGGACGCCGACGGGCCGGACTGACGTCTGCCCACGACACACACAAGCCGGCCGCTACCTGGCCACGAGCCGTCTCCAACGAAGGCGGCGTTCAGGAGAGATCACACGAGGACGGATGCACATGACCGCGAACAACCTGCAGGAGCTGCTCGACGAGAACGGCGACACCGTCCAGCTGCTGCGCAACTCCCAGCTCGGCGCCTACATCTACCCGGTCGTCCCCTCGGAGTTCACCAACTGGCGGCGCGAGCAGAAGGCCTGGCGCGAGACGGCCGTGCTCTTCGACCAGTCGCACCACATGTTCAACACGTTCATCTCCGGACCTGACGCGCTGAAGCTGATCTCCGACACGGGCATCAACAGCGTGGCCAACTTCCCGGTCAACATGGCCAAGCAGTTCGTCCCGGTCGGCCCGGAGGGCGGGGTCATCGGAGACGGGATCCTCTTCCACCTCGACGAGGAGGAGTACGTCTTCGTCGGCCGTGCGCCCGTGGCGAACTGGCTGGAGTACAAGGGCTCGAACGGCTACAACCTGGAGATCCGTCAGGACCCGCGCTCCCCCTCGCGTCCGTACGGCAAGGCGGTCTCGCGCGACGTCTGGCGCTTCCAGATCCAGGGCCCCAACGCCTGGCAGGTCATCGAGAAGCTCCACGGCGGTGACCTCGAGCAGCTGAAGTTCTTCCGCATGGCCGAGATGAACATCGGCGGCGAGCCGGTGCGCACGCTGCGGCACGGCATGGCCGGCGCCCCGGGCCTGGAGATCTGGGGCCCCTACGAGTCCTACGAGAAGGTCCGGGACACGATCCTCGAGGTAGGCCAGGAGTTCGGGCTGGAGCCGTGCGGCTCGCGCGCCTACTCGTCCAACACCCTCGAGTCGGGGTGGATCCCCTCGCCGCTGCCGGCGATCTACACGGCCGACGAGCTGCGTCCCTACCGCGAGTCGCTTCCCGCGAACGGTTACGAGGCGACCAACGCGCTGGCCGGCAGCTTCGTGTCCGGCAACATCGAGGACTACTACCTCAACCCCTGGGAGCTCGGGTACGGCTCGTTCGTCAAGTTCGACCACGACTTCATCGGCCGCGACGCCCTGGAGGCCGTCGACCCGGCCACCCAGCGCCGCAAGGTGACGCTGGCGTGGAACGACGAGGACCTCGGGAAGGTCCTGGGATCGCTGGTGGACCCGGCTCCGGGCTACCAGTTCTTCGACCTGCCGAACGCGAACTACGGGTCGTCGAACTTCGACGCCGTCCTGGACGCCGACGACAGCGTCGTGGGCCTCTCCCTCTTCACCGGCTACAGCGCCAACGAGCGCAAGGGCCTGTCCCTGGCGACGATCAACCCCGACGTGCCGCTCGGCGCCGAGGTGCGCGTGCTGTGGGGCGAGCCGGACGGCGGCACCAAGAAGACCACCGTCGAGCCGCACGAGCCGTTCGCACTGCGCGCCGTGGTGAGCCCTGCTCCCTACGCGGAGACCGCACGGGAGAGCTACCACGAGGGGTGGCGCAGCGCCGCCAAGGCCTGACCTGTTCGGAACTGTGGCCGGGCGACGCTTCTCGTCGCCCGGCCAGAGTCATGTCAGGACGCGTACGGCGACTCTGGCTCGTCATGGTCTGCCCGAGCGCTTGGTCGCGGACGCGCCAGCACATTTGATCGACGCCGGTACACGGAGTAGACGGACCATCGCCACAAGGTCGGTTCTCGAGGGCCTCGTTTACCCCCGTTGGCTTGCCCGGCTACGCGCTCCTGTCTATTACGGCGTACTGCCGGCGACGGCCCGACTGTCCCATAGCGGCCCACTTAGGGACACCTGCGGGGCAGACTCCGACTACCGTTCCCAGTCATGGCCAATCCGCAGGTCAAAGACACGCTTGCAGTCATGGCCGTCAGCGCGGGCCTTGCCACCCTCGCGCTGCTCATCGTGTCCATCCTGACGGGCAACAACTGGTGGATCGTTGTCTTCATGGTGATAGCGACGCTCGTGTTCGCCTTCCGCTACTACGAGGAGCGGCGGCGGTTCGGAGGGGATGAGGAGCGCCCCTACCGCGTGGGCTGACTGTCCCGAAGGCCGCCTTCAGGGCGTATCTCAGACGCAGCACCAGCCCGACGTCAGTGCCGTTCGCGAGCAGCTGGAGCCACTCATCCAGCCGTACTCACTCGAAGACGACGGTCCGGTTCCCGTGGATGACGACGCGGTTCTCGGTGTGCCAGCGGACGGCGTGCGAGAGGGCCCGGGTCTCGGCCTCACGCCCCCGGGCGGCCAGCTGCTCGGGACTGAGCGAGTGGTCGACCCGCAGCATCTCCTGCTCGATGATCGGCCCCTCGTCCAGGTCCGCGGTGACGTAGTGCGCGGTGGCGCCGATGAACTTCACGCCGCGGGCGTGCGCCTGGTGGTAGGGCCGGGCGCCCTTGAAGCTCGGCAGCATCGAGTGGTGGATGTTGATCGCCCGGCCTTCCAGCTCCCGGCACAGCCCGTCGGACAGGATCTGCATGTACCGGGCGAGGACCACCAGCTGCACCCGCTCCTCCCGCACGATGTCGAGGAGTGCGGCCTCGGCCTCGGGCTTCGTCTCGCGGGTCACCGGGATGTGCCGGAAGGGGACGCCGTAGAAGTCGGCGATGTGCTGCAGGTCGGGGTGGTTGGACACGACCGCGACGACGTCGAGGTTCAGCTCGTCGATCGAGTTGCGGAAGAGCAGGTCGTTGAGGCAGTGCGCGTACTGGCTGACCATGATCAGCACGCGCTGCCGCTCCGAGGCGTCCGCGATCCGCCAGTTCATCCCGAAGCGCTGGGCGGTGTCCTCGAAGGCCTGGCAGAGCCGCGGGAAGTCCAGCGGCGTCCCGTCGACGTGCGCGAATTCGACGCGCATGTAGAACATGTCGCTCACCGGGCTGTCGAACTGATGGCTCTCCAGGATGGTGCACCGCTCCTGCACGAGCAGGCCGGACACCGCGTGCACGATGCCGGGGGCGTCCTGGCAGGACAGCACCAGGACACCGTGCTGAGCCTCGGCGGGTCGCGTCATCGCTCCTCCTCCTGATCGGCCGGACCGGTACGTCAGGCCGGCTGGGACACCCGGTTGTCGAAGAGCGCCACGCCGGCCGCGGTGTTGGACGCCGGCACGAAGTAGTGCGAGTGGATCTTCGCCACCTGGTCGTTCATCGCGCCGCGCATGATCAGCCACATGATCAGCTCGATGCCCTCGGAGCCCGCCTGCCGGATGAGCTCCTCGCGGCTGAGCGCCGCCAGCCGGGCGGGATCGGTCTGGATGGTTTCCATCCACATGGTGTCGAACTCGGGGTTGATGTAGCCGGCGCGGGCGCCGGCCAGCTGGTGGGACATGCCCCCGGTGCCGAGGATGCCGACCGTGGCGTCCTTGGGGTAGCCGGCGATCGCCCGCCCCAGCGCCTGGCCCAGGGCGTAGCAGCGGGCGGCGGTCGGCTGCGGGTACTGGATGACGTTGACCAGGATCGGCACGACCGGGCAGGGCCAGGCGTCTCCGGGGTCCGGCGTCCACACCGACAGCGGCACGGTCAACCCGTGGTCCACCTCGAGCTCCTGGAACACGGTGAGGTCGAAGCCCTCGTCCACCAGGTGCTCGAGGAGGTGCAGCGACAGCTCGGGGTCGCCGATCACGTCCGGCACCGGCCGCTGGCCGAAGCCCTCGTCGGCGACCTGGTAGCGGTCGGCCGTACCGATCCCGAACGTCGGGATGATGTCCAGGTCGATGCCGTTCGCGTGGTCGTTGTAGATGACGATGGCGACGTCGGGCTCGTGCTCTGCCAGCCACGCACGCGCTGGTGCGTAGCCGTCGAAGAGGTCCTTCCAGGTGGGGTCCTCGGTCTTCCCCCGGTCCATGGCTGCGCCGATCGAGGGCACGTGGGAGGTCGCCAGACCCCAGATCACCTCAGCCATCGCGCCGTCCTCCTGCTCGCATCGCAGCCTGGAACTCCTGCTCGGTCATGCCGGTGAACACGCCGCCGAGGTACTGCATCGACAGGCCGTCCATCATCGCCAGCTTGTAGACGTAGAAGATGCTGCCGCCCAGGTCGATCATCGCCTGCCAGTCCCGGTCGAGGACCGCGCGCTGCTGCTCCGGCGTCAGCCCGAACTCCTCGCAGTAGCCGGACTGGTCGGCGAGGAACCGCTCCCGGTTCTGCGCGGTGCGCAGGCTCATGAACATCTTGTTCATGCGCAGGCCCCGCCGGCTGGTCTGCCCGTCGAAGACCGGTGTTCCCGGCAGGTCGAAGCGGCCGGCGGGGGTCTCCGGATTCATCGTCGCCTCGGCCCTGCTCCCGCTCCCGGGCACGACGAGCGGCGCCCCGGCGCGGTCACGTGCGCTCCTGTGGGTGGGTGGCCAGGGGCTCCACGTGGACGTCCAGCCACGGCGACATCGGCAGCGACATGAGCGCGTCGTGCAGGGCCGCCGGATCGTCGGCCTCGTACAGGCCGATCGTCGCGTTGCGTCCGGGCACCCGCCACAGGCGCTTCAGCACGCCCGCCGCGCGCAGCTCCGTCGCGCGGACGCGCTCGGCGCCGCGCAGCTCCTCGCGCCGCTCGGCCGGGGTGTCGGCGGGCAGCCGGTTCTCCGCCCGCACCAGGAACTCCACGTCAGACCCCTGCCTCTCCTGATCGGACCGGCCGTGGGCCGGCGAGTTCGAGCAGCACTGCGGCGAGCTCCTCCGGCGCGGTCACCATCGCCTCGTGGCCGGTCCGCAGCTCGTGGACGGGCCATCCCTTCGCGCGGGCGCGGTCGGCCTGAGCGGCGAACACCCGCATCCAGTCGGTGCACTCGACGAACGCCGCCGGGACGTCGTCGACGGCGCCGGTCAGCCGCAACCGGTCGGTGTAGGTCTTCCACGGGTGCGCGGTGAGCTTCGGGATCAGCCAGTCGACGTCGGCCTGCTCGGTCACCCCGAGGACGGACAGCTTGCGCACCGCCACGAGCCAGCCGAACCCCTGCTCGGCGGCGGACTCCGCCCAGTGGTGCTCCACCGTCTCCGGCAGCAGGTCCCGAGCCGCCTCGCCGTCGGATCCGACGAACGCGTCGAGGTAGACGCGCTGCGCGACCGCCTGCGGACGGCGGTCGGCGACGGCGGTCACGATCTGCCCGGCGTAGCTGTGCCCCACGAGGACGACGTCGTCGAGCCCCAGCACGTCGAGAAGCCGGACCACGTCCTCGACGTGGGTCTCCAGACCGACCAACGGACTGAGCAGATGCGCCCGCTCCGACAGCCCGGTCAGGGTCGGAGCGTGCACGGCGTGGCCGGCGTCCCGCAGCCGTGGGGCCACGCGGTCCCAGCACCAGCCGCCGTGCCAGGCCCCGTGCACCAGGACGAAGGTGCTCATGCCTGCGTGCTCCTCGGCGCCGCGCACGTCACGGGTACGCCCTCCTCGGTGGGTCGGGTACGGCGGCGGTCGTATCCACGGCCGCGCTCCTCGTGGACGGTAGAGGGGATCGGCTCCGTCGAGGATCGTCCCGATGTACCGCCGCGGCCGCCGTTGGGGCACGCATGGCCTACGTCATCCGTCGTGGGTGCTGTCCCGGGTACCGCGCCGCTCGACCGGGCAGCGGTCACAGGTCGAGGACCAGCCGTCCGGTCCGGGCTCGGGAGACGCAGATCATCATCGTGTCCCCGAGAGCCCGCTCCTCGGCGGTGAGCACGCCGTCCCGGTGGTCCGGGTGCCCCTCCAGGACCCTCGTCTCGCAGATTCCGCACCGGCCCTCGGCGCAGGCGGGCGGGACCTCGAGCCCGGCGTCCCGCACGGCCTCGAGGATGGACGTCTCCGGCGGGACGACAAGGGTGAACCCTGCGGTGGCACAGACGACCTGGACCGGCGCCGCAGGCTGTTCGGGCGCGGGGACGACGCTCACGGCGTACCTCCCTCGGGAAGCGTTCGACCGGCGGGAACTGCCCGGTCCGGTTGTCGACGCTAGGAGGAGGGCCCCGCGGGCGGATCGCCCCGTTGACCGACGTCGGGAGGCGGAACTGTCGCGCAGGGGCCGCGACAAATGACGCCCTCTCGATCAGCGCGGCCGGACCAGCCCTTCCTTCACGGCCAGCAGGGCCGCCTGCGTCCGGGAGCTGAGACCCATCTTGGTGAGCAGGTGGCTCACGTGGGTCCGGGCCGTCCGCTCGCTGATGAACAGGTGAGCGGCGATGTCCTTGTTCGACTTCCCCTCGGCCACCAGGACGAGGACGTCCCGCTCCCGGGCGGTGAGCACCCCCAGCCCCGTGCGGGGCGCCCGGATCTCCTGGGTCAGGCGGCGGGTGACGGCAGCGTCCAGGAACACCTCGTCGCGCACCGCTGCCCGCAGCGCCTCCTCGACCTCCGCGGGACTGGCGTCCTTGAGCAGGTACCCGGAGGCGCCCTGCTCGAGGGCGGCGTGCACCCGCTCGATCTCCCCGAAGCTGGTCAGGATCACCACCTTGACGTCCGGGAACCGGCGCACGATCTCCCCGGTCGCCTCGACGCCGTCCATCCCCGGCATCTGCAGGTCCATGAGGACGACGTCGGGCAGCGCACCGTGCGCGGCCGAGCGCGCGAGGCTGTCCAGCGCCTCGCCGCCGTGCCCTGCCTCGCCCGTCACCACGACGTCCTCGAGCGCCTCCAGGTAGGCCACCACGCCGCGGCGCACGACCGCGTGGTCGTCCACCACGAGCACCGTGATCTGGGGCGAGGGCGCGCTCACGGCGCTCCCGTCGCGGGCGGGATCGGATCCGCCGGCAACGAGGTGACCAGCGGCAGGGTCAGGCGCACGCACGTGCCGCCACCGGAGACCTCGTGCACCCGCACCACCCCTCCCCAGCGAGCTGCCCGCTCGCGCATCACGGTCATGCCGAACCCGCTCGACGGGGTCCGGTCCTCCTGGTCGGCGTCGGCCCGGGCGCCGATTCCACGACCGTCGTCGGTGACGTCGGCCACCAGGCGTCGCCGGCGGCCGTGGGACGTGACCGCGAGCCGGACGCGGACGGAGGTGCCCCCCGCGTGCTTGACGCTGTTGTGCACCGCCTCGGCGACGATGCGGTAGACGTCCTCGACCAGGTCGACGTCGAGCGCATCGAGCTCGGCCCCGGGGTCGGCGACGTCCAGGTCCACCTGGAGCCCGGCTCTCGCGACCGTGGTGTCCACCAGCGAGCGCAGGGCCGAGACCAGCCCCCGCCCCGCCGTGGTCGCCGGCCGCAGTTCGACCACCATGCCGCGCAGATCGGCGAGGACGTCCTCGGCGGTGCTGCTCAGGTCGTCGGCGACCTGGGCCACCTTCTCGGGCGCCGGCTGGAGGCCGCGGCCCACGAGCACGCCCAGGGATCGCGCCTGCATCATCATCGAGAAGACCTGCTGGACGACGGAGTCGTGCAGGTCCCGAGCCAGTTTCTGCCGCTCCTCACGCCGGACCAGATCCCGCTCGCGCTCCAGGAGCTCGGCATGGTCGACGGCCATCGCGGCCTGCTCGGCCATCGCCAGGAGGAACTCCAGTTCGGTCTCCCCCACCGTCTGCCCTGGGGCGAAGAAGGCGTTCAGGATGCCCACCGGTTCGCCCCTGGCGAGGAGGGGAACGCTGGCGAACCAGTCCCACCGCGGCTGCCGCATGAGCTCCCGCAACGGCTCCCACGCCGGGTCGGTCATGGTCTGCTGGTACCGGTTCGGCACGACCATGGGCTCACGCTTCTCGAGCGCCTCGAGCATGATCAGCCGGGCGCCCCGGGCACGACACTCCATGAGCTTGTCGAAGAACTCGCTGGACCGGAACCCGGACGCCCCCATGACGTGCAGCCGGTTGCCCGCCGAGTTGACCGTCAGGACCTGCACGCCGGCCAGCGCGTCGGTGCGGGCCACCTCCTGCGCGAGCGCCTCGAGCGTCCCGACGAGGGACCGCTTCGACGCCACGCTCGACGCCGCCTTCGCGATCGCGGCCAGCCGCCGCTGCTGCAGCCGGCTCACGGTCACGTCCCGGAAGGAGACCACCCAGCGGGGCCGGCCCGGCACCTGGTTGAGCACGTAGGCGAACTCACGCCTCGTGCCCGGGGCCGCCGTCCACTCGACCGTGAGGTCTCCGGACCTCGAGGTGGTCCCCGGCTCCTCCGGCGCGGGGAACGGGGACCTGGCGCCTGCCACGGCGCCGGGAGCCAGACCGCACAACTGCACGGCAGCGGGGTTCGCCTCGACGAAGCGACCGTCGGCGTCGATGACCGCCAGCCCGTCCGGGGCGTGCTCCACGACGTCCTCGGATGCGGTGTCGGTGATGGCGGTGTCGGTGATGGCGGTGTCCGTCATGGCGGTGTCGCTGATGGCGACGGAGCCCGGGACGGCTCGCCGATCGGCATCCACGTCGTCCCCCTTCCTGGGCGCCTCCGGGACCGGCTCGTGGTGGCGCGGGTCACCTAGGACGATCGTGACACTCGACGGCCCCGGACCCGAAGCGGAACGCCCACCGTCGCCGGAGCCAACCATGCCGCCCCGTCGCAGGTCGATCCCACTCACCCGCCGGCATCACACTCCGGTGCGACGCGTTCAGCCCATCGAGACGACCACCTTGAGCCGCTCCCCCGGCGAGCGGAAGGCGAGGTCGTAGGCCTGCTGCACCTCGGCCACCGGGAACCGGTGGGTGACGAGGACGTCGACCAGGTCGGGGTGCCGGGCGAGGTGGTCGTGGGCGTCGGCGAGCAACCGCCGCCGATCCATTGCACCGCCCGACATCAGGGTGAGGTTCTTGCGGATCATGGCTTCCATGTCGAGCGGGTAGACCGGGTCGTCGGGAACACCGAAGTAGAAGATCTGCCCGCCGTCGGCCACGGCGTCGAGGGCGTGCTGCAACGTGGACGTCTGGTGCCCCACGGCCTCGACCACGACGTCCGGTCGCTCGTCCTCGGCCAGGCCGCTCGACCACTCACCGCTCGCCGCCCACACGAACCGGTCCGCCCCCACCTGCCTGGCCGCCGTCGACCGGTCGACCCGGTCCACCGACGTGACCGAGCGAGCGCCCCACGACCGCAGGACGTGGGTGAAGAGCAGCCCGATGGCGCCCTGACCGATCACGGCGCAGTTCCGGCCGGTGAGGTCGCCGAGCCGCTCGACCGAGGAGAGCACGCACGCCAGGGGCTGGACCAGGACCTCCTCCTCGGGCGGCAGCCGCCCGGTGTACGGCCACACGCCCCGCGAGTCCGTGACCACGTACTCGGCGACGGCGTCGAAGGAGCTGGCCCAGCCGACGACCATCTGCCCGGGAGCGAGGTCCGGGTCGCTGGTGGCGACGACCTCCCCGACCACCTCGTGCATGGGGAACCCGGGGGCCGCTCCCGCCGAGCCAGGTGCCGACCACCGGTTGGGCGCGCCGAGGAAGAAGGGGCCGTCGCTGCCGCAGATCCCACCGGCGACCACGCGGAGCAGCACCTCGGCCTCGCCCAGCCGTCCGGAGGAGGGGCGCGGGACGTCGATCCGGTGGAACCGTCCCGGGCCCGCCAGCGCGTACGCCCACATGCTCATCTCCGCGTCCGGGGCGTCCGGCCGCACCCCTCCGGCCACCGGCCTGCTCCCCCGTGGGCCTCCCCCCGGCGGCACCGCATCCGGCGGATCGCTCGGGAACTCGTGCACTGCGGTGTCTCCTCTCGGGCCGGCGGCCCCACGAGGCTGTCGGACGTGCTCCCGTCACGCCACAGGGAGAGCCGGCCCGGCCGCGCCGCCGCACCTCGGCGCCGGCCCGCGTACGTCAGATGTCTCGTGGTCGACCGGCCGAACCGGCCAGGAGGGTGCCGACGTTCCACCGTGGCCTGCGCCACAGTGCAGTTCCTAGGCTCGTCTGGCGGGGCGGTCGCCGTCGCCGGCACTCGCGCGTCCCGGCGACCGTGCCGCCCCGACCGCTCGGTCGAGGTGTTCGCGAGAGGCGATCGATGGTCTCCGGCCGGCACCCGTCCCGACGAACTGCGGAGCCCGACCCACAGCGACCGATCTGCCGGCCCAGAGAGAAGGCGACTTCGTGAACCGCGCCATCACCGTCCGCGAGCCCGCGGCCCGCGCTTCCCTGAAGAAGGCATTCGAGACCCTCGGCTACGAGGTGATCCCGTTCAAGAAGACCGAGCAGGCGGTGCTGCAGCACGTGCCGAAGGACGTACGGCTGACCGTCACCGCGTCCGCGGCCAAGGGCCAGGACGTCACCATCGACCTCACCGTCGCGCTCGTCGGGCACGGTTACACGGTGGCCCCGCACCTCTCGGCCCAGCAGATCCGCGACCGCGCCCACCTCGCCGAGATCGTGGCCCGCTGCCGCGAGGCCGGCGTCACCGAGGTGTTCGTCGTCGGTGGCGACCCGACCGACATCCCCACCGAATTCAGGCACGCGCACGACGTGCTCGTGGCGCTGCACGAGATGGATCACGGCTTCACCGACATCGGCATCGCCGGCCACCCGGAGGGGCACCCCTCCGCGTCGGAGGACGTGCTGTTCCAGGCGCTGAAGGACAAGGCCCCGCTGGCCACCCACATCAAGACCCAGATGGTGTTCGACCCGAAGGTGATCCTGGACTGGGCGCGGGAGCTGCACCGCCGCGGCATCGACCTCCCGGTCCACATCGGCGTGCCCGGGGCGGTCCACCGCCAGAAGCTGCTGCGCGTCTCCAGCGGACTGGGCATCGGCGAGTCGGCGAAGTTCCTGAAGAAGCAGCAGACACTGCTCTGGCGGTTCTTCCTCCCCGGGGGCTACAACCCTGCCAAGATCATCAAGGGACTGGCGCCGCACATGGGTCAGCCGGACAACACCATCGCCGGTTTTCACGTCTTCACGTTCAACGATCTGGAGCCCACCGAGGAGTGGCGGAAGAAGACGTTGCAGAGTCTCTCCTGACCGCCACCATCCGCTCCCGCCCCCGCGGCCGGGCCCGACCCGGAGAGGCCATGACCTCAGCAGCCCCGACCACCTCCACCCTGCCCCGCTCCCCGCACGCCGGGAAGGAGGACGTCGACCACGGCCGCCTGCTCGTGCAGTGCCCCGACAAGCCCGGGATCGTCGCCGCGGTCAGCACGTTCCTCACCAAGGCGGGCGCGAACATCGTCACGCTCGACCAGCACTCCACCGCGGAGGAGGGGGGCTCCTTCTTCCAGCGCACCGAGTTCCATCTGGCGGGACTGCCCGCGGCACGCGACGAGCTGGAGCGCGGCTTCGCCATCGAGGTCGCGGAACAGTTCGGGATGGAGTTCCGGTTCAGCGAGGCGGCCAAGCCCAAGCGGGTCGCGATCCTCGCGTCCAAGGCCGACCACTGCCTGCTCGACCTGCTGTGGCGCGACCGCCGGGGCGAGCTGGACATGCAGGTCGCGATGGTCATCTCCAACCACCCCGACCTGGCCGATCAGGTCCGCCCGTTCGGCGTGCCGTACTTCCACGTCCCGGCCACCCGCGCCAACCGGGCGGAGGCCGAGCAGCGGATCCTCGACCTGCTGCGCGGCAACGTCGATCTCGTCGTCCTGGCCCGGTACATGCAGATCATCACGCCCGGGTTCCTGACCGAGGTCGGCGCCCCGCTGATCAACATCCACCACTCGTTCCTGCCCGCCTTCATCGGCGCCGGCCCCTACCAGAAGGCCAAGGACCGGGGCGTGAAGCTGATCGGGGCGACGGCGCACTACGTGACCGCGGACCTGGACGAGGGACCGATCATCGAGCAGGACGTCGTCCGGGTCGACCACCGGCACAGCGCCGGCGACCTGGTCCGCCTCGGCGCCGACGTCGAGCGGGCGGTGCTGTCCCGGGCCGTGCGGTGGCACCTCGAGGACCGGGTCGCCCGGCACGGCAACACCACGATCGTCTTCTGAGGAGCATGCGATGACAGCACAGGTGATCGATGGCAAGGCGGTCGCGCGGCAGGTGCGCGAGGACGTGGCGAAGGGCGTCGAGCAACTGGTCGCCGGGGGCGGAACCGCGCCCGGGCTCGCCACGGTGCTCATCGGCGACGACCCCGCGTCCGAGGTCTACGTCCGGAACAAGCGCAGGTCCTGCGTCGCGGCGGGCATGCAGGACCTGCACCGGCACCTGCCCGGGGACGTCGGACAGGCGGAGGCCGCCGCGCTGATCGACGAGCTCGCCGCCGACCCGGCCGTGTCCGGCATCCTGCTCCAGCTGCCCACGCCGGCACACCTGGACTCCGAGTCGCTGCTCGCCCGCATCCCGGCCGAGAAGGACGTCGACGGGCTGACCACGGCCAACGCCGGTCTCCTGGCGCAGGGCCGGTCCGGGCTGCGGCCGTGCACCCCCTCCGGCGTCATGGCCCTGCTGGACCAGTACGACGTCCCCCTCCAGGGGGTCGAGGCCGTCGTCGTCGGCCGGTCCGTCCTCGTCGGCAAGCCCATGGCGCAGCTGCTGCTGGAGCGCCATGCCACGGTGACCATCTGCCACTCCCGCACCCGCGACCTCGCCGAGGTGTGCCGTCGCGCCGATGTGCTCGTCGTCGCAGCCGGCATCCCGGGGCTGGTCGGGCCGGACGCGGTCAAGCCCGGGGCCACCGTCATCGACGTCGGCATCCACCGCGGCGAGGAAGGCCTGCACGGCGACGTCGACACCGCGGCCGTCGCGGAGGTCGCCGGCCTGGTCACCCCCGTGCCCGGGGGCGTCGGGCCCATGACGATCGCCATGCTGCTGGCGAACACGCTGATCGCGGCCAAGGCACAGCAGGGCCGCAGCGACTGATGGCCCCGCCCCGGGCCCGAGCTGGGGCGGGGCGGGCCGGGCCGGGCCGGGCCGGGCGGCTGAGCATGCCTCGGCCCCGGGGAGGCGTCGCCGGCTCCGAGTGGCCGGACCGGCGCGGGAGACCGACGATCACATCTCCGCAGGCCCGACCGGCGCCCGTCGGCGCCTTCCCCAGCCGTGCCCCTACCCCCGCATCGAGGCCATGGACGCGAACGCCACGACAGCAGAGTCCCCGACCGCCGACGAGCTCGACGGCCAGTCGCTCGGTGAGTTCCTCGGCCAGCTGGCCGCCCGCATGGCCGCTCCTGGCGCCGGCGCCACGGCGGGGATCGAGGCCGCGCTGTCCGCCTCTCTCATCGCGATGGTCGGTCGCTTCACCACCGACGAGGAGCACGCCGACGTGGTGCGCGAGATCGTCGCGGACGCCGATGCCCAGCGTGACGCCTGCCTGGAGGGCGCTGCCGAGGACCAGCAGGCGTTCTCCGCGGTGGCCGAGGCGATGAAGCTGCCCAGGGAGTCCGAGGAGCAGCAGGAGTCCCGCCGCCGCGCCCTCAGCGCGGCACAGCTGGACGCGGCCCAGCCGCCGCGGAAGATCATCGAGTCGGCCGTGCAGCTGGCGTCGCTGGCCGAACGGCTGCTGCCGATCGCCAACCGCAATCTCATCAGCGATGTCGCCGCAGCCGTCGCGGCTGCCCGCGCCGCTGCCTCGACGGCGCGGCTCGCCGTCGAGACGAACCTCGCCGGCATCGACGACCAGAACGCCTACGCCGAGCTGAGCGCCGCCGTCGCGGTGGTCGACGACCTGGCTCGGCGGGCCGACGCCGTGGAGGCGGAGGTCCGCGACCTCATCCGCCGCTGATCAGCGGACTGTCCGCCCGACCGCGGTGGCGACCAGCGCCTCGGCGTCCTCGCACGCGTCTCCGGCCCAGGCGACGTACTGGTCGGGGCGCACCAGCACGAGATCCGCGCCGTAGGCGTTCCGTACGTCCTCGCCGACGTCCACCATCCGCACGGGCACCGAGGCCCGCTCCGCTGCCGCGACGAGCTCGTCCCCCGACGTTCCGGCGCGCACCAGGACGAATCCGCCGGCTGCCAGCTGGTCGAACAGGTCGACGTCCGTGCCCTCCGGCTGGGCGGCCAGGTGGTGCCCCGCCCGGGCGCGCGTCTCATGGGACCCAAGGGCGCTGGGCGGCCCACCGCCACCGGCCGGGATGACGGGGGAGCCCTCGTAGTGGGGTTCGTAGGCGCCGACCTCCACCGCGGCGGCCTCCGCCCGGGCCGCCCACGCGGCCTCGAAGGCCTCCCGGTCGATGTCCGGGTCGTGCGAGGCGAGGAAGTCCCTGTCGACCTGGATGGAGCGGGCGATGAAGTCGTCCCTGGTCGAGGCGAAGACCGGCCGCCGTTCCGCGTCGTAGGAGTCGAGCAGGTGGGGTCCGCCCCATCCCTGCAGGGTGGCCGCGAGCTTCCAGCCGAGGTTCGCGGCGTCCTCGAACCCGGTGTTGATGCCGTAGCCGCCGTAGGGCGGGTGGCTGTGGGCGGCATCCCCGGCGACGAAGAGGCGCCCGTTCCGGTAGCGCTCGGCGAGAGCGAACCTCATGTCCCAGAACCCAACGTGCTGGAGCTCGACGTCGAACTCGGCGCCGACCGCCCGCCAGAGCAGCGGACGGAAGTCGATGGAGGCGTCCGCGGCTTCCACGTCCACGGGGGCGTGAAAGAACCACGTCTTCTCGGCATCCACGCGGCCGAGGAACTGCCAGTAGCCCTCGAGAGCCGGGTGCAGGACGTTGAAGAATGACGTGCCCGGATGACGCCCGACCAGTTCGTCGAGCCGTGTCGACCGGAAGACGAGCAGCACCATCATCTGCTCGTGGTCAGTCCGGTCCTGGCCGATGCCCGCTCCCTCCCGCAGCCGGGACCGGCTGCCGTCGCAGCCCACCCCGTGCTCGGCCTCGACCTCCAGCACCTCGCCCGACGCGTCGCGTGCCTGGACGCGGACCCCTTCCTCGGACTGGCTCACGTCCTCCGCCCGCCAGCCGTAGTGCACCGAGACGCTGGGCAGCTCCGCGACGCGGTCCCGCAGCGCCCGCTCGGTGGCGTACTGCGGGAGCCTCTCGTTGTCCGTCGCGTAGAACCGGCGGACGGCGCTGCGCCGCAGCCACTCGTAGGAGTACTCCCCGAGCAGCGTGCCGTAGGCGGTCAGGCCCCGGGCCCCCTCCCCGGCCGGGAGGGGGCGGCCGGCCCGGACGCGCTGCTCGACCCCCCAGGCGCGCATGTGCTCCATCGTCCGCTGGGTGAGGTTCTGGCCCTTCGGCACTGGCTGCGGCTCGACGCGCCGCTCGATCACGGCGCACCGGATGCCGCACTGGCCGAGGTCGATCGCCAGACCCATCCCGACCGGCCCGCCACCCACGATGACCACCTGGGACCGGATCCGCCGGCCGGTCATCGGGCGGCTGCCCGGAGGCTGGCACCGGAACGGTGAGGGTCGCCGCCGGCCCAAGGGGTGGCAGGGTAAGTGATCATGCGCGTTGCTCCTCCTGTGGGATGGACGACGGGTTGCTGCTCCTGGCCTGCGACGGCGGCCGGCCCCACGCGGCGCCCGCCAACGCCCTCGAGGGCTCGACGAGCACACGCGGAATGACCGTCCCCACACCCGAACCGCGACGGGCACGGGACTGCCCCGACGCTGGACGATCGTGGGATTCCGTGCGGCACCGGCTCGGAGAAATTCGGACGCGCCACACCGTAAGAGTTCCCTTCCGCAGATGACGAGAGCTTCGTTGGGCGGACCTGCGGCTCGACCGGGAGAGACGCCGGCGCACCGACGTGGGCGGCATCTGTCCCCACCGCAACTCCCTGACCCAAATGGTTGGCGCCGTCGTTGCGGAGCAATACGACAATGGACCCAAGACCAGTGCTACCTCGGCGTAGACGACGCCGGTCGCCGGCGACTGTGACCATTACCGACAGCGAAACCGATACCGACGGGTAGGTGACCACCCAGCCGACCATCCCGGGGCGCGGCTCCCACTTCGAATCGAGGGTCAGGCGGTAGCCGTCACGCAGCACGCACTGAGGCTTGAGGGAAAAAGAACCGCAGTTCGGCAACATTCTTCCTTAGACGTTTCTTGTGCTGTCCGTGACGGCTTGTCGCCGGCCCCAGAGGAGTCCCAGGAGCGACGCAGCACCGTACGCCACCGTCATGGCCAGCCAGCCGAAGTGGTAGGAGCCTGAGGCGTCGACGATGAAGCCGAAGGAGATCGGCCCCAAGGCGAAGCCGAGGTAGAGACCGATGGCCACGGTGCCGGAAGCGGTACCGACGATTCGCAGCGGGCTCACTCGCAGCAACGCGATCATCACGACGACGTTCGTGGCAATACCCCTCGCACCGAAGATGGCCGCCCCTGACCACATCAACCACGACAGGCCGGTGATGCTCGCAGCGAGCAGAGACATGGCCCCCAGGGCAGCGGTCCCCGCGAGAGCACTCAGTGCTCGATGGGGGTGCGCCATCCGGTCCGCGACGTGACCGAAGCCGATTCTGGCGATCAGCCCAATTCCACCGACCACCGCTGCGCTCAAGCCCGCCACGGTGACGGACAGCCCGAGCTCTTCGTAGGCGAACAGCGGGAGATACGTATTGGCCGCCTGCAGGGCAGCACCGGTGAGGACTGCGTAGGCCGCCAGCCACCAGACCGCCGTGGGCAGCCGCCCAGGTGGGGAGCGCACGACGGATGCTGCAGCGGTCAGCCGGTCGGCGGGGATGGACCTCCGCACGAGCATGAGTCCGACGACGGCCACGAGTGAGCAGAGAGCCATCGCCCCACGCCATCCCAAGAGCAGCGCGAGCGCCGGCAGCGCCGCTCCCGCGAAGAACTGACTCATCTGGACACCCGCCTGCTTCGTCCCCATCAGCAGGCCTCGGCGTCCGGTGACGACATGCGTGGAGATCAGACGGTTGGTCACCGGGTTCGACAGCGACTGAGCACAACCGGATATGGCTACGGCGACCAGGAGCCAGGCCATCGACCCGGCGACCGCGGCAAGGATGATCGCCAGAGCACATCCGACATAGAGCGCGATCATGACCGACCGGCCGCTGTAGCGGTCTACCGACCGCCCCAGGACTGCCGAGCTGGCGGCGGCAACGACGAAGGCGAAAGTCGCGAGGGAACCGAATTGAGTTCGGCTCAGCTCCAGGTCGGTGATCACCAGAGCGCTCATTGCGCTCAGTGCGTAGAGCAGGAGCGGGCCGGCTCCCATCGCGATCGCCAGATTGGTCCCGAAGGCGAACTTCCGCATCACGTGTTCGCCGTCCTGGTGGCCGTTGGGTCCGCGAGCCGCCCTTCCAGACCGGAGCATGCTCGTCTCTCGTCTACTCATCGTGCGTGGACTCACGATCTCCAGTCGGGCGATGGCAGGCCGCTCGGAGCCTCTCGCCGGCGGGCGCGCTGACTCATCCACCTGCCGCGGCTTCGTCGGAGCACTCCTGCCGACCCCGCCCCGCGACGGTGGGACGGCGCTACGGGCGGAAGCGTCGTGAATTGCGGGTTGGCGTCATGCTCCCTCCGCCGGCGACGTCCGACGTCCTCGGCATCGCGCGACAGCCGCTCGCCCGTACCTTCGGGCCGGCAAGGGAGGTCAGAGATCGAGCACGAGCCGTGGCGTCTTGGATCGACCGACACAGATCATCATGGTCTTCCCCTTCTCCCTTTCCGCAGGAGAGAGGATGGTGTCGTGGTGCTCCGGAATTCCCTCGAGGACCTTCGTCTCGCACGTGCCACAGAAGCCCTCCTCGCAGGATGACATCGCCTCAGGCACGGCCTCGCGGACGACCTCGAGGATGGTTCGGTCCGGCGGGACGGTCATGGTCGCGCCGGACCGGCGCAGCTCCACCTCGAAGCTCTGCTGGTCCGTGTCCTCGACGACGGGGACCGCGACCGCAGCCTTCTTGAGGGCGCCGGTGGCTCCGAAGCGTTCGACGTGGATTTCCCGGGCCGGTGTGCGCAGACACCGTTGCTCCACCGATCGGATCAGCCCCTCGGGCCCACAGCAGTAGACGACCGTGTCCGGCTCGGCCGTCTCCAGCACGGCGTCAAGGTCGAGCATGCCCTTTTCGTCCTGAGGGACCAGCTGGACGCGGTCCTCACCGTAGCCGGTCAATTCCGAGAGGAACGCCATGGAGCTCCGAGAACGACCGCCGTACACCAGACGCCAATCGTCGCCTCTCCTGTTGACGTGTTCCACCATGGCGCGGATAGGGGTGATGCCGATGCCCCCGGCGATGAAGAGATAGCGCTTGGCCGGGACCAGCTCGAAGTGGTTGCGCGGGCCGCGAACGGTGAGGAGCTTGCCGACCAGTGCGGTGTCGTGCACTTCCTTCGACCCGCCTCGGCCGTACGGCTCGCGGAGCACCGCCACGATGTAGGAGAACCGGTCCTCGGGGTCCCCGCAGAGCGAGTACTGCCGGACGAGTCCTGAGGTCAACAGGAGATCCAGGTGGGCACCGGGCTCCCAAGGGGGCAGCTCACGCTGGTCCGGGTCGACCAGGCACAGCGACATGACTCCGTCCGCCTCCCACGTCGCCTGCCGAACCAACAACTTCCGTGGCGCGAACTGATCATGCGGCTCGGGCACCGGAGCGGTACGGGTTCCTGCGGCTTCCGCCGGCTCGGTCGCCAGAGGGGCATCCCGATCGGCCGCCGGGTTTCCCGACTCAGGCAATGCGGACATTCGAAAGCTCCTGACTGTCTTTTCCTGAGTGGTGGGCGGGTTCAGGCAACGACGACGTCCGGTCGGGCTCCGCCACGCAGCACATCCAGGAAGGGCGCCGCCAACTGCAGACCCTTGACCACCACGAGCATGTCGACGGACCGGCGCAGGGCCACCATGCCGGTGCTTCCTGCGTGCGTGTCCCAGTGCCCCGATCCGACGACGACTGCCGCCGTCAGCGCTCCACTCCTCGAGGCAGCCGCAGCCGCCTCCTCGCACAGGGCGGCAGAGACGTCGCTGAGGTCAGATGCCAGCAGGATGACGATGTCGGCGTCACGAACCACGTGGTGCAGCGGCTCACCGGGCGACGGCTCCCGCCAACCGTGGGCGCCGAGCGGCCGGCTGACTGCGATCAATCCTTGGCCGTCCTGCTGCGGAACCGACGGATCCACCGTCGCCACGACGAGTCCGTCCAATCCGGCCCTTGCCATCTCGTCGGCCGTGCGTAAGCCGGACGGTCCCAACGGGATGAGCAGGACGCGCGCCTCGTAGGAGCGCCTGAGCTTGTTCATCGCTTCTCCGTCCTCATCGTCGATCTGTTCAGTGGACGCCTGGACGAACGACCACGTGAGGCGTGTCCGGCCCCCTCCCCTCGCTCAGTCGACGCAGCATGGGACCGACATCGCTCAGTCCGATCGCGTGGGTCGGGACGTGCCCGAGCGTGGATGCGCCCACTGACAACAGGTCGATGCTGCGTCGCACGTTGTCCGGGGAACGACCGCGCACCCCTCGGACCGTGAGCAGGTCACGGACCAGTCGAGCGGTGTCGATCGATGCCTCCGAGGGGCTCTTCGCCCCGGCCACGACCAGACGGCCGAAGCGTCCGACCAGCGAAGCGGCCAGGCTGAACGTCGCTGGCCCCGAACCCGCGGTGTCGAGCACCAGATCTGCCATGCCGCCGTCGGTCATGTCAGCGATCGCGGCCGCGACGTCGACGGTCGAGACGTCGACGACCACGGCCCCCTGCTTCTCGGCGAGGGCGAGGCGCTGCCGGTCCTCGGTACGACCGCAGACGATTACCATGCCGGCGTTGCCCTGGACGGCGGCCTCGACGGCGGCCAGTCCGTGGTAGCCCGGACCGATGATCACCACCGTCTCTCCGGCCCGGAGTTCGCCGGCACCCTGGACCCAGTCGAGGGCGTTGGCCAAGGGCAGGGTCCAGGACGCAACCTCCGGGTCGAGAGAAGCGGGGAGTGCATGCATCACCGTGTTCTCGGACAGGTAGACGTACTCCGCGTTCCCTCCCCACAACGACGGACTCTCCTCGACGGGCACCAGTCCGACGCGCCGACCGCCCCTCCACAGGTCGGTGGTGGGACACAGGCGGTAATGCCCGTCGCGACAGGTCGTGCACCTCCCACAGGGCAGGTACTCCTCCAGGACCACGCGATCCCCGACGGCAACTCCCCATGAGCGCGCCGCGGCAGCGCCGAGTTCGGCGATCTCGCCGACGACGTGGTGACCCAGGATCGTCGGTGCGCTGATCGTCGAGCTCAGCGCGACATCCGTTCCGCAGATCCCGCTGGCCTCGACGCGCAGCCAGCCGGTGCCGGCATCGCACCCGGGCATCGGGAACCGCCGGGTCTCCGCGTCGCCTCCCGGAAGGGCGACGCTGGCCAGTGCTCCGCCCGCGAATGAGACGGTGGAAGCCACCGAACGACTCGCGGTCGTCATCGGCGGAATCTCCGCTTCCCCGTCGGGACGTTCGCCTGGCTCTCGCTGTGGCTGCGCGCGACCTCATCACGGAGGTTCTGCCAGATGTCGTAGACGATCTCGCCGTACTCGGGCCGGTGCCGAATTTCCAGAACGTCCCTCGGCCGCTCGAACGGGACATCGACGAACGCCTTGGCCGCACCGGGACGCGCGGTCATGACCATGATCCTGTCCCCGAGCGTGACGGCCTCGTCCACGCTGTGGGTGATGAAGAGCACCGTCTTGCGTGTCTCGTCCCAGATTCGCAGGAGCTCCGATTGGAGGAGTGTCTTGTTCTGCTCGTCCAGGGCGGAGAACGGCTCGTCCATCAGTAGCACGTCGGGGTCGTTGGCGAAGGCCCGGGCGATCGAGACCCGTTGGCGCATCCCACCCGAGAGCTGGTGCGGATAACTGTCCCGGAAGTCGCTCAGCCCCGTCTTCTGGAGGTACTCCCCCACGGTTTCCTTGATCTCCTTCGCCGGGACGCCCCGCAGCCGGAGGCCGTACGAGGCGTTCTCCCACACCGTCATCCACGGGAAGATGGAGTCCCCCTGGAAGACCATCGAGTTGGCCGGCCTCTCCTTGCTGTGCTCGCGGACCACCACCTCACCGGCGGTGGGTTCCTCCAGGCCGGCCACGATGCGAAGCAAGGTGGTCTTCCCACAGCCACTCGGCCCCACGATGACGAAGAACTGTCCCCGTGGGATGTCGAGGTCCAGCTTCGACAGGGCCGTGACCGCCCTGCCCTTGGTGTCGAACTGCTTCACGAGGCCTCGGATCGAGACCTTGATGTCGGTCTCGGCAGCGTCGCCCGCAGTCGGCGTGGCGCCGACGTGCGTCGCGACTGCTGCCGATGAACTGGTCCCTACGGCCATCTTCTGTCCCCTCACCGGGCGCGCAGGCGCGCTTCCCCTTGGTTCCTGGATCACCGCTCGGCTCTCCAGGGCATGACCAGTCGGGCGACCAGGCCGATGACGACCGAGAGCAGGTAGCCGATGATCGCGATGACCAGCAAGCCGACGTACATGGTCTCGACCGAGAACAACTGCCAGGCGTTCCAGATCATGAATCCGAGCCCCGACGTGGCGCCGACCATCTCGGCGATGGCGATCAGGATCAGTCCCAGGCCTGCGCCGAGTTCGATTCCCGTCATGATGTTTGGCATGGCGCCCGGCACGGCTACCGATCGGAACACCTGCCACTTACTGGCCCCGTAGTTATTGGCCACGTCGTAGTAGATGGGAGCGACCTGCATGACTCCCGCCATGGTGTTCATGACGACGGGGTAGAACACGCCGATGGCGACCATGACGATCTTGGAGCTCTCGCCGAGTCCAAAGATCAACAGGATGAGCGGCAGGAGCGCGCTCTTGGGAATGGGATACGTGCCGGAGACCAGGGGACTGAATGCGGCGCGAACCGGTCGGCTCAGCCCCATGATCACGCCGAGGATCAGCGCCGGGATCAGCCCTACCCAGAATCCGATGAACAAGCGCTGGAGGCTGGCGAGCATGTGGTCCAGCAGCTGGCCGGTCGCCATGAGGTCGAGCATCCGCTCGAAGATTCTGCTCGGTGCCGGGAAGAAGCGGGTGTCTATGACACCGGTTTGGGCCAGCAACTCCCAGAGAGCCAGCAGCAGGACCGGGGTCGCGACGGCGAGCAGATTGTCCCGGGTCCGACCGGTGAATCGTCGCCGCCGGGCCTTGGGTGGCTCGAGGACGGGGTTGGTGACGTCGGTCTGTGGAAGTGCGGTGGTGGTCATGCCGATCCTTCCGCGCCGTTCAGGCTCAGTCGTCGCCCGGGCTGTACTCACCCAGGTCTTCGACCGCGGCTTCTGCGAACGACGAGTCGACGATGTCCTCCACCGCGACCTCGCCGTCGATGAGTCCCTGTTCCGAGAGGAACTCGTAGTCCTTCTGCAGGCTGTCCATGTTCACCGCACCGCTCGGGTCCACGTAGTTCGGGACGATCTCGCGGTACAGCTCGGGGTCGAGACCGGTGGCACCGGTGACGATCTCCGCGATCTCGTCACCCGCCTCGCCGGTCAGTTCCCCGTCCTGGAACGCATCCACGTAATCCCGCGCGGCTTGCATGTAGGCGCGCATGAAGCAGTGTCCGACCTCGGCCGACTCGTCGGCGAACGCTCCGCTGTAGAGCAGGACGGCGAGCTGCTGGTTGTCGTAGAACTCCGGCGGGGTGGCCATGCGGACCGCGACGCCCCGCTGCTCGGCCACCGTTGCGTTCGGCTCCGTGGTCAGGCTGGCGTCGATCGCTCCGTTGTCGAACGCGGTGGCGTGCTCGCTGAAGCCGATGTACTCGTGCTGGACGTCGTCGTAGGTGAGGCCCGCGCTGTCGAGCATCGTGCCGAGCGTCGAGGAAGTCGCCGTCCCCTGCGCGGGTTCAGCCACGGTTCGACCTTCGAGGTCAGCGATCTCGGTGACCTCCCCGGAGTCGAACAAGTCCTTACGGACCATGAGGGGCATGTAGCCATAGTTCTCGGGCATGGAACCCTTGTCGGCGACGATGCGCAGCTCCACACCGCTCGCCACCGCGTTGTAGAACCCGGCCGAGGGAGCGCCGGCCCCGACCTGCAGATCGCCCGCACCCAATGGCGCGATCATCTGCGCGGCGGAGTTGAAGGGCTGGAGGGTCACCGACAGTCCCTCGTCCTCGAAGTAGCCCTTGTCCTGGGCGATGTAGAGCGGAGCATCGCTGGCGCTGTTCGTGGTGCCGACGGCCACTTCTTCGCCGCTGCAGGCATCACCGCCCGCCGCCTGCGTCCCCTCTCCACCCCCGTCTCCACCACTGTCCCCTGCACAGGCGGCGAGCATGGTGGCGACCATCAGCGTTGCCCCGGCGGAGCAGGCGCGGGCGAGTCTCAGGTTCGTGGGCATTGGATGCTTCCTTCCTAGCGCTATCTCGAGAACGGGTCGTGGGTCTCAGACGGAGACGAAGGTCTGTCCGGGGGTAGCGATGAGCGCCTCCTGAGCTCCTTCCTCGAACGGAACGGAGCGCGGGAGCAGAAGAGAGGTAGAGCGCACGCGTTGGTGCTCCGGGGCTGAGCCGGGCAGCACGTCGAGCTCGTCCAGCTGCTCGACGGCGGCCAGGAGTCGCCGGCGGGCAAGGATGATCGCCGCGTCCGACGTCCCGAGGCGTTCCTTGGTGCGGTCACAGATCGCGCCCATGCTCTCTTGCAGGGAGAAGTCCTGGGCCGAGATCCCTTCGACGCCGCTGAAGGACTTGTTCTCCGCCTGCGCCTGCCGGTCGATCAGGTAGTCGTTCGAGCGGTTGGCGAGGGGCCGGAAGGTTCCGGGAATGTACTTGACGTGAATTCCGTCGCCGGCCCGCATCGCGTCCAGCTCGGCCTCGGACAGGGGCCTCGCGGGGTGGTAGTTCCAACTCCAGGCCCAGCAGTTTTCGTCGTCGATCGGGACCCAGGCGTGCCCGCCGAGGGGGTTGTGCGTTCCGAACGGCGGGATGATCGTGTACCACGGCATGATCCACTGGGTGATCCGCCAGTAGTAGTTCTCCTCGTCGGCCGTCCGCCGCGCGCCGATGAGCAGCCCACCGTCGGATTCGGCGACCTCGAACTTCGGCCGCGTGTCCGCTTTGAGGTACTTGTTCCCCTCTGTGCCGCTGTGCATCGGGTCGTCGTCGAGGTTGAAGCGGTGGGCGAAGGAGACGTGGCTGGAGTCGATTCCGCCCTCCATCGCCTGCAGGTAGTTCGACTCCTGCAGACGCTTGGAGATGAAGCGCTGATCGTCATCGAGGAGCATCCACTCGAGTTCCGGCACGGGCGGCTGCAGGTCCGGCGGGCCCATGTAGGTCCAGATGACGCCGCCACGCTCCACGCAGGGGTAGGCCGTGTGCTTGACGCGTTCCTTGAACTTGGAGCCTTCCGGCTCCGATGGCATGTCGACGAGGTTTCCTTCCACGTCGTATTTCCACCCGTGGTAGGCGCACCGCAGTCCACATTCTTCGTTGCGGCCGAAGAAGAGCGAAGCAGTTCGATGGGCGCAGAATTCGTCGAGCAGCCCGATTCGGTTTTGCGTGTCCCGAAAGGCGATCAGGTTCTCGCCGAGCAACTTCACCCGAACAGGCGGGCAGTCAGGACTCGGAATCTCCTCGGCCAGCAGGGCAGGGATCCAGTACCTCCGGAACAACCGACCCATGGGCGTTCCCGGGTCGGTTCGAACGAGCAATTCGTTCTGCTCCCTTGTCAGCATCACTACCTCTTCCGTCGCATCTCACAGCTGGGCTCTCGGGCAGTCCGGGTTCACGGCAGCGACGTCGTTGATGACCGCGACGACACCTCGGAGAGCGGCTACCGCTCGGCGGCCGTCGATTCACCAGTGACGGCCGTCACCGCAACAGGTTGGCAGAGATTCCCCAGAGCGGGAAGCAGGCAAGGTAAAGTTCCGCCATGCCGAATCATCTGCGCCGCAATCGACAACCGGCAGCGCAAGCTCCTACGCCGTCGGAACCGGTGACCAGCTCCGTCGACAACGCCCTCTGGCTGCTCCAGCTCGTGGGCGAGCGGCCGGCGCTGCGTGTTGCCGAGGCCGCCGAGCTGCTGGGGGTCGCGCGCTCGACCGCCCATCGGCTCCTCACGTCGCTGCGCCGGCGCGGCTTTGTCATCCAGGACCGGCCGAACGGCGCCTACCGCCCCGGACCGGTGCTGTACGAGGTCGGGCTCGCCGCCGTCAGCCGCATCGACATCCGGGATGTCGCCCGCCCTGTCTTGGAGCACTTGCGCGACACGACTCAGGAGACGGTCAGCCTCGCCGTACTGGAGGGCGTAACGGTTCGCTTCATCGACTGCATGGAAAGTCCCCGATCGGTTCGTGTCGGGAACCGGACGGGCGTCGTACGTCCAGCGCACGCCACGGCGCTCGGAAAGGCGATCCTGGCAGGTCTGCCGGAGACCGAGCTCGAACGCCGCTATCCCGGCGGCCTCCTCCCGCCGACCGCCACGTCCGCGGCGATGACGGAGATGACAGAATTGCGGGAAGAGCTGGACGAGACGCGCCAACGCGGATTCGCGACGAACTGGGAAGAGAGTGCCGACGGCGTCTGCGCCATCGCGATAGCACTCCGCGACACTGTTGGTCAACCATTGGCCGGGTTAGGCATCTCAGCGCCGAGCTCCCGGATGGGAACTCCCGAAGCCATCCTGGAATTCGCCCCGGCCCTCCTCGCAGGCGGCGAGCTCGTGCGAGAGCGGCTGCACGTGGCTCGGTGAGGTCGGCGTCGAGTCGCACCTCGGGTGAGGGGCAAGGCTCAGACGTCGAGACGACCGTCGATCATTCTTTCCGCTTCACTGATCTTTGCTCGCATGTTCTTAGCTTGTCGTTTAACCCCTGATGCCGGTGAGTTACACGGATGTGGTTCAGGGTCTGGTCGTGAGGGCGGCCACCGCGTGATCCTTTGAAGTTGCGACGCTTCGAAGGAAACGGCGGTGGCCGCGATGGACAGTCTGGACCCAGCCGGTGCGGTTGACCAGAGCTCAGCCGCGGCAGGGTTGACGCGGCTGCGGGAGTTCCGCGGCGAGGTGTACCAGTGCCTGGGCCGGCGTGGCGATGAGCTGTTCGAGCTCACCGACGCACTGCTGTGCGCCGAGGGACCGGTGAAATCCCTGGTGGGGCTGTGCCTTGCTCCGGAGCATCGCCGTGGTCACGGCGCGCTGTACGACGCGCTCAACAGCGGACGAGTCGACGCCGACCGGCTGCGCGTCGCGCTGGCCGCGTTGCCGCTGCCGCGGATGTTCGGTGGGCGGATCGTGCTGGCCGTCGACGTCTCCCCGTGGCTGCGCCCGGACGCCGCGACCTGTCCCGACCGGCTGTTCTGCCATGTCTACGGGCGCGGGCGGAACGCCGATCAGCGGATTCCGGGCTGGCCCTATCAGGTCGTGGCCGCCCTGGAGAGCGGGCCCACCAGCTGGACGGCGATCTTGGATGCGGTGCGGCTGGGCCCGGCAGATGACGCGACCGCGGTCACCGCCGCCCAGCTGCGCGCGGTCGTGGGTCGGCTGACCGGCGCCGGGCACTGGCGCCCCGGTGACCCGGCGATCATGGTGGTGATGGACTCCGGGTACGACGTGGCCCGGCTGGCGTTCGTGCTCGCCGACCTGCCCGTGCACCTGGTCGGGCGGATCCGCGCCGACCGGGTGATGCTGGCCGCCACGCCGCCGCGGGGCCATGACTCCCGCGGCGGACGCCCCCGCAAGCACGGCGCCGTGATGGCCCTGGCCGATGAGGCCACCTGGCCGGTACCGACCACGCAGGCCAGCTCACCCACCGCGCGCTACGGAACGGCGCAGGTGTGCTCCTGGGATCGCATGCATCCGCGGCTGGCTCACCGCGGCCCCTGGGCCGACCACGACGGCCCGCTGCCGATCGTGGAAGGCACCGTGATTCGGCTGCAGGTCGAGCACCTGCCCGGACAGCGCGAGGCCAAGCCGGTCTGGCTGTGGTCATCGGTGACCGGCCCCGACGATGTCGACATCGACGACCTGGTCGAGGAGGTGGCCCGCTGCTGGCAGGCCTACCTGCGCCGCTTCGACCTGGAGCACACCTTCCGCCTGTTCAAGCAGACCCTGGGCTGGACCGCCCCGAAGATCCGCTCACCGGAGGCCGGCGACCGCTGGACCTGGCTGGTCATCGCCGCCCACACCCAGCTGCGCCTGGCCCGCCACCTCGCCGTCGATCTCCGGCGGCCCTGGGAGAAGCCGCTACCTCCCGAGCGGCTGACCCCGGCGCGGGTGCGCCGGGGGTTTCGCCACCTGCGCGCGAAGACCGGCCACCCGGCCAGCGCGCCGAAACCCTCCCGCCCGGGACCGGGACGCCCTCCCGGAGTGAAAAACCGGCGCCAAGCCACCCGTCATGACGTCGGCAAGACCGTCAGACGGGACACCACCAGCCCGGGCGACCACCAGATCAGGGGTTAAACGACAAGCTTAGGCGGAGTGGCCGCTGGCCGTTTGGTCGCCTTCGTCAGCCGCCGTACCTCGGCGGTGTCCATCTCCAGCAGCGCGGCCACCCGCTCGGCCGAGACATCCTCGGCCGAGAGTGCGCGCAGCGTCTCAGCGAGGGTCGCCGTCGCCGCCTGCAGCCCCTGCTCGGCCTCACGTCGCGCCTCCAGCGCCACGAGCGCCTCGGCCGTCGCCTCCTCGACCCGGCGGTCGTGCTCATCGCGAGCGGCGTCCAGCGCCCGTCGTCGCTCCCGCGCCTTCGTCAGCGCCGCCGCCTGCCGACTCACCGTTCTGACCACCCCTACCTCCGCTCGCTCAGCTGACCGACCGCCGGATCGTCACACGCCCTCATGACACGGCTCAGACCGAGCGTCACCCCTCGCAGCAGACCGGAACTCGGAGCCGGCGTCACCCCACCCCTTCGACTTGACACACCTCCTGCTCGCTGGCCCGGTTCGGTCAGCGCGGGACGGGCAACGCGACGAGTCAGCAACCAATGATCCGAGTCCGCCTGGTCGACGGTGTGGCGCTTGCCCGCTACAGCTCACGGAGGCGGTCGCGGTTGCCTTGGGGGGCGACCGTGCCGTCGCGCAGCTGGATGTCGTAACCCAGCGCTGTCAGGGCTGCGATGGCTTCGACGGGCGCGTCTCGCACAACAGCTGCGGTCTGCATGCGGCGCCACCGCTCGCGCCCATCCGCGAGCGCGTCTCGCCATGCATGCGCATGATCCACGCCGAGCTCCCGGACCAGCATGTCGAGGACGTCTTCCAAGCAGGGACGGAACCGGGTTCCGCCTACCGGGAAGTGCAGGTCCGACATCCGAGGTACCGCGGTGCCTTGGGCGACCCGTCCGGCCAGTTGCTGACCTCGAGGTGATCCACTACCGGCTCGTGTCATCACGAAAGCCAGAGCGTCCCGGTGCCCGTGGATCTGCACATGCGCTCGGGGAACATCGCCTGTCGTCCCACGGGTGTACTCGTACCGAAATAGCGGCTCGCCAGCGGCCTTCGCACCGGCATAGACCTTGACGGCGGACTCGTCGACAGCCAGGAACTGGCCCGGGCTGTCCCAGACGCAGTAGTACTCGGCCGTGAGGTTCAGCAGCGGAGCTCCATCGACGGTCAACGGGATCCCGGTGCGGGGTTCCTGGTGGACGCTGACGTGGTCGAGGCCGGGATGGTGCAGCGCCCGCGCACGAAACGCCTCGACGTGGTCACCGACCACTGCCCGGACTGTGGCGGTCAGGTCAGTGGCGAAGCGCTGCGCTTCGACTACGAGGGCATCGCCGGTGGTCACTCCGACAGGAGGAAGTCGAGTTCGTCCAGCTCGGTCAGGGCGGCGAGCTCCTCGGCGTTGAGCATGTATCGGGCGGCGCGTTCGCGGAGGTCGCACTCGTCCCCACCCACCGAGCCGAGGACCTCGTCGCGGCGACGCCTCGCCTCTTCGACGGACAGCGTCTCAACCACTGGCACGCCGCCTCCCTTCCTAGTTCCTGGCTATCCCTTGCGGACACCGCCACTATGCCCATCGGCACCGACAGTTTCGACCTCAATCGGAACGGAGGCCTCCAACCCTCGATTGGGCCAGTCGACGCGGGACCGGGTCGGTGCGTGTCCACAGGCCCCATCGTTGTCCCCAGGCTTGGGCCGGGCGGGACAGCAGATCGCATACTGCGGCGGGAACGCCCAGGTTGCGATCGGATGGGCGGTCCCGCCCGCGCGCCGGAGCCGAAGGAGTCGTATGGGAAGGCCGCCTCTGCCAGTCGGCACCTTCGGCAAGATCGATTTCCTGGTGCTCGGCAAGGACCGGGTTCGGGCACGCGCGAGCTTCCGGGACTACGACGGCCACCGTCGCCTGGTCACCCGCTACGGATCCAGCCGCGCACACGCCGAGCGGCGGCTCCGCGAGGCGCTGCGTGACCGCGGCACCGGGGACGATCCGGTCGCCAGCGCTACCAGCCGGCTCAGCGAGGTGGCGGCCCTCTGGCTCGCCGAGGTGGACGACAGCGACCTGGCCTGGGGCACCAAACGGCTGTACCGGTTCACCGTCGAGTCCTACATCCTGCCCGGCCTGGGCGAGCTGCGACTGCGCGAGGTCACCGTCCCCGCCGTCAACCGGCTACTCGCCACGGTGAGCAGCCTCCACGGGCCCGCGGCGGCCAAGTCCACCCGCAGCGTCCTGTCCGGCATCCTCGGCCTGGCCGTGCGCCACGGGCTGCTGCCCGCCAACCCGGTCCGGGAAGCCGCAATCCGGCGCGGGTCCCGCACGTCCCGCGGCCCCCGGGCGCTGACCGTCGAGGAGACCCGCCAACTGCGGGCCCGACTGGCCGCCGACCCCGACGCGGTGCGCCGGGACCTGCCGGACCTGGTCGACTTCATGCTCGGCACCGGCGTGCGCATAGGCGAGGCCTGCGCTATTCAGCCCTCCGCGATCGACTTCGAAGCGGCCACCCTCACGGTCGATGCCACCGTCATCCGTATCCGCGGGCTGGGACTGGTTATCCAGGACTCCCCCAAGTCCACCGCGGGCCGCCGCACCCTCGTGCTCCCGTCAGCCGTTGTCGACCTGCTCCGCCGCCGAATCGCCGTCCACCCGAGACCCGACGCGGACGCTTTGGTCGTCTTTCCCAGCCCGCAGGGCCGACTGCGCGATTCGAGCAACACCAGCGGCGACCTGCGCTCGGCTCTCGACCGCGCCGAGTTCCCGTGGGTCACCTCGCACGTGTTCCGCAAGACGGTCGCGACCCGACTGGACGACGCCGGCCTGTCCGCTCGGCAGATCGCCGACCACCTCGGGCACAGCCGACCCAGCCTTACCCAGGACGTCTACCTCGGGCGCGGTCACGCCAGCCCCGAGGCCGCCGCAGCGCTCCAGCGGTCTCGGTAGCAGCCCGCCCCCCGGGGCTCACCCGAGCGCCTTCCGACAACCGGTCAGGCATTTCGCGCCACCTCACCCTGCTCGTGGTGAGAACACGTGCCTTCGTCCCGGGGGACCGTAGCGGTCCGGCGTGCCAGAGAAACGGTCCCCGTCTGCAAGCGCGCCCCGACACCGTCCCGGGGGTCCTGATCAAGGACCGACAGGAACCCGCCGGCAGGTCGTGGCAAACGTATCTTGGTCGTTCATTGGACATTTTATCCGCACGGTTGACCAGACTTGCCACCTGAATTGGGCTTTTGCTCCCCCGACTGGACTTGAACCAGTAACCCTGCGATTAACAGTCGCATGCTCTGCCAATTGAGCTACGGGGGACGAGCGGGTGCGACCCGCTGGCCCGACGAGACTACCCCACGCCCGATGGCCCTCCGGGACCGCCTCGCCCGCTTCTCGCGTTGCGCACAACACAGGTAGCGTGATCACCGATCTCGCCCGACCGTCTGCGGAGGTTCTCGTGGCCAAGCTGTCCTTCCTCGCCGGATTCGGCGCCGGCTACGTCCTGGGCTCGAAGGCCGGGCGTGAGCGGTACGAGCAGATCCGCCGCGGCTGGGAGCACGCCAAGGACGACCCGCGCCTGCAGAGCATCGCCGGCGTCGCGCAGGCCAAGGCCGACGACGCGCTCTCCTCGCTGCGCGCCCGCATGGGCAGCGAGCCGCCCCGCTGAGTCGAGCGACGGGTCAGTCGGGCTGGTCCGCCGCGACCAGCTCGGCCAGCTTCTTCCGCGCGGCCTCGCGGGCGACCGGGTCGCTGCGGCGCTCGTCGTCGTCGAAGACGACGGTCCACTCCCGCACCGCCTGACCGGGGATCCGGCGGGCGACCAGCAGCACTCCTCCGCCACCGGGCAGCGGTGACCGCTGACTGGCCACGACGGTCTGGTCCACCCGCCGGCGGACGGTGGCCGGAAGGTCGCCGGCGTCGGCGAGCACGTACCGCCGCTGCGGCTGACGGGCCTGGACGCCGGGTTCCACCTCGACCAGCGCGGTGACGGTGAAGCTGCCGCCGCCGTCGCTGGTAGCCGACCAGCGGGCCTCCGCGACCTCGTGCCAGCGCAGCACCGCGGAGTCCTCGACCGAGGTCACCACAGGTGGCACCACGCTCAGGCCGCGAGATGTGGCGACCAGCCACCCGCCCTCGCCCGTCAGCGTTCCCCAGGCCAGCACCCGCTCGTCGGGGTCGGTCGAGGCCAGGACGGCGACCCGGACGGGCTCCGGCGGCCGGGCGAACCGGCGCTTCACCTTGTCCAGCAGGGTCACGGGGTCAGCCCGCCCGTCGCCCGCTTGCGCAGCGAGATCGCCAGCTGTTCGAGGTCCATCAGCTGCTTGAACGCCTTCATGTACGCGTCGGAGGACTCGACCGGGTTCATCCGCTGCAGTTTCCCCTTCACCGCCGCGATCTGGCGGACGGTGTAGATCTCCTGGAGCCGGGCCATCAGGGCGTTCACGTAGTGGGCGTCGCCCTCCCCCACCGTCCGCATGGGCTCGACGGCCAGCGCCGTCAGCTGCGCGCGGGCGGACTCCCGGGAGCAGTGGGCGGTGAGCTGCTCCAGCCAGGCCGCGCCGGTGACCGTCGTGCCCGCCGCGCCTCCGGCGGCCGCGACGGCGGCGGCCACCGCCGCGTAGTCGGGGTCGGTGTAGGCGTCGGGGGGGACGGCGTCGAACGACGGCCCGGCGATCTCCGGGACCTGGAGGGCCGCCTTCACCGCCTCCCGTTCGATCTCGACGGCGACGTCGTCCGGGCTCTTCTGCGGCATCCGCGCGCGGGGCCGGCCGCGGCCGGCGTCACCCCCCTCCCCGGTGAGCCGCCGCAGCCGCTCCATGACGTCGGACTCGTCGGGCAGGCCGAGCAGCCCCGCCAGCCGCCGGGCGTAGGCGGGACGCAGGGCGTGGTCCTTGATCTGGGCCAGCAGCGGCGCGGTCTTCTCCAGCGCGGCGACGCGGCCCTCGACGGTGTCGAGGTCGTAGCCGGCCAGCGTCGTCTTCAGCACGAACTCGATCAGCGGGCTGCGCCGGGCGACGAGGTCGCGGACGGCGGCGTCGCCGTGTTCCTGACGCAGCTCGCACGGGTCGTGCCCGTTCGGCTCGACCGCGACGAACGTCTGCCCCACGAACCGCTGGTCCTCGGCGAAGGTCTTCATGGCCGCCGCCTGGCCCGCCGCGTCCCCGTCGAAGGTGTAGACGACCTCGCCGCGGAACTCGTCCTGGTCCATCAGCAGGCGCCGCAGCACGCTGATGTGCTCGCCGCCGAACGCCGTGCCGCAGGAGGCGACCGCCGTCGTCACCCCGGCCAGGTGGCAGGCCATCACGTCGGTGTAGCCCTCGACGACGACGGCCTGGTGCCGCTTGGCGATGTCCCGCTTGGCCCGCTCGATGCCGTAGAGCACGGTGCTCTTCTTGTACAGCGGCGTCTCGGGAGTGTTGAGGTACTTCGGCCCCGGGTCGTCGTCCATCAGCTTGCGGGCGCCGAAGCCGATGACGTCGCCGGTGATGTCGCGGATCGGCCAGACCAGCCGCCGGTGGAAGCGGTCGATGAGCGTGCCGCGGGAGGACTCCTTGGCCAGCCCGCCGGTGACCAGCTCGGCCTGGGCGAACCCCTTGGCGCGCAGGTGCCGGGTAAGCGCGTCCCAGCCGCCGGGTGCGAAGCCGCAGCCGAAGTCGAGCGCCACCTGCCGGTCGAACCCGCGCTCGGCGAGGAACTGCCGGGCGGGGGCCGCCTCCGGCGTCCCCAGCTGCTCGGCGAAGAATGCCGCGGCGGCGGTGTTGGCCGCGACAAGGCGGGCCCGCTGGCCGACGTTGGCACGGTCGGGAGCGCCGGTGGCCCGGCCGCTGTCGTCCTCGTAGTGCAGCTCGACGTTCGCCCGCCCGGCTAATAGCTCGACGGCCTCGGAAAACGACAAATGGTCGATGTTCTGCACGAAAGAGATGACGTCGCCGCCTACTCCGCAGCCGAAACAATGGTAGAGATTTCGCGTTGGAGTCACCTGGAACGACGGCGACTTCTCGTCGTGGAACGGGCACAGACCCTTCAGGCTGCCGCCGCCCGCGCGCTTGAGCTGCAGGTGCTCACCGACGATCTCGTCGATCTTCGAGCGTTCGCGGACCAGTGCGATGTCCGCGGCCCGGATGCGTCCCCGGCCGGCCATCAGGCAGCCGCCGCCGCTGCGGCCCGCCGGCGGACCACGTGCTCCCACCACAGCAGGAAGACCTGCTGGTCGACCGGCAGCGACCCGTCCATCGTGACCGTGGCCCGCGGGGTCCACCCCGGGGTGGTGCCGCTCTCGGCCACCGGCCTGCCGTGCATCAGGAATCGGTGCGTGGCCTTCCATCGGGAGGCGGGGCGCACGTCGATCGTCGTCCCCTCCAGCTCGATGGCCCAGGTGCCCTTCCAGGCCGACGTCTGCCGTGCCCGCAGCCGTGCCGCGCCCTCGGGGTCGCCCGACCGGCGCGCGACGAGCTCGCGCCTGTGCCTGGCGTACTCCCAGACGCGCCCGCCCACCGTCACCGTCGCCGCTTCCCTCCACCGCGCGCTCTGCACCGTGGCGACGACGGAGCCGTCGCACAGCACGGGGAGCACACCCTTCCCGGTGCCGGCGGTGCCGGCCTTGCCCAGTTCGAGCACCGTGCCCTCCTCAGCCGATCCCGGGTGCCCCGGCGACGCTCTCGCCGGTCGCGCGGTAGAGCAGATAGGCAGCAGTCTCCCGCAGGATGTAGCGGAACTGGGTGGCGCGGGTCTGCACGGCCGGGCCCTGCCGGGTCGGCGAGCTCTCCGCCTCGATGCCGGAGTCCTCGGCCATCCGCTCGGCCCGCATCGCGTGCCACGGGTCGGTGACGACGACGGCGGTGTTCCAGCCGCGCTCGGCGAGGGCCGCCGCGACCACGCGCATGCTCTGCAGGGTGTCGACGCCCTCCTCCACGGCGAGCAGGGCCTCCTCCGGGATCCCGGCCTGCGCCAGGTACTCCCGGCCGGCCACCGCCTCGGTGAACTGGTCGCCGGCGGCCCGGCCGCCGACGGTGACGATCACCGGTGCCACACCCTGCTCGTAGAGGGCGATCGCGTGCTCCAGGCGCGCCTCGAAGATCGACGACGGGACGCCGTTGTACTGGGCCGAACCGAGCACCACGATCGCGTCGGAGACGGGGCGCGAGTCCTGCCGGGCGTTCCACCAGATGGCCAGCCCCGTCGAGGTGATCAGCAGCACGAGGGCGAGAACGGCGGCTCCAGCCACCCGGTTCAACAGGTTCCCGATGCGCACCCCCACGAGTCATGGGTACCACGACGGGCTGACGGTCCGGGACGCCTGGGGACAGCGGTGTCCGCAACCCTCCTCAGGCGCCTGCGCGGTCGCCCTCCAGGGCGGCGCGGCCGGCCTCGAGCCGGGCGACCGGCACGCGGAACGGGGAGCAGGAGACGTAGTCGAGCCCGACCTCGTGGAAGAAGTGCACCGAGTCCGGGTCGCCGCCGTGCTCACCGCAGATGCCGAGCTTCAGGTCGGGGCGCGCGGCTCGGCCGGCCTCGGCGCCGATCTGCACGAGCCGGCCGACGCCGTCGCGGTCCAGGGACTCGAACGGGGAGATGCCGAAGATCCCCTTGTCCAGGTACTGGTGGAAGAACGCGGCCTCGACGTCGTCCCGGGAGAAGCCCCACGTCATCTGGGTGAGGTCGTTGGTGCCGAAGGAGAAGAACTCGGCGTACTCGGCGATCTCCCCGGCCGTGAGCGCGGCCCGCGGCACCTCGATCATCGTGCCGATCAGCGGCGTGACGTCGATGCCGCACTCCTCGCAGACCTGTGCGAGAACCCGTTCGGACTCCTCGCGGATGGCCTCGAGTTCCTGCACGGCGCCGACGAGCGGGATCATGATCTCCGGCCGCGGGTCGCCGCCGGCCCGCTTGCGCTCACAGGCCGCCTCGGCGATCGCCCGGACCTGCATGGCGAACAGCCCCGGGACGACGAGGCCGAGCCGCACCCCGCGCAGGCCCAGCATCGGGTTGGACTCGTGCATCCCCCGCACGGCGGCCAGCAGGCGCAGGCTGCCCTCGTCGGGCTCGCCCCGCTCTTCGGCCAGCGCGACGCGGACCGACAGCTCGGTGAGGTCGGGCAGGAACTCGTGCAGCGGCGGGTCGAGCAGCCGGACGGTCACTGGCAGCCCGTCCATCGCCTCGAAGATCTCCAGGAAGTCCTGCTTCTGCAGCGGCTCCAGTGCGTCGAGCGCGGCCTGCCGCTCGTCGTCGCCGTCGGCCAGGATCAGCTTTTCCACCAGCTGCCGGCGATCGCCGAGGAACATGTGCTCGGTCCGGCACAGCCCGATGCCGCGAGCACCGAAGCGCCGGGCACGGGCGGAGTCCTCGGGGGTGTCGGCGTTGGTGCGGACGTCGAGCCGCCGCACCTCGTCGGCGTGGGTGAGGAGCCGGTGGACGCTGCGCACCAGGTCGTCGGCGTCGTCGGACTCCGGGTCGATCTCGCCCTCGAAGTAGCGGACCACCGACGACGGCTCCACCGGCACCTCGCCCAGCCAGACCCGGCCGGTCGACCCGTCGATGGAGATCACGTCACCCTCGTTGACCTCGGTGCCGTCGGGGGCGGTGAACTTCCGGGCCTTCGTGTCGACCTGCAGCTCCTCGGCACCGCAGACGCAGGTCTTGCCCATCCCCCGGGCGACGACGGCCGCGTGCGAGGTCTTGCCGCCCCGGCTGGTCAGCACGCCCTGGGCGGCGATCATCCCGGAGAGGTCGTCGGGGTTGGTCTCCCGGCGCACCAGGACGACCTTCTCTCCGCGGTCGGCCCACTTCGCGGCCTCCTCCGACGAGAAGACCGCCTTGCCGACGGCGGCGCCCGGTGAGGCGTTCATGCCCTGGGTGAGCTGCGTGGCGTCCCCACCCGAGACGAAGCGCGGGAACATCAGCTGGGCCAGCTGGTCGCCGGTGACGCGGCGGACCGCCTCGTCCATGTCGATGAGGCCCTCGTCGACCAGCTGGGTGGCGATGACGAAGGCAGCCGCGGCGGTGCGCTTGCCGACGCGGGTCTGCAGCATCCAGAGCTTGTTGCGCTCGATCGTGAACTCGATGTCGCACAGGTCGCGGTAGTGCGACTCCAGGCGCGACATCGTCGTCATCAGCTCGTCGTAGGCGTCGGAGTCGATGTCCTGCAGGTCCGTCAGGGGAACCGTGTTCCGGATGCCGGCGACGACGTCCTCGCCCTGGGCGTTCTGCAGGTAGTCGCCGTAGACGCCCTGCGCGCCGCTGCCCGGGTCACGGGTGAAGGCCACCCCGGTGCCCGAGTCGGCCCCCAGGTTCCCGAACACCATCGAGCAGACGTTGACGGCGGTGCCGGCGTCACTGGGGATGCGCTCGCGGCGGCGGTAGATGATCGCCCGGTCGGCGTTCCACGAGTCGAAGACGGCGTTGATCGCCATGTCCATCTGCTCGCGCGGGTCCTGCGGGAAATCGGTGCCGGTGTGCTCCCGGACGATGGTCTTGAACCGGTCGACGACGTCCTTCAGGTGCTCGGCGTCGAGGTCGAGGTCCAGATCGGTGCCCTGCTCGGCCTTGGCCTCGTCGAGGGCGTCGTCGAACAGTTCGCCGTCGATGCCGAGGACGGTCTTGCCGAACATCTGGATGAGCCGGCGGTAGGAGTCCCAGGCGAAGCGCTCGCTGCCCGACTGCTGCGCCAGGCCGTGCACCGACTCGTCGTTGAGGCCGACGTTGAGGACGGTCTCCATCATCCCGGGCATGGAGGCCGCGGCGCCGGAGCGCACCGACACCAGGAGCGGGTCGGCGGGGTCGCCGAGCGTCTTGCCCATGGCCTTCTGCAGGGCATCCAGGTACTCGGTGACCTGCTCGTCGAGGTCGGGCGGGGTGCCGCCGTTCTCCAGGTAGTAGCGGCAGGCGTCCGTGGTGATCGTGAAGCCGGGCGGTACGGGCAGGCCCAGGTTCGTCATCTCGGCCAGGTTGGCGCCCTTGCCGCCCAGCAGGTACTTCTGGTCCTTGTTGCCCTCGCTGAAGTCGTAGACCCACTTCGTCCGCGTCGACTGATCCGTACCGCTGGTCACCGTTGACACCTCCGCGCTCGAGAGCCGACCTCTCGCATGACCGAGATGGTGCCGCACCGGAAGCCCCCGGTCTGCCCCGTCCCGGCCGGTGACGGCCGACCACCGGGGCCAGGCCTTACCGGCGAGTAGATCGATCTTGGCCCAGGCGCAGCGACGGCGCGAACCGGGGCTCACCCGGCCGGGGTGACCCCGCAGATCTTCAGCCCGTCCTCGCCGATGACCGTCAGCTCGCTCGTTTCGCCGTCCGCCCACTCCACCGGCACGAGCCGCGCGTCGCCGTCCTCTGCGGGGGTGCCGAGCCGGCCGGCGCCCTCACCGAGGTAGGCGCCGGCGAGCTCCTCGGGGTCCAACCGGACGCGCTCGGCCTGGCACAGCAGGTCGTAGGCGGTCTCGGTGTCGTCCTGCGAGAGGGCGACGACGAAGACCCCGGCAACCTCCCGCGCCTGATCGGCGCCGGAGCCCCTCAGGACGAGCGTCAGCACCACCATGAGGACGGCGAAGGCCACGGTGCCGCCGAAGATCCAGAGCAGCGGGCCGTTGGCGCGCCGCGGCGTCCCGGTGTGCAGCGGAGCCGGACCGTCGTCGTACAGGAACGGGCCACTCATGGCTCGACTCCGGTCTCGATCCGCTCCTCGGTCGCTGGCGCTCCCTGCGATGCTCCCTCGACCGTCGTTTTCGCGAAGGCGGTCATCCGCCGCTGACCTCCAGCTCGGCTCCGGCCGGCGGCCGGGGGTCGTCGCGGTCGGCCAGCCAGCCCTCGGGCAGGGCGACCGCCCGCGGCGGGCTGGTGCGCCCGCGCGGGGCGCCGAGGACGGCGACCGGGTAGGGCTGGTCGGGGATCCTCGCGAGCAGCTCGGCGATCTCGTCGAGACCGCTCACCATGGCCAGCGCCCGGCGGACGTCGGAGCCCACCGAGAAGCCCTTGAGGTACCAGGCGACGTGCTTGCGGAAGTCGGTGCAGCCGTGCACCTCGCCCTGCTCCTCCGACAGGAGGGTGGCGTGCCGGTGCATGATCGCGGCCACCTCGGCCATGGTCGGCAGCGCGCGCCGGGGCGCGCCGGCGAAGGCGGCCGCGAGGTCGCCGAACAGCCAGGGCCGGCCCAGGCAACCGCGGCCGATGACCACGCCGGCGCAGCCGGTCTCGGCCACCATCCGCAACGCGTCGTCGGCCTCCCAGATGTCGCCGTTGCCCAGCACCGGGATGTCGACGGCCTCGACCAGCCGCGCGATGGGCGACCAGTCGGCGGTGCCGCTGTAGAGCTGGTCGGCGGTGCGCCCGTGCAGCGTGATGGCGGCGGCGCCCTCGTCCTGCGCCGTCCGGCCGGCGTCGATGTAGGTGACGTGGTCGGCGTCGATGCCGATGCGGGTCTTGACGGTGACCGGCACGTCCTTCGCCGCCCGGACGGCGGACCGCACGATGTCGCGGAAGAGCACCCGCCGCCACGGCAGCGCCGATCCGCCGCCCTTGCGGGTCACCTTGGGCACGGGGCACCCGAAGTTGAGGTCGATGTGCGCGGGCCGGGTGCCGGCGACGCCCTCGTCGACCAGCATCTCCACCGCGCGTCCGACCGTGGCCGGGTCGACGCCGTAGAGCTGGACCGAGAACGCGTCCTTCTCGTCGGCGGTGGCCCGCACCATCTGGAGGGTCTTCGCGCTGCGCTCGACCAGCGCCCGCGTCGTGATCATCTCGCAGACGTAGAGACCGGCCCCGAACTCCCGGCACAGCGTGCGGAAGGCCGGGTTGGTGATCCCGGCCATCGGCGCGAGCACCACCGCGGGGTCGACCGCCAGCGCACCCAGCTTCAAGGCAGGCAACGGCGAGGCGGTCACCCCACCAGGGTAGGTGGAGCCGCTCGGGCGGACGTTCAGCCGGGCTGCATCGCGGCTCAACCCCGACCGGCGCGGCTCGAGCCGCGCCGTCCCCAGGTACTACTTCGTCCACAGATTCGTTCGCCGGCGGCTCGCCGCGGCCGTCGTGGCCCACCGTCGGGCCGGTGCGCACCCATCCCGCCGTCCCGCTGGCCGTCGCCGAACCAGCCCGCCGCAGGCTCGGCATCTTCACCACGGCTGATCTGGCCGAGCGTGGCGTCAGCAAGGAGGAGGTCCGGACGGCAACGCGTGCCGGAACATGGGTGCGACTCCGGACCGGGGTGTTCGTCAGCGCGGCCGACCTGGCCGAGGTGGAGCGGAGCGGGCGCCGTCCTGGCCTGGAAGCGCTCGCCGTCACCACCAGCCTCGGTCGCCCGTCCGCGGTGCTGAGCGGCGTGACTGCGGCGTGGGTGTGGGGACTCCCCCGTCCGCGGACGAGCCAGTCGATCGTGCAGCTCACCGACCCGCATCGGTGGCGCCGTGGTCGCGGCTGGCTCATGACCCGCGCCGAACTGCCCGACGCCGAAGTGACGCAGCGGGGCGCCTACCGGGTGACGACCGCTGACCGCACCCTGGTCGATGTGGCCCGCACCTGGCCCGAGATCCACGCCGTCGCCGCCATCGACGCCGCGCTGCTGCGCCGGCTGACCACCGAGGAGGACCTGCGCCGGGTGCTCGACCGCCAGGCGAACGTGCCGGGCATCCCGCGGGCGGTTCGGGCGGCCGCTCTCGCCGACGGCCGGGCCGAGTCGTGGCTGGAGACCTGCGGTCGGTTGACCTTCGCTGCGCTCGGACTGCCACCGTTCGTGCCGCAGGTCGAGTTGTGGGCGGAGGGCCGGCTGCTGAAGGTCGTCGACGGCTGGTACCCCGAGGCCGCGCTGGCGGTGGAGTTCGACGGGCGGGTCAAGTACCTGCGTCCGAGGTACGGGCGCACGCCGGAGGAGGAACTCTGGCAGGAGAAGCGCTCCGAGGACCTGCTCCGCTCGCTCGGCGTGCGCTTCGTCCGCCTCGCCGCCGAGGATATGCCCGCGGCTCGCCGCACCCGGCTCGAGACCCTCGTGCGCCGGCAGCTGGCCGTCGACGGACCTCGCGAGCGCGAGTTCAGCGAGGTGCCACGGGAGGCCGGACGGTGGCGCGGCACCGACGCCGGGGACGATGGGTGGCTGTCCCGGGCGGATGACGGTGTGGGCACCCGTCGCCCGGGTTGAGCCGCACGGGCCGGCGTGGAGCCGGGTCGTCGCACGGTCGAACGCCCCCCGGGCCGGGTTGAGCCGCACGAGCGCGAACGCAGGTGGCGGCGGCGAGGATCAGCAGCCGGGGAGACGGGCCGCCAGGTAGGCCTCGACGGCGTCCAGGCCGACTCGATCCTGGCTCATCGTGTCCCGCTCGCGGATGGTCACGGCCTGGTCGTCGAGGGTGTCGAAGTCGACCGTGATGCAGAACGGCGTCCCGACCTCGTCCTGCCGGCGGTACCGGCGGCCGATCGCCCCGGCGTCGTCGAAGTCGACGTTCCAGTTCCGCCGCAGGGTCGCCGCCAGGTCCTTGGCCTTCGGCGAGAGGTCGGCGTTGCGCGACAGCGGCAGGACGGCGGCCTTCACCGGCGCCAGCCGCGGATCGAGCGTGAGCACGGTCCGGGTATCGACGCCGCCCTTGGCGTTGGGCGCCTCGTCCTCGGTGTAGGCCTCGATGAGGAAGGCCATGAGGGAACGGGTCAGCCCGGCCGCCGGCTCGATGACGTACGGGGTCCAGCGGGTGTTGCTCGCCTGGTCGAAGTAGGACAGGTCGACGCCGGAGTGCTCGCTGTGCGTGGACAGGTCGAAGTCGGTGCGGTTGGCGATGCCCTCGAGTTCGCCCCACTCCGAGCCCTGGAAGCCGAACCGGTACTCGATGTCGACGGTGCGCTTCGAGTAGTGGGAGAGCTTCTCCTTCGGGTGCTCGAAGTGCCGCAGGTTGTCCCGGTCGATGCCGAGGCCGGTGTACCAGCTCGTGCGCTGGTCGATCCAGTACTGGTGCCATTCCTCGTCGGTGCCGGGCTCGACGAAGAACTCCATCTCCATCTGCTCGAACTCCCGCGTGCGGAAGATGAAGTTGCCGGGCGTGATCTCGTTGCGGAAGGACTTGCCGATCTGTCCGATGCCGAACGGCGGCTTCTTCCGCGCCGCGCCCATCACGTTGGCGAAGTTCACGAAGATGCCCTGGGCCGTCTCCGGGCGCAGGTAATGCAGGCCGGACTCGTCCTCGACCGGGCCGAGGTAGGTCTTGAGCATCATGTTGAAGTCGCGCGGCTCGGTCCACGCGCCCTTCGTGCCGCAGTTCGGGCACGAGATGTCGGCCAGGCCGTTCTCGGGCAGCCGGCCCTTCTTCGCCTCGTAGGCCTCTTCGAGGTGGTCGGCACGGAAGCGCTTGTGGCAGCTCTGGCACTCCGTCAGCGGGTCGGTGAACACCCCGACGTGACCCGAGGCCACCCAGGTCTGGCGCGGCAGGATCACCGACGAGTCCAGGCCGACGATGTCGTCCCGGCTCTGGACGACGGTGCGCCACCACTGCTTCTTGATGTTGTCCTTGAGCTCGACGCCCAGCGGGCCGTAGTCCCAGGCGGAGCGCGTACCGCCGTAGATCTCCCCCGCGGGGAAGACGAATCCCCGTCGCTTGCAGAGGTTCACCACCTTGTCGAGGCGGGCGGGGTCGTGCTTGGCGGTGCTCTCGCTCACGGGGCGGGGCTCCATCCGGCTGGCGGTCGGCGGTTGACTCGCCCACGGTAGTTGCCGGCCCGGCGCTCCCCTCGGTCGGTGACCGGATCCAGGTCGGACTCGATCCGGTGCGGCAGTTCAGCCCGCGAGCGAAGCAGTGACGCCGGACGCGGGACGGCTGCCGGCCCCGACGAGGTCGGTGTCGGCGTCGATGGTCGCTCCGCGCAGCATCATGACCAGCAGGACGGCGCCCAGGACGAGGAGCGCGAGGACGACCGCGGCGATCCACGGCCAGGTGCGATGCCTGCGCCTGGGCTTCTGGCGAGGGCCGACCGTCACGTGGACGGCGGCGGGTGAGCCGAACTCCAGGGTGCGGTGCGGTGGCCTCCGAGCGTCGTGGGTCACGGTCGGCTCGTCCGGGTGGATGGGGGGCGTCGCGAGGTTCCCGGCCGCGACGTCGGCCCGGACCGCGCGTCCCGGTGTCGGAGGCCGGGCGACCTTCATGGTCGGGTCCGCCGATGTCGGTGGCGCCGCCGTTCCCTGTTCGCCGGGCGTCGGTTCGGACATCGGGTCCTCCCTGATCGTCGGCCGAGCCGCTTCCTCGACCTGTTCCCGGCCCGACCTTGCCCACGGGACGCCGGATCACGCCTCCTGGCGGACCCCTGAGATCGTCGATCGGCAGGCGGGCGTCCGCGTCGGTCGACAGTCACTCACGGAATCTGCGACGGGTGGCCGAATCCGCACACGGACATTCCCCACTCCTCGGAGACGACCGACACCATGACCTCGACGTCCGCACCGGATTCGACGGTCCCGGACATCGTGACGTAGTACCGCCCGTCCACGACCACCGCATCGACGACCTCAGCGGAGACCAACCGGCCCCCGAGGAAGCCCTCGAACTCGGCCTGTAGCCGACCGTCGAATGCGCTCCCGTACTCCTCGTGCGCGGCGTCGCACATCTGCACCCACGCGGGCAGTCCGCCGCCCTCCGCCATGGCCGACACCCACTCGAGGGCCCGGAAAGCGCTGTCCTCCACGAACGGCTCGAAGACCGCGTCGTCGGGCGAGGCGGCGCTGCGCTCGACCGGACCGTCCGGAGCCCGATCGTTCAGCAGGAGAACGACCGTGACGGTGACGAGCGCGATGAGCGCTCCTGCCCACAGCCCGCGCCGCCGCTTCCCACGGCCGCGAGGTCGAGCCCCCGGGTCGATCACGGCGGAGTCCGCCGCACCGTCGTCGTTCACCAGCACCGTCATCGAAACCCCTCCACCACGGTGACGGGGCCCAGTGCTGCACCCCGGAGGTCGGCTCATCGACCGTCCGCCGGATCCTCCGTCCTCGATGACGCGCGCTGCTGCGGTTGTCCACAGGCGCTCCGCCCGCGCGGGACGTCAGTCGGTGAGGTAGACACCGGGTTCGTCGAGGGCGTGCGCCCAGACCGGCGCACCGGCGATCTTCACCTCGGCGGCCGAGAGCCCGCGGCGGTAGGAGCCGACACCGTCCCAGCGGGTGACCAGCGCCCACAGCGAGGGGTCGTCGGCGGACCTCCCCAGCTCGCCGTGCAGGAAGCCGGGCCGTGTAGCCAGCGCCGCCAGCAACGGCTCGACGGCGGCCGCCAGAGCCTCGCCGTCGTCGCCTGCGGCCCGTAGCCGCGTCACTGCGAACACCGTGGTCCTCCCCGTCCGTCGCCGTCGGCCCCAGACGTTGCCATGCGCCGCGGATGGACGCGGCACAGGCGGGCGCGCCGCCGGAGTGCGCGCCCACCTGGCCGGCTCAGAAGAAGTCGCAGACCGTCAGGTCGTCGGTCACGTAGACCAGCAACGTGAACGTCTCGCCGTTCTCCATGGCCAGCGTGAAGGTGCCGACGTCGGCGCCCGTGAGCTCGTCGTACCGGATGCTGTCGAACGTGCCCTCGGTGAAGCCCACACCGCCGAGCACCTGCGTGTAGAAGTAGCGCCCCAGCTCGTAGGCCGGGTCACCGCCGGCCGCGGCGCTGATCGAGGCGTCCTGCACCTCGGTGCACGAGAGGTCGAAGGCGGTCTGCCACTGCCCGTCGGCCAGGGCGTCGACCCAGGCCAGCGCCACCTCGTCGGAGCCGGGGAACGCATTCGCCGCGACGGCGGTGGGCTCGGCCATCTGCGCCCCACCGGGCAGGTCGCCCCTGGCGGGCTCCTCGCTCGCGTCGGCCGGCGACGACGCCGCAGGTGCGCTCGACGACGACTGGGCGGCGGCCGGGTTCTCGTTGCCCGAGTCCCGACCGGTGAAGAGCAGGACCAGGGCGATCCCGATGCCGGACAGCAGCACCGCTCCGCCGATGATGAGCCACGGGAGCAGGTTCGTCCTCGGGGGCTGCGGGGGCGGACCGTAGGGGCCGGGCTGGTTCTGCGGAGTGGGCGGACCGTAGGGGACGGGCTGGCCGTACGGAGCGCCGTACGGTCCGGGCGGTGGGGTCATGGTCTCTGGTGAGCTCTCTCGAACGGCGCAGGGGGCGGTGCTCGCCCGGAGGATGAGCACCGTAGTCAGGAGCCGACCGGTTCGGGACCGGATACAGCGCCGCTGCTGCTGTTCAGGCGCTCCCGAAGCGCCGCTGCCGCGACGCGTACTCCTCGCAGGCCGCCCACAGGTGCCGCCGGTCGAAGTCGGGCCACAGCGTGTCCAGGAAGACCAGTTCGGCGTAGGCCGACTGCCACAGCAGGAAGTTGCTGGTCCGGTTCTCGCCGGAGCTGCGCACGAACAGGTCGACGTCGGGCATGTCCGGCTCGTCGAGGAACCGGGCGACCGTGGACTCGTCGACCTTGTCCGGGTCCAGCCGGCCGGCCGCCACCTCACGGGCGATCGCCGCCGCGGCATCGGCGATCTCCGCCCGGCCGCCGTAGTTGACGCACATGGTCAACGTGAGGACGTCGTTGTCGCGGGTGAGCTCCTCGGCGACCTCGAGCTCCCTGATGACGCTGCGCCACAGCCGCGGGCGGCGACCGGCCCAGCGCACCCGGACGCCGAGGTCGTGCATCTCGTCGCGCCGCCGGCGGATGACGTCACGGTTGAAGCCCATGAGGAAGCGGACCTCGTCGGGGCTGCGCCGCCAGTTCTCGGTGGAGAAGGCGTAGGCGCTGATCGCGGTGACGCCGAGTTCGATGGCGCCCTCGACGCAGTCGAACAGCGACGACTCCCCCGCCTCGTGGCCCGCCGTCCGCGGCAGGCCGCGCTGCTTGGCCCACCGCCCGTTGCCGTCCATGACGATCGCGACGTGCTTGGGGATCTTGTCCTTGGGCAGGTCCGGCGGCAGGGCGCCCGACGGGTGCGGGTCGGGCGCCTTCACCTCGCGCGTCACGGTGTCATCAGCTCGCTCCCGCGGGGCGCCGCCTGATCGGACCGGTCGACCAGCGGCAACGAGCGCAGGCCGCGCTCCAGGTGCCACTGCAGCAGGGCGGCGACCAGGCCGCTGCCCTCCCGGCGGTTGGTGCCCTGCGCCGCTTCGGCGCGGTCCCAGTCGCCGGTGAGCAGCGCGTCGAGCAAGTCGATGGTCACGGGGTTCGGCATCGCCGAACCGGTCGGCCGGCAGGCGGGGCACACCGAGCCGCCCGCGGGCACGGAGAAGTGCCGGTGCGGACCGGGCTCGGCGCACCGGGCGCAGTCGGTGAGCGCCGGCTCCCACCCGGCCACCGACATCGACCGCAGCAGGAACGCGTCGAGGACCAGCCCGGCGGGGTGCGTGCGGTCGGCCAGCGCCCGCAGCGCCCCGACGACCAGCAGGAACAGCCGGAGCGACGGCTCCTTCTCCTCCGACGTCAGCCGGTCGGCGGTCTCCAGGACGGCGGTGCCGGCGGTGTAGGACGGGTAGTCGTCGACGACGTCGTTGCCGTAGGAGCGGATCGACTCCGCCTGGTTCACGATGTCGAGGTTGCGCCCGGTGTAGAACTGCAGGTCCACGTGGCTGAACGGCTCGAGCCGGGAGCCGAACTTGCTCTTGGTGCGCCGCACGCCCTTGGCCACCGCGCGCACCTTGCCGTGCCGGCGGGTGAGCACGGTGACGATCCGGTCGGCCTCGCCCAGCTTCTGGGTGCGCAGGACGATGCCCTCGTCCCGGTACAGCGCCTTCGGCGTGTGCGCCATCAGTACCCCAGGCGGTTCAGCTTCTTGGGGTCGTCCTGCCACTCCCCCAGCACCGTCACGTGCAGCTCGAGGTGCACCCGGGCACCGAGCAACGTCTCCATCCCGGCTCGCGACTCACTGCCGATCGCCTTGATGATCTGCCCGCCCTTGCCCAGCAGCATCGGCTTCTGGCTGTTCCGCTCGACGTGCAGCAGCGCGTGCACCTCGACCAGCTCGCTCCCGGCCTTCTTGGGGTCAGGACGGCGGACGATCTCCTCGATGCTGACCGCGAGCGAATGCGGCACCTCCTGGCGCACCTTCTCCAGGGCCGCCTCGCGGATGAGCTCGGCGAGCTGGCGCTCGACGTCCTCGTCGGTGGTCTGCTCCTCGGGGTAGAGCGGCGGGCCCTCGGGAAGCAGCCCGATGAGCAGGTTCTCCAGCAGCTCCACCTGGTCGCCGCTCACGGCGCTGACCGGTACGACCTCGGCGGCCTCGACCAGCCGGCTGGCGGCCATCAGCTGCTCGGCGACCTGCTTCTTCGAGGCGGCGTCGGTCTTGGTGACCACGACGACGATCGGCGCCGTGACCTCGCCCAGTTGGCGGGCGATGAACGCGTCGCCGGTGCCGACGGGCTGGTCGGCGGGGATGCAGAAGACGATCACGTCGACGTCGGAGAGCGTGTCCCGGACGACGTCGTTGAGCCGCCTGCCCAGGAGGCTCTTGGGCTTGTGCAGGCCGGGGGTGTCGACGAGGACGATCTGACCGTTCGGCTTGTGCACCACCCCGCGGATCGCGTGCCGCGTGGTCTGCGGGCGGTTGCTGACGATGCCGACCTTCTCGCCGACCAGCGCGTTGGTCAGCGTGGTCTTCCCGGCGTTGGGGCGGCCCACGAGGGCTGCGAAGCCGCTGCGGTGCGGCGGCTGGTCCGGGGTGCTCACCGCTCCAGTCTCCCACCGGGGTCCGACGGCGCCGATCTCGCTCCGGGAGTGTTCGTCCCGCTCCTGGGCTTCGGCACCACTCCAGGAGCAGGAGCACCACCCCGGGAGCGGGCTGGGATGATCGCGGCGTGGCAGGACGACGGAGCGGCACACGACCACCGCAGGCGACCGTGGCCCGGGAGCGCCGGCTGCACGTCGAGCAGACCCGTGCCTTCCGCTTCGTCGTCGGCTGGGGCCCGAAGCGCTCGGCCACCGTCGTGCCGAGCCCGCTGCGCTACTGGCAGTACCGCCCGGCCGGACCGACGGCGATCGGCTTCGTCGTCCTCGTCGTCGGCCTCTGGCTGGGAGCCTTCGCCTGGGTCGGGGGCTGGCCGGAGGTCCGCGGCGAGCTGCCCCTGGCGCTCGCGGCGGGCATCACCGTCCTCGTGCTGAGCACCGGCCGGTTCACCGTCTCGGCCCACGGGATGTCCTTCGACGTCGCCGCGACGCGTCCCGATCCGACGCGCGTGCTCCCGCTGCTGCTGGTGCGGGAGGCGCGCGTCGGTCGTCCGCCGGAGGGCTGGCCCACACCGAAGCGCCGAGGCGGGTGGTGGCCGGGGCGGACCCGTGTCGCCGTCCGGCACCTGGCGGAGGGCGAAGGCGACGAGCAGGCGTTCACCCTGTGGGTGCGCGACCCCGAGGCGTTCTCGGCGGCCCTCGGGGTTCCCCTCGACCGCTAGACGGTGGTGCGCAGGCTCCCGTCCGGGGCGGCGAGGTGCACCGGTGCGGACGGCGTCAGGTCGTGGACGGCGGCCAGACCCTCCTGCTCCACGGCGTCGGCGGCCGAGACGATCGCGGCCGCCTCCAGGCCCTCGATACCGCTGGAGACGGCGGCGGCGACCGCGGCCTGCAGGGCCGACAGCTTCAGCGACGGCAGGTCGACGGTGGTGGCGAGGTAGGTGCGCCCGTCGGTGTCGCGGACGGCCGCCCCCTCGAGTGCACCGGTACGGCCGCGGGCGGAGCGGGCGAGGGTGACGAGCTTGGCGTCCTCGGGCTGCAATTCATCGGCCACGGGGCGTCAGCCTTCCACCGGGGCCGGCTCCTCGTAGCGGGTGGCCCCCTTGCCCGACGTCCCGCGCGACTTCTCCGCGTCCTCGTCCTCCGGTTCCTCGACCCGGCAGACCAGCATCGTGTCGATGCGGTTGCGGCGCCCGCCGGTGCTCTCGGCCACCAGCCGCAGCCCGCTGATCTCCGCCGACGCCCCCTCGATCGGCACCCGGCCCAGCTCGCGGGCCAGCAGGCCGCCGACGGTCTCGACGTCGTCGTCCTCCGGCAGCTCGACGCCGAACAGTCCGGCGAGGTCCCCGACCGGCAGCCGGGCGGTGACCCGCACCGAGCCGTCGGCCAGTTCCTCCACCGGCGGGCGCTGGAAGGCGTCGTGCTCGTCGGCGATCTCCCCGACGATCTCCTCGAGGATGTCCTCGATGGTCAGCAGGCCGGCGAAGCCGCCGTACTCGTCGACCACGATCGCGATGTGCACGCGGGCCGCCTGCATGTCCCGCAGCAGCTCGTCGACCGGCTTCGACTCCGGGACGAACGTGGGCGGCCGCATCAGCTCCTCGACGCGCGGACCGCGGCTGTCGTTGCTGTTCTGCGACCGCCGGACCAGGTCCTTGAGGTAGACGACACCCACGACGTCGTCCACGTTCTCGCCGATCACCGGGATGCGGCTGAACCCGCTGCGCAGCGCGAGCGCGAGCGCCTGGCGCACCGTCTTGGTGCGCTCGATCCAGACGACGTCGGTGCGCGGAACCATGACCTCGCGGGCGATCGTGTCGCCCAGCTCGAACACCGAGTGGATCATGTTGCGCTCGCCGGACTCCACGACGCCGCGCTCCTCGGCCATGTCGACCAGCTCGCGCAGCTCGACCTCGGAGGAGAACGGGCCGTCGCGGAAGCCGCGGCCGGGCGTGAGCGCGTTGCCGATGAGGATGAGCAGCGTCGCGACCGGTCCGAGGATCCGGCCGAGCAGCTTGACGACCCCGGCGGTGGCCAGCGCGACGCCGTAGGAGTGCTGGCGGCCCAGGGTGCGGGGCCCGACGCCGACCAGCACGTAGCTGACCACGATCATGGTGCCCGCGGCCCCGAACACCGCCTGCCAGGTGCTGTCCCACAGGTCGAAGAAGAACAGCGCGACCAGCACCGCGGCGAACATCTCGCAGACGATCCGCAGCAGCAGCAGCAGCGCCACGTGCCGGGCGCGCTCGAGCACGACCTCCTCGAGGCCGTCCGCGCGCTTGACGCCGTCGCGTCGCATCTCCTCGACCCGGGCCTTGGAGACCCGCTGGAGGGCTGCCTCCATGGCACCGAACAGGCCGGCCAGGGGGACCAGCAGGATCGCGATCACGAGCAGCGTGATCGCACCGGAACTCATCGGGGACCGGACTCCCGCGTCACGGGCGCACCGGTCACCGGCTCGCGCGGCGCCGTCCGCCACCCCTCGATGAGCTTCTGCTGGAGACCGAACATCTCCTTCTCCTCGTCGGGCTCCATGTGGTCGTACCCGAGCAGGTGCAGCACCCCGTGCGTGGCCAGCAGGATCAGCTCGTCGTCCATGGAGTGCCCGGCCGCACGAGCCTGCCGGACCGCCACCGCGGGGCAGAGCACGACGTCACCCAGCAGGGCCGGGCCGGGCTCGGGGTCGTCGGGACGGGCGGTGTCGAGCTCGTCCATCGGGAAGGCGAGGACGTCGGTCGGCCCCTTCTCCCCCATCCAGCGCTCGTGCAGGCTGCTCATGTACTCCACGTCGACGCAGAGCACCGACAGCTCGGCCATGGGGTTGACCTGCATCTCGCCCAGCACGAACCGGCAGACCCCGGCCAGCTCGGCCTCGTCCACCGCGATCTCGGACTCGTTGGCCACCTCGACGGGCACGCCGGTCAGCTCCCCGATCGGCGCGGTCGGGACGTCCGGACCGGTGCGCCGGCACCCGGTCGGGTCGCGGTGGGCTGCCGGGTGGCGTCCCACCGCTCGTAGGCGTCGACGATGTTGCCCACCAGGCGGTGGCGGACGACGTCGGAGCTGGTCAGGTTGGCGAAGTGCACGTCCTCGAGCCCGTCGAGGATCTCCCGGACGATCTTCAGCCCGCTCTGCGCGCCGCCGGGCAGGTCCACCTGGGTGACGTCACCGGTGACCACGATCTTGGACCCGAAGCCGAGCCGGGTGAGGAACATCTTCATCTGCTCGGCGGTGGTGTTCTGCGCCTCGTCGAGAATGACAAAAGCATCATTAAGACTTCTACCCCGCATGTACGCCAATGGCGCTACTTCAATTGTTCCCGACGCCATCAGACGCGGAATCGACTCGGGGTCGACCATGTCGTGCAACGCGTCGTACAGCGGCCGCAGGTAGGGGTCGATCTTCTCCGACAGCGAGCCGGGCAGGTAGCCCAGCCGCTCCCCGGCCTCGACGGCCGGCCGGGTGAGGATGATCCGGTTGACCTGCTTGGTCTGCAGCGCCTGCACCGCCTTGGCCATGGCCAGGTAGGTCTTGCCGGTACCCGCCGGCCCGATGCCGAACACGATCGTGTGCTGGTCGATCGCGTCGACATAGTGCTTCTGGTTCAGCGTCTTGGGCCGGATCGTGCGGCCCCGACGGCTGATGATGTCGAGGCTGAGGACGTCGGCCGGGCGTTCGGACCCGCCGCTCTTCAGCATCGCGATGACCCGGCGGACCGAGTCGGGACGCAGCTGCTGACCGGTGCCGAGCAGCGCGATCAGCTCGTCGAAGACACGGACGGCGAAGGCGTTGTCCGCCGGCAGCCCGGTGACGGCGATCTCGTTGCCGCGCACGTGCACGTCGGCGTCGACCTCGGCCTCGACCAGGCGCAGCAGCTCGTCGGCCGACCCCAGCAGGGCGACCATCGAGACGGACTCGGGGACGGTGATGGTGGCCCGGACCGGCGTCGCCGCCTGTCCGGGAAGCGGAGCAGGCGACGCGACTCGGGCGACGTCCGCGGCGGCGGCCTGCGCGGACGCCTCACGGGACATGTGGGCACCCGGCGCGGGGACGCCTGGGGAGGTGTCGGGCAAGAACCCTCGACCCTGCCTTCCTGAGAGGGGCAAAGCGGACCCGTCGAGTCTACCCGCGTCGGGCCACCGGAATCGCGGCTCCGCTCCTCAGGGGTAGCGCCGCGCCCGGTCACCGGCCGGAGTACGTCGCCTTCCCCGGGCCCTCCGTGAGGAACGAGGCGACGGCGCCGCGGAGGTCCGCGGTGGCGAAGAGGGCACCGGAGACCTCCGGCACGAGATCGTCGGCGGCGCGGGCGCCGTCGCGGACCGTCGCGGCCACCAGCTGCTTGGTCGCGGCGTGGGCGACGGTCGGCCCCGCGGCGACGCGGTGCGCGTACTCGCGGGCCGCTGCGGCGAAGCCCTCGTCGGGCAGCACGCGGTTGACCACGTTCCAGCGCTCCAGCACGGCGGCCGGGTAGCGCTCACCGGTGAAGACGAGCTCCCGCGCCCGAGCCGGCCCCGCCCGCTCGGCCAGCCGCTGCGGCCCGCCCATCGAGGGGGTCAGGCCGACGACGATCTCCACCAGGCCGAAGGACGCCTTCTCGGCGGCCAGCAGGATGTCGCAGGCCAGGGCGAGCTCGAAGGCCGCGGTGAGGGTGAGCCCGTGCGCGGCGAAGACGGTCGGCACCGGCAGGTCCTCGAAGGTCTGCGACACCTTCAGCAGCCGCGCCCAGAGTTCCGCGCCCCGCTTCGCCGGCTCGGGCCCTTCGGCGATGGCCTGGAACTCGGTCACGTCCACCCCGCCGGAGACCACCTTGCCGCGGGCCTCGACCAGCACCGCCCGCGCGCGGTCGGCGCGTGCGGGGTCGGTGAGGGTGACCAGCTCGCCCGCGACGGCCTCGAGCGCGTCGAAGGCCGCCCCGTCGAAGAGGTTCAGCGGCGGGTTGTCCAGGACGACGACGGCGACGTCGCCGTCCCGCTCGATCCGGAGGGGTGCGGTGTCGGTCATGAGCCGATCCTCGCAGGGCGCCTCGTCCTGGTTCAGCCGGGCGGCCAGCCGAGGCCGCGGCCGCCCAGCACGTGCAGGTGGAGGTGGTCGACGGACTGGCCGGCCTGCGGGCCGGTGTTGGTGACCACCCGGTAGCCGGGCTCCACACCGCCGTCGTCGACCAGGCCCTCCTGACGCGCCACGTCGCGGGCGGCCAGCACCACCTCGCTCAGCAGCCCGGCGTCGGCCGTGGCCAGGGCACCGAGATTGCGGTGGTGCTCCTTCGGGATGACCAGCACGTGCGTCGGCGCCTGCGGGTTGATGTCGCGGAACGCGATAACGCGGTCGGTCTGGTGGACGACGTCGGCGGGGATCTCACCGGCGACCATGCGGCAGAACAGGCAGTCGCTCACGGCCCGACCCTAGAGCCCACCGCGGTCGGTGGCACCGCCCCGCCGTCGGGAGTCGGTGTCGACCCCGAGGTAGGCCTCGACGATCCGCTCGTCGGCGAGCAGGTCGGCGGCCGGGCCGGAGTGGACCACCTCCCCGGTCTGCAGCACGTACCCGTGGTCGGCGGCGCGCAGGGCCCGGCGGGCGTTCTGCTCGACCAGCACCACCGTGGTGCCCGACGCCCGGATCTGCTCGATGACGCGGAACACCTCGTCGACGATCTTCGGCGCGAGCCCCATCGACGGCTCGTCCATGAGCATCACGGTGGGCTCCGCGACGAGCGCCCGGGCGATCGCCAGCATCTGCTGCTCACCGCCGGAGAGCGCCCCGGCGGGCAGCGCGCGACGCTCGGCCAGCACCGGGAAGCGCTCGTACATCGCCGCGATCGACTTCTGCGCCGTCCCGCTGGTGTGCCAGGCCCCCATCTGCAGGTTGTCCTCGATGGTCAGGGTGGCCAGGATCTGGCGCCCCTCGGGCACCTGCACCAACCCCCGCTTCACGAGCGTGTGCGCCGGGGTACGGGTGACGTCGTGCCCATCGAAGGTGATCCGTCCGCCGGACGGGCGAAGCATCCCGGAGACGGCATTGATCACCGAGGATTTCCCGGCACCGTTGGCCCCGACGAGCGTCACCAGGGAACCCTGCTCGGCCTGGAACGAGACATCACGGACGGCCTGGACCCGCCCGTAACTGACCCGCAGTCCCTCGACGCTGAGGATGGGGTCGCTCACGTCGCATCCCTCGATGTCGTGTCCGGTGGTTCCAGCGTGCCGGCCGCACTCGGGTCCACGTTCGTGACGGCGCCGGCCGGAGCGTTCACTCCTGCGCCCCCGGTCGGGTCATCGGCGGTGCCCTCGGCGACCGCCCCGGTCAGCGGCTCGTCGTCCTGGGTGCCGAGGTAGGCCTCGATGACCGCAGGGTTCGCGGCGATCTCGTCGGGGGTGCCGCTGGCGATGACCTCCCCGAAGTTCAGCACCACCACGCGCGTGCAGGTCTCCAGGACCATCCCGACGTTGTGCTCGATGAACAGGATGGTCAGGCCGTCCGCGGCCAGCGATGTGATGAGGGCCGACAGCTTCGCCGCCTCGACGTGGTTCATGCCGGCGGCCGGCTCGTCGAGGATCAGCAGCGAAGGGTCGGAGGCCAGGGCGCGCGCGATCTCCAGTCGGCGCTGGTCGCCGTAGGAGAGGGACGACGCGCGCTTGCCGGCCAGGTCGCCCAGCCCCACGCGATGCAGGCACCGGGCGGCGTGCTCGAGGGCCGCCCGTTCGTCGCGACGCGCCGAGGGCAGCCACAACAGCCGCCGCAGGAACGTGGGCCGGCTGACGAGGTGGCCGCCGACCAGCACGTTCTCCAGCGCCGAGAGGCGGTTGAACAGCTTGGAGTGCTGGAAGGTGCGGCTCACGCCCGCCCCGGCCAGCTTGTGCACCGGGGTGCGGCCGATGCTCACCCCGAGCACCGTGGCGCTCCCCGAGCTGGGCGGCACCAGCCCACTGATCATGTTCACCAGGGTCGTCTTGCCGGCCCCGTTGGGACCGATCAGCCCGACGACCTCGCCGCCGCGGATCTCCAGGTCGATGTCGCGGACGGCATGGACGCCGCCGTACTCCTTGCCCAGCCCCGCCAGCGTCGCGACCGTCTCGCCGGCGGCCGGGTGACGCCGTGTGGCCAGGCGTGCCCCGCGGTGGCCGCCGTCGCCGTCGGACGTCGGCATCCGGCTGCGCCGCGGGATGAGGCTCGCCAGGCCGCCGGGCAGGAAGAGGATCACGACGAGCAGCAGCAGGCTGGCGATGAAGGGACGGATCCAGCCCGCCTCCACCCCGACGGCCCGCTGGATCTCGGGGATCATCGTCTGGAAGCCGCTGCCCAGCAGCGGGCCGAGGAACATCGTCGAGCCGCCGACCACCGCGGTGACCAGCCCCTCGACCGCGGCGACGAAGTCGAAGTCGCCGGGCGCGATGAGCCGGACGTAGTACGCGTACAGGACCCCGTAGAGCCCCGCCACCGCGCCGGCGGTGACGAACGCCGCGAGCCGGTGGCGGCCCACGTCGATGCCCATCGAGCGGGCGGCGAGCTCGTCCTCGCGGATCGCCTCCAGCGCCCGCCCGTAGCGCGACCGTCCCATCCGCCAGAACCAGTACGCGACGACGGCCAGCGCCGTCCACGCCATCCCGACGGTGAGGACCCGGGGCACGCCCAGCCCCTGCGCGCCACCGGTCCACTCCTGATTGAGCAACACGATGCGCACGGCCTCGGCGAACCCGAGGGTGGCGATGGCGAGGAAGACCCCGCGCAGGTGCATGGTCGGCAGGCCGAGGACGACGGCCGCCACCGCACCGACCGTCATGCCGATCACGACCGCGATCAGCAGCGCCGGCACGTCGCCGACGTCGTCCGCACTGGGCGCCAGGCTGGCGCCGGTGAACGCGGCCAGGGAGGCGAAGCCGGCCTGGCCCAGGCTCAGCTGACCGGCGATCAGCACGGCGTAGAAGGAGTAGGCGAAGATCGCGCCCAGCGCGATGAAGGTCAGCGGGGTGGCGTACTCGAGCAGCATCAGACCTCCCGCACCTTCCGGGCGCCGAGCAGCCCTTGCGGTCGCAGCAGCAGGATGACGAACAGCAGGCCGAAGGCGATGACGTCACGCCACGACGAGCCGATGTACTGCACGGCGAAGACCTCGGCCAGCCCCAGGGCGAGCCCGCCGATGAGGGCACCCGGCAGCGAGCCCATTCCCCCGACGATGATCACCGCCAGACCCTTGAGCTCGATGGCAGAGCCCATGCCCAGCTGCGCGGTGTTCACGTTGATGGCGAACAGCACGCCCGCGACGGCGCCCAGCGCCGAGGAGATGGCGAAGGTGACCGCGGTGATCCGGTCGACGTTCACGCCCAGCACACGCGCCGCCGTCGGGTTCTCGGCGACGGCACGCATTCCCCGGCCGAGCCGGGTCCGCGTGACCATGTAGGTCAGGCCGACCATCAGCGCGAGCGAGACGGCCAGGATGACCACCTGGACCAGGGTCACCTGCGCGCCGGCGACGTCGAACCGCGTGTCGGGGAACGAGCCCGCCGGAAAGCGGCGCGTGTCCGGTCCGTACCGCCACTGCAGCAGGGCGATCAGCATGCCGGCGAGCGCGATCGATGAGATGAGCCCGGCGAAGTGGGCGTCGGCCCGGCCCTTGAGCGGCCGGAACGCCAACCGCTCGATCACCAGCCCGAGGACCGCACCGAAGACGAACACGATCGGCAGCGCCGCCCACAGGGAGAGCCCGCCGCGCTCGACGAGCTCGATGCCCACGAATGCCGAGGCGGCGAACACCGCGGGGTGGGCGAGGTTCAGTCGGTCCAGGATGCCGAAGACCAGGGTGAACCCGATCGCGAACAGAGCGTAGATGGAGCCGATGAAGATGCCGTTGAGCAGTTGCTGCACAGCGGTCCTAACTGGTGGTGGATGCGGGCAGCGTCCTTGCCCGGCCGGTCTCCCGGCCGGGCAAGGATGCCCGGGATCACTCGAGGACGGCGAACTGCCCGTCCTGGACGACCTGCACGACGGCCGGGTGGACGGCGTCGCGGTTCTCGTCGATGGAGAACTCGCCGAGCACGGTCGGGATGTTCTCCAGCTCGCCGAGCGCCTCCTTGATGCTCTCGCGGTCGGCCGAGCAGTTGGCCCGCACGGCCTGGTCGACGAGCATCAGACCGGTGTAGGCCTGCGCGGCGAACTGGTCCGGCTGCGCGTCGTACGCCGCCTGGAAGTCCTCGAGGAAGGCCTGGTTCTCCGGGTTGTCGGACGAGGAGTTCCACGCGGCGCCGACGACGACGCCCTCGGCGGCCTCTCCGGCGTCGGCCATCAGCCGCGGGTTGTTGAACCCGTTGCCGCCGATGATCGGCACGTCGATGCCGAGCTCGCGGGCCTGGGTGACCAGCGGGATCGCCGCCTCGATGAGCGCCGAGACGATCAGCGCGTCGGGCTCGCTCTGCTGCGCCTGGGTGAGCAGGGCGCGGAAGTCGGTGTCGGACTTGGAGAAGGTGATGGTCTCGCTGACCTCGACGCCCTCCTCCTCCAGCGCCGCAGCGAACGCCTCGTAGCCGGACTCGGTGAACGCGTCGTCGTTGCTGTACATGACGACGACGTTCTCCAGGCCGTACTCCTCGGTGGCCTTGGCGATGGTCTGCGGGATGACCGCGGACTCGGTGAGCGAGTTCCGGTGGATGTAGTCACCGATCTCGGTGACCCCGGCGGCGGTGTTGGAGATGCCCAGGACCGGCACGCCGGCCTCCTGCGCGATCGGGTCGGACTGCACCGCCGCGTTGGAGAGCGTGGGTCCGATGATCAGGCTGACGTCCTGGGAGACGAACTCGTCGAAGAGCGTGATGCCCTGACGCGGGTCGGTCTGGTCGTCCTCGATCGTGAGGTCGTAGGTGACGCCCTCCTTCTCGTTGAGCTGCTCGAGGGCCAGCTCGAGACCGCGCTGCTGGGACTCCCCGTAGCTGGCGGCCGCACCGGTCAGGCTGAGGACGGCGCCGATCGGCACCTCGCCCTCGATGGAGCAGGAGTCACCGGTGCCCTCACCCGCGAGTTCGCCGGATGCTGCCGAGCCGCCCTCCCCGTCGTCGGAGGAGCAGGAGGCAAGGACGACGACGGCCGCGGCGGCCGCGGCGACGGTGCTGAGCTTGGTGCGCATGTCTCTCCAGTTGTCGTGCGCTGCGACCGCACCGGGCGCGGCATGATCCGCGTCCGGAGCCCTACGCGAGGGCGGCGTCCGGCTTCCGCCTTCCGGCGGAACGCTGCGGCCGACGTGTCCGGGCCGGCTTGCTGCAGGCGTCACAGTAGGCACAGACGGGCTGCCCTCGGCCGTGGTACGGGGCGACCGTTCCCAGAACGTGACCGGCCGCCGTCCCGGGACGCCAGGGGCATGGTTGCGTCCGGCCCCGGGGAGCGATCGCGCCGCCGTCGGGGGGCGCTGATGCCGTCCAGAACTCGATCGAAGGGTTCGAACCCTTCCGGGAGCCGGAACGGCGTCGGCTTCCTGTCCTCCCCACCGGGCACGCGCCGTCAGGGCGTCGACGGGAGTGCCGGGAGAGTTCGAGCGGCAGCGCCACCGATGCGGCGGAGAGGAACCCGGTCAGCCGCTGCTGCTGAGGAGTGCGGTGGCCGGCGCAGACCTCGGCTCGCTTCACGGCGTCCTACCTCACCGTTCAGGGACCTACCTCACCATCGACGGTGAGGGAGGACCCCTGTTGACCAGGAGACCTGATCATGAGGGCGCTCGGTCAGGCCCAGCGGGTGCGCATCGACAGGGCGGCGAGGGTGGCGGCTCCCGCCGTCGACGTCCGCAGCACCTCGGGGCCCAGGCGAACCGCCTCGGCGCCGGCCGCGCGGAAGGCGACCACCTCGCCGTCGGTGAGCCCGCCCTCGGGGCCCACGATGACCGCGATCGTGCCGCTCTGCGGGATCTGCAGCCCGGAGAGCGGCCGGCGGGCCTGCTCGTGCAGCACGACGGCGAGGTCGACGTCGGCGAGCATCCCGCACACCTCGCGGGTGGTCATCGGCTCGGTGACCTCCGGCACCCGCGGGCGCCGCGACTGCTTCGACGCCGCCCGGGCGGTCGACCGCCACTTGGCCACGCCCTTGGCGACCCGGTCCTCGCGCCAGCGCGTCACGCACCGCGCGGCCGTCCACGGCACGATGCGGTCCACCCCGAGCTCGGTCGCGAGGTCGACGGCCAGCGGGCCCCGGTCGCCCTTCGGCAGCGCCTGCACCAGGACGAACCCGGGGTCGGGCTCGGGCACCTCGAAGCGGGCGCGCACCGCCACCCGCAGTCCCTCGGCTCCGGCCGACACGACGTCTCCCTCGGCCACCGTGCCCTGACCGTCGCCGACCCGCACCCGTTCCCCCGGCGCGAGCCGCAGCACCTCGACCGCGTGCCGGCCCTCGGCACCGTCGACGAGCAGCTCTGCACCGTCATCGAGGGCCTCGGGCAGCGCGTCGAGCAGGAACAGCGGGGCGCCGTCGAGCTCCGGGGCGCCGACGTCGGTCATCTCAGCGGCCGTTGAACGCGTCGCGGACCCGGGAGAACAACCCGCCCTGCGCCTCGCGGTTGGCGTCGGCCCGGTCCTCTCCGCGCAGCGCCGCGAGCTCGCGCAGCAACTTCTCCTGCTCGGCGTCCAGACGGGTCGGGGTGGCGACCTCGACGTGCACGACCAGGTTGCCGCGGCCGGTCCCGCGCAGCCGGGGCGCCCCGTGCGCCCGGAGGGTCAGCACGCTGCCGGACTGGGTGCCGGGCCGGATGTCGAGATCCTCCTCGCCGTCCAGGGTCTTGAGGCTCAGCGTCGTCCCGAGGGCCGCCGAGGTCATCGGCAGCGTGACGCGGCAGTGCAGGTCCTCGCCGTCCCGGGTGAAGACGTCGTGCGGCCGCTCGTGGATCTCCACGTACAGGTCACCGGCCGGGCCGCCGCCGGGGCCGACCTCACCCTGGCCGGTGAGCCGGATGCGCATGCCGTCCTCGACGCCCGCGGGCACCTTGACCTGCAGCGTGCGCCGCGAGCGGACCCGACCGTCGCCGCCGCACTCCCGGCACGGGTCGGGGATGACCTGGCCGGTTCCTGCACACGTCGGGCAGACCCGGCTGGAGACGACCTGCCCGAGGAAGCCGCGCTGGACGCTCTGCACCTCTCCCCTGCCCGAGCAGGTGGTGCAGGTGGTCGGGTGGGTGCCCGGCGCGGTGCCGGCACCGGTGCACACGGTGCAGAGGACGGCGGTGTCGACGGTGATGTCCTTCGTGATGCCGAAGACCGTCTCGTCCAGTTCCAGCTCGACCGGGATCAGCGCGTCCCGCCCGGCCCGGGTGCGGCTGCGCGGTCCGCGCGTCGCCGCCCCGCCGAAGAAGGCGTCCATGATGTCGCCGAGCCCGCCGAACCCGGCGCCGCCGAAGCCGCTGGCGCCGCCGCCACCGCTCGGGTCGAACGGGTCGCCGCCGAGGTCGACGATGCGGCGCTTGTCGGGGTCGGTCAGCGCCTCGTAGGCGCGGGTGACCTGCTGGAAGCGCTCCTTGGCCCCCGGGTCGGGGTTGACGTCAGGGTGCAGGTCCCGCGCCATCTTCCGGTAGGCGCGCTTGATGTCGTTGTCACTGGCATCGCGGGCCACGCCCAGCACGCCGAAGTAGTCGGTCGCCATCGGGTTTCTCAGCCTCAGCTCTCGGCCAGCAGGTGGCCGACGTAGCGGGCCACGGCGCGAACCGCGGCCATGTTCATCGGATAGTCCATGCGCGTGGGCCCCACGACCCCGAGCCCGCCGAGGGCGCGATCTCCGGCGCCGTAGCCGACGGAGACGAACGATGCGCCGGTGAGCGCCTCGTGGGCGTTCTCCTCGCCGATCCGCACCAGCACCGTGCTCGCGTCCACCTGACTCATCAACCGCAGGACGACCACCTGTTCTTCCAGCGCCTCCAGCAGCGGCCGGAAGGTGCCCGGGAAGTCGAGGGCGTTGCCGCGCGCCAGGTTCGCCGTCCCGCCGATGACCAGCCGGTCCTCGCTGGGCTCGACGAGGGTCTCCAGGAGGGTCGCGCTGACCGTGGCGACCAGGCCCCGCAGGTGCGAGGGGGCGGTCTCGACCAGGTCGGGCACCTTGTCCCCGGCGTCCACCAGCTTCACGCCGACGAAGGCGGTGTTGAGCAGGGTGCGCAGCTCGGCCACGGCCTCGGCGTCGACGTCCACGGGGATGTCGACGACCCGCTGCTCGACCCGGCCGGTGTCGGTGATCAGCACCAGCATCAGGCGGGCGGCCGCCAGCTGCACCACCTCGAGATGGCGCACGGCACTGCGCGACAGCGTCGGGTACTGGACGACGGCGACCTGGCGGGTGAGCTGTGCGAGCAGGCGGACGCTGCGGCTCAGGACGTCGTGCAGGTCGACGGCGCCGTCGAGGAAGCGTTCGATCGCCCGCCGCTCGGCCACCGACAGCGGCTTGACCGCCGACAGCCGGTCGACGAAGAGCCGATACCCCTTGTCCGTGGGCACCCGGCCGGCGCTGGTGTGCGGCTGGGTGATGTAGCCCTGCTCCTCCAGCACCGCCATGTCGTTGCGGATGGTGGCCGGGGAGACGCCGAGGTCGTGCCGCTCGGCGAGGGCCTTGCTGCCCACGGGGTCGTTGGTCGAGACGTAGTCCTGGACGATGGCCCGGAGCACTTCCAGGCGGCGTTCGTCGTGCGCCACGGTGACACCTCCCCGTACCGGTCGACGTGCCGTGCGGCGCCATGTCTCCCGGTGCGGTGCCTGGGAGCGGTACTGGCACTCGCACGGGCAGAGTGCCAGGCCAGCATACGTCCGACCGGGCGGCCCGTCGCGTGGCTCGCGGGTGTGCTCACCCACCCTGGTGGACGACGGCGCCGGCCCGGCCCGGCGACTAGGGTGGGCCCTTCGGCGTCCCCGCACGGGGCAGAGAGCGGAGGTCGGTTCCCTGATCTTCAAAGCGGTACGTGACGGCCGCCCGTACCCCGACCACGGCTTGTCCACCCGGGACTGGGCGATGATCCCGCCCCGGCAGGTGCGGATGGACACGCTGACGACGACGAAGAAGGAGCTGGCGCTCGACGCGCTCCTCGCCGACGACTCCACGTTCTACGGCGACCTGTTCCCGCACGCGGTGCAGTGGCACGGCGACCTGTACCTGGAGGACGGTCTGCACCGCGCACTCCGGGCGGCCCTGCAGCAGCGCAACGTCATCCACGTCCGGGTGCTCGACCTCGACGCGCTCACCCCGGTGCAGGCGCCCTCGGGCCCCGCCACGGCCTCGATCCCCGCGCAGCCGCCGGTGCCCAACCCGCGCCGGGTCTAGGAGCCTCCCCATCGCCCGGTGAGCTGGAGCAGGCCCGACGCCCGCCTCAGCGCAACGGGTCGAACGGGCGCAGCTCCTGCGGCGCCTTCCCCTCGAGCACGGTCCGGGCCAGGAGCATGCCGGTCACCGGCCCCAGGGCGATCCCCCACATCCCGTGCCCGCCGGCGACGAAGACCCGGGGCGAAGTGGTCCCACCCAGCAGCGGCAGGCCGTCGGGGGTGACCGGCCGGGAGCCGACCCACTCGTCTCGCCGGTCGTCGAGGTCGACGCCGGAGAGGAACGGGCGGACGGCGTCCACGACCGCCTCGATCCGGCGGTGGTCGAGCGCGTCCTCCGGACGGCGGAACTCCATCATCCCGGCGATGCGCAGCCGGTCCCCGAGCGGCGTGCAGGCCACCCGTTCGACGGGGAAGTACAGCGGTCCGCCCGGCATCCGTGTCACCGGCACGCTGAAGCTGTAGCCCCGGCCCGCCTGCACCGGCTGCCGGACGCCGAACCGCTGGACGAGCGCGCCCAGCCAGGCACCGGTCGCGACGACGACGGCGTCGTGCCGCTGCTCCCCCGCGCCGGTGGCGACGACCACGCCGTCCCCGGTGTCGGTGAGGTCGGTGACGCCCTCGCCCTCCACGATCGCGCCGCCCCGGGCCCGGACAGCGGCGGCGAGTGAGTCCACGAATTCCGGCGGGTTCAGGTAGCGCTGGCCGGAGATGCGCAGCGCCGAGCCTGCCTCGCCGGTCAGCACGGGTTCCATCGCCCGGGCCTCGGCACCGGAGACGAGGCTGAACCGGACGTCGCGCTGCCCGGCCTCCTGGACGCCCCGCAGCTCCGCGAGCAACCCCTCCCGCTGCCGCTCGGACCGGTAGACGGCGAGGAACGGCTCGCTGCGCCTCGTCCGCGCGGTCACTCCACCGACGGCCAGGGTGTCGAAGGTGCCGAGCGCCTGCTCGTTCAGCGGCACGAAGGCGGCCATCCCGCGGCGCCACTGCCCGTGCGTGCTGTGGCGGGCGAACGAGGCGAGGAAGCGCAGCAGCCCGGCGTCGGCGCGCAGCGGCAGGTAGACCGGTGAGCTCGGGTCGAGGACGGCCTTCAGCCCGTAGCGGAGAACGGCCGGCTCCGGCAGCGGCGCGGCCAGGGTGGGGGTGAGCCAGCCGGCATTCCCCCACGAAGCGCCGGCCGCGACCCGGTCGCGCTCGTAGACGGTGACCGACGCTCCGCCCTCCTGCAGGAACCAGGCGGTCGCGAGGCCGACCATCCCGGCGCCGACGACGGCGACGTCGCGGGGTCCGCCGCCCCTCGACGCCGTCCGCGGGCCTCCTCCGCCCATGTCAGCGCGCGGCGGTGCAGGCGACGCAGGTGCCCGCGAACGGGCGGAGCTCGAGGCGCTCCTCGGGAATCTCCGACCCGCAGCCGGTGCACCGGCCGTACGTGCCGGCCTCGATCCGGGCGAGCGCGGCGTCGATCTCACCGATGGTCACCAGCAGGTCGGCGCTGCGCCGCTGCGCGACCGGGTCGGGAACGGACTGGGCGCACTCGGCGAGGGCCTCCTCCCGCTGGCGGACGCTGTCGGCGCGGTGCTCGTCGAGCAGGGCGCGGAACCGGTCGTGCGAGCCGGCGGGGGTGGTGGTGTCGACGCTGGTGGACATGCGGAACTCCTTCGGGCAACACGGGAAGACGCGGTCACCGGTGGTGGCGCGTCAGGACGGGCGGTTGCGACTCCGGGAGGGAGTCAGGAGCCCTGCGGCGGGGCCCTGTCCTGGCTGCGGCGGAGGACGTCGAGTCCTCGCAGTCCGCGCGCTCGCCGGTTCATCGCCAGGGCGAGCAGCATCCCGCCGGAGAGGGCGGGGACGGCGGCGGCGCGGGAGCCGTGCGGGGAGCCTGCATCTCGGAACGCGTACGCGTCCATCGCCGACCACCCCCTTGCACAGTCCGGCGCCGTTGCCGGAACTTGGCACCTTAGCCCAGAACGGCCCAGGCTACCCGGCCCTTTCGGGTGACGGGAGCGTCGCGACCGCCGGTCGAGGATGCGGGACCGGGCAGCCGTCCGGGAACGTGCCGAGGCGCGCCACGTCGTACCCGTGGGGGTAGCTGCGGATCTGCGGCAACTGGCGGGCGAAGAAGGGCGTCCGGCGGGGCGGGAGGAACCGCACGAAGCGGCCGCGCGCCACGAGCCCGCCGCGGACCAGCGCGCGGAACACCGGGTGCGGGTGGGGGAAGCCGAAGGCGTCGAGCAGCGGTGCCTCCATCACGGCCAGCGAGATCCGCCGGACCAGCGCCGTCGGAAGGCGGTCGTTGGGCGGGAAGGTCGACAGCAGGGCGAGCGTCGACTCGGCGACGTCGCGGGCCCCGGCGTCGACACCGAAGTGCTCGCGCTCGTAGGCGTCCAGGCAGCGGGCGAACGACTGCCAGGTCTGCGGGATGTCGCGGATGCCCATGCGCCGGCCGAGGTCGCGGTAGTAGTTGGCGCTCGCGACCCGCTCGGTCTCGGTGAGCCGCCGCCACCCGTAGGCGTCGATCCACCGGATCGGCAGGACGACGAAGGTGGCCAGCACGTACCGCAGGTCGTCGTTGCCGATGTCGTACGCGCGGTGCATCCGGTTCATCCGCCGGATCGCTGTGCGGCCCTCGTCGCTGGCCGGGCCGTGCTCCAGGACGGCATCGAGGATCAGGACTGTGTCGTCGTAGCGCTTCTGCGTCCGCTGGGTGAACTCCCCCGTGCGCGCCAGGAGCCCGCCGATGCTCGGGACGGCGTAGGTGCGGAAGAGCGCGAAGCTCAGCGCCTGGTTGAGGTCCCACGGGAACTCGTGGGTGCCCATCAGCCGGTAGATCTCGGCGAACTCCCGGGCCGGGTCGAGGGCCTCGATGCACCGGCGGATCTCGAACCGTCGTCCCATGCCGGCGGAGCATGCTCGCCGGACGGGCGGAACGGTAGGCCACCGCCCGCCCGCCGGGCTCTCGCGGTGTCCCGCTGCATCCCCGCTGCTGCATGACCGCACGAGCAGACGGACGACGCAGGAGGAACGGCCCGCTCTCGAGGCAGTGCCGGCTCCGGCAATCGTTCGCCCTGAAGGCGGCCTATGGGACAGGAACTGCCCGACTGCAGACCGACTCGTCGAGTGACGGCGGGGCTTCCCTCGTGACCTGCGAGGAGCGTCATGTCGTCGAAGATCACGTCGATAGGGAAACCCCTCGCGCCTGCGCAGCTGGTGCGGCACCATGCTGCCGCGTGTCCACACGGACTTCCGATCCAGGCCTGAGCCGAGGCCGCCGCATCTCCGTGCGAGTTCTCGCGGGGCTCGGCCTTGTCACGTACTCCCTGCTCTTCGCGTTCGTGGCGGCGGAGACCAGCGGCATCGTGACGTCCTCGCCGGTCGGCTCACCCGATGATCCGCTGCCCTCCCCGGAGGCCCTGGCGGGGGCTGCGGCACCGGGAGAGGCCGTGCACCTCGTGGGCGCGCTGGGGGTTCTCGCCCTCGGCGCCTCCGGTCTGATCGCACTCCTGCTGGGGCCACATCGGTTGGGCGCATCACGGCAGGTTCTCGCGGCCGTCCTGGCCTTCCTCGTGGCGGTGCCCATAGTGGGGAACCCCGATAACGTCGGTGGACAGGCCGGAGCCGTGGATCCGGTCCTTCTCGTGCTGGGGGTGCCTCCGCTCTTGGCGGCCCTCGTTGCCGGTCCGTTCCGGGCCGTCGGATCTGATCCGCTTCGGCCTCTGCCGCTGATCCTCGCCGCGGTGGCCATTCCGATTGCTGCATCGTGGGGCGTCGGTCAGGCGCTGAATCAGCGCAACACCTTCCCGCCCACGGCGGACCCGCATCACCAAGCCCACTGGCAGGCCATGGCGGTTTTTGCGTTCGCAGTGGTCCTCGTCCTCGCTGCAGCCGCCTTCGCCGGCAGTGGCTGGCGCCTAGGCGCCACGATGGCCGGCATGTGCGCGATGGCCTTCGGGGTGACCACGATCGTCGCTCCGACTGCCGCGTCAGCGGCCGAGCCGATCTGGGCGGTGGCCGCCCTTGTCTGGGGTGTAGCCGTCTTGTATGCGGCCTGGAGTGACAAACCTCGTGCCGACGGCCGGCGCTAGGCGCTCTGATCCCCGCCCCGCAAGAGACAGGCTTTCCCTTAGCCTCAATCCACCGACGGGCCGGGGCGGTCGGTGGATTGATGCTTAGGTCGCGGCTAGGGGGCCCGAGGGTGGCTCGTCGGATGGCTGGGTATCAGGAGACTCTGCTGCATCCTCCCGTCCGGGAGCGGCGGCGTCGGGCTTGGACGGGGTGCCGAAGCCGAGGGTGAACCTCGACGTCTGCAAGCCGCAGCGGTATCAACCGCCCGTCTTTGTCTCGCTTCCACAGCCGTCCGGCTGCGTCCCGGAACTCCACCTCGGGAAGTGGTCCACCGCTGACCTCATAGCCGGTGGCGACGTTGCCGGTTGCGAACTTGATCAGCATTCCCGCCCGCTCCCGAGGCAGCTCCCGCTCGGAAGTTGCCTTTGCCGGCACCTGATCCAGCCGGTACGGCAGGGCGGTTCCAGGTACCCGGACATTCACCTCGGATACCGGAGAGTCGCTGCCGTTGTGGACCAGCAAGACGCGGTCCGTCGTGCCCGTGGCCCGGTGCTGCGTCCGGTCCTCGCCCGACCGTCGCGCAATCCAGGCGGCGACCGTGCTCGCCTGAGCGCGTTCCCTGTCGAGGACGCTTCGCCGGTAGGACAGTGCGGCAACCGTGAAGAAGCTGCTGGTCACGATGGTCCCGATCCACGTCGGCACGTTGCCCCAGTCGAGCCCCAGCCAGCCGCTGACCATGAGCACCACCGCCATTGCCGATCGTGTTGGCGGACGGTACAGCTGATCAGCCCCGCCACGCGGGATGCGCGGCGGCGCCGATCCGCCTTCTTGACCCCTCCGCGGGATGCCGCCGAGGTATCCCATAGTGGGCCGCTCGGGGTCACGGAGTCATGGGATATAGGGCGTGTTTACCTGCGAGCGCCGGACCCGAGCCGCTCGGCGTGCTGGAAAGCCGTGTGGTGCTAGGGCCGGCTCCGCCGGCGCGTCACGCCGCCACGGGGCCGGGGCCGGGCACGGTCAGATGTACAGCGACATACCCGCCACCGCCGTCATCGTCGTCGGGATCTCCGCAGCCGACCAGTCCCATGGTGATGAGGGCCAGCACGGCCACCAACGAGATGCGCCGGCGCACAGCACGGCGACGGGCAGCATCAGGGTTCGACGGGTTCGCCAATGTCCCGACCACGGGTTCCTCCTCTGGCAAGCTGCGCTCCCCGGAGGCACAGCATCCTCCACGCGGGCAGCGCGCGCAGATGTGACGCAGCTCCGGTGTGCCGGCTGCCCCTGCCAGGGCCAGTTGACGAGATGACCTCGCAACGGCCGTCGGTGTCCCTCGATCGGCCGCTCGGGACACGTGTCGCAGCGACTCAGACGTTCCCGCGGGGATCGTCGACAGTCGTCACCCCGCTCACCTTGACCACGCTTTCGCGGGAACGGCTCGGCGACCCCAGCCTGTCCTCACGTGGGCCGCTCGGGGACAAACTCCCGCCGCCCCGCTGCGCCGGCAGGGGGAACGTCGGTGACGCAGGACTAGTCCGTGAGGTCGCGGACGACGGCGTCGGCCAGCAACCGCCCGCGGTCGGTGAGGACGGCGCGGCCGGCTGCGTGCGCCTCCGGGTCCAGCAGCCCGCGCGCGACCGAGTCCACTGCCCGAGCCCGGCCGACATCGGACAGGTTCCCGAGCGGCAGGCCCTCACGGAGCCGTAGCCCCAGCATGATCGTCTCGAGCGCGCGGTCCGCGTCGCCGAGCAGTTCGGCGTCCTGGGCCGGGCTCATCCCGGCCGTGAGCCGGTCGGCGTAGGCCGCCGGGTGCTTGACGTTCCACCAGCGCAGGCCGCCGACGTGGCTGTGCGCGCCCGGCCCGATCCCCCACCAGTTGGCGTTGGCCCAGTACAGCTCGTTGTGCCGGCAGCGGGCGGCGTCCGACGTCGCCCAGTTCGACACCTCGTACCACTCGAACCCCGCCGTCCGGAGGGTCGTGTCCGCCTGCTCGTAGCGGTCGGCGAGGACGTCGTCGTCGGGCATGGGCAGCTCGCCGCGGCTGATCCGGCGGGCCAGCCGGGTGCCCTCCTCGACGATCAGCGCGTAGGCGCTCACGTGGTCGACCGGGCCGGACAGGACGGCGTCGAGGGAGGCCGCCCAGTCCGCGTCGGTCTCCCCCGGGGTGCCGTAGATGAGGTCGAGGTTGACGTGCTCGAAGCCGGCGGCCCGCGCCTCGTGCGCCGCCTCCACCGCCCGGCCCGGGGTGTGCCTGCGATCGAGCACCGCGAGCACGTGCTCGGCGGCCGACTGCATGCCCAGGCTGACGCGCGTGAAGCCGGCCTCGCGCAACCGGGCGAGGTAGTCGCGGTCGACCGTCTCGGGATTGGCCTCGGTGGTGACCTCGACGTCGCGCGACACCGGGAACAGGCGGTGGATCTCGGCGAGGACGGCGGCGAGGTCGCCGGCCGGCAGCAGGGTGGGCGTCCCTCCCCCGACGAAGACGGTGGAGACGGTCGGCAGGTCCGGGCCCAGCGTCTCGGCGGCGCGGCGCAGCTCGGCGATCGCTGTCCCGGCGTACTCGGCGCGGTTCGCGCCCGGGCCGAGCTCGTCGGAGGTGTAGGTGTTGAAGTCGCAGTAGCCGCAGCGGGTCGCGCAGAACGGCACGTGCACGTACAGGCCGAACGACGTGGTGGCCAGGTACTCACGCGCGCTCTGCGGAAGTGCGTCGGGGCCGGGCGACCCGGCCAGCGGCGCAGAGTCGGGGAGTGTCGCGGCCGGCAGCAGCGGCAGGACGGTGTTCATCTGCTCCCAGTGTGCCGCGCGGAGGCCATGGCCCGGCAGGATGACGGGTGTGACTTCCGATCGTGTGGTGCAGGTCGACGTGTTGCGCGGGGTCGCGACGCTGACCCTCGACTCCCCCGCCAACCGCAACGCCCTGTCCCGCGCGATGCGGGCGCAACTGCGGGCGGAGCTGTCCGAGGCGCTCGCCGACGACGCGGTACGGGCGGTCGTGCTCGACCACACCGGGCGGGTGTTCTGCTCGGGCATGGACCTGGCCGAAGCCGCGGGTGGCAGCGTGCAGGACCAGGGAGTCCGCGAGTTCCCCGACCTGCTGGAGCTGATCTGGTCGTCGCCGAAGCCGGTGGTCGCCGTGGTCCGCGGCCCGGCGCGGGCGGGCGGTGTGGGGCTCCTGGCCGCCTGCGACATCGTCGTCGCGGGTGCCTCGGCCACGTTCGCGTTCTCCGAGGTGCGGCTGGGCCTGGTCCCGGCCGTGATCTCCGCCGTCGTCCGGCCCCGGATGGTGCCGCACGTGGCGCACCGACTGATGCTCACCGGCCAGGTGTTCGACGCGGACACCGCAGTGGTCGGTGGCCTGGTCGACCTGGTCGTGCCCGACGCCGACGTCGACGCCGAGGTGCGCGCCCAGCTGGTGCACCTCACCGCCGGCGCTCCGGCTGCGCTGGCCGAGACCAAGCGCCTGCTCCGGGCCGGCACCGCCCTGGAGTTCGACGAGCTGCTCGACCTCTCGGCGCGCTTCTTCGCGAGCGAGGAGGGCCAGGAGGGCATCGCGTCGTTCCGCGAGAAGCGCCCCGCCCGCTGGGTGCCGACGACCGACTGAGTCGGTCGAGAGTCGTGCTCTGCCCACCACCGTGGGCAGAGCACGACTGCCCCCCGACCGATGTCGGGGTCAGCGCAGGCGGCGGGTGTTGTCCGGCAGCCGGACGGTGACCCCCTGGGCGTCGAGCCACTCGGCCAGCGGGACGGCGACCCGGCGACTGGTGCCCCACGCCTGCCGGGCCTGGCTCAGCGTGAACGGCTGCGCGACGGTCGCGAGGCGGGCGCGGGCGACCTCGGCGATACCGGGGGCGAGGTAGACGCCGTCGGCGATCCGCACGAGGCGGCCGCTGCGGACGGCCGCGGCCAGCTCCCGCACCCCGAGCCCGGCCGCGACCAGGTCCGGCGCCTCCGGAGCCGCGAAGGGGTCCCGCTCGAGCCGGGCCCGGATCTCGTCCACCGCCCGTTGCACCTCCGGCGGGAGCGCGGAGGCGCCGTCGACCACCCGCCCCTCGCGCAGCTCCAGGGGCGGCCGGACCACCGCGGTCACCAGGTCGACGTCGGGCAGATCGAGGGCCCGGCGCACCACCTCGACCGGCGGGCCGGGCTCCAGCGGCCGCAGGGTCCGATAGCGGACCACGACGCCGGGCACGCGCTCAGCGAGATCGTCCTGCAGCCCGGCCGCCATCAGCCACCGTCCGTGGACGGTGGCACCGTCCGGCACCGGCCAGCCCATGGCCGTGAAGTCGTCGACCCGCACGATCCGGCGGCGCGCCAGGTCGACCGCGGCACCCGCCGTCCCTCCAGGCTGGGCGGCCAGTTCCGCGGCGCGCGCGCTGGCCGCCCCCCGACGGCGGAGCTCCGGCGGGTCGACGTCGCGGACGTCGGCACCGAGCACCCGCCGGGTGCCCGGATCGCGCAACAGCAACCGGTCGCCCACGCGCAGCGGCAGGGCGGCGGCCAGCCGCAGCCGGACCACCGATCCCTCCAGGGGCCGCAGCCGGGCGCCGACGGTCGCGGAGCCGATGTGCACCACCGGTTCGGCCGGCAGCCGCTCCCCCGGCTCGCCCTGGAGCGTCACGTCGACGACGTCGGTCGAGCGGAAGGCGCCCGGGCTGAGCAGGACGTCGCCGCGGGAGAGGTCCTCGACCGCGACGTCCCGGAGATTGAGCGCCACGCGGGCGGTGGCGGTCGCGCGCTCGACCGGCGCCCCCAGCGACTGCACCCTGCGGACCACGACCTCCCGGCCGCCGAGCACCAGCCGGTCGCCGGCCGCCACGCTGCCGGCGGCCAGGGTGCCGGTCACCACGGTGCCGGCGCCCCGGATGGTGAAGGCGCGGTCGATCCACAGCCGCACGGGCGCGGACGGATCGGCCGGCGGCAGACCCGCAAGCAGGCTCTCGAGAGCGGTCCCGAGGTCGCGGACCCCCTCACCGGTCACCGAGCTGACGGCGACGGCGGGCACGTCACCCAGGGAGGTCGTCGCCAGCCGCGCGCGGACGTCGGCCGCCACGGGCGCCGGGTCGGCGAGATCGGACTTGGTCACCGCCAGCAGGCCGTGCCGCACCCCGAGCGCGTGGAGCACGTCGACGTGCTCGGCGGTCTGGGCCGACCAGCCGTCGTCTGCCGCCACCACGATCAGCACGGCCGGCACCGGGCCGACCCCGGCGAGCATGTTGCCCACGAACTTCTCGTGACCGGGCACGTCGACGACCGCCACCCGGCGTCCGGAGCGCAGCGTCGTCCAGGCGAAACCGAGGTCGATGGTCAGGCCGCGGCGCCGCTCCTCCGCCCAGCGGTCGGGCTCCATGCCGGTGAGCGCCCGGACGAGAGCGGACTTGCCGTGGTCGACGTGCCCGGCCGTGGCGACGACGTCCATGTGGTTGACGTCCGACTGGTCGACCGAGGGGGGTGTCATCGCGCGGCGGCCGCCAGCACGGCGCCGGCGAGCTCCTCGTCGGCCGACGGCGGAACGCTGCGCAGGTTCAGCAGCGTGCGGTCGCCCTCGACGTAGCCGACCACCGGCGGGCTGCCCCGGCGCAGCAGCGCCGCGAAGGGCTCCGGCAGCGAGACCGCCGCACTGGCCAGCGGGTGCTCGGGGGCTCCTCCCCCGCCCACGCGGGCGTCGGCGTCGACGGCTCGGGCATCGAGGCCGGCGCCGGTGAACCGCGCGGCCAGCGAGTGGGCCCGCGCCCGCAGCCCGTCGAGGTCCGCGGCGAGCATCTCCTGCACCGGCGGCAGCGGACCACGCAGCGTCGCCTCCAGCGCCGCGAGGGTCGTCTTGTCCACCCGCAGGGCCCGGTACAACGGGTGCCGCCGCAGCCGCTGCACCAGGTCGGCGCGGCCCAGCACGAGCCCGGCCTGCGGGCCGCCCAGCAGCTTGTCCCCGCTGGCCAGGACGACGTCGGCGCCGGCGGCCAGAGTGCTCTGCAGGTCCGGCTCGTCGGGCAGGAGCGGATGCGGGCGCAGCAGGCCGGAGCCGACGTCGGCCACCAGCGGCGTGCCCGTCCCCGCCAGGGCGGCGGCCAGTTCGGCGACCTCGACCTGCCGGGTGAACCCGCGCACGACGAAGTTCGACGGGTGCACCTTGAGCACGGCTCCGGTGTCGGGACCGAGAGCGCCTCGGTAGTCGGCGAGCGTCACGCGGTTCGTCGTCCCGACCTCCCGCAGCCGGGCGCCGGTGGCGGTCAGCAGCTCCGGGATCCGGAAGCCGTCACCGATCTCGACCAGCTCGCCCCGGGCCAGGACGAGCTCGCGGCCCTGGCCGACGGCGTTCGCGACCAGGGCCAGCGCGGCGGCGCAGTTGTTGACGACGATCGCGGCCTCGGCGGCCGGGACCGCGGCGAGCAGGGCCCCGATGGCCGCCTCGCCCCGCGGACCGCGACGACCGGTGGTCAGGTCCAGCTCGACGTCGGTGGTGCCTGCGGCCGCGGTGATCGCCTCGACGGCGGCCGGCGACAGCGGCGAGCGACCCAGGTTGGTGTGCACCAGCACCCCGGTCGCGTTCAGCACCGGCTGCAGGCTGCTCGCGGTCCCCGGCAGCGACGCCAGCACCGCGTCGACCGCTGCCGTCGGGGCGACCTCGCCGTCGCGGATGCGCTGCTGCACCTGCTGGACGGCGCCCTTGACCAGGCCGCGACCGAGCCGCTCGCCGGCGGCGGACAGCCGAGGGTCGGCGAGCAGCGTGTCGGTGCGCGGCACGTGACGACGGGGGTCGGCGCTCATCGCCCGCAGCCTAGGGGGAACCGGAACGTCCCCACCGGCTGGTCGACCCGGGCCCTCAGCGGACCCATGAGAAGTTCTGGCGGAGGCGGACGGGAATCGAACCCGCCTGACCGAGATGCTCGGCCACGTCGGCTTTAGAGGCCGCGGGGGTCACCAGACACCCTGACGCCTCCAGCGGCCACCTTACGTGCCGACGATCATCGGAAAACTGTCGGTGGGCAGTGCCAGCATCCGCGCATGACCCGCTCCGAGCACCGCACCGCCGCGACACTGCCTCCGGTCACCCTGACGCCCGAGGAGGCCGCGGCCGTCGCCGTCGCCCTCGCGGCTCGGCCCGACGGGCCTTACAGCGACGCCGGTCGCGGCGCTCTGGAGAAGGTGCTCGACGTGCTCGAGCCCGATCCGGCCCGGCGGGCCCAGTTGCTCGCCACGAGCCTGTGGGTGTCGGCCGAGGCGGGGCACTCCGCCGACGTGCGAGCCGTCGTCGAGGAGTCGGTCGCACGGCGTCGCGTGGTGTCGCTGCGCTACCGCGACGGCAAGGGTCTGGCGTCCCGGCGCGAGGTGGAGCCGCAGCTGCTGGTCCAGAGCAGCGATCACCTGTTCCTGGTGGCGTGGTGCCGCGAGCGCGACGCACTCCGCTGGTTCCGCATCGACCGCATCGAGGCCGCCGAGGTCACCGGCGAGGCCGCACCCCGGCGCGACCTCGCCGGACTGGGTGCTCCGCCGTCCTCCGGCCACCCCGCGGGCCGGCGGCTGGGCCGGACGCCGCCGGTCACGACCGAGCCGCCCCGGCTCACGGTGCTGCCGGGTGGCCGCCGTTGACCGGGCGACCTCCGACGACCGGCGCATGATCACGCCGTCGATCGCCGGGGCTACCGTCGGACGCGTGACTACCGCACCGGCCCGTATCCGGCTCACCCAGTACGCGCACGGCGGCGGCTGTGCCTGCAAGATCCCGCCCGGCGAGCTGGAGTCCGTCGTCGCCGGGCTCACCTTCACCGGCCCGGCCTCGCCCAACGCCGAGCTGGTGGTCGGCCTTGACGACGGCGACGACGCCGCGGTCGTGCGCCTCCCCGGCGGCCAGGGGCTGGTGCTGACCACCGACTTCTTCACCCCGGTTGTCGATGACGCCTACACCTTCGGCCGGATCGCCGCGGCCAATGCGCTGTCCGACGTCTACGCCATGGGCGGCACCCCGGTCGTCGCGGTCAACCTGCTCGGCTGGCCGCGGGACGTGCTGCCCGGCGAGCTCGCCGCCGAGGTGCTGCGCGGGGGGCTCGAGGTCGCGCAGGAGGCAGGCTGCCACGTCGGCGGCGGGCATTCGATCGACGATCCCGAGCCGAAGTACGGCATGGCCGTCACCGGCCTGGTCGACCTGGACCGGATCATCCGCAACGACGCCGCCGTGGCCGGGACGGCGATCTCCCTGACCAAGCCGCTCGGCGTCGGCGTCCTGAACAGCCGGATGAAGGCCACCGGCGAGGTGTCGGCGGAGGCGGTCGCCTCGATGACCGCGCTCAACCGGTCGGCCGGCGAGGCCGCGGTCGCCGCCGGGATCCGGGCCGGCACCGACGTCACCGGCTTCGGCCTGCTCGGGCACCTCTACAAGATGGCGCGGGCCAGCGGCGTGACCGCGGTGGTCGACGCTGCCGCCGTCCCCTACCTCGCCGGGGCACGGGAGGCGCTGGCCGACGGATTCGTCTCCGGCGGCACCCGGCGCAATCTCGACTGGGTGCGTCCGCACACCGACCTGTCGGGGGTGTCGGAGGACGAGGCGCTCCTGCTCGCCGACGCGCAGACCTCGGGCGGGCTGCTGCTCGGCGGCGAGGTGTCTGGGGCCCCGGTGATCGGCGAGTTCGTGGAGCGCGGGGAGTTCGTCGTCATCGTCCGCTGAGTTCGGCAGCAAGGTGACTCCCGGGTGGGAAAATCCCCGCCCGTCATGACATGTCCGCTTCCGGGGCCGGGATCACCGTCCCGAGTCCCGCAGCGCCCTGTTTGCATACGTGTTGAGCCGCAACAGCGGACGTTGAGCCGCGTCAGGGCGCGGCTCAACGTCCGCTGGAGCGGCTCGACCTGCCCTTCGGGACTCGAGGGCATTTCCCACCCCGAGGTCACCCTGCTGCCGAACTCATCGTCCGCTGACGGCCCCGGGAGCATCGCAGCGAGCGCTGGCGAGCGAGGAGCGGACCGGCTCGCGGAAGCGGACCGGAGCCGTCGTCCGCTGAGCCTCCGGGGGTGCTGCTCCGGCATGTCGCCGGGAACACGCCGCCGTCTGCGCGCCCCCGCGCGCGGAACGCTCGCCTGCCGAGTCACCGCGCTGCCACGCTGCCGCCCGCGACGGATCCAGAGAGCCCGCGGTCCGGCACCGAGGAGGACGGGATGGGAACGCGGACGGCCGGGAGGGTGCTCGGAGCGGCATTGCTGACGGCCATCACGGTGGGGGCAGCCGTGCCCGCGGCGGCCGCCACCGAGGAGCGGATCGGCTTCGCCAGCACCGGGCTCGACGGCACCGATCAGCGGACCGGACGGACCCTGCACAGCGCCTTCGAGATCTTCGACCCGCCGGCCGAGCAGCCGTTCGGGGTGACCGACTTCTTCGTCGGCGGTGCGGTGGCCGGGGGCGGCGAGGGCATCGTCTACGAGTGCACGACCGAGGACCGAGTGCCGGCGCAACTGGACGGGTTGGACTCCGCCTTCGCGGTGGGCGTACTGCGTGTCGACTGCGCGTCCCCCGTGGGGCTGCCGGACCGGAGCGGTTACGCGCTCGTGGGTCTGTTCTGGCGCGGCAGGGGGCCGGTCGAGCACCACGTCTTCGAGCGCGAGACCTGCACCGAGTACCTGGACGTGCGCCGCGCCCGGGTGACCGGTCGGGTGGTGCTCGTCGTGCCGGGTGTGGCCCTGGCACCGCTGGCCAATGAGGACCCCGCCGAGAACGACCTCCGTCAGCAGCGGATCGTGTGCTGAACCTGCCTGCAGAGACGGGTGGTGTCGCCTGCGGCCCGGCCGTGCCATAGCGTCCGGATCATGCTGGCTGCCTTCGTCTCCGCCCCTGCCCCGAAGGACCCGCTCTCCGTGCTGGAGGTCGGCGACCGGCCGGAGCCGGAGACGCTCGACGGCTGGACGACGATCCAGGTGAAGGCCGTCTCGCTCAACCACCACGACCTGTTCAGCCTGCAGGGCATCGGGCTGCCCGCCGAGCGGATGCCGATGATCCTCGGCACCGATGCGGCCGGCATCGACGAGGACGGCAACGAGGTCGTGGTGCACGGCGTCATCTCCACGCCCGGCTGGACGGGCGACGAGACGCTGGACCCGAAGCGGTCGCTGCTGTCGGAGGTGCACCAGGGCTCGATGGCGGAGAAGGTCGCCGTCCCCAGGCGCAACCTGCTGCCCAAGCCCTCCGAGCTCTCCTTCGGCGAGGCCGCCTGCCTGCCGACCGCGTGGCTGACCGCCTACCGGATGCTCTTCGTGAAGTCCGGCCTGAGGCCGGGCCAGACCGTCCTGGTGCAGGGCGCCAGCGGTGGTGTGGCGACGGCGCTGATCACGCTCGGCCGCGCCGCCGGATACCGGATCTGGGTGACCGGGCGCAGCGAGGAGAAGCGGGCCGCGGCGCTCGCCCTCGGCGCGGACCAGGCCTTCGAGTCCGGTGCCCGGCTGCCCGAGCGCGTCGACGGCGTCATGGAGACCGTGGGAGAGGCGACCTGGTCGCACAGCGTCAAGTCGCTCAAGCCCGGCGGCGTGCTGGTCACCTCCGGCGCCACGACCGGCTTCAACCCGGGCGCCGAGCTCAACCGGGTCTTCTTCACCCAGCTGTCGGTGATCGGCTCGACGATGGGCACCAAGCCCGAGCTCGAGGCGCTGATCGAGATGTGCCGGGTGACCGGGATCCGCCCGCAGATCGACGTCGAGCTGCCGCTCACCCAGGCGCGTGAGGGCTTCGAGCGGATGCTCGAGGGCCGCACGGCCGGGAAGATCGTCTTCACCGTCTGACCCGACGAGCGGCCTTCCGTTCGTCCAGTGAGGAGTTGTGGTCGCCTCGCCCGGCGCGTCCGCGCGTGTCGGCGACCACAACTCCTCACTCGGCCTCCCACTGTCAACCAGCATTGACAACGCGCGTCGACGCAACCTAGGTTGACAGGCATGGCGGACACAGCGCAGGTGGCATCGGCCGCCGGCAGCCGGGATCCCGCGATCGGCCTCAAGGCCGTGCGTTCCCTCCGGACGCTCGTCGAGCGGCTGGAGGCCCTCCAGGTGGGCAACGCGCGCGACCAGGGCTGGACGTGGGAGCAGATCGCCCAGCTCCTGGGCGTGACCCGGCAGGCGGTGCACAAGAAGTACGCGAGCGGCAGGTCCATCAGCGGCAGGGCGCCGCTCCGGCGGAAGGACTGACCCATGTTCGAGCGGTTCACCACCGAGGCCCGGCAGACCGTCGTCGGGGCGCAGACCGAGGCCCGACGGCTCAGGCACGGCTGGATCGGGACCGAGCACCTGCTCTTGGCGCTGCTCGCGCAGGAGACCCCGAGCACCGCCGTCCTGGTCCGGTACGGCCTGACGCACGACACGGTGGCCGAGTCGGTCTCGGCGCATCGCGGCGACGACCTCGACGCCGACGCCCTCAGCGCGCTGGGCATCGATCTCGACGCCGTCCGGGACAGCGTGGAGGCGAGCTTCGGGCCGGGCGCGCTCGACGCTCCGGCACGGAAGCCCGGGTGCGCGGAGCCGGGAAAGCACATCCCGTTCAGCCCGCGGGCGAAGAAGGTCCTGGAGCTGTCCCTGCGCGAGGCCCTCGCGATGAAGTCCAGGAGCATCCGCGACGGGCACATCGCCCTCGGCCTGCTCCGCGAGGGGGACGGCATGGCCATGACGGTGCTGGCCGACCGCGGCGTCGACACCGCGGAGCTTCGTCGCGAACTGACGGTCGCCCTGCGCTCCTGACCGCGTGATGATGCCCGGACGCAGATGCTCTGCGTCCGGGCACCGGTGCGACGGGTCAGGCCACCGCTCGGGTGTAGGCGCCGGCCTGCAGGACGCCCTGCGGGTCGTAGGTGTCGACGACCTCGCGGAGCCGGGCCAGCGTCGGCTCGTCGTAGGACCGGCGGGCGGAGACGGCGTCGTGCGGGATCCCGAAGTTCGGCCACACGCCTCCGGTGTCCCAGTCGCCCAGAGCCGCGAACACCGACTGTGCGTGCGCCATCGCACCCGCCGCCATCTCCTCGTCGATCGCCATCCCGACGGTCAGCACGCTGAACCGTGCAGCACGGTGGGCGAACGCGCTCGGGTGCGCGCCCTCGCGGGCGTAGGCGCCGCCGAGGTGCCGCACCTCGACGATCACCTGCGGGGACCTTGATCCGTGCCCGGCCACGGCGAGCAGCCGCTCGGCCGCCTCGGCGGGGAACCCGTTCAGCAGGATCGCCGGGTCGACGACGGGCATCGGGTCGACCGGGTCGGCGTGCACCGAGTCGATCTCGGTGTAGGGCCGCAGCCGGGCGTCGTCCAGGATCACCGGCGCCACCTCCCGGAGCTCGTTCAGCAGCCGGGCGCCCTCCGACGGCTCCCCGGCCCACAGGAACCGGACGGCCAGGGTCATCCGGCCGGCGAGCGGCGGCGGGATCTCGGGCAGCGGCGGCAGCTGGAAGATCGCGAAGGACGTCGTCCCCAGTTCGGGCAGGTCGTCCGCCCAGCCCCGCCACCGGTCGATGACCTCCGCGGCGTCCTCGGCGGCGAAGTAGATCGCCCCGCCGTAGAACTCCGGCATGCGGATCAGGTCGAACTCCATCGCGGTCACGATGCCGGCGGCCCCCTTGCCACCGCGGAGCGCGAAGAACAGGTCCGGGTGCTCGGTCGCGGTGACCCGGCGGAAGACGCCGTCGCCGGTGACCACCTCGAAGGCGCGCACGCGGTCGGCGTTGATGCCGTAGGTGCGGGCCAGCGGGCCGACGCCGCCGCCGGTCGTGTAGCCGACGATGCTGACGTCGGTGGTCGAGCCGTTGACGCCGGCCAGCCCGTAGGGAGCCGCCTTCGGGACCAGCGCGGACCACTTCACACCGGACCCGATACGGGCCCAGCCCTCGGGGTGCACGGTCACCTCGTCGAGGCCGCGGGTGAGGACGAGCAGGTGCCCCGCGAGCGACCGCTCCGCGCCGTGGCCGGTGGCCTGGACGCCGGCGGTGTAGCCGTGGGCGCCGGCGAAGCGCACGGCGGCGACGACGTCCTCGGCGGTGCGGACGGCGACGACGGCGGCCGGCCGCATCGGGACGGCCAGGTTCCAGGGCGAGACGAGCTGGTCGTACTCCGGCTCGTCCGGGGTGTGCAGGGAGCCGGTCAGCTCGGCGCGCAGGGCGTCGATCGCGGTCCGGGTGTCGACGGCGACGGGGGCGTCGAGGATGGCGGTCACGGGGTCCTCCAGGTCGGTGAGAACTGATGGAGGAACGGTGGCGCGCTGCCCTTGACGGCCGATTGCGACGACCTTGAGGCCGGGCTTGAGACGCGGCCTCAAGCCTGCGGACGGGAGTCCACGTGGTGGGCCGCCAGGAAGAGGTTGCCCGGGTCGACGGCCCGGCGGACGGCGGACAGCCGGGCGTGCACCCCGGGCGGGAACACCTTCCGGGTGTCGGTGCGCTCGTCGAGCATCGGCAGGTAGTGGCGGCCGGTGGCCCACGGCTCGACCGCGGCCAGGAAGCGGGCGGCGTCCTCCCGCTGCCGCTCCCAGTCGTGGTCGTCCCCTCCGCCGAGACCCAGGCCCAGCGCCAGGAACCGGCCGTCGAGGGCGGACAGGGCGCCACCGGCGGGGTCCGGGCGGGCCAGCGCGCCCCCGAGCTGCCGCAGCTCGGCCGCGGCCAGCCGGGTCCCCGAACCCGGGCCGACGGCGTCGACGATCCCGGCGATGGCGGCGTCCGGCAAGTCGGAGACGAGGGTGCTGCTGGCGTACGCGGGCGTCGGCCCCTCCGGGTCCAGGTGCAGCCTGACCAGCGAGGCCGCGGGCATCCGGACCACCGTGTCGAACTCCGGCCGGAGGGCGCGCAGCGGCGCGAGCACCTCGGCGGCGTAGCCGTCCTCCCCCAGGACGGCGCCGTCGATCATGGCGATCCGCCGTCCGCGCAGCTCGGCGGGGACCAGTTCGTCGGCCGGCACGTCGAGCAGCCGGAACGCCGTCGTCGCCTCCTCCGGGGCGTCCGCGCACCAGGCCACCCAGGCCGGCAGGACCCGCTCGACCTCGGTCCAGTCCCACGTCAACGTGCCCGCGACGACGGTCTCCAGCGGGAACAACCCGAACTCCAGCGCGGTGACGACGCCCAGGGGCGCCGCCCCACCGCGGAGCGCCCAGAACAGGTCGGCGTCCCGGTCGGCGGTGGCCCGCACGGACGTGCAGTCGGCCAGCACCAGCTCGACCGCCGTCACCGCGTTGCACTGCAGCCCGAGCTTCCGGGCGTACCAGCCGATGCCGCCGCCCAGGCTGTAGCCGACCACGCCCACGTCCGGGGACGACGGATGCCGGCCGGCCAGTCCGTGCCGCCCGGCGGCGTCGGCCAGGTCGCCCCACAGCACTCCGGCACCCGCCCGGACAGTGCGGCGGACGGGGTCGATCGCCAGCTCGGTCATCGCCGAGGTGCGCAGCAGCACCGCGCCGGACAGCCGGCCCTCCAGCGGCGGGGCTCCGTGGCCGGTCCCCTGTGCGGCCACCTGCAGTCCGGCGGCCGCCGCCGCCCGCAGCACCTCGGCCACCTCGTCCGGGAAGGCCGGATAGGCCACCGCAGCCGGGTAGTCGCGCATCTGCAGGTTCCACGGTGAGCGGGCCATGTCGTAGGCCGGGTCGCCGGGGAGCTGCACCGAACCACCGCACAGTCCGCGCAGCCCCTCGGCCCGGGACGGCGCGGCCGTCGCGATCTGCTGCTGCGTCACGGGGTCCTCCCGGTTGCCAGTGTCCGAGCCTCGCCGGTCGGACTTGAGAGGAACTTGAGGCCGTCGGCGGACGCCCGCTCGAGCACCGACCGGACCGTCCCGGGGGTCAGGAACAGCTCCTGGGCGACCTCCCGGATGCCGAGGCCGGCCGCCGACAGCTCGAGGACCCGGCGTTCGGTCGCCGTCGCCGAGCGGACCGTCGGCCGGCAGACCGCGTCGGCGAAGCCGCGGGACCGCAGCGCGGCGCGCGCCCGTTCGCGGACTCCGAGCGCCCCCCGGGCGTGCGCCTCCTCCATCGCGGCCTGCAGCAGCGGCACCGCCTCGTCGTCGGCCACCTCGGGGCGGGCGCCCAGGGCACACCGCGCGCGGGCGAGATCCACGGCGGACGACGTCGTGGCCAGCAGGGCGGCCGACTCGCGCAGGTCGGCCAGCCCGTCCGGCGCGCGGAGCTCGCCGAGCAGCCGCAGCGTCGCGCCCAGGTGGCTCGGGGCTCCCCAGCGATGCAGCAGCCGAGCCTCCTCCTCTACGAGAGCGATCGCCTCGCCGGTCCGGCCCAGTCCGCGCAACGCCAGGGCCGCGCTGCTGCGCCAGGGGTTCCACACGGGGTTGGGCACCGGCACCGGCGTCGGGATCGCGTCCAGCAGGCCGAGCGCGCTCTCGTGGCGCCCCTCGGCGGTGAGCAGCCGGGCCAGCGCGTGCTGCAGGAGCCGGCCGCCGTCCCCGATCCCGGGACCGGTGCCGGCGGCGTCGGCCGTGGCGCGGGCGGCGGCGAGGTCGCCGCGGTCGAGGTGGCAGCCGATCAGGAACGCGTACGCGAAGGGGGGAGCCACCCCCGCACCGCCCCACATCCGGCTCTCGTCGAGCGCGTTCGTCAGGGACGAGTCGGCCTCGGCGAGCTCGCCGCGGCGCCAGTGCCAGAACCCCTGCCACAGGTTCGTCGAGAGGACGGCGAACAGCGACCCGCGCGCGTGGGCCTCGGCACGGGCGCGGGCCCAGAAGTCGCCCAGGTCGTCATCGGCCAGCATCCGGATGATCGCGGCGATGACCCAGAAGAGCCCGTGGTCCACGGCCCAGAGCCGGTTCCCCTCCAGCGCGAAGCGGGCCAGCCGCACCGCCCGCTCGCGGTCGCAGCCCTCGATCGTGACGTCGTAGGCCAGTGCCGCGGCCAGCATCTGTGCGCCGTGGCCCTCGCCGTCCGGCTCGGGCACGGGCCGGCGCCAGCGGACCGGGTCGAGCGCGTGCATGTATCCGCTCACCAGCTCGATCGCCAGCAGGGCCTGCCGGTGGTCGGCGAGCTCGTCGGGCAGGGCGTCCGCGGCCCGCCGGGCGAACGCGGTGGCCTGGCCCGGCGGGCTGGCGAAGACCTGCGTCCGGGCGATCGCCACCGCGAGGTCGGCACGGTCCCGCGGATCGGCCATCCCCTCGTAGGCCTGGAGCAGGTGCTCGGTGCTCGCCGCGCCGTCCACGAGCGACTCGAGCAGACCCAGCTCGCGCAGCACGTCGCACCGCGGCGCACCGGCGGGCAGCTCCGCCAGGGCACGGCGCAGGTAGGTGACCGCGCTGTCCGGCGCGCCGCGCTCGGCCGCCGTCCGGGCCGCCCGGCGCAGCGCCTCGGTCGCCTCGCCGTCGCCGCGGACCGGAGCGAGCAGGAGGTGCGCGGCCACCTGCTCGTCGCTGGCCCCGGTCGCGCGGAGCAGCCGGGCGGCACGCTCGTGCCGCAGGGCACGCTCCGCGGCGGGGAGGTCGCGGTACACGGCCTCCCGGACCAGCGGGTGGACGAACGCCAGCGGCTGTTCGTCCTTCACGATCTCCGCGCGGGCGAGTGCGGCCAGGGCCGCGGCGGTGTCGGGCTCGGACAGCTCGGCGAGCGCGGCGACCACCGGGAGCGGCGCCCCGTCGCCCAGGATCCCGGCGGCGCGGGCCACGACCGGGGCCGCTCCGCCGAGCCGGCGCAGCCGCATCAGGACCATGCTCGAGACCGCGCGGGACCCGACGGCCACGACCATGTCGGCGTGCGCGGCGTCCGGCCGGACGCCGTCGGCCTCCAGGGCACGCAGCAGCTGGCGCAGCAGGAGGGGGTTGCCCGAGGTCGTGCGATGGCAGGCGAGCGCGAACAGCGGGGAGACCGGCTCGCCGAGCCGCCGCCCGACCAGGGCGCCGACGGCGTCGGCGGAGAGGGTGGCCGGCCGGAGGACGACCGCCACCGGCTCCAGCGCCAGCTCGCCCAGCAGCTCCTCGTCCTCGTGCGGTTCACCCGTCCGCACCGTGCCGACGACGAGCACCGGCACCGCCTCCAGGCGGCGGACCAGGAAGGCCAGCGACCGCAGGGATGCGCCGTCGCACCACTGCACGTCGTCGACGGCGAGCACGAGCGGCCCGTCGGCGGTGAGGTTGACCGCCAGCCAGTAGAGCCCGTGCAGGGCGGCGAACGAGCCATCGGGAGACTCCCCGCCCATGGGGTCGAAGACGCCTCGCGCGCTGGCCGCCGCCCCCGCGAGCAACTCGTCCCGGCGCCGGGGATCGGTCAGCCGGGGCTCGAACAGCTGCCGGACGACGCCGAAACCGAACGCCTTCTCGAGCTGGCTCCCCCGCGCTGCCAGCACCCCCACCGACCGCTCCGCGGCCAGCCGCCGGATCTCGGTGAGCAACCGGGTCTTGCCGATTCCCGCGGGCCCTTCGATGAGCAGCAGCCGCGGCTCGCCGGCGACCAGGTCGTCGAGGGCGGCGCGGACCGCGGCCAGTTCGGCGTCGCGGTCGAGCAGGTCGTCCGGCGCCGGCGCGGCGGCAGGCACGGACGGTTCGGTGCGGCGGGAGCGCTGGGTGGGGACGGCGAGTTCCGGCGCCTGGGCGAGCACCTGCCGCTCGAGTTCGCGGAGCGCCGGACCCGGGTCGACGCCCAGCTCGTCGGCGAGGGTCGTGCGCGCGCGGCGGAACGCGCCCAGCGCGTCCGCCTGCCGGTGCGCCCGGTAGAGGGCGAGGGCCAGCAGCCGCCACCGCTCCTCCCGCATCGGCGCCTCGGCGACCATGACCTCGAGGTCGGGTACGAGCAGGGCCGCCTCCCCCAGCGCGAGCTGGGCGGCCACCAGCCGTTCGCGCGCGACCGCGCGCAGCTCCTCCAGGCGCGCGATCTCCGGTGTCGCCCACGGCTCGTCGGTCCACTCGGCCAGCGGCGGCCCCCGCCACAGCGCGAGCGCCCGGGACAGCAGTTCCGCGACCTCCGCCGGCTCCTGCGCGGCCCCGCTCCGGTCGAGCAGGTGCTCGAACCGCCAGACGTCGACGGCATCCGGTGGCAGCCGGACGGCGTAGCCGCGCCCTTCGCTGACGATGACGGCCGAGCGGGTGCGGGCGGCGCTGCCGGGCTGCAGGCGCCGGCGCAGGTGCGAGACGTAGGCCTGCAGCGCACCCGCGGGGTCCGCCGGGGCGTGCTCGCCCCAGACGGACTCGGTCAGTCGATCGACCGGCACGACCTCGCCCCGGGCGAGGACCAGGGCGACGAGCACGGCCCGCTGGCGGGGCCCGCCGAGGTCGAGCGGCTCCCCTCCGGTGGAGGCCGCGCACGGGCCCAGCAGGCTGATCCGCAGCTGCCCGGTGCCCTCCACAGCGCCTCCTCGCGGGAGAAGCTAGACGAGCGGGCGCGCCGTGAGGAGCGGTTGCGTCCTGAGCGCCTCGCCCGTCAGTGGACGAGCTTGAGCCCGACGACGCAGCCGATGAGCCCGACGATCAGCAGCACCTTCGCCAGCGACACCGCCTCGGTACCGGTCACCATCGCGTAGACCACGGTGAGCGAGGCGCCGATGCCCACCCAGACCGCGTAGGAGGTGCCGACGGGCAGCTCACGCATCGCGTAGGCCAGTCCGGCCATGCTGAGCACGAGCGCCACCACGAACACGACCGACGGGACCAGCCGGCTGAACCCCTCCGAGCGGCCGAGGGCCGTGGCCCAGACCGCCTCCAGCACGCCGGACACGACGAGCACCAACCACGCCACGACGGCCTCCACAGCACCGTCTTGTCGCCCACCGGGTACGGCACCCCTCGTCCGGGAGCCGGATCGCGGCTCCGGTTCAGCTTCGCACGATCGCGGGTGCGGCCGCCCGGCCCTCGCGCAGCAACAGCAGCGAGGCCAGCGCCGCGAGGCCGGCCGCGATCGCCGCCCCGGCGAAGACGGTGTGCAACTGGGTGAGCACGGCCGCCTCCACAGCGGCGTCGTAGACGGCGCAGTCGGTAGGTGTCTCGGGGCAGAGCTCGAACGGGGTGCCGATGGCATCCACCTCGGCGGTGAACCGGCGCAGCGCCACGGCGGTCAGGAGCGACAGCCCCGCGAGCATGCCCACGGTGCGGGCCACGACGGCGAGCGCGCTGGCGCTGCCGTGGACCTCGGCGCGGGTCACCGCCAGCAGGACGGCGTTGACCGGCGCGATCGCCAGGCCGAACCCGAGGCCGGCCGCGACCAGGACGACGGTCGAGGCGACGCCGTCCAGTGAGCGGGCGTCCCAGAGGGTCATGAGCACGAAGGCGACCGCGGTCAGCGCCATCCCCCCGGCGGCGACGAAGCGCGCGGGGACCGCGCGGCACAGCCAGCCGCCCGCCACCGCACCGACGGGGACGGCGACCAGCAGCCGGAGGAGCACGAGGGCGGCACCGAGCTGGTCGCCCGGCGTCGTGGTGGCGCGCGCGAAGAGCGGGATGTCGACGAGCGCCGCGACCAGCGCAGCCCCCACGAGCAGGTTGACCAGCAGGGCGCCCCACGCGCCGACCGGCCGCAGCGCCCGCAGCGGCAGCACCGGCTCGGCCGTCCGGCGCTCGTGCCACACGAAGGCCACCGTGGCCGCCAGCGCCACCGGGAGGAGCACCGGGCCGTGCGCCACGATCTGGGTCGCCGGGTCCGCGGCGGCGAACGCCCACACGAGGCTGCCCAGGGCGACGACGGCCAGCGCCGAGCCGACGACGTCGACCTCGCCGGCCAGCCGGCGCAGACCCCGCAGTGGCAGGACGGCGCCGTCCGGGGCCTTGAGGCTTCGCACCACGAGCGCCGCCCCGGCGGCCAGCGAGACCAGGACGAGGGGCGTCGTCCACTCCAGGGATTCGACGACGGGCACGTACAGCAGGCCGAGCGTCACGTCCTCCGCGAGCGCCACCGGAGCCGCCAGCTGGAGGCCGAGGGCGAGCGCGGTGACCGCCGCGAGGGCCAGCCCGAGGGCATCGGGGCGGCGCACCCCGCCGGTGACCACGGCGCCGACCGCGAGGGCCAGCCCGAGCAGCAGGTTCAGCCAGAAGATGGCCCGCCAGTCCGCGAACGCGAGCACCGCCGCTCCGGCCAGGGGGCCGAGCACCGCGCCGGCCTCCTGGACCGCGCCCACGACGCCGAGGGGCAGCGCGCGACGCTCGGGGGGCCAGCGGTCGGCGACCAGGGCGAGGGTCGCCGGCACCAGGCCACCGGCGCCGATGCCCTGCAGCCCCCGGCCGAGGACGGCGGGGCCCAGGGCGTCGGCGGTGGCGGTGAGCAGCGAGCCGAGGGCGAACAGCAGCAGGCAGCCGACCAGGACGGGCACCCGCCCGCGCAGGTCGGCCAACCGGCCCAGCAGCGGGAGCGTGGCGGTGTAGCCGAGCAGGAAGCCGCCGACGATCGGCGTGGCCCGCTGCAGCTCGTCGAGCCCGACGCCGACCCCGGCGAGGATGTCGGGCAGGGCGAGGACGACGACGTAGGTGTCGGCCGCGGTGACCAGGACGGCCAGTGTGGCGAGGACCACGAGCGGGAGTCCGGGCGCCGGGTGCCGCTGGGCGCCGGGGACCTGCTCAGCCGGTGGGCGGTGCGGTGATCTCGACATCGGCGCCGAAGTCGGTCAGGTCCACGGTGAACGTCGCGTTCTCGCCCGCGGTGTAGAAGGGCCCGGTGAGCTCGGCCCGCCGCAGCTCTCCGCTCTCGGTCGCGATGGAGAAGCGGGCCTGCACCGGCGTGCTGGGGTCCTCGCTGGTGAGGATCTGCTCCACCAGCTCCCCGGGCAGCTCTGCGGTCACCTCGCGCACCACCTCGCCGTCCACCCGGCGCTCCTCCCCCAGCTCGGCCGACTCCGCCTCGGCGAGCAGCTGCGAGATGCCGGTCTCCGGATCGAGCAGCGCACCCGGATCGCCGAAGCCGAAATCGGCGGGGTCGACGACGCTGAACCCGGTGGTGAAGGGCAGCTGCGCGTAGACGGTGCCGTCGACGGAGACCACCTCCAGGTCGAGGGTGGAGCCGAGGGCGCGCACGTCGAGCGTGCCCTCGAAGGACGACGGGCGGGCGATGTCGCCCTCGCCACCCAGCAGGAGAGTGCCCGTCTCCGGTGCCCCCTCGCTGGTCAGCACGAAGTGCGCGCTGCTCGCCTCGTCCAGGGTCGTCTTGGCGCGCGCCAGGAGGTCGCCCGCGGACTCCTCGGGCTCACCACCCCCGCAGCCGGTGAGAGCCGGGATGCCCATGACGGCCAGCGCGAGCAGCGACGTGACCGTGCGGCGCAGCTGCATGGCGACCTCCCCGTCGACCGGGCGGCCCCGGCGTACCGCGGCGGACAGTAGCGCGCCGCCGCGCCGCTCAGGCGCCGGCCGCGGTCCGCGCGTCGATGCGCGTCCGGACCTTGGGCTGGTCCTTGAGCGGCAGGTGGTGCAGGGCCGGGGCGAGCTCCGCGACCCGGGCCTTCTGCGTCGTGAAGATCCGGAACGCCCGGCCCGTCGTGACGCCGTGCCCGGGACGGTGGACGACGCGGACGCCGTCCCCCGCGCCGATCCTGCCGGTCTCCAGGACGCGGAGGTAAGCCCCGGTCGCGCCGTACGCGGTGAAGCGCTTGACCAGCTGCGGCTCGTCCCAGAACCGGGCGAAGTTCGCGCAGGGGATGCGCGGCGCGGTCACCTCGAACATCGCCGTCCCGATCCGCCACCGCTCGCCGAGCAGGGCCCCGGTCAGGTCCAGACCGCTGGTCCGGAGGTTCTCGCCGAACCGCCCCGGCGGCAGTTCACGACCGAGCTCGGCGATCCAGAAGTCGGCGTCCTCCTGGGCGTAGGCGTAGACCGCCTGCCCCTCCCCACCGTGGTACTTGCGGTTGACCTGCACGTCGCCGTCCAGGCCGAGCTCGTGGACGGCGACCCGACCCGTCACCGCCTTCTTGTCGATGCCGCTGCGGTCGGGCTTGCGACCGGGCAGCGGCAGCAGGTCCGCGCCCGAGACGCAGACCGCGTCGAGCCTCCCCCATCACGCACTCTCCGCCGCTCGCCCTCGTCGACCGCGTTCTCGAGATGCTCTGCTCCCCGGTCAGCTCGCTCACTCCTGCGCGACCCCTCCTGCCCATCCCAGCTTCGACGTGATGTCCACCGCCCCCACACGGTGAGAACGACCGTCGCGGAACGCGCGGATCGTCCCGGAACATCGGGCGAGGGACGCCGGAGCACGAGCCGCGGCCATACTGCCCGGGCACGCCGGAGGTCACGAGGTCGGACCCTGCCACTCGCGCGCCCTACCTTGCGAGTGCACGCCTCACCCTTTCCAGCCCTCTTTGTGTCACGAGGAAGGCACCCAGCGGGGATTTGTATACAGTCCTCTGTTCAGCATCGAGAGGAGGGCCACTGTGACGCCTGGAACAGCGCACCAGCCGTTGCGCTCGCTGGTCTCTGACGAACTCCGCCACATGGTCATCACCGGCGAGTTCCCGCCCGGCACGCGCCTGGTCGAGGATCGACTGGCGTCCCGGCTCGGGGTCTCGCGCAACCCTGTGCGGGAAGCCCTGCAGACGCTGGCGAGCGAAGGATTCGTCGACCTCCACCCACGGCGCGGTGCCGTCGTCGCACAGATGACCCCCGAGCAGGCGGACGAGCTGTTCGACGTACGCATGGCCCTGGAATCGCTGGGCGCCCGATTGGCGGCGCGCCGGGCCGGGCCACCCGAGATCGCCCGGTTGCGCGCCACCCTCGAGCGCGCTCGGCAGGCCACCGATGCCGGTGAACTCGGCGTGGTCGCCGACTGCAACACCGAGTTCCACCAGTTGGTCGTCGAGATCGCCGGCAACGACTACCTCCGGCTGCTCGTAGCGCCCATGGCGCAACGCGTGCAGTGGGTGTTCCGGGCGAACGCCGAGACGCGGGCCCCGCACTCGTGGAAGGAGCACGAGGAACTGCTGCATGCCATCGCCGACGGCGACGAGGAGTACGCCGAGGCGGTCGCGCGCGCCCACGTCGCCGCGGCGCGCGCGTCCTACCGCCGGGGCGCCACCTCGGGGCGGTCGCAGCCGCCTCCCTGAGCGGGGGCCGGGACGAATCTGAAGCTTCTTTCGCCAAAATCTTGCATACAGTCCACCGTGATGTGAGTCTCAGCGCCGAGCTTCATTCACCCCGAGGAGGGCCCGTGCTCGGTCACCGCCGTTTCACCCACCTGTCGGTCGCTGTCGCGGCCGCAACCCTGGTCAGCGCCTGCGGTAGCGGATCGACCGACACCGGTGACGACGCCTCCGCGGACAACCGGGAGGCCCAGGCGGGGGGCACCCTCGTCCTCGCGCTCGCAGAGGACCCGGACGCACTCGATCCCACCCTCGCCCGGACGCTGGTCGGGCGCGAGGTCTTCGTCAACATGTGCGAGAAGCTCTACGACGTCAACGAGGAGCTGGAGCTCATCCCGCAGCTGGCCGAGGAGCTCCCGGAGGTCTCGGAGGACGGCACGGTCGTCACGATCAAGGTGCGCCAGGGCATCACCTTCAACGACGGGACGCCGTTCGACGCAGCGGCGGTGAAGACCTCGCTCGACCGGCATCGCACGCTCGAGGGCTCGGCGCGCACCGGCGACCTGGCCCAGGTCGAGTCGGTCGAGGTCCTCGATCCCACCACCGTCCAGCTCACCCTGTCCTCAGCGTTCGCCCCGCTTACCGCCCAGCTCGCCGACCGGGCAGGGATGATCATGTCGCCGGCCCAGCTGGAGACGCTCGGGGACGCGTTCGGCAGCGACCCCGTCTGCGTCGGGCCGTTCGAGTTCGAGAGCCGGACGCCGGGCAACGAGATCGTGCTGACGAAGGCGACCGACTACTACGACGCCGACAACGTGAAGCTCGACGGCGTCACCTACCGGGTCATCACCGACGGCAACGTCCGACTGGCCAACGTCAACTCCGGCGACGTGCACGTCGCCGAGCGCATCGCCGCCACCGACGTCGCCAAGGTGGAGGGCGACACCTCGGTCAAGCTCATCGGCCAGGAGTCGCTGGGCTACCAGGGCATCAGCATCAACATCGGCAACGTCAACGGGATCGGCCAGCCGGTCGGCCCGGTCGACACTCCACTCGGCAGTTCACCGGAACTGCGTGAGGCCTTCGAGCTGTCGCTGGACCGCGACGTCATCAACGAGGTCGTCTTCGCCGGCAAGTACACCCCCGGGTGCACTCCCCTGCCGCCGGCCAGCCCCTACCACGACGAGTCGTTCGAGTGCAGCCAGCGGGACGTCGAGCGGGCCAAGGAACTCATCGCCGACGCGGGCGTCTCCACGCCCGTCCCGGTCACCCTCGTCGTCAACACCAGCCCTGAGAACCTCCGCCTGGGACAGGTGATCCAGTCACAGGCCAAGGAGGCCGGTTTCGACGTGACGGTGGCCCCCACCGAGTTCGCCTCCGCGCTGGACGCCAGCGACGCCGGGAACTTCGACACGTTCCAGGTCGGCTGGTCGGGCCGGGTGGACCCGGACGGCAACATCTACAACTTCCTCCACACCGGCGCACCGCTGAACATCACCGGTGAATCCAACCCGGAGCTCGACCAGCGCCTCGAGCAGGCCCGGTTGACCAGCGACCAGGAGGAGCGCAAGCAGCTCTACGCCGAGGCGCTGCAGATCGCGGCGGAGGACCGGCCGATCCTGTACCTCTACCACCCGGTCAACTACCTCGTGACCGGACCCGACGTCGTCGGCCTGGAGTACTACGCCGACGGCCTACCGCGCCTCGCGACCGCCGGCTTCGCCCAGTAACCGCCGCGGACGACAGGACAGCAGGATGGGCTCATACCTGCTGCGCCGGCTCGGCACGTCTGCGCTCGTGCTGCTGCTCGCCAGCATCGTCGTCTTCGTCGGGGTGCGCGCGCTGCCGGGGGATGCCGCCCTGGCCCTCGCAGGAGAGGAGCGCGATCCCGCCGCACTGGAGGAGATCAGGGAGAAGTACGGACTCAACGACCCGGTCCCCGTGCAGTACCTGCGCTACATCGGGAACTCCCTCCAGGGCGACCTCGGCTCCTCCACCCGGACCGGGGCCGACGTCAGCGAGGTGATCCTCGACCGCCTGCCGGTCACGCTGGAGCTCGCGCTCCTGTCCCTGCTCGTCGCCCTGCTCATCGGGATCCCGGCGGGGATCCTCGCCGCGCTGCGACGCGGCTCGTGGATCGACAACGTGAGCAACGGCTTCGGGTTGCTCGGGCTGTCCATACCGAACTTCTGGCTCGGTCTGGTGCTGATCCTGGTCGTGTCCGTACAGCTCGACCTGCTCCCGGCCTCGGGCTACGTACCCTTCCTGGAGGACCCGATCGAGAACCTGAAACGCATGATCCTGCCGGCGATCGTCCTCGGGACCGGGCTGTCAGCAGTGCTGATGCGCCAGATGCGCTCGGCCATGCTCGAGACCATCTCCGCCGACTACGTCCGCACCGCCCGGTCGAAGGGACTGTCCGAGCGTCAGGTGGTGCTCGTGCACGCCCTGCGCAACAGCCTGATCACGGTGGTCACGGTGCTCGGACTGCAACTGGGCGCCCTCATCTCCGGCGCCGTGATCACCGAGCAGATCTTCGTGATCCCCGGCTTCGGCAAACTCATCGTCGACGGGGTGTTCACCCGGGACTACCCGGTGATCCAGGGAGTGGCTCTGGTGACGGTGTTCGGTTACGTCGTCGTCAACCTGCTCGTGGACCTGTCCTACTCGTTCCTGAACCCACGCATCCGCGTGGGAGGGGGTGCGTCGTGACCGTGAGCTCGGCACCCATGGCTCAGCCCTCTGCCGCCCTGCCCAACCCCCCTCCCCGCCAGCGGCGTGGGCGGCGGCTGCTCAAGCGCTTCCTCCGGATGCGGCTGCCGGTCTTCGGACTCGTCGTCCTCGCGCTGATCGGGGGGCTGGCAATCTTCGCCCCCCTGTTCGGCGACGCCGAGACGAACGACTTCGGCGCGCTGCTCCAGCCGCCGTCCGCGGACCACCTGCTGGGAACCGACGACCTCGGCCGGGACACCCTGGCCCGGATCGCGTACGGCGCGCGCGTGTCCATGCAGGCCGGCGTCCTTGCGACGCTCCTCGCGATGGCCATCGGGGTGCCACTCGGGCTCATCGCGGGCTACTACCGCGGCTGGGCCGACCTGGTCATCAGCCGCCTGACCGACCTGCTGCTCGCCTTCCCCTTCCTCATCCTGGCGGTCGGACTGGCCGCGATCCTCGGCCCGTCGCTGCGCAACGTCGTGATCGCGCTGGGCATCAGCGCCCTTCCCAGCTTCATCCGGGTCACCCGAGGAGAAGTGCTCGGCCTGCGCGAGCAGGACTACGTCGCCGGAGCGGTGGCAGACGGCGCCGGGGACATGCGAATACTGCGGAGGTACATCCTGCCCAACGCCTTCAGCCCGCTGCTGGTGCAGGCCACCGTCACCGTGCCCCAGGCGATCATCGGTGAGTCCGTGCTGTCCTTCCTCGGCCTGGGCGTCCAGCCGCCGACGCCGTCGTGGGGGACGATGCTGTCGGCCGCGCAGAGCTTCCTGGCACAGGCCCCCTTGCTGGCCGTGTTCCCCGGCGTCGCCATCGCTCTGGCGGCCCTGTCGTTCAACCTCGTGGGAGACGGCCTTCGCGACGTCCTCGACCCGAAGGCCGTCCGATGACGACCAGCCCCGTCGACGGTTCTCTCGCGGTTCACCCGGAGACCGGTCCCCTGCTGGCCGTCGAGGATCTGCGGATCCGTTTCCAGACCGAGGACGGACCGGTCCACGCGGTCAACGGCGTCTCCTTCGAGCTCGCCCGCGGGGAGATCCTGGCCCTGGTCGGGGAGTCGGGATGTGGCAAGTCGGTCACCGCCATGTCCATCCCCGGCCTGCTGCCGGCCACCGCGACGGTGACCGGCAGCATCCGGCTCGAGGGCACCGACCTGCTGTCCCTGAGCCCGAAGCAGCTGCGCGAGGTGCGGGGCAAGGACGTGAGCTTCGTGTTCCAGGAGCCCATGACCAGCCTCAACCCGGCCTTCACCGTGGGCCGGCAGATCCGCGAGGTCCTGCAGCGGCACGAAGGCCTGTCCAAGCGTGCGGCGCACCAACGTGCCATCGAGCTGCTCGAGCTCGTGCGGATCCCCGCTCCGCGCCAACGCGTCGACGAGTACCCGCACCAGCTCTCGGGCGGGATGCGACAGCGCGTCATGATCGCGATCGGTGTCGCCTGCGGGCCGAAGATCCTGGTCGCGGACGAGCCGACGACTGCTCTGGACGTGACGATCCAGGCCGGGGTGCTGGACATCCTGCGCCGCCTGCGCAGCGAGCTCGGGACGTCGATCATCCTCATCACGCACGACCTCGGCGTCGTCGCGGACCTGGCGGACCGCGTCGTCGTGATGTACGCCGGGCGGCCGGTGGAGCAGGCAGAGGTGCACGAGCTGTTCGCCCATCCGCAGCACCCGTACACCAACGGGTTGCTCAGTGCCATCCCGCACCGCGAGAAGGGTCCGGAGGAGGTCGCCGTCCGGCGGCTCGTCGAGATCCCCGGTCTCGTCCCGTCGCTGCGGTCGGACCCGGACGAGTGCGTCTTCGCCCCCCGCTGTCCCCGGCGGACCGAGATCTGCGTGGAGCACCGGCCGCCACTGGAACCGACCCGGCCCTTCCACCCGACCGCGTGCTATCACCCCGGGGAGCAGGCATGACCACGTCGCCGCATCAGGGTCCGGTGCTCGAGGTCACCGACCTGGTCAAGCACTTCGCCACCGGCTCCGGGTTCCGGGGCGGCTCGGGTGTCGTGCGCGCCGTCGACGGCGTCTCCTTCACCATCGGCCCAGGGGAGATCCTCGGGCTCGTCGGCGAGTCGGGCAGCGGCAAGTCGACCGTCGGCCGGTGCGTCACGCGGTTGATCGAACCGACCTCCGGCAGCATCAAACTGCTCGGCACGGAGATCTCCCAGCTGTCCCGGCGGCGGATGCGGCCGCTGCGGCGGCAGGTCCACATCGTCTTCCAGGACCCTTACTCCTCGCTCAACCCGCGACTCACGATCGGTCAGATCATCGGCGAGCCGATGCTGCTGCACCGGGTGGCGTCCGGATCCGCGCTCGACCGACGCGTGCGCGAGATGCTCGAGAAGTGCGGTCTGCGCGCGGACATGATCGACCGCTACCCGCACGAACTCTCCGGCGGTCAACGCCAGCGGGTCGGCCTGGCGCGGGCACTCGCGCTGGAGCCCGCCCTGGTCATCGCGGACGAGCCGGTGTCCGCGCTGGACGTCAGCGTGCAGGCGTCGATCCTCAACCTCATCACCGACCTGCAGCGCGACCTCGGGTTCTCCTGCCTGTTCATCACCCACGACCTGTCGGTGGTGGAGTACATCAGCGACGCGATCGCCGTCATGTACCTCGGCAAGATCGTGGAGAAGACGTCGCGGCAGCAACTGTTCGAGGACCCGCAGATGCCGTACACGCAGTCGCTGCTCACCGCGGCACCGGTTCCCGACCCGGCGGCGCAGCGCTCGCGTACACGGATCGTCCTCGGCGGGGACATTCCCAGTCCGCTCGATCCGCCGCCCGGGTGCCCCTTCCACACGCGCTGCCCGGTCGCGGTCGAGCGGTGCAGGGTGGAGGTACCGCCACTGGCCGGTGTCACCTCGGCCGACCATCTCGTGGCCTGCCACCTCGTCGACCGCGAGACCGGGGCACCGGACGTCAGCGCCGCGGCCGCCGCACAGGGGGCGGTCGAGGGTGCGACGGTGCGCCCGAGCGGCTGAGCCCCGCAGACGACCGCCGCGGGACCGCGGCGACCGAGCAAGCACGACCCCAACCAGGCGGCCTCGACCGCCGCACTCCGACGGGCGAGGGAGTCCCTACGTGTTCACGACGCGACCGGAGCTTGTGGGCACCACAGGCATGGTCACCTCGACGCACTGGCTGGCCAGCGCGACCGGGATGGCAGTCCTCGAGCGTGGCGGCAACGCCGTCGATGCCGCGGTCGCCGCCGGCTTCGTGCTCCAGATCGTCGAGCCGCACCTGAACGGGCCAGGCGGCGACGTCCCCATCCTCGTCGCCGACCCGACGGGCCGGGTCGAGGCCTACTGCGGGCAGGGACCGACCCCGGCTGCGGCGAGCATCGAGCACTACCGCGACCTGGGCCTGGACCTGGTGCCGGGCACCGGTCTGCTCGCCGCCGTCGTACCCGGCGCGTTCGGAGCCTGGACCCTGCTGCTCGAGCAGCGCGGGACCTGGACGCTGCGGGACGTCCTCGAACCGGCGATCAGCTATGCCGCGGACGGTTTTCCGCTGTTGCCGAACACGGTCGCGACGATCCGCACCGTCGAGCAGCTGTTCCGCGACGAGTGGCTGACCTCGGCGCAGACCTACCTCACCTCCGGCGGTCCGCCGGCCGCGGGATCCCGATTCCGCAATCCGGTGCTGGCCGACACCTACCGGCGGATCGTCACGGAGGCCGAAGCCGCCTCGGCCGGACGCGAGGAGCAGATCCGGGCGGCACGCGACGCCTTCTACCGGGGCTTCGTCGCCGAAGCCGTCGACGAGTGGTGCCGGACGCAGCAGGTCATGGACACGTCAGGACGCCGCCACGGCGGGCTGCTCGACGGCGAGGACCTCGCCCGGTGGCAACCGACGGTCGAGGAGCCGGCATCGCAGGACTACGCCGGCCTGACGGTGCACAAGACCGGCCCCTGGGGACAGGGGCCGGTGATGCTCCAGCAGCTCGCGCTGCTGTCCGGGTTCGACCTGCCGGCGATGGGTCACCTGTCGGTCGACTGGATCCACACGGTCGTCGAGTGCGCGAAGCTCTCCTTCGCCGACCGGGAGGCCTGGTACGGCGATCCGGCGCACGTCGACGTCCCGCTCGAGGCCCTGCTGTCGCCGGCGTACGCCGAACAGCGGCGGGCATTGGTGGCCGACACGGCGTCGTACGAGCTGAGGCCCGGGAGCCCGGGCGGACGCACGCCCCGGCTGCCGGCCAGGGACGCCGGCGAGGGACTGCGCCCGGCCATCACCGCCGACGGCGCGGGTGAGCCGACGGTGCTGTCCGACGGGACCACCAGGGGCGACACCTGCCATGTCGACGTGGTCGACCGCGACGGGATGATGGTCTCCGCCACGCCCAGTGGCGGCTGGCTGCAGAGTTCGCCCGTCATCCCGGATCTGGGCTTCTGCCTCGGCTCGAGGGCCCAGATGATGTGGCTCGAGCCAGGCTTGCCGTCGTCGCTGGCCGGCGGCAAGCGCCCGCGGACGACGTTGTCCCCGTCGCTCGCCACCCGCGACGGGATCCCCTACCTCGCGTTCGGGACGCCCGGTGGCGACCAGCAGGACCAGTGGTCGCTGGCCTTCCTGCTCGCGCACCTGCACGCCGGGCTCGACCTGCAGGCGACGATCGACGCGCCGATGTTCCACAGCGAGCACTTCCCGAGCTCCTTCTACCCGCGTCAGGCCTCGCCGGGCCGGCTGGTCGTCGAGGGACGGCTCACCCCGGACGTCATCGCCGGCCTCCGGGCACGCGGGCACGACGTGCAGGTCACCGGCGACTGGTCACAGGGACGGCTCTCCGCCGTGTCACGGGATCCGCAGACCGGATTCCTCAAGGCCGCGGCCAATCCGCGGGGAATGCAGGGCTACGCGGTGGGCCGGTGACGCCCGAGACCGTCGCGCTGTTGGCGGCCGCCGGGCTGCTGGCGGGCGGGGTCAACGCGATCGCCGGAGGGGGGTCGCTGATCTCGTTCCCGGCGCTGCTCGCGGCGGGCTACCCGGCCGTCACCGCGAACGTGACCAACACGGTGGCGCTGTTCCCGGGATACGCCGGCAGCGTCGTCGGCGGCCGGCCCGAGCTGGGCGGGCAGCGCGCGCGGATCCGTGCGATCGGGGTGACGAGCATCGTCGGGGCCATCGGCGGCGCCGTCCTGCTGCTCGTCAGCCCGGGCGACGTGTTCAGCGCGATCGTGCCCTTTCTGATCCTGCTGGCGTGTGCGCTCCTCGTGCTGCAGCCCTGGCTGGCGCGCCTCGTCCAGCGAAGCAGCGGATCGAGGAAAGGTGACCGCTCCCCCACTCTGCAGATCGGGATCCTGCTCGCCTCCGTCTACGGCGCCTACTTCGGGGCCGGGCTCGGCGTGCTGCTGCTCGGCGTGCTCGGCATCTTCCTCCCCGAGCGACTCGCCCGTACCAATGCGCTGAAGAATCTGCTGTCCCTGGTCATCAACACCGTGGCGCTGATCGCGTTCGGGATATTCGGGCCGGTGGCGTGGGAGGCCGTTCTCGTCGTGGCCGTGACGTCGCTCGTCGGCGGCTACCTCGGCGCCCGGCTCGCCCGGCGCATCCCGTCGATGCTCCTGCGCATCATCGTCGTCGTCTACGGCGTCGTCGTCGCGGTCCTGCTGTTCCTGGAGGGATGAGCCGGCCGCGGTGGCACGTGCGGTGCCCACTGCCCCCGCGGTGCGGGGGCCCCGCCCGGGGATGCCGTCACATACCGGCGACGGGAACCCCGACCTAGATGACCTATTCCAAGGGGTTGCCGTTCTCGATCACGTTCCTGCGGGAACGTCGTCAAGCTGAGAGCCTTGACCGCGTTCCCGCGGGAACGTCGGCGGTATCGGTCGGCGAGCCTTGAGCAGGTGAGAGGCGAGGGTGCCCACGCTCGGCGTTGGAACCCAACGTCGAACCTCGGAGGTCCTCGTGGACGCCGATCTGGACACCCTCGCAACCGCACTCTATGTCCGCGCCGATGACCTGTTGAAGGCCTTTCCGGAGCGGGCTCCGGCCCGGCCGAGGGTCGGAATCGCCCCGAAGATCACCGACGCGGAGCTGGTCACGCTGGCCGTCATGCAGGCGTTGGCCGGCCGTCCGAGTGAGGCCCGCTGGCTGCGCTACGCCCACGCGGAGCTGCGGCATCTGTTCCCGTATCTGCCCCTGCAGCCGGCCTACAACAAGCGGCTGCGACGCCTGGCCGACACGATCGCCTGGCTGATCACCGCGCTCGCCCGCGACACCAGCCTGTTCACCGATGACGTGGGTCGTTGACTCCACGCCAGTCGAGTGCGCCCGCTCCCGGGAGACCGTCCGCCGCTCGGATCTGGCCGGCTGGGCGGAGTACGGCTACTGCGCCAGCCACTCCCGGTTGTTCTGGGGCCTGCGGCTGCACCTGCTGTGCACGCTGCACGGGCTGCCGGTCGGCTTCGCCCTCACCGGCGCCAAGGCCGACGAGCGCGCGGTGCTCCTCGACATCCTCGACGCCGACCCCGCCCTGACCGCTGACCGCCGCGAGCAGGTCGTGATTGCGGACAAGAACTACTACGGCCGCGAGTTCGAAGGCACCCTCGCCGACGCGGGGTTGAACCTGCTGCGCCCGGCACGCAAGGGTGAAGCCGAACGCCCGGGGACGCGCTTCTTCAGGCCATTACGCCAGGTCATCGAGTCGATCAACGACACCCTTAAAGGCCAACTCGACCTCGAACAACACGGCGGACACACCCCCGGAGGAGTCTGGGTCCGAGTCCTGCAACGCGTCCTGGCCCTGACCGCCGCAATCTGGCACAACGACCGCATCGGCGCCCCCGTCGCCCGCTGCCTCACCGTCTACGACCACTAAACCCTTGGAATAGGTCATCTAGCGGGCCCGCGTCACTTCTTGGAGGCGGTGGACTCGTTGGTGGACAGCGCGGCGACGAACGCCTCCTGGGGGACCTCGACGCGGCCGACCATCTTCATCCGCTTCTTGCCCTCCTTCTGCTTCTCCAGCAGCTTCCGCTTGCGGGTGATGTCACCGCCGTAGCACTTGGCGAGGACGTCCTTGCGGATGGCGCGGACCGTCTCGCGGGCGATGACCCGGGAGCCGACGGCGGCCTGGATGGGCACCTCGAACTGCTGGCGCGGGATGAGCTCGCGGAGCTTGCCGGCCATCATCACGCCGTAGCTGTAGGCCTTGTCCTTGTGCACGATCGCGCTGAACGCGTCGACCGCCTCCCCTTGCAGCAGGATGTCGACCTTCACCAGCGAGGACTCCTGCTCGCCGGCCTCGGAGTAGTCCAGCGAGGCGTAGCCGCGGGTGCGCGACTTCAGGGCGTCGAAGAAGTCGAAGATGATCTCGCCGAGCGGCAGCGTGTAGCGCAGCTCGACGCGGGACTCCGACAGGTAGTCCATCCCGCCGAGCTGGCCGCGTCGGCCCTGGCACAGCTCCATGATCGCGCCGGTGTAGTCGCTGGGCGCGATGATCGTGGCGTTGACGATCGGCTCGTGGATCGAGGAGATCTTGCCGGCGGGCCAGTCACTCGGGTTGGTCACCGTGATCTCGGTGCCGTCCTCCATGACCACCCGGTAGACGACGTTCGGCGCGGTCGAGATGAGGCTGATGCCGGCCTCGCGCTCCAGCCGCTCGCGGACGATCTCCAGGTGCAGCAGGCCCAGGAAGCCGACGCGGAAGCCGAAGCCGAGCGCCGCCGAGGTCTCGGGCTCGTAGGTCAGCGCGGCGTCGTTGAGCAGCAGTTTGTCCAGCGCCTCGCGCAGCAGCGGGTACTCGCTGCCGTCGATCGGGTAGAGGCCGGAGTAGACCATCGGCTTGGGGTCGCGGTAGCCGCCGATCGACTTCGCCGCAGGCTTGTGCTGCAGGGTGACGGTGTCGCCGACCCGGGACTGGCGGACGTCCTTCACGCCGGTGATGAAGTAGCCGACCTCGCCGACGCCGAGGCTCTCGACCGGCTTCGGCTCCGGGGAGATGACGCCGATCTCCAGCAGCTCGTGGGTGGCGCCGGTCGACATCATCTTGATCTTGTCGCGGGCGGAGATGCGGCCGTCGACGACGCGGACGTAGGTGATGACGCCGCGGTAGATGTCGTAGACCGAGTCGAAGATCATCGCCCGGGCCGGGTCCAGCGCCTCGCCGGTGGGTGCGGGGATCTCCTCGACGATCCGGTCGAGGAGTTCGGGCACGCCGACACCCGTCTTGCCGCTGACCCGCAGCACGTCCTCGGGCTCGCACCCGATGATGTGCGCGATCTCCTCGGCGTACCGCTCGGGCTGGGCGGCCGGCAGGTCGATCTTGTTGAGCACCGGGATGATCGTGAGGTCGTTCTCCAGCGCCAGGTACAGGTTGGCCAGCGTCTGGGCCTCGATGCCCTGGGCGGCGTCGACCAGCAGGACCGCGCCCTCGCAGGCGGCCAGCGACCGCGACACCTCGTAGGTGAAGTCGACGTGCCCCGGGGTGTCGATCATGTCGAGGACGTACTCGGTGCCGGTGTGGGCGCCCGAGCGCGGGGTCCAGGGCAGCCGCACGTTCTGCGCCTTGATGGTGATGCCGCGCTCGCGCTCGATGTCCATGCGGTCGAGGTACTGGGCGCGCATGTGCCGACCCTCGACGAGTCCGGTGACCTCGAGCATCCGGTCGGCCAGCGTCGACTTGCCGTGGTCGATGTGGGCGATGATGCAGAAGTTCCGGATGAGGGCCGGATCGGTGGTGGCAGGAGTCGTCACAGTGCCGCCATCGTCCCACGACCGCGGGCCGGTCCGGGCGAGTGCCGGGAATCCGGTGCGCCCCCGGGCTGGGAAGGCACCGGATCGAGGTGTGCCGAGCGTCGCCGGACCGCGGGGTGGGGTCCGGGGATCGGCGCTGGTAATCTTGCAGGCCGGTCCTGTGGCGCATGCCGTCCGGACGCACGAACGACTGTCAGAAGTACTCCCTCCTGTCGAGACACCGAGGCTCACGCGTGGCGAACATCAAGTCCCAGCTCAAGCGGATCAAGACCAACGAGAAGGCGCGTCAGCGCAACGTCGCGGTCAAGTCCGCCCTGAAGACCGCCGTCCGGCGTGTCCGCACCGCTGCCGAGTCCGGCGACGCCGCCGCCGCCGCGACCGCCTATCAGGTCGCCGCCAAGCAGCTGGACAAGGCCGCGAGCAAGGGCGTCATCCACAAGAACCAGGCGGCCAACCGCAAGTCGGGTCTGGCCAAGCAGGTCGCCGGCCTCTGAGCCGGTGATCCGCGCTCCGGCGCGGACCGGACGAGCCCCCTTCCCTCGCGGGACGGGGGCTCCTCGCGTTCCGGGGCCGGTGGCCCGGTGCGGACCGCCGCGGTCAGCGCCCGGTGTACGCGGCCCGGCCGCCGCGGCCGGTCTCGGCCCTGATGGTGACGATGCGGCGGACGGCGCGCTCGAGCGCGTAGTCGGCGCTCGCAGCGGCACCCTTGACGTCGGCGTTGAGCTCGGCGGCGACACCGATCGCCTGCTGGAGCCCGTCGATGCTCCACCCCCGCGACTGGACCTGCGCCTTCTTGACCTTCCAGGGCGGCATCTTCAGCGTGCGGGCCAGCTCGCCGGGGTTCGTCGAGCTGAGCGAGGCGACGCGGGCGGCGGTGCGCACGCCGTCGGCGATGGCGTCGGCGATGAGGACGTGGGGAACCCCGCGCTCCAGCGCCCAGCGCAGCATCTCGATCGAGCCGGCCCGGTCGCCCACCAGCACCCGCTCGGCCACGGTGAAGCCGGTGACCTCCGCCTGGCCGCGGTGGAACCGTGCGACGGCGTCCCCGTCGATGGTGCCTCCGAAGTCCGACACCAGCTGGCTCGCCGCCGCCGAGAGCTGCCGCAGGTCGTTGCCGATCGCGTCGACGAGCGCGGTCACGGCGTCCGCGGTGATCCGCCCACCGAACTGCCGGACCTCGTTGCGGGCGAACGCCGCCAGATCGCCGGGCGACTTCAGCTTGGGGCACACGTCGAGCGCCGCTCCGGCCGTCGTGAAGGCCTTGACCAGGGCCTCGTTCCGCTTGCCGCCGAAGTGGACGATCACGAGCGTCAGGTCGGGGTCGGGGTCCTTCGCGTAGCCGACGAGTGCGTCCGACAGCGCGCCGGCGGCTTCCTGCACCCCGAGCACCACGACGAGCCGGTGCTCGCCGAACAGCGAGGGGGCCAGGACGTCGGCCAGCTGACCGATCGGCAGCCCGGCGGCGGGCAGCTCGTGGATCTCGGCGTCGGGGTGGCGGCCGAGCACGGCGGTGCGGACGGCACCGACCGCCCGCGCCCGCAGCAGCTCCTCCTCGCCCATCACGACGCGCAGCCGGGAGGTGGGTTCCACAGGTTGAGCCGGCACGTCCGCATCGTGTCACGGAGGACCGACGCTCCCACTCGGACGCGGGAGTGCGCCCGTCCCCGCGCGACCGGACAGCCAGGTCGGTCAGGTCGCCGGCGGCCGACGTCCCCGCTGTCCTCCCTCGGGTCGCGACACCCCATTCGTCGCCCGAGCCGACCACCGCCAGGTCGCCCTCCTGGTCGGTGCGGTGCACCCGCATATCCGCCCGGGCCAGCCAGGTGAGCAGCCGGTCCGTCGGGTGCCCGTAGGTGTTGTCGCCACCGACCGAGATCAGCGCCACCTGCGCACCGCTGGCAACGAGGAACTCCGGGTCGGCGTCCCCGCTGCCGTGGTGCGGCACCTTGAGGACGTCGGCGCGCAGGTCGGTTCCGTCGGCGACCAGGCGCGCCTCCGCCTCGGCCCCGAGATCTCCGGTGAAGAGGATCCGCACGCCGTTGACGGTCACCCGGACGACGAGAGACAGGTCGTTCGCCTCGGCGGCCGCGGTCGCCCGCTCGGGGGCCGGCGCCAGGACCTCCACCGCCACGAATCCCGTGGTGCGCCGGTCCCCGGGCACCAGGACGGCGCGGTGGCCCCCGGCCCGCCGCACGAGGCCGTCGAAGGCGCGCGCCCGGTCGTCGGCCGGCGACAGGGTGCCCGTCGCGACGACTCCCACCTCGCGCCCTCCCAGAGCGCCGGCCAGACCACCGATGTGGTCGGCGTCCAGGTGGGAGATGAGCACCATCGGCAGCGTGTCGATGCCGAGCCGGTCGAGACAGCGGTCCACCGCGCCGACGTCGGGCCCGGCGTCGACGAGCACCCCGGCGCCGGCACCGGTGGGCAGCACGAAGGCATCGCCCTGGCCGACGTCGCAGGCCACGACCAGCGTGCCGGTCGGCGGCCATCCAACAACGACCTGGCGCACCGGCCAGCCGATGACGAGCAACCCGACGACCGCGGCGAGCGCGAGCGGGCGCAGCCTCCGGAACCGCCACAGCGCCCAGCCGACGGCGACCAGGAGCACGGTCAGCAGCGCGGCACCCTCCGTTCCGGCCGGCCAGCCCGTCGCGCCGTCCGGCACGTCCGCGGCGCGTCCGGCGACGAGGACCAGCCACCGCGTCGGCCATCCGGCTCCCCAGACCAGTGCATCCGCCACCCAGGGCAGCACGACCCCGATCACCGCCGCGAGCAGCCCGAGGACGGTGGCCATCGGCACCGCCGGCGCGGCGAGCAGGTTCGCCGGGAGCGAGACGAGGCTGACCGTCCCCGACAGGCCGGCGACGATCGGCGCGGTCACCACTCCCGCGGCCGCGCTGACGGCCACCGCATCGGCGAGCAGAGCCCAGCAGCCGCGCTCCCGGAGGCGGCGCGACCATCCGGGTGCCAGCAGGACGATGCCCGCGGTGGCCGCGACGGACAGCGCGAAACCAGGATCCCTGGCCAGCCCGGGATCGAGCAGGAGGAGCACGCACACCACCGCGCCCAGTGCCGGCACGGCCGCCCGAGCACGGCCCGACGCCAGCGCCAGCAGGGTCACCGCGCCCATGGCGGCGGCGCGGACGACGCTCGGTTCAGGACGGGCCAGGACGACGAAACCGGCGAGCGCGAGGCCGGCGACCACGGCCTGCACCCTCCGGTCGAGCGCTCTGCGGCGGAGCGGCCGCAGCACGCCGGCCAGCACGATGGCGACGTTCGCCCCGGACACCGCGGTGAGGTGCGCCAGGCCGGCCCGGCGGAAGTCCTCCTCGAGCACCGGGTCCATCGCCCGGGTGTCTCCGACGACCAGACCCGGCAGCAGGCCGGCGGCCGAGGGATCCAGCACGCGCTGCGCGGAGGCTGCCAGGGCTGCCCGAAGACTTCCGGCGGTCCGCTGCAGACGCCCGGGACCGCCGACCAGTCCCGGTGGCCCGCGAGCGGAGAGCACTGCGACGACCTCGTCCCCGGCGTCGGGCAGGGAGACGCCGACCCGCACGCGTGCCCGCTGACCCGGGAGCAGCTCCCGCCAGTCGTCCGCGGGGCCGAACAGCACCACGTCCGCCTCCAGCAGGAACGTCGTCCTCCCGTCCTCGAGGCGCGTCACGGTCGCGTCGGCGACGACGCGCGGCGTCCCCGCGCCGCCCAGGACGTGGGGGTCGCCGTCCAGTTCCAGGACGACCGACACGGTCCGCGCCTCCTCGGCGGCCCCTCGCAGGGGTGAGTCCTCACGCGCAGCACCCCTGACCGCCGACGACGCGGAGGCGATCGCCAGCCCGGCCAGGACCATCAGCAGCACCGCGGTCGCCGGGCTCCGGCCGCGTCGCACCGCGATCGCCAGCACGCACGCCGCGACACCGGCCCAGCCGAGCGACGCGGGCGTGGTCAGTGGCGCGAGCAACGTCGTGCACCAGATCGCGGCAGCGGTCGGGACGAGCCGCAGATCCACCCAGCTCCAGCGGGCTGCCGCGGGAGGACTCACACCGTCACCAGCTCGGCCAGCTCCGCTGCGATCGCCGGCCCGATGCCGGGGACGTCGTCGAGCTGCTCCACGCTGCGGAACGGCCCCTGGCGGGTGCGGTGCTCCACGATCCGCTGAGCGAGCACCGGCCCGATGCCCGGCAGCGCGTCCAGCTCGGGAACGTCCGCGGTGTTGAGGTCCACGCGGCCTCCGGTTGCCGCATCCGTCGCGGCACCGGCCGGCGCGGCGGCGGGCCCCGCCCCGCCCGGCAGTCCGACGGTCAGCTGTTCACCGTCGCTCACCACGGCGGCGAGGTTCACCGAGGCCGGGTCCGCTCCGGGCAGGAGGCCCCCGGCGGCCGCGACGGCGTCGGCCACCCGGGAACCGGCGGGAAGGGTCACCAGGCCGGGAGTGGCGACCGGGCCCACGACGGAGACGACGACCATCTCCGACGTCTCGGCGACCTCTCCCACCGGCGGTGTGGCGGGGGCGCTCGACCGGACCTGCGCCCCCTCCACCGGCTCCACGCGGGGACGATCCAGCCACGTCCAGCCGGCCAGCACGAACGCGGCCACCAGGGCCGCGATCCAGAGGGAGCGAGCGCCGGGGCGGCCCGGATCCCAGCGGGCCTCCGTGCCCGGGGCGCGGTGGCGGCCGATCCCGGCCGGCAGGCCCACGCCGGTGTCGGCGTCGGAGGTCAGCGGTGCGGTGACCGTGTCGTCCCCCGGCCACCCGGCGTCCGGCGGCGACGGGACGAACGGTCGGCCCTCCTCCTCCAGGTCCTCGGGAACCCAGCCGCCCGCGCGGTCCCGCTCGGCCAGCAGGAGCCGCAGGCGCGCACGGATGACGTCGGCGTCGTCGCTGCGGCGGGGAGGGAAGCGCACCGACGGGACGCTAGGGAGAGGAACTTCCTCCGGCCGCCCCGTCGGCAGGTCTGTGGACGCAGGCACCGGCTGTGGACGACGGGCAGCGGCTCATCGGTGGACGGCGGCAGGCTGCCGTGCATGCCTTACCAGGTTCTGCGTCAGCCCTCCGCCGGCCCCGACAACGTGCCCTCGTCGGCGTCCCGCCAGAACGGCGCCACGACGATGCCGACGGCGCCCGGTCCGACGTGCGCCCCGATCGCGGCGCCGAGTTCGCTGACGTGCAGCTCGCGCAGCTGGGGCAGCCGGTCGCGGAGCTCCGCGGCCAGCCGCTCGGCCTTCTCCGGCGCGGCGAGGTGGTGGACCGCGATGGAGACCGGTCCCTGACCGGCGGTCTCGACCGCGCGCTGCACCAGCCGGTTCAGCGCCCGCGCCGACGTCCGCACCTTCTCCAGCGGGACGACGCGGCCGTCCTGCACGTGCAGGACCGGCTTGACCGCCAGGGCCGACCCCAGGACGGCGGCGGCCGCGCCGATGCGACCACCGCGGCGCAGGTGCTCGAGCGTCTCGACGACGAACAGGGTCGTCGTCGCCGCGGCGGTCTCCACCGCCGTCCGCGCGACCGCAGCCGCGTCGGAGCCGGCGGTGGCGGACCGGGCAGCGGCGAGGACGGCGAACCCGGCGCCCATCGCTGCCGACCGGGAGTCGACCACGGTGACGACGTGCTCCCCCACCTGGGAGGCAGCCAGCCGCGCGGCGTCCCACGTACCCGAGAGTTCCGACGACAGGTGGATGGAGACCAGTCGGTCCGCGCCCTCGTCCAGCGCCCGGCGATACGCGGCCACGAAGTCACCGGGTGTGGGACGGGAGGTCGAGACGGCCTGCCCACGGACGGCGAGCGTCCGGGCGACCTCGTCGGGACCGATGTCCCAGCCTTCCCGGCCCGAGCGACCGGGGAGCACCACGTAGAGGGGAACGAGGTGGATGCCGTAACCCTCGACCAGCTCGTCGGGAAGGTAGGCCGACGAATCGGTGACGACGGCGACGCGCACCGGGCGAGGTTAGCCCGCCGCCGCCCGGAGGCCCGGAGGCCCGGACGACAGCGGGGGCAGCAGGACCCCGCCGTCTCCCTCAGACGGCGTCCGCGTCGCCGGGAGGCGGCGGAGGGCCCGCCTCCGGCGTCGCGCGGGCATCCGGCGCCGGCACCGGTCCGACGCCTTCGACGCGACCACCCGGCTGTGGCTGCACCGCACTGTTGTGCCGCAGCAACCGCCAGCGGCCGCCCTGCACGACCAGCTCGCTCCAGGCGCAGTTGCCGAGCGGGCCGAACACGCGGCGGTGTTCCGAGCCGAGGCCCAGCAGGCGCTCGATCAGCCGCCCGGCCGTACCGCCGTGCGTCACGACGACGGTCGCCGCTGCCGCAGGGAGATCCGCCAGGGCGGCCACCGCGCGCTCGGCCACCTCGGCGGGGTCCTCACCACCGCGGCCGAGCACGGGACGACCGGCCATCCAGTCCGCGTACTGCTCGGGAAAGCGGTCGGCGACCTCCTCGCGGGTCAACCCCTCCCACGAGCCCATCCCGTGCTCCCGCAGCCGCTCGTCCAGCCGCACCTGCACACCGAGCACCCCGGCCAGCGCCCGGGCGGTCTCGGCGGCTCGGGTCAGGTCGCTGGACACCACCAGGGTGTCCTCCGGCGGCAGGCCGGCGGCCACGTACGGCGCGGCCACGGCGGCCTGTCGCCGGCCGCGGTCGTCCAGCGGCGGGTCGAGCTGTCCCTGGAACCGGCCCGCGGCGTTCCACTCGGTACGCCCGTGCCGCCACAGGACGAGTCGCGGCACGGGGAGTGCGGGCAGCGGTCCGGAGGTCACCGGCCGGCCGTCTCCCCGTCACCGGGCGGCACGTCGTCGGGCCTCGCGTCGCCGGGCATCGCGTCGCCGGCCGGCTCCTCCGCGGAGCCGGCCTCGGTCGCCGCCGCGTTCCCACCGTCGTCGAACGGGATCGTCGGGCAGTCCTTCCAGAGGCGCTCGAGGGCGTAGTAGGCGCGCTCCTCGGCGTGCTGGACGTGCACGACGACGTCGACGAAGTCGAGCAGGACCCAGCGGGACTCGGCGACCCCCTCACGCCGGACGGGCTTGATGCCGCGCCCGCGGAGCCGTTCCTCCACCTCGTCGACGATCGACTGCACCTGGCGCTCGCTGGGAGCCGACGCCAGCACGAAGGCGTCGGTGATGGCGAGCCGGTCGCTCACGTCGACGATGGAGACGTCGGTGGCGAGCTTGTCCGCAGCCGCCTGAGCGGCGAGCAGCGCGGTGTCCCGCGCCTCGGCCGAGGCGGTCATCGGGGTACCTCCTGGAGGTGGTCGGTGGCGGGTCGGGCCTCGGGTCGGCGGGCGCCGTCGGCCCGCCGCGGGACCTCGCGGTAGAGGCCCCGCTTCTCGATGTACTGCACGACGCCGTCGGGCACCAGGTACCAGACGGGCATCCCGCGGCCCACCCGATCGCGGCAGTCGGTGGAGCTGATCGCCAGGGCGGGCACCTCGACGAGGCTGACCACGCCCTCGGGCAGGTGGGCGTCGGCGAGGTGGAAGCCCGGGCGGGTCACGCCGATGAAGTGGGCCAGGTCGAACAGCTGCTGGTTGTCCCGCCAGCTGACGATCTGGGCCAGCGCGTCGGCCCCCGTGATGAAGAACAGCTCGGCGTCGGGCCGCTGCTGACGGAGGTCGGAGAGGGTGTCGATGGTGTACGTCGGGCCGCCCCGGTCGACGTCCACCCGGCTGACGGAGAACCGTGGGTTGGACGCGGTCGCGATCACCGTCATGAGGTAGCGGTCCTCGGGCGGGCTGACCTCCCGCTCGCTCTTCTGCCACGGCTGGCCGGTCGGCACGAAGATGACCTCGTCGAGACCGAACAGGCCCGCGACCTCGCTGGCGGCGACGAGGTGGCCGTGGTGGATGGGATCGAACGTCCCGCCCATGATCCCGACCCGGCCACCTGCCACCGCACGAGCCTATCCGGGACCCCCGGAGCCGGCCCCGTCAGGACCGGCCCCGGCGAACGGTCCCTGGGCCCGGCCGGAGGCAGAGCGCATGGATCCGCCGCGACCGGCTCCCCCGTGCAGCCGGTCGCAGTCCGCGCCGTGCGTCGTCGTACGGATGGTGCGGCGCGGTCAGCTGCCCCGGCGCCGCGTTGACCAACGCGCCATCGGGCGATGGGTTACGGGCGTCCGGCGTGTCGCCTTGTGGTCCTCGGCACAGGCCGGGCGTCGCACGTCGACGGGGCGACTCGTCGACACGGCGACATGTCGACGCGTGAGCAGAACCCAGCCTCAGCTTGTCGTTTAACCCCTGATCTGGTGGTCGCCCGGGCTGGTGGTGTCCCGTCTGACGGTCTTGCCGACGTCATGACGGGTGGCTTGGCGCCGGTTTTTCACTCCGGGAGGGCGTCCCGGTCCCGGGCGGGAGGGTTTCGGCGCGCTGGCCGGGTGGCCGGTCTTCGCGCGCAGGTGGCGAAACCCCCGGCGCACCCGCGCCGGGGTCAGCCGCTCGGGAGGTAGCGGCTTCTCCCAGGGCCGCCGGAGATCGACGGCGAGGTGGCGGGCCAGGCGCAGCTGGGTGTGGGCGGCGATGACCAGCCAGGTCCAGCGGTCGCCGGCCTCCGGTGAGCGGATCTTCGGGGCGGTCCAGCCCAGGGTCTGCTTGAACAGGCGGAAGGTGTGCTCCAGGTCGAAGCGGCGCAGGTAGGCCTGCCAGCAGCGGGCCACCTCCTCGACCAGGTCGTCGATGTCGACATCGTCGGGGCCGGTCACCGATGACCACAGCCAGACCGGCTTGGCCTCGCGCTGTCCGGGCAGGTGCTCGACCTGCAGCCGAATCACGGTGCCTTCCACGATCGGCAGCGGGCCGTCGTGGTCGGCCCAGGGGCCGCGGTGAGCCAGCCGCGGATGCATGCGATCCCAGGAGCACACCTGCGCCGTTCCGTAGCGCGCGGTGGGTGAGCTGGCCTGCGTGGTCGGTACCGGCCAGGTGGCCTCATCGGCCAGGGCCATCACGGCGCCGTGCTTGCGGGGGCGTCCGCCGCGGGAGTCATGGCCCCGCGGCGGCGTGGCGGCCAGCATCACCCGGTCGGCGCGGATCCGCCCGACCAGGTGCACGGGCAGGTCGGCGAGCACGAACGCCAGCCGGGCCACGTCGTACCCGGAGTCCATCACCACCATGATCGCCGGGTCACCGGGGCGCCAGTGCCCGGCGCCGGTCAGCCGACCCACGACCGCGCGCAGCTGGGCGGCGGTGACCGCGGTCGCGTCATCTGCCGGGCCCAGCCGCACCGCATCCAAGATCGCCGTCCAGCTGGTGGGCCCGCTCTCCAGGGCGGCCACGACCTGATAGGGCCAGCCCGGAATCCGCTGATCGGCGTTCCGCCCGCGCCCGTAGACATGGCAGAACAGCCGGTCGGGACAGGTCGCGGCGTCCGGGCGCAGCCACGGGGAGACGTCGACGGCCAGCACGATCCGCCCACCGAACATCCGCGGCAGCGGCAACGCGGCCAGCGCGACGCGCAGCCGGTCGGCGTCGACTCGTCCGCTGTTGAGCGCGTCGTACAGCGCGCCGTGACCACGGCGATGCTCCGGAGCAAGGCACAGCCCCACCAGGGATTTCACCGGTCCCTCGGCGCACAGCAGTGCGTCGGTGAGCTCGAACAGCTCATCGCCACGCCGGCCCAGGCACTGGTACACCTCGCCGCGGAACTCCCGCAGCCGCGTCAACCCTGCCGCGGCTGAGCTCTGGTCAACCGCACCGGCTGGGTCCAGACTGTCCATCGCGGCCACCGCCGTTTCCTTCGAAGCGTCGCAACTTCAAAGGATCACGCGGTGGCCGCCCTCACGACCAGACCCTGAACCACATCCGTGTAACTCACCGGCATCAGGGGTTAAACGACAAGCTCAGAGGGTGGTGACGAACTCCGCCAGCTGCGCCGCGTTCCGGCACTCGACCATGTCGATGACCTCGCCGTAGCGGTTCGCGGCCGAGTCACCGCTCCCCCACAGACGCTGTGGTTCGGGGTTGAGCCAGTGCGCCGAGCGGGAGCGGCGCACCAGGTCCGCCAGCACCGGCAGGCCGGGCTGCCGGTAGTTCGTCCGGCCGTCGCCGAGCACCAGCAGCGACGTCTTCGGACCGACGGCCGAGGCCCAGCGGTCGGCGAACACCTCGAACGCGGTGCCGTAGTCGCTGTGCCCGTCGAAGCCCACGACGTCGGCCTCGCGCCCGATCCGGGAGACCGCGTCGACGACGTCAGCGCCGGGCCGGAAGAACCGGGTCACCTCGTCGGTGGTGTCGACGAACGCGAAGGCCCGCACGCCGGTGAAGTGCTCGCGCAGCGCCTGGGTGAGCATCAGCGTGAAGTGGCTGAAGCCGGCCACCGACCCGCTGACGTCGCAGAGCACGACGAGTTCCGGCTTGTGCACCTTGCGCGGGCGGTGGTGGGTGACGACGGGGACTCCCCCGGTGCCCAGCGAGGCGCGCACCGTCTTGCGGAAGTCGAGCCGGCCCTCCCGTCCCAGTCGGCGGCGGGCGGAGAGCCGGACCGCCAGGCGGCGGGCCAGCGGCGCGACCGCCCGCCGCAGCTCGGCCAGGTCGCCGGCCTGGGCGCGGAGGAAGTCGACCTGGTCGGCGAGCGGCCGGACGGCGTTCTTCGCGACCTTGTCCCGGCCCTTCTCCGCCGCCGTCCGCCGGCGTACCTCGGACTCGATCGCCGCCCGGAGCGCGGTGAGCCGTTCGCGGATGGTCTGGCGGGCGACCTGCTCAGCCAGCCCGCCCCGGTCGCCCTCGGCGAGCAGCCCGGTCAGCAACTGCGCGACCAGGGTGTCCGGGGAGAGCGCGCGCAGCACCCGGTAGCTGAAGAACGACTGCCCCGACGGCGAGGGCTGGCCCCGACCGAGCATCTCGACTGCCTCGCGGGCGAACCGGCGCAGCGCCTCCGGATTTCCCTCCAGCAGCAGCTGCAGCAACTGCTCCCGCATGCGCGCGGCCAGGTCGATGCCGTCGTCGCCGGGCACGTCCAGGGTCGACTCCCCGGGCTCACCGTCGGCGTCGCCGTCCGCGTCGCTCTCGACGGTCGTGCGCGGTCGGTCCGACAGCGGCCACCACAGGTCGAACAGGACGTCGTAGGTGGGGCGCTGGGCGGCCCGCTGCAGCAGCACCGCCGCCAGGCCGTGCCGCAGCTGCTCCCGGTCCAGCAGGTCGACGACGGTCAGGATCTCGGCCGCGTCGACGGCCTGGCTGATGCCGACCGGGATCCCGGCCTCGCGGATCGCCCGGACGAACCCGTCCAGGTGCCCGGCGAGCCCGCCGTCGGCAACAGCCGGACCGGTCATCAGTTCAGCCGGAGCTCGGCCGCGGCGCGGTCCTGATCGCTGGCGTGCTTGAGCACCACGCCGAGCGTCGAGCGCACCGCCGACTCGTCGAGGGTGTCCAGCCCGAGCTCGAGCAGGGTCTGCGCCCAGTCGAGGGTCTCCGAGATCGACGGCGACTTCTTCAGCTCCAGGGCGCGCATCGCCCGCACGGTGCGCACCAGCTGCTCGGCCAGCCCCGGCGCGAGGTCGGGCACGCGGGACAGCACGATCTCCCGCTCCCGCTCGGCCGACGGGTAGTCCAGTGCCAGGTAGAGGCACCGCCGCTTCAGGGCCTCGGACAGCTCTCGGGTGGCGTTGGACGTGAGCACGACCATCGGCCTGCGCGCCGCGGTGATCGTGCCCAGCTCGGGGATGGTCACCTGGAAGTCCGACAGCACCTCCAGCAGCAGCCCCTCGACCTCGACGTCGGCCTTGTCGGTCTCGTCGATGAGCAGGACGGTGGGCTCGGCGCGCCGGATGGCGGTCAGCAGCGGCCGCGAGAGCAGGAACTCCTCACCGAAGATGTCGTCGTGGACGGTGTCCCAGTCCGCGCCGTCCGTGCCCTGGGAGGCCTGGATCCGCAGCAGCTGCTTCTTGTAGTTCCACTCGTACAGCGCCCGCGCCTCGTCCAGGCCCTCGTAGCACTGCAGCCGGATCAGCTCCGAGCCCGTCGCGGTGGCCAGCGCCTTGGCCAGCTCGGTCTTGCCCGTGCCGGCCGGCCCCTCCACCAGCAGCGGCTTGCCGAGCCGGTCGGCCAGGAAGACCGTCGTCGCGATCTGGGCGTCGGGCAGGTATCCCGCCGTCGACAGCCGCTTGCTGACGTCCGCGACCGAGGAGAACTGGGGGAACTGGGACGGCGGGCGGGCCATGGAACTCCTAGCGCGAGGGAACGTCAGCGGGTGTGGCCGTTGCCGGTCACGACATAGGTGGTCGACGTCAGCTCCGGCAGGCCGAGCGGCCCGCGGGCGTGCAGTTTCTGGGTGGAGATGCCGATCTCGGCGCCGAAGCCGAACTCGCCGCCGTCGGTGAACCGGGTCGACGCGTTGACCAGCACGGCCGCGGCGTCCACGCCGGCGGTGAAGTCGGCGACGGCGGACGCGGAGTCGGCCACGATCGCCTCGCTGTGCCCGCTCCCCCACTGCGCGATGTGCTCCAGCGCGGCGGGCAGGTCGTCGACCACGCGCACGGCCATGTCCATCGACAGGTACTCGGTCGCCCAGTCCTCGTCGGTCGCCGGCACGACCGCGTCGTGCGCGGCGCGGGCGGCGTCGTCGCCGTGCAGGGTCACCCCGGCGTCGGCGAGGGCCGAGAGCAGGCGCGGCAGGAACGGCACGTCGCGGTGCACCAGCAGGGTCTCCGCGGAGTTGCACACGCTCACCCGGTGGGTCTTCGAGTTGAGGACGATCGCCTCGGCGATCGCGGCGTCGGCGGAGGCGTCGACGTAGACGTGGCAGTTGCCGACGCCGGTCTCGATCACCGGCACGGTCGACTCCCGGACGACGCGCTCGATCAGTGACGCCCCACCGCGCGGGATGACGACGTCGACCAGGCCCCGTGCGTTCAGCAGTTCGCCGACCGAGGCGCGGTCCGCGGGCAGCAGCTCGACCGATCCGGCGGGCAGCCCGGCCTTCTCCGCCGTCTCGGTGAGGATCGTGACCAGCGCGGTGTTGGTGCGGAAGGCCGACGCCGAGCCGCGCAGCAGCGCCGCGTTGCCGCTCTTGAGGCAAAGCCCCGCGGCGTCGACGGTCACGTTGGGCCGCGCCTCGTAGATGATCCCGACGACGCCCAGCGGCACTCGGACCTGGCGCAGCTGCAGCCCGTTGGGCAGGCGCGAGCCGCGCACGACGTCACCGACGGGGTCGGGCAGGGCCACCAGGTCGCGCAGCGCCGTGGCGACCCCGGCCACCCGGCCGGCGTCCAGCCGCAACCGGTCCAGCACCGATTCCGGGGTGCCGTCGGCCGCGGCCGCGTCGACGTCGGCGGCGTTGGCGGCCAGCACCTCGTCGGTGCGCTCGACGAGCGCGTCGGCCATCGCCGCCAGCGCCGCGTCCTTGACATCGGTCGGCAGGGTGCGCAGGACGCGGGCGGCCGCTCGCGCGCGCAGCGCGGCGGCTCCGATCAGCGGCAGGGAGGAGACGTCGGGCACGCACGAGAGGTTACGCGGAACCGGGCCCGGCCCACGTGAGATCCCGACGACGGCTATGCGAGAATGATTCTCATGAGCACTCACGTCGCCCGATGGACCGCCACCCTCGCCGCTGCCTCCACCGCCGCCCTGCTGACCGGCTGCGGCTCGGGGGACGAGGGGACCGGCGCCGACTCGGGCGAGCTCACCGTGCTGGCCGGCTTCTACCCGCTCGAGTGGACCGCCGCCCGGGTCGGCGGGGACCTCGTCTCCGTCTCCTCGCTCACCCCTCCCGGTGCCGAGGCGCACGACCTGGAACTGGCTCCGCAGGACGTCGCAGCCGTCTCGGAGGCCGACCTGCTGGTCTACCTCGACGGCTTCCAGCCCGCCCTGGACGAGGCCGCCGACTCCGAGGGCGGCGACCACGCCTGGGACGCGGGCCAGGCCGCCGACCTGCTGGCCGGCGAGGCCGACGAGCACGAGGAGGAGGAGCACGCCGACGAGGAGCACGCCGAGGAGGAGCACGCCCACGAGGACGGCGCCGTCGACCCGCACTTCTGGCTGGACCCGACCCGCCTCGCCTCGGTCGGCGACGCCCTGGCCGACCGGATGGCCGAGCTCAATCCCGACAACGCCTCCACCTACGAAGCGAACGCGGCCGCCCTGCGAGCCGACCTCGAGGCGCTGGACCAGGAGATGGAGACGGGCCTGTCCAACTGCTCCGTCAGCACCGTGGTCACCGGCCACGATGCCTTCGGTTACCTCGGTGCCCGCTACGGTCTCGAGGTGGTCGGCATCAGTGGCTTGAGTCCCTCGCAGGAGCCCTCCGCCTCCCAGCTGGCCGAGCTCGCGACGCTGGTCCGCGAGCGCGGCGTCACGACCGTCTACACCGAGACCCTCGTCGACCCCGCGGTCGCCGAGACGGTGGCGGAGGAGGCCGGTGCCCGGACCGCCGTGCTCGACCCGATCGAGGGGCTGACCGACGAGTCCGATGGCGAGGACTATCTGCAGGTGATGCGCGCGAACCTCGCCACCCTGCAGGAAGGCCAGTCCTGTTCATGACCGCAGCTCCGACCGCACCGGCCGCCGTCCGGCTCCGCGACGCCAGCATCGGCTACGGCGACGTCCCGATCGTCGCGGGCGTCGACCTGACCGTCCGGCACGGCGAGGCGCTCGCCGTCCTCGGCTCCAACGGCTCAGGCAAGACCACCCTCGCCCGAGGGCTGCTCGGCCTCGCCCCCGTGCTCGGCGGCGAGGTGGAGGTGCTCGGTGCGCCGGTCGGCCGGCTGCGCGAGCGGGGCCGCGTCGGCTACGTCCCGCAGCGGCACACGGTCAGCGGGGCGGTGCCGGCCACGGTCCGCGAGGTCGTGGCCGTGGGGCGACTGGCACGACTCGGTCTCTTCCGTCGACTCGGTGCCGCCGATCGCGCCGCCGTCGGTGACGCGGTCGCTGCGGTGGGCCTGGCCGACCGCATGGAGGAGCCGGTCGCCTCCCTCTCGGGCGGGCAGCAGCGGCGCGTGCTCGTCGCGCGGGCGCTCGCCGCCCAGCCCGAACTGCTCATCATGGACGAGCCGACCGCCGGCGTGGACGCCGCGAGCCAGGACGCCCTGGCCGCGGTGCTCGCGCGCGTCTCCGCCACGGGCACCACCGTGCTGGTGGTCACGCACGAGACCGGCCCGCTGTCCGGCGTCCTGACGCGGGCGGTGGTCGTCGACCACGGGCGCCTTCGCTACGACGGCCCGCTCGCCGGGGCCGAGTCCCCGGCCGGCTTCGGGCGCCACGACCACTGCGGCGCACCGGACGAGCCCGTCGGCACCGGCTACCGGCTCGACCAGCCGACCGTCACGACCGGGCTGCGGACGGGGAGCCGCTGACGTGGACCTGCTCGAGTACGGCTTCATGCAACGTGCGCTCCTGGCGTCGGTCATGGTCGGCCTGGTCGCGCCCGCGGTGGGCATCTTCCTGGTCCAGCGGCGCCTCTCCCTGCTCGGGGACGGCCTGGGGCACGTGGCTCTGACCGGCGTCGCGATCGGCGTGCTCACCTCCACCGCCCCGGTGGGTACGGCGCTCGTCGCCGCGATCCTCGGCGCGGTGCTCATCGAGCTCATCAGGGCGCGTGGCCGCACCAGCGGGGACGTGGCGCTGGCCGTCCTCTTCTACGGAGGGATCGCCGGCGGCGTGGTGCTGCTCAGTCTGGCTCCGCGCGGCCAGGCGACGAACCTGGACGCGTACCTCTTCGGGGCGATTACCACGACCGCGCCCGCGGACCTCGCGGTCTTCGCCGTCATCACCGTCCTCGTGCTGGCCGTCGTGGGCCTGCTGGGGCAGCGGCTCTACGCGGTCAGCGACGACGAGGAGTACGCCCGCGCGGTGGGCCTGCCCGTGCTGGCCCTGAACGTCGTGCTGGCCGCCCTCGTGGCGGCCACGGTCGTGCTGTCGATGCGGGTGGTCGGTCTGCTGCTGATCAGCGCGCTGATGATCGTGCCCAGCGCGGTGGCCCAGCTGCTCGCGCGCAGCTTCCGGCAGGCCCTGTTCCTCGCCTGCTCCATCGGGCTGGTCGTGAGCCTCTCCGGGACGACGGCCTCGTACTACACGGGCACCCCGTCCGGCGGCACGATCGTGCTGCTGGCGATCGCCCTGTTCCTGCTGGTCTCCGTCGGGACCGGCCTGCGCGACCTCACCGCGCGCCGACGCCACCGCCGGCGTGGGGACGTCCACGCCGCCCACCCGCACGAGCACGGCGAGGGCTGCGGGCACCAGCCGGTGCCTCACGGGGACCACGTCGACTACGACCACGACGGGCACCGGCACGCGCCGCACCTGACCGGTGCGGGCGTGCACTACGACGAGCACGGGGAGCACGCCGTCCCGGTGCCCCCCTCCGCGGCGCGGGGCGCCGAATGAGCGCCCCGGAGCCGGTCGAGGCCACGCCCCGGCGTCCCAGCCGCCAGCGCAGCGCGGTCCTGGCGCTCCTCGACGACCTCGACGGCTTCCGGAGCGCGCAGGATCTGCACGCCCTGCTGCGTTCCCGCGGCGACTCCGTCGGGCTGGCCACCGTCTACCGGGCGCTGCAGGCGCTGGTGGACGACGGTCAGGTGGACGTCCTGCGCGGCACCGACGGCGAGGCGGCCTACCGACGGTGCTCGCCGGTCCACCACCACCACCTGGTCTGCCGCTCCTGCGGCACGACCGTGGAGGTCACGGACCCGCCGGTGGAGAGGTGGGCGGCTCGGATCGCCGCCGAGCACGGTTTCGCCGACGTGCAGCACCACGTGGAGGTCTTCGGCACCTGCGCCGACTGCTCCGGCCGGGCCTGACCCGCGGGCGTCAGCGGTCGCGCAGTGCGCGGAGGGCGCCCTTGCGCGCGTCCCCGGTGAGGCGGTCGAGGAACACCTTCCCGTCGAGGTGGTCGACCTCGTGCTGCAGGCAGCGCGCCATGAGGCCCTCGCCCTCGAGCCGCAGCGGCGTGCCGTCGACGTCGAAGCCCTCGGCGACGCAGTGCATCGCGCGGACCGTCGGCGCCCAGATGCCGGGCACCGACAGGCAGCCCTCGTCGCCGTCCTGGGTCTCCTCGGAACGCTCGACGATCACCGGGTTGACCATGTGCCCGATACGTCCGTCGATGTTGTAGGAGAACGCGCGCACGTTGACGCCGATCTGCGGTGCGGCCACACCGGCCCGGCCGGGGTGGTCCACGGTCTCGACCAGGTCGCGGACGAGCGCGGCCAGCCAGCCGTCGAACGCCGTCACCTCGTCGGAGGGGGTGCGCAGCACCGGGTCGCCGAGTTCGCGGATGGGGCGGATCGTCACGCGGGCAGTGTCTCAGCCCGCGCTCAGCGCCCGACGTGCCGCCCGACCAGGACCATCTCGTCGCGGTGCACGACCTCGCGGCGGTACTCCGGCGCGAGATCGCCGGTCTTCCGGCCGAGCACGGCGGGCATCTCCCGGGCGTCGTAGGCGACCAGCCCCCGGGCGACGACGACGCCGTCCGGGCCGACCAGCTCCACCGGGTCGTCGGCGAGGAAGTCGCCGGTGACGCCGGTGACGCCGGCCGCCAGCAGCGAGGCGTGCCGCTCCCGGACGGCGCGGACGGCGCCCTCGTCGAGCAGCACGCGGCCCCGCGGCCGGCTGGCGTAGCGCAGCCAGAACTGGCGGGCGCTGGGACGGCGGCCCATGGGGTCGAACAGCGTGCCCACCTGCTCCCCCGCGAGCGCCGCGGCGGCCTGCTGGGTGGAGGTGACCACGACCGGGACGCCGGCGTGGGCGGCGATGAAGGCGGCCTCCACCTTGGTCGCCATGCCCCCGGTGCCGACCCCGTTGCGCTTGGCGGTGCCGAGTACGACGGCAGCGAGATCGGCCGGCGAGGTCACGGTGTCCACGAGCTCCGCCGGGCCGATCCGGGGGTCGCCGTCGTAGACGCCCTCGACGTCGGAGAGCAGGACGAGCGCGTCGGCCTGGGCGACGTGCGCCACCAGCGCGGCGAGCCGGTCGTTGTCGCCGAACCGGATCTCCTCCGTGGCCACCGTGTCGTTCTCGTTGACGATCGGCAGCGCGCCCAGGGCCAGCAGCCGCTCCATCGTCTGGTGGGCGTTGCGGTAGTGGCTGCGGCGGGTCAGGTCGTCGGCGGTCAGCAGCACCTGGCCGACGGTGATGTCGTGCCGGGAGAACGCGTCGGCGTAGGTCTGCACCAGCCGGAGCTGGCCGACGCTGGCCGCGGCCTGCGCCGTCGCCAGGTCCCGCGGCCGCCCGTCGAGCTGCAGCGGCGCGAGACCGGCCGCGATCGCACCGGAGGAGACGAGCACGACCTCGCGTCCCGCGGCCCGCACCGCGCCGAGGACGTCGACCAGCGCCGACAGCCGCGCCGCATCCAGCCCACCGGGCAGGGTGGTCAGCGACGAGGACCCCACCTTGACGACGACGCGGCACGCGCCGGCGATCTGCGGACGCGCGGCGCTCACGGGGCGTCGTCCGGAAGATCAGCCGGCAGGTCGTCGTCGGTCCAGGTGTCGTCGCTGAGCTCGTAGGGCGTGCGTCGGGCCTTCTTGGCGGCGAGCCGTTCCTGCGCGCGGACGCGGTGCGGCGCGTCCACGCGGGAGTCGGTGCCGCGGCCGCCGAGACCGGCGGACTCCTCCACCGTCAGCGTGCCGGCGGGCAGCGTGGGCACCCAGTCGAAGGTCACGCCGCCGATGGTGACGGCGTCGCCCTCGCGAGCACCTGCCTTGGCCAGTTGCTCCTCGACGCCGAGGCGGTTGAGCCGGTCGGCGAGGAAGCCGACGGCCTCGTCGTTGGTGAAGTCGGTCTGGCGGACCCAGCGCTCCGGACGCACCCCGTGCACGACGAAGCCCTCGTCGTCCTCGGGGTCGCGCTCGACGGTGAAGCCGGAGTCGTCCACGGCCTTCGGCGTGATGGTGACCCGCGCCGGCTCCATCGTGGGCAGGCTGGCGCGGTGCGCCTCGACGTGGGCGGCGAGTGCGAAGCCGAACTCCTTCAGCCCCTCACCCGTCGCGGCGCTGACCGGGTAGACGTCCAGGCCGCGCTTCTCCAGGGAGGCGCGGACCAGGTCGACCAGCTCCCGCCCGTCGGGCACGTCGATCTTGTTGAGGACGGCGACCTGCAGCCGGCCCACGAGGTCGAGCTCGTCCCCACCGTATTCGGCGAGCTCGTGCTCGAGCGCCTCGATGTCGCTCTCCGGGTCGCGGCCGGGCTCCATCGTCGCCATGTCGACGACGTGCACCAGGACGGCGCAACGCTCGACGTGCCGGAGGAACTGCACTCCCAGGCCCTTGCCGGTGGACGCGCCGGGGATGAGGCCGGGGACGTCGGCCATCGTGTAGACGGTGTCGCCGGAGCGGATCACGCCGAGGTTGGGCACCAGAGTGGTGAACGGGTAGTCGGCGATCTTCGGCCGCGCCGCGGACATCGCGGCGACCAGCGACGACTTGCCCGCCGAGGGGAAGCCGACGAGGCCGACGTCGGCGATGCTCTTGAGCTCGATGACGGCGTCGAACGCCTCCCCCTCCTCGCCCAGCAGGGCGAAGCCGGGCGCCTTGCGGCGCGCGTTGGCCAGCGCGGCGTTGCCGAGCCCGCCCTTGCCGCCCTTCGCGAGCACCACGCGGGTGCCCGCGCCGACGAGGTCGGCGATCACCCGGCCGTCGGGGGTGGACACCACGGTGCCGGCCGGGACCTTGAGGATCCGGTCCTCGCCCCTGCCCCCGTGCCGGTTGCTGCCCTCACCGGGGCGGCCGTTGCCGGCCTTCTGGTGCGGGCGGTGGTGGAAGTCCAGCAGGGTGTGCACGCTGGGATCGACCTCGAGGACGATGTCCCCGCCGTTGCCACCGTTGCCCCCGTCGGGCCCGCCGAGGGGCTTGAACTTCTCCCGATGGACCGAGGAGACGCCGTGGCCACCGTTTCCGGCGGCGACGTGCACGACTACCCGGTCGACGAAAGCGGCCATCTCCGCCGCCTCCTACCTGCTGAGCGCCGCGAGCGCACGGGCGGACCGCCCGTGCGCTCGTCAGCGTGTGTCCGGAAGTGCTGTGTGTGAGAGTGCTCAGGCCCCGACAGCCGAGATGGAGACGGTCTTCCGTCCCCGGCGCGTGCCGAAGGTGACCGCGCCCGGCGCGAGCGCGAACAGCGTGTCGTCACTGCCGCGACCGACACCGAGACCCGGGTGGAAGTGGGTCCCGCGCTGGCGAACGATGATCTCCCCGGCCTTGACGACCTGGCCGCCGAAGCGCTTCACGCCGAGGCGCTGGGCGTTCGAGTCGCGACCGTTGCGGGACGACGAGGCGCCCTTCTTGTGTGCCATGTCGGTGTCAGCCCTTCGAGATGTCGCGGACCACGACGCTGGTCAGGGGCTGACGGTGCCCCTGCCGCTTGTGGTACCCGGTCTTGTTCTTGAACTTGTGGATGTGGATCTTCGGGCCCTTGCCGTGCTCGACGATCTCACCGGTCACCGTCACCTTGGCCAGGGCCGCGGCGTCGCTGGTGACGGTGTCGCCGTCGACCAGCAGGATGGCCGGGAGGGCCACCGTGTCACCGGCTGCGCCCTGCAGGCGGTTGATCGTGAACATGTCGCCCACGGCCACCTTGTGCTGGCTGCCACCGGCCTTCACCACTGCGTACACCACTGACTCCTCGTTCGCTTCTTCGTGTCTAGCTCTGTTCCGGCGCGCAGACCGGAGCGATCGCCGGGTGCTGGACGGGTCGCTGTCGCCTGACCCGGCGGCACCCGAAGGCGCCCGCACGGTGGCGGTGCAACCCGACCAGCGTACCCGAGCGGCACACGGCCGGTCGACACGGGCCGGTCAGGCGTTCGTCACGTCCGGAGGGCCCCCGGACGTCGTTCAGGAGACGGGCGGACCCGCCGGACGGCTGGCGGCCCGGCGGCGACGCGGACGGGAGGTCGCCTCGGCCTCTACCGGTGCCGCAACGGCCTGCTCCTCGACCACGGGCTCCTCGGCGACCGGCTCCTCGACAGCCATTCCCTGGACGGCGACGGCCTCGGCCTGCGCCGGCTCCGTGGTGGAGCCGTCAGCGGACGGCTGCTCCCCGACCGCCAGGACCTCGACCGCGTCGCTCGCCACCGGGGCCGCCTCCGTGTCGGCGGACTCCATGTCGGCGCTCTCCGTGTCGGCGCTCTCCGTGTCGGTCGCCTCGATGTCGGCGGTCGCGGCCGGCTCGGCCTCCGCGTCGTCGGCCGTGCCCGCGAGGACGGCTGCGTCCTCGGCCGCGCGCTCCTCACCGGACTGGCCACGGTTGCGACGTCCCCGGTTCCGGCGGCCGCCACTTCGGGTGCCCTCGGGAGCCTCGCCGTCCCCGGATGCGACGACGTCGGGTGCCGTCTCCTCCGACTTCTCGGCCGCCGCGACGGCGTCCTTGCCGGCGTCCTTGGCGTTGTCCCGGCCGCCGGCGCGGTCCCGGCGGCTGCTGCCGCCACCGCCGTTGCCGCTGCCGGCGTTCCCGCCTCCGCCGCCGCTGCTGCGGCGCTTCTCGTCCACCGGGTCGGTGCTGACGACGACGCCACGACCGCGGCAGTGGTCGCACGGCTCGGAGAAGACCTCGAGCAGGCCCTGGCCCACGCGCTTGCGGGTCATCTGGACCAGGCCCAGCGAGGTGACCTCGGCGACCTGGTGCTTGGTGCGGTCGCGACCCAGGCACTCGGTGAGCCGCCGCAGCACGAGGTCGCGGTTGCTCTCGAGCACCATGTCGATGAAGTCGATGACGATGATGCCGCCGATGTCGCGCAGCCGGAGCTGACGGACGATCTCCTCCGCGGCCTCCATGTTGTTGCGCGTCACCGTCTGCTCGAGGTTCCCGCCCGAGCCGACGAACTTGCCGGTGTTGACGTCGACGACGGTCATCGCCTCGGTGCGGTCGATGACCAGCGAGCCGCCCGAGGGAAGCCAGACCTTGCGGTCGAGCGCCTTGGCCAGCTGCTCGTCGATGCGCAGGTCGCGGAAGACGTCACCCTCGCCGGTGAACCGGGTCAGGCGACCGGTCAGCTCCGGGGAGACGTGCGCGACGTAGGCCTCGACGGTGTCCCAGGCGTCGTCGCCCTGGACGACGAGCTCCTTGAAGTCCTCGTTGAAGACGTCGCGGATGACGCGGATCGCGAGGTCGGGCTCGCCGTAGAGCAGCGTCGGCGCGCTCGACGTCGACTCGGCCTTCTTCTGGATGACGTCCCACTGCGCGGTCAGCCGGTTGACGTCGCGGGTGAGCTCCTCCTCCGAGGCGCCCTCCGCGGCGGTCCGGATGATCACGCCGGCGTCCTCGGGGACGATCTTCTTGAGGATGTCCTTGAGGCGCGTCCGCTCGGTGTCGGGCAGCTTGCGGCTGATGCCGGTCATCGAGCCGCCGGGCACGAAGACCAGGAACCGGCCGGGCAGGTTGATCTGCTGGGTCAGGCGGGCGCCCTTGTGCCCGATCGGGTCCTTGGTGACCTGCACGAGGACCTTGTCGCCGGACTTCATGGCGGTCTCGATCGAGCGCTGCTTGCCGGACAGGCCGGCGGCGTCCCAGTTGACCTCACCGGCGTAGAGGACGGCGTTGCGCCCCTTGCCGATGTCGACGAAGGCGGCCTCCATGCTGGGCAGCACGTTCTGCACGCGGCCGAGGTAGACGTTGCCCGCGAACGAGGTCGCGGACGCCTGGGTCACGTAGTGCTCGACCAGGACATCGTCCTCGAGGACGGCGATCTGCGTCCGCTCACCGCGCTGCCGGATGACCATCGTGCGGTCGACGGCCTCGCGGCGGGCGAGGAACTCGCTCTCGGTCAGGATCGGCGCGCGGCGGCGACCGGTGTCCCGGCCGTCCCGGCGGCGCTGGCGCTTGGCCTCCAGGCGGGTGGACCCGGCGACCCCGCGGACGTCGTCGTCGCTGGTGAGCCGGCCGTTGCGGCCGGCGCGCTCGGGACGGTCGTCGTCGTCGGAGTCCTCGCTGCGGTCCTCCCCGCCTCCCCCGCCACCGCTGCGGCGGCGGCGACGGCGCCGGCGACGGGTGCTCGAGCCACCCTCGGAGTCGTCGGACTCGGTCTCCGCGGCGTCGTCGGCGGACTCGTCGTCGTCGTCCTCGTCCTCGTCGGACTCGGTGTCGGAGGTGTCCTCCGTGGCGTCCTCGTCGCCGCTGTCCTCTCCGCTGCGGCCACGGCCACGGCCTCGGCGGCCACGGCGGCGACGCCGACTGCCGGTGCCGCTCTCGTCGCGGTCGTCGGCGTCCTCGGAGTCGGCGCCTTCCGTGTCGGTGTCCTCGACGTCCTCGCTGGACTCCTCCACGTCCGCCTGCTCGGCGGGCTTGCGGCGGGAGCGGCTGCGCCGGGGACGGGACGGGCCGGTGTCGCCCTCGGTGTCGTCACCCGCGGCCGCCGGCTCGTCTGGGGCCTCCTCGTCGGCAGGTGCGGCCTCGGGGGCCTCCGCCGGACGGCGGCTACGGCGCCGCGGGGGTGGCGGGACGTCGGTCTCGCTGGGCGCCACGAAGCTCACGAAAGCGGGGATGGCCGGCGCGGGCGCCGGGGCCTCGACGGAGTCGGGGTCGGCCGCGATGACCGAGCGGGTCGCGCGGCGCCGGGGGCGGGCGACCACGGCGGTCGGTTCCGGGGAGCTGAACGCCGTCGCGAACCGCGGCAGAGCGGGCTCCGGTTCGGGCTCGGGCTCCGGCTCGGGCTCGGCGGGCGTCTCCTCGACGGCGGTCTCCGCCGCGTCCTCCTCCGGATCGGCCGGGACCGAGGAGTCCTCGGACACGGTGGGGACCTCGGTGACCTCTGCGTCCGGGTCGGGCCCGGTCGCGGTCTCGCCGGTGGTGTCGGTGCTGTCGGTATCGGCCACGAGGGCTCGTCTCCTCATGTGCTCCCGGGCGCCGATCGGATGACTGGCGGCCGCGCAGGAGCACGGGTTGGGCGGAACGAGCCGTCGCACGGGGTACGGCGAGGGTGGCTCGTCCTGCGGAAGTCTGATGTCGGCCACCGCGCGACGGTTGCCGCGGCGGAGACCGCACTGCTGGTGGTGCCCGTCCCGGCCGGGGGCCGGTGCGGTGGTGCTGGTCTGGCTGGTCGGTCGGTGGTGCGAGGGTCTGCGTGGTCCGGACCGGCTGGCCCGGATCGGGGTGCGTCACGCCTGGCAGCCGTGGCGCTCGACGGCGCGCGGCCCCTCGGGGATCCACCGGTCAGATCGCCGCGTGCTCCCGGAGGGGGCGCGCCGCGCGGTCGGGACCGAGCGGATCGGCCACGGTCCCGGTGTCGTCGAGCCGGCCCTGCGCCTCACGCACGGCCCGGGGGGGCAACGGCGGGTGCAGGTCGGCGACGGCAGCCAGGGCGGCCAACACGTCGTCTGGTCGTACAGCGGGCGTCAGCTGCCGGACGACCATGTGCAGTATGGCACAACCTGCCTCCTCGCCCGCCGACGCGCTGGCGACCGACGCGCGCGCGTCGACGTCCTTGAGGCCGTTCTTCGTCCGCTTGGCGACGGTCACGACGTCGCGGGAGAGGAACTCCTCGACGGCCGGCCGCAGGTCCGCGAGGGCGACTCCGGGCAGCTCCACGCGCCAGACCGAGGTGTCGATGCGGTCGGCCAGTGACCCGGTCCCCTCGGCCGCCTGGACGCACTCCAGGATTGCCACCTCGTCGGGCAGCGCGGCGTCCAGCGCGGCCCGGACGGCCTCTGGGTCGCAGGCGACCGCCAGGCCGATCTCCACGTACTCGGCCTCGCTGGCGGCACCGGTGGGCGCCGCCCCGAGGTAGGAGATCTTCGGGTGCGGGCTGAAGCCGGCCGAGAACGCCATCGGCACCTGGGCGCGGCGCAGCGCCCGCTCCAGGGTGCGGGCGAGGTCGCGGTGACTCGCGAACCGGAGGCGGCCCCGCTTGGCGTAGCGGATGCGCAGTTTCTGGACGGTCGGCGGTGGGGGCGGACCGTCGGGCTGACGGGCCATCAGACGACGGTGAGCGGCAGCAGGCTGCGGCCGGTGGGGCCGATCTGGATCTCGGTGCCCATGGTCGGGCAGACGCCGCAGTCGTAGCAGGGGGTCCACCGGCAGTCGGCGACCTCCTCCTCGCTCAATGCCTCCTGCCAGTCCTCCCAGAGCCACTCCTTGTCCAGCCCGGAGTCCAGGTGGTCCCAGGGCAGGACCTCGTGCTCGGTGCGCTCGCGGGTGGTGAACCAGTCGAGGTCGACGCCGAGGGGCGCGAGCTCCTCCTCCGCCGCCGTCGTCCAGCGGTCGAACGAGAAGTGCTCGCTCCAGCCGTCGAACTTCCCGCCGTCCCGCCAGACCCGCTCGATGACCCGGCCGACGCGGCGGTCGCCGCGGGACAGCAGCCCCTCGATCACGCCGGGCTTGCCGTCGTGGTAGCGCAGGCCGATCGAGCGGCCGATGCGCCGGTCCTCGTTGATCTTCTGCCGCAGCACGCGCAGCCGGTGGTCGATGGTCTCGGCGCTGGCCTGGCTGGCCCACTGGAACGGCGTGTGCGGCTTGGGCACGAACCCGCCGATGCTGACGGTGCAGCGGATGTCCTTCTGCCCGCTGGCCTCCCGGCCGGCCTTGATCACCTCGACGGCGAGGTCGGCGATCTCCAGCACGTCCTCGTCGGTCTCGGTGGGCAGGCCGCACATGAAGTAGAGCTTCACCTGGCGCCAGCCGTTGGCGTAGGCGGTGGTGACCGTGCGGACGAGGTCGTCCTTGGACACCGTCTTGTTGATCACCCGCCGGATCCGCTCGCTGCCGCCCTCGGGGGCGAAGGTGAGGCCGGAACGCCGTCCGTTGCGGGACAGTTCGTTGGCGAGGGTGACGTTGAAGGCGTCGACACGGGTGCTCGGCAGGCTGAGGCTGACCTTGGAGTCCTCGTAGCGGTCGGCGAGTTCCTTGGCCAGCTGGCCGATCTCGGAGTGGTCGGCGCTGGACAGCGACAGCAGCCCCACCTCCTCGTAGCCGGTCGCCTTGAGGCCCTGCTCGACCATGGAGCCGATGCCCGTGATGGTCCGCTCGCGCACCGGGCGGGTGATCATCCCGGCCTGGCAGAAGCGGCAGCCGCGGGTGCAGCCGCGGAAGATCTCGACACTCATCCGCTCGTGGACTGATTCCGCCAGCGGGACGATCGGCGTCTTCGGGTAGGGCCACTCGTCGAGGTCCATGACGGTGCGCTTGCCGACCTTCGCCGGGACGTCGTCCCGCGTGCGCTGCACGCCCGCGATGGCGCCGTCCGGCCCGTAGGCGACGGCGTAGAACCGCGGCACGTAGACGCCCTCGACGCGGGCCAGGCGGGCGAGCAGCTCGACGCGGCCGCCGGGCCGCCCCTGCGCCTTCCACGCCTTGACGACGTCGGTGATGTCGCCGACGACCTGCTCGCCGTCACCCAGCACGGCGCAGTCGACGAAGTCGGCGACCGGCTCGGGGTTGAAGGCGGCGTGCCCGCCGGCGACGACGACGGGGTGGCTCTCGTCCCGGTCGACGGCGTGGATGGGAACGCCCGCCAGGTCGAGCGCCTCGAGCAGGTTGGTGTAGCCGAGCTCGGTCGCGAAGCTGACGCCGAGGAGGTCGAAGTCGCGGACCGAGCGGTGCCCGTCGACGGTGAACTGGGGGACGCCGTTCTCGCGCATCAGCGCGGCGAGGTCGGGCCAGACGGCGTACGTGCGCTCGGCGAGGGCGTCGGGGCGCTCGTTGAGCACCTCGTACAGGATCATCAGGCCCTGGTTGGGCAGCCCCACCTCGTAGGCGTCGGGGTACATCAGCGCCCAGTGGACGTCGGCGTCCTCCCAGGGCTTCACCTGCGAGTTCAGTTCACCGCCGACGTACTGGATCGGCTTCTGGATCTGAGCCAGCAGGGGCTCGAGGCGGGGGTACAGAGTCTCACCAGTCATGACCGGTCCAGGGTAGCCGCCGCTCGTCCGACGATCAGGTGTCCTGATCGATCTGGGTCCTCCCTCACGGTCGACCGCGAGGGAGGACCCCACAAGGTGAGGTAGGACGGCGCCGGCGTCAGCCCAGGTCGGGGAAGAAGAGCTTCACCTCGCGCGCGGCGGATTCTGGCGAGTCCGAGCCGTGCACGATGTTGTTCTGCACCTCGAGGGCGAAGTCGCCCCGGATGGTGCCGGGGGCGGCCTTCACCGGGTCGGTGGCGCCGGCGAGAGCGCGGAACGCCTCGATCGTGCGCGGGCCCTCGACGACCAGCGCCATCAGCGGGCCTCCGGTGATGAACTCGACGAGGTCGGCGAAGAAGGGCCGCTCGCTGTGCTCGGCGTAGTGGGTCTCGGCGGTCTCCCGGGTCAGCGTCCGCAGCTCCGCGGCGACCAGGCGCAGCCCCTTGGCTTCCAGCCGCGACAGCACCTCCCCCACGAGGCCGCGGGCGACGCCGTCGGGCTTGACCAGGACCAGAGTGCGCTCGGGCGCGGAGGTGGACACGAGCCGGGAGCCTACGTCGACCAGGTCGCCACCCGTCACGTGGCCGGATGGCACGGCACCGGGCATCTCCCCCCGACGAGGGGAACGATGTCAAGAAGCGGCCCGCGCCTGCCGATCGGGATGCCGTGACCACCCGAGCCCGCCGGACCCTGACCGTCGTCGCCACCGTCGGCGTCCTCGCGGCTGCCTCCGCCCCGGCGTCCGCCGAGACGCCGGTGAACCCCGAGGTCGAGGCCGTCCCGTCCGTCCTGCGCGCGGAGCTGTCGGCCGCCGAGGAGCAGTCGCTCTCGCAGCTGACCGAGGGCGCCGGGGTGCAGGTCGAGGCCTTCGTGGTCACGCCGGGCGGCGCGGAGATCATCACCCTCGACGCAGGCTCCGAGGCCGACGCGCACGTCGCCAGCGGATTGCTCCTGGATCAGCCGTCGGTCGAGGCGGCGAACCTCACCGTGCCGGTCTTCGCGGTCGGCGGCGCGTTGCCGCAGTACGGCAACGTGATGGTGCGCTCGGCCGAGGCCCTCGCCGAGGTCGACAACCCGCTCGCCGACGTCGTCGTCGCCGTGCTGGACACCGGGGTCAACCCGCACACCGAACTGGCCGCCGCGTTGGCGCCCGGCCAGAACTTCACCGACTCGCCCGGCGGCGCATCGGACACCAGCGACCGGCACGGGCACGGCACACACGTGGCCGGCACCGTCGGCGCCGATGCCGGCAGCCAGGTGGAGGGCGTCGCACCGGGCGTGCGGATCATGCCGGTCAAGGTCCTCGGCGACGACGGAGGGGGTTTCTCCAACTGGGCGAACTCGGGCATCGTCTACGCCGCCGACAACGGCGCCGACGTGATCAACCTGTCGCTGGGCGGCCCCGACGCGTCGGGGGTCTTCCGGTCGGCGGTCGACTACGCGCGGTCCAAGGGAGTCACGGTCATCGCCGCGGCCGGCAACGAGGGCAACTCGATCCCCCTCTACCCGGCGGCCGAGGTCGGCGTCATCGCCGTCGCCGCGGTCGACGAAGCCAAGCAGAAGGCCTTCTTCTCCAACTACGGCAGCTACGTCGACGTCGCCGCCCCGGGGGTGGGGATCACCTCCACCGACAAGTCCGGCAGCTACTCGTCCATGAGCGGGACCTCGATGGCCGCGCCGCACGTGGCCGGAGTCGCAGCGCTGGTGAAGGCGGCCGCCCCTGGCTTCACTCCCGATCAGGTCGAGCAGGTACTGATCGCCGTGGCCGAGGACCGCGGTGCCACCGGCCGCGACGACGTCTTCGGCCATGGCCTGGTCGACGCGCTGGGCGCGGTCCGGGCGGCCAACGCCATCGAGACGGGGACGCCGCCGGGCGCGCCGACGATCGGAGCGGTGACCCCGGGCGCCCGCTCGGCGGTCGTCAACTGGTCGCCGCCGACGTCGGACGGCGGGACGCCGGTCACCGCCTACACCGTGCAGACCCAGGCAGCCGGCACGCTGGTGCGCAGCGACCAGGTGGCCGCGCCGGCCACGAGCGCCACGCTGAGCGGGTTGACGACCGGCACGACCTACACGTTCTCGGTCACGGCGACCACCCTGGCGGCGACCGGCCCTGCCTCCGCGGCGAGCGAGCCGGTGGTGCCCACGGAGCCTGCGCACGTCCCGGCCACCGATGTGGTGACCTCCCACCGGCTCGGCGTGGACTCGCTGAACCTCTGGCAGATGCACGTCTCCGAGCCGCACGCCGGCTACGGCACCAGCCGGCTGGTGGAGACGCTCGACTTCGGCGGCTTCTCCTACAGCCGCTCACGTACCGTCTCCGGCTCGTTCGGCGACCTCACGTCGAGCGACGACGGCACCGCCGACCACGTCATCTGGCACGCCCAGCCCAACGGTGGCGTGCTGCTCTGGGCCATCGGCGGCGGCGGCGACACCACTCCACGGGTGCTGCAGGACCTGCGCACCGGCGGCTGGTCGTGGGCGGCCTCCACCCCGATGGCCGCCGATGTCACCGGTGACGGCCTCGATGACGTCGTCGTCCGCCACACGAACGGACCCTCCGCGTCCAACTACTGGGTCTTCCCCGCCACCGGCGGGGGCTTCGGCAGCCCCCAGCTGTGGACCCAGCTGTCCGGCGCCACGCAGCGACCGGTCGTGGCCGACGTCGACGGCGACGCCCGCGCCGATCTCGTCGTCGCCCGTCCCGCCGGTACCGGCGGCGGGCTGACATACGCGGTGCACCGCAGCACCGGTGATGCCTTCGAGTCCACCGGCCAGACCGTGTTCACCGGCCCGGTGTCCGGCGGCTGGTCGTTCGACCGCTCGCGCACGCTGGCCGGCGACGTCACCGGCGACGGACTGGTCGATCTCGTCACCGCGCACGACCAGTCCGCCGGTGGCGGCCTGCTCGTCTGGGTGCACGTCAACTGCACGGCCGGCGTCACCGCCTGCACTGAGCCGGTCCAGATCTGGCAGGACCTGCGCACCGGCGGCTGGTCGTACGCGGGGTCCCGCCAGCACATGGCCGATACCGACGGCGACGGCGACGACGACCTGATCAGCATGCATTCCCAGGGCGGCAACCCGGGCATCCTGGTCTGGCGGCACCGCAGCACGACCACCCGCCTGTCGACACCCGACGTCGTGGCCGACCTGCGCACCGGCGGGTGGACCTACGCCGTCAGCCGCGACACCACGGCCTAGGAGGAGCCGGACGACCCGTCCGCCGGCCGACCGAACGGCGAGCCGAGGAGCTCCCTGCGCACCTGCAGTAGGTACAGCCAGATGAGCACGAACGCGCCGGCGACGAACCACATCACCCCGTCGAGGAGCCCGGTGAGCAGCAGCGGCACCTGCAGGGCGGTACCCACCACCAGTCCCCGCGGTCGCCGCTGGATCCCCGCGGCCAGGACGAGGAGGACGGCCAGCACGAGCAGGTAGGTGAGGCGCCCGCCGGTGAGTCCCTCGCCGGTCTGCGCGATGCCCCGGGGCACGAACAGGGTGGCCAGTCCCTCGAGCACGAGGACGCCGGCAGCGGCACCGCCCAGAGCGCGACCCGCGCGAACCGGGTCCGGGGCCGTCATCCGCCCCGCCGGCTCAGGAGGGAGCGGGCCTCGCCCGCCGTGATCACGCTGCCGGTGACCAGCACCCCGGAGCCGCCGAGGGCGTCGTCGGGGCCCGCCTCGGCCAGCTCCATCGCCTCGCTCAGCGCATCGGGGAGGCTCGGCGAGACGCTGACCCGGTCGGCACCGAAGACGTCGACGGCCAGGGCCCCCAGCTCGTCGGCGGGCATCGCGCGCGGCGAGCTGTTCTGCGTGACCACCAGCTCCGCGCACACGTCCTCGAGCGCGGTCAGGATGCCGCTCACGTCCTTGCCGCTCACGCAGCTCACGACGCCGACCAGCCGGGTGAAGTCGAAGGACTCCTTGATGGCGTCGACCGTGGCCGCCATACCGGCCGGGTTGTGCGCGGCGTCGACCAGCACCGTCGGGCTGGTGCGCACCCGTTCCAGGCGGCCGGGCGAGCGGACGCCGGCGAAGGCCGCCCGCACCGTCTCCTGCTCGATGGGCCCGGTCGCGGCGCCCGCGCCCAGGAACGCCTCGACGGCGGCCAGCGCGGTGACGGCGTTCTGCGCCTGGTGCGCGCCGAACAGCGGGAGGAAGACCTCCTCGTACTCGCCGCCCAGGCCCTGCAGGCGCACCTGCTGCCCGCCGACGGCGACCCGCCGTTCCAGCACGCCGAACTCGGTGCCCTCGCGGGCGACCACGGCCTCGACCTCGACCGCGCGGCGGACGAGGGCGTCGAGCGCGCCCGGCTGCTGGCGGGCGAGGACGGCGATGGCGTCGGCCTTGACGATCCCCGCCTTCTCCCCCGCGATCGTCGCGACGTCGGGTCCGAGGTACTCGGCGTGGTCGAGGTCCACCGGGGTGACGACGGCGACCCGGGCGTCCGCGACATTCGTGGCGTCCCAGCTGCCGCCCATGCCGACCTCGATGACGGCGACGTCGACCGGGGCCTCGGCGAAGAGGGCGTAGGCCATGCCGACCATGACCTCGAAGAAGGAGAGCGGGTGGTCACCGGCGGCGTCCACCATCTGCACGTACGGCGCGATGTCCTCGTAGGTCTCGACGAACCGCTCGGGGCTCACCGGCTCGCCGTCCAGCACGATCCGCTCCCGGATCGACTCCAGGTGCGGGCTCGTGAACCGGCCCACCCGCAGGCCGAAGCCGCGCAGGAGCTCGTCGATCATCCGCGCCGTCGTCGTCTTGCCGTTGGTACCGGCCACCTGGATGACCGGCATCGCGCGGTGCGGCGAACCGAGCAGGTCCACCAGGGCCGTGATGCGGGTCAGCGAGGGCTCCAACCGGCTCTCGGGCCACCGGGCCAGCAGCTCGTTCTCCACCCGGGCCATGTCACCGGTGCCGCTGCCGCTCATCCTGCTCAGGATGCCAGCCCCCATGTTCCTAGACTGAGGCCCATGGTTCCCGACATCGCCGCCCCGAACGCCACCGTGCCACCGGCACCGATGGACGTAGCCCCGGCAGCGACCGTCGGCGTGCCCGAGAAGCCCACGCTGGACGGGCTCGAGGAGAAGTGGGTCGAGCACTGGGCGTCCGACGACACCTACGCCTTCGACCGTGCGGCGGCACTGGACCCGGCGACGCCGCGGGAGCGGATCCACTCGATCGACACTCCCCCGCCGACGGCCAGCGGCTCGCTGCACGTGGGCCACGTCTTCAGCTACACCCACACCGACTTCGTCGCCCGCTACCAGCGGATGCGTGGCAAGCACGTCTTCTACCCGATGGGCTGGGACGACAACGGTCTGCCCACCGAGCGGCGGGTGCAGAACTACTACGGCGTGCGCTGCGACCCTGCGCTGCCCTACGACCCGTCGTTCGAGCCGAAGGCCTTGCCGGACAAGAACCAGCTGCCCATCTCCCGCCGCAACTTCGTCGAGCTGTGCATGCGGCTGACCGAGGAGGACGAGGCGGAGTACGAGAAGCTCTGGCGCCGCGTCGGGCTCTCGGTCGACTGGTCGAACGTCTACCGGACCATCTCGGAGTCCTCCCGCGCCACGGCCCAGCGGATGTTCCTGCAGAACCTGGCCCGTGGCGAGGCCTACGCCCAGGAGGCGCCGACCCTCTGGGACGTCACCTTCCGCACCGCCGTCGCCCAGGCCGAGCTGGAGGACCGGGAGCGCCCGGGCGCCTACCACCGGATCTCCTTCCACTCCGCCGACGGCCCGGTCTTCATCGAGACCACGCGGCCAGAGCTGCTGCCGGCCTGCGTCGCGCTGGTCGCCCACCCCGACGACTCGCGATACGCAGATCTCTTCGGGAAGACGGTGCGGACGCCGCTGTTCGACGTCGAGGTGCCCGTCGTCGCGCACCGCCTCGCCGAGCCGGACAAGGGCTCCGGCATCGCGATGATCTGCACCTTCGGCGACCTCAACGACGTCACCTGGTGGCGGGAGCTGCAGCTGCCAACCCGGGCGATCGTCGGCTGGGACGGCCGGATCCTGGCCGACCCGCCGCCCGGCGTGCCCGCGCAGCCCTACGACGAGCTGGCCGGCAAGACCGTGTTCAGCGCGCAGCAGCGGATCGTCGAGCTGCTGACGGAGTCCGGCGACCTGCACGGCGAGCCGAAGCCGATCACGCATCCGGTGAAGTTCTTCGAGAAGGGCGAGCGCCCGCTGGAGATCGTCACCACGCGCCAGTGGTACATCCGCAACGGCGGTCGCGACGCCGACCTGCGCGATGCCCTGGTGGCCCGCGGCAAGGAGATCCAGTGGGTCCCCGAGCACATGCGGCACCGGTACGACAACTGGGTCGAGGGACTCAACGGCGACTGGCTGATCAGCCGCCAGCGGTTCTTCGGCGTCCCTTTCCCGGTCTGGTACTCCCTCGACGCCGAGGGCGAGCCGGACTTCGAGAACCCCCTGCTCGCCCCGGAGGCGTCGCTGCCGGTCGACCCGTCGTCCGACGTGCCCGAGGGGTACACCGAGGACCAGCGCGGCACGCCGGGCGGCTTCATGGCCGACCCCGACGTGATGGACACCTGGGCGACGTCGTCGCTGTCGCCGCAGGTCGCCTCGGGCTGGGACACCGACCCGGAGCTGTTCGCGCGTGTCTTCCCGATGGACCAGCGTCCCCAGGCGCACGACATCATCCGGACCTGGCTGTTCTCGACCGTCGTCCGCGCGCACTTCGAGCACGGCACGGTGCCGTGGACGCACGCCACCATCTCCGGCTTCGTGGTCGACCCCGACCGCAAGAAGATGTCGAAGTCGAAGGGCAACGCGACCACGCCGATCGACGTGCTGGAGCGCTACGGCACCGACGCCGTCCGCTGGCGCGCGGCCGGCGCCCGGCCCGGTGCCGACTCGCCGTTCGACGAGGCGCAGATGAAGGTCGGCCGGCGGCTGGCCATGAAGATCCTCAACATCGGCAAGTTCGTCCTCGGACTGGGCGTCGGCTCCGTCGACCTGGGCTCGGCCGTCGACCGGATCACCGAACCGATCGACCGCGGTCTGCTGGCCGGGCTCGCGGCTGTCGTCGACGAGGCGACGGCCGCGATGGAGGCCTACAACTACACCCGCGCGCTCGAGGTGGCGGAGTCCTTCTTCTGGTCGTTCTGCGACGACTACGTCGAGCTGGTGAAGTCGCGGGCCTACCGCTCGGACGCCGCGGCCGAGTCGGCGCAGGCCACGCTGGCCCTGGCGCTGGCCGTGCAGCTGCGGCTGTTCGCCCCGGTGCTGCCGTTCGTGACCGAGGAGGTCTGGTCGTGGTGGCGGTCGGGCTCGGTGCACCGCGCGTCGTGGCCGGTCGCCGCGGAGCTGCCCGCCGGAGGTGACGCCGCCGTGGTCGCGACTGCCGCGGAGGCGCTGGCCGGCGTGCGCAAGGCCAAGTCCGACGCCAAGGTCTCGATGCGGGCCGACGTCGAGACAGCGACCGTGACCGCACCGGAGGCCCAGGTGGCGATCGTGGAGGCCGCCCGGTCGGATCTGACCGACGCCGGCCGCATCGCGACGCTGTCGGTGGTGTCCGGCGACGGCCCGATGACCGTCCAGGTCGTGCTGGCCCCAGTCGAGCCGGCCGAATGAGCTTCGACTGAACGCAAGGGGGCCATTTCTTTGCGCGGAATGGCCTCCTCGCGTTCAGCCGGTCGGCTGTCCACAGGGGCGCCACGAATGGGGCATCGGATCGGTCACCCTTCGCTCCGTGCACCGGCTCCCCGAACTCCTTCCCGACGGCCTCATCGGCCGGGCAGAACTCCTGGCCTGCACCAGCCCGAGCAGCGTGAAGCGATGGCTTCGCAACGGCGCGCTGGTGCAGCTGCAGCCCGGCGTCCTCGCCCTGCCGGAACGAGCCGACGACTGGACGCTACGAGCTCGGGCGGCGAGCCGGTGGGCCGGCGGACCGGTCAGCCACGTCTCAGCGCTCGTCGCCGGCGGGCTCGCCGCTGCGAACGACGGCCCGGTGCACGTGACGGTGCCCTCGGCACGCTGCCCGAGAGGGGGCTGCGGCGTCGTGGCTCACCGGTCCGATCGGAGGTTGGTAACCGTTCGGTACGGGACACTCGAGGCGGTCGAACCCGAGCGAAGCCTGGTCGACGCTTGGGCATGGGCACACACCCCACGGCGGAACCCGCGCGCCCGTCAAGAGCAACCCATAATCCGTCGAGCCGTCATCGAAGGCGTCCGCGGCCGCGCCGTCCACGCCGCTGCGGTCCGCCGGGCGTCGGTGCGCCTGGGGCCCCATCCGGGAGGGCCGGCGTTGCTCGACCTGCTCGCGCTCATCGCCGGTGGCTGCGACAGCGAGCTGGAGATCTGGGGCGTGCAGCAGGTGCTGCCGAGACCACCCGCCGTGCCGCCTTACGTCCAGCAGTACCGCCTTGCCTTACCGGATGGGCGACGCATCAAGCTGGACGCGGCCTGGCCTGAAGCTCTCGTCGCCGTGGAGCTCGACGGAGCGGCCTTCCACGGCAGCCGGGAGGCCCGGGAGCGCGACTTGCGGCGGGACAGCGCGCTCGCCGCACTCGGCTGGGTCGTCCTGCGCTTCAGCTACGCGCGTCTGGTGGCGGACCCAGAAGGCTGCCGGCGCGAGATCGTCGCCGCGGTCCTCGCGCGACTCGCCCACTGAACGCGAGAGGCCCAGAACCTCGCTGGTTCTGGGCTTCTGGCGTGCAATCGAAGTGGCTAGGCGGACTTCTCGCGGCGCTCGCGGGTGGGCTTGCGCGGGACGATCGTCGGGTTCACGTGCTCCAGGACGACCTCCTTGGTGATCACCACGGAGGCGACGTCCTCCCGGCTGGGGATGTCGTACATCACCGACTGGAGCACCTCCTCCATGATCGCGCGGAGCCCACGGGCGCCGGTGCCGCGGAGGATGGCCTGGTCGGCGATCGCCTCGAGGGCGTCGTCGGTGAACTCCAGGTCGACACCGTCGAGCTCGAACAGCTTCCGGTACTGGCGCACCAGGGCGTTCTTCGGCTCGGTGAGGATGTTGATCAGCGCCTCGCGGTCGAGCTTCTGCACGCTGGTGATCACCGGTAGGCGGCCGATGAACTCGGGGATCATGCCGAACTTCAGCAGGTCCTCGGGCATGACCTCGGCGAAGGCATTGGCCTCGGCGATCTCGGCCTTGCCGCGGACCTGGCCCGCGAAGCCGATCCCCTGCTTGGTCGTGCGGTCCTCGATGACCTTCTCCAGGCCGGCGAAGGCGCCGCCCACGATGAACAGCACGTTCGTCGTGTCGATCTGGATGAACTCCTGGTGCGGGTGCTTGCGGCCGCCCTGCGGGGGCACCGACGCCGTCGTCCCCTCGAGGATCTTCAGCAGCGCCTGCTGCACGCCCTCACCGGAGACGTCGCGGGTGATCGACGGGTTCTCGCTCTTGCGGGCGATCTTGTCGACCTCGTCGATGTAGATGATGCCGGTCTCGGCCCGCTTGACGTCGTAGTCGGCGGCCTGGATCAGTTTGAGGAGGATGTTCTCGACGTCCTCACCGACGTAGCCGGCTTCGGTCAGCGCGGTGGCGTCGGCGATGGCGAAGGGCACGTTGAGCATGCGGGCGAGGGTCTGCGCCAGGTGCGTCTTGCCGCAGCCGGTGGGGCCCATCAGCAGGATGTTGGACTTGGCCAGCTCGACGCCCTCGTCGCGGCGGTCACCGCCGGCCTGGATGCGCTTGTAGTGGTTGTAGACGGCCACCGACAGCGTGCGCTTGGCCTTGTCCTGACCGATGACGTACTGCTCGAGGAAGTCGTGGATCTCCTTCGGCTTCGGCAGCTCGTCGAACTTCAGGTCGGAGGACTCCGAGAGCTCTTCCTCGATGATCTCGTTGCAGAGGTCGATGCACTCGTCGCAGATGTAGACCCCGGGGCCCGCGATGAGCTTCTTGACCTGCTTCTGGCTCTTCCCGCAGAAGGAGCACTTGAGCAGGTCACCGCTCTCACCGATTCGTGCCACCTGCTGACCTCCACCTGTGAATCGCCGGTCCTGGTGTCAGGAGCCTGCGCCTTGATTCTGACTGCTCAGCCCCTGCTCGGCCTCATTGTTCCGGGCCCATCTTCTGGGCCATCGCCGCGAGGCTGTCCTCCCGGCGCCATGTGCCGGGGATCGGGCGTCCGCAGACCGTAACCCCCGCTGCCGACGTCGCCGGGCAATGACTCACCCGGTTCCGGCGACCGTCCCACTTCTGTCCCGAGGGCGCCCTCTGCCCCTCGGTCCCCGACCCCGTCGACGGTACGGGTCGAGGCCACGACACGCGCGGCCTCGACCCGTCCGAAGGGGTCAGACCGCCGGAAGAGCGTTGAGCTTCCGGCTCTGGATGACCTCGTCGACGATGCCGTACTCCTTGGCCTCGGGGGCCGTGAGGATCTTGTCGCGGTCGATGTCGGAACGGACCTGGTCGACCGACCGGCCGGTGTGCCGCGCCAGGATCTCCTCCATCTGCGCGCGCACCCGCTGGATCTCGGCGGCGTGGATCTCCAGGTCGGACACCTGGCCGCCCGCCTCACCCGACGGCTGGTGGATGAGCACCCGCGAGTACGGCAGGGCCAGGCGCTTGCCCGGCGTCCCGGCCGCCAGCAGGACGGCGGCGGCCGAGGCGGCCTGGCCCATGCAGACGGTCTGGATGTCGGGGCGGACGAACATCATCGTGTCGTAGATCGCCATCAGCGAGGTGAACGAGCCACCGGGCGAGTTGATGTAGATCGTGATGTCACGGTCGGGGTCGGCGGACTCCAGCGTGATCAGCTGGGCCATCACGTCGTTGGCCGACGCGTCGTCGATCTGCACGCCGAGGAAGATGATCCGTTCCTCGAAGAGCTTGTTGTAGGGGTTGGACTCCTTCATGCCGTAGCTCGTGCGCTCCACGAAGGAGGGCAAGATGTACCGGCTGGAGGGCATCTCGAAGCTCATGGGGTCAGTTCCTCCGAACCGTCAGTTGTCCGTGACCGGGTTGGCGGGGCCGGTCATCGTCGCGCGGCTGACCACGTGGTCGACCATGCCGTACTCGAGGGCCTCCTGGGCGGTGAACCAGCGGTCGCGGTCGGAGTCCTTCTCGATCTGCTCGACCGGCTGCCCGGTGTGGTGCGACTGCAGCTCGTTGAGCTCGCTCTTCGTCCGGCGGAACAGGTCGGCCTGGATGGCGATGTCGGCAGCCGTGCCGCCGACGCCGGCGGACGGCTGGTGCATCATGATCCGCGCGTGCGGCAGGGCGTAGCGCTTGCCGGCCGTGCCGGCGGTGAGCAGGAACTGGCCCATCGAGGCGGCCAGACCCATGCCGTAGGTGGCGACGTCGCAGTCGATGAACTGCATCGTGTCGTAGATCGCCATGCCGGCGCTGACGGAGCCGCCCGGCGAGTTGATGTAGAGGTGGATGTCGCGCTTCGGGTCCTCCGCCGACAGCAGCAGCATCTGCGCGGCGAGCTGGTTGGCGATCACGTCGTCGACCTGGCTGCCCAGGAAGATGATCCGCTCGCGCAGCAGCCGCTCGTAGACGGAGTCGCCGAGATTCATCATGCCGCTGGCGCCGCGCATCATCGGTGCGCTCGCGAGGTTCGGGTGGGTGGTGCTCACGGGTGCGGTGACCTCCGTAGGACTCGCAGTGCAACTAGGTCTCGGTGGGCGGGTTGCTCGGTTGGTGCAGGCCAGAACGGCCCTCCGGGAGGCGTTACCCCCCGGCGATCGCCTGAGTCCTGTCGACCCTAACGCGGACCTCCGACGACACAGTCCCCGTCGGGGCAGTGTTCGCCGACGGCGCAGCGGAAAGGCCGGATACGCCGACGCCGCCCGGCCCCGGCAGGGGCAGGACGACGTCGTGGTCAGGCCCCGTCCCGAGGCTCACCCCGAGCGTGCTCGGGGTGAGGAGGACGGGGTCCTTTCTCAGCCCTGCGCGCCCTCCTGCGCCTCGACCGGGGCGGCCTCGACCGGCACATCGCCGGTCTCGTCGGCGCTAGGGTCGGCGGCGGCCGGCTGAGCGGGCCGCACGGTCTGCGGGCGCAGCGCCTCGAGGTCGACGACGTTGCCCGACGCGTCGGTGATGGTCGTCTCCTCCAGGAGCTGGGCCAGCGTCTTGGTGCGGCGGACGTCGGCGACGAACTCGGCGATGTTGCCGCCCTGCTGCAGCTGCTGAGCGTACTGCTCCGGGGCCATCCGGCTGCGCTGCGCCTGGGCCATGATCTGCGCGGAGAGGTCGTCGTTGTCGACGGTGACCTCACGGGCGTCGGCGATCGCGTCGAGGATGAACTGCGTCTTGACCGCCTGCTCGACGGTCTTGCGCTGGTCGGCGTCGTACTCCTCGCGGCTCTGACCGCCCGACATCTGCAGGAAGCTGTCCCAGTCCATGCCGGCCCGCAGCAGCTCCGCCTGGAAGGCCTGGTTGCGCCACTCGATCTCGCGCTCGACGAGGTTCTCGGGCAAGGGGACCTCGACAGCGTCGATCAGGTGCTCGACGATCTTGTCGCGGGCCTGTGCTCCCTGGCTCAGCGTCTTGGTGCGGGCGAGCCTGGTGCGGACGTCCTCGCGCAGCTCGGCGAGGGTGTCGAACTCGCTCGCGGTCTGGGCGAAGTCGTCGTCGAGCTCCGGGAGGTCCTTGGTCTTCACCGAGCGGACGGTGACGGTCACCTCGGCGTCCTGGCCGGCGTTGGGGCCCGACAGCAGCGCGGTGGTGAAGGTCGTCGACTCGTCGCCCGACAGGCCGCGGACGGCGTCGTCGAGGCCTTCCATGAGCTGGCCGGAGCCGACCTCGTAGGACATGCCGGTGGTGGACCCGTCCTCGAGCACCTCGCCGTCGAGCTTGGCCTCCAGGTCGATGGAGACGAAGTCGCCGTCCTCGGCCGCGCGCTCGACGCCGGTGAGCATGCCGAAGCGCTCCCGCATGACGTCGACCTGCTTGTCGATCTCCTCGTCGGTGACCTCGACGTCCTCCACCGTGACGGCGAGGCTCTCCAGCGACGGCAGCTCCAGCTGCGGGGCGACGTCGACCTCGGCGGTGAAGGCGAGGGTGTCGTTGTCGTCGAGCCGGGTGACCTCGATCTCGGGCTGGCCGAGCACGCGCACCTGGTTCTCTCGGACGACCTCGGAGTAGACCTCCGGGATCGCGTGCTGGACGACCTGCTCGAGGACGACCGGGCGCCCGATCCGCTGGTCGAGCACGCGGTTGGGCACCTTCCCAGGGCGGAAGCCGGGGACGCGGACCTGCTTGCCCAGCTCCTTGTAGACCTCACCGAAAGCGTGGTCCAGGTCCCCCCAGGGCACCTCGATCGCCATCCGGACCCGCGTGGGGCCCAGTTCCTCGATGGTGCTCTTCACAGCGGCAGTGCTCCTCGGTGCAGACAGCAGGGGGATCGGGCGCTCCGCGGGCATGCGGGCGCCGGCTGCCCACGAGTCTAGAGACGCGTGGGCCGCCTGGGGGCGGCGGGATCGGGCGCATGACGACGACGGTCGGGGTGACAGGATTTGAACCTGCGGCCCCCTGCTCCCAAAGCAGGTGCGCTACCAAGCTGCGCCACACCCCGTGGCCGCCCGAGTCTAGGCGGCTCGGCGCGCGCCTCCGCCCAGAGACCCGTCAGGCCGACACGGCAGGACGCCGATCCGCCCACGGCGCCGCCTGCTCCAGGGCCGCGGCCACCCGGACCAGGACGTCCTCCCGCCCGTACGCCGCGACCAGCTGGACGCCGACCGGGAGTCCCTCCTCCGTCCAGTGCAGGGGCAGGCTGATCGCCGGCTGCCCGGTCACGTTGAACTGGGCCGTGTACGGGATGAAGCTCTGGATCCGCCGGCCCTCCTGGTCGGGGCCGTCCGCGGTGAACCAGCCCAGCTCCGGCGGCGGCGCTCCCACCGTCGGGGTGACGAGCAGGTCGAAGCCCTGGCCGCCGAGCTCGCGCGGCGCCCACCACGCCGCCATCCGGCGGACCCAGGCCCCGAGCAGGAACCGGGCGCCGAGGTAGTCCTCCGCGGTCATCTTCTTGCCCAGCGCCCGGTACCTCACGTTGCGCGGTTCCAGTTCGTCGTCCCTCACGGGTCGGCCGAGGGCGCGCTCGAAGGCCGAGATCGTCAGCGAGACGTCCGCCGCGATGGTCGCGGGGAAGAAGCGCGCGAACTGCGGGTCGAACATGCCGTCCGGGGTTCCGGGCTCGACGATGCAGCCGAGTTCCTCCAGCAGCCGCCCGGCCTGCTCCACGGCGACGCGGCACTGCGGGTGGTCGAGGTAGGGCTCCCCCGGGTCGACGTCGAGCACGCCGACGCGCAGCCGGCCCACGGGGGCGCCGACCTCCTCGGTCAGGGGTCGCGCCAGGGGCGGGGCGACGTAGGGGTCGCCGGGCATCGGGCGGCCGATGTGGTCGAGCACGGCTGCGGTGTCGCGGACCGAGCGGCTGACGACGCCGTCGATCGTGGCGCCGGCCCAGCTCTCGCCGATGTCGGGGCCTTGGCTCACCCGCGCCCGGGTGGGCTTGAGCCCGACGAGGCCGCACTCGCTGGCCGGGATCCGGATCGACCCACCGCCGTCGTTGGCGTGCGCGACCGGCACCAGACCGGCTGCCACGGCAGCGGCGGAGCCACCACTGGACCCGCCCGTCGAGCGGCCCAGGTCGTAGGGATTGCGCACCGGCCCGTTGGCGTCGGGCTCGGTGGTGACCGTGGTGCCGAACTCGGGCACGTTCGTGCGGCCGAGGAACACGAAACCGGCGGAGCGGAAGTGCCGGGCCAGGTAGCTCTCGGACGGCCAGTGCCAGGACGCCTCTCGCAAGAAGGAGGTGCCGTAGTGCGTGGACTCGCCGGCGAGGTGGCAGCCGAGGTCCTTCAGCAGCATGGGGACGCCGCGGAACGGACCGTCCGGCAGTTCTCCGGCGGCCTCCTTGCGGGCCTGGTCGAAACGGTCCCGGACGACGGCGTTGAGCTGGGGGTTCACTCGCTCCACCCGGTCGATCGCGGCCTCGACGAGCTCCGTCGGGCTCACCTCGCCACTCCGGACCAGCTCTGCCTGCGCGGTGGCGTCCAGCCATGTGGTGTCGGTCACGCGTGCGCACGCTAGCGGTCGCCGTCCGCACGGTCACGACCTGGTGCGGAGGCCTCGGAAGGTGGTCGCGACCAGTGCGTCGGCGAGGTCGTCGGCGGACAGCCCCCCGTCGGGCCGGTACCACTCGGTGAGCGAGTTGACGGTGCCGAACAGGAGCCGGCTGATGACGGCCGGACCGACGTCGGGACGCACGTCGCCTTCGTCCACGGCGGCGCGGACCAGATCGGTGACGATCCGGTCGAACTCGCGGCGTCGCTGCAGCGCCGCCCGCTCCACCTCGGAGTTGCCCCGCACCCGCAGCAGGAGCGTGACGAACGGGAGTTCCGCGGTGAGCACGTGCACCGAGCGACGGACGACGTGCTCGAGACGGTCGATGGCCCGGCCGGTGGTCGCACCCGGCTCCTCGGTGACGGCGAACAGGGCGTCCAGCGCCCGGTCGACGGCGAGCCGCAGCAACTCGGCTTTGCCGGACACGTGGTGGTAGATGGCCGACTTCGTGAGCCCCAGCCGGGTCGCGATCTCGTCCATGCTCGTCGCGTCGTACCCGCGCTCGTTGAAGGCCGCGACGGCGACGTCGAGCAGCGAGTCCAGCGAATGACCCGGCCGGCCCCGGCGCGCGGGGGCGGGGGTGGCGGTCGTCGTCATCGCTGGCCGTCCTATCGGGGTCGAAGGGCACCGGCGCCCGTGCAGTGTGCGGCTCTTGTGCGACCGCGTGTGCCAGGTCACACTATTACCGACCGCACGGTCAGTAAATGCCTCTCGCACCTCGGAGGAAACCACGATGTCGGCGCCCACGCTGGACCGCCCGGAAGCAGCCGACGAGGCCGCGCTGCAGGAGCACTTCGACGCCACGATCGCCGCGCAGCACCGGATCGAGCCCCGCGACTGGATGCCCGAGGCCTACCGGAAGACGCTCATCCGGCAGATCGCCCAGCACGCGCACTCCGAGATCATCGGCATGCAGCCCGAGGGCGACTGGCTGCTCGCGGCACCGAGCCTGCGCCGCAAGGCGATCCTGCTGGCCAAGGTGCAGGACGAGGCGGGCCACGGCCTCTACCTCTACTCGGCGGCGGAGACCCTCGGCGCCGACCGGGCCGACCTGACCGACAAGTTGATCGAGGGCCGGCAGAAGTACAGCTCGATCTTCAACTATCCGACGCTCACCTACGCCGACGTGGGCGTGATCGGGTGGCTGGTCGACGGCGCGGCGATCTGCAACCAGGTGCCGCTGTGCCGGTCGAGCTACGGCCCCTACGCCCGGGCGATGATCCGGGTCTGCAAGGAGGAGTCGTTCCACCAGCGGCAGGGCTACGAGCTGCTGATGGCGATGATGCGCGGTACCGGCGAGCAGCGGGCGATGGTGCAGGACGCCGTCGACCGGTGGTGGTGGCCGTCGCTGATGATGTTCGGCCCCCCGGACGACGAGAGCCCCAACTCGGCCCAGTCGATGGCGTGGGGCATCAAGCGGCACAGCAACGACGAGCTGCGCCAGCGATATGTCGACATGACCGTGCCGCAGGCGGAGTTCCTCGGCGTGACGCTGCCCGACCCCGAGCTCTCCCTCGACCCGGCGTCCGGCCGCTACCGGTTCGGCGCCATCGACTGGGACGAGCTCAAGCGCGTCATCAGCGGCGGCGGTCCGTGCAACGCCGAGCGGATCGCCCGCCGGCGGGCCGCCCGTGACGACAACGCCTGGGTGACCGAGGCGGCGACCGCCTACGCGCAGAAGCACGCGGAGCGGGCGGCATGAGCGCCGATCTCACCGCCGAGGGGGGCCACGGTGCCGTCCCCACGGGACCGGAGGTGCCCGTAGAGCCCAGGCCGCCCGTGAGCCGCCGCGACTGGCCGCTGTACGAGGTGTTCGTCCGCGGCAAGCGCGGCCTCAACCACGTGCACGTCGGCTCACTGCACGCGCCGGACGACGAGATGGCCGTGCACGCCGCCCGCGACCTCTACACGCGACGCAACGAGGGCGTGAGCATCTGGGTGGTCAAGGCCGCCGACATCACCGCGTCCAGCCCCGACGAGAAGGACCCGATGTTCGCCCCCAGCGGCGACAAGGTCTACCGCCACCCGACGTTCTACGAGATCCCGGACGGCGTCCCGCACATGTGACGGACCCCTCCCAGGGAGGGGCCGAAGGAGGGCCATGCACGAGGAGACCGTCTACGAGGCGCTGGACCACGCCCATGGCGGCGAGGGGCACTGGGCCTTCGGCACGGGGTTCGACGAGCCGCTGGCCGGCATCGACACCACCGTTCCCGAGGGCGTCGACCACGCCGACCTCGGCGAGTACTGCCTGATGCTCGGCGACGACGCCCTGGTGCTGGCCCAGCGGCTGACCCAGTGGATCACCGCCGCCCCCGAGCTCGAGGAGGAGGTGGCGATCGCCAACATCGCGCTCGACCTGCTGGGCCAAGCGCGCCTGCTGCTCGCCCGGGCCGGGTCGGTCGGCGTCCTGGGCCGCAGCCGGGAGAAGGCGACCGACAGCATCCCCGACGAGGACGCCCTGGCCTACTTCCGCGATGCGGACGAGTTCCGGCACACCGCCCTGGTCGAGGCGCCCAACGGCGACTTCGCGCAGACGATGATCCGCCTGCTCGCCGCCACGACCGTGCGGCTCGCCGTCTTCGCCCGCCTGCGCGGGTCCCGCGACCCGGTGCTGGCCGCCATCGCGGCGAAGGGCGTCAACGAGCTGGCCTACCACCGCGACCACGCCGCGCGCTGGGTCCTGCGCCTCGGCGACGGCACCGCGGAGTCCTCCCGCCGCGCGCAGGCCGGCGCCGACGCCGTCTGGCCGCTGCTCGCCGAGGTCTTCACCGCCACCGATCTGGAACTGCGGCTCACCGACGCCGCTGTCGCCGTCGACCCGGCCGACGTGCGCGACGAGGTCGTCTCCGTGCTCACCGAGGTGCTGGACCGCGCGACGCTGCAGGTGCCGGCATGGCCGGCCGACGCTCCGCCGCGCGGCCGGCGCGCCGAGCACGGCGCGGAGCTGGCCGAGCTGCTCGGCACCCTGCAGGGACTGGCGCGGCAGCACCCGGCGGCGACGTGGTGACGGACGTGCGCCGGGCCCCGGACCCGCGGGAGGTGGCCGCCCGGGTCACCGACCCCGAGCTGCCGATGGTCACCCTGGCCGACCTCGGCGTGCTGCGTGACGTCCGGGTGGAGGAGGGCGTCGTCGTCGTCGAGATCACGCCCACCTACAGCGGCTGCCCGGCGATGGGCACGATGCGCGCCGACCTGGTGCACGCGCTGCACCGCGCCGGGTTTCCCGACGTCGACGTCCGCACCGTCCTCTCCCCCGCCTGGAGCACCGACCGGATCAGCGACGAGGGCCGCCGCAAGCTCGCCGTCGCCGGTATCGCGCCGCCGGGGAGAGCACCCGTGCCCACCGACGGTCCGGTTCCGCTGCAGCTGGGCCCCAGCCGACGGACGGCGGACTGCCCGCTGTGCGGCTCGAGCGACACCGAGGAGCTGAGCGAGTTCGGCGCGACCGCCTGCAAGGCGCTGCGCCGCTGTCGCAGCTGCCGGGAGCCCTTCGAGCACGTCAAGGAGATCTGACCCGTGACGACGAGCACCCGGCGCCGGCCGCAGTTCCACCCGCTGCGGGTCGCGCACGTCGAGCGGCTGACCGATGACGCGGTCGCCGTGACCTTCGACGTACCGCCGGAGCTCGCGGAGGACTACGCGTTCCGGCCTGGGCAGGCGCTGACCCTGCGGCGGGTGGACGGCGACCGCGACGAACGCCGCTCCTACTCCATCTGCGCGCCGATGGGAGCCGCACCGCGGGTGGGCGTGCGCGAGGTGCCCCGCGGCTTCTTCTCGTCGTACCTCGTCCACGAGGTCCAGCCGGGCGACGAGATCGACGTACTTCCGCCGTCGGGCACGTTCACCGCCGACCTCTCGGTGCCCGGGGACCACGTCTTCGTCGTGGCCGGGTCCGGCATCACGCCGGCCCTGTCGCTGGCCGGGACGGTCCTGCGCGACGGCCGGTCGACGGTCACGGTCTTCTACGGCAATCGACGCACGAACACCGTCATGTTCGCCGACGAGCTGGCCGACCTGAAGGACCGCTACGGCCCCCGCCTGCAGCTGGTGCACGTGCTCTCCCGCGAGCCGCGGGACGCCGAGCTGACCAGCGGCCGGCTGGACGGCGCACGGCTGCGGACGCTGATCGACAACCTGGTCGACGCCGAGCAGGTCGACCACTGGTGGCTGTGCGGGCCGCACGGGATGGTGAGCGACGCCCGGAAGCTTCTCGCCGAGCTCGGAGTGCCGGCCGACGCGGTGCATCAGGAGCTCTTCTACGTCGACGACGTCCCGCCCTCACCGGTGCGCGGGGACGAGGAGACCGTCGACGGGCCGAGCGCCCAGGTGACGGTCGTCCTCGACGGCCGGAAGACGACGCTGGCTCTCCCCCGCGACGTGCCCGTGCTCGATTCGGCCCAGAAGGTTCGGGGGGACCTGCCCTTCGCCTGCAAGGGCGGGGTGTGCGGAACCTGCCGGGCGCGGGTGACCGACGGCGAAGTGACGATGCGCCGGAACTACGCCCTCGAGCCGGGGGAGGTCGAGGCGGGGTACGTGCTCACCTGCCAGAGCCTGCCTGTGTCCGACACGGTGACTGTCGACTTCGACGCGTGACCCGCGGAAGCCCGGACGGCGAGGCCCACCCCGCACGCCCCTGCAACGTCGCCAGCAGGCGTCGCGCTAGGCTCACTGCGGACCTCTTCCAGGTCTCGCGGGTGTAGCTCAATGGTAGAGCCCCAGCCTTCCAAGCTGGCCATGCCGGTTCGATCCCGGTCACCCGCTCCACGTTCTGACCAGCACAGATGCCCATACGCGCCCTGCTCTGGCGACCAGGTACAGGACCAGCCAGAAGTCCGCGATGGGCGGCGGCGCGAGAGCCTGCTGAACGAGCTCTGGCAGGCCGGGGCATGCGTAGGCGGTAAGCGTGCTGACGCCCAGGCCGACGATGAGCAGGGCGCCTATCACGCGCGGTAGCCGGCTTGACCGGTAGGCCAGGGAGCCGAGAGGAAGCAGGCACAGTCCCAGGGCGGCGCCGGCCACGGTGTACCCGCGGTCGCTCAGGTCCAGCAGCATCGACACGAGGCCGTTGACGCTCTGGGCGCCGAGACCGCCGGTGGAGGAGGCGGAGGGAGCCAGCAGCGCGGCATGGTGGAACAGCAGGTTGACCACGAGCAGCCCGACCGACGGCCAGGTAGACGACCGGGGCCGCCGCAGTCCGCCGGTCGACGTGCCGGAACAGCAGGTGACAGCGTGACTCCGACGAGCAGGAAGGACACGGCCATCGACACGTCGACGTCGCGGGTGACAGCTGGCAGCGTCGAGCCGGCGCCGGAGTCCTGAGCGCCGGCGTTCGCAGTTCCGGGGACGTTGATGCCGGCGTGCACGCTCACCTGGACGATGGCGGCGACGACCACGACGAGCAGGTAGACGGCACCAGCGGCTCGGGCGAAGCGCTTGGCCGCCGTCACCAGCGTTCCTCGACCGATCAGCATGACGTCACGATGGCGGGGCCTTGTGACGGCCGCATCCCCTCTGTGGGCTCGTGCTGCCCTGGGCGCGGGGACGACCGGCGCCTCGCACTTTCGGCTGAGGCGTCACCGCTGTGGCCTCGGGGCTTGCGAGCGGATCAGGTGTCGCGGCGCGTCTCGTAGGCCCACATGACGATCTCAACGCGGTTGCGGGCATTGAGCTTGCGCATCAGGGCGGCGATGTGTGTCTTGACGGTGCTGAGGCTGATCGACAGCTCATCGCCGATCTCGCTGTTGGTCCTCCCGCGAGCGGCAGCGAGCAGGACCTGTTCCTCCCGAGAGGTCAGCGGCTCGACGGGCTCGGGTGGCACTGAGCGTGAGCGGCTGTTGGCGAAGGAGGACAGGAGCCTCGCGGTGATGTTCGGTGCGATCAGGGCGTCGCCGCGGGCGGCGGCATGGACGGCTTGGGTGAGCAGTTCAGCACCGGCGTCCTTGAGGAGGAACCCGCGGGCCCCTGCCTTCAGCGCGCCGTAGACGTACTCGTCGAGGTCGAAGGTGGTGATGACGACGACGGCCAGAGGATCGGCGATGTCGGCTCCGGCGAGCTGCCGGGTGGCTTCGATCCCGTCGACCTCGGGCATGCGGATGTCCAGCAGGCACACATCGGGGCGCAGCGAACGGGCCATCGAGATGGCCCGACGGCCGTCGGCGGCCTCGCCGACGACGGTAATTCCCGGTTGAGCGTTGAGGATCATGCACAGCCCGGCCCTGACGATGTCCTGGTCGTCGGCGACGAGCACGCGGATGGTCATGACGCGCGAACCGTCAGAGGCAGCGAGGCGTCGACGCTCCAGCCGCTGTCCGGGTCAGGTCCCGCCCGCAGGGTGCCGCCGAGCAGGCTCGCCCGCTCGGCCATGCCGCGCAGCCCGTAGCCGGCGGGCGTAGGGCTGGCCGTACTCGCCTCGCCGTCATCGCGCACTCGCAGGCGCACCTGACGGCCGGATGCGGTGACGTCGACGGTGACGTGGGTGGCGCCTGAGGCGTGGCGGGTCGCGTTGGTGACCGCCTCGGCGGCGATCATGTAGAGGGCGGTGCTGACTGCTGGGTCGACGGCCTCGACGTCACCGGAAACCTGGACGCGGACGCCCAGCACCTCGCCTCCGGGGCGAGCGAGCCGCTCGATGTCCGCCAGGCCCCGGCGGGGGGCGAGATCGGCGTCGGTCCCATCGCGCAGCACGCCCACCAGCGCCCGCATCTCCTTGAGAGTCCTGGAAGCCTCCTCCTCGATGGTGACCAGCGTGGCCAGCGCGCGTACAGGATCTGCGGCCGACAGCGCGCGACCTGCCTGCGCCTGGACCGCGATCGCCGAGACGCGGTGCCCGACCGTGTCATGCAGCTCGCGTGCCAGCTCGTTGCGCTGGCGCAACCGCACCTGCTCGATCTCGCGGACGCGGCTGCTGGTGCGGTAGCGCACTGCCGCGCCGAGGGCGGCCGAGAACAGGAAGAAGCCGTAACCGGCGACCCTCTCCGCAGGTGAGGTCGGGTCCACTACGAGGGTGACGGGCAGCCAGATGAGGATGATGCCGAGTCCGAGGGCACCCTCGCGACCTGCCCCCCAGCGCAGGAGGGCGTAGGGCAGCACGAGCACCCCGGCGATGCTCTGCAGGCCGGTGGCATCGACGGCCACGATCCTCGCGATATCGAAGGCAAGGAGGGCTCCGAAGGCGACGGCGACCGCGGCCAGCGGGCTCGTGCGCCGCCACAGCAGGCACGCTGCGACGACCAGGCTCACGCTGAGGACCAAGGGCGCCCAAGCCCTGTCGTCGCGCAGCAGCATCTCGACGAACGAGCTCGTGACGAGAACCGCCACGACAGCCCAGTCCCGCCAGACCCGCGCAGGCGGGCGATCCGGGCGCGGCTCGGCCCACAACGCAGCCAGCATGCTTCCCCCTCCCCGCCAACGTAGAGGGGCCGCCGCTCGGGCGGATCAGCCGAAAGTACTGCGGATGTCCCGTCCCTGCGGCCAGGACAGCTGGAGCCCGCAGGCGGATGTGTCGCCTGTCAACGCTGGTCATGGTGAAGACATCGACTGAGCCGACCTGGCCAGCTCGCCAGCACACAGGAGAAGTGATGACCAGAAGCAGCACAACCGCCGGCGCATTCCAGCAAGCGCAGCTCCCGGTACAAGCGAAGCTCGCAGCAGCCTGGACCAGCTTCATGTTCCTCTACATCTACGTCGACTACCTCCACCTGTACAAGCCCGGCTCTATCGACGAGATCCTGGTCGGCGTCGTCCATGAGTTCGACACCGGCCCAACCTTCGTCGCCCTTGCGCTCACGCTCATGGCCATCCCGATCCTCATGATCATGCTCTCCACGACACTGCCCGCCCGTGTCAACCGCGCCACCAACCTCGTCGTGGCAACGCTCTACATCCCCGTCTCGATGTACAACGTGGCCGGCGAGGAGTCCTGGACCTACTCCTACTTCTACGGCCTCTCCATCGGACTCGAGGTGCTGCTCCTGGCCTTCATCCTGCGCGCCGCATGGACCTGGCCCCGGACCACTCGAGCCACCGCCGGCCGCGACCTCGCCCAGGCCCGGGTGTGACGCTCGAGGCAGGCCCGGTCCCCGCGTCGGACCTCCGCCGCGGCGACCAGCACCCGACCCAGCTCGGGCATCAGCTGCGTGGCAACGGCCGGGTAGTCGCCCAGCGCCCAGATGGCGCGGTGCCGGGCCTTGAGCGCGCGATCGGCGGTGATCGCGTCGATGGTGTCGGTCCTTACTCGCTCCTCGCGGTCGGGCGGTGGTTCCGCCGTGCGCCGACCATGGCCCCGGCACGTTGCAGAGCGGCTGCAGCCCGGATGCATGCAGCCGACTGCGATTCGTCACGCCTGCGCGGAGCCCTACGGGGTTGCGTGGGAGGAGACAGTGACCACGCGGGCCGTGGCCCTCCCCTTCAGCCGCTCGAGGAGCAGGTTGGTCACGAGGAGCGACTGCTGGTGGGGGATCACTCGTGCTCGGCGGTGAGCCGCTGGCGGGACAGGTTGCGGGGTGTTGGTCACAGGCCGAGGACCAGGCGCAGCGCGGCGTCAACCTGGCGCAATTCATCGAAGCTGAGGTGTCCGGCCGACTCACCTAAGCGCTGCGGGTCCACCGCACTCGTCTGTTCGGCCAGCACCCGGGTTGGGCGGCCCTCGATGGACACCTCAGGACGGAACGTGGCCGCTCGGGCCGAGGTGGACGTCGGCGCGACCAGCCAGGTCGACAGGGGCAGCAGGCTGGACTGGACGACGACGGCATAGCGGGTGCCGGCCTGCTCATGGCCCTGGGCGCCGCGGGGAGAGCGCAGGCGGTAGACCTCACCACGCACGCAGCGTCTCCATGTCCCGGAGGACCTGAGCGCTCTCGGCACGGTCGGTGTCATCGGCTGCCAGCGCAGCGGCCTCGGCGCGCAGCCTGTCCTGCGCCGCTGCCTTGGCGGCATCGATCAAGGCCGCTCGAACGGCTGTGGAGACAGAGGTGCCGTCTTGCGTCAGGACGGCCAACGCTCGGCGCGCGTCTTCGTCGGGGCGGAAGGTGATCGTCTCGGCCACTCCCGAAGTGTCTCACGGGAAGTAAGACGTGGAGACGGCGCTGTGCACTGGCCCCCGAAGGCGGGTCCGACACGAGCCTCAGCGGCGCTTAAGGCAACTGAAAGGCACGAGTGCTGTCGGCTGAGCCCCTGACCAGCAAGGACACCACGCAGAGTCCCCAGCCTTCCAAGCTGGCCATGCCGGTTCGATCCCGGTCACCCGCTCCACGCATGCACCGGCGTCAGGCCGGGCGGACGTCCACCAGCGTCGCGAACGCGATCACGTTGTCCTCGTAACTGCGGACGGCGGAGTCGAAGTCGCCCCCGCACGTGATCAGGCGCAGCTGGGGGTTCTCGGTGTTGCCGTAGACCTCCAGGGTCGGGAAGTCGTCCTTCGGGTGGGTCTCCACCCGGTCCACCGCGAACACGGCCACGCTGCCGTCCGCGCGGGCGACGGTCACCTCGGCTCCCGGCTGCAGCGCACCGAGCTCGAAGAAGACGCCGGGGCCGTGCTCAGCGGAGTCGACGTGTCCCAGGATGACTGCGGGGCCGACGGCGCCGGGGGCCGGGCCGCGCTGGTACCAGCCGGCCTGGTCGTTCGGTCCCAGCGGCGGCACCTCGACGGTGCCGTCGTCGTTGAGGTCGAGGCGCAGCAGCTCACTGGTGACGCCGATCGACGGCACGGACACCGAGACGGGCTCGGCCACCTGCTCGCTCGCGGCATCGGCGGACGGCGCCGACGGCGGGGTCGTCGGCGGGGGCGCGGCCTCCCCGGCGGCCGAGGGCGACGGCTCGGAGGGTGCGGCCGACTCCGAGCGGTCCTCCGCCGCTGCGGCCGGTTGCGGGGGGCTCTGCTGCCCGGTCACCGCCAGCACGACCGCCGTCACGGCTACCAGCAGGAAGACGCCGGCGACGGCCGCCCAGACGCGCCAGCTCGGGCGACGGGTGCGGGATGGCTCGGTCACGGGAGTCCCTCCGGGGGGTGCGGCGACGGCGGTTTCAGAAGATGGGGCCTGCGCCGCGCGGGGATCGAGTGACCCCCGCGCGGCGCGGGTGGGTCGGTCAGGCCTGGTCGGCGGCCTGGCGACGGCGGTAGGCGACAGCCCCCGCGGCCGCGGCACCGGTCAGCGCGAGCGCCCCGATGCCCATCGCGGCCTGCTGCTCGGTGCCGGACGTGCTGCCGGCGCCCGTCTCGGCGCCACCGCTCGGGGCGGTACCCATCTGCGCCAGCTTCAGGGGACCACACGCAGCGGGAGCGGTGGCCTCCATGGGCAGCGACGGGTCGAGGTCGCTCATGATGTCGCCGTCGTAGGCACCGCTGCCGTTCTTGTCGACACCGTGCAGGACCAGCACCGCGGTGCCGGCGGCGAAGGACTCCTGGACGTCCTGGGTGATGGAGAACGTCCGCTCGTAGCTGACCGTGCCGTCATCGGCCGTGGGGAAGCGGTCGATCGCGAGCCCGCTGTCGGGGCTGGTGTCGCCCGTGGTGGTCAGCGACGTCCCGATGGCGCCGTACTCCTCGGAACCTTCGGTGGTGCTGACGAAGCCGTCGCCGTTGGCGTCGTCGCCGTCGGTCGGGCAGGTGCCCATGGCGCCGATGTGGAAGTGCTGGGCGTGCGGCGAGCCCGCCAGCAGGCCCGTCGCCTCGATCATCACGGTGGCCTGGTCGCCTTCGAGGGTGACCATGCCGGTGCCGGACACGCCGGACTGGTTGAGGGCGCCGAGGTCGGCCTGGTAGCTGCCGTCGTGGGCGGCGGAGGCGGCCGTCATGGTCAGCAGCGGGAACGCGGCTGCCGCGATGGCGACGGTCGGGATAGCGAATGCCTTGCGCACGATGTGCTCCTCTGGATCGAGAGGTTCTCGTCGGCGCCCGGGTGGACGACGACGTCGACAGCGGTTCAGAACCGCTCTCGCGTGGATCGGACGGTCGCAGTGGTGCGGCCGCCGGCGCCTGGGTCGGGAAAGACCCGTTCAGCGGGCGGTCCCCCGGCCGATGCCACTGGCCGCCACCGCGCTGTCCGATCAGCGTTCGGTCGCACTGCCCGCATCGGTTCACTCGGTAACGCGCACCACCCGATCGTGTTCAAAACGATTGCGCGACATCGGTTCCGGGGATCGGCCTGCCGGACGCCCTACGGCCACGCCGAAGGCATCCCGCGACCCCTGTACCTGCCCCGGCCGTGTCATCCTCCCCAGGGAGGCGACCGGTGACCGCCCCTGAACCGGGAGTGGCCCCGCATGCGAAGGACTGTCATGGCTGATCACGTGCCCACCCACCGCCGTACGGCGCTCTCGAGGTTCGCCATACGCATGGCCGCGGGCGTGATGACCACCCTCGCCCTCCTGCTCGGATTCGGGGCAACCTCCGCCTCGGCGCACGACGCGCTGGTCGCGATCACCCCGTCCGCCGACGCGACCCTGGACGTCCCGCCTGCGCAGGTGACGCTCGAGTTCAGCGGCCGCCCGCAGGCGCTGGGCACCCAGGCCCTGGTCAGCGGTTCGGACGGCGGTCAGGTGTCCGTCGGCGCAGCCGAGCTACGCGATACGAGCGTCGTCCAGCCGCTCTCCGACGACCTCCCCAGCGGGACCTACACGGTCGAGTGGCGCGTCACCTCCTCGGATGGTCACGCCCTGTCGGGCACGTCCACCTTCACGATCGCGGAGACCTCCTCCGCAGCAGCGGATCCGTCGGCAGCCACGGTGCCGCCGGCAGCCACGACCCCGTCCGACCCCGGTCCCGCAGCACCGGCGGCGGGATCCGCGAACGCTGCGGCACCCGCGTCGGAGACGGACGGCCTGTCCTCCCCGGTGGCCTGGACCGCCGCGGGCACGGTCCTCGCGGCGGCCGGGGTCCTCATCGTCCGGCGACGGCGCGCGCGGCCGTGACGACCGGTCGCGCGGCCGGCGCGACGGCCCTCGCCGAGGCTCCCGGGACGGCTGCCGCCGGCACCTCGACGGCAGCCGCTCCGGAGGACGCCGCACCACTCCGGGGCCGCGTCCTCGGGGCCGTGGCCGCGGGCATCGCGGGCCTCGTCGCGCTGCTCCTGCTCGCCCTCGCCGTGGGCGGTGGCGGCCAGGCCGATGCATCGGGGCTGGACCAGTCCGGCCGGCTCGTCGACCTGGGACTGCCGATCTCCGCGCTGGCCGCGCGGGTGGCCGCACTGGGCACGGTGGGCACCCTGCTGTTCGCCGCCGTCCTGCTGCCCGGCCCCGGGCGCGCACTGCCCGCCGCGGCACAGCGCGCCGCCCGGGCGGCGTCCCTGTGGGCGGCGGCCTGGGTCGGCGCGACCGCGCTCAACGCCCTCTTCACGGTGAGCGAGCTGGTCGGCGTCCCGCCGACCTCGCTGACGTCGTCCTCGGTGCGGATCTTCGTCACTGACGTGGCGGCGGGACGGGCCGCTGTTGCCGTGATCGCGGCAGCCGGCTTCCTCGCCCTGGTCGCCCGGCGGTGCCGCGGCACTGCGTCGGCGGCCCTGCTGCTCGCCGTGGCGCTGTCGGGCCTGGTCGTCCCCGCCGTCCTCACCGGCCACTCCGCCGCTGCCGACAACCACCTGCTGGCGGTCACCAACCTGAGCGTGCACGTGGTCAGCGCGGCCGTGTGGGTCGGCGGCCTGATCGCCCTGCTGGTGCACGGACGCGGCCGCGATGATCTGGCACCGGCTGCCGCCCGGTTCAGCGCGGTGGCGCTGGTCTGCTTCCTCGCCACCGGGGCGTCCGGGCTGCTGGCCGCGTGGCTGGTGCTCGGCGGGGACACCGATGCGCTGGCCGCGGTCACGGGCACCGGCTACGGCTGGCTGCTGGTCGGCAAGGCGGCCGGGCTCGCAGCCCTCGGGGTGTTCGGCTGGCAGCATCGACGCCGCACGCTGCCCGCCCTGAGGGCCGGTCGGCGACGTGCCTTCCGCCGCTTCGCCGCCCTGGAGGCCGTCGTCATGCTGGCGACGATCGCCCTGGCCGTGGCCCTGTCCGCTTCTCCCCCGCCCGCGGCGAGCTCCCCGCCGGCCGTGGCGCAGTCGGTCGCGCCGGGTGCGCAGCCCGGGCCGGCGGCCCCGGAGCCGGGTATCGAGGACATGGCCGGCCACGACCACGGGGATCTGTCGGTCACCGTGCTGATCGACGAGACGCGCTTCCACGTCTCGGCCCCGGTGTCTCCCGACACTGCGGTCACAGTGCACAACGCCACGGGCACGGAGGTCACCATCACCGCGGTCGACGGCAGCTTCGACGTCGTCGTCCCCGGAGGGACCCTCATGACGTTTCCCGCCCCGGACGAGCCGGGCAGCTACCCGTTCGAGAGCCGTCACTCGGCGTCCTTCACCGGGGTGCTCGTCGTCCGCTGAGCGGATACCCGCTGCGCAACCGGGCGTGCCCGGTCAGTCCTCCTGGATCACCGAGAAGACGTTGCCCGCCGGGTCGGTGAACCAGGCGATCAGCGGCCCGCCGGCGCGCATGATGCCCCGCTCGTCGGTCGGCGGGTTCTCGTAGTGCTCGAACCGGACCCCTCGATCGACCAGCGCGTCGACGGCCTTCTCCACGTCGGGCACCGGAAAGTTGAGCACCGTGAAGGTCGCCGGCGCGTGGTCGGCCTTGGCGTATACCAGCACGTCCGTGCCGCCGCCGAGGTGGAGCCGCATGATGCCGTCCATCGCCTCATCGGTGACGCGGAGCCCCAGCGTCTCCTCGTAGAAGCGGCGGGCCGCGACCGGGTCGTCGACGGAGAAGCCGCTGTAGGCCGGGCTGTCGGTGAGCATGAGAAGTCCCCTCTCGAAGGTCCTTCTCCTAGGACCGAGCGTCCACCCGGGAATCATCGGTGGCCGGTCCGCCGCGCCGACGGGTCAGTCCACGAGCGTCGGGAGGCCGAGCGTCCGGAACAGCGGGGTGTCGAGGTCGAGGAAGCTCGAGATGTGGGCGATCCGCCCGTCCGCCAGCTCGAGCACGTGCAACGCCCACGGCTCGTGGCCACCCCCCTCCCGTGGGCGGTACTGCGCGAAGGCCGGCGTGCCGTTGGCGCTGAGCGGCACGACCACCGCCCCCCGGCAGCCGGCGCCCGGGCCCAGCATCCAGGTGCCGATGTCGTCGCGGCCGCGCAGCCACATCTCGAACGGCGGCATGTGCTGGGTGGCGTCCTCGTGCAGCAGCCGGACGAAGGCGTCGATGTCGTAGCGCTCGAACGCGTCGACGTAGCGCGCGAGCAGCTCCCGGTCGTCGGCGTCCAGCGCCCGGGGTGCGGGCACACCGCCCGCCGCGGCCAGCGTGGCCCGGGCGCGCTGCAGGGCGCTGTTGACCGACGCCACCGTCGTGTCGAGCAGCTGGGCCACCTCGTCGGCCTTCCACCGCAGCACCTCGCGGAGGATCAGCACGGCCCGCTGGCGCGGGGGCAGGTGCTGCAGGGCAGCGACGAAGGCAAGCCTGATCGACTCCTTGGCCACGGCGTGCTCCGCGGGGTCGCCGTCCTCGAGGAGTACCTGCCGGTCGAGCACCGGCTCGATCCAGGCCGTGGCGGGACGCCGTCCGGCGAGCGAGGCCTGCACCGGCGGGAACGGGGAGCCGGCCAGGTCCATCGGCAGCGCCCGGCGCTGCCGGCCGGACAGCTGGTCGAGGCAGACGTTGGTGGCGATCCGGTAGAGCCAGGACCGCAGTGCCGACCGGCCCTCGAAGTCGCTCAGGCCCCGCCAGGCCCGGACCAGCGTCTCCTGCACCGCGTCCTCGGCGTCGAAGGAGGAACCGAGCATGCGGTAGCAGAAACCCGTCAGCTCACGACGGTGCTCGAGCAGGCGGGGATCGAGCTGATCCGCCGGGCCGATCGCGACGCTGGTCACCTGAGACCACTCCTCGCAGTAGGTGTGCGCGCCAGCACACCACAGGACACCGACAGTTCGGGAGGGTCGTCGTCCTACTGGTAGGTGACCAGCTCGGGAACGGGGCTGACCTGCCCGATCGTCTGCTCGGGCGTGAGCATCGGCAGGTCCTCGTCGTAGAAGTTCTTCCAGCCCCAGTACAACCCCGGCGGCGCCGTCTCTTGCAGCGCGCGCCAGGTGGCCTGCTTGTCGCCCTGACCACCCTGCCCGTCCGCGTGGATCATCACCGCGAGCTCGTCGCGGGAGGTGTCGACCCGTTCGCGGCCGGGGAGCATGTCGAGCCGGAACTGGTGCAGGACCAGCAGCTTCTGCGGCAGGGCGTTCTCGCGGGTGAGGTCGGCGAGCCAGGTGATGACCCGGTTGACCTCGTCGATCTCCACCGAGCCGATCTGGGTCAGGTGCACCTCGCCCGGGCCCAGCCGCCACTCCGGGTCCAGCGCGAGCCCGACGTGCGGCAGCTCCAGCAGGGAGCGGTACAGCTCGGCCTGGGTGACGAAGTCCGTGCGCCCCGGCTGGAGGTCGAGCACGACGTACAGCCCCGCCTCCCCGGCCGCCTCGACCCACGGGCGGAGGAACTCGGGATCGGCCTCGGCCGAGTAGTCGCCGTCCGCACCCGCGGACGACGACGCGACGGTGGCGATGATCTCGAACGCCGGCACGACCGTGGCCTCGACCAGCGGCTCGTAGGGAGCGGCGTGCGCGCGTGCCCGCTCGATCGCCGCGTCGAGCGGCTGTTCGCCCAGCACGCCGAGGGCGCCCGTGCCGGGATGGCCGTAGAGGGCGACCAGCATCCGGCCCGGGAAGAGCAGCTGTCCGCCACCGGGCAGCTGGGTGCCCGTGGCGGCCGTCTCGAGCTTCCACTCGAGCCCGTCCTCGGCGGCGAAACCGGCGCCCAGCGCGACGACGGACTCCGGCTGCTCCTCCGACAACGACTCGACGACGTCCGCCGATGCGCGGGGGTCGGTCTGCTCGCCGGTCAGCACGACCCGAGCGCCGGCGGCCCGCGCAGTGGCGATCCCGGCCAGGGACTCCGGCCCGTCGCCGGCCAGGACCACCGTCCCGGACAGCTCGTCCGCGCGGTCCACGGCCGGCAGTTCGGCGTCCGTCCCGTCGCCTGACGCCGGCGCGGTCGCGCCGTCGCCCTGCAGAGCGACCAGCTCGTCGGGGTCCAGCGCGGCGACGGCGGCGGCCTCCCCGTCCGCCGCCACCGACTCCGCCGTCCACTCCAGCCCGGTGGCCGCGGCGACGGCGTCCGGGTCCGCAGGCACCTGCACGACCTCGGGTCCGCCCGCACCGGCCGACTCGTCCGACGCGGTCCCCGCCGCATCGCCGACGGCGAGCACCGTCACCGTCCCCAGCCGGTCCAGCTCGGCCGCCACCTCGGCGGCCACCGCCCCGCCGGCGGGCTCCAGCAGCAGCGGAACACCCAGGCCCACCGCCGCGGAAGCCGCCAGCAGGGTCCCCGCGGTATCGCCGTCCCGCGCCACGACGGTCACGTCGGCGCTGTCGAAAAGGGCCCGGCTCGTCGCCACGGCCGAGGCCACTGCCTCCGCATCGGCGACCAGCGTGAAGGCCGCGTCCGGCGGCGACGTCACCACCTGCGCGGCGTCCCGGGGGGCGTCGGCCTCGTCGCTGTCGGCTGCGTCCGAGGTGCAGCCGACGACGAGCGAGGCGGTGGCCAGACCGGCCAGGGTGGCGCGCAGGCGCACGGGCTCCTCCGTCCGCCGGCATGCCGGTGGCGCAGGGGCGCGACGACGGCGGCACGCTCGGCTCCTGGCGAGCTTAGTGCGCCCGGCCATCGCGCCCGGCGGAACTCGTTGGCGAACCGTCGGACCCGCCCGGTAGACAAGTCCCGTGGCCGACGACCTCTACGACCAGCTGCGACCGGCGTCTCCTGCGGAGTGGCCCGACTTCCTGCAGGCGATGACGGGTGCATTCGGCGAGACGCCGACCGGGCCCTATCTCGACAGCCCCTCGCCGGTCGCCGAGCTGGACCGCTCCCTGGGTCTCTGGGAGGACGGCCGGGTCGTGGCCACCTCCGGCATCTACAGCCGTGAGCTGAGCGTGCCCGGCGCCGTCGTGCCCTGCGCCGGCGTCACCTGGGTGACCGTCGCCCCCACCCACCGCCGGCGCGGCGTCCTGACGGCGATGATGCGGCGCCAGCTGACCGAGCTGCACGAGCAGGAGCGCGAGCCGGTCGCGGCGCTGTGGGCGTCCGAGCACACCATCTACGGCCGGTTCGGCTACGCGCCGGCGACCGTCCGCGCCCCGCTCGCCGGACCGACCGCCCGGCTGCGCCTGCGCCCCGACGTCGACCTCGGCACCGGCCGGGTCACGCTCGTCGACCAGGCCGCCTACCGGCCGGCCGCGGTCGCCGTGCACGAGAAGGTGCGCCGCTTCGTGCCGGGCAACATGGCGCGGGACGACCGCTGGTGGGACCGCCTGCTGCTCGACCTGCCGGAGCACCGGCACGGCGCCACGGCCCTTCGGTTCCTGCTGCACACCGAGGAGGACGGGACGGTCACCGGCTACGCCGCCTACCGGATGAAGGAGAACTGGACCGACACCGGCCACCCCGACGGCACGCTCACCGTCGAGGAGGTGCGCGCACTCAGCACGCCCGCATACGCCTCGCTGTGGCAGGTGCTGCTCTCGATCGACCTGGTGAGCACCGTCCGCGTGCAGCGGGCGTTCCCCGACGACCCGGTCCGCCACCTCGTCACCGACGCCCGGGCGCTGACCGGTCCCGTCCGCGACGGGCTGTGGGTCCGGCTGGTCGACGTCGGCCGGGCGCTGTCGGCCCGCCGGTACCCGGCGCCGATCGACCTGGTGCTCGAGGTCCGCGACCGGTTCTGCCCGTGGAACACCGGTCGCTGGCGGCTGTCGGGACACCCGGCCGGGGCCTACTGCGGCCCGACCGACCGCGACCCCGACATCGTCCTCGGCATCGAGGAGGTGTCCGCGGCCTACCTGGGCGGCACGTCGCTGGCCACGCTGCAGGCCGCCGGGCGGGTCACCGAGATCAGCCCTGGCGCAGTGACGCTGGCCGCCACGGCGTTCCGCTGGCCGGTGACCCCCTGGTGCCCGGACGACTTCTGACGAAGGCCCCCAAGCGCCTCGCCCGCTCGGCGCGGGACCCTGCAGCGGGGCCGTTCCATCAGCTCACCTGGTGGGCTGGCCACCGGCCGGGCGGTGGCGGTCGCGCTCGTAGTCGCTGATCAGGCCGATCCGGCGGACGTGCCGCTCGTCGCCGCTGAAGTCGGTGCGCAGGAATTCGAGCACCAACTCGGTCGCCTCCTCGGGACTGTGCTGGCGGGCACCGATGGAGACCACGTTCGCGTCGTTGTGCTGGCGGGCCAGCTGCGCGGTGGCGGTGTTCCACACGAGCGCGGCACGGACGCCGGGCACCTTGTTCGCCGCGATCTGCTCGCCGTTGCCCGAGCCCCCGATGACGACGCCGAGGCTGCCCGGCTCGGTCACGGTCCGCTCCCCCACCTCGAAGCAGAAGGGGGGGTAGTCGTCCTGGGCGTCGAACTCGAACGCGCCGCAGTCGACCGGGTCGTGGCCGGCGTCGGCGAGCGCCTGCTTGAGGTGGTCCTTGAACTCGAGGCCGGCATGGTCGGTACCGATGAAGACGCGCACGGCGGCGAGTCTGTCAGGCTCGCGCCGTGGCGGTGCTGGGGGTCGACGGGTGGCGGGGGTCCTGGGTCGGCGCCCGGTTGGAGGGCCGCTCGGTCACGCTGCTCGCGCTGGAGGACGTCGCCGCGGTGCTCGCCGTCCCGGACGTCGAACTGATCGCCATCGACATGCCGATCGGCCTCTCCGACGACGGCGTGCGCGCCTGCGACGTCGCGGCGCGCAGGCTGCTGGGTCCGCTGAGCAGCTCGGTCTTCCCGACGCCGGTCCGCGCGGTGCTCGCCACCGACGACTACGCCGAGGCCCGTGCCATCTCGCGGGCGCGCACCGACCCGCCGCGGGCGCCCTCGGCCCAGGCCTTCCAGCTCGTGAAGTCGATCCGGGCACTGGACGACGCCCTGGGCGAGCCACCGACCGATCGGGTGGTGGAGGTGCACCCCGAGCTGGCGTTCCGCGCGCTGTCGGACGGGGTGCGTGACCGGAAGGGTTCCGCTCGCGGAACCGTGCAGCGACTGCAGGCGCTGCGCCCGGTCATGGACGTCGAGGCGGCGCTGCTCGGGGCGCCGGTGGGCGTGCCGGTCATCGACGCGCTGGACGCGTGCGCCGCGGCGTGGTCGGCCGCCCGCCTGGCACGTGGCGACGGCGAGTGTGTCGGGGACGGCGCCGTCGACAGCCGCGGCCGCCCGATGCGGATCTGCTGGTAACGGACGGCCTCCGATCCTCGGGATCCGGTGAGCGTCCCGACTGTGTACCTACGGGTCGACCCGGGCCGTGCAGGGTTGAGCCGCGTCAGCCCGCGGCTCAACCCTGCGCGGCCCGGCTCGACGTTCCCCTCAGGAACCGGTGAGGCGGCGGACCACCGAGAGCGGCAGCACGCGCAGCAGCCGCGCGATCGGCGTCCACGGCCACCCGGGGACGTAGGCCTTGGCGGGCTCGCGCTCGATCGCCGCGGTCAGCGCATCGACACCCGTGTCGAGGTCGACGGTGAACGGACCGCGCCGGCCGACGTTGATGTCGGTGGCGATGTAGCCGGGCAGGATCGTCGTCACGACGATGCCGCTCCCCCACACGTCGGAGCGGATCCCCTCGGCGAGGGCGTTGACCGCGGCCTTGCTGGCGCCGTACGCCGTCCGGGTGCCCGGCATGCCCCGGACGGAGGCCACGGAGGAGATCAGCACCAGGTGGCCCGCGCCCTGGGCGCGGAAGACCTCCATGGCGGCCTCGCACTGGGCGTGGGCCCCGAGGACGTTCGTGTGCAGGACGGCCCGGTTCGCTCCCGCCTTGCCGGTGCCGATCGAGGCGCCCTTCCCGATGCCGGCGTTGACGATCACGCGGTCGAGGCCGCCCAGCTCGGTGGCGAGGGCCGGGATCACCCGGGCCACGGTCTCGGGATCGTCGACGTCGAGCGCCGCCGTCGTCACCCGGATGCCGGGGTGCGCGGCGAGCAGCTCCTTCTTCAGCGACTCGAGCAGCTCGGTGCGTCGGGCGACGAGCGCCAGGTCGCGGCCCATGGCGGCGAACCGGCGGGCCATGCCCTCGCCGAGGCCGGAGCTCGCGCCGGTGATGAGGATGCGCTGACGGGCGGGGTTCGGCACCGCGACAGCATGCCGCAGGGTCCTTGGACCCGGCGTCCGACCCCACGGCGTGACCGACCCGTCGCAGTTGCGCAGTACGCGCCGCAACCGGCTGGACCCGCGAACCGCTGAGCATTCTGGGACGCCGCGCGCCTCGGTAGCGTCCCGCGCGGTCCGAGGCCGAGGCCCCGCGTCGCGTTCTCGACCAGCACGGGGGCCGGCTCTGCACGGAGGACACCCATGAGGACCCGTCGCCCAGACATCCCCGATCCACGGCTCCCCGCGGACGAGCCGTCGTCCAGCGCCGCAGCCCCACCCGCGGCGGAGGCGCGCACGGGACCCGGCGGACACCCGCTGTGGGTCGCCCTCGTCCTGATCAGCACCGTCCAGCTCATGGTGGTGCTCGACGGGTCGGTGGTGAACATCGCGCTCCCCCGCATCCAGGACGAACTGGCGATCACCGATGCCGACCTCACCTGGGTGGTCACCGCGTACGCCATCGCCTTCGGCGGCCTGCTGCTGCTCGGGGGCCGGCTCGGCGACGTCATCGGTCGCCGCAAGGTGTTCTTCGCGGGGGTGCTGCTGTTCTCCGTCGGCTCGCTGCTCGCCGGTCTCGCCCAGGAGCAGTGGCAGCTCCTCGCCGCCCGCGCCCTGCAGGGCGGCGGCGCAGCAGCAGCCTCACCCACGGCGCTGGCGCTGATCACCACGACGTTCCCGGCCGGTCCGCCGCGGAACCGGGCCTTCGCCGTCTACGCGGCCATGTCCGGTGCCGGCGCGGCGGTCGGGCTCATCCTCGGCGGCGCGCTCACCGAGGCCTCGTGGCGCTGGACGATGCTGATCAACGTGCCGATCGGCCTCGCCGTCGCGGTGCTGGCGCCCCGGTTCCTGGCCGAGTCCGAGCCTCAGCCGGGCCGCTGGGACCTCCCCGGAGCGCTGACCGCGACCCTCGGGCTGGCCGCCGTCGTCTACGGTTTCAACCGCAAGGCCCAGACCGATGCCGACACCGGGCTGCCCCAGGAGTGGTCGGACACCCTCGTCTACGGCCCGGTCGTCGCCGGCGTCCTGCTGCTGGTCGCCTTCTTCGTGATCGAGGCCCGCTCCCCGCACGCGTTGCTGCCGATGCGGGTGATCGCCGACCGGACGAGGGCGGTGAGCTTCGCGGTCATGCTCGTCACCGGTGCGGCGATCTTCGCGATGTTCCTGTTCGTGTCGCTGTTCGTGCAGCAGGTGCTCGGCTACAGCCCGCTGGAGGCCGGCATCGCGTTCCTGCCGTTCACCGTCGGCATCGTGGTCGCCGCGCAGGTGGCCTCGGCGCTGGCCTCCCGGGTCGATCCCCGCTGGATCGCGGGTTCCGGCGGAGCGCTGTCGGTCCTGGCGATGTGGGGCTACAGCCAGATGGACGTCGGCGCAGGGTACGCGACCGACCTGCTGCCGTGGGTCGTCGTCCAGGCGGTCGGGATGGGCCTGCTGTTCGTGCCGCTCACCCTGACGGCGGTCAGCCGGGTCGACCCGGGTGACGCCGGCGTGGGCTCGGCCGTGCTCAACACGGTGCAGCAGGTCGGCGGCGCCATGGGCATCGCCGTCCTGGGCACGGTGTTCGCCAACGGGATCAGCGAGCGCACCGCCGAACTGGCCGCGGCCGGCGCTCCGCCTGGCCCGGCGGCCGCCCTGGAGGCGCAGGCGTTCGGCACCTCCGAGGCCTTCGGCGTGGCCCTCTGGATGATGGCCGCTGTCACCGCGGTCATCCTGGTCGGCCTCTCCATCGGGCACGAGGAACTGGCCACCGACGTCACCCCGGGGGCGGCACCCGTCCCCGGAGGACCGCCGGAGGTCCCGCTGCAGACGGATGCCCCGAGGGAGGACGGCGCCGGCCCGTCCACCCAGGCCCGCGTCGCAGGCACCCGCGAGTAGGGCCCGCGGGCGGCCTCAGCGGCGGGCGGTGAGCTCCAGGGTGTCGGCGGGCACCGAGTCCATGTCGGGACCGGAGAGCCGGGTGCGCTTGAGCTCCCAGAAGTCGGGAAGGTTGGCCAGCAGGACCGCGCCGTCGAACGCCTTGCCGGCGTCCTCGCCGGTCGGCACCTTGCTGATCACCGGGCCGAAGAACGCGACGCCGTCGATGTGCATGACCGGGGTGCCGACGTCGTCGCCCACCGGATCCATGCCCTCGTGGTGGCTCTTCTCCAGCGCCTGGTCGTACTCGGTGGAGGTGGCGGCCTCGATCAACGACGCCGGCAGCCCGGCCCGCTCGAGCGCCGGGGCGATGAGCTCGTCCAGCTCCAGCCCCTCGTGGTGCCGGAGCGTGCCCATCGCGGTGTAGAGGTTCCCGAGCACCTCGTCACCGTGCTGCTGGGCGGCGGCGATCGCGACCCGGACGGGCCCGATCGCCTGCTTCATCATCTCGGCGTAGTCCTCGGGCAGTTCCCGCCCGCGGTTGAGGACGGCGAGGGACATGACGTGCCAGTGCAGGTCGATGTCGCGCACCTTGGCCGCCTCGAGCACCCACCGGCTGGTGAGCCAGGCCCACGGGCACAGCGGGTCGAACCAGAAGTCCACGCGGGCCGTGGTGGGGGCGCTCTGCACTGCCTCGGTCATCGTCGGTCTCCTCACGTCGGGTCGGCCGGCCGCTCGCGCCGCGCCTGCTCTTCGTGCCAATCCGGATCGACAGCGGCTTGTTCCCGTGCCGTGGGGCCGACGGCGGTGGAGCGCCGGAGAACGTGTCGTCCCGGCATGGGAAGCTGCCCGCTGTGGCCGTACCGAACCTGACCCGCACCGATGCCGCTGCCCGCGCCGAGCTCCTCGCCGTGCAGAGCTACGACCTCTCCCTCGACGTCACCGACGGCGCCGGACACCCCGGCGAGCGCACGTTCCGGTCGGTCACGACCGTCGAGTTCACCGCCCGGCAGGCGGGAGCGGAGACGTTCATCGACCTGGTCGCAGAGACCGTGCACTCGGCCACCCTCAACGGGGCCGAGCTCGACGTCAGCACCTACACCGAGGACGGCGGCCTGCCGCTGCCCGGCCTGGCCGAGCAGAACACCCTGGTCGTCACCGCCGACTGCCGGTACTCCAACTCGGGCGAGGGGCTGCACCGCTTCGAGGACCCCGAGGACGGGCAGGTCTACCTTTACACGCAGTTCGAGCCGGCCGACGCCAAGCGCATGTTCGCCTGCTTCGACCAACCCGACCTCAAGGCCGCGTTCACGCTGCACGTGGTCGCACCGTTCGACTGGCAGGTCGTCTCCAACACCGGTGGGCGCACCATCGAGGCCGGCCCCGCCGGCTCGCAGCTCGTCCACTTCGAGCCCACCAAGCGCATCTCCACCTACCTGGTGGCGCTGATCGCCGGGCCGTACGCCAAGGTCACCGACTCCCACGAGGGCATCCCGCTGGGGCTGTACTGCCGCGCCTCGCTGGCCAAGCACCTCGATGCCGACGAGCTGTTCCGCGTCACCAAGCAGGGGTTCGACTTCTACCACCGGGTGTTCGACTACCCGTACCCGTTCGACAAGTACGACCAGCTGTTCGTGCCCGAGTTCAACGCCGGAGCCATGGAGAACGCCGGCGCGGTCACCTTCCTGGAGGACTACGTCTTCCGCTCCAAGGTCAGCCGGGCCCGGTACGAGCGGCGCGCGGAGACGATCCTGCACGAGCTCGGGCACATGTGGTTCGGCGACCTGGTGACGATGCGCTGGTGGGACGACCTCTGGCTCAACGAGTCGTTCGCGACCTACATCAGCACGCTCTGCCAGGCCGAGGCCACCGAGTACACGACCGCGTGGACGACGTTCGCCAACACCGAGAAGGCATGGGCCTACGCCCAGGACCAGCTGCCGTCGACGCACCCCATCGCCGCGGACATCCCCGACGTCGCGGCTGTCGAGGTCAACTTCGACGGCATCACCTACGCCAAGGGCGCCTCGGTGCTCAAGCAGCTGGTGGCCTACGTGGGCAGGGACGAGTTCCTCGCCGGCGTGCGGCGGTACTTCCGGCGCCACGAGTACGGCAACACCACGCTGGCCGACCTGCTCGCGCCGCTGGAGGAGAGCTCGGGTCGCGACCTCGGCGAGTGGGTCGAGCAGTGGCTGAAGACCAGCCAGGTCAACACCCTGCGGCCGGTCTTCGAGCTGACCAACGACGGCCGGTACAAGACCTTCGCGATCGAGCAGACGGCGGTCGCCGAGCACCCGGTGCTGCGCAACCACCGGCTGGCGGTGGGCCTCTACAGCGAGGGCCCGCAGGGTCTCACCCGCAGCGACCGGGTCGAGCTGGACGTCGCCGGCGCACGCACCGAGGTGCCCGAGCTCGTGGGACACCCGGCCGCGGACCTGGTGCTGGTCAACGACGACGACCTCACCTACGCCAAGCTGCGGCTCGACGAGCGGTCGCTCGGCACCTTGCGCAGCCGCATCGGGGCGATGCCCGACCCGCTGGCCCGGGCACTGTGCTGGTCCGCGGCCTGGGACATGACCCGGGATGCCGAGCTGCCGGCCCGCGAGTGGGTGCAGCTGGTGCTGGCCGGGGTCGACGCCGAGTCCGAGATCAGCGTCGTCCAGGCACTGCTGGGCCGGGTGCAGACCGCGCTGACCTCCTACACCGACCCCTCCTGGGCGCCGACGGGGTGGGCGGCCCTGGCCGACCACGCCTTGAGCGCGCTGCAGACCGCACCGGCCGGCAGCGACATGCAGCTGCAGTGGTCCCGGACGCTGGCCAGCGCGGCGCGCTCCGAGGAGCACGCGGCCGTGCTGCGCGGGCTGCTCGACGGCTCGCACACCGTCGAGGGCCTGCAGGTCGACGCCGATGCGCGCTGGGCCTTCCTCTTCGGACTGGTGGCGATCGGGGCCGCCGGGGACGCCGAGATCGACGCCGAGGCCGAGCGGGACGCCACCGCGACCGGCGTCCGGCGGGCGGCGACCGCCCGCGCACTGCGCCCGACGGCGGAGGCGAAGGAGGAGACCTGGCAGCGGGCCTTCCACGACGAGCAGGTGCCCAACGCCGTGCACGAGGCGCTCCTGCAGGGCTTCTGGCACCCCGCCCAGCGGGAGCGCACCGCCGGCTACGTGGACCGGTACTTCACCGAGATCGGCCCCATCTGGGAGCGCCGTCCGGGCGAGATCGCGAAGAACGCGGTGCAGTACCTGTTCCCGCCGATCGTCGAGCCCCGGACCATCGCCGCGGCCGACGGCTGGCTGGCCGACACCGACCAACCAGCCCCGCTGCGCCGGTTGGTCTCGGAGGGCCGCGACGGGATCGCCCGGGCGCTACGCGCCCGCGAGCGGGACGCCGACGCGCACCTGTAGGACGAACGACGGGCGCCGCACCACCGCGAGGTGGATGCGGCGCCCGTCGGCGTTCGCGCACGATCCGCCCAGGCAAAGGAACCTTTACCCCCCTCCTCGGCGCCCGAGACAGGGGTAAAGGTTCCTATGCCTCGCTCAGTGCGGGCGGCGCAGGGAGGCCGGGTGACCGGCCTGGTCCGACAGCTGCCGGAGTCCGTTCACGGTGCCGCCGACCAGGTCGCCCGCGGCGAAGGACGTCGTCATGGACAGCACGGCCAGCGCGCACGCCCGGTCGGGCAGCCGTCGCGCCGCGCCCGCCCCGGTGACGACCTCGACGACCTTCTGCCCGGGTGAGATCGCGATGAGCACCGAGTCGGTCGGATTGGCGCCGGAGCGGGAGTGCATCTCCTCGGCCTGGACGCGGGTGCGCTTGCCCAGGTCGCCGATGTAGAGGGTGAAGCGCAGGCCGGTCTCCCGGGAGGACATGGTCAGCGCCTCGTCCAGCCGCGCGAGCTCCTGGAAGGTGAAGATCTCGTCGAGCGCGGACCGCTGCGACTCGTCGGTACGTGCCGGAGCCGTCTGGTTCGTGGCCGTGTCGTGCGACTCGGTCTCCAGCGCGCTGGTCATCGCCGTCCTCCCGGGACAGTGGTCGTGGAGTGGGTCATCGTCGTCACCAGGTCCCGCGGGCGCCGCCGAGCGGGCCGGCGTCCACCGGCGGGTACCCGACGTGGGCGCTGTGCGCCCCGGAGCTCCCGTGCGACAGGGAACCTCCGCCGTCCGTGTCGAGGTTTCGTTCCTCGGGCTGCTCCGGGTACATCGACGAGCCCAGGGCCGACGTCGACCTCCCGGGCACCGCCGCCGGGCCGGAGGCAGGAGCCGGCCCGTGGGCCTCCGACCCGCCGTTCTCCGGGTGCGGCTCGTACCAGACCGGCGCGTGGTCCCACGGCTGGCCCGGCTTGTAGCGGAGGCGCTTGCGCCCACCGGGCAGGGTCAGCAGCGCCAGCACCACGATGACGGCCAGCGGGATGCCGACGAGTATCAGGAGGACCTCGACGGTGTTCACGGGCGACAACTTACCGGCACGGGTCGCTGTTCACCCCGTCTGCTCCCACGACGCGGGGTGCCGGTGGGCCCAGGGGCGGGCGGCCTCCAGCTGGGCCGACAGCGCGAGCAGCGTTCCCTCGTCCGCGGGGCGCCCCACGAGCATGCTGCCGACCGGCAGCCCGGCGTCGGTCCAGTACAGCGGGACGCTCACGGCCGGCTGTCCGGTGACGTTGAACAGCGCGGTGAAGGCGGCGTAGCGCTTCTGTCGTTCGAAGTCCTCGGCGCCGTCGCCGTCGGCGTCGAACCAGCCCAGCGGCCGCGGCGTCATCGTGCAGACCGGAGCCAGCAGCACGTCGTAATCGGCGGTCGCCTGCAGGAACCGGCGGGAGAAGAGCCGCAGCGCCGCCATCGACTCCATCGCGGCCCGGGCCGACATCGCCAGCCCGCGCCCCCGCAGCTCGCGGGTGAGCGGGCGGAGCTCGCCCACCCGGTCCGGCGGGACGGGCAGCATCGTCCCGGACAGCGCCCACACCTGCTCGAAGGACGGGAGGACGTCGGGTCCGAGCAGCCCGGCGGGCACGTCCACGACCTCGTGCCCGAGACCGCCCAGCAGCGCCGACGCGTCCTCGAACGCCGCCGTCACCTCGGGGTCCAGGACGACGTCGGGCATCGGCGACTCCAGGTAGCGGCCGATCCGCAGGCGCCCCGGTTCGCGGTCGGCGGCGCCCAGGAAGGTCTCCCCGGCCGGCAGCGGGGGCGCCCAGGCGTGGTCGCCGAGCACGGGGCCGGCCATGGCGTCGAGCATCGCGGCGCCGTCGCGGACGGTGCGGGTGAGCGGGCCGTTGATGCCCAGACCGGTCACGTCGCTGCCGAACGGTGCGTTGCTGATCCGTCCGCGGCTGGGCTTGATCCCGTAGATGCCGTTGATCGACGCCGGGATGCGGATGGAGCCACCGCCGTCGCTCCCCTGGGCGACCGGCACCATGCCGGCCGCCACGGCCACGGCCGCGCCACCGCTGGACCCACCCGCCAGCCGGGAGGGATCCCACGGGCATCGGGCCGGCCCGGCCAACTCGTTGTCGGTGTAGCAGGGGAAACCGAACTCCGGAGTGTTGGTCTTGCCCAGGCTGATCGTCCCGGCGGCGGCCAGCTTGGTCACCACGGCGTCGTCGGTGGAGGGGACGAAGTCGGCCATGACCGTCGAGCCGAACGTCGTCCGGACGCCGGCGGTGTTGTTCAGGTCCTTGATCGCCGTCGGGACGCCCAGCAGGGGCGGCAGGTCGTCCCCCCGGCGGATCAGCGCCTCCGCCCGGCGGGCGGCGGCGAGGGCCCGGTCCGGCGTCACGGTCAGGAACGCGCCGAGCCCCGCGTCGAGGGCAGCGATACGGCCGAGGGAGTGCTCGACCAGCTCGGTCGGACTCACCTCCTTCGCCCGGACGGCGGCGGCCTGCTCGAGCGCGCTCAGGTCGTGCAGCTGGGTCACGGGCGGGACGCTAGTCCCGCCCGCTGGTCAGTCGGCTTCGGGTGCGCCGATCGGGTTGCCGGCCGGCCAGTCCCCCGCCGCCACCACCGCACGGCGCACCGGGGCGAGGAGTTCGGCGAGGCGGTCGCACCCGGCGTCGCCGAGCGCCTGCCACGGGCGCAGCGCGAGCCGGTCGGTGTCGGCCTCGATGGCGGCGACCATGGCCAGGCCCTGGGCGGTCAACCCGTCCTCGTCCAGCCAGCGCCGCTCGACCAGTCGGGCGACCGCGTCGTCCCAGGCGGCGTCGTCCCAGCCGCGGGCCCGCATCAGCCATTCGCGGTCCGACCGCCCGGCGGCCGCGGCGAGGACGTGGGCGGTGATGCCGTCGACCTCGCGTTGCACGAGGGCGACGGAGTGCCCGTCGCCGCGGTGCTCCCGCAGGGTGGTGAGCGCCTGCCACAGCACCAGGTGCGGCTCGCCGGGCACGTCCACCGCGGTGTTGGCGGCGGCCAGCGGACGCCCGGGGAGGTCGACGGCTGCCGCCGCCCTCGCCGCCAGCTCCATCGCCTCGATCGCGTCGTCGGAGGCGATCCACTCGTCGCCGAACAACCGGAGGACGGCCGCGTCGACGCCGGCCAGGCGTGCCTCCAGAGCGGCGGCCGGAGCGAGGCCGTCCCAGACCCCGGGCACCCGGCGCGCCACGAACCCGGGCGCGAAGTTGTAGAAGACCGCCGTCACGACCTCGGGACCCACGGCCCCCAGCGGGGCGGCGCGGAAGGCGAAGTAGCCGTTCCAGAAGCCGCGCAGCCCCGCCCGCTCGGCGGCGTCGCGGCACTCCTGCGCGAAGTAGGTGAGCGCCTGGAAGGGCTCGGCGAGGGCCCACAACCGGCGGGCGGTGCCCGGCGACGTCATGCGCTCACGCTCTCGGGCACGCCGAGCCAGTCGCGCCAGCGCGGGTCGACCGTCCGGGTGCCCAGGAGCCGCCACGCGGCCCCGCTGGGCGTGCGGGGCGGGTGCGGCAGCGCCCAGCCCATTTCGGCCAGCGAGCGGTCGGCCTTGGTGTGGTTGCACCGGCGGCAGGCGGCGACCACGTTGTCCCAGGTGTGCGTGCCACCCCGGCTGCGCGGCACGACGTGGTCGATGCTCGTGGCCGACCCGCCGCAGTAGACGCACGTCTGCCCGTCACGGGTGAAGACGGCGCGGCGGGACAGCGGCACCGACGCCGGATAGGGAACCCGGACGTACCGGGTCAGCCGGACGACGACGGGCACCGGGAGGCTGACGCGCTCGGCGTGCACCACGTCCGCCGCGGAGTCGACCGGCTCGGCCTTCTGCGCCAGCACGAGCACGATGGCCCGCCGGCTCGACACCACGCACAGCGGCTCGTAGGTGGCGTTGAGCAGCAGGGTGGCGCTGGTCGTGCCCGGTGACGGGACGGGCACGACCGAGGGACAGTGTGGGTCGCGGCGCGGGCCTGGGTGACCCACCGACGTCGACCCGGACGCGGCGCGCAGCACGGATCACCTCCGGTCGCCGCGGACCGCCGGTGGCTCCGAGACCCGCGGGCTGCCCCATTCTGACCTGAGAACGCCCGATCGGCGCTGCCGGATTTCCCGGGAGTCCGGGTCGGAAGCCCCGAGCGGCACTACCGTGGGTGCGATGCGCTACCCCGAGGCCACCCGGCTCGACCTCGTCGAGGACCTGCACGGACACCGCGTCGCCGACCCCTACCGCTGGCTCGAGGACGACGCCGACCCGCGCACGCGGGCCTGGAGCGAGGCGCAGGACGCGCTCACCGGCGAGCTGCTCCGTGCGCTGCCGATGCGCCCGGAGTTCACCGCCCGACTGGAGGCCTTGGTGCGCTCCGGCGCCGTCGGCGTGCCCGTCTGGCGGAGCGGCCGGGCCTTCTCGACCCGGCGCGACCCGGGCCAGGAGCACGCGGTCCTGCGCGTGCGCGAAGCCGACGGCGCCGTGCGGGTGCTGGTCGACCCGATGGCGCTCGACCCCGAGGGGACGACGACGCTCGACGCGTGGTCGCCTTCGTGGGACGGCGACCGGCTGGCCTACCAGCTCTCCACCGGCGGGGACGAGGAGTCCCGGCTCTACGTCCTCGACGTCACCACCGGCGAGACCGTCGACGGGCCGATCGACCGGTGCCGCTACTCCCCCGTCGCCTGGCTGCCCGGGGGCGAGGAGCTGTTCTACGTGCGCCGCCTCGCCCCCGACCGGGTGCCGGACGGTGAGGAGCAGTTCCACCGCCGGGTGTGGCGCCACCGCGTCGGGACGCCGGCCGACGACGACGCGCTCGTGCACGGCGAGGGCAGCGACCCCACCACCTACTTCGGCGTGCACACCAGCCGCGACGGCCGCTGGCTCGTGGTCTCCGGATCGGCCGGCACCGCGCCGCGCGACGACGTCTGGATCGCCGACCTGGCCGCGGCGTCCCCGGGAACCCGCCCACCCCTGCGCGAGCTGCAGGTCGGCGTCGACGCGCAGACCGCCGCCTGGGTCGCCCGCGACGGCCGGCTGTGGCTCATGTCCGACCGGGACGCCCCCCGCTGGCGGCTGGCCGTCGCCGATCCCGCGGACCCGGCGACCTGGGCGCCCGAGGCCTGGCAGGACGTCGTCCCCGAGCTCCCGGACGCCGTGCTCTCCGACGTGGCGTTGGTCGACGCCCCCGACGGCTCGCTGCAGGTGCTCGCCGTCCACGCCGTCGACGCGACCGACCGCCTCTCCGTGTGGGCGGGTCCCGAAGCCGCCCACCCCGGGCGGCTCGCCGACGTCGAGGGGCTCGGCGCCGGCAGCATCTCCGGCGTCAGCTCACCCCCGGAAGGGGGCGGCACCGCCTGGGTCGGCTACACCGACTACGCGACGCCGCCGTCGGTGCTGCGCTGGGACGCCGGCTCGCCGACGGCCCTGGAGAGCTGGGAGCAGGCGGCGGTCGCCGGCGCGGTGCCGGAGCTGACCGTCGTCGAGACGCACGCGACCTCGCCCGACGGGACCCCGGTGCACCTCTTCGTCCTGTCGCAGGCGGGCGCTCCTGACACTCCCCGGCCGACGGTGCTCTACGGCTACGGCGGCTTCAACGTCTCGGTCACCCCCGCCTACAGCGCGCAGGCGCTGTCCTGGGTCGCGGCGGGCGGGGTCTGGGCGGTGGCCAACCTGCGGGGTGGCTCGGAGCACGGCGAGGAGTGGCACCGGGCGGGGATGCGCGAACGCAAGCAGAACGTGTTCGACGACTTCGCGGCCGCGGCCGAGCACCTGGCCGCCGAGGGCTGGACGACGCACGAGCAGCTGGGGATCTTCGGCGGGTCGAACGGCGGCCTGCTGGTCGGGGCAACGGTGACCCAGCGTCCCGAGCTCGCCGCGGCGGCCGTCTGCAGCGCCCCGCTGCTGGACATGGTCCGCTACGAGCTGTTCGGGCTGGGGCGTACCTGGAACGACGAGTACGGCACGGCCGAGGACCCCACCGAGCTGGGCTGGCTGCTCGGCTACTCGCCCTACCACGCCGTCCGGGAGGGGACGGCGTACCCGGCGATCCTGTTCACGACCTTCGAGTCCGACACCCGGGTGCACCCGCTGCACGGCCGCAAGCTCGCCGCCGCGCTGCAGCACGCCACGTCGTCCGAGGCGCCGATCGTGCTGCGCCGGGAGACGTCGGTCGGGCACGGGGCGCGGGCGGTCAGCCGCACCGTGGGGCTGGCCGCCGACCAGCTCGCCTTCCTGGCGAAGCACACCGGTCTGCACACCCGCGTGGCCCTTCGGTAGGACGCGACCGGCATCTCACTGACATCGGGCCACTCACCTGGGAGGATTTCCGGTGATGAGCCGATCACTGACAGTGCGGGCCGTGGACGACGACGCCTCGGGCATGCCCGACTGCGTGGACTACTGGCTCTGCGAGAAGCTCTACGACTGGTTCGGGCTCGACTGGCTCGCCGAGAACGCGCGGGTACTGGTCGACACACCCGCCCGGATCCTGCTCGTCGTCGTGGTGGCCGCCGTCGCCCGGGCCCTGGCCCACCGGGCGATCCGGCGGCTCACCGACCGCACCGCGACCGGCGCGGTGCCGACGATCCTGCGGCCGCTGCGCGACCGCGTGGCCCTCACCGACGTCGACGGGCAGAGCACCGCACGCCGCTCCCAGCGCGCCGCGGCGATCGGCTCGGCGCTGCGCAGCTTCGCGTCGATCCTCATCCTCGGTATCGCCGTCGTGCTGGTGCTCGGCGAGCTGGGGATCAACCTCGCCCCGATCATGGCGAGTGCCGGGGTCGTCGGCGTGGCCCTCGGGTTCGGCGCACAGAACCTGATCAAGGACTTCATCGCCGGGATCGGCATCATCCTGGAGGACCAGTACGGCGTCGGCGACGTCGTCGACCTGGGCGAGGCCGTCGGCACCGTCGAAGCCGTGGGACTGCGGATCACCCGCCTGCGCGACATCAACGGCGTGGTCTGGTACGTCCGCAACGGCGAGGTCCTGCGGGTGGGCAACATGAGCCAGGGTTACGCCCAGGTCGTCATCGACATGCCGGTCGCCCATGACACCGACCTCGAGCGCTGCCGTGCGGTGATGCAGGACGTCGGCGACGAGATGTACGCGCAAGCCGAGTGGGCGGCGGTGCTGCTCGCCGAGCCCGAGTCCCTCGGCGTCGAGCGGATCGCCCCCGAGGGGATCTACCTGCGGCTCATGGTGCGCGCGACCAACGCCGACCAGTGGCGGGTCGCCCGGGAGCTGCGGATGCGGCTCAAGGAACGGTTCGTGGCCGAGGGCATCCGCACGCCACTGCCGATGCTGGCCGCACCCACCGGCACCGCGACGGGAGTCCGCTGACCGCGCCCGCGCCGGAGGGGGTCTCCTCCACCGGCGCACCGCTGAGGCAGGCGACGTTCCGCGAGGTCTTCGCCGTCCCGGAGTTCCGGCCGCTGTTCGGCACCTTCCTGCTCTCCACCGCCGGCGACGAGCTGGCCCGCGTGGCGCTGACGGTGCTGGTCTACCAGCGCACGTCGTCCCCGCTGCTGTCGGCGCTGACCTTCGCGATCGGCTACCTGCCGTGGCTGCTCGGCGGCCCGCTGCTGTCGGCCTTCGCCGACCGGCTCCCCCGCCATCAGGTGCTCATCGTCACCGACGCCGCGCGGGCGGTGCTCCTGGCCTGCATGGCGATACCCGGGATGCCGCTGCCGGCGATGCTGGGCCTCCTCTTCCTCGTCTCGCTCGGATCGCCACCGTTCGAGTCGGCGCGCTCGGCGCTGATGGCCGACGTCCTGGACGGCGACCGGTACGCCGTCGCGACCTCCCTCACCAACATCACGCTCCAGCTGGCCCAGGTGGTCGGCTTCCTGGTCGCCGGCGCGCTCGTCGCCGCCCTGAGCCCCTCGGCCGCGCTGCTCATCGACGCCGTCACCTTCGCGGTGTCGGCGGTGTGGCTCTGGGCCCGCCTGCAGCCACGCCCCGCGCCGGCGAGCGAGTCCGGGAACGCCCGGCAGTCGTTGCTCCGGGACACCGGCGACGGTCTGCGGCTGATCCGCCGGTCCCCCCGCCTGGTGGCGATCGTCGGCGTCCTGTGGGTGGCGACCCTGTTCGCCTACGCCGCCGAGGGCGTGGCCGCCCCGTGGGCCGACGAGCTGGGCACGGGAGCCACCGGGCTCGGGGTGCTACTGGCCGCCAACCCGCTCGGGGTGGCCCTCGGCGGGCTGGTGATCGCCCGGCTGGTCTCCCCGGAACGGCGCGAACGGCTCGTGGTGCCGCTCGTGGTGCTGTCCCTGGTGCCGGTCCTGCTCGCGGGCCTCGTCGGCCTGGTGCTCGGCGCCGGCAGCCTGCCGTTCGGCCTGGTGATCGGGCTGTTGTTCGTGTCCGGCATCGGTGCGGCATGGCTGATCCCGCTGAACGTCTCGTTCGTCCAGGCCGTGCCGGCCTCGTTCCGGGGGCGCGCGTTCGGGGTCGCGGTGAGCGGCCTCTACGGCGTGCAGGGCCTCGGGGCGCTCGGTGCCGGGCTCGCGGCCGAGGGCGTCTCGGCCAGTGCCGCCGTCGCGCTGGCCGGAGCGGTGGGACTGGTCGCCGTCGCCCCCATGCTCGTCGCGTTCCGCCGCACCCAGGGCTCCGTGGCGGCTGCCCCCACCGGTGAGGGACCATCGGAGGCATGAGCGAGTCGAGCAGGTCCCTGCCCTCGGCCCGCACGTTCCACGACGAGGTCGGCGGTGGCCCGACCTTCACGAAGCTGGTCGGCCGGTTCTACGCCACCGTCCGCACCGATCCGGTGCTCGCACCGCTGTACCCGCAGGACGACTGGGACGGCGCCGAGATCCGGCTCCGAGGCTTCCTGGAGCAGTACTGGGGCGGTCCGGCGACGTACTCCCAGCAGCGCGGCCACCCCCGGCTTCGGATGCGGCACGCGCCCTTCGCGATCGGGCCGGCCGAGCGGGACGCGTGGCTCCGGCACATGCGGGCCGCCGTCGACTCCCTCGACCTGACGGCCGAGCAGGACGCCACGCTCTGGGGCTACCTGGAGATGGCGGCGCGCAGCATGCAGAACCGGTTCCCGGACGACGCCGGCGGCGATCTCTCCCCCGCCTGAAACTGGATCCCGTCCTCCCCGACCCTTCGCGCGCCCAGGGTGGGACCGGGACGGGGCCGCGCATGACCACACGACCCCTGAGGAGCCCGGTGCCCCCGCACCCGAACAGCGTCCTGCCCGTGTCCACCGACTGGTGGCGGGACGCGGTCTTCTACCAGATCTACGTGCGCAGCTTCGCCGACGGCAACGGCGACGGCATCGGCGACCTGGCCGGGATCCGCTCGCGGCTTCCCTACCTGGCCGACCTGGGCGTGGACGCTCTCTGGATGACGCCGTTCTACCCCTCGCCCATGGCCGACCACGGGTACGACGTCGCCGACCCGCGGGACGTGGAACCGGTGTTCGGCGACCTCGCCGAGTTCGACGCGCTCCTCGCAGAGGCCCACGCGCTGGGCCTGCGGGTGACGATCGACCTGGTGCCCAACCACAGCTCGCACGACCACGAGTGGTTCCAGGCGGCGCTGGCCGCGGGCCCGGGCTCACCGGAGCGCGCCCGTTACCTGTTCCGGGACGGCCGCGGCGCCGACGGCAGCGAGCCGCCGAACAACTGGCCGTCGGTCTTCGGCGGACCGGCATGGACGCGGGTGCCCGACGGGCAGTGGTACCTGCACATCTTCGCGCCCGAGCAGCCCGACCTGAACTTCACCAATCCCGAGGTCGTCGCCGACCTCGAGGAGACCATGCGGTTCTGGCTGGACCGGGGCGTCGACGGCTTCCGGATCGACGTCGCGCACGGGATGGCCAAGCCCGACGGGCTCCCGGACATGGTCCCGATGGACGACACCGGACTGCTCGCCGACCACGGCCCCGGCGACCACCGGTTCGACCAGGACGGCGTGCACCTGGTGCACCGCCGCATCCGCGCGGTCCTCGACCGGTACCCCGGGACCATGGCGGTCGGCGAGGTCTGGGTGTCCGACGACGTCCGGCTCGCCCAGTACCTTCGCCAGGACGAGCTACAGCTCGCCTTCAACTTCAAGCTGCTCACCGCCGAGTGGGACGCCGACGCGCTGCGGCAGGCCGTCACCGACTCCCTCGCCGCGGTCGAGGGGACCCCCGCGCCGGCGTGCTGGGTGCTGTCCAACCACGACCGGCCCCGGCACGTCACCCGCTACGGCGGCGGGGAACTCGGCCTGCGGCGGGCCCGGGCCGCCGCCCTCCTGCAGCTGGCCCTCCCGGGCGCGGCCTACCTGTACAACGGCGACGAGCTGGGCATGCCCGATGTCGATCTCCCCGACGAGGTGCTGCAGGACCCGATGTGGGAGCGGTCCGGCCGCACCGAGCGGGGCCGTGACGCCTGCCGGATCCCGGTGCCGTGGTCGGGCGCCGAGCCGCCGTACGGATTCACCTCGCTCGCGAGCACCTGGCTGCCGATGCCGGAGGGCTGGCAGCAGCTCACCGCACAGGCCCAGACGGGCGATCCGGCGTCGATACAGTCGCTGTACCGAGCGGCGCTAAGGCTGCGGAGGACGTCGGGGGCCTTCGGTGACGCGAACCTGGAGTGGCTGCCCTCCCCCGACGGTTGTCTCGCGTTCCGCCGTCCTGGCGGTCTGGTGTGCCTGGTGAATCTCTCCGCCGGCGCCCTGCAGCTGCCCGAGGGACGGGTCCTGCTCGCCAGCGCCGAGGTCGGCGACGGCACCCTGCCCGCCGACGCCGCGGTGTGGCTGACCGCCTGACCCTCGGCCCTCTCGACCGGCGCAGCGACCGGGCGGGGCGGTAGGGCAGACTCTCCGGTGATCAGCGGCGCCACCGGCGCCGCACCCGCCGTTCCAGGAGGATCCGTGGCCACCGCCTCGATGCCCGCGCTGCCGTCGCGCCCGCTCGTTCTCGCTGACCTCGTCCCGGCCGTGCGTGCCCGAAGCGCCGGACTCGTGGCGCTCGGCGTGCTGTTCACGGCGCTGCTGGCTCAGGTCGCGGTGCCGGTGCCGGGCTCGCCCGTGCCGATCACCGGGCAGACGCTGGCCGTGGTGCTCACCGCCGCCGCCCTCGGCCCGGCCCGCGGGGTCGCGGTGCAGGGCGTCTACATCCTGGCCGCGCTCGTCGGGCTGCCCTTCTACTCGGAGGCCAGCGGCGGCGTCGACGTCGTCCTGGGGGCAACCGGCGGCTACGTCGTCGGCTTCATCCCGGCCGCGTTCCTGATCGGGCTGGCGGCCAAGCACGGCGCCGACCGCAACCCGCTGAAGTCCGTGCCGCTGTTCGTCGGCGGCCAGGCGGTCATCTTCGCGGTGGGCGTCCCGTGGCTGGCCCTGAGCGCCGGCATGTCGGCGAGCCAGGCCCTGGACGCCGGCTTCTACCCGTTCATCCTGGGCGGGATCGTCAAGGCCGCGGTCGCCGCGGCGGTGCTCGGCACGGCCTGGAAGCTCACCCGCCGCAGCTGACGGCTGCTCGCTCCTCGACCCCCTGGCGCTTCGGCGCCAGGGGGTCGTCGCGTTCGGGGCCGGGCAGCCCAGCCGACTCAGGCGTCGGGTTCGTCGAGGTAGCGGAGGAGGAAGGCCTTCTCCTCCGGCGTGATGCGCCGCGGTCGCTCGAGGGCGAAGTCGAAGGGCACCAGCACGGTGCTGCCGGTGACGGCCAGCCGACCGTGGTCGAAGAGTTCGTAGTGGCACCGGAAGGACGCCGCCCGGATGGTGGAGACCCAGATCTGGATCTCCAGCGGATCGGCGTCGTAGACCACCGAGCGCTTGTAGGCGATCTCGTGCGAGTGGACGACGAGACCGCGCCGCATGCCGGTCTTCTCGTCGTGGGTGGGGTGCTCGAAGAACAGGTTGACGCGGGCCATCTCGAAGTATCCCAGGAAGGCCACGTTGTTGATGTGCTGGTAGGCGTCCATGTCCGACCAGCGCATCGGCACGTGCACCGTGTGTCTCACGCGGGCCACCCTGCCGTACCGCGGTCCGGCTGCGCACCCGGGCCCCGCGAACCGCTTCTACGGTGATGCGGTGGGCGATCCCTGGGCCGCGGACGTGGCGGGCGTGCTGTCCCTGCCGTCGGGGCGCCGGGTGTTGGGACGCAGCCTGCGGGAGCCGCCGCCCCGGCCGCTGCCCGAGTACGGCATCTACCTGCTGGGCCGCCCACCACCGGTGACCGCCTGGGATCAGCGCTGGGTGCGATGGCGGGACTTCGGCCTCCCGGCCGACCCGCGGGATCTGCGCGAGGCGCTAGGGACGGCGTGGGAGAGGGCAGCCGGCGAGCGGGTGGAGATCGCCTGCCGCGGCGGCACCGGAGGCACCGGCACGGCGCTGGCCTGTCTGGCCGTGCTGGACGGCCTGCCCGCGGAGGAGGCCGTCGCGTTCGTGCGCCGCCAGTACCGGCTGCGCGCGGTCGAGACCAGGCGCCAGCGGACGTTCGTGACGCGGTTCGACGGCGAGTGAACGACGGCGACCGGCCGGGGCTGGGCTCCGGCCGGCCCGTCCTCGATCAGTCTCGGCTGAGCTTCCGGTAGGTGGCGCGGTGCGGGCGGGTGGCCTCCTGGCCGAGCCGCTCGACCTTGTTCTTCTCGTAGTCGGCGAAGTTGCCCTCGAACCAGAACCACTTCGACTCGCCCTCGTAGGCGAGGATGTGCGTCGCCACGCGGTCGAGGAACCACCGGTCGTGGCTGACGACCACGGCGCAGCCGGGGAACTCCAGCAGCGCGCTCTCCAGGCTGGTCAGCGTCTCCACGTCGAGGTCGTTCGTGGGCTCGTCGAGAAGCAGCAGGTTGCCGCCCTGCTTGAGGGTCAACGCGAGGTTGAGCCTGTTCCGCTCGCCACCGGACAGCACGCCCGCCGGCTTCTGCTGGTCCGGACCCTTGAAGCCGAACGCGGCGACGTAGGCGCGCGACGGCATCTCGACGTTGCCGACCTTGATGTGGTCGAGGCCGTCGGAGACGACGTCCCACAGCGTCTTCTTCGGGTCGATGCCGCTGCGGTTCTGTTCGACGTAGGAGAGCTTGACGGTCTCGCCGACCTTGATGTCGCCGTCGTCGGCCTTCTCCTCACCGACCAGCATCTTGAACAGCGTGGTCTTGCCGGCGCCGTTGGGGCCGACGACCCCGACGATGCCGTTGCGCGGCAGCGTGAACGTCAGGTCGTCGATGAGGACGCGGTCACCGAAGCCCTTGGTGAGCTTCTTCGTCTCCACGACCACGTTTCCCAGCCGGGGGCCCGGCGGGATCTGGATCTCCTCGAAGTCGAGCTTCCGGAACTTGTCGGCCTCCGCCGCCATCTCCTCGTACCGGGCGAGGCGGGCCTTGCTCTTCGCCTGCCGGGCCTTGGCGCCGGACCGGACCCATTCGAGCTCGTCCTTGAGCCGCTTGGCGCGCTTGGCGTCCTTGGCGCCCTCGACCTGCAGTCGGGCCGCCTTGGTCTCCAGGTAGGTGGAGTAGTTGCCCTCGTAGGGGTAGGCGCGGCCGCGGTCGAGCTCGAGGATCCACTCGGCGACGTTGTCGAGGAAGTACCGGTCGTGGGTGACGGCGACGACGGTGCCGGCGTACTTCTCCAGGTGCTGCTCCAGCCACGCGACGCTCTCGGCGTCGAGGTGGTTGGTGGGCTCGTCGAGCAGCAGCAGGTCGGGCGCCTCGAGCAGGAGCCTGCACAGCGCGACGCGGCGGCGCTCACCACCGGAGAGCACCGTGACGTCGGCGTCACCGGGCGGGCATCGGAGGGCGTCCATGGCCTGCTCGATGCGGGCGTCGAGCTCCCACCCGTCGGAGTTCTCGATGATCTCCATGAGCTCGCCCTGCTCGGCGAGCAGCGCGTCGAAGTCGGCGTCGGGCTCCCCCATCGCCGCGCTGACCTCCTCGAAGCGGGTCAGCGCATCCCGCAGGGGCTTCACCGCCTCCTCCACATTGCCGCGGACGTCGAGGTTCTCGTTGAGCGGCGGCTCCTGGAGCAGGATGCCGACCGTCGCCTCGGGCGCGAGCGTCGCCTCGCCGTTCGAGGGCTGCTGCATGCCGGCCATGATCTGGAGCACGGTGGACTTGCCGGCGCCGTTGGGCCCGACGACACCGATCTTCGCGCCGGGCAGGAACGACAGGGTGACGTTGTCGAGGATCACCTTGTCGCCGTGCGCCTTGCGCGCGCGAACCATCGTGTAGATGTACTGAGCCACTGGGGTTGCCGAGCCTTCCGTCGTCTTGCGAGCAGGGGTGGGGCGGCGGGCTCGCGGCCCCACCCCGTGCGTTCTCGCTGCCGATCCTCCCAGCCCGGGACAACTACACGTGCGCGGGCTCCGGCGAGAGGTCGGGGTCGTCCGCGGGGTGCAACGTCGCGTCGTCACCCACGTAATCCCGTCCGGCGAGCAGGTCCTCCTGCGACGGGTAGTCCTCCCCCGGCGCACCGTCGGAGGGCGGCTGGTGCAGTTCGCCGGTCGCGACGGCGTCCGCCGCATCGGGAGCCCGGTCGGCCCGGTCGCGCTTGAAGACGGACCTCCCACGGGTCAGATCGGGGCCCACGGCGAACGCCTTGATGCGCGGCTTGCTGCGGCGGCCGGTCTCGGAGTCCCAGCTGTGCGTGGTCAGCGCGCCGTGCACGATCACCGGGTCCCCCTTGCTGACCGACGCCGAGACGTTGCCGCTCAGCGCGTTCCAGCACTCGACGTCGACCCAGAACGTGCCCGAGTCGACGAACTGCTGGCTGCCGGCGTCGTAGCGACGGGCGGTGGAGGCCATCCGGAAGTTGGTGACCGCCCCGTTCTGCGTGTTGTTGCGGCGCGGTGCGTCGACGACGTTGCCGACGACGGTGACGATGGTGTCGTTCACGGTGCTCCTCAGGGGTGCGGCGCCGAGTGGCGCGGCCGGCGGAGTGCCGGTGTGCCTCGACCTTGGCCGTCGCCCGCCGCCGAGCGCCGACGCCGACGGGATCTGTGGACGACCCTCCCGCCTGTGGACGAAACCGTCGGCGCACTCACCCCGCTGCATGACTGCTCGCGGGCTGTCGCCGCCAGAACCCCCGGTCGATGCGATGATCGGCAACCGAGCGCCCGTAGCTCAGTGGATAGAGCAGGTGCCTTCTAAGCACTTGGCCGCAGGTTCGAGTCCTGCCGGGCGCGCTCAGGGACTGCCTCAGGCCGCGCGGACGATCTCCGCGTGCGGCAAGGATCGTCGCCGTCGGGGAAGGCGCCGAGCTGGGCGCATGTCCGCGATCCTGCCCGCCGCATGACCGTGGCGCCGCAGTCGGTCCGTTATCCGTGATTTCGGGTCGCAGTTTCATGCGTTGCACGGCAACGACCGGGGTAGACGCCCCCCGGCAGGTCACGGGGACCCGAGTCAACGATGGATCGTCGGGAGTGACGGTGGGGCAGTCGATGTCGCCAGGTCAGTTCGAGCCGCCCAACAGCGCGCCCCGGGGCGGAGCCCACCGTGCCCACGCCCTCGACAGGCGGCCACGCCGACGGCTGGGTCGGCGCCGTTGGTTCGTCGCGGCCGGCGTCGTGGCGGCGTTCACCGCCATGGTCGCTCCCCCGGCGGAGTCCCGGGACATGGTCGCGGTGGGGCACGCGGACGACTTCGCCGTGCCGCGGACCCTCGCCGCCCGCTGGGCCATCCCTGCCCTCTCCGAAGGGGCTCCGCGCGGGTCGACGACGCTCTCCGTCGTGCCCGCGCAGGTGGCGGGTCCGCAGCCCGCGCCGGAAGCGGTCGTCACCGGGCTGGCGGCCAACGGCATCCCCAACGTGGCGCTCAACGCCTACCGCGTCGCCGCCGCCCGCATGGCGTCGGCGAAGCCGGGCTGCGGCGTCGACTGGTCGCTGCTGGCCGGCATCGGGCGGGTCGAGTCCAACCACGGACGCTACGGCGGCGCCGTCCTCGGGCCGGACGGCTCGGCGACGCCGAAGATCCTCGGCCCTGCCCTCGACGGCGGGAAGTTCGCCTACATCGGCGACAGCGACAACGGCATGTGGGACAACGACACCACCTACGACCGCGCCATGGGGCCCATGCAATTCATCCCGACCACGTGGCGCTCCTACGCGATCGACGCCGACGGAAACGGCGTGACCGACCCCTTCAACATCAACGACGCCGCCCTGGCAGCGGCCAACTACCTCTGCGTCGCCGGTGGCGATCTGCGGACCGAGGCCGGCCAGCGCAAGGCTGTCTTCGCCTACAACCACTCCGACGAGTACGTCGCCGAGGTGCTCGCACTCGCCCGGGCCTACGCCACCGGAATTCCGGTGGCCGATCTCCCGCTCGTGGGGAACATCAGCGGGGCCGTACCGCCGCCGTCGGCCTTCTACCGCGCTCCCGCCGCACCCGGGCCCGCGATCGGCCTGCGGGACACGACGTCCTCGCCGCCGGAGGAGACCACCGCCTACACACCTCCTCCCGGCACCGGAGGCGGGGCACCGGCCCAGCCCGCGGCGACCGGCGGGAGCGCCCCGGCGCAGCCGGCCGACAGTGGCCGCAACACCGCATCCGCGCCGCAGCAGGGCAGCACGCCGCCGGCGTCGGGTCAGGCGCCCCCCGCGACGTCCGGCGGTCAGCCGGCTCCGGCACCCGCCCCGGCCCCGGCCCCGGCCCCGGCTCCGGCTCCCGCGCCCGCGCCCGTACCGGCGACCCTTCCCGTCCCGGTCGCAATCCCGGTCCCGGCGCCTGCGCCGCCGCCCTCGAACACCGTGAACCCGCCTGCGGTGAACCTCGTCGAAGGGGCCACCTGCAACGTGGGGGGCAACCTCGTCCCGGACCTGCCGGGCCTGCCTGCCTGCCCGGCCTGACACGGAGCCGGCGGCGAGGTCGTCAGAACTCCCACGAGGTGGGCATCCGCGGGTCGGGGACGTAGGAGCAGTAGGTCCCGGTGCGGACCGTCCGCTCCAGGTGGTCGGCCATCGCTGGATGGTGCTCGGCGATGCGGGCAACCGCGTAGCGCAGTGACCGCGTGACGCTGGCCCGGGCCCGCTCGGACGTGGATCCCGCGACCCGGTACCGCCCTCCGAGCCCGAAGGCGCCCGCCAGTTCGCGAAGGAGGTAGTCGCGGTCGGCCTGGGCGAGCGCCTGCCGCTCGCTGTCGCCCAGCACCACGGCCTCGTCCATGTCGTCGTCGATCTCGGCCAGCCGGCGCTTGTAGGCCGCCCGCGCCTGGCCGTCGATCACCGGACCCAGGTCTGCACCGGATCGCGCGACTTCGCCGATCTCCCCCGCGACCAGGTCGAGGACGTGGAACTCCCGGTCCGGCGCCGCCAGCAGCCGGGCCAGGTAGCGCATGCCCTTGAGGTCCCGCAGGACGACGGCCCGGCCGGCGAAGGCGACCGTCCGGACATCCCCCTCGAGGCGGAAGACGCAGTCCGAACCGGTGGGCGACGGCGGCACCGGGGCGGGACGGCAGGTCAGGAGGCGGGCGCCGATGCGGTCGGCCGTTGCTAGAGCGGCGCGCTCCTGGAGCCGGGCCCGCTCCGTCCGCCCCAGGAGTCGCTCCCCGTCGGCCAGGGCCAGTCGCGCGACGGCGGCTTCGTACGCGGCCCCCACCTCGCTCCAGCCGGCCAGCGCCTCCTCGCACTCGCGGACGGCGACCTCGGCGTCCCCCTCGGCGAGGGCGACGCGACCACGCGCGAGTGCGGCCGCGGCGGTCAGCGCCCGGCTGCGGAAGGTCTCCGCGATGCCCGACAGCTCTGCGGTGGCAGTCCGCGCCGTCCCGATGTCCGCTGCCGCGATGCCGATCTCGACCTGGGCCGCGAGCAGCGGGGCCCGGCGCAGGGCACCCAGTGGCGGCCGCTCCTTGGACGGCACCGGGCACGGGTGCTCCAGCTCGTCGGCGATCATGGTCGCGGCGCTTCCGACGTCGCCCTGCGCCAGCCGGAGCAGCGCCAGCCACGGTTGGGGGTCCCAGCCGTGCTCCAGCGCCTGGCTGAAGACCTCCTCCGCGCCGGCCAGGTCGCCGGTTCGCAACCGGATGGCGCCCAGCTCGGTGAGCGGCCAGCCGAACTCCCGGCGCATCCACGGCCGCAGCTCCCTGCAGGCTTCGAGCGCTTCCTCCTCGGCCGCCGAGCACGACCCGCGCAGCCGCAGGATCTCGGCGCGATGGACGCGGCAGCGGCCGTTGATGCCCCCGTAGGCGTTGCCCGCCCGCCAGAGCTCCATGGCCTCGGTCCACTGCTCGGCCCGGTCGTACTGCGCCAGCCCTTGCATCGCACAGATCAGCTCGCAATAGACCATCCCGGCACCGAGCGGATCGAGCTCACCGGAGACCACGCTCACGGCCGCCTCGTCCAGCAACTCAAGCCCGCGATCCACCGAGCCGCCCAGGATCACCAGCCGCGCGGCCGCCACCCGGCCGAGCGCCGCCGCCAACGGGACGCCCTGGCGTCCCCCCACGTCGATGGCCCGCTCGGCCCAGCGCGCGGCGGATTCGGCGTCCCCGCACATGAAGCGCTCGTAGGTGCGCGCCATCGCGACGAGTGCGTGCGTCGGCGACTCCGGCCGCTCCCCCAGCAGCCGGTCCGCCCGCGCGAGCCAGCCGCGCACCGGCGCCATCAGGCCGGTGTCCATCATCAGGTACATGGCGACCGTCGCGGCCGCCGCCGCCGCATTCGCGTCGTCCCCGAGCGACTGGCACAGCGCGCACTGCTGCTCCCAGGCGGTGATCGCGGACTCGAACTCGCCGGCTCCGTAGGCGGCGCGGCCCAGCAGGTCCAGTTCCGCCGGCGTCAGCGGCCGCTGCTGCTGGATCCCTCGCAGCAGCGCGACCGCCGCCGACCACTCCCCCTGTTCCAGGGCCGCGTCGACGCGCCCGTCCGCCGCGACCTGGCCGAGCTCGCCCACCGTCATCGCGCCTCCGCCGCCGAGGCGCCCGAGCGTAGGGGCGGAGGCGGTCCGGCGGCAGACGGGCGACGTTCCCGCCGTAACAACGTTTGTTCCGCCTCTACCCATGACCGGCCGGATGGCCGGCCCCGGACGACGAGAGGACACGACCATGAACGGCGCGCTCGACGAACTCCCCATCGAACTGCAGCAGGGCGACATCGTCACCCGGTACGCGGAGTGGGGCGACATGGCGGTGCGCTTCGCGCGCGTTCCCGCGGGAACGGACATGAGCCCGGTGCTGGAAGGGCTGCCCGGTGACCGGTGCCCGAGCCCGCACTGGGGCCTCGTCCTGGAGGGGGCCGTGCGGCTCACCGGTGCGGACGGCGACGAGGAGGTCACCCGCGCCGGGCACGCCTACTACTGGCCGGCCGGCCACACCGCGCGGATGGACGAGGACACCGCGTTCCTCGAGATCGGACCGGTGGCGGCGATGCGTCAGTTCAGCGAGCACGCCAAGGCCAAGTTCGCCTGATCCGACGCCGGCATCCCAAGGGCGGCGGAGTGCTCAGCGCACCCGGGACGACGGCGGCCGGAAGACCGCGAACGGGTCGGTGACCTCGAGGCTCGCGGACGCGAAGCGGTAGAGCATCGCGGGTCGCCCACCCGATCGACCGGGGTGGGCGAGCTCGCCCGTCGCCTCGAGGACGCCGCGCCGCAGCAGCACCCGTTGCAGGTTCGTCGCGGTCACGTCGTAGCCGATCGCGGCGACGTAGACGTCGCGCAGCTCGGCGATGCTGAACTCCGGCGGCGCCAGCGCGAAGCCGACGTTGGTGTACGACAGCTTGGCGCGGAGCCGAGCGAGCGCGGAGCCGACGATCGAGCCGTGGTCGAAGGCCGTGGCCGGCAGCGCGTCGGTGGGGTGCCAGGCGGTGTCGTCGGGCAGTGCGGGATCGAGGTGCGAGGGCACCAGGCCGAGGTAGGCGGTGGCCACCGTCCGTCCGCGCGGGTCGCGGTCGGGATCGCTGCGCGTCTCCAGCTGCTCCAGGTGGGCGAGCTGGTGCACCTCCACCTTGCTCGCCAGCTGCCGGGCGACGGACGTGCCCAGCCGCTCGTCGGGCAGCAACGGGCCGCCCGGCAGCGCCCAGGCGCCCGCGAAGGGCTCGTTGGCCCGCCGCCAGAGCATGACGTGCAGCCGTGCCGACCGGACCTGCAGCACGGCGGCGAGCGCGTGGTGGGGGTAGGCGGGCCGGTCCGGCGAGGACCACACAGAAGGCACGACGGGAATGCTAGGGTCCGTTCTGCAGGTTTTCGACTGTAAGTATGAAACCCCACTCCTCCGGAGGTCCCCGGTGACCGCAACGCTGCCCGCCCCCACCGCCAGCATCTGGTCTCCGGTCCAGTGGGAGTCCTGGCGCGACGAGGTCCGCCGACTCGCCCGAGAGCGCGACGCCGTCCTCCTCGCGCACAACTACCAGGCGCCGGAGATCCAGGACGTCGCCGACCACGTGGGCGACTCCCTCGCCCTCTCCCGCCTCGCCGCGGCGGCCGAGCAGTCGACCATCGTCTTCGCCGGCGTCCACTTCATGGCCGAGACCGCCAAGATCCTGGCGCCGGAGAAGACGGTGCTGGTGCCCGACGCCGCCGCCGGCTGCTCGCTGGCCGACACCATCACCGCCGATCAGCTGCGGGCGTGGAAGGCCGAGCACCCCGGCGCCGTCGTCGTCTCCTACGTCAACACCTCCGCGGAGGTGAAGGCCGAGACCGACATCTGCTGCACGTCGTCCAACGCCGTCGAGGTCGTGGAGTCGATCCCGGCCGACCGCGAGGTGCTCTTCCTCCCCGACCAGTTCCTCGGCGCGCACGTCCAGCGGGTCACCGGCCGGAAGAACATGCGCATCTGGATGGGCGAGTGCCACGTGCACGCCGGCATCTCCCCCACCGACCTGCGGGCCAGCGTCGAGGCCGCGCCGGACGCCGAACTGCTGGTGCACCCGGAGTGCGGCTGCGCGACCAGCGCGCTGTGGATGGTGTCGGACGGCCAGCTCCCGACCGACCGGGTGCACGTCCTCTCCACCGGCGGGATGCTCGACCAGGCCCGACGGACGACGGCGAAGCGGGTGCTGGTCGCCACCGAGATCGGCATGCTGCACCAGCTGCGCCAGGCCAACCCGGTCACCTCGTTCGAGCCGGTCAACTCCCGCGCGGCCTGCCCGTACATGAAGATGTCGACGCCGGAGAAGCTGCTCCGCGCGCTGCGCGAAGGCCGCGACGAGATCACCGTCGACCCGGAGATCGCCGCCCGCGCCCGTGCGGCGGTCGAGGCCATGGTGGCCATCGGCACGCCGTCACCGGTCGGTGAGTGACATGAGCGCGAGCCTCACCCGCGTCGTCGCCGCGCTGCCGCTCCCGGCGGCCGGCTGGACCCGCAGCACCGACGTCGTCGTAGTGGGCACCGGCGCCGCGGGGCTCATGACGGCGGTGGCGCTCGCCGACGCCGGCCGTGCGGTCACCGTCGTCACGAAGGGGGCGCTCGGCGACGGCAGCAGCGCGTGGGCGCAGGGCGGCCTGGCCGCGGTGCTCGGTCCGGACGACGACGCCGATCTGCACGTGCACGACACCCTCGTCGCCGGGGCCGGCCTGTGCGACGAGGACGCCGTCCGGACGCTCGTGGCCGAGGCGCCCGCCGCCGTCGCCCTGCTGCAGGAGCTCGGCGCCCGGCTGGACCTCGACGCCGACGGGCGCCCGGCCCTGACCCGCGAGGGCGGGCACAGCCGCGACCGGATCGTGCACGCCGGGGGCGACGCGAGCGGCGCCGAGGTCACCCGCACGCTCGGCGACGCGCTGCGCGCCCGCGGCATCGAGGTGCTCGAGCACACCGCGGCGCTGGAGATCCTGCGCACCGGCGACGGCCGCGTCGTGGGACTGCGCGTCGCGCGGATCGAGGACGGCGCCCTCGTCGACGCCGGAGACCTCTACGCACCCGCCGTCGTGCTGGCGACCGGGGGCTACGGCCAGGTCTACGCCGCCAGCTCCAACCCGGCCGGTGCCACCGGCGACGGGCTAGCCCTGGCGCTGCGGGCCGGCGCCGAGGTCGCCGACGTCGAGATGGTGCAGTTCCACCCGACCGTGCTCTGGTGCGGGCCGGGTGCCGAGGGGCAGCAGGTGCTCGTCTCCGAGGCGGTGCGCGGCGAGGGGGCGGTCCTGGTCGACGCCACGGGACGGCGGATCATGCTCGGCGCCCACCCGCTGGCCGACCTCGCCCCGCGCGACGTCGTCTCGGCGACGATCGCCGCCCACCTCCGGGCCACCGGCGAGGACCACGTCTTCCTCGATGCCACGCACCTGGGCGCGGAGTTCGTCGCCCGGCGCTTCCCCGGGATCACCGCGGCCTGCGCGGCGGCCGGCTTCGACCTGTCCCGGGAGCCGGTGCCCGTCGCCCCGGCTGCCCACTACGCCTGCGGCGGGGTGGTCGCCGACCTCGACGGGCGGACCACCGTGCCGGGGCTCTACGCCGTCGGCGAGGTCGCCTGCACCGGCGTGCAGGGAGCCAACCGGCTGGCCTCGAACTCGATCACCGAGGGGCTGGTCGCCGCCCGTCGCTGCGCCGCCCTGCTGTCCACAGAAATGGCCACATCTGCGGGGGTTCCGGCAACGATGACGGGAACGGCCGGCGCGCTCGATCCGGCCGCACGGCCGGCGCTCGCCGCGGCGACCACCCGGCACGCCGGTGTCGTCCGCGACGCCGCCGGGCTGACCGAGCTGGCCGGCCTCCTCGGCGCCCTCCCCCGGACGGGGCCCGACGCCGTCCTCGATGCCGCGGCAGTGGAGACGACGGCCCTGCACACCGTGGCCACGCTGCTCGCCGCCGCGGCCCTGACGCGCACCGAGAGCCGCGGCTGCCACCGACGGCTCGACGCGCCCGGGACCCGCCCGGAGTGGCAGGTCCGGCTGGTGCACCGGCTCGACCGGAGCGGGCACGTGCACACCCGCACCGAGCCCGTCCGGACCCTCGCGGCTGCGCAGGTGGTCGCATGACCGGCGAGGGGGTGCTGCGCCCTGCCCTGACGACGGCGCTGGACTCGGCCGGCCTGGATCCGGCCGAGGTGGTGCGCGTCATCCGCCGCGCGCTCGAGGAGGACCTGACGCTCGGTCCCGACGTCACCACGAACTCGACCGTCCCGGCGGACGCCCGGGCCACCGGTGACGTCGTCCCGCGAACCTCCGGCGTGCTCGCCGGGGTGCCGGTGGCCGCAGCGGTGTTCGAGCTGGTCGGCGGGCCTGATGTCGAGGTCGGGTTGCACGTCCCCGACGGCGCCACGGCACAGCCGGGGCGGCCGGTGCTGTCCGTCGTCGGGCCGACCCGGTCGCTGCTCACCGCCGAGCGCACGGCGCTGAACCTGATCAGCCACCTGTCCGGCGTCGCGACGCTGACCCGCCGGTGGGTGGACGCCGTCGACGGAACGCGGGCCGCCATCCGCGACACCCGCAAGACCACGCCCGGGCTCCGCGCGCTGGAGAAGTACGCGGTCCGGTGCGGTGGCGGGGTCAACCACCGGATGGCCCTCGGCGACGCCGCGCTGGTCAAGGACAACCACGTGGCCGCGGCAGGCGGGATCACGGCCGCGGTGGACGCGGTCCGCGCCCATGCGCCGGGCGTCCCGCTCGAGGTCGAGTGCGACACGCTCGACCAGGTGCGCGAGGCCGTCGCGGTCGGCGTCGAACTCGTGCTGCTGGACAACTTCTCGCTCGAGGACACCCGCGCGGCCGTGGATCTGATGCGCGGATCCGGGGTGCGCCTGGAGGCTAGCGGTGGGCTCTCGCTGGACCGGGCTCCGGAGGTCGCGGCGACCGGCGTCGACTACCTCGCCGTCGGCGCGCTGACCCACAGCGCCCCGGTGCTCGACCTCGGCTTCGACCTACGCTGACTGAGCCAGGTATAGGTACCTATACATGCGGTTCGGGCCCGAAAACACAGGCATAGGTACCTATACCCAGGAGCGGGGGCGGGATCAGGCGGTGCGCTGGACCGGGTGCACCCAGCCGATCGCCGGGGCGACGTGCCGCACGATGTTCTCCAGCAGCCGGGCGTTGTAGTCCACGCCCAGCATGTTGGGCACCGTGATCAGCAGCGTGTCGGCCTCCTGCACGGCGGCGTCCTTCGCCAGTTCCTCGGCCAGCGCATCGGGCTCGCCGACGTAGCTCTTGCCGAACCGGGCCCGCACGCCCTCGAGGACGCCGACCTGGTCCTCGCCGGACCGCTCGCCGCCGAAGTAGGCGCGGTCCTCGTCGCTCACGATCGGCAGCACGCTGCGGCTCACGGAGACGCGCGGCTCACGTCCCCACCCGGCCTGCGCCCACGCGGCCCGGAACCGCGCGATCTGCTCGGCCTGAAGCTCGTCGAACGGCACGCCGGTGTCCTCCACGAGCAGCGTCGAGCTCATCAGGTTCATCCCCTGCTGCGCGGTCCACTCGGCCGTCGCCCTGGTGCCCGAACCCCACCAGATCCGCTCGCGGAGTCCCGGCGACTGCGGCTGGATCGCGAGGCGGCCCCGCGCACCTCCGGTCATCCGGGGATCGGCCTCGACCACGGTCTGACCCTCGAGGGCGACCAGGAACAGCGCGGTCTTGTCACGCGCCAGGTCGGCGTCGTTCACACCCTCCGGCGGTACGTAGCCGAACGCCTCCGACCCACGCAACGCCGTCTCCGGTGAGCCCCGGCTGATGCCCAGCTGCAGCCGGCCGTCGGCGAGCAGGTCGGTCGCGGCGGCCTCCTCGGCCATGTACAGCGGGTTCTCGTAGCGCATGTCCACGACGCCGGTGCCGATCTCGATCCGGCTGGTGCGGGCGGCCATCGCCGCCAGCAAGGGGAACGGCGAGGCCAGCTGCCGCGCGAAGTGGTGGACGCGCACGTAGGCGCCGTCCACACCGATCTCCTCGGCTGCCACGGCCAGTTCGACGCTCTGCACCAGCGCGTCCCGCCCGGTGCGCACCTGCGACCCGGGGATGGGCTGCCAGTGCCCGAAGGACAGGAACCCGATCTTCTTCTCCACGGCACGTGGAGCGCTCGGTGCCCACGACCTGTTCCCGAGGGTCATCCGCGCGGGAGGGTCGCCGCCCTCGCGGTGTACGGCGCAGTCGGCAGCTGTACCGCGAGGTCGACGGGCGACCCCGCGCACAGATGTGACGGGCCGGTCCCCGTCGCTTGGCACAAAGCGCCCACAGACATGAGGGAACTAACGCACTGTGACGGCACGATCACGACTCTCCGTGAGGAGGTTCCGTCACTTCCCGCCCACGATGGGTGACCCTGTGCTGGTGAGTCTTCCTGCCTCCGAGGTGCCCCCGACGCCCGCAGGACCTCCCGGCAGCGCCGCCGGGCAGCGCATGCGGGCCATCGACACCCTCCTCGCCGACCGGGGGCAGCTGTTCCAGGCGCTGTTCCTGTCCGCACCGATCCCCAAGGCGCTGGTCGGCCTCGACGGGCACATCCTGGTGGCCAACCCCATGCTCTGCGCCCTCACCGGGCGGACCGCGGAGGAGCTGACCGGCCGGCACGTCGACCTCTTCGCCCATCCGGACGACCCGCCGGTGGCCGACCTCGGCCTCGTACCGGCGGCGAACGAGCCGGCCGACCTCGACCCGCACCTGCTGCTGGACGGCGAGCGCCGCCTCCGCCGCTCCGACAGCACGGAGCTGTGGGTCGTCCAGTCCCACGAGCTCGTGCGGCACAACAACGGCGCGGCACAGTTCGCCGTCCTCTCCCTCGTCGACGTCACCGACCGTCGCCGTGCGGAGGACGACCTGGTCCGCCGCGCCTACACCGACCCGCTCACCGGGCTGCCCAACCGGCGGGCCCTGACCGACCGGCTCCGCCACGCCGTCGCGCTGTCCCGCCGCCGCGATCTGCACGTCGGTCTGGTGCACCTCAACATCGACCGCTTCAAGGCCGTCAACGACTCCCTGGGCCACGAGGCGGGCGACCTCCTGCTCAGCCAGGTGGCCGACCGGCTCCGCTGGAGCACCCGCGTCGAGGACACCGCCGTCCGGCTCGGTGCCGACGAGTTCCTCGTCGTGGCCGAGGACGTCGAGGACCTCGACGGCCTGCGCGCCCTGGCCGACCGGCTGCTGGCCGTCCTGGACGAGCCCTTCCTCGTCCAGGACCGCGAGCTCACGCTCTCGGCGAGCGTCGGCCTCACCCTCGGCTCGGACACGACGCCCGACGACCTGCTGCGCCAGGCGCAGAGCGCACTCACCCGCGCCAAGGCCGACGGCAGCCGGGCGCGGATCGAGGTGCACGAGGGTGCGCTCAGCCGGGACGACGTCGACGCGCTCCAGCTGGAGACCGACCTCAAGCACGCGCTCGACAACGAGGAGCTGCGGCTCTTCTACCAGCCGATCGTCCACCTCGCGGACGAGACGCTGCTGGGCTACGAGGCACTCGTGCGCTGGGAGCACCCCACCCGCGGGCTGCTCCCCCCGGGTGCCTTCCTCGACGCCGCCGAGAACAACCGGCTCACCTCCAAGCTCGGCGCATGGGTGCTGCACCGCGCCTGCACCGACGCCGCCGCGTGGCCCGACGACCTGCGCGTGCACGTCAACGTCTCCGCACGGCACCTCGCCGAGGAGGGCTTCAGCGAGCTGGTCGCCGAGGCGCTGGCGGTCTCGGGGCTTGCCCCGCACCGGCTCGAGCTGGAGATCACCGAGTCGACGGCGCTGTTCGCGGCCGAGGCCACCCTGCACTCGGTCGCCGTCGTCACCGACCAGGGCGTGACGCTGGCGCTCGATGACTTCGGCACCGGCTACTCGGCGATCACCGCGCTGCACCGGCTCCCGATCCACACCGTCAAGATCGACCGCTCCTTCGTCGCCGACGTCGTCACCGAGCCCTCCACGGCCGCCCTCGTGCAGGGGCTGCTCCAGCTCGGCCGCGGCATGGGGCTCCAGGTCATCGCGGAGGGCATCGAGGACCTGGACCAGGCGGCCTGGCTGCTCGACCACGGCTGCGCCATGGCCCAGGGTTACGCATTCGGCCGCCCCGCACCGCTGCCGAGCCCGGCCGAGGTGTTCATCGGCGAGATGACCGACGCCCCGGCCGAGCACGTCGCCGGCGAGCTGCTGCCCGTGGAGCGGGAGATCCCCGCGGTGCCGCGGCAGCGCAGCGAGCCGACGCTCCGGCAGACCGACCTCGACGACACCGGCGCGTTCGCCACGGGTGCCCTGTCCGAGGAGCCCGCCGACCCCGACGCGCAGGACTGAGCAGCAGCGAGGACGTACTGCACGCGCGGGAAACAGCAGGCGGACGCCAGGATGGCGGCCATGCGTATCGACGTCGCCGCCACCCTCACCGTGAGCTCCCCGGAGCCGGCGACCGCGCTGCTGCAGATCGCCGTCGCCGATCCGGTAGCCGAGCAGCTCACCGTGCTCTCCGGCGGCACCGCCGTGGAGCCTGAGGAGTTCGAGGTGAACGGCGCCCGGGTGCACCGGCTGCAGCTCCTCGCGGGCGACACGACGGTCACGTACTCGGCGTCGGCCCAGGACGGCGGGTCCCCGCGGAAGGTCTCCTCCGCCGAGTGGGCCGAGGCCCTGCGCCCGAGCCGCTACTGCCCCTCCGACCAGCTCGAGGGGTTCGCGGGCACCGAGTTCGACCGGACGCTCCCCCGCGCCCGGCTGGTCAGCACCGTCGCGGACTGGGTGCACCGCCGGCTGGTCTACACGTCGGGCGCCAGCCGCCCCGTCGACACCGCCGTCGACACGCTGCTCGCCGGCCGGGGCGTGTGCCGGGACTACGCGCATCTGACGGTCACCCTGCTCAGGGCCCTGGAGATCCCGGCACGCCTGGTGGCGGTCTACGCGCCGGGGCTCGCGCCGATGGACTTCCACGCCGTCGTCGAGGCCGAGGTCGACGGCGTCTGGTCCGTGGTCGACGCCACCCGCCTCGCACCGACCAGGTCGCTGGTGCGCATCTGCTCGGGCCGGGACGCCGCCGACACCGCGTTCCTGTCCCTGTTCGGCGGGGTGGCGCAGTTCCGCACGATGCGCGTCACGGCGACGACGGACGGCCCGCTGCCGGCTCCGGACGAGGCTCCGTTCCCGCTGCCCTGACCCCGTTCCCGAGTGCCCGGATGCCGTTCCAGGCCACATCCGGCCGCGGCAGCGAGCGCTTCTCGAGATAGCCCGCGGCGGCACGCCGCAGCCGGCGGATCTCGCGGACCAGCGCGAACGGACCGACCGCGCCCGCGCCATCGACGACCCGCTCGGGCTGGAAGGTCCACACGTCGGTCGCGATCAGCTCCCCGGTCACGACGACGCTGCGCAGCGACCACAGTCTCTCGTCGTGCCCGTGTGCCAGCAGGCTGGCCGGCCCCTCGCGCAGCGACTCGTCGGGCGGTACGTCGAGCCGCAACCGCCCCGCGGCGCCCGGTCCAGTGACGCGGGCCCGCTGGAGGCTCGGCATACCGTCGTCCGTCCGGGTCGCGAGGACGGCGCTGGGATAGGCCGCCAGCTCGGCCAGCGCCCGTGCGGAGACGCCGTCCGGGACACCGGTGAACACCGTCGCGGGGCCCGCGGGCAACGGCGGCCGCGTGATCCACGCCGTCGGCGTGACCGTGATCAGCAGCCGCATGTAGTACCAGTCGAACAGCCGCCGGGTGACCACGTTGCGGGAGTACACGTGGTTGAACGGCTGGCGCTCGTGCAGCCGCCGCCAGTACTCCGGCGCGCCGGCGACGTCGGTGACGATCTCGTCCGGACAGCGGGCGCGCCCCTGCACGAGCACCTGCGGAGCCCCCGCCATGCCGCTCCCCGTGGGCTCGCTGAACAGCAGCGCCACGCGGTCGTCGCGGCGGATGTTGTAGGCCTTCTGCGGCAGCGCGATCGACGTGGTGATCAGGAAGGTGCCGTCCGATCGGTAGAGCACGGCCGTCGGCCAGGTGATCGGGACGCCGGACCTCGTGAGGGTGGCGAACTCGCATGTCCGGTAACGATCGACCACCTCCAGCACCTGCGGATCCGACGGCGGCGTCATCCGGGACTCCTCGGGGCGGCGTGACTGCCCAGAGGGTGGCAGCAGCGGGTCAGCCGCGGTAGGCCTCCAGCAGCCGCAGCCAGATCTCGCTGACCGTCGGGTAGGCGGGCACGGCGTGCCAGAGCCGGCGGATCGGCACCTCGCCGACGACGGCGATCGTCGCGGCCTGCAGCAGCTCACCCACGGCCGGCCCGACGAACGTCAGACCGAGCAGCACGTCGCGGTCGGTGTCGATGACCGCGATCGCCCTCCCCTCGTAGCCGTCGGCGAACAGCGACGAGCCGGCCACCTCCAGCGGGATGTCGACGACCCGGTGCGGGAGGCCGGCGTCGTCTGCCTCTTTCGCGGTGCGGCCCACGCTGGCCACCTGCGGGACGGTGAAGACGACCGACGGCGTGGCGTACCGGTCCGCCGTGGCGACGAACGGCGACCAGTCCGAGGTGTCGACGTCCTCCCCCGTCGCCCGGGCGACGATCGCCGCCCCGGCCTGGCGCGCCTGGTACTTGCCCATGTGCGTGAGCAGGGCGCGGCCGTTGACGTCGCCCACTCCGTAGAGCCAGGACGATCCGTCCACCCGGAGCGTGTCGTCCACCTCGAGGTAGTTCCCGGGCTCCAGTCCGACGACGTCCAGCCCCACGTCGCCGGTACGGGCGGCGCGGCCGACGGCGACGAGCACCTCGTCGCCACGGAACTCGCCGCCCGAGGTCGTCAGCACGACCTCGCCGTCGTCACGCCGGGCGGCGGTGACGTCGGTGTCCAGCCGGACGTCGACACCGCTGTCCCGCAGGGACCGGGCCACCGCGTCGCCCGCCGCCGGCTCCATGCCCTCCAGCAGCCGGTCGCCCCGCTGCAGAACGGTGACCTGGGAACCCAGCGCCTGCCAGGCGGTCGCCATCTCGCAGCCCACGTAGCCCCCGCCCAGCACCAGCAGCCGGCCGGGCGCCTCCTTGGCGCTGGTCGCCTCCCGCGGGCCCCAGGGGTCGACGTCGGCCAGCCCGTCGATCGGAGGCGTGGCGGACATCGACCCCGTGCACACGGCGACCGCGTGCCGCGCGGTCAGGCGGGTCTCGGTGCCGTCGGCGGCAGTGACGACGACGGTGCGCTCGCCGGCCAGCCGTCCGGTGCCGCGGATCAGGTCGATCCCGGCGCCCTGGACCCACTCGACCTGACCGGAGTCGTCCCAGTGCGAGGTGAACGAGCTGCGGCGTTCCAGCGTGGCCGCGACGTCCTGCTCACCGGTGACCGCCTGCCTCGCCCCGTCGACGTCACGGGCCTCGGAGAGCACCTCCGTGCCGCGCAGCAGCGCCTTGCTGGGCATGCACGCCCAGTAGGAGCACTCGCCGCCGACCAGTTCGCTCTCCACGAGGACGGCGGTCAACCCACCCCGGACGACGACGTCGGCGACGTTCTCCCCCGTCGACCCGGCCCCGAGGACGACGACGTCATAGCTCTGCTCAGTCACACGCCCCATCCTGTCCGTGTGGTCGACTGGCCGCCATGCCGGTCGATGCCGCCGATTTCGCCGCCGCCCTGGGGCAGTACGCCGCCGGGGTCTGCCTGCTGACCGTGCGCGACGGGATCGACGACGTCGGGACGACGGTCAGCTCGGTGATGAGCGTGTCGGCCGCCCCACCGCTGGTCGCCGTCGGGCTCTCGGCCCAGGGCTACCCGGCGGAGGTGCTGGAGGAGGTCGGGACGTGCGGGCTGACGGTGCTCGCGGCGCAGCACGCGATCGTCGCCTCGCGGTTCGCCTCGGCCGGCCGCCCGAGCGCCCGGCACCTCCTGGAGTCGGTGCCCTGGTCGCGGGCCCCGGGCAGCGACGCGATCGTGCTCGACGACGGCCTCGCCGCCCTGGACTGCCGGCTCGAGCGGCTGGTCGAGGCGGGCGACCACGTGGTGGCGCTGCTGGCCGTCGAGGCCGTGCCGGTGCTCGACGCGGACGCCCGCCCGCTGCTGCGCCTGCGGGGCCGGTACGTCGACGAGTCCGGCTCCCCGCGCCCCCGCGCCTGAAGGGCGTTCATGGCCATAATCGCCTTGACTGTCACATCCACGGCGTCGGCGGTGCTTACCCGTTGTGGAACCCGTACGGCCATCGGCCACCGCAGCAGTGCCCTTCCCCGGGGTGCGCGGCATGGCGCGGCCCCGGACTGAACGGGGCACCGGCATGTCTCGCGGGCGGGTCGACGTCCGGACGGACCTCGAGCAGGTCTTCCGCAGCAACTATGCGGGCGTCGTCGCCGTCGCCGCCCGGGTGCTCGGCTCCCGCGACCAGGCCGAGGACGTCGCCCAGGAGGTCTTCCTCTCCTTCGGCCGCTCCTCGGTGCCGGCCGACGAGGCCGGCGGCTGGCTGACCGTCGCCGCGACCCACACCGCCCTGAACCTGCTCCGCTCGGGCCGCCGTCGCAGTGCCCGGGAGGAGAACGCCTGCGACGGTCCGGCGGTCGTGCCCGACGTCGCCGACCTCGTGATCACCCGCGAGGAGCGCAGCGCCGTCCGGGCCGCGCTCGCCCGGCTGCCGCACAAGCAGGCGGTCACGCTGGTGCTCCGGCACAGCGGCCTCAGCTACGCCGAGGTCGCCTCGGCACTCGATCTGTCCCCAGGGAGCGTGGGCACCACCGTGCGCCGCGCCGAATCCGTGTTGCTCAAGGAGCTGAACCGCCATGCGTCACCCGAGTGACGGCGTCCTGCGCCGACTGGTCGACGAGCCGGCCGGCGTGACCGACGACGACCGCGCCCACGTGGCCTCCTGCCCGGCCTGCCTGCGCGCGCTGGACAGCGCCCGCGCCGACGCCCGGCTGGTCGGCTCCGCGCTGGCGGCGCCTCGGACCGGCGACGTCGACACCGACGCGGCCTGGGCGCGGCTCTCGTCGGCGGCCTCGGCCACCACCACGCCCGCGTTCCGCCCGGCACCCACCGCCGCACGCCGGCGCTGGGGGTCGGCGGTGCGGCGGCCCGCGGCCGCCGCGCTCGGCGCGGTGGTGATCCTGACCGGCGCCGGCGTCGCTGCGGCCAACGACTGGCTGCCGATCTTCCAGACCGAGCGCGTCGACCCCGTCGAGGTGACCGCCACCGATCTGGTCCAGGTGCCCGACCTCTCCGCGTACGGCGACCTGCAGATCACGCAGGACCCTGAACCGGGGCAGGTGGCCGACGCCGAGACCGCGCGCGAGCGGACCGGTCTCGCCGTCCCCGAGGTCGCCGACCTGCCCGAGGGCGTGACCGGGGAGCCGACCTACCAGGTCGCCGGCGTCGCCGAGGCGACGTTCACCTTCTCGGCCGACAAGGCCGCCCGGGCCGCGGCCGCCGAGGGCGAGGTCCTGCCGCCCCCGCCGGCCGGGCTGGACGGCAGCCAGCTGCGGCTGCAGGCGGGCCCCGGTGTCGCGGCGATGTGGTCGCAGCCGACCGGGGTGCCGACTCTCGTCGTCGCCCGGGTCGGCGCTCCGACGGTCTACTCGTCGGGCGTGCCGTTCGAGACGGTCCGCGACTACCTGCTGTCCCTGCCCGGCCTGCCGGAGGGGCTCGCGGACCAGCTGCGCACGCTCTCGGCGGACGGCGGGACGCTGCCCCTGCCCGTCCCGGCGGAGCTGGTGACCAGCTCCACGGCCGACGTCGGCGGTGCGGAGGCCACCGTGCTCACCTCCCGCAACGGACTGTTCGCCGGCGTGGTCTGGGTGGAGGACGGCGTGATGACCGGCGTGGCCGGGTCGCTGAGTGCCGACGAGCTCCTGTCGGTCGCCCGTGACCTGGGCTGACGCCGCTACCGTCCGCGGGATGACCCCTTCCGGCTCGTCGGTGGAGCTCGCCGACCTCCCGCCGTCCCCGGCGGTCTGGTGCTCCGGGCTGCGCAAGCGGTACGGACGCCGGACCGCCGTCGACGACGTGTCCTTCTCCGTGGCCCGCGGCGAGGTGCTCGGCCTGCTGGGCCCCAACGGCGCCGGCAAGACCAGCGTCATCAAGATGCTGCTGGGCCTCGTCCGGCCCGACGCCGGCGAGGTGCTGCTGCTCGGGCGGCGAGCGTCCGACCCTCGATCCCGCAGCGCCGTCGGGTACCTGCCGGAGCTCTTCCGCTACCAGCCGTGGCTGACCCCGACCGAGGTGCTGGACCTGCACGTCCGGCTGGCCAGGTCCGACGTGCCCCCGGCCGAGCGGCGGGAGTGCCTGGCGCTCGTCGGGCTGGCCGGCCGCGCGGGCGACCGCTTGGGCGGGTTCTCCAAGGGCATGCAGCAACGGCTCGGCCTCGCCGTCGCGCTGGTCGCCCGGCCCGAGCTGGTCGTGCTCGACGAGCCCACGAGCGCGCTGGACCCGATCGGCCGGGTCGACGTCCGCGACCTCGTGCTCTCGCTGAAGTCCCGCGGCGTCGCCGTGCTGCTCAACTCGCACCTCATCGGCGAGGTGGAGCGCGTGTGCGACCGGGTGGTGATCCTCGACGAGGGCCGGGTGGCGGCGTCGGGCACCCTGGCCGAGCTGCTCGGTCAGCGGGAGGTCCGGCTGCGGCTGGCCGGGGTCGACGGACGGGCGGAGGACCGGCTGCGGGCGGCTGGCTCGCTCGCGCACAGCGGCGACTGGTTCACCGTGCAGCTCTCCGCAGACGACGACGGCGTCACCGTCCCGGACCTGGTACGCGACCTCGTCGGCCTCGGCGTCCGCGTGCACGCCGTCGAGCCGGTGCGGATCAGCCTGGAGGAACGGCTGCTCGCCGTCCTCCGGCATGAGGAGGTCAGTCCGTGATCGTGCTGACCGTCGCCGGGCTCACCCTGCGCGAGGCGTTCCGGCGGCGGGTCGTCTGGGCGCTCCTGGTCCTGACCGTGGCGCTGCTCGTGCTCAGCGGCTGGGGCTTCTCGAAACTGATCGGCCTGGACACCGAGCTGGGCACCATGACCAGCGGCGAGGCCCGCCTCGTGGCCTCGCTGCTGCTCAACCTGATCATGTTCGGGTTCAGCCTCATCGCCGCGATCGGCACCGCATTCCTCGCTGGGCCGACGCTCGCGGGCGAGGTGGAGTCGGGGCAGGCACTGGCGATCCTCGCGCGACCGGTCCGCCGATCGTCGGTCCTGCTCGGCAAATGGCTGGGCCTGCTCACCTTCGGCTGCGGCTACGTGGTCCTGGCCGGTCTCGCGCAGCTGCTCATCGTGCGTGCGGTGGTCGGCTACTGGCCTCCGGCACCTGCCTCGGGCCTCGCGCTGCTCGCGGCCGAGACGGTCGTGCTGCTGACGCTGGCCCTCCTGCTGTCCAGCGTCGTCTCGCCGATGGCGTCCGGGATCGTCGCCGTCGGCCTCTTCGGGGCGACCTGGGTCGCCGGTGTGGTCGGCGGCATCGGCGGGGCCCTGGGCAACGAGGGCGTCGAGCGCGTCGGCACCGTGTCCCGGGTCCTGCTGCCCACCGACGGCCTGTGGCGCGGCGCCATGAACGCGTTCCAGGACCCGATCGCACTGGTCCAGATGGGTCCTGGGGAGGGCGGGTTCCCGTTCCTGGCCGAGGCGCCGCTGGCGCCGGCCTACCTGGCATGGGCCGTGGTGTGGATCGCCGTGATCCTGGGGCTGACCGCCCTCTCCTTCCAGCGCCGGGACATCTAGCGTCCGTCTCCGCGCACTCGCGGCCCCCGACGACGATGAATCCGGCCGTGGTTCGCGGTCTTCTCTGCCACCCGATCCGCACGCGAAGGGGAGCACCATGACCGCGATCTACACCTTCGACGTCTTCTGCAGCCTCGACGGCTTCGGCGCCGCCGGCGGCGACTGGACCGGTTACTGGGGCAAGCAGGGCCCCGAGCTGCTCGAACGCCGCCTCGCGATCTACGACCAGGACCAGCGGATGGTCTTCGGGGCCCACACCTTCCGCGCCTTCGTGCGGATGCTGGCCGAGAGCACCGAGGAGGCCGAGGTCCGGGACCCGTGGGTCACCCGCATGCGGAACCTCCCCGCAACGGTGGTGTCGACGACGCTGGACGGCCCCCTCGACTGGCCGGACGCGACCCTCGTGCGCGGCGACGCCGTCGACGTCGTCGCACGGCTCAGGGAGGAGTCCGAGCTGCCGTTGCGCTCGCACGGCAGCCTGTCGATGAACCGGGCGCTGATGGCCGCCGGCCTGGTCGACCGCGTCCAGGTGACGATCTTCCCGGTCATCACCGGTCGGACCGGGGTGGAACCTATCTTCGGGGGTGCGGCCGACTTCGACCTCGAGCTGATCGGGAGCCGGACGCTCGACGGCCGCATCCAGGAGCTCGTCTACCAGCCCACCCTGCACGTCTGACGGAACACCCCGCCAGACTCGCAGCCATCGTTGGCAACGTCCGAGATTCTCGGACAGCCGAGCCTCCCGAGTCCTGCCATCCTCTCTTCGACGGCGCAACGTTGGCCGGTACTCGATGTGCAGGGCTCGGCGGATCACGACAGAGGAGGTCGCATGAGCACGACGGCGGGGGGAGCCACGGAGCAGGCTGACGAGGAGCGCCGCCGCGGCGGTTTCAGCTCCCGGCGCGTCTTCATCCTGGCGGCGATCGGGTCGGCTGTCGGACTCGGCAACATCTGGCGGTTTCCCTACGTCGCCTACGAGAACGGCGGCGGCGCCTTCGTGGTGCCCTACCTGGTCGCACTGCTGACCGCCGGCATCCCGTTCCTGCTGCTCGACTACGCGATCGGCCACCGCCACCGCGGCTCCGCGCCGCTCTCCTTCGCCCGGCTGCGCCGCGGCACCGAGGGGTTCGGCTGGTGGCAGGTGGCCATCTGCGCCGTCATCGCCGTCTACTACGCCGCGGTGCTGGCCTGGGCGCTGCGCTACACGTTCTTCTCGCTCGACGAGGCGTGGGGCGCCGACCCCGAAGGGTTCTTCTTCGGCGAGTTCCTCCAGGCCGGTGACGTCGAGGTCACCGCCGACGTGGTGCCCGGGGTGCTCGTCCCCCTCCTGGTCGTCTGGCTGGCCGTACTCGTGATCATGGCCCTCGGCGTCCAGCGCGGGATCGGTGCGACCTCGCTGATCTTCATCCCGGTGCTGGTGCTCGCCTTCGCCGTCCTCGTGGTGCAGGCGCTGCTGCTGCCGGGCGCAGGAGCCGGCCTCGACGCGCTGTTCACGCCCGACTGGTCGGCGCTCACCTCGGCCTCGGTCTGGGCCGCCGCGTTCGGCCAGATCTTCTTCTCCCTGTCGATCGGCTTCGGCATCATGATCACGTACGCCTCGTACGTCCGCCGCCGCGAGGACATGATCGGCTCCGGCCTCGTCGTCGGCTTCTCGAACTCCAGTTTCGAGCTGCTCGCCGGCATCGGCGTCTTCGCCGCCCTCGGCTTCATGGCCCAGTCCGGCGGGGTCGCGGTGGGCGAGGTCGCCAGCGACGGGATCGGGCTGGCCTTCATCGCCTTCCCGACGATCATCAGCGAGGCCCCGGCCGGTGCCCTCATCGGCGTCCTGTTCTTCGGGTCGCTGGTCATCGCCGGCATCACCTCGCTGATCAGTGTCATCGAGGTCGTGATCTCCGCCGTCCGCGACAAGCTCGACACCAGCCGGCTCACCGCGACCCTCGCGGTCGTCGTTCCCACCGCGGTGCTGAGCCTGGTGCTCTTCAGCACGACGAGCGGCATCTACGTGCTCGACGTCGTCGACCACTTCGTCAACCAGTACGGCATCCTCGTCGTGGCGCTGCTGAGCATGCTGGTCGTCGCGTGGGTGCTCCGGGCCCTGCCCAGGCTCGGCGAGCACCTCAACGTCCACGGCCGGCCCCGGGTCGGCACCGGCTGGCGGGTGCTGACGAGCGTCGTCGCCCCCACGGCCTTGGCCGTCGTGCTCGTCCTCGCGGTGCGGGACGACCTCGCCGCGCCGTACGGGGACTACCCCGGCTGGCTGCTGCTGATCTTCGGCTGGCTGATGGTCGTGGCGCTGCCGCTGATCGGCTTCCTGCTCGCCCGGCTGAAGTGGCGCGCCGGCACCCACCTGGACGGGCCGCCACCCGGCTCCGACCCGGCGGCGCCGTTGCACGCCACCAGCCCGACGGACCGGACCCTCCGGAACCGGCCGGTGAGCGGGCACGACGAGGGAGGACCCCGATGAGCACGTCCGCGATCGTGATGATGCTGGTGGCGATGGCCGTGATCTGGGGCGGCCTCACCCTGGCCGTGGTCAGCCTGCTGCGCCACGGCGCCGTCGAGGACCGCGCCGGGGATCTGCGCCGCGACCTCTGAGAAAGGACCCCGTCCTCCCCACCCTTCGCACGCTCAGGGCGAGCCCCGGGACGGGGCCGGTGCGCGCCTTCGGTGGGCTCGCCGCCGGGCCGAACCGGGGTGGGAAGCCTGGCCGTCACCTGCCGGGGATAGCGTCGGGGTCGACATGAGTGCCCTGCCTGCCCCGTCCGAGTCCGCCCTGCGCCGTGCGCTCACCCGCGCCGAGCGCGGGGTCACCCTCGACCCCGTCGAGGCGGAGACACTCCTGCACGCCCGCGGGCTCGGCGAGCGCGAGCCGCTGGACCGGCTGCTGACCGCCGCCGGCCGGGTGCGGGACGCCGGGCTCGCCTCCGCCGGACGCCCGGGTGTGGTGACCTACAGCCGCAAGGTGTTCATCCCGCTCACCCACCTGTGCCGCGACCGCTGCCACTACTGCACGTTCGTCACGACGCCGGGGCAGCTGCGTGCCCAGGGGAAGGCCCCCTACCTCTCCCCCGACGAGGTGCTCGACATCGCGCGGGCGGGCGCGGCGATGGGCTGCAAGGAGGCGCTGTTCACCCTCGGCGACCGCCCCGAGGACCGCTGGCCGGTCGCGGCCGAGTGGCTGGAGGCGCACGGCTTCGACTCGACGCTGGGCTACCTGCGGGCGATGGCGATCCGCGTGCTCGAGGAGACCGGGCTGCTCCCCCACCTCAACCCGGGCGTGCTGACCTGGGAGGAGATCCAGCGGCTCAAGCCGGTCTCCGCCTCGATGGGGATGATGCTGGAGACGACAGCGACGCGCCTGTGGTCGGAGCCCGGCGGCCCGCACTTCGGGTCGCCGGACAAGGACCCCGCCGTCCGCCTCCGGGTGCTGGAGGACGCCGGGCGCTCCGCCGTCCCGTTCACCACCGGCGTGCTGCTCGGCATCGGCGAGGACTACGCCGAGCGGGTGGACGCCGTCGGCGCGATCCGGGCCGCAGCACTTCGGCACGGGCACGTTCAGGAGGTCATCGTCCAGAACTTCCGGGCCAAGCCGCGCACGGCGATGCAGGCGCACGACGACCTGGAGCTGCAGGAGTACGTCGCGGCCGTCGCCGTCACCCGGCTGCTGCTCGGCCCGAAGGCACGGGTGCAGGCGCCGCCCAACCTGTCGGACTCCACCGAGCTCGGGCTGCTGCTCCGCGCCGGGGTCGACGACTGGGGCGGGGTCTCACCGCTGACCCCCGACCACGTGAACCCCGAGCGCCCGTGGCCGAACATCGACAAGCTGGCGGCGCTCTCGGCCGAGGCCGGCTTCGAGCTGCGCGAGCGGCTGGCCGCCCAGCCGCCGTACGTGCGGCAGTCCGAGCCGTGGCTGGACCCGCGGGTGCGCCCGCACGTGTCCGCGCTGGCCGGTCCGGACGGGCTGGCGGTCGAGGGCCGGATCCCGGCCGGTCTGCCGTGGCAGGAACCCGACGAGGCGTGGACGTCGTCGGGGCGGGTGGACCTGCACGTGGAGGTCGACACCGTCGGGCGCACCTCGGACCGGCGCAGCGACTTCGACGCCGTCTACGGCGACTGGTCGGAGCTGCGCTCCCGCACGGAGAGCGCCCGGGACGGGCACTCGACGGCGTTGGCCGCCGGCGACCGCGAGGTGCTGGCCGCCCTGCTGCACGCCGAACGCGACCCGGCCGGGCTCTCCGCCGCCGAGTACCTGGCGCTCCTGGGCGCCGACGGCAGCGACCTGGAGCACCTGTGCGCCCTGGCCGACGCCGTCCGTGCCGACGTCAACGGCGACGACGTCACCTACGTGGTGAACCGGAACATCAACTTCACCAACGTCTGCTACACCGGCTGCCGGTTCTGCGCCTTCGCCCAGCGACGCACCGACGCCGACGCCTACACGCTGTCGATGGCCCAGGTCGGCGACCGGGTCGACGAGGCGTGGGCCGCCGGGGCGACCGAGATCTGCATGCAGGGCGGCATCCACCCCGACCTGCCCGGGACGGCGTACTTCGAGCTCGCCCGCGAGGTGAAGCAACGGCAGCCCGGCATCCACCTGCACGCGTTCTCACCCATGGAGATCGTGAACGGCGCCGCGCGGACGGGGCTGTCGTTCCGCGACTTCCTGACCGAGGCCAAGGCCGCGGGTCTGGATTCGATCCCCGGGACGGCGGCGGAAATCCTCGACGACGACGTCCGCTGGGTGCTCACCAAGGGCAAGCTGCCGACGGCGACCTGGCTGGAGATCATCCGGACGGCGCACGAGGTCGGGATCCCGACGACGTCGACGATGATGTACGGACACGTCGACACCCCGGCGCACTGGGTCGGGCACCTGCGCACGCTCAGCCGCCTGCAGGACGAAACGGGCGGCTTCACCGAGTTCGTGCTGCTGCCGTTCGTGCACCACAACTCGCCGATCTACCTGGCCGGCGTCGCGCGGCCCGGGCCGACGGTGCGGGAGAACCGGGCGGTGCACGCGGTCGCGCGGCTGTTGCTTCACGGCCGGATCCCGAACATCCAGACGTCGTGGGTGAAGCTCGCCGAGGCCGGCACCAAGGCGGTGCTGCGGGGCGGGGCCAACGACCTCGGCGGCACGCTGATGGAGGAGACGATCAGCCGGATGGCCGGCAGCGAGAACGGCTCGCTGAAGACCATCGCCGAGCTGGAGGCGATGGCCGCCGCGATCGGCCGGCCGGCCCGTCAGCGGACGACGGAGTACGGGACCCCGTCCGCAGAGCGCCTGGCCACGGCCCGCTCCGACGAGGGCCGCCGCCGGCTCACCCTGTCGATCACGCCGTCCTGAGGCCGTCCGCGCGAACAGTGGGCGCCGATGAGCAGTTTCGGGCCGCGAACTGCCCATCCGCGCACACCGTCGGCACGGTCAGGCACGCTCGGCGGGCTCCTGGTCCGCCGCCGCGGGCTCCTCCGGCTTGTCCTTGAGGAACAGGTACCAGTAGCTCGTCGCCACGAAGATGACCGCGCCGACCAGGTTCCCCGTTCCGGCGAGCAGCCAGTTCAGCAGGGCGTCGCCCCAACCGAGATCGGGAACGCCGGCGAAGATCGCAGCCGGGATGAAGAACATGTTGGCGACCACGTGGTCGAAGCCCATCGCGACGAACGCCATGATGGGGAAGAAGAGGGCGAGGATCTTCCCGGACACCGTCGTCGCGGCCAGCGACATCCACACCGCCAGGCAGACCAGCCAGTTGCACCCCACCCCGCGCAGGAACGTCTCCCACGCGGTGTGCCCGCCCGCCTTGCCCTGGGCGATCTCGGCCAGCCGGTCGTAGGTCAGCCCGCTGCTCCCGGTCGCGCCGGCGTCGCCGATGACCCCGGTCTGCACGGACAGGAAGTACGCCACGAACAGCGCGCCGATGAGGTTGCCGAGCAGCACCAGCGTCAGGTTCTTGGCGACGTCTCCCACGCCGATCTTGCCCCGCATCGCGCTGAGCGGGACGAGCAGCATGTTGCCGGTCGCCAGATCCGAGCCGGCGATGAGCACCAGCACCAGGCCGAGGGTGAAGGCGATGCCGGTGAAGAGCGTCGGCAGCGTGCCCCACGTCCCGGGATCCAGCCCCGCGGAGACGGTGATCGCCACCAGCCCACCGAACGCGATGTACGCGCCGGCCAGGAAGGCACTGACCAGCACCCGGTCCCAGGTGCGCCGGGTCTTCTTGGCTCCGGTCTCTGTCGCGACCTGCGCCATCTCTGCTGGTTCACGTGCGGACACCGAAGCCTCCCGAGGTCGGACCGACAGTCGAGGGCGGTAGTGCCCGCTCGGCGACCGGTCCACGCCCGGCTTCAGCTCCTGAGCAGCCGGGCCAGCTCCCCCACGTCGGCCAGGTCCAGGTGCGGGCGCACCTCGGGCGGCAGGTCGGTGTAGGACTCCGCGTGCCCGATCCCGGTGTGCACGGCCACGGCGAACGCCCCGCCGGCGTGCGCCATCGGCACCTCGAGCTCCGGGTCGTCGCCGACCACCGCCAGCTCGCCGGCCGGCACGCCCAGCCGCCGTCCCGCCGTCCGCAGAGCGCTCGGCGACGGCTTGCCGACGACGGTCACCTCGCAGCCGGTGATGTCGCGGACGACGGCGCTGATCGCCCGCGACGTCCCGAGCGACTTGCCCTCCGCCGTCGCGAAGAACTGCGACTGGGAGGCGCTGTAGAACTCCGCCCCGTCGAAGACCGCGAAGCAGGCGGCCTCCAGGGACTCGAAGGTCAGCTCCTGCCGGTACCAGCCGGCCATCACCGCGTCGCAGTCCGTCCCCCGCAGCGGGGGCACCGTCTCGATGCCCGCCGCCTCCAGCGGCTCGGTGATGCCCTTCCCACCCAGCACCATCACCCGCCGGTGACCGCGCTCGCCGAAGACGTCCACCGCGGTGGAGGCCGGCGTCAGCGCCTGGTCGGCCGTGACCGGCAAGCCGAGTTGCTGCAGTGCGTCCGCGCACTGTGCCGGCGTCTTCACGGTGCCGTTGGTGAAGACGCAGAAGGGGATCGAGAGCTCGTGCAGGGTCTGCAGCAGCTCCAGCGCCCCCGGCAGCGGCGTCAGCCCCCGGTTGTCGCGATCGCCGAGCACCAGCGTGCCGTCCATGTCGAGGACGAAGCCGCGCACCTGCCGCAGCCGGTCGAGGACAGCAGGGTCAGGCAACGGAGGTCCCTTCGGAGGCCCGGCCGACCGACATGCGCAGGCCCGGCGTGGTGACGGCGAGATCGTGGACGGACGTCCGTGACCCGAGCTCGCGCAGCAGCGTGAGCACGGGCGCCAGCGAGGGGTTGAAGTGCCGGGGCGCCGGCCCGGCCGCGAGCATCGCGTCGACCTGGTCCTCGGGCATGTGCGCGCGCAGGAGCAGCTCCTCGTCGCTGATCCCTGGGCGGAACTGCCTCCGCAGCTCGGCGGGCGTCGGCGGCGGCGGCTCCGACGCGAGCTCGCGCGCCCGCGGCCGGTCGAGGATGCGGTCCTGCACGGTCGGGTCGATCGGTGCGGTGGGCCGGCCGAAGCTGCCCAGCACGTACCGGATGACCTGGTCGGGGACGTTCGCGTACCGCTCGCCGATGACGTTGAACAGGGCCTGGGACACCACCATCTGCGGGAACGGCGTGACCATGATCGGGTGGCCCAGCTCCGCCCGGACGGCGCCCACCTCCTCTACCAGGGCCTCGAACCGGTGCTCCATGCCGATCTCGCGCAGCTGCCGCCGCGTCGTCGTCATCACGCCGCCGGCGATCTGGTGGTGCAGGAACGCCGCGTCGAAGTCCTGCGGCCGGCCGACCGGCAGCTCCTCCGCCACCGCCAGCCCGTCGAGGAAGTCGCAGACCAGGCCCAGCGCGCGGTCGTCGACGTCCACCCGGTGGCCCATCTCCCGCAGGTTGGCCACCGTCCGCCGCGCCTCGGGCAGCGACGAGCCGTTGCCCAGCGGCCCGCTGCCCACCTGCACGACCTCGACGCCGAGCTCCGGCGCGATCGAGTAGGTGAGCGGGGAGAGGCCGATGGTCGCGTGCGAGTGCAGCTCCAGCGGCGTGCCGTCCAGCCGCCCGACGATCGCCGGCAGCAGCGTCCGGGCCCGCTCGGCGGTGAGGATCCCGGCCGGGTCCTTCACGTAGACGCGGTCGAAGTTCGGATCGGCGGCGAACTGCGCGGCCAGGTCGGCGTAGAAGGCGTCGTCGTGCACCACGCTGATCGTGAAGGTCAGCGCCCCGATCACCTCGTCGACGCCGGCCTGTTTGAGCCGGCGCGCGGTCTCGCGGGCGGCGTCCATGTCGTGCATCGGGTCGAGGACGACGACCCGGTCGATCCCGTTGGCCACGAGCCGGTCGTAGACCAGTTGCATGGTCTCCGGGTGGGAGTTCTGCCAGCTGATGAACCGGAAGCCGGTGCCGATGAACTGCAGCTTCGTCGTCGGCATCGCCGCCCGGGTCAGCCGCAGCCGCTCCCACGGGTCCTCCCTGTGGGTGCGGACGGCGACCCCCATCGCCGTGCTGGAGCTGTAGTCCAGCGCCCGGAAGCCGACCCGCTCCATCAGCGGGGCGACCTGCGCGATGTGCGCCGTCCGCAGGCCCGTGGCACCCCACAGGCTCTGGTTCCCGTCGCGGATCGAGACGTCCACGAGTCCCACGTCGGCCATCAGCGCGCCCCCACGAGCTGGGAGTCGAGGAACCGCTCGAAGAACGTCGTGTCCACTCCTCCGGCGGCGAACTCCGGATCGGCCAGCAGCGCCCGGTGCACCGGCACCGTCGTCGTCACGCCCTCGATCCGCAGCAGGTCCAGGGCGGCACGGGCCCGGGCGACGGCGTCGTCCCGGTCGGTCCCGTGCACGATCAGCTTGGCGAGCAGCGAGTCGTAGTACGGCGGGACGACGGAGCCGCCCTGCACGTGGGTGTCCACGCGCAGGCCTTCCCCCACCGGCAGCACCACCCGGTGGATCCGGCCCGGCGAGGGACGGAAGCCCAGCGCCGCGTCCTCGGCGTTGATCCGGCACTCCACGGCATGCCCGGTCAGGACGACGTCCTCCTGCCGGAGCCCCAGCGGCAGGCCCTCGGCGACGGCGAGCTGCTCGGCAACCAGGTCCAGGCCGGTGACCATCTCGGTGACCGGGTGCTCGACCTGGATGCGGGCGTTCATCTCCAGGAAGTAGAAGGAGCCGCGCTCGCGGTCCACCAGCAGTTCCACGGTGCCCAGGCCGCGGTAGTGCAGGTGCTCGGCGAGGGCGAGAGCGGCGGCGGCCATCTCCGCCCGCAGGGCGTCGGGCAGCAGCGGCGCGGGCGCCTCCTCGAACAGCTTCTGGTACCGGCGCTGGACGGAGCAGTCCCGGTCCCCGAGCGCCACGGCACGCGCACCGTCGCCCAGGATCTGCACCTCGACATGTCGACCTGACGACACGAAGCGCTCCAGGTACACCCGCGGGTCGCCGAACGCGGCGGCGGCCTCGGAGACGGCGAGGTCGAGGGTGTGCGCCAGGTCGTCCGGGCCGGCGACGAGCTTCATGCCGCGGCCGCCGCCACCACCGACGGCCTTCACCAGCAGCGGGTAGCCGACCTCGGCCGCCACCTCCTGCGCCCCGGCCAGGTCGGCGGCCTCGCCACCGGGGACGACGGGTAGCCCGGCGGCCACCGCGTGCGAGCGGGCGGTGAGCTTGTCCCCCACCGCCTCCAGCGACTCCGGCGCCGGCCCCACGAAGACGATCCCGGCCGTCGCGCAGGCCCGGGCGAGCGACGGGTTCTCCGACAGGAAGCCGTAGCCCGGGTGCACCGCGTCCGCCTCCACCGCCTGCGCGGCCCGCACGACGGCCGCCGGGTCGAGGTAGCTCTGCGCCGCGTTCGCCGGTCCGAGCCGGACGACGCGGTCGGCCAGCCGCGCGGGGAGCGACTCCGTGTCGGCGTCGGAGGCGGCCAGCACCGACTCGATGCCGAGTCGCCTGCAGGTCCGGATCACCCGGGCGGCGATCTCGCCCCGGTTGGCGATCAGCAGCCGGCGGATCCGTGTAGTCATGCCGGCTCCACCACCAGCAGCACCGCGTCCGCGTCGGCGAACTCGCCGTTGCCCAGCCGGAACTCGACCACGGTGCCCCGGACGCCGGCGTGCACCGGCGTCATCATCTTCATGGTCTCGACGATCCCGACGACGGTCTCCGTGCCGACCTCGTCGCCGATGTCCACGAACGGCGGGGCGCCCGGCTGCGGCGCGCGGTAGAACGTGCCCAGCAGCGGCGGGTGCACGGCCACCAGCCCCTCGCCGACCTCCGCGGCGGGCGCGGGCGCCTCGGCGGCGGCCGCGGGCGCGGCGGCCTGCTCCACCTGCGGCGCGCGCGTGACCTGCTGCTCGGCGGTCCAGCCGGCGGCGCCCTCCCGGCGGACGGTCAGGGTCAGGTCGGCGAGCTCCAGGTGCAGCTCCTGCAGGCCGCTGGAGTCGAGGGCCCGCAGGACGTCGCGGACGTCGTCGGGGGTCAACTCCACGTCGCTCAGCCCTCCGACGGGCGCTTGCCGCCCAGCAGGTTGAAGACGTGGTCGAACGGGCGTGCGGCCGGGGCAGCCTTGGCCGCGCGGTCCTTCTCCGCCCACACCGTCTCCGGCCGGCTCTGCAGCAGGAAGACCTCGCCGGCGTCGTTCACCGCCCACTCGATGTCCTGCGGGCAGCCGTAGTGCCCTTCGACCCGCCGCGCGACCGCCACCAGCTCGGCGATCTCGTCGTCGGAGATCGCCGGCCGGTCCTGCAGCTCGGCCGGCACGTCGGTCTCCACCACCCCGGAGCCGGACGGGTCCGGCCGGTGCCAGCGGGTCTTCGTGGCCACGGTTCGCTTCATCTTGCCGGTCACCTTGCTGACGACGAACGAGTCGGGCGTGACGTCACCACTGACGACGGCCGAGCCCAGCCCCCAGCTTGCATCGATGGCGACCACCGACTTGTCGCCGCTCCTCGGGCTGCGGGTGAACAGCACGCCGGAGCTGCGCGCGCCGACCATCCGCTGGACGACGACGGCCATCCCCAGATCGGTCTCCGGGATGCCGCGGCGCAGCCGGTAGGTCACCGACTCGACGCTGTAGAGGCTGGCCCAGCAGCGGCGCACGTGCTGCAGCACCGAGTCGGCCCCGCGCACCCACAGGTAGGTGTCCTGCAGCCCGGCGAAGCTGGCCTCGGCGCTGTCCTCGCTGGTCGCACTCGACCGCACGGCCACGGGCAACGCGGGGTCGCCGCACTCCTCGCACAGCGCCGCATACGCCGCGGTGACCGCCTCGATGACCTCACCCGGCGGGGGCGCGGACTCCAGCACCGCCCGGATCCCGGCGGTGGCGGCAGCGAGCCCCTCGGCGTCCGCGGGATCGAGGGCGGCCACCCGGGCCGGGATCGACTCGCCGTCGACGGTCAGGTGCTCGACGGTCTGCCGGAAGGCCGCCGTCGTCACCGCGAAGCCGGTCGGCACCCGGATGCCGGCGCGCAGCAGCTCGCCGAGGCTGGCGCCCTTCCCGCCGACGGTCGCGACGTCGCCCAGGCCGACGTCGCGGAAGTGCAGGACGGAGCGGATGGCCATGAGCGTTCCCATCAGCTCAGCACGGTGACGACGCCGCGGTCGCCGTCGACCCGGACGCGGTCGCCGGTCCTGATCCGGGCGGTGGCCATGCCGGTGCCGACGACCGCCGGCATGCCGTACTCGCGGGCCACGATCGCCGCGTGCGACATCGTGCCGCCGATGTCGGAGACGGCCGCGGCGATCTTGCCGAAGACCGGGCCCCAGCTGGGGGCGGTCACCGGGCAGACGAGCACCTCGCCCTCGCGGATCTGACCGATGTCGTTGACGTTCAGCAGCACGCGAGCGACGCCTTCGACCACGCCGGGTGAGGCCGCGTAGCCGCGCACGGTCGACTCGTCGTCGTCGTCACCGCCGAGCCAGGTCTCGATCGTCTCCTGGGTGATGCCCCAGAGCATCTTCACGGCGGGGTCGTTCAGCGCCTCGGGGACGGCGCCCAGCGCGGGCGGCGGCGACCAGCCCGACAGCGCCTCGACGATCCGCTTGCGCTCGGCGACGATCGGCTGCCAGTGGCGGGCGCCGAGTTCGGTGCCGCCCGAGGCCCAGGCCAACTGGACGTCGGCGAGCGCGTCCTCGACCTCCACGTGCCGCAGGTGGAAGACGTCGTCGGCGGTCAGCAGCACGCCCCGCTCGGCCAGCAGCGCCCCGAAGGCCCGGATCTTCTGGAAGAAGCGGGTGGTGAACCAGTGCTCGCAGTAGAACTTGTGCGACTCGATGTAGGGGAACACCTGGCGGCACAGGCCCAGCATCTGGTCGAAGGCGGCCTTCTCCTCCTCGGCGTCCAGCAGGGCCCGGTACTGCCCGGCGATCCGGTCGCGCTCCTCGGCCAGGCGCTCGGTCGGGCGGGTGAGGTCCTCGCCGGCCGCGATCTGCTCGACGTAGCGCGGCAGGGCGGCGAAGGGCACGGTCAGGTCGTCGGCCCAGGACAGGTGGTGGTGGTAGAAGCCGTCACCGACCGAGACGTTGAACCACGGGTCCTTCGCCGCCTCCAGCGCGGCCAGCCAGCGGGCGCCGGCGTCCCCGCGCTCGCCGAGCGCCGCCAGCACCTTCGCCGGCTCCGCGCCCTCCACGAACAGATCCCCGAGATCGAGCTCCACGGCGAGCGCGGCGAGCTTCTTCAGCTCGTCGTCCGGCCGGTACATGGTGACGTCCATGCCGGCGACCATGCGGGCCACCATCTGGTCGCCCATCTCCGGGAAGGCCTGCTTGCAGAACTCGAAGAAGACGACGTAGGCGCCGTACCCGAGCATCAGCAGCTCGGTGTGGTGGTGCCACATCTTCGAGTACAGGTCGATGCAGCGGTGGAAGTTCTCGCGGAGGTAGTGGTTGGAGGCGATCCCGCGGCCACCCGTGACCACCTCGAGGGGGTCGAGCTCACCGAGTTCGGGCACCTCGACGGCCTCGATGTCGGCGATCAGCGCCTCGATGCGCTGCTGCCACTCGCCGTAGATCCGGTCCCAGTTGCCGTAGTAGTGGCCGGCCCGCTCCTGGAAGGCCGCGAACCGCCTGCCCTGCTCCGCCTCGTCGAGCACCGGGTTGGCGGTGATGTAGACCCGCCCGTTGACGATGCGGTACTCGATCCCCATGGTCGTCGGGAAGGAGAACAGCCGGGCGGTGTTGGCGCCGATGGCGGTGTACGGGATCTCCGAGGTGAGGCCGTCGAAGGCCGGGATCACCTCCGGGAAGTGCATGGAGTTGTAGAACCAGAAGCGCTGGTCGTCCTCGGGCTGGAACCGGGTGAAGTACGGGTACATCGCCTCCCAGCCCTCGGCGCCGGGGACGGCCTCGATCTGGGACGGCAGGGGGAACGATCGCTCGGGCATGGTGGGCTCCTGTCGGGGCGGGGTCAGCGCAGCGAGTAGTCGCGCTGGGTGCGGGCGTACTCGACGAAGTCGTCCAGGGCGGTGGGATCGGCCATGGCGTCGGGGTCGGCGACGACGGCGGGGTCGGCGCCCAGGAGCAGCCGGCGGACCGGGATCTCCAGCTTCTTGCCGCTGCGGGTCAGCGGGATGGCGCGGACGGCGACGATCGCGTCGGGCACGTGCCGGGGCGTGTACTCCTCGCGCAGCCTCCGCCGCAGGCGTCCCGCCAGCTCGTCGTCCAGCTCCGCGCCGGGGTTCAGCGAGACGAACAGCGGCATGAAGAAGCCGCCGTCGGGCAGGTCGAGGTTGACGATCAGCGCACCGAGGACGGCGGGGTCGTCCTCGACCACGCGGTAGATCTCCGCGGTGCCGATCCGCACGCCCTGCCGGTTGAGCACCGCGTCGGACCGGCCGCGCACGAAGCAGCCACCGCGCTCGTTGACCTCGAAGAAGTCCCCGTGCCGCCACACACCCGGAAAGGTCTCGAAGTAGCTGGCGCGATAGCGGGCGCCCTCGTCGTCACCCCAGAAGAACAGCGGCATCGACGGCATCGGCGCGGTGATCACCAGTTCGCCCACCTGGCCGACGACGGGGTGCCCGGCGTCGTCCCACGCCTGCGCCGCCACCCCCAGCGAGCGGGCCTGGATCTCCCCGGCCCGCACGGGAAGCGTCGGCACGCCGCCGACGAAGCCGGTGCAGCAGTCGGTGCCGCCGCTGCCCGTCGCGATCCAGAGGTCGGGCCCGACCGCGTCGTAGAACCACGCGGTGATCGCCGGCGACACCGGGGAGCCGGCCGGCATGACGATCTCCAGCGCGGAGAGGTCGAACCGCTCTCTCGGCACGACGCCGGCCTTCTGCATCAGCTCGACGAACGTGGGGCTCGCGCCGAAGAGGCGGGCCCGGCTGTCCTGCGCGGTGCGCCAGAGTACGTCGACGTCGGGGTGGGACGGATTGCCGTCGTAGAGCACGGGGACGATGCCCTGCAGCAGCATGCTGACGCAGAAGTTCCACATCATCCAGCCGGTGGTGGTGAAGAAGAAGGCGCGGTCACCCGGGCGCAGGTCGAGGTGGAACGCCTGCAGCTTCAGCTGCTCGAGCAGGATCCCGCCGTGCCCGTGCACGATCGCCTTGGGCAGGCCGGTGGTGCCGGAGGAGAACAGCACCCACAGCGGATGGTCGAAGGGCACCTGCTCGCAGGCGAAGTCGGCGGCCGGCACGGTCGGGCCGGCCAGCACGTCGTCCCACGGCGTGCCGGGCGCCTCCAGCCCGAGCACCGGCACCCGCACGACCTCGCGCAGGTTCGGCAACCCGGCCACGAGCTCGGCCACCTCGCCCCGGCGGTCGAAGTTCCTGCCGCCGTAGCGGTAGCCGTCGGCGGCGAAGAGGACCGTCGGCTCCAGCTGGCCCAGCCGGTCGAGCGCGCCCCGCGAGCCGAAGTCCGGTGAGCAGCTGGCCCAGACGGCGCCGACGCTCGCCGCCGCCACCATCGCGACGACGGCCTCGGGCACGTTCGGCAGGTAGGCGACGACCCGGTCCCCCGGCCGGACGCCCCGGTCGCGCAGATGCGTGGCGACGGCGCGGACCTGGCGGGTGAAGTCCTCCCACGGCAGCTCCCGCAGCGGGGTGGTCTCACCGACCGCCAGCAGCGCCGGCTGCCCGGCTCGCTCCTGGGCCAGCACGTGCTCGGCGAAGTTCAGCCGGGCGCCGGGGAACCACCGGGCGCCGGGCATCTCCCGGCTCTCCAGGACGGCGGTGTGCGGTGCCGACGAGCCGACGTCGAAGAAATCCCAGACCGCCTGCCAGAACTCCTCGAGCTCGCTGGTCGACCACGTCCAGAGGTCGGCGTAGTCACCGAACGTCCGGCCGGTGCGCGTCTCCGCGAAGCGGGTGAACTCGGCCAACCGCGTCTGCTCCGCCCGCTCCGGCGGTGGCGACCAGAGCAGGTCGCCCTCCCGTACCGCCGGGGAGGTGGCGGTGTCCGCCGCCGACGAAGCCATGGGCAGACAGTGGCGCAGCGGCAGTGTGATGAGCAACACTCATGCGCACGTATTTCACGCCGTGAAAAGCAGCAGCTGAATCGGGGTTCCGTGCGCGAGTACCGGGTCAAGACGATCGACTCCCTCGCCCGCGGGCTCCAGGTCCTCCAGGTCCTGCAGGAGGTGCGGGCGGCGAGCCTGCACGACCTCCATCTGGCCACCGGCATCCCCAAGCCGACCCTGACGCGGATCCTCTTCACCGCCTACCGGCACGGCCTGGTCTGGCAGCGGATGGTCGACGGCGCCTTCCTCCCGAGCCACACGCTGCAGCGGCGGATGGAGACCGACGACGGCGAGTGGCTGGTCGAGATCGCCTCGCCGGTGCTCGGCGAGCTCTCCCAGCGGCTGCAGTGGCCGTCGGTCATCTCGGTGCCGCGGCTGGACTACATGGAGACGCTGGAGACCAACAGCTCGCGCACCTACTTCGACGCCCTCCCGCCTCGGCCGCACGGATTCCGGGTGAACATGCTCGGGTCGGCGTCCGGCCGGGCCTACCTGGCCTTCTGCCCCCAGCAGGAACTGGAGGCGGTGCTGGCCCGGCTGCGCCTGAAGAAGGACCCCGCGTACCGGCTGGCACAGGACGACGCCGCCGTCCGCCGGATGGTCGAGACCACGCGGCGGCGGGGCTACAGCGTCCGGGCGCCCGACTTCGGCGGGGACCACGACCGGCCGCGGTCGGAGGTCGACGACGGCCGGGAGTCGATCGCGATGCCCGTCCGGGTCGACGGTCGGGTCGTCGGGTGCATCAACCTCACCTGGCGCCGGCAAGCCCTGTCGTTGCCGACGGCGGTGCAGCGCCACCTCGAGGACCTGCGCACCGCCGTCCGGACGGTCGAGGAGCGGGCCCGGGAGGCAGGCCTCGGACACGGCTAACCTCCGGCGGTGGGGTACTTCGGAAAGCTCGCCTACAGCGACGGCCGGTGGAGCGCAGGCGGTCCGACCGCGGTGCCCTTCCTGCTGGTCGACGTGCACGACAGCGACATCGCGACCGTCGACTACCGCGCGGCCGACGCCTCGGGCGGACGCTTCTACCTGGGCTACGAGCCGCGGATCTACTTCGAGGAGCCCGACGCCGGCGACCCGGTGGACACGGCGGCCGAGGCGGCGGGGTTCGCCCGCTGGGCCCGGGAGGCGGCCGGTACGGACGTCGCCCCGGACGACGTGCAGCGGCTCATGGCCGCACCGGACGGCTCCCCACCCGCCGACGACGTCGTGGAGGAGACGGTCGAGCGGCTCCTGGCCCTGGTGGGGCTCCCGGCACCGGACTGGCCTACCGACGACGACGCGCCCGCCGGCTAGGAGGTAGGAAGGGACCCGTGCGCGCCATCTCCTACACGCAGCCCGGTGGTCCCGACGTCCTCCAGCTATCCGAGCACCCGATCCCCGAACCCGGCCCCGGCGAGGTCCGCGTCCGCGTCGCCTTCTCCGGGGTCAACCCGACCGACTGGAAGTCGCGCAGCAAGACCCCGCCCGGCCCGGAGGGGCAGATCCCGAACCAGGACGGCTCCGGCACCGTCGACGCCGTCGGCCAGGGCGTCGACCCGGTGCTGGTCGGTGAGCGGGTGTGGATCTGGGAGGCGGCCTGGCAACGGCCGTACGGCACGGCGGCCGAGTTCACCGTCGTCCCCGTTCGGCAGACCGTGCTCCTCGGACCGGACGGGACCTTCGAGCTGGGCGCGGCGCTCGGCATCCCGTTCCTCACCGCGCACCGCTGCCTGACCGTCGCGGAGTCGCTGCCCGATCGCATCGGCCCCGGCACGCTGACCGGCCGCACGGTGCTCGTGCAGGGCGGGGCCGGCGCGGTCGGCAACGCCGCCATCCAGCTGGCCCGCTGGGCCGACGCCACGGTCGTCGCGACGGTGAGCAGCCCGGAGAAGGCACAGCTGGCCGCCGCGGCCGGCGCCGACCACGTCGTGGACTACCGCCGGCAGGACGTCGTCACCGAGGTCCGCAAGATCGCGCCGAAGGGCATCGACACGATCGTCGAGGTCTCGGCCGCCGTGAACGCAGGCGTCGACGCACAGGTCATCGGCATGCACGGGGCCGTCGCCATGTACGCCGACGACGGCGGGGCCGAGGTGACCGTGCCGGTGCGGCTGCAGATGGGCCCGAACGCCCGCTGGCAGTTCGTCCTCGTCTACACCGAGCCGGCCCGGGCCAAGGAGATCGGCGTCGAGGACGTGAACGCCGCCGTCCTCGACGGCGCGATCCGCGTCGGCCGGGAGGCCGGGCTGCCGCTGCACGTCTTCCCGCTGGAGCACACCGCGCAGGCGCACCAGGCGGTGCAGGACGGCGCCGTCGGGAAGGTGCTGATCGACGTCACGGCGTGACGGGCGCCCCTAGGCTCCGCCCATGAGCACCGTGGACGTGCGCCAGCTCTCCGCCGAACTGATCGACCGCGCCGCCCGGGGGTCGGCGCACCGCGCGGCCAGCACCCTGCCGCACCCGGTGGACGGGCTGCGGCAGACGCTGATCGCGCTGCTGGCCGGCGCCGAGCTCGGCGAGCACGAGAGCCCCGGCCCGGCCAGCCTGCTGGTGCTCCGCGGCCGGGTGCGGCTGCTCGCCGGGGACGAGACCGTCGAGGTGGCCGCGCACGAGTTCAGCCCGATCCCCGACCGGCGGCACAGCCTGCACGCCGACGAGGACAGCGTGGTCCTGCTCAGCGTCGCCATCCCCGACCGCGCTCCGCTGACCGACTGAGCGAGGCGCAGTGCGCCCGAGCCGGCATCGCCGCCGGGCGCCTCACCCCACCGCGACCACGCTGACGCCGCTGCGCGCGAAATCGGCGACGGTCTCGGCGTCGACACCCGCATCGGTGAGGACGGTCCACGAGGTACCGATGGTCGTCCAGGCGGGGGCGTTGGCCGGGACGAACTTGGACGAGTCGGCGAGCAGGACCACCTGGCCGGACCGCCCCGCGACCAGTTCCTTGACGTAGGTCTCCTCGACGGTGGGTTCTCCCAGGCCCTTGCCCGCGTCGAGGGTGTCGGCGCCGAGGAATGCGACGTCGAACGCGAGGCGCGCCAGCGCGACCTCCGAGAGCGCCCCGGCGACGCCGTGGCTCAGCGACTGCACCTGCCCGCCGATGATGATCACCCGCACGTCGGGGGCCCGGGCGAGCAGGAGGGCCGTCTCGAGGCCGCGGGTCACCACGGTCAGCGGTCCCCGATCGGCGAGGACCCGCGCGAGTGCCAGGCACGTCGTCCCGGCGTCGAGGAAGACGCTGCCCTCGGCCGGCACCAATTCTGCCGCGGCCATGGCGATCGCCGCCTTCGCCTCGGCGTGCAACCGGGCACTCTCGCCGAACGATCGCTCGTGGAAGACGTCGCGCACCAGCGCACCGCCGTAGGTGCGGGCGATGCGCCCCTCCCGCTGCAGCCGGGTCAGGTCACGACGCACCGTGGACGGGGAGACGCCGGCCCGCTCGGCCAGCGTCTCCACCGCGTCGATGCCGCTGCGCAGCAGCGTCACCAGCGCCTCGTGCCGCTCCTCCGTCGCCCGCCGCCTCCGCGCCCCGCTCATGGACGCCGTGTTCTCAGGATCCGTAGGTGCGTCGGATGTTGTCGACGAAGGGCGCGTAGTCGACGGCGGCGAGGTAGGCCGACAGCATCGTCCCGTGCCCGGCCTTGCCGGTGCCGGCGATGTCGAACGCCGTGCCGTGGTCGACCGAGGTCCGCAGGATCGGCAGGCCGACCGTGACGGAGATCGTGCCGTCGAAGTCGAACGTCTTCGCCGGGATGTGCCCCTGGTCGTGGTACTGGGAGAGCACGCCGTCGAACCGGCCGACCAGGCCCTGGTGGAAGACGGAATCGGCGGGGATCGGTCCGCTCACGTCCAGGCCCTCGGCCCGCGCCGCCTCGCAGGCGGGCGCGATGTGCACGATCTCCTCGTCCCCGAAGTTGCCGTTCTCACCCCCGTGCGGGTTCAGCGCGGCGACGGCCAACCGGGGCTGGTCCACGCCGAAGACCTGCAGCGCGGTGTGCGCCTTGCGGATCGAGTCCTGGATCCGCTCCTTGGTCAGCTGGTCGATCGCCTTGCGCAGCGAGACGTGCCGCGTCGCGAAGAAGATCCGCAGGTGGTGACCGGCCGCCGCGGAGTTGCGGACGACGAACATCGTGTCCTGCTGGGTGACCCCCGTCAGCTCGCCCAGCATCTCGGTGTGGCCCAGGTGCTCGGAGCCGGCGGCCCAGATGGCCTCCTTGTTGATCGGTCCGGTGACGATCCCGGCCACCTTGCGCTCCATGGCGGCACGGGTCGCGGTCTCGATCGCGGCGACCGCGGCCCGGCCGGCGCGCTCGTCGACCTTGCCCCACTCGGGCACGTCGTCGCCGAGCACCCCGGTGTCGACGATGTCGATGACCCCGTCGGCCGGTTCGGTGTCGAAGCCGTCGACGGTGCGCACCTCGACGTCCAGGCCCATCGCCTCGACCCCGCGCCGCAGCGCCGCGGCATCACCGACGGCGACGCCGTGGTGGTCGGTCGCCCCGGCCTGCTCGGCCAGCGTGCGCGCCGTGATCTCGGGCCCGATCCCCACCGGGTCGCCGAGGGTCAGTGCGAGTACGTGTCGGGTCATGTGCGTCTCCCTTGATTCTGGTGAGCGTCGGTCAGGGGGATTGCCGCGTCTGGGCCGAGGCGACGTGGCGGCGCTCGAGCTCGACGGTCTGGCGGAGGTGGTCGAGGCAGGCGACGGTCGTGCCCACGTCACCGACGAGGCCTCCCTTGGTGGCGATGTGCAGCCCGTCCCACGGCCCGCCGACGAGGGTGCCTGCGACGGCCAGGGGGACGACTTCCCCGGAGATCTCCAGCCCGTGCGAGCCGAGTTCACTCAGGACGGCCGCCGTGACGTCACCTCCGGTGGTGAACAACCCTTCCACGACATGGTTCTCCATCGCGCGGCGCACCGCGGCCGCCAGTTCACGGGGGATCCGATCGGCGTCCTCCGCCGATGTCGGCCGCACGTCGGAGTCCTCGATCACCGTCGCGAAGACGACGATGTCGTCGGCGCCGGCGGCGGCCAGGGCTCCGTCGAGCACGGCCGTGGCTGCCTCGAGGTCGGGCACCGCGCTGTGGGGAAGGGGCGGCACCCGGTGCACCGTGGCACCTCGCTCGGCGGCCAGTTGCTGGAGCTGCTTGCGGGTGAGCTCCGTCGCCGAGCCCGAGACGACCAGCAGCGGCGCGCCACGCGTCGTGCGGTTCAGCCCGAGCGCCCGGGCCATGGCCACCGATCCCGGTCCCGGGTCGCTGGTCACCCAGACGAGGTCCAGACCCTCCGACGCCGTCACGGCGGCGGCGGTGATCCGGTCCAGGTGCTCCTCCGTGGTGGCGTCCGCGACGAGCAGGGCGACGCCCGCCTCGAGCGCCGCCCTGATCTCGGCCACCAGCGCCTCCGGGCGGCCGGTCACCGTGGCCATGGGCAGCAGATGGGTGGTCAGCCCGGTCTGCTGACGGAGGATCTCGACGACCTCCGAGGTGTGCATCGGCGTGCGGGCGTCCCGGGCGACCTCCGTCTCCTCCAGCCGGCGCCCGTCCAGCAACTGGGTGCCGCCGATGGTGTGCCGTCCTGCCGCCGGGTGCGCGGGGGCGCACAGTCCCACGACCCGGGCGCCCGCGAGGGTGTGGACCTCGTCGACCAGGGCTTCCGTCGTCGCCCCGACGTTGCCGCGCAGCGTGGTGTCGATCCGGTTGCAGACCAGCCGGGCCGGCCAGCCGGCCCGGACGACGGAGCGGACCCGGGCAGCAGCGACGTCCGGCGGGAGGTGCCGGCTGTCCGTCGTCGCCACCACCACGTCGAAGCGGGAGACCATCCCGGTGATCACCTCGGCCCCGGAGGCGGCGCTCGCCGTCGCCGCCCGGAGACCGGCGGCGGCGAACCCCGCGGCGGTGGCGTTCGCCCCGGTCAGGTCGTCGGCGACGACGAGCACCTCAGCCATGATCCCGGCCCAGCGATCCGGCGCCGGATCAGAGGAAGAGGCTGGCGATCAGCAGCAGCGGCAGCGAGGCCGCCCAGACCGCCGTCGTGATGCCCGACCAGCCCTTGAGCGCGGCGGTGCCCTCCAGCCCGGTGAAGCGGGTGACGACCCAGAAGTAGGAGTCGTTGAAGTAGCTGAAGACCATCGACCCCGCGGTGCAGGCCAGGGCCGCCAGCAGCGCCGACAGCCCGAGGGTGTCCACCAGCGGAGCCGTGACCGACGCGGCGGTGATCATGGCCACCGTGCCCGAGCCCTGCGCGATGCGGACCAGCGAGGCGATCAGGAAGGGCACCAGGACGCTGGGCAGCGACACGGCGGCGATCGCCTCGGCCAGCGCGTCGCCGACACCGGTGTCGCGCAGCACCTGGCCGAGGGCACCACCGGCACCGGTGATCAGGATGATCAGTCCGGCGGAGGCCGCGGCGTCGGCGAGCCAGCCGTGCACCCGGTTGCGCGGCGTCCAGCGGGGCAGCAGCAGGTAGACCGCCAGGACGATGCCGATGATCAGCGCGACGACCGGGTTGCCGATGAACGACATGACGCCGGCGAAGGCGGAGGGCGTGTACTCGTCGGTCGGCGAGAGAACGCCCTGGGCGTTCCGGTCGATCGCCGTCGTCACCGTGTTGAGGACGATCAGCAGCAGCGGCACGAGCAGCGGCACGGCGGCCAACCCGAAGCCGACCTTGTGCGGCTCGGCCCCGGCGGGTGCCTCGCCCAGCTCGGAGGCGGGCTCCTCCCGCAGCGGCTCACCGAGGTCGTCGGTCCCCGCGCCGACGCTGCCGGTTCCGCCGACGCCCGTGCTGGCCGGCACGCCGTGGTAGACGGCCTCCCGGACCTGCGGGGTGATCTCGCTCTCCAGCTTCGGGCCGATCCAGACCGCATAGCCGATGACGACCGGGAGGAGCAACAGGGTGAAGACCAGACCGGCGAGGATGAGCGCGCCGAGATCGGCACCCAGGATGCCGGCGACCCCCAGCGGGCCGGGGGTGGGCGGGACCAGGTGGTGGGTCAGGGTCATGCCACAGCCGAGGGCCAGGGCGAGCGTCACGTAGCGGCCGCGGATCCGGCGCGCGATCGACCGCGCGAGCGGGTTCATGATCACGTAGCCGGAGTCGCAGAACACCGGGATGGAGACGACCGCACCGGTTCCCGCCATCGCCCAGTGCTCGCGGCCCTTGCCGAGGAGCTTGACGAACTTCTGGGCCAGCGCGTCGGCCGCACCGGAGACCTCGAGGATCTTGCCGATGGCCACGCCCAGCCCGATGACGATGCCGATCGAGGCGAGCGTGTTCCCGAAGCCCGTCGTGATCGAGGAGATGATCTCGCCGGCCGGGGCGCCGGCGACGAAGCCGGTGACCAGGGCCGCGATCAGGAGCGCCACGAACGCGTCGAGGCGGGTGCTCAGCACGAGCACGACGATCGTCGCGATGCCGAGCACGAGTGCGAGGAGCAGCTGTACGTCCACCCGGAACCTCCCTGCCACTCCCCCACCGCTGGGGGAGAACCAAGGGAATCGTGAGGTAGGCAACTGCGCAAAGCAAGCGCAACCGAGCGGTAACTTGCGCAAAACGCGCAACTAGGCCGCCGACGGCTCGCCCCTCGACCGGAGCCGGGTCCCGCGGGCGGACGGCGGCACGCTCAGGGTGCGCCTCCGTCGCGCCGCCCGCCCGTCGGTGCACCGTGCGGACGTAGGCGGTGCTCCCCAGGCCTCTGGCCGCTTCAGCGAACGTTCAGCCGCACCGTGGCGCGGCTTCACGTCAGGCGAGGCGGTCAGACCGCAGGGAGGGTGCGGCTCTCAGCCGACGCCGAGGTCGCGGGCGATGAGCATCCGCTGCACCTCGCTGGTGCCCTCGCCGATCTCGAGGATTTTCGCGTCGCGGTAGAAGCGGCCCACCGGGAACTCGTTCATGAACCCGTACCCACCGTGCACCTGGGTGGCGTAGCGCGCGTTGTCCATCGCGACCTCGGAGCTGTACAGCTTCGCGATCGAGGCCTCGCGCTTGAACGGCTCACCCCGCAGCATCTTCTCCGCCGCCCGGTAGTAGGCCAGCCGCGCGGTCGAGGCGCGCACCTCCATGTCGGCGATCATGAACTGGATGGCCTGGTTCTTCCCGATCGGCTGCCCGAACGCCTCGCGCTCACCGGCGTACTTCACCGACTCGTCCACGCACCCCTGGGCCAGCCCCACCGACAGCGCCGAGATCGCGATCCGCCCCTCGTCGAGGATGGAGAGGAACTGCGCGTAGCCGCGGCCCCGCTCCCCCACCAGGTTCTCCTCGGGCACGCGGACGTCGGTGAACGACAGCTCGCGGGTGTCGGAGGCGTTCCAGCCGACCTTCGAGTACCGCTGCCCGACGACGAAGCCCGGCGTCCCGGACGGCACGATGATCGCCGAGATCTCCTTGCCGCCGTCGGGGCGCGTGCCGGTGACGGCGGTGACGGTGACCAGCTGGGTGAGGTCGGTACCGGCGTTGGTGATGAACGCCTTCGACCCGTTGATCACCCAGTGCCCGTCCTCCAGCCGCGCGGTCGTGCGGGTCGCCCCGGCGTCGGAGCCGCCGCCGGGCTCGGTCAGCCCGAACGCACCGAGCGCCTCGCCGGCGCACAGCCGCGGCAGCCACTCCTTCTTCTGCTCGTCTGTGCCGAACCGGTAGATCGGCATGGCTCCGAGAGAGACGCCGGCCTCGACGGTGATCGCCATCGACGAGTCGACCCGCGCCAGCTCCTCGAGGGCGACGCAGAGGTCGAAATAGGTGCCGCCCGCCCCGCCGTACTCCTCGGGGAACGGCAGCCCGAACAGCCCGAGCTCGCCCATCTGGCGCACGATCTCCGTCGGGAACTCGTCCCGCTCGTAGAACTCGCCGATCTGCGGGGCGATCACCTCTCGCGCGAACTCCCGCACGGTCGTGCGGAGGGCCTCGGTCTCGGTGTCGAGCCGGTAGTCCAGCATCAGTTCTCCTGCTCCTCGGGAGCGGCGGCGGCCGGGGTCACCAGCGCCACCCGCTCGTCCAGCGCGACCGTCTGGCCGGCTGTCACACCGAGCTCGGTGACCGTCCCCGCGACGGGGGCGGTCAGCACGTGCTCCATCTTCATCGCCTCGACGACCAGCAGCGGGGTCCCCGCCGCCACCTCGTCACCGACCGCGGCCTGCACCACGGTCACGGTCCCCGGCATGGGCGCGGTCACCACGCCGTCGGCGCCGGCGCCCTCGGCGTGCGCCGTCAGCCGCTCCTGCTCGCGCAGCGCCGTCACCCGCCCCTCGGCGGCCAGCCACACCGTGCCGCCCTCGTGGACGACGGTGTAGGAGGTGGTGCGGTCGCCGACGGTCACGGTCAGCCGGTCGCCGGCCCGCGAGGCCCGGGCCGGCACCCGTTCGCCGTCCCCGAGGCGCACCTCGGCGGCGGCCGCCCGGCCCCGGACGGCCACCTCCACCGGCTCCCCGCCGGCCGCCTGCAGCCGGCGGACCGTCCAGGCCGGCTCACCCAGCCGCCAGCCGTCCGGCACGTCCCAGCGGTCGACCACCGGCCCGGCCGGCTCGGTCTCCAGCAGCAGGGCCAGCGCCGCGGCCGCGTACACGGGAAACGGCACCTCGCCCACCGCGGTCAGGGCGTCCCCGCGGCGCTCGATCAACCCCGTGTCCAGCTTCCCGGCGACGACGTCGGGGTCGGTGAGCAGCGCCCGCAGGAACGCGGCGTTCGTCGTCACCCCGAGGACGGCGCTGTGCCCGAGCGCGCCGACCAGCCGGGCGCGCGCGGTCTCCCGGGTCGGCGCCCAGGCGACGACCTTGGCCAGCATCGGGTCGTAGTCGGAGCCGACGACGGTGCCGACGGCCAGCGAGCTGTCGAACCGGATGCCGGGGCCCGACGGCTCGACCAGGCCCAGCACCGTGCCCGCCTGCGGGAGGAAACCGCGCGAGGGGTCCTCGGCGTAGAGCCGGGCCTCGATCGCGTGCCCGTCCAGCGTCACGTCGCTCTGGTCGATCGGCAGCCGCTCCCCCGCCGCGACTCGGATCTGCTGCTCGACGAGGTCCAGGCCGGTGATGCACTCGGTCACCGGGTGCTCCACCTGCAGGCGGGTGTTCATCTCCAGGAAGAAGAAGTCGCGGGGCCGGTCGGCGTCGACGATGAACTCGACCGTGCCGGCACCGGTGTAGCCGACCGCCCTGGCGGCCTCCACGGCCGCCCGGCCCATGGAGGCGCGCATCGACGTGTCCAGGAGCGGGGACGGCGCCTCCTCGATCACCTTCTGGTGCCGGCGCTGCAGGCTGCACTCGCGCTCGCCGAGGTGGATGACGGTGCCGTGCGCGTCGCCGAGGACCTGCACCTCGATGTGCCGGGAGTTCCCGACGTACCGCTCGACCAGCAGGGTGTCGTCGCCGAATGAACTGGCCGCCTCGCGCCGGGCTCCCGCGATGGCCTCGGGCAGCTCCTCCGTCGAGCGCACCACCCGCATGCCCTTGCCTCCGCCACCGGCGCTGGGCTTGAGCAGCACCGGGAAGCCGACGGCGACGGCGGCGTCGGTGACCTGGTCGTCGGTCATGCCGGGCTCGGTCCGGCCCGGGACGACGGGGACGCCGGCGGCCATCACGGTCTGCTTGGCGCGGATCTTGTCGCCCATGGCCTCGATCGCCGCCACCGGTGGGCCGATGAAGACGATGCCGGCCTTCTCGCACGCCCGGGCGAACTCGACGTTCTCCGAGAGGAACCCGTAGCCGGGGTGGATCGCCTGGGCGCCGGTGCCGACGGCCGCCTCGAGCACCCGCTCGATCGACAGGTAGCTCTGGGCGGCGGGCGCGGGGCCGATCGGGACGGCGACGTCGGCCAACCGGGTGTGCAGGGCGCCGGCGTCCGCGTCGCTGTAGACGGCGACGGAGCGGATGCCCATCTCGCGGAGCGTGCGGATCACCCGGACGGCGATCTCACCCCGGTTCGCCACGAGCACGGTGCCGAACATCCCGCTCACCGCCGTCCCCCGACCCGGCCCGCGCGGCATTTATGGCCATAACTGCCGCTCTTCCCCGAGCCCGCGCGGCGTTTATGGCCATAACTGCCGGTCTCACATGCGGAAGACGCCATAGCCGACCTCCTCGAGTGGCGCGTTGGCACAGGCGGAGAGGGCCAGGCCGAGGACGGTGCGGGTGTGCGCGGGGTCGATGACGCCGTCGTCCCAGAGGCGGGCCGTGGCGTAGTAGGGGTGACCCTGAGCCTCGTACTGCTCGCGGATGGGCGCCTTGAACGCCTCTTCCTCCTCCGCCGGCCACTCCTCGCCACGGGCCTCCAGGCCGTCGCGGCGGACCTGCGCCAGCACCGACGCCGCCTGCTCACCGCCCATCACCGAGATGCGGGCGTTGGGCCAGGTGAAGAGGAAGCGGGGCGAGTAGGCCCGGCCGCACATCGAGTAGTTGCCGGCCCCGAACGAGCCACCGATGACCACGGTCAGCTTCGGTACCCGGGCGCAGGCGACCGCAGTGACCATCTTGGCGCCGTGCTTGGCGATGCCACCGGCCTCGTAGTCGCGGCCGACCATGAACCCGGAGATGTTCTGCAGGAACAGCAGCGGGATCTTGCGGCGGTCGCAGAGCTCGATGAAGTGCGCGCCCTTGAGCGCCGACTCGGCGAACAGCACGCCGTTGTTGGCGACGATCCCCACCGGGTGGCCGTGCAACCGGGCGAAGCCGGTGACCAGGGTCGGGCCGTACAGCGGCTTGAACTCGGCGAAACGGCTCCCGTCGACCAGCCGGGCGATCACCTCGCGGACGTCGTAGGGCGTGCGCGGATCCGGCGGCACGACGTCGTACATCGACTCCGGCGCGTGCACCGGCTCCTCGACCGGCTCGACGCCCCAGGGCCGGGGCTCGCGCGGACCCAGCGTCCCGATGATCTGCCGGACGAGCTGCAGGGCATGCGCGTCGTCGTCGGCCAGGTGGTCGGTGACCCCGCTGACCCGGCTGTGCAGGTCTCCCCCGCCGAGGTCCTCGGCGGTGACCACCTCACCGGTCGCGGCCTTCACCAGGGGCGGCCCACCCAGGAAGATCGTGCCCTGCTCCCGGACGATCACGGCCTCGTCGCTCATCGCCGGCACGTACGCGCCACCGGCGGTGCACGAGCCGAGGACGGCGGCGATCTGCGGGATGCCCGCCTTCGACATCGTCGCCTGGTTGAAGAAGATGCGGCCGAAGTGCTCGCGGTCGGGGAAGACCTCGTCCTGCATCGGCAGGAACGCCCCGCCGGAGTCGACCAGGTAGACGCAGGGCAGCCGGTTGTGCAGCGCCACCTCCTGGGCGCGCAGGTGCTTCTTCACCGTCATGGGGTAGTAGGTGCCGCCCTTGACGGTGGCGTCGTTGGCGACGACCACGCACTCGCGGCCGGCGATCCGGCCGATGCCGGTGATGATCCCGGCGGCCGGCGCGTCGCCGTCGTAGAGGCCGTGCGCGGCCAGCGGGGAGAGCTCGAGGAACGGGCTGCCCGGGTCGAGCAGTGTGTCCACCCGCTCCCGGGGCAGCAGCTTGCCGCGGTCGACGTGCCGCTGCCGGGCCCGTTCACCCCCGCCGAGCGCCACCCTGCTCAGCTGGGTGGCGAGATCGGCCGCGAGTTCGGCGTGCGCGGCGGCGTTGCGGGCGACGCTCGCCGCGTCCGCCGCGACGACTGGGGAGAGCACGGGCGCGTCCACGCCAGTGAGGTTAACCGCCGTTCACTCCGACGGTCCACCTCACACCCCGGAGCGGTTAACGCCGGTTCACTGCGGCGCTAGCATCGGGCTCGTGACCTCGACGCGCCCGGCACGAGACGCGGCGTTGCACGCCGACGTCGACCGCCCCTCGCGTCGTGAGCAGATCCTGCAGGCCGCGGCGCAGCTGTTCGCGGAGCGGGGCTCACGGGCCGTGGGGGTGGACGACGTCGGCGCGGCCGTCGGCGTCACCGGGCCGGCGATCTACCGGCACTTCGCCAGCAAGGACGCGATGCTCGCCGAGATGCTGCTGCGCATCAGCGAGCGGCTGCTGGCCGGCGGCAGCGAGGTCGTGGCGCGGGCCGGCGACGACGTCCACGGCCAGCTCCGCGCGCTGATCGCCTTCCAGGTCGACTTCGCCCTGGACAACCCGGCGCTGATCACGGTGCAGGACCGCGACTTGGGCACGCTCGCCGACGCCGACGCCGCCCAGGTGCGCCGGCTGCAGCGCCGTTACGTCGAGGTGTGGGTGGCCGTGCTGGCACGGCTGCATCCCGCCGCCGATGCGGCCGCCTGCCGCGCCCGGGCGCACGCCGTCTTCGGGCTGATCAACTCCACTCCGCACAGCGCCGGCCGGCTGAGCCGTCCGGCGATGGCGGCGCTGCTGAGCGACATGGCCTGGGCCGCCGCCACCGCCTGAGGCCCCGGAAAGGACCCCCGCAAGGTCCCCGGCCGGGGACGGGGTCCTCTCTCACTCGGCCGGGAACGGCGGGACCGGGAGTGCCAGTCCGGCGTCGGCGATCGCGTCGATGGCCGGGGAGCCGCCCGGGGCGTCCTCGTCGACCCAGTCGCTCTCCACGATCGTCACCGCCGATCCCGATACCGCGCTGGCGTACTCGGCCCCGGAGAGCTCCGCGGGGCTGCCCGGGTACCGGACCCCCTCGCGCAACAGGTCGCTGACGTTGCCGCTCCCGTTGCGGTCGGTCAGCGTCTGGAGCTCCCGCGCCACCCCCGTGTCGGGCATCCGCACGCGGACGACCGAGACCACCACCGGGGCCCCCTCGACCTCCGCGGAGTACAGGGCGCGGGACAGCCCGGTGCAGTCGGTGGCGGCGAGGAAGGCCGCGGTGTCGCCGTAGGCGTGACCGGCGCAGGTGTCGTCGACCTGCACCGCCTCGACGGTGAACGACGTTCCGCCCACCAGCTGGGTGTCACCGACCTCCGGCCCGGCCTCCTGTGTCTGCGCCGTGGACGGCGCGGCGTCGGTACCCGATCCGCCGCCGTCCCCGTCCCGCAGGAGCAGCCAGCCACCCACGCCGAGGAGGGCGAGGACCAGCACGCCGACCAGGGTCACGAGGGCGACCCTGCCGCGCGGCCCGCTCCGTTCCTCGGGTTCTTCGGGTTGCTGGGTCTGGTTCCAGTAGAGCGGAGGCATCGCCGGGGGCGCCGCCGGAGGGGGCTGCTGGAACACCGAGGTGGCGGGGGGCGCAGCGGTCCGCGGGGGGACGACGGTTCCCCTCGGCGCCTGATCCGGCTGGGCGCCGGCGAACAGCCCGCCGATGCCGTCACCGTCGTCGGGCGCCGGGGCGGGATCGTCGATGGCGACCGTGTCGCGCGGCGGCGTCGATGTGGCTGCCTCCTGCGCGACGGCGGCGTGCGCGGCCGCCGCGGAGGCTGCGACGGCCTGGGCGATCGCGTCCGGGCTCGGCTGGTCGCGGACCGGCGGCTCGGAACCCTCGGGCGCCTGGGCGGCGGGCCCGGCGGTAGGCCCCGCGGCGGCCGGGGAGGCCGCCATCGCCGCCGGGGTCAGGAGTTCCGGGCGGCGCAGGACGTACGGCGAGTACGGGAAGCCCTCACCGTTGAGCTCCTCGACGGACGGCCCGCGCCCGGAGAGCTCGAGCGCCTCCAGAGCGGCCCGCACGTCGGCCGTCGTCCAGAGCCGGGGGTTGTCGACGCCGGCGTACCTGCTGGACCGCGCGATCCCGAGCAGCAGCGACCGCGGCTCGAGCCGGGCGACCAGGTCGCCCTCGCCGAGGTCGCCGTCACTGGGGATCAGCCCGGTGACGTCGCCGACCAGCACCGTCAGCCGCGCGATCCGGCCGGGCTCCAGCCCGGCCCGCCGCAGTTTCATGGCGACGTCCATGCCCGCCCGCATCAGCCCGTCCAGCGGGGTGGATCCGCCGCCGGAGAGCTGCAGGGCCTGCCCCGGCCCGGACTCGGGGGCGATCGTCCACGCCCCCTCGGGAACGGCCTTCACGACGCCGGACTGCCGCAGCACCTCGGCGATGCGGATGACGGCGATGCCCTCGGGCACGAACAGGACCGCGTCGGAGATGCGGCGCCCCAGGGGGCCGTCGATCATCGGGATGCTGGCGACGACGGCGGCACGGACGGACCCCCCGGTGTCCCAGCGGGTCAGCTCACCGAAGAGCGCTCTCTCCCCCGCGGTCTGCAGCGGCGCCGGGGTCAGGGCCAGCACGTCGGGTGTCCTCCGGGGCGGTCGGTGGGGCTCTGTGGGCGCAGCGGACGCCGTGGGATCGAGAGCAGGGCGCCCCCCGGCGCGCACTGCCCGTGGGCGATCGGCCCGGCGCCGGCAGCTACCCCCGACGCTACGTCATCGGGAGGAACGCAGCGTGCGCCCGCGCCGAGGGCAGGCCTCAGACGCGGACGGGCTCCTCGGCGGCGACGGCCTCCTCGGCCGTCGTCCACCCGACCAGCCATCGACTGCGATCCAGCGCGTCCACGCCGGCCCACAGCAGCGCGAAGCCGACCGCGACGGGCAGCACCGACCACCAGTTCCACGGCGGGAGCAGCCCCACCGCGTCTTGACCGACGGCGACGGCGTACACGGCCCCGACGACGACCGGAGCGGCGAGCCAGCCGGGCACGCGGCGGGTGACGGCGACGTCGACCAGCACCGCCCCGACGAGGAGCACGAAGGGCAGCACCGAGGGCGGGAAGTCCATGCCGACCAGGAGCAGCCACATGACCGCCCGGTAGGCGAGGTAGGTCGCGGCGATGACGGTCGCCGTCCAGCGCAGGCCGATGATCTTGCGGGCCAGCACGAGGGACAGCAGCCCGGCGCAGATCAGCCAGGCCGGGTGCACCCAGGAGGGCACGGGCAGCATGAACATCGCCGGGGTCTGCCCCTGGGAGGCGGCGAAGTCCAGCAGCTGCGGCTCGGCCGTCGTCCGCCCGGCGTCGTAGGCCTCCAGGGACAGAACGCCGTACTCCTGGTGCTGGTTCGGGAAGAGCACGTTCTCGACGAAGAACAGCCACAGGCCCAGGGCGACGAGGTCTCGGACCCGACCGGGTGCGGCGTAGAGCCACCACCCGCGGATGGCGCCGGCCAGCATGATGGCCGTGCCGATGTAGAGCAGCGCGTGGCTCGGGCTCCAGCTGGTGATGTCCAGGCCGTTGATGCGGTGGTTGAGGATGTCGATCGGGACGGCGATCAGGAACGCGCCGATGCCCCACTGCATGAGCCGCAGGGCGCGCCGGTCGACGCCGTAGCCGCTGTAGCTGTGGAAGACGACCAGGGCCACGACGACGACGGTGCCCGCGGAGTTCAGCAGGTGCGGGGGCGCCAGGTCGTCGCGCAGCCAGCGGAAGTGCCAGGAGACGTCCCACGACGAGCCGAGCATCTTGAGCAGGAACGCACCCAGCCAGGCGGTGTAGATCCAGCGCAGCTCGGACTGGGTCGTGGCCCGGCCCGGCTGCCCGGGGGTCATGTAGGCCAGCCAGAGCCAGCGGAGCGTGGCGATCGGGTGGGCGATCCCGGCGCGCAGCGTTCCCGGCGCCGGCGGGACCGCCGGACGGACGGGGGCGGGTGCAGCAGGAGGGGGCACGGAACTTCCTCGGCTCGGTGGACTGGCCCCGACCCTAACGGCGCGGGACGACGATTCCGAGGCTCCGATTGGCGCGGTCGCAACACGTGCGCTATTGCCCGGACGGACGGGGCGGGCGATGCGCACGGTGCGTACTGTCGGGCGACGTGGCAGACAGCGCAGGGCACCTGGTCTGGATCGACTGCGAGATGACCGGGCTCGACATCGTCAAGGACAAGCTGATCGAGGTCGCCGTCGTCGTGACCGACTCCGAGCTCAACGTACTCGACCCGGGTCTGGACCTGATCATCACTGCGGACGACGCCGACCTCGACGGCATGGACGAGGTCGTCGTCGAGATGCACCGGAAGTCCGGCCTCACCGACGCCGTCCGCGCCTCGACGCTGACCGTGGCCGAGGCCGAGCAGCAGCTGCTCGCCTACATCAAGCGCTGGGTGCCGGAGCGCCGGACCGCCCCGCTGTGCGGCAACTCGATCGGCACCGACCGGGGATTCCTGGCCCGCGACATGCCCGAGCTCGACGACCACCTGCACTACCGGATGGTCGACGTCTCCTCGATCAAGGAACTCGCCCGCCGATGGTTCCCGCGGGTGTACTTCGCCCAGCCTCCGAAGGGCCTCGCTCACCGGGCACTGGCCGACATCATCGAGTCGATCCGCGAGCTGGCCTACTACCGCCGGACGCTGTTCGTGCCCGCTCCCGGACCGAGCAGCGACCAGGCCAAGGGCGCTGCCGACGACGTCGTGGGCTCGTTCGCCGCAGTCCTGGCGGCCGGCGACGCGACCCCTCGGGTCGGTGTCGACGACAGCCTGGACGACGAGGCACCCCCGGCCGCGTCGGGGAGCTGACCGGCTCCGGTATCGTTGCTCCGGTTCCCCTCCTGGCGCGTGCGCCCGCCGGGGAGCGACGGTGGGTGTAGCTCAGTTGGTAGAGCACCAGGTTGTGATCCTGGGTGTCGCGGGTTCGAGCCCCGTCACTCACCCCACGTGGAGAGGCCCTGGTCAGTTCGCTGACCAGGGCCTTCATCCGTTCCGGCGCTGCCAACGGCGGCCATCGGATCCCGCCGCCCCCTCATCTGGGCGGCAGATCGGTAGGCGGTGACGGGGCGACTGCGCAGCGCAGGCAAGCCCCGATGTCTGTGTCGCCTCCAGGCCGAGCGCCGCAGGACCTCCGTCGACTCCTGAACCCTTTCGACCGCCCAGGTGTCGTGGGGACCGCCCATGACGGGAGCGCCCTCGCGGCGACGGACCCGACCTCCTACGTCGCCGTCGACCTGCACGCCGTGAGAAGCCGGCCGCCGCGTCAGGTGGCAGACCCGATCGGTTTCGGAGCCTCGGCGGCGGCCTCCTGGCCTGAGCCTCGGCTTCTCGCCAGCCCACAGCCGTAGGGCAGTCGCCGCGCGGCCTCGCTGGGCGCACTGGCGAGGTAGGTGGCGCACTCCCCGGTGCCTTCGATGTAGGCCGCGGTCCGCTCGCCCCATTCGGACGCATCCGGCCGAGCCCGCAACCTGCGAGCGGTGTCGGCATGAACAGCAGCGACATCCGCCCACCGCGACCACCTCGCGGCAACCCCGTCCACCTCCGGGTCGCGGTCCTCACCTCGGTGGCCACGCCGACGTGGTGCCCCCAGCCCCCGACACGCTGACGATCGATGGAGAAGCGCGGCCTCCAGCACCGCGTCTACGTCATGTCTCCTTGCCGTCGCGGCCGCCTGGCCGCCCTGGGTCGATCATGGACGCATGCCTCGCGGGATCCTGCGCATCTACCTCGGCGCCGCGCCTGGTGTCGGGAAGACCTACGCCATGCTCGGTGAGGCGCACCGTCGACTGTCCCGGGGTGCCGACGTCGTGGTCGGACTGGCCGAAACCCACGGCCGCGCCCACACCGCCGAGCAGCTAGCCGGGCTGGAGGTCCTCTCCCGCAGCGAGGTCACCGACGGCTCAACGTCCGTGGCGGAGCTCGATGTCGACGGGGTGCTCGCGCGCCGCCCGGAAGTGGTCGTCATCGACGAGCTCGCCCACACCAACGCTCCCGGTTGCTGCCACGCCAAGCGCTGGCAGGACGTCGAGCAGGTGCTGGACGCGGGCATCAGCGTGCTCACCACGGTGAACGTGCAGCAGGTGGAAAGCCTCATCGACGTGGCTGAACAGATCACGGGCGTTCCACAGCTGGAAACGGTGCCCGACGCGGTCGTACGCCGAGCCGACCAGATCGAACTGGTCGACATGTCCCCCGAGGCGCTGCGCCGCCGCTTAGCCCACGGCAACGTCTACCCGGCCGAGATGATCGACGCCGCAATGGGCAACTACTTCCGGATCGGCAACCTCACCGCCCTGCGGGAGCTGGCGCTGCTGTGGCTGGCCGACCGCGTCGATGAAGGCCTGCGGCGGTACAAGACCGAGCACGCCATCGACCACGTGTGGGAGGCACGCGAGCGGGTCGTGGTCGCCCTGACCGGCGGACCGGAGGACGAGACTCTCATTCGGCGCGCCGCCAGGATCGCCGCTCGTTCCGCGCGGGGCAGCGAGATCGACCTCCTGGCGGTGCACGTCCTCACCGGCGGAGAGCGGGATGAGACGGCGACTTCCGGTCTGCAAGGGCAGAGGCAGCTGGTGGAGGATCTCGGGGGCAGCTACCACCAGGTAGTCGGGAACGACGTCCCGAAGGCGCTGTTGGAGTTCGCGAGCAGCGCAGAGGCCACCCAGCTGGTCATCGGCACCAGCCGCCGCTCTCGCTGGGCCCGGGCGCTCCGCTCAGGGATCGGCGCGGAGGTTGTGGCGCAGTCCGGCGAGATCGACGTCCACCTCGTCACCCACCCTGCGGCCGGCGGGCACGGGTTCCGGTTGCCGCCCCTGACGGGCGCGCTCGATTCCCGTCGCCGATGGTGGGGACTGGCCCTGACCGTGGTGGGCGTCCCGGTGTTGACCAAAGGCGGCCTGGCCGCCTCCGCCGCCCTCTCGCTGGCCAGCGTCATGCTCGTGTTCCTGCTGCTGGTGATCGCCGTCGCGTTGATCGGCGGTCTGTGGCCTGGGCTGCCCGCCGCGGTCGTGAGCGCGACGGCCGTGAACTGGTTCTTCACGCCACCCACCGGTCGGCTGCACGTCGACCGATTCGAGAACCTGCTGGCCCTCGGCGTCTACCTGATTACCGCGATCGCGGTCGCCACCGTCGTGGACCGGTCGGCTCGCCGCGCCGCTGACGCCGCTCGGTCGCGCGCCGAGACGGCGATGCTCGCATCCCTGTCCCGGTCCGTGCTGGCCGGCGACCAGGGCCTGCCCCGACTGCTGGAGCAGATCCGGGAGGCGTTCGGCCTGGTGTCGGTGACGATGGTGGAGTGCACACACGGCGAGGAGCGCACGGTCGGCTCCTGCGGTGAGCCGGCCGCGCAGGTCACCGACGAGGTCGCCGTCACCGATGCCCTTGCCCTGCGGCTGTGGGGGCGGCCCCTGTCCACGAGCGACCGCCGGGTGCTCGTCTCCTTCGCCGAACAGGCCGCGGTAGCGCTCCAGCAGGGCCGGTTGGCCGCGCAGGCCGCCGAGGCCGCACGGCTCGCCGCCGCCAACAGCATGCGAACCGCGCTGCTCGCCGCGGTGAGCCACGACCTGCGCACCCCCCTGGCGGGGATCAAGGCGGCGTCCTCGGCGCTGCGCTCGACGGAGCTGCGCCTCTCCGTGGCCGACCGGACGGAACTGGTGGAGACGGTGGACACGTCCGCCGACCGGCTGTCCGCACTGGTGGACAACCTGCTGGACATGAGCCGGTTGCAGGCCGGCGCAGTCACCCCGGCGCTGAACCCCTCGGACCTGCCCGATGTCGTCGCCCGGGCGCTGTCCTGGCTGGACGCCGACGATCAGCACCGTGTGCGGCTCAACTGGCCGAACGAACTGCCTGCGGTCGTTGCCGACCCCGGCCTCCTCGAACGCGTGGTCGCCAACCTGCTCAGCAACGCCGCCCGGCATGCCCCGAACGTGCCGATCCTCCTGTCCGCCGGCGCCGTCGGCGGAACGATGGAGCTGCGGGTGGCCGACCGTGGCCCGGGGATCCCTACCGCTGACCGCGAGCGGGTGTTCGTCGCCTTCCAACGACTGGGCGACTCCCCGTCCGGCCAGGGGGTCGGGCTGGGGCTGGCTGTCGCCCGAGGCCTGACCGAGGCGATGGGCGGCACACTCACCGCCGAGGACACCCCCGGCGGCGGGCTCACGATGGTGGTGTCCCTGGCAGTGGCCACCACCGCTCCCCCGACCACCGTGCCGGCGCCGGCGCCGGTCCCGGCCACAGCCCCATGAGCCGAGTCCTGGTGGTCGACGACGATCCGCAGCTGTTGCGGGCGCTGCGGATAACCCTGCGCGCGGCTGGCCACGACGTCGACACCGCGCCCGACGGGCGGACAGCACTGCAGCGCGCCGCCGCGGCCCCCGATGTCATCGTGCTGGACCTGGGCCTGCCCGATCTCGACGGCACAGAGGTGCTCGCCGGCCTCCGTCCCTCGTACTCCGGCCCGGTACTCGTGCTCTCCGCTCGCACGGACAGCCAGGACAAGGTGCGCGCGTTGGACGCCGGTGCCGACGACTACGTGACCAAGCCCTTCGACATGAGCGAGCTGCTCGCCCGACTCCGCGCCGCACTGCGCCGCGGACCCGGCGAACCCGTCGACCGCGTCGTCACCACCGAGCACTTCACCGTCGACCTGACCGACCGCCAGGTCACGGTCGACGGCGCCCCGGTGCGCCTGACCCCGACCGAATGGGGACTGCTGGAGACGCTCGTCCGCCAGCCCGGCAGATTGGTCGGCCAGCGTCAGCTGCTGCAGTCGGTGTGGGGTCCCGCCTACGCCAAGGAGACCAACTACCTGCGCGTCTACATGGCGCAGCTCCGGCGCAAGCTGGAGCCCGACCCCGCCCACCCGCGCTACCTGCAGACCGAACCCGGGATGGGCTACCGGTTCACTCCCTGACGCGGCATGGGATGACCGGCGGCCCGCGGACTCCTCGGGGTTCCGGGCCACTGAGCCGACCATCTCTCTGAGCGCCCGGTCGGTCATGCCCGGGAAACCTGACGGCTGGCCATAGAGCAAGTGTTGGGCGCTAAGAAACCGTCAAGATCCGGCCTGGCGCCAGCGCCGACGTCCTCTGCGGCGCATCGTGGGCAGGCCGTCCGCTTCTGACGCCTCGCGCTCCCTGCGGGGACACGTGCGGACGTCCAGGCGGTCTGACATTCGACCGGCGGAGTGGTCGGCCATCGAGGTGAGAAGGGACGGTTGCCGTGGGCTCGCTCGGAGCGGTCGCCGACGCGGGCCCTCTTTCGTGCGGCGAGGGGGGTCGGGAGCCGACGCCTGCAGTGCCCGCCATCCATGCGCCCGGCCCAGGTACCGGAGGCCAAGCACACTCGACTCGCTGGCCGGAGGACGAGCTCGGGTGACGAGCACCGTCCGCGACACAGCCAGCCGCTCGAGTGCGACCAAGGGCTTTCGGCATCCTGGTCGGGTCATCGCAGCCGCCTTCGCCACGGCGATCGTCGTCGGCACCGCGCTGCTGTCCTTGCCGATCGCCACTGCCGGGGAGGGCCGCGCCTCCCTTCTGCAAGCTCTGTTCCACGCGACCTCGGCCGTCTGCGTGACGGGGCTGGTGACCGTCGACACCGGCACGTACTGGTCCGGGTTCGGCCAGGCGGTCATCCTGCTGCTGATCCAGGCCGGCGGCCTGGGCATCATGACGCTGGCCACCCTGGTCGCGTTGTTGCTGTCCCGGCGCCTGGGCCTACGGGCACGCCTGATCGCGCAGACCGAGACGAAGGCGATTTCGGCCGCAGACGTCCGCCGTGTGGTCCGCGCCGTCGTCGTCTTCAGCCTGGCCAGCGAGGCCGTGATCGCGACCGTGCTGACGATCCGGTTCGCCACCGGCTACGACCAGCCGCCGTCGTCGGCGCTCTACAGCGGCGTGTTCCACGCGATCTCGGCGTTCAACAACGCCGGGTTCGGCCTGCACCCCGACAGCCTGATGCGCTACGTCGCCGACCCGTGGATCAGCCTCACCGTCGCCGCCGCGGTCATCGTCGGCGGTTTGGGCTTCCCGGTGGTGTTCGAACTGGCCCGAGAGTGGCGGGCACCGAAGACCTGGTCGGTGCTCACCCGGATCACCGTCATCGTCACCGCCGCGCTGCTGGCCGCCGGCACGATCGGCTACCTCATCGCCGAGGCCGACAACCCCGACACCCTCGGTCCGCTGGGGCCGGGTACCACGGTGATGGCCGCGTTCGTCGCAGCGGCCATGCCGCGCACCGCCGGGTTCAACAACCTCGACATCGCCGCCCTGGACCCCGAGACGTTGTTCCTCACCGACGTGCTCATGTTCATCGGCGGCGGGTCCGCCGGCACCGCCGGCGGGATCAAGGTCACCACCTTCGGCCTGCTGGCCTACGTCCTGTGGGCCGAGATGCGCGGCGACCCCGACGTCGAGGTCGGCCGCCGCCGGGTCCCGGGCGCCAACCAGCGCCAGGCGCTGGCGATCGCGCTGCTCGCCATCGGGGTCATCGCCGTCTCCACCTTCGTGCTGGAGGCGCTGACCGACTTCAGCTTCGACCAGGTGCTGTTCGAGGTCATCTCCGCCTTCTCGACCGTGGGCCTGTCCACCGGCATCACCGCCGACGTCCCGGCGGCCGGGCAGGTGCTGCTCGTGCTGCTCATGTACATCGGCCGGATCGGGCCGCTCACCCTGGCGTCGGGGCTGGCGCTACGCGAGCGCGCCCGCCGCCATCAGCTCCCCGAGGAGAGGACCATCGTTGGCTAGCCACAAGGATCCCGTCGCCGTCATCGGCCTGGGCCGGTTCGGCACCGCACTCGCCCTGGAACTGGCCCGCGGCGGCACCGAGGTGCTCGCCGTGGACAACCGGCCCGACATCGTGCAGCGCCTGTCCGGCCAGCTGGGCCAGGTCGTCATCGCCGACTCCACCGACCTCGACGCGCTGACCGAGATCGGCATCGCCGACTTCAGCCGCGTCGTGGTCGCGATCGGCAACGACCTGGAGGCCAGCATCCTCACCACCGCCCTGCTGTCCGAGCTGGAGATCCGCGACATCTGGGCCAAGGCCATCAACCGGCAGCAGGCCACCATTCTCAGCCGCATCGGCGCCCACCACGTCGTTTTCCCCGAGCAGGACATGGGCGAACGGATCGCCCACCTGGTGGCCGGCCGGCTGCTGGACTGGGTGGAGCTGGACCCGCAGTGGGTGTTCGCCAAGACCAAGCCGCCGAAGGAGATCGTCGGCGTCCCGCTCGGCGACACCGGACTGCGCAAGAAGCACCACGTCACCGTGGTGTCGGTCAAGCCGGAGAACACGACCACCTACACCCACGCCGACTACGACACCGTGCTGACCTACGGCGCCGAGATCGTCATCGCCGGCCGCCCCGACGATGTCGAGCGCTTCGTGGACGTGCAGTGAACCGCGGCCCGCGGAGCAGTCGCCATGGGTGAGAGCCTGCGCGCCGCCCTCCCGATGGTGATGTTGATCGGCGGCATTGCGCTGATCGTCTACGCCGCCTACCTGCACTACGCCGCCCTGCCCGAGGAACACACCACGAGGCATGTCGCCACCAGGGCAGCCATCGCAGTTGTCGGGCTCGCTCTCATCTTGCTGGGAGCCGGGTCCTTCCACTGAGCCCGCTGCCGTCGCCAGGGCAGTCGTGCCGCTCATCCCGCCATGTGGAGTCGCATGAACCTCGAAAGGGTCGTCTTCGGATTCTTCGTGCTGCTCGCCGCGACGTTGAACTTCGGCTTCTTCGTCGGTGACATCTCCGACCCCGCTATCCACAATGAATACGAACTGTTCGCGGCCGTGTTGATCAACCTGATCGCCACAGTGCTCAAGTTCGGTGACCGAACTCATCTCGGTGCAGTGCACCTGGCGACCAGCCTTGTGGCGGACCTTCAGTTGATCGCGGCCACCTGCGTATGGCTGTACGCCTCACAGATCTCGTCCGAGGGACTCACCGGCGGCGCCACGGCCAGCGTCGTGTCGCTCTCCGGAGGGGCACTGCTCGCCAATCTCATCTCCGTGGGGCTGCTGGTGACCGAAACCGTGTCCTTTCGCGCCTCCCGGCCGGGGCACAGTCGGGAGCAGAGCGGCATGACTGATGGTCCGGCACCGGGCGAGGAGAGTGGAAGTCGCGACTCCTGTGGCCGTGATGCGGATGGCCCCGGTCAGGAAACCTGACCGGGCCTCGTCGGCCTGTGGCTCGAGCCGCTCGACGTCGCCGCCGCAGCCGGCCTCGTCAGCTACTTCCTCGGCGCGGTCGGCGGCCACCTGCGCGTCCGCGACACCAAGAACCTCGCGATGCCGCTGCCGCCGCTCCTGCTCGCCATCGCCGTGCTCGCCCCTACGCCTTCTGACCCTCTGATGAGAACGGCGTCGTCCCCCACGGCTACCAAGCAGCTCGGGCTCATCTCGGTGCGGGCGGGCTTGGGGGGCAGATTGGGGGGGCAACTGCCAGCCACAGGAGGGCTCGTGAAGGCTCAGGGACGCAGAAGGACGCTCATCAACCGGCTAACCTGGGCATTCGCCGGGCCACCAGGCCCGGGACCAGCCTTCGTCGCGGTTCGAGCCCCGTCACTCACCCCACCCAGAAGGGCTCTGGTCACTTCGCTGATCAGAGCCCTTCTCGTTATCAGGCCAGCACTGAGGGGCGATCGGCCCGCACTGCGAGCTGCCCGCGGGCCGTTGAGCGCGATGTCGGTGCCGGCGTCGCACCGCTCGAACTCCGCGTGCAGGTCACCGGCACGCATCAGACGCGTAGGACCTGAGCTGGCTCCGTGCGATGGCGAGCGCATTGCGCATGGGGCGTACGTCGCGCTTCGTCGAGGAGAGCAGGTATCCGCCCTGCAGTACGGCGATCGTCGTCTCAGCGAGGGTGTCGGGGTCGGCGTCGTCGCGTAGCAGCCCGCTGGACTGCATGGCCTGCAGTCCGTCGCTCAGGACGGACTCCCAGTGGGCGAAGGCGTCGGCGGCCTGGGTGCGGAGCAGGTCACCGTGGTCCAGCAGCTGGCTGGTGATCGAGCCGAGTGGGCAGCCGCGGTAGTCGCGCTGGTTCTGCTGCATGTCGACCATGGCTCCGAACCAGGCGGAGATGCCCTCCCAGGTGTCGAGCGGGAACCGGCTCTGCTCCCGCAGGACCTGCTGGAGCTGGTGGCGGAGCACCTCGGCGACGAGCTGCTCCTTGCTGGAGAAGTAGTGATAGAACTGGCTCTTGCCCGTCCCGGAGGCGGCCAGGATGTCCTCGATGCTGGTGGAGCTGACGCCCCGCTCGTACATCAGCGCGGCCGCCGACTCGACGATCCGGCCCTTGGTGTCTTTTCCGCGGCGGGTGGTCGGTTCCGGCATCGGCTGCGGCCTCGGTCGGCAGGTGGCGGCGGGGTGTTCGGTCAGCGCGGGTCCTACCCGATGTGGGCGTTCCACATGTGAGACGTCACCCACGCGCAACCCGGAGCCGTGAGGGGCGGGCCGGATAGAGGGCCGGCCGCGGTGAGCGGGGTGCCACGGAACCCCGGGAACGGCGTGATCGCCGGGCGTCTGGGCGGATTCGGACTGTACCGAGGGGTACAGGCGCTGCGGTCGGGTAGAGCCCCAGCGGCGGCCAGTTCATGTCGCCGGCGGACGCACCGGGTCCCGTTCCGCACCGATCGGTCGAGGAGGCCAGATGAGGGCACTGACATGGCAGGGCACGCAGAAGGTGTCGGTGGAGACGGTTCCGGACCCGCGGATCCAGGAGCCGACGGACGCGATCGTGCGGATGACCTCGACGGCGATCTGCGGGTCGGACCTGCACCTCTACGACGTGCTGGGGATGTACCTCGAGCCCGGCGACATCATCGGTCACGAGCCCATGGGCATCGTGGAGGAGGTCGGGCCGGAGGTCAGCCACATCCAGCCCGGAGACCGGGTGGTCGTGCCGTTCAACATCTCGTGCGGGCACTGCTGGATGTGCACCCGCGGCTTCTTCGCGCAGTGCGAGACCACCCAGGTCACCGAGCAGGGCAAGGGCGCGCGGCTGTTCGGCTACACCGCCCTGTACGGGTCGATGCCCGGCGCGCAGGCCGAGTTCCTGCGGGTGCCGCAGGCCCAGTTCGGGCCGATCAAGGTTCCCCACGAGCACCCCGACGAACGGTTCCTGTTCCTCTCCGACGTGCTCACCACGTCCTGGCAAGCGGTGAAGTACGCCGACATCGAGGCCGGCAGCACCTGCGCGGTCATCGGGCTGGGACCGATCGGGCAGATGTGCGCCCGCGTCGCCAAGTACCTCGGCGCGGAGCAGGTCATCGCCGTCGACAGCGTCCCCGAGCGGCTGGAACTCGCCCGACGCCACGGCATCGAGGTCATCGACCAGAGCACGGTCGACGACGTCCCCGGCGCGATCATGGAGATGACTCACGGGCGGGGTGTCGACGGCGTCGTGGACGCGGTCGGGATGGAAGCCCACGGCTCCCCCGTCCAGGCAGCCCTGCTCGGGGCCGCCGGCAAGCTGCCCGGCCCACTGGCCCGCAAGGCGGCCGAGACGATCGGTGTGGACCGGATGGCTGCCATGCGCACCGCGTTCGGGTCGGTCCGCCGGGCCGGGACGATCTCGCTGATCGGGGTGTACGGCGGGCAGGCCGACCCGCTCCCGATGATGGACCTGTTCGACAAGGGCGTGACCATCCGCATGGGACAGGCGCACGTCAAGCGCTGGGTCGAGGAGATCATGCCCGCGCTCACCGGTGACGGCGACCCGCTGGGCACCGAAGACCTCACCACCCACGCGCTGCCGCTGGAGCAGGCGCCGCACGGCTACGAGATCTTCCAGAAGAAGCAGGACGGCTGCATCAAGGTCGTCCTCAAGCCCTGAGAACCCCTGCCGGCCACCACCCCTGGCGCCGGCCGAGCACGCCCAGCCGCAACCACCTCGGAGGAACAGACATGCAGCAGACCAACGAACCGTCGACCGGGGCCGTGCTGGCCCGAGGGGTGCTCGCCGGACTGGCCGGAACCGTGGTGATGACCGCTTTCCAGAAGCTCGTCGAGATGCCCCTCACCCAGCGCCAGGAGAGCTACGCCCCGGCGGACTTCGCCGAGAAGGTCCTGCCCGTGCACCCGACGACCCCCGAGGGGCGCCGGCGGCTGAACTACACCACCCACTTCGCCCTCGGCGGCATGTGGGGCACCGCGTACGGCGTCGCGGCCGCCAACGGGCTGCGCGGGCAGAAGGCGGTCAACACCGTGTTCGCGGTCGTCTACACCGGCGACGTCCTGCTCAACACCGCGCTCGGGCTCTACCAGCCGAGCAAGTGGACGGCCCAGGACTGGGCGGTCGACATCGTGGACAAGTACGTGCAGGCCCAGGCCACCGGCGCCGTCTTCGATCACGTGCTGGACCCGGCCCGCCCGTCCTGACCGTGCCACCGGAGCCGCCGCATCCCATGCCGTGCGAGCAGAGGAGGCCAGGCGTGGACGCGACCAGCCAGCGGGTCGTGGTGATCACCGGGGCGTCGTCGGGCATCGCTCGGGAGACCGCCCGGCAGTTCGCCACCCAGGGCGCAGCGGTCGTGCCGGCCGCCCGCGGCGAGCCGGCGCTGCACGCCACCGCCGAGGAGGTCACCCAGGCCGGCGGCACGGCGCTGGTCGCGCCCACCGACGTCGCGGGTGTGCCGCAGGTGCAGCACCTCGCGCAGCGCGCCCGGCAGCGTTTCGGCCGGATCGACGTCTGGGTGAACAACGCCGCGGCCTCCGGCTACGGGGAGCTCAACACGCTGCCCGTCGAGGCGATCGACCGAATTCTGGACGTCGACCTGCGCGGTCAGGTGTACGGGGTCAAGGCGGTCCTCCCGATCATGCGCGAGCAGGGGCACGGGACGATCATCGGCGTCAGCTCCGGGGGTCACCGGGCCGCCGGGATCGGCGACTCGCCTCCCTCGAGGTCGCCCTCGGTGTCCAGGTACGCCTGCTGGAGCTCGGCCAGCAGCGCCGGATCGGGCTCCGCCCACATCTTCCGGTCCACCGCCTCCAGCAGCCGCTCGGCGATGCCGTGGAGCGCCCACGGGTTCGACCTCTCCATGAACTCGCGGTTCTCCGCGTCGAGCACGTACGTCTGCGCGAGCTTCTCGTACATCCAGTCGGCGACGACGCCGGTGGTGGCGTCGTAGCCGAACAGGTAGTCGACGGTCGCGGCGAGCTCGAAGGCGCCTTTGTAGCCGTGCCTGCGCATCGCCGCCAGCCACTTCGGGTTGACCACCCGGGCGCGGAACACCCGAGCGGTTTCCTCGCTCAGCGAGCGGGTCCGCACGGACTCGGGCCGGGTCGAGTCGCCGATGTAGGCCGCCGGGGCACGACCGGTCAAGGCGCGGACACTCGCGACCATCCCGCCGTGGTACTGGAAGTAGTCATCGGAGTCGGCGATGTCGTGCTCGCGGGTGTCGACGTTCTTGGCCGCCACCGCGATCCGCTTGTAGGCGGCCTCCATGTCGGGCCTGGCCTGCACCCCGTCCAGGTCACGGCCGTAGGCGTAGCCGCCCCAGACCGCGTAGACCTCGGCGAGGTCGGCGTCCCCGCGCCAGTTGCGGCTGTCGATCAGCGGCAGCAACCCGGCCCCGTAGGCGCCCGGCTTCGATCCGAACACACGGGTCGTGGCCCGTCGCCGGTCGCCGTGGGTCGCCTCGTCGGCGTCCACGTGCGCCTTCACGTAGTTCTGCTCGCGCGGCTCGTCCAGCGCGGCCACCACCGTCACTGCGTCGTCCAGCATCGTGACCACGTGCGGGAAGGCATCCCGGAAGAACCCGCTGATGCGCACGGTGACGTCGATCCGCGGTCGGCCGAGCTCGGCGAGGGGGATCGGTTCCAGGCCGGTGACCCGTCGGGAGGCGTCGTCCCACAGCGGGCGGACGCCGAGCAGGGCGAGCACCTCGGCGATGTCGTCGCCCGAGGTCCGCATCGCCGAGGTACCCCACACCGAGAGGCCGACCGAGCGCGGGTACTCCCCGGTGTCGGCCCGATAGCGGTCGACCAAGGACTCGGCCATCGCCTGCCCGGTCCCCCAGGCCAGCCGCGAGGGCACCGCACGAGGGTCGACGGAGTAGAAGTTGCGGCCCGTGGGCAGCACGTTGACCAGCCCGCGGAGCGGCGAACCCGACGGCCCGGCCGGCACGTAGCCGCCCTCGAGCGCGTGCAGCGTGGCGTCGAGCTCGTCGGTGGTGCGCGCCAGCCGGGGCACGATCTCGTCGACGGCGAAGCGCAGGACGGCGACGACGGCGTCGTCGTCCCGGCCGAGCACCTCCGCCACCACCTCGGCGACGGCGACGGCGGTCCAACCGCGCTCCTCCATGGCTGCGACGAGGGCCTCCGCCTGCGCCTCCACGGCGTCGGTTGCGGTCAACCCGGCCGTGCCGTCCTCGGTCAGCCCGAGCGCTTCGCGCAGCCCGGGGAGCGCGACCGAGCCGCCCCAGATCTGCCGGGCGCGCAGCATGGCGAGCACCAGGTCGACCCGGTCCTGTCCGCTGGGCGGTGTTCCCAGCACGTGCAGGCCGTCGCGGATCTGCGAGTCCTTGATCTCGCAGAGCCAGCCGTCGACGTGCAGGATCATCTCGTCGAAGTGGTCGTCCTCCGGCCGGTCCTTCAGGCCCAGGTCGTGGTCGAGCTTGGCGGCCTGCAGCAGGGTCCAGATCTGCGCGCGGACGGCGGGCAGCTTGGCCGGGTCCATCGCGGCGACGTTGGCGTGCTCGTCGAGCAGCTGCTCCAGCCGGGCGATGTCGCCGTAGGAGTCGGCTCGCGCCATCGGCGGCACCATGTGGTCGACCAGGGTTGCGTGCGCGCGGCGCTTGGCCTGGCTCCCCTCCCCCGGGTCGTTGACCAGGAAGGGGTAGACCAGCGGCAGGTCGCCGAGCGCGGCGTCGGGCCCGCACGAGGCCGACATGCCGACCGTCTTGCCGGGCAGCCACTCCAGGTTGCCGTGCTTGCCCACGTGGACCAGCGCGTGCGCCCCGAAGACCGCTCGCAGCCACCAGTAGGCCGCCAGGTAGTGATGGGACGGTGGCAGGTCGGGGTCGTGGTAGATCGCGATCGGGTTCTCCCCGAAGCCGCGGGGCGGCTGGACCATCACGACGACGTTGCCAGCCCGCAGCGCCGCGAAGACGATGGCACCGTCGGCCTCGTCGACGAACAGCGAGCCCGGTGCCGGTCCCCAGTGCTCCTCCATCGCCTGCCGCAGGTCGGCCGGGAGAGTGTCGAAGAAGGCGCGGTACTCGGCGGCGGGGATGCGGACCGGATTGCCGCTCAGCTGCTCCTCGGTGAGCCAGTCGGCGTCCTGCCCGCCCGCGGCGATCAGCGCGTGCACCAGGGTGTCGCCGTCGAGGTCTGCGACGCCGGGCAACGCGTCCGGCCCGTCGAACGGGCCGATGTCGTACCCCTGCCCCGCCATCGCGGCCAGCAGCCGGACGACCGACGCCGGAGTGTCCAGGCCGACGGCGTTCCCGATCCGCGCGTGCTTGGTCGGATAGGCGCTGAGCATCACCACGACGCGGCGCTCCTCCGGCGGCGTGTGCCGCAGCCGGGCATGGGCGACGGCGGTGCCGGCGACGCGGGCCGCGCGTTCGGGGTCGGCGACGTAGGAGGTCAGCCCGTCGGCGTCGGTCTCCTTGAAGGAGAACGGCACGCTGATCAGCCGGCCGTCGAACTCCGGGATGGCGACCTGGTTGCCGACGTCGAGAGGCGAGAGCCCGTCGTCGTCGGCGGCCCACTCCTCCCGCGACCGTGTGAGGCACAGGCCCTGGATCACCGGGATGTCGAGCGCCGCGAGCTCGCCGACGTCCCAGGCGCCGTCGTCACCACCGGCCTGCGCCGTCGCCGGCCGTGAGCCGCCGGCAGCGAGGACCGTGACGACCATCGCGTCTGCGCCTCGAAGGGTCTCCAGCAGTCCTGGGTCGACCGACCGCAGGGACGAGGTGAACACCGGCAGCGCGCGGCCACCGGCGTCCTCGATCGCCCGGCAGAGGGACTCGACGAAGTCGGTGTTGCCGGCCAGGTGGTGGGCCCGGTAGTAGAGGACGGCGACCGTCGGGCCGCTCGTCGTCCTGACCGCGCGGTCGAGCCGTCCCCAGTCGGGTGCGACCGCCGGCGGGTCGAACCCCTCACCGGTCAGCAGCACGGTGTCGGACAGGAACCGGCGCAGCTGGACCAGGTTCTCCGGCCCGCCCTGTGCGAGGTAGCCGTGCGCCTCGGTGGCCACCCCCATCGGCACCGTCGAGAGCTCCATCAGCTCGGCGTCGGGGACCTGCTCCCCGCCGAGGATCACGACCGGCGCCGGACCGGCCAGCAGCGGGGCGAGCATCTCCTCGTACTGCCGCCGCACGCCCAGGATGCGGACGACCACCAGCGCGCTGCCCTCGACCAGCGCGGCGATGCCGGCGTCCCCCAGGCGGGCCGGGTTGCCCAGGCGCCATCCCGCACCGCTGGCGCGGGCGGAGAGCAGGTCGGTGTCGCTGGTGGACAGCAAGGTGAAGCCGGGGACGCTCACAGCGCTACCTCACTCGGGGTCCGCGCCCCGGGTCGTCGGGCACGGCAGCCGGAGTGTCTGGCTCCCCCGGTCTCCCGGGCTCACAGTGGCGGGACCGCGCCGGATTCTCACCGGCTTCCTCGCTGACTGACGTGATGACGCCGACCGTACCCGGCGACTGCGATCACCGGAGCCCGGGCCCGAGCTGCCCTCGGCGCGAGGCAGTAACCTCGCCGGCGCGATGACATCCGGACCGGCCGAGGATCGCCCTCCCCGCGCTCGCCCCGACGCCTGCCCCGGTGCCCTGCAGGTGCACCGGGCGGCCGACGGCGGCCTGGCCCGGATTCGCGTCCCGGGCGGGGTTCTGACCGCGGTGCAGCTCCGGGTGCTCGGCGCTGCTGCCCGGGATCTCGGCGACGGCGCCCTGGAACTCACCAGCCGCGGCAATCTGCAGCTGCGCGGGCTGCCCCCGGGCGCGGAGCGCGAGCTGGGTGGCCGCCTCGCCGCCGCGGGTCTGCTCCCCAGCGAGACGCACGAGCGGGTGCGCAACGTGCTGGCCAGCGTGCTGAGCGGCCGCACCGGCGGGCTGCTCGACGTCCGCCCCTGGGTTTCCGACTTCGATGCCCGGCTGTGCGCCGATCCAGAACTCGCCGAGCTGCCCGGCCGGTACCTCGCCGCCTTCGACGACGGCCGCGGGGACGTCGCCGGGCTCGGCGCCGACGTCGGCCTGCTGGGCCTGGACGACAGCACCGTGGCCCTGCTCCTGGCCGGCGTCGACAGCGGGGTGCGCACGACACCGGACGGCGCCGTCGGTCTCGCGCTCGCCGCGACCCGTGCCTTCCACCGCGAGCGCGCTGTCCAGGGCGCCACCGCGTGGCGCCTGGTGGAACTGGCCGAGGGGCCGGTGCGGGTCGCCGCCACCCTCGGTGACTCGACGAGCGCTCGGGTGGCGGTCGCGCCGGCGCCTCCGACCGGCCCGGCCGGTGCCGTTCCCCAGGACGACGGGCGCACCGCGCTCGTCGCCGTCGTCCCGCTCGGCCGGCTCACCGCACACCAGGCGGAACTGCTCGCCGACACGGCCGTCACGGAACTACAGGTGACGCCGTGGCGCAGCGTCGTCGTGCCGGACCTGACCGGTGCCGCAGCGGCCGCCAGCTTGTCGGCCGCCGGTCTCGTCCTCGACCCCGCCAGCCCGTGGCTCGCGGTGACCGCGTGCGCCGGGCGACCCGGATGCGCGAAGTCGCTGGCCGACGTCCGCGGTGACGCGGCGCGGGCCGTCGCGACCGGCACGCTGCCTCTACGGGACGTGCGCCAGCACTGGTCGGGGTGCGAGCGGCGCTGCGGGCGCCCGCAGAGGGACGTCGTGGACGTCGTCGCGACGGGTGACGGGTACCGGATCGCCGCGACGTAGCCTCGCCCCGCACGGCGCTCCTCCGCGCCGCCACCGAGTCGACGGAGACGCGCGCACGTGATCCACGAGTACGAGAAGGACGGCGCCGAGATCTACCGGCAGTCGTTCGCCACCATCCGCGCCGAGGCGGACCTCGCCGGGCTGCCCGACGACGTCACCCGGGTCGCCGTCCGGATGATCCATGCCTGCGGGCAGGTCGACCTGGTACGGGACCTGGCCTTCTCCCCCGACGTGGTGCACCGCGGGCGCCAGGCCCTGGACGCCGGTGCCCCGGTGCTGTGCGACGCCGAGATGGTCGCCTCGGGGGTCACCCGCCGCCGGCTGCCCCGGGACAACGACGTCGTCTGCACGCTGAACGACCCACGAACACCCGGACTCGCTGCCGAGCTGGGCACCACCCGGACCGCTGCGGCCCTGGAGCTGTGGCGCGACCGGCTCGACGGCGCCGTCGTCGCCATCGGCAACGCCCCCACCGCGCTGTTCCACCTCCTGGAGATGGTCGCGGCGGGCGCGCCCCGACCGGCCGCCGTCCTGGGCATCCCGGTCGGCTTCATCGGCGCCGCCGAATCCAAGGACGCCCTCGCCGCCTCGGACCTCGAGTTCCTCGTCGTCCGCGGGCGTCGGGGCGGCAGCGCCATCACGGCGGCGGCGGTCAACGCGATCGCGAGCGACGCCGAATGAGCACCGGCCGGCTGTACGGCGTGGGGCTGGGCCCCGGCGACCCTGAGCTGCTCACGATCAGAGCCGCCCGGTTGATCGGCGCAGCCGACGTAGTGGCGTTCCACGCCGCGCAGCACGGACGGTCGGTCGCGCGCGGCGTGGCAGCGCCCTACCTCCGCGAGGGCCAGATCGAGGAGCTCCTCGTCTACCCGGTGACCACCGAGACCACCGACCACCCCGGGGGCTATCAGGGCGCCATCGACGAGTTCTACGAGTCCGCGGCCGCACGGCTGGCCGCCCACCTGGACGCCGGACGGGACGTCGTCGTCCTGGCCGAGGGCGACCCGTTCTTCTACGGCTCGTACATGCACATGCACAAGCGACTCGCGCACCGCTACCCCACCGAGGTCGTGCCCGGCGTGACCAGCGTGAGCGGCGCCGCGGCGGCGGTCGGCCGGCCCCTGGTCGAGCGAGACGAGGTGCTCACCGTGCTCCCCGGCACCCTGGGTGCCGATGCGCTGGCCGAGCGGCTGGCCGCCACGGACTCCGCAGCGGTGCTGAAGCTCGGCCGGACCTTCCCCGAGGTCCGCGAGGCCTTCGACCGCGCCGGGTTGCTCGACCGCGCCCTCTACGTCGAGCGGGCCACGACCGGCCGGCAGCGCACGATGCCGCTCGCCGACGTCGATCCGGCGAGCGTGCCGTACTTCTCCCTCGCGCTGCTGCCCAGTCCGCTGACCTCCGGCGCTCCGCCTCTCTACCGACCGGGGGCGGGTGACGGCCACGGCGGCGAGGTGGTCGTCGTCGGGCTCGGCCCCGGCTCGCGCAACTGGACCACGCCGGAGGCGGCCGACGCCCTCGCCGCCGCCGACGTGCTCGTCGGATACGGCCCCTACCTGGACCGGGTGCCCCCGAACCCCCGGCAGGAGCGCCACCCCAGCGACAACCGGGTCGAGGCCGAGCGCGCCGCCCACGCCCTGCGGCTGGCGCATTCCGGACGGCGCGTCGCGGTCGTCTCCAGCGGCGACCCGGGCGTCTTCGCGATGGCCGCCGCGGTGCTGGAGGTCGCCGGCCGGCCCGAGTTCGCCGGCGTCCGCGTTCGCGTCGTGCCCGGCCTGACCGCCGCCCAGGCCGTGGCCGCCCGGGTCGGGGCCCCACTCGGCCACGACTTCTGCGTGCTGTCGCTGTCCGACGTCCTCAAGCCGTGGGACGTCGTCGTGGACCGGCTCCGCCACGCCTCGGCAGCCGACCTGGTCATCGCGATCTACAACCCCCGCTCGAAGCACCGCCCGCACCAGCTGGGCGAGGCGCAGAAGGTGCTGCTCGAGAACCGCTCTGCGGACACGGTCGTCGTCGTCGGCCGGGACGTCGGGGGCCCGGAGGAACAGCTGACCGTGACGACACTGGGCGACCTCGACCCCGCGACCGTCGACATGCGCTGCCTCGTGCTGGTCGGCTCGTCGCAGACCCGGGTCGGACCGGCCGGCGCGGTGTGGACGCCGCGCACCTACCCTGCCTGAGACCCCACCCAGGCGAGCGCCTCGTCGACGGTCCCGACCACGGCCAGCCCGGCCGGCAGCGGAGGGCGGCGGACCAGCACGACCGGAAGGCCGAGCTGGCGGGCGGCGGTGAGCTTCGCGGCCGTCATGGCTCCGCCGCTGTCCTTGGTGACGACGACGTCCACCTCGTGCTGCCGCATCAGCGCCAGCTCGTCCTCCACGGTGAAGGGCCCGCGCGCCAGCACCACCGTCGTCCGCGGGGGCAGCGGCGGGGCCGGTGGGTCCACCGACCGGACGAGACACGGGCCGTTCAGTCCCGCGAACGCGCCCACGCCGTGCCGGCCCGTGGTGAGGAAGACCGAGCCGAACCCACCGACGGCCGCCGCGGCGGCTTCGAGCGAGTCGACCCACCGCCAGTCGTCGCCGTGTTGCGCCACCCAGCCCGGTCGCTGCAGTCGTAGCAGCGGGACGCCGGTGAGGCGTGCGGCCTCCGCCGCGGAGTCCGTCATCGTGGCCGCGAACGGGTGCGTAGCGTCGACGACCGCGGCCATCGGTGCAGCTCGCAGCCAGCCGACGAGGCCCGCGACGCCACCGAAGCCGCCGATGCGGACATCACCCTCCGGGATCATCGGATCTGCCACCCGCCCGGCCAGCGAGCTCACGACGTCGACGCCCGCGGTGACCAGCGCGGCGGCCAGCCGCCGGGCCTCACCGGTGCCCCCGAGCACCAGCACCCGCCCGGTCATCGGGCACCGGCCCCGCCGATGTGCGCATGGCGGCGGGTATGGATCGCCCGGATACCGCCGTCGTGCGCATATCGGCGCTCTGCAGGCGGTCGAGGGCCGGCGTGCAAACTGGCTGGGTGACGACCGCGGGCAGGGAGGGCAGCACCGGCCTGCGCTACGGCTGGACGACGGGCGCCTGCGCGACCGCCGCCACCACCGCGGCGTACACCGCGCTGCTCACCGGCGACTTCCCCGACCCGGTCACCGTCGACCTGCCGAACGGCAAGCACCCGTCGTTCGCCCTGGCGACCGAGCTCATCGAGGACGGCGCCGCGAGCGCGGGCATCGTCAAGGACGCCGGCGACGACCCCGACGTCACGCACGGTGCACTGGTCTCGGCCCGTGTCACCCACGGCGCGGCGGGCACCGGCGTCACGTTCCGGGCCGGCGCCGGGGTCGGCACCGTGACCAAGCCAGGTCTGCCGCTGCCGGTCGGCGAGCCCGCGATCAACCCGATGCCGCGGCAGTTCATCCGGGAGCACGTCGAGGCCGTCGCCGCCCGGCACGGCGGAACCGGCGACCTCGTCGTCGAGATCTCGGTGCAGAACGGCGAGGAGCTGGCCCGCCGGACCTGGAATCCGCGGCTGGGCATCCTCGGCGGGCTGTCGATCCTCGGCACGACGGGCGTCGTCGTCCCGTACTCGTGCTCGTCCTGGATCGACTCGATCCGCCGCGGTATCGACGTCGCGCGCGCCGCCGGACACCGGCACGTGGCCGGGTGCACGGGCAGCACCAGCGAGCGGGTGGTGAGCGAGCTGCACGGCCTGCCCGAGGACGCGCTGCTCGACATGGGCGACTTCGCCGGTGCGGTCCTGAAGTACCTGCGCCGGCACCCGGTGCCCCGGCTGACGATCGCTGGTGGCATCGGCAAGCTGGCCAAGCTCGCCGACGGCCACCTCGACCTGCACTCCGCCCGCTCGCAGGTGTCGCCGGACGCGCTCGCCACGATGGTGCGCGACGCCGGCGGCTCCCTGGAACTGGTCGAGGGCGTGCGGGGTGCCAACACCGCGCTCGACGCGCTGCAGCAGTGTCAGGCCGTCGGGCTGCCGCTGGGCGATCTGGTCGCGACCGGTGCCCGGGATACCGCGCTCGGCGTGCTCCGCGGCGCGCCGGTCGAGGTCGACGTCGTGGTGATCGACCGCTCCGGGACCGTCGTCGGCCGGGCCTAACGGCATCTCGTCGTCGAGTACAGGTGGCTGTCGGGGAACGACCCCGCCGCCAGAACCGAGCCGACGATGACGACCGCCGTGCGCCTCACCCCGGCGGCCTCCACCTGCTCGGCGATGTCGGCCAGCGTGCCGCGCAGGACCAGCTCGTCGTCCCGGCTGGCACGGGCGACCACGGCCACCGGACAGTTCGCTCCGTAGTTCGGCACCAGCTCGGGCACGAGCTCGGCGATCCGTTGCACAGCCAGGTGCAGGACCAGGGTGGCGCGCGACGCTCCGAGCGTGGCCAGGTCCTCCCCCGGCGGCATCGGGGTGGATCGGGCCGACGTGCGGGTCAGGATCACCGTCTGCCCCACCCCGGGGACGGTCAGCTCCCGCTTGAGCGAGGCGGCGGCCGCGGCGAACGCGGGGACGCCCGGGACGACGTCGTAGGGCACGTCGAGGGCGTCCAGCCGGCGCATCTGCTCGGCCATCGCGCTGTAGATGGACGGGTCGCCGGAGTGCAGCCGGGCGACGTCGAGCCCCGCCTGGTGGGCCGCCACGAGTTCCGCGGTGATCTGGTCGAGGTCGAGGTCGGCGGTGTCGACCAGCCTCGCACCCTCCGGCGCCGTCTCCAGCAGCTCGCGGGGCACCAGGGCGCCGGCGTAGAGGCAGACCGGCGCGCCGGCGATGATGCGGGCAGCCCGGACGGTGACGAGATCGGGGGCTCCCGGGCCTGCTCCGATGAAGTGCACGGTCATGGCCTCACCGAACCACGGACCAGATCGTGACAGGCATCGACGGCTTCCAGCCGGTGAAGCTCCCCACGGGTCCCGCCCGCTGGACACCGAGACGCACCAGATCGCCACCGATCCGGGAGTACCAGCCGGCGAGGACCGCCTCGCTCTCGACGGTGACGGCGTTGACCACGAGGCGGCCACCTGCCGGCAGCGCCGCCCAGCAGGTCTCGAGCAGCGACGGCGTCGTGGCCCCACCTCCCACGAAGACCGCATCCGGCGCGGGCAGGCCCCTCAGCGCACCGGGGGCCCGCCCCTCGACGACCTGCAGGCCCGGCACTCCGAGACGGGTGGCGTTCTGCCCGATGCGACGCACGCGATCAGACTGCGACTCGACCGCGATCGCCCGGCACGACGGATGGATCCGCATCCACTCGATGCCGATCGAGCCGGCGCCCGCGCCGACGTCCCACAGCAGCTGTCCAGGCAGGGGCACGAGCTGGGCCAGGGTGACGGCACGGACCTCGCGCTTGGTCAGCTGGCCGTCGTCCTCGAACGTGGCGTCGGGCAGCCCGGGCACGGTCGGGAGCGGCACGGTGCCCGGATCCGCCACGGCCTCCACGGCGGTCACCACCAGCGGATCGATCACTCCGTGCGGCCAGTCCGCGGCCGATCCGATGACCGCACGCTCCGCCGGCCCTCCCAGTTGGGCGAGTGCGATGACGCGGCTGGAGCCGTAGCCGTGGCGGGTCAGGAACCCGGCGACCTCGGCCGGGGTGGCGCCGTCGGAGCCCAGCACGAGCAGCCGCCTCCCGGGAGTCACGTGCGGCGTGAGCAGGTCCAGCGACCGTCCGACGACGGAGACGACGGTGGTCTCCTCGACCGCCCAGCCCAGCCGCGCGCAGGCCAGCGAGACGGATGAGGGATGCGGGAGGACGTCGACCGAGCCCGGTCCGTGGAGCCGCACGAGAGAGGCACCGACCCCGGACAGCATCGGGTCACCGCTGGCCAGCACCACGACCCGGCGACCGGGATGCGCGTCGGTCAACGTCGCCAGCGCGTGACCCATCGGCGATGGCCAGGGAACCCGCTCGGCGCCGACGTCGTCGGGAATCAGGCCCAGTTGGCGGGCACTGCCGCGCAGCACGTCGGACCGCGCGATCACGCGCCGCGCGGCGGGGGACAGGCCGTCCCAGCCGTCGGCGCCGACGCCCACGACGGTTACGGGCGCCCGCTCGTCCCGCTCGTCTGCACGCACGTCGGGCGATCCTAGGCACCCGGCCTGGCAGACCGGTTGACACGATGACCGGCGATGGACGCCCCGATCGGGGCCGGCCTTCTCCTCGGCGCCGCCGCCATGCTGCTGGCCGATCGGCGACGCGGCCACCCCGTGGCCGGTTCGGCACCCTTGCCGCTGCCTGCACTGCTGCCACCGGGGCCGGGGTGACGACGGCCGGGCCGGCGTGGTGTCATAGCCGGGCCACACGCGACGGCAGTGGAGGAAGCCCGGTGAGATTCCGGCGCGGTCCCGCCACTGTGACCGGGGAGTCCGTCCCCATGTTCGGCCACTGCTCGGCACGGGTCCTGCCCGGTGCGGAGCGGGAAGGTCGGGGACGGGCGTAGATCCGGGAGCCAGGAAACTCCAGCCGTCGTCCCTGCCACCTCCGGGCGTGGACACCCGGGGAGAGGACGCGTGCCATGCGCGGATACCCCGCGTGACCTACCCCTTCGGCGCCGTCGTCGGCATGGACGACATGCGGCTGGCCCTCTTGCTCAACGCGGTCTCCCCCGCCGTCGGCGGCGTGCTGGTGCGCGGCGAGAAGGGCACGGCGAAGTCGACCACGGTGCGCGCTCTGGCCGCGGTCCTGCCGGCGGTTGCGGTCGTCCCCGGTTGCCGGTTCGCCTGCGACCCGGCTGCGCCGGACCTGGACTGCCCGGACGGACCGCACGATGCCGACGCGGCGGGACGGACGCGCCCGGCCCGGCTGGTGGAGCTTCCGGTCGGCGCCTCCGAGGACCGGGTCGTCGGGGCCCTCGACCTCGAGCGGGCGCTCACAGAGGGCGTCAAGGCCTTCGAGCCCGGCCTGCTCGCCGCCGCCCACCGCGGCGTCCTCTACGTGGACGAGGTCAACCTCCTCCACGACCACCTGGTCGACCTGCTCCTGGACGCGGCCGCGCTGGGCCGGGCCTACGTCGAGCGCGAGGGCGTCTCGGTGCGGCACGCGGCCCGCTTCCTGCTCGTCGGGACGATGAACCCCGAGGAGGGCGAGCTCCGCCCCCAGCTGCTGGACCGGTTCGGGCTCACCGTCGAGGTGATCGCACCGCGGGACCCGGCGCAGCGAGCCGAGGTCGTGCGTCGGCGGTTCGCCTACGACGCCGACCCCTCCGGCTTCGCGGACACGTGGGCGACGCAGGAGGCGGAGTTGGCCGCACGCATCGCCGACGCCCGCGACCGCCTCCCGCACGTCGCCCTCTCCGACGACGCGCTGCGCCAGGTGACGGCGGTCTGCGCCGCATTCGACGTGGACGGCCTGCGCGCCGACATCGTCACCGCCCGCGCGGCCATCGCGCACGCCGCCTGGAGCGGTCGGGATGCGGTCACCGAGGAGGACGTCCGGGTCGCCGCTCGGCTGGCACTGCCCCACCGTCGACGCAGGAACCCGTTCGACGCGCCGGGTCTGGACGACGACACGCTGGAGCAGGCCCTGTCCGATGCCCGCCCGGACGGCGACGATCCCGACGACAGTGGCCCCGACGACAGCGGCCCGGATGGCGACGGTCCCGACGGTGGTGCCGACGGCGGTGCCCCGCGCTCGCCCTCCGGTCCGTCCGGGGACACCGGGACGACGGAGCCTCCGGGCGCCGACAGCGGTACCGAGGCGCACCCTCCCTCGTCCGCACCCCGCGGTGAGGGAGCCGGCTCCACGGAGGCCGGCGCCGCGCCCGAGCGCGCCGCGGTCACGCCGTCCGACCCGTTCCGCGCCCGGCGGCTGGAGGTCCCGGGCATCGGTTCCGGCGCGGCCGGCCGCCGCTCGCGCGCCCGTTCCGAGCGTGGCCGGGTCGTGGGCTCGACCCACCCCTCTGGCACGGTCACGAAGCTGCACCTGACCGACACCGTGCTCGCCGCCGCCCCGCACCAGCGGGCCCGCGGTCGCACCGGCCCGGGGCTGCAGGTTCGCCGGGAGGACCTCCGCCAGGCCACGCTCGAGGGACGGGAAGGCAACCTCGTCCTCTTCGTCGTCGACGCCAGCGGCTCGATGGGCGCCCGGGCGCGGATGGGCGCGGTGAAGGGCGCCGTCCTCTCCCTGCTGCTCGACGCCTACCAGCGGCGGGACAAGGTCGGACTGGTCACCTTCCGGGGAGCGGGCGCCGACCTGGCGCTGCCACCCACCTGGTCCGTGGACGCCGCTGCCGCCCGGCTCACCGGCCTGACCACCGGTGGCCGTACCCCGCTGGCGGCCGGACTCCTGCGAGCCCATGAGGTGCTGCGGGTGGAGCGCGTCCGGGACCCGCAGCGCCGGCCGCTGCTCGTCGTCGTCACCGACGGCCGCGCCACCGGCCCTCGGGGCGGCGCCTCACTGGCCGACGCCCACGCCGCCGCGGGACTGCTGGCCGCGGCCGGGGTCGCGAGTGTCGTGGTCGACTGCGAGACCGGCCCCGTCCGGCTCGGCCTCGCCGCCACGCTGGGCGCCGTCCTCGGTGGCCCGACGCTCTCCATGGCGGAGCTGGCCGCCGAGACCCTCGCAGCGACGGTCCGCAGCACACGAAAGGCGGCCTGACGTGCCGAAGGGACAGGTCGAGTCCGTTCCCGCCGACGGACTGACCACGCGACAGCGACGGAACCGTCCCCTGCTGGTCGTCCACACCGGTGAGATGAAGGGAAAATCCACCGCCGCGTTCGGCATGGCGATGCGCGCCTGGAACCAGGGCTGGCCGGTCGCGGTCTACCAGTTCGTCAAGAGCGCCAAGTGGAAGGTCGGCGAGGAGAGCGCGCTGACCGCACTGGGCCGGGTGCACGAGCAGACCGGCGAGGGGGGACCGGTCGTCTGGCACAAGATGGGCAGCGGCTGGAGCTGGTCGCGCCGCCAGGGCACCGAAACCGACCACGCCGCCGACGCCGCCGAGGGCTGGGCGCAGATCAAGCGCGACCTGGCTGCGGAGGCGCACCGCTTCTACGTCCTCGACGAGTTCACCTACCCCATGACGTGGGGCTGGGTGGACGTGGACGACGTGGTGGCGACGCTGCGCGACCGTCCCGGCACCCAGCACGTGGTGATCACCGGCCGGAGCGCGGATCCCGCATTGGTCGAGGCCGCAGACCTGGTGGTCGAGATGACCAAGGTCAAGCACCCGATGGACGCCGGTCAGAAGGGCCAGCGGGGGATCGAGTGGTGACCGGGGTCAGGCGGGTTCCACGGATCGTGCTCGCCGCACCGTCCAGCAACGCGGGGAAGACATCGATCGCCACCGGACTGGTCGCGGCGCTCACGGCACGTGGGCTCGCCGTCTCCCCCCACAAGGTCGGTCCGGACTACATCGACCCCGGCTACGCGGGCCTGGCCGCCGGGCGACCGGGCCGCAACCTCGATCCGTGGCTCGTCGGGGAGGAGCGGATCGTCCCGCTGTTCCTCCGAGGCGCGCTGCATCCCCGCCCGGCCGACGTGGCCGTGATCGAGGGCGTCATGGGCCTGTTCGACGGGGCAGCGCACCCCTCGGTCAAGCCCGGCTTCGCCTCCACCGCGCACGTCGCGGCGCTGCTCCAGGCCCCCGTCGTCCTCGTCGTCGACGCCGCCTCCCAGGCTCGCTCGGTTGCCGCCCTGGTGCACGGTTTCGCCACTTTCGACCCGGCGGTGCGCCTCGGCGGGGTGGTTCTCAACCGGGTCGGCAGCGACCGGCACGAGGAGATCCTCCGGGAGGCGCTCGGCGCCTCGGGAGTGCCCGTCCTGGGCGCGATCCACCGGCTCGACCAGCTGCGCACCCCGTCCCGGCACCTGGGCCTGGTCCCGGCCGCGGAGCGCTCGACAGAGGCGCTCGCGACCGTCGACCGGCTCCGGCACGTCGTCGCAGACGGGGTCGACCTGGAGGCCGTCCTGGCCCTGGCACGCACCGCTCCTCCGCTCGACGCCACGCCGTGGGACCCGGCCGCGGAGGTGCGCACCGTCCCGGGCCGGCCACGGATCGCCGTCGCCGGCGGGCCGGCCTTCACCTTCAGCTACGCCGAGAACGCCGAGCTCTTGGCCGCCGCAGGTGCTGACGTGGTGACCGTCGACCCGCTGCGCGACGAAGCCCTTCCCGCCGGGACGGCGGGCCTGGTCGTCGGCGGCGGTTTTCCCGAGGTCCACGCCGCCGAGCTGTCGGCCAACGAGACCCTGCGCGCCGACGTCGCCGCGCTCGCCGCCCGCGGGGCGCCGATCGCCGCGGAGTGCGCGGGGCTGCTGTACCTGGCCCGCGAGCTCGACGGCGTCCCGATGTGCGGGGTCCTGGACGTCCGGACGGCGATGTCCCCGCGGCTCACCCTTGGCTACCGCGCGGCCGTGGCGCCGGCCGACTCGGTGCTCGCCCCGGCGGGCACGCGGGTGCGCGGCCACGAATTCCATCGCACCCACGCTCAGCCGGCCGCGAGCGCGACGCCCGCCTGGCAGTGGCCGGAAGGTGGCCAGGGCCCCGCCCGGCCCGAGGGTTTCGTGGCCGGTGGGGTGCACGCCTCTTACCTGCACCTGCACTGGGCCGGCTCCCCGAGGATGGCCTCCCGGTTCGTCGCCGCGGCCGTGCGGCTCACGGAGGGGCTGCAGCATGCACATCGCTGAGGGATTCCTGCCTGCGTCCCACGCCGTCGGCTGGACCGTGGCCGCCGCGCCGTTCGTGGTCCACGGCGCCCGGGCTGTGGTCAAGGAGGTGCGTGAGAACCCGGAGTCCACACTGCTGCTGGGCGCGGCCGGTGCGTTCGTCTTCGTGCTCAGCGCCATCAAGCTCCCGTCCGTCACCGGCAGCTCCAGCCACCCGACCGGCACCGGGGTGGGCGCGATCCTGTTCCGGCCGCCGGTGATGGCGTTGCTCGGCACCGTCGTCCTGCTCTTCCAGGCGCTGCTGCTGGCGCACGGCGGGCTCACCACGCTGGGGGCGAACGCGTTCGCCTTCGCCGTCGTCGGGCCCTGGGCCGGGTACGGCGCCTACCGGCTCATCCGGGCATTCGGCGGCGGGCTCCTGCCGGGCGTGTTCGCCGGCATGGTGCTGGCCGACCTGACCACCTACGTCACCACGTCGCTGCAGCTGGCGCTGGCCTTCCCCGACGCGAGCAGCGGCCTGGCGGGTGCCGCGGCGAAGTTCCTGGGCATCTTCGCCGTCACCCAGATCCCGCTCGCCATCGGCGAGGGGCTGCTCGGCGTCCTGCTGTTCCGGGTCCTGACGGTCAACGCCCGGCCGGAGCTGGAAAGGCTCGGCCTGCTGCAGCCCGCGCCGACGACGACCGCCGGTGATGCCGCATGAGCCGCCGCCCCCTCGTCAACGCCCTTCTCGTCGTCGCGGTCGTGGCGCTGTTCGCGGTCCCGCTGCTCCTCGACGGTGGCACGTCCGAGTACGGAGGCACCGACGCCGCCGTCACCGCGGACCTCGAGGCCGACGGCCACACGCCCTGGTTCGAGTCCGTCTTCAGCCCCGCCGGCGAGGTGGAGTCGGGGCTGTTCGCCCTCCAGGCGGCGATCGGCGGCGGCGTGCTCGGCTACGTCCTCGGCCGGTTGCGCGGCCGGCGGCTCGCGCAGGAGAAGCCAGGGCCGGGGAGCCCGGCGCCGTGACGGGACTGGCGGTCGACGACGCCGCCTGGACCAGCGCCTGGCGACACCGCTCCCCTGGCGACAAGCTGCTGCTCTGCGGCGGTCTGGTCGTATGTGCCCTCCTCCTGCCGGCCTGGCCCGGCAGCGTGCTCGTCGGACTCGTCGCGGTCGGGCTGGCGCTCGGCCCGGCCCGGGTCCCGGCCCGCACCTTCGGCCGGGCGGTCCGCCTGCCGCTGGCCTTCGTCACCGTCGGCGCGCTGACCGCGGTCGTGGCGGTGGACGGCGACGGGATCGGCTGGGCGCCCGACGCCGCGGCCCGGGCCGGATCGCTGGCCGGGCACGCGCTCGCCGGCAGCGCCGCCGTGCTCCTGCTCGCGACGACCACGCCGATGTCGGACCTGCTGCCCGCGCTGCGCCGGATGCGGGTGCCCGAGGCGGTCGTCGAGGTGGCGTCGGTCGTCTACCGGCTGCTGTTCGTGCTGCTGGACAGCCTTCGCACGATCCGCGAGGCGCAGACCGCGCGCATGGGTTATTCGTCGCTGCGCCGCTCGTACCGCTCCTCCGGCGTGCTCGCCGCCGCGGTGCTCACCCGCTCCTGGGACCGCGCCCGCCGCATGCAGGCGGGGCTGGCCGGCCGGGGTCTCGAGACCGGCCTGCGGGTGCTGCCCGAGGCGCTGCCCTCCTCGCGCGCCTTCCTCGTCACCACCGGCGCCGGCCTGGCCGGTATTGTCGCGGCCTCGCTGGCGATCGCATGAGTCACCGGTCGCTGGCCGCCCAGGGGCTGGTTGTCGGCTACGAGCGCGGCGCGCGGGTCCTCGACGGTGCGTCGCTCACGGTGCCTGCCGGGCGCAGGTTGGCCGTGCTCGGCGCCAATGGTTCCGGCAAGACCACGCTCCTGCGTTGTCTCTCCGGCGCGCTGCGCCCCACAGCCGGCGCCGTCACCGTGGACGGCACACAGTTGGAGCACTCCCGCCGAGGGCTGCGCGCGCACCGCCAGACCGTGCAGCTCGTGCTGCAGGACCCGGACGATCAGCTGTTCAGCGCCTCGGTCGCACAGGACGTCTCGTTCGGCCCCCTGAACCTGGGGCTCGACGAGGCGGAGGTCCGCGCCCGCGTGGCCGAAGCCCTGGACCTGCTTGCCGTCGATCACCTGGGCGACCGGCCCACCCACCAGCTGTCCTACGGGGAGCGCAAACGGGTGGCGATCGCAGGCGCCGTGGCGATGCGCCCCTGCGTGCTCCTCCTGGACGAGCCGACCGCCGGCCTCGACCCGTCCGCTGTCACGGAGACGCTCGCGGCGTTGGCGCGGCTGCAGGATCACGACTCCACCGTGGTCATGAGCACCCACGACGTCGACCTCGCGCTGCGGTGGGCCGACGAGGTCGCCGTAGTGGTGGACCGGACCGTCGTGCAAGGACGACCGGACGACGTGCTGGACGACCGTCCGCTGTTGGGGCGCGCCCGGCTCGACCGGCCGTGGGCGCTGGCCGTCGGTGCCCGGCTTCGTGCGCTCGGGCTGCTGCCCGTCGACGCGATACCCCGGGACGCCGCCGGCCTGCTGGCCGCCCTCCCGGAGTCCCCGGCCGTGCGCAGGTGATCACCGTCGGGGTGGGCACGTCGACCGGGGTGAGCGCGGATGAGGTGCTCGCCGCCGTGGACGCGGTGCTGCCCGACGGAGTGACCCGGGTCCGGCTGGCGACCCTCGACGTGCGGGCAGGTGAACCGGGACTGCAGGACGCGGCAGCCCGGCGGGGATGGGAGCTGGTCGGCCATCCGGCCACCGCCCTGGCCGACGTCCGGGTGCCCACGCCGTCCGACCGGGTGGCCACAGCCGTGGGTAGTCCGTCCGTGGCGGAGGCCGCGGCTCTTCTGCACGGCGACACGCTCGCCGTGCGAAAAACGGTGCACGGCCGGGTGACTGTCGCGGTGGCCGTGAGCGGACAGCTGCGTGAGCGTCGCAGGGAGGCGGTCGCCGACAGGGAGGGAGCATCGCAGCGAGGATCGAGCGAGGAGCGGAGCGCACCGCAGGAGCGATCCGTGGACGCCGTGACGGACCTGCGCCACCACGGCGATGCCGAACTGGCTCCTGGCCTCATCGATCTCGCCGTCAACGTGCGGGCCGATGCCCCTCCGGACTGGCTGCGCACCGTCCTGCATGCGGCCATCGACGCCTCGGCGGCCTATCCCGATCCAGCGCCGGCACGCGTCGCGGTCGCCGCCGCCCACGGTCGCCCCCCTGACGAGGTGCTGCTCACCGCCGGCGCCGCCGAGACGTTCGTCCTCGTCGCCCGGGCCGTGCAGCCGCGCCTCGCCGCCGTCGTCCATCCCTCGTTCACCGAGCCGGAGGCCGCACTGCGGGCCGCCGGGCACCCGGTCACCCGCGTCGTCCTCGGGTCCAGGGATGGCTGGCGGCTCGATCCGTCCGCTGTGCCCGAGGACGCCGACCTCGTCGTTCTCGGCAACCCGACGAACCCCACGTCCGTGCTCCACCGGGCGGCCGACGTCGCCGCCCTGGCCCGGCCTGGTCGGGTGCTCGTGGTGGACGAGGCCTTCGCCGACACGGTTCCCGGCGAACCGGAGTCCCTCGCGACCCGGCGGGACCTCCCCGGGCTGGTGGTCGTCCGCAGCCTGACCAAGACCTGGGGACTGGCCGGCCTGCGGGTCGGCTACGCGCTCGGCCCGGCACATCTGATGGCGCTGTTCGCGGCGCAGCAACCGCACTGGCCGGTCTCGACACCCGCCCTCGCGGCGCTCGTCGCGTGCACGACGCCGACCGCTCGCGCCGAGGCCCACGACGCTGCCCGGCAGCTCGACCGCTGGCGGAAGGTCCTGCTGGAGACCCTGCCCTCCTCCGTGATGGTGGAGGGACACCCGCGGTCGTCGTTCGTCCTTCTCCGCGCCCCCGATGGGCTGCGGGTGCGGGAGGAGCTCCGGCGACGGGGCTGGGCGGTGCGCCGCGGGGACACCTTCCCCGGCCTGACGAGTGACCACCTGCGCGTGGCCGTCCGTGAGCCCGCCGTCTCGCGAGCCTTCGCCGCCGCCCTCACCGAGATCCTGCATCCCGTCCCGACATGCGAGGAGACCATGTGACAACCGCTCCTCAGGCACGGAGCTCCACGGCCGTCCTCCCGGTGGGGCTCCGGCTGCTCGGGAGGCGCGTGGTCGTCGTCGGCGGCGGACCGACCGCGCACCGGGAGACAGCCGGGCTCCTGGCAGTGGGTGCCGACGTGGCCGTCGTGAGTCCCGCACTCACCCCTGCGCTGGACGCGCTGGCGATCTCCGGGGGCGTGTCGTGGATCCGCCGGACCTTCACCGAGGGAGATCTCGACGGCGCCTGGTACGCCGTAGCGGCCACCGGCGACGCAGGCGTCGACGCGAAGGTCGCAGCGGAGGCCGACTCCAGGCACATCTTCTGCACGCGCACCGAATCCCACGAACTGTCCAGCGCCGTCGTCCAGGCCACCGCCGGACGCGACCGGCACTGCGAGGAGCAGGGTGCCGCAGAGGGCCTCACCGGCTGCGTCGTGCTCGTCGGTGGTGGTCCGGGCGACCCCGGATTGATCACCGTGCGCGGACAGCAGGCTCTGTCGCAGGCCGACGTGGTCGTCGTCGACCACCTGGCCCCGTGGCCACTGCTGGGCGTTCTGCGGCCGGGAGCCGAGGTCGTGGACGCCTCCAAGCTGCCACGCGGGCGCTCGATGGCCCAGGAGGAGATCAACGCTCTGCTGGTCTCCCGCGCGCGTGCCGGCAAGTACGTTGTCCGGCTCAAGGGCGGCGACCCGTTCGTGTTCGGCCGCGGGATGGAAGAGCTCCTCGCGTGCGCCGCCGCGGAAATCCCGGTCGAGGTGGTCCCCGGTGTCACCAGCGCGGTAGGGGTACCGGCGGTCGCCGGGATACCCGTGACCCACCGCGGGCTGACGCACGAATTCGTCGTCATCTCCGGGCACCTTCCGCCGGGGCATCCGCAGTCCCTGGTCGACTGGTCCTCGATCGGCCGCCTGCGGGGCACCGTCGTCGTCCTCATGGGGGTCGAGAACGCCGCCGCCATCGCGGCCACGCTGATCGACCACGGCCGGCCGACCGCGACGCCCGTCGCGGTCGTGACCGACGGGACGACGGCGAGCCAGCGCACGGTGCGGACGACCCTCGAGCACCTCGGGACGACGATCCGCGACGAGCACATCCGCCCACCTGCCGTCTGGGTGGTCGGCGAGGTCGTCCAGCTGGCCGCCGAGACCGTCGCGCGGACGTCGGCCGGTGCGCCTCGAGCCGATGAAGGGCGGTCTGGTGCGTCCACCAGACGCGGTGCGGGGGGCGATCGTGACGTCGAGGGACGGTCGGTGACCGTGATCGTGCCGCAGGTGTAGGTGAGGCAGCCGCCCTCGGCCGGTGACTCGGCGACCTCGCTCACCGAGGCTGTTCCTCGCGCAGCGAACCCACCCCGCACTGGCCTCGACCGCCGCAGCAGGCGATGCCGGAGGCGATCACCTAGAGTGTCGGAGCGTCCGCTCGTCGGACGCCCCGAGTCCGGAGCGGAGGGCATGAGCCAGACGTTGTGGGCGCGCCGGCCACCACCGCAGCGGGCCACCACCTCGGCCGCGGATCGCTGGGAAGGCGCGCCGGCCACCGCGGCGGACCTGACCGCCCTGCGCGTGCGCTTGCACGCCGCGCTGCTCGACGGTGCGCGTCCGCCCGGCGCCACGGACGACGACGTCGAGCGGCTGCTGCTGGCCTTCGAGGAGCTGACGTCCAACGGGCTGCGGCACGGGCAGGCGCCGGTGCGGGTCACCGTCGTGGACACCGGCACCGGCTGGCTGATCGACGTCACCGACGCCGCCGTCGACCGGCCGCCCGTCCCGGCCGTCGGCCGGGATGCTGCCGAGGGAGGGCTCGGCCTCTACCTGGTCGCCCGGTTGTGCGCGGCCCACGGCTGGACGGCCGAGAACGACCGCAAGCATGTGTGGGCGCGCATCGACTACACCGCCACGGGCGAGGACGACGCCTCTCCGCCACCCTCGACGCTGCCCCGCCCCCGGAGACCGCGCGGTTGACCGGCGGGGCCACCGCGGGTATCCCGCGCCTCCGCCCGCACAGCAGCCATCCCCCGTCAGGACCCGAAGTGGACGGGCGTGCAGATCTCGCGGGTCAGACCCCGTGGACGATGCTCTGCAGGTCGGCGGCCATCCGGGTCGCCTCGCGCGAGGCCCCGACGATCGCGTCCTGCGCCTGGGCCGTGGACGCACTCTGCTCCTCCACGGCGAGCGGCGCAGGTCCCAGGAGGTCCTCGGCAGGTCATCGTCGGCGAACCGCCGTCCGGCCTCCAGCACCGTGACCTGGTAGCCCTTCTCGGTCAGCCGCAGGGCGGCGGTGCTGCCACCGAAGCCGCTGCCGACGACCACGACAACGGTGTGCTCGGCCTCAGGCACGGGCCCCTCCGGTCATCGCCGGGGGTGCCGGCTCGAACTGCTCGAGCCGGAGCCGCCGCAGCCGGCGACGGAAGGTGAGCGTGGAGGCCGGCCAGTTCTGCGTGTTGCGGCCGCTCTCGGTCAGGTACCAGCTGCGGCAGCCGCCGGCGAAGACTGTGTGCCCCGCCCGCTCCTGCACCCAGGAGTCGAACGTCTCGGCGACGTCGCGCCGGATCTCCAGCCACCGGGCCCGGCCGTCGGCCAGCGCGCGGACGCCCTGCACGACCCAGCCGATCTGCGCCTCGAGCATCACGAGGATCGAGTTGTGCCCGAGGTTCGTGTTCGGGCCGTAGAGGACGAAGAGGTTGGGGAACCCGGGGACGACGGTGCCGAGGTAGGCGCTGGCGCCGTCCTTCCACTGCTCGTGCAGGTCGCGGCCGTCGCGGCCGGTGATCTGCATCGGCGCGAGGAACTCGGTCGCGGCGAAACCGGTGCCGAGCACGATCGTGTCGACCTCCCGCTCGGTGCCGTCGGCGGTGACGATCGAGTGCGGCCGCACCTCGGCGATCCGGTCGGTGACGACGTCGACGTGCGGCAACTGCAGGGCGTCGTACCAGTCGTTGGACAGGAGGATGCGCTTGCAGCCCATCGGGTCGGTGGGCGTTAGCTTCTCCCGCAGCACCGGATCGGGCACCGACGCGTGCAGGTGCCTGCGGTACCGGGCCTTGTGCGCCGACAGCAGCCGCGGCTCGGTGTTGAAGCCCAGGGAGCGCAGCTCGTTGGAGAGGTAGTTGCCCTCGCGGGACAGCCGCAGCAGCCCGGGCACGCGTGCGTAGGCCTGCTTCGCCCGCCCGCGGTAGGCCCGGTCGGGCTTGGCCAGCACGTACGGCGCGGAGCGCTGGTAGACCGTCAGGCTCGCCGTCCGGGGCGCGATGGCGGGCACGAACTGGACGGCGCTGGCCCCGGTCCCGAGGACGGCGACCCGCTCGTCGGTGAGGTCGTGGTCGTGGTCCCACTGCGCCGAGTGGAACATGGTCCCCTCGAACCGGTCTCGCCCGACGATCGCCGGCGTGCTCGGGCGGCTCAGCTGCCCGGTCGCCGTGATGAGGACGTCGGCTTCGTGCTCGGCTCCGCCGGCAAGGGACAGCCGCCAGGTGCCGGTGGTCTCGTCGAAGGCGGCGGACAGCACCTCGGTGCCGAATCGGATGTGCCGGAGGACGTCGAAGTCGCGGGCGACGTCGCGCAGGTACTGGTGTATCTCCGCCTGCGGCGCGAACCGGCGCGACCAGTCCGCCTTCGGCGCGAACGACAGGGAGTAGAGGTGCGACGGCACGTCGCAGGCGGCGCCGGGATAGGTGTTCTCGCGCCAGACGCCGCCGACGTCGTCGCTCTTCTCGAACAGCACGACGTCGGAGACCCCGGCCTGCTCGAGGCGTACGGCGGCGGCGATCCCGCCGAAGCCGGAACCGATGATCGCGACCCTGGTCACCGCGCGCACCCTGCGGTTGCCAGCTCGCGGTCCACGAGGGCTCGGCGCTGCTCGGCGGACACCAGGGCACCGGGCTGGTCGGTCATGCGACATCTCCGGGGACGGTGACGACGGGCCGGCCGTCGCGCAGGGACAGCCGCACGGTGCGGCCCACGTGGGTGGTCGTGCCCTCCGGCAGGGCGGCGAGGGAGAACGCCGCGGCCGCCTCGGTGTCGCCCGGCGCGGTCGGGACGGCGACGCGCGCGCCGTCCGGCGTCCGGCCGACGACGAAGGCCTGCTCGGGGCCGCCGGACCGGCCGTGCTCGACCGTCAGCGTCTCGACCACGAGGTCGGTGCCGTCGGCGGCGAGCGGGGCGGCGTCGGCCAGGACCGGCGCGTCGGGGTGTGCGATCCGCTCCGGCTCCGGATCCCCGACGTAGCCCTCCGGATGAGGGCGGCCGGCCAGCACGATGGCGTGCTGGTAGCTGAGGTAGCCACCGTTGGCGTGCACCAGGCCGGTCGCGTCCGTCCCGCGCAGCCGCTGGGCCAGCGTGGCGATCGCGTGCAGCGAGTAGGTGTTCAGCGGACCGCCGAACGACGAGTGCCCGCCCGCGACGCTGAGGACGGCGTGCCGGTCGAGCCCCAGGTGCAGGCCCGCCAGCTTGGGCACCACCGGGAAGCAGCTGTAGACGTCGATCGCGTCGAGGTCCGATGCCTTCGTCCCCGTCCGCTCGAGCGCCCGGTCCAGCGCCACGCCGAGCGCCTCGGACCGGCCGAAGCCGGTGCGCCGCAGCGGGTCGGGCAGGTCGTCGGCCCCGGCGCCGCCCCACACGTAGGTGAGCCGCTCCTCCGGGATACCGGCCGCGCGCGCGACTGCCAGCGAGGTGACGACGACGGCGACGGGCTGGTCGACGTGCGGCATGGCGTTCATCGCCAGCGGATAGGGCTCGCAGATCATCCGGTTCCCCACGCCGGCAGTACCCACCTGTGCGGGCGCCAGCTCCTCGCGGTTCCAGGCCACCGGGTGCGCCGCCGCGACCCGGCTGTAGTCGCTGTAGAGCCGCGCCGACCACGCCGCGCCCTCCTGCGGGGTCAGCCCGAGATCGGCCTGCAGCCGGTTCTCGTAGAGCGGGTACACCCGGGTCGGCAGGAACAAGCCGGCCGCGAGCTGCTCGGCGGTGCCCAGCTCGCCGGGATTGAGTTCCGGCGCGCCGCCCGGCTCCGCCGACCAGCCCAGCTCCGCGACCGGGTCGACCCCCGCCCTGCCGAGGACACCGACCGAGGCCTGCGCCTCGCCGCCGACGATCACCGCCACTTCGCTGTCCCCGGCGGCGATCGCCGCGGCCGCCCGCTCGAGCAGCCGGGCGGGGGGGTGTCCGCCCAGGGCGGTGTTCTCCGAGACGCGGGGCCGTGCACCGATCCGCCTCGCGACAGCTGCGGCGAGGTCGGCGTAGGACCAGCTGGCCACCCGGACGGCGAGGACCGCATCCGCCCGGCGCAGCAGACCGGGGACGCCTGCGTCGCGCTCGGCGGCCTCCAGCGCCTCGGTCATCAGCGCCAGCGGCTCGCGCGCGTCGGCGACGGCGCGTTCACGGTTGGCACGCAGCTGCCCCGACCCGGCCAGGACAGGGATGCGCGACTCGTCGGGCAACGGATCTCCGCGCACGGGGGTCAGAGCCGCGCGGCGGCGGCGTAGAGGGCGGTGAGCTGGTCGAGCAGGTCGTCCATCGGCACGCGGGCCGGCATCGAGGCGTAGGCGATGATCAGCTCGACCAGTCCGCCGGTCAGCACGGCGGCACGCACCTCCAGGCCGGGCGCGGTGCCCCCGTCGTCCCGGAGCGAGCGCATGAGGCGCGCGGCGAGACTGCTGAAGGACTCCAGCAGGTGTCGGCGGTGCGCGCGGAACTGCTCGGTGGCGAGGGACTCCATGAGCGCGACGCGCACGGTCCGGGGATCGGCGGTGAAGTGGACGGCGAGGGCGCCGAGCACGGCGCGGGCCCGCGCCTGCGCGTCGGGCGCGGGTGCCGCGACGGCGGTGCGCACGGTGCCCTCTACCTGCTCGGCGATCCGGCCGGTGACGGCCAGGAAGAGGTCCTCGCGGCCGCCGAAGAGCTCGTAGAAGTACCGCGGGCTGAGCGTCGCGGCCCTGCACACGTCGGAGACGGTGCTGGCCGCCCAGCCGCGGTCGGCGAAGACCTCGAGGCCGGCGGCGAGGAACTGCTCGCGACGACGGGCGGTGCGTTCCTCCGCGCTCATCCCGGCGTACACGCGCTGCACGCTCATGGCCGCACCTTCCGTCGCCGGAAATCTTGAGCGATACCGTACAAGATGAAACGCACCGATCACGATGTGGAGTCGACACATCGACGTGTCGACACCCGGCAGCGAGGGAGAGACGTGACCGCCTGGGACACCGACGAGCGCCGGGCTCTGCGGGCGTCGGCCCGCCGCTTCACCGTGACCGAGATCGCCCCGCACCTGACCGAGTGGGAGGAGGCCGGCGCGCTCCCCCGCGAGCTGCACGGAAAGGCAGCGGCCGCCGGGCTGCTCGGCGTCGGGTTCCCCGAGGAGGTCGGCGGCCAGGGCGGCAGCCCGATCGACACGTGGGTGATCGCCGAGGAGATCATCGGCAACGGCGGGTCCAGCGGCGTGGTCGCGAGCCTGTTCACCCACGGCATCGGCCTGCCCCACCTCGTCGAGACCGGGAACCCGGAGCTGATCGACAGGGTCGCCCGCCCGGTCCTGGCCGGCGAGAAGATCGTGTCGCTGGCGATCACCGAGCCCGACGGCGGCTCCGACGTCGCCGGGATCACCACCCGCGCGGTCCGCGACGGGAACGAGTACGTCGTCGACGGCGCGAAGCTCTACATCACCTCGGCCACCCGGGCCGACTTCTTCACCGTCGCCGTCCGCACCGGTGGCGACGGCGCCGGCGGGGTGTCGCTGCTGCTGCTCGAACGCGGCATGCCCGGCCTGACCGTGTCGGCGCCGCTGGAGAAGATGGGCTGGCTGTGCTCGGACACCGCTGAGATCGCCTTCTCCGAGGTCCGGGTGCCGGTGGGCAACCTGATCGGCAGGGAGAACGAGGGCTTCTACGCGATCATGGGCCAGTTCGCCGCCGAGCGGCTGAGCCTGGCCGTGCAGGCCTACGCGACCGCCCAGCGCTGCCTGGACCTCACGCTCTCGTGGGTCAAGGAGCGGAAGACCTTCGGCCGCCCGTTGTCCAGCCGCCAGGTGGTCCAGCACAAGGTCGCGGAGATGGCGCGGCAGACCGACGTGGCCCGCGTCTACACCCGCGCGGTGATCGACTCCTGGCTGGCCGGCGAGAACGTGTTCAGCCAGGTGGCGATGGCGAAGAACACCGCCGTCGCCGCCTGCGACGTCGTCGTCGACGCGGCCGTCCAGTTGCACGGCGGGCTGGGCTACATGCGCGAGTCGGAGGTCGAGCGGCACTACCGCGACAGCCGGATCCTCGGCATCGGCGGCGGGACGAACGAGATCATGACCGAGATCGTCGCCAAGCTGCTGCTCGCCTGATCCGGAGCGTCGCTCCCCTTCTCGACGATATGCGCATGAATGCGGTTATCGGTGCGGCAGAACCGCGTTCATGCGCATCAGCGCGTCGGCGGTCAGGGGTCCTCGGGCGGCCGGCTGCCCGGCGGGAACGGCGCGTTCACGTCGAAGTGGACGCCGACCATCCGGATGGCGAAGCACACGGCGGCGGCACCGATGGCGGCGACCGCCCCCCGGGCGCCGAGCACGTCGGCGACGACGACCACGGTTGCCCCGACGAGCGCCGGGACGGCGTAGAGCCCACTGCTGAGCACCGACGGCACCTGGCGGATGAGCACATCGCGGATCGTGCCGCCCCCGACGCCGGTGAGCACGCCGACGATGACCGCCTGCGCGGGGCCGAAGCCGAGGTCGACCGCCTTGAGGGCGCCGGTGACGGCGAACAGGCTCAGCCCGGCGGCGTCCAGGACGTTGATCGGCCCGTTGAGCCGTTCCAGGTGGCGACCGGAGAAGAACGCGATCAGCCCCCCGCCGGCGGCCACGGCCAGGTATCGCCAGTCGAGGAACGTGGCCGGGGGCAAGCTGTCCAGGAAGACGTCGCGGATGGTGCCGCCCCCCAGGGCGGTGATCATGCCCAGGGTGACCACCCCGACGATGTCGAGCCGGGTGGCGCGCAGCGCGGTCAGGGCGCCGTTGAGGGCGAAGGCGAACGTGCCGACGAGGTCGAGCACGAGCAGCGCCGTGGTTGCCATGGCCCGACCCGCTCCTCGCCCCTCTGACGCCGATGTGCGGACGTCACCTTCCCAGAAGGGCCGGACCCCGCGGTCAGGAGGAGGACGGCGGCGTGAAGGCCTCGACGATCGTGCCCCAGTGCTGCAGGTACGGGCCGGTGCGAGGCGCGTCGGGCTGCAGCGCAAAGGTCATCGCCTGGCCGCGCATCGAGGTGAGCAGCACCTGGTAGAGCGCCTCGGCCGACGGGTGCCCGGCCACCTCCCCGCCGAACACCTCGACGGCCAGGCGGCGCAGCTGCGTGCCCAGCCGCCGCTCGTGGGGCAGCAGCGCCGCCCGCAGCTCGGGGTCGGTGCGCGCCGCCGTCCACAGCTCCATGGCGGCGACGAACAGCGGCCCGTGGAAGCGCTGCCAGACCAGCTCGATGCCCTGGCGCACCCGCGCGGCCGGCTCCTCGGGGAGGTCGACGGCGGCTTCCCGGACGCTGCGGCTGAACTCCTCGTAGAGCTCGTCCATGGCTGCGAGCACCAGGTCGGACTTGGTGGCGAAGTGGTGGGTCAGCGCCCCGCGGGAGACGCCGGCGCGGCGCTGCACCTCCTGCGTCGTCGTCCCGGCGTGGCCGAGCTCGACCAGGCACTCCACCGCGGCCCGGACCAGGGCAGCCCGGGTGGCCGCCCGCCGCTCCGCCTGCGTGCGGCGGATCGGCGGGCGGGTCTCCGGGGTCGCGGACGAGGTCAGCTCGCCACCGCTGCGCGGAGGCTGCCGGCCGGCACCGCGCGCTCCAGCAGGATCGCCGGCGGGCGGAACCGCTCGCCGTAGGCGGCGGCCAGCTCGTCGGCCCGTGCCACGAACCCGGCGACGCCGCCCGCGTACTGGTCGACGTACTGGAGCACTCCCCCGTAGAGCGGCGGGAAGCCGATGCCCATGATCGAGCCGATGTTGGCGTCCTCGACGGAGTTGAGCACCTTCTCCTCGACGCAGCGGGCCGTCTCGACGGCCATGGCGAACAGCAGCCGCTCCTGCGCATCTCGGAACGGCACGGCGTCGGTCGTCGGGAACAGCTCGGTCAGCCCCGGCCACACCCGCTTCTCCGGCTCCCAGTCGAAGAACCCCTCGCCGGCGGACCTGCCGGTGCGGCTTTGCTCGACCAGCGCCCTCAACACGGCCACCCCCGGGTGGTCGTCGGTCGCCCCTGCCTTGGCGGCCTCGTCGCGGATCTTCAGCGGCAGGGTGAGCGTCACCTCGTCGAGCAGGGTGAGCGGCCCGGCCGGGAAGCCGGCCTGCAGCGCGGCCCGCTCGACGCTCATCGGCGCCAGGCCCTCGGCGAGCAGCGCCGCGCCCTCGAGCACCATCGTGCCGAAGACGCGGCTGGTGAAGAAGCCGCGGCTGTCCTGGACGACGATCGGCGTCTTGCCGATCTGCCGGACGACGTCGTAGGCGCGGGCGAGTGCGGCGTCCGACGTCCGCTCTCCCACGATCAGCTCGACCAGCGGCATCTTGTCCACCGGCGAGAAGAAGTGCATGCCCACGACGTCGTCCGGCCGCTGCACGCCCTCGGCGAGGCCGGTGATCGGCAGCGTGCTCGTGTTGGAGGCGAGCAGCGCGTCCGGCAGGGCATTGGCCTCCGCCTCGCTCAGCACCCGGTGCTTGAGCGCCTGGTCCTCGAAGACCGCCTCGACGATGACGTCGCAGCCGGTCAGGTCGGCGGCGTCGCCGGTCGGCGTGATGCGGGCCAGGACGGCGTCCGCCTTCTCCTGCGACATGCGACCGCGGGACACCTGCTTGCCCACCGACGAGGCGACGTGCGCCCTGCCCTTCTCGGCGGCCTCGGTGCTCACGTCCTTGAGGACGACGTCGACGCCGACCTTGGCGAAGGCGTGCGCGATGCCTGCACCCATCATCCCGGCGCCCAGGACGCCGACCTTGCGCGCGGCGTACGGGTCCACGCCGTCGGGTCGGGAGGACCCGCCGTTGATGCGGTTCAGGTCGAACCACAGCGCCTGGATCATGTTGGTCGAGATCTGGCCGACGACGAGATCGACGAAGTACCGGCCCTCGACGGTGAACGCGGTGTCGACGTCGACCTGCAGGCTTTCCACCGCCGCCGACAGGATCGCGTACGGCGCCGGGTAGGGCGCGCCCTTGAGCTGCTTGGTGAGGTTGGCCGGGAACGCCGGCAGGGTCGACGCCAGCGACGGCGACGACGGCGTGCCGCCGGGCACCTTGTAGCCCGTGACGTCGTAGGGCTGCTGCGCGGTCTCGTTGTCCAGGACCCACGTGCGCGCCTTGGCGAGCAGCTCGTCGGGGTCGGCGGCCAGGTCGTGCACCAGCCCGAGCTCCATCGCCTTCGAAGGGCGGATCTGCTGGCCCTGGAGCAGCAGCTCGAGCAGCGCCGTCGTCAGGCCGAGCAGCCGCACCGAGCGCACGATCCCGCCGCCACCGGGCAGGAGCCCGAGGGTGACCTCGGGAAAGCCGAGCCTGACCTTCGGGTCGTCGAGGACGATGCGGTGGTGGCAGGCCAGCGCGATCTCCAGGCCACCGCCGAGGGCAGCGCCGTTGATCGCCGCGGCGACCGGGATGCCGAGGGTCTCCAGCCGGCGCAGCTGGCGCTTCACCAGCGTGACCTGCGCCAGCACCTCGTCACTGCGCTCCGGCGTCGCCTGGATCAGGCTGCCGAGGTTGCCGCCGGCGAAAAAGGTCTTCTTGGCGCTGGTCAGGACGACGCCGCGGACGGACTCCTTCTCGCGCTCGAGCCGGTCGACGGTCTCGCCCATCGAGGTCACGTACGCGTCGTTCATGGTGTTCGCCGACGACGAGGGGTCGTCGAGGGTGAGCGTGACGACGCCGTCGGCGTCCTGCTCCCAGCGGATGGTGCTGTCGCTCATCAGAAGACTCCTCAGACTCGCTCGACGACGGTGGCGATGCCCATGCCGCCGCCGACGCACAGGGTGGCCAGGCCGTAGCGCAGGTCGCGCCGCTCGAGCTCGTCGACGAGCGAGCCCAGGATCATCGCGCCGGTGGCGCCCAGCGGGTGCCCCATCGAGATGGCGCCGCCGTTGACGTTGACCTGCTCGTGGTCGAAGCCGGTGTCGGCCATGAAGCGCAGGACGACGGCGGCGAACGCCTCGTTCATCTCGACGAGGTCGATGTCGCCGACGGTCAGCCCGGCCTTGGCCAGCGCCTTGTGGGTGGCCGGAGCGGGGCCGGTCAGCATGATCACCGGGTCGGCCCCGGACACGGCGGTGCTCAGGATGCGGGCGCGCGGGATGAGCCCGTTGCGGGTTCCGGCCTCCTCGGTGCCGACGACGACCAGCGCGGCGCCGTCGACGATGCCGCTGGAGTTGCCGGCCGTGTGCACGTGGTCGATCCGCTCGACCCAGTGGTACTTCTGCAGCGCGACGGCGTCGAAGCCGCCCATGTCACCGATGCCGGCGAACGCCGAGGGCAGCCCGGACAGGGACTCGACCGTGGTGCCGGGGCGCACCAGCTCGTCGGTGTCGAGGACGACGGTGCCGTTCTTGTCGACGACCGGGACGACCGAGCGGTCGAAGTAGCCGTTCGACCAGGCCTTGGCGGCGCGGGCGTGCGACTCGGCGGCGTAGGCGTCGACGTCCTGACGGCTCCACCCGGCGAGGGTGGCGATCAGGTCAGCGCCGATGCCTTGGGGAACGAATCCGGTGGCCGCGGCGGTCTCGGGGTCCATCGGCCACGCACCGCCGTCGGAACCCATGGGCACCCGCGACATCGACTCGACGCCGCCGGCGAAGACGAGGTCCTCGAAGCCCGAGCGCACCTTCTGCGCGGCCAGGTTGACCGCCTCCAGGCCGCTGGCGCAGAACCGGTTGATCTGGACGCCGGCCACGGTGTCGGGCAGGCCGGCGGCGAGCGCCGCCGTCCGGGCGATGACGGCGCCCTGCTCGCCCACCGGAGAGACGACGCCGAGCACGATGTCGTCGACCAGCGCCGGGTCCAGGCCCGGATTGCGGTCCCTCACCGCGTCGATGAGCCCGGTGGTCAGGCTGATCGGCTTGACCGAGTGCAGCCCTCCGGTGTTCTTGCCCTTGCCGCGCGGGGTGCGCACGGCGTCGTAGATGAACGCCTCGGCGGTCATGCCGGTCCTCTCGTGCGTGGGTGATGGTGCAGAAATGGCCATAACTGCACCTGGGTCAGACGCCGAGCGAGCGGCCGACGATCTCCTTCATGATCTCGGTCGTCCCGCCGTAGATCGTCTGGATGCGCGAGTCGAGGTAGGCCTTCGCGACCGGGTACTCGAGCATGTAGCCGTAGCCGCCGTGCAGCTGCAGGCACCGGTCGACGACGCGCTTCTGCAGCTCCGTCGTCCACCACTTGGCCATGGCGGCGTCCTCGACGGTGAACCGGCCGGCGTTGTGCTCACCGATCGCCTTCTCCAGGTAGGTCTCGGCGATCGAGACCTCGGTGTGCATCTCGGCCAGCTCGAAGCGGGTGTTCTGGAAGCTCCCGATCGGCTTGCCGAACGCGGTGCGGTCCTTGCAGTACTGGACGGTCAGGTCGAGGACGATCCTGGCGGAGGCGACGGCGCCGGCGGCGATGGAGAGCCGCTCCTGCGGCAGGTTCTCCATGAGGTGGAAGAAGCCGTGCCCCTCGGTGCCGAGCAGGTTGGCCGCCGGCACGCGCACGTCGGAGAAGAAGAGTTCGGCGGTGTCCTGCGCCTTGAGGCCGACCTTGTCGAGGTTCCGCCCGCGCTCGAAGCCCGGCATGCCGCGCTCGACGACGAGCAGGGAGAAGCCGCGGGCGCCGGCTTCGGGATCGGTTCGGGCGACCACGATGACCAGATCGGCGTTGATGCCGTTGGTGATGAACGTCTTGGACCCGTTGAGCACCCACTCGTCGCCGTCCCGGCGGGCCGTCGTCGTCAGGCCCTGCAGGTCCGAGCCGGCGCCCGGCTCGGTCATGGCGATGGCCGTGATGCTCTCGCCGCTGACGAGCCCGGGCAGCCAGCGCCGCTTCTGCTCGTCGGTGGTGAGCCCGATCAGGTACGGCGCGACGACGTCGTTCTGCAGCGCGAAGCCGAGTCCGCTGGCCCCCACCCGGCTGATCTCGGCGGAGAGGATGGCGTTGTAGCGGAAGTCCTTCACCCCGCCGCCGCCGTACTCCTCGCTCACGTCCATGCCGAGCAGCCCCTGCGCGCCGGCCTTCGTCCAGACCGAGCGGTCGACCACGCCGGCCTCCTCCCACGCCGCGTGGTGCGGCACGACCTCCTTGGCCAGGAACTCGCGGACCGTCGCGCGGAACGCTTCGTGGTCGGCCTCGTAGAGCGCGGACTGCACAGGGGACCCCCCGGGGGTGATCATTTCGGTCTGGTGACGATGTCGCGCAGGTCAACATACAGACCAATCGTTCTGTATGTTTGCGTTCCACGTCACACCGCCGTGTCACCCACAGGAGCCCACGTGCAGGAGTACTCCACCCCCACCGCGTTCGAGATCCCGGCCACCGCGGCCCTGCCCGACGCGGTCACCGACCACGCCACGGCCACCCCGGAGCACGTCGCCTTCAGCCGCAGCGTCGACGGTCGGTGGGTTCCCGTGACGAGCAGGGAGTTCGCCGAGCAGGTGTCGGCACTGGCCCGCGGCATGATCGCCGCCGGCGTCCAGGCCGGTGACCGGGTCGGCATCCTCAGCAAGACGCGCTACGAGTGGAGCCTCGCCGACTACGCCGTCTGGACCGCCGGCGGTGTCGCCGTCCCCATCTACGAGACCTCGTCGGCCGAGCAGGCCCAGTGGATCCTGTCGGACTCCGGCGCCGTGGCCGTCGTCGTCGAGACCGCGACCCACCAGGAGATGGTCGACTCCGTCCGCGACCGCCTGCCGGAGCTCCGCGACGTATGGCAGATCGAGGCCGGCGACCTGGACGGCCTGGCCGTCCGCGGCGCCGACGTCCCGGTCGACCAGCTGACCGAGCGGCGCACGACGCTGTCCACCGGCACGCTCGCCACGATCATCTACACCTCCGGCACGACCGGGCGACCCAAGGGCTGCGAGCTCACCCACGGCAACCTGCTCTACGTCGCCGAGCTGGCGGGCACCGTCATCCCGGCCATGCGGGCCGACGACGCCAGCTCCCTGCTGTTCCTTCCCCTCGCGCACGTCTTCGCCCGGATCATCCAGGTCAGCTGCGTGCAGAACGGCGCCCGCCTGGGCCACACCGGCGACCTCACCCAGCTGCTGGCCGACCTCGGCACCTTCCAGCCGACGTTCCTCGTGGCGGTTCCGCGGGTCTTCGAGAAGGTCTACAACGGCGCCCGGCAGAAGGCACACGCCGGCGGCAAGGGCGCGATCTTCGACCGCGCCGAGCGCGTGGCGGTCGCCTGGTCCAAGGCGCAGGACACCGGCGGCCCCGGTCTCGGCCTCAACCTGCAGCACAAGCTGTTCGACACCCTCGTCTACGGCAAGCTCCGGGCGGCGATGGGCGGCAAGGTCGAGTACGCGCTGTCCGGCGGCGCCCCGCTCGGCGAGCGGCTCGGCCACTTCTTCCGGGGCATCGGCGTCACGATCCTGGAGGGCTACGGGCTCACCGAGACCACCGGCCCGGCGACCGTCAGCGGCCCGGACGCCCTGAAGGTGGGCACGGTGGGCCGGCCGGCACCGGGGTCGGCCGTCCGCATAGCGGAGTACGGTGAGATCCAGGTGCGTGGCCCACAGGTGTTCACCGGCTACTGGAACAACCCGTCGGCCACGGCCGAGACGATGCGCGACGGCTGGTTCGCCACCGGGGACATCGGCGAGATCGACGCCGAGGGCTACGTGACGATCACCGGGCGGATCAAGGAGCTGATCGTGACCTCGGGCGGCAAGAACGTCTCCCCCGCGATCCTCGAGGACAAGATCCGAGCCCACCCCCTGATCAGCCAGTGCATGGTCGTCGGCGACAACCGGCCCTTCATCGGCTGCCTGATCACCCTCGACGTCGAGGCGCTGCCGGGCTGGCTGGAGAGCAAGGGCCGCCCGAGCGACACCCCGATGGCCGACCTGGTGGACGACCCCGAGGTGCTCGCCGAGATCCAGGCCGCTGTCGACGGCGCCAACAAGCAGGTGTCGAAGGCAGAGTCGATCCGCTCCTTCGAGATCCTCCCCGTCGAGTGGACGGTGGAGGGCGGCCAGCTGACGCCGTCCCTGAAGCTGAAGCGCTCGGTGGTCATGAAGGAGTTCGCCGGCGAGGTGGAGAAGATCTACGCCGGGTGACCCCTGCTGCTCCGCCCGAGAGCCCCCGTCCGTACCGCCGAATGGGGGCTTCGGCGCATTTCTCCTGCTTCTCGCAACGGGTGGGACCCGTGTGACGGCTGCGGACGACACGTGACCGGCGGTGCTGGCGTGACGGCCGGAAGCCTCGGACTCTGTCGGACATGACCAGCGTCTACGCGTACGGAACAGCCCACGCGGTCGTGATGGTCGGCTCCTTCGGTGCGGAGGGCCTGAAGCCGCGGCAGATCGGCCCGGCGCACGCCACCATCGGCCGGGTCAACGGGCAGAGCCGCAAGGCGCTCTGCGGGGCGTACGTCTCCATCGACGAGCAGCAGCCCTGGCCGCCCGAGGGGTACGAGGACCAGCAGCTCTGCGAGAACTGCGCCACCCTCGCCGCGCTCTGACAGCGCAGCCCTCCGAGGGTAAAGGAACCTATACCTGCGGAATCGGCGCGATACCGCAGGTATAGGTTCCTATGCCTGGGTCAGCCGCCGGCGACTGACGGCAGCACCTGCACTTCAGCGCCGTCCCGCACGGGCGTGGTGAGCCCGCCCTGGAACCGGACGTCGTCCCCGTCGACGTAGATGTTCACGAACCGCCGCACGTGACCGGTCTCGTCCCTGATCCGCCGGCCGAGCATCGGGTAGGCCACGGCCAGGGTGTCCAGCAGATCGGCCAGGGTGCCGCCCGCCGGGTCGACGTCCAGATGCCTGGCGCCTCCGGCGAGGGACGCGAGGACGCCGGGCAGCAGCACCTGCACCGTCACTTCTCCTCCTCGCTGGCGCTCGTCGGACCCGTGCCGGACCGTGCTCTACCTCCGCGCGACCTCGCAAGCTCGGTCACGTCAACCGGGCCGCGCGGACGGTCAGGACGTCGGGCAGGTGGTCGGCGACCAGGGTGAACGCGTCCCCCTCGTCGGCGCTGGCGTAGACGCAGCCGTCACGGGTGCCGAAGTAGAGGCCGGTCGGGTCGTGGGCGTCAGCGCAGAACGCGTCCCGCATGACGGCGCTCCAGTTCCCGTCGGGCAGGCCCGCCCCCAGCTCGGTCCACGTCTCCCCCGCATCGCGCGTCCGGTGCACGCGCAGCCGGCCCCCCGGGGGAACCCGCTGCATGTCCGCGACGAGCGGGATCACCCACGCGGTGCCCGGGGCGTGCGGGGAGGAGACGATCGGGAAGCCGAAGTCGGCGGGCAGCCCCTCGGCGATCGACGTCCAGGACCCGCCGGCGTCGTCGCTGCGGAAGACGCCGAAGTGGTTCTGCGCGTAGAGCCGGTCGGGGCCGCTCGCGTCGACGGCGACCTTGTGCACGCACTGCCCGTACTCGGGCAGCTCGTCGGGGAGGAAGACCGCGGTGATCCCGCGGTTGCGGGGTGCCCAGTCACCGCCGCCGTCCTCGCTGACGTAGACGCCGCCGGTGCTCATCGCGACCGTGACGCGGTCCGACGCCGCGTCCGGCAGCACCGTGTGCACCGCGCCTCCCCCGCCGCCGGGCTCCCACGTCTTCCGGTGCGGGTGGTCCCACAGGCCGCGGACCAGGTCGAACGAGCAGCCACCGTCGGTGCTGCGCCACAGCGAGTGCGGCTCGCAGCCGGCCCACACCACGTCGGGGCGGTCGGCGCTGTCCGGCCGCAGCTGCCAGACGCGGGCCAGCGCCGCGTCCTCGCCCTCGGGGAACCGGATGGCGCCGTGGTCGGTCTCGTTCCAGGTCGCGCCGACGTCGTCGCTCCACATGACGGTGGGCCCCCAGTGGCCGTACTGGATACCGGCCAGGATCCGTGGTGTCGGTCGCCGGGTGTCGATCGAGACGGCGGCGACCTCCTGGGCGAGGAGGTTCGGCTCCCCGAGCGTCCAGGTGCGTCGGCCGTCGTCACTGCGGGCGAGCCACAGTCCCTTTCGCGTACCGATGGCCAGCAGGTCTGTCATGGCGCCCCTCCGGTGTCGACGGATCGACGTGAGGGCGACCGTAGGGGCGGGAGCCGACCGGGTCGACGGCTCCCGGCGCGGTCCTGGTGCCCGCGGACGGCGACCTCACAGGAGGTGTGACCGTCCGGGGCGCCAGAACTCAGCGGCGGGTCGCGCCGCTACCTCCGGGCTCGTCCGGGTCCACCGTCCGTTGCGGACTGGTGGAGACGTCGCGGTGCGCGGCCCGGTCGTCGTGCGCGGCCGGACCGGGGTGGGCGGTCTGGTCGGTGCCGTGTCGACCGTGCCCGTCGGCGACCACGTCCGGAGCCAGCTTCTCGGCCTTGGCCCGGAGAGAGTCGGCTTCCGACCGGTGCTCGCCGGCGCGAGCGGCGCGTTCGCGCGCCTCCTGCTCGGCCAGTGCGGTGCGCTCTTCGACCTCGGCGCGCTCACGCCTGGCGCGGGCGGCCTGCTCCTCGGCGAGCGCCTGCTCCTTCTCCGCCTGGGCGCCCCGCACGTGGGCCTCCTGCAGATGCTCCCGCGCCTGCTCCCGCGTTTGCTCCCGCTTGCGAGCCTTCGCTCCCTGCCCGCGCTTCGAGATGGCCAGCGCCGCCAGCACCAGCAGGACGATGACGACGGCGACGATCAGGATGATGAGCCAGGTGTCCACAGCGATCCCTCCTCAGAACCAGGGATCTTGTGCCCGACCGCTGCGGAACGGAAACGCCTCGGTGGCTCGGACGATCACTTCAGCGCGCTGCCGGCCTGCCACTGGTCCCACGGGATCGCCCAGTCGTAGATGTCTCCGTCGGCGGCCGAGAGCGTCGGCCCGATCGAGTTCCTGATCTCCACGATGTCGCCGGGCTGGGAGAAGTCGAAGAACCAGGCCGCCCGCTCGGTGGAGAGGTTGATGCAGCCGTGCGACACGTTGGTGTTCCCCTGCTGGGCCACCGACCACGGTGCCGCGTGCACGAACTCGCCGTTGTTGTTGAGCCGGACCGCGTACTCGACGGGGGTCCGGTAGCCGTTCGGGCTGTCGACCGGCACGCCGTAGGTGCTGGAGTCCATGACCCGGTCGCGGTTGAGCTCGGTGACCACGTGCGGGCCGTTCCGGCTCGGGAACTCGGGGCCACCGGCGCTCATGGGGAAGGTCTGCACCAGCTGGTCACCGTCGTAGACCTCGAGGGTGTGCGTCGCCGCATCGGCGATCGAGACGTGCTTGGCGCCGATCGAGAAGCTGATGCTGCGGTTCTTCTCGCCCCACACCCCCTCGCCGAAGTCGACGCCGTAGAGGTTGGCGTCGAGCGTGACCTCGGTGTTCGCCGGCCAGTAGGTCGAGGGCCGGAAGTGCACCTCGGCGTCGCCCAGCCAGCTCCAGACGCCGTCGGTCGGGGTGGAGCTGGTGACCTTCAGGTGCCTCTCGACGGCGGCCTTGTCGGCGACCGGGTCGTCGAAGTAGACGCGGATCGGCATGCCCACCCCGACGGTCTGCCCGTCGAGGGGCCCGATGGACGGCGTGGACAGCGTCTCGGGGGTGACCGTGGTGAAGGTGGAGGACGCCGTCGTCGCCTCGTCGTCCTCGTTCACGGCGGACGCGGTCAGCGTGTACTGGGTTCCGTAGGCCAGTGGCGTCTCCGGCGCCCAGACGGCGCCGTCCGGGCCGGCCTCCTGCCCGACCGCACCGGGGATCTCGGTCCCGGCGCCGTCGACCAGCGTGACGTCGCCCAGCTTCCCGTCGGTCACCGAGATCTCGAGCGGGACCACGGGCGAGACGCCGGCCGAACCGTCGGCCAGGGCCAGCTGCACCTGCGCCTCGGGCGCCTCGGCGACCGGGGCGGCCGTCGACCCGCCCACGTCGCCCCCGCTGCACCCCGCCAGGACGATCATCGCCCCTGCGGTGATCATGGCTGCTGTCCTGCGCACCCTCGCCCGTCCTCTCCCGTGGAACCCCGGCCCGGCGGCGCCCGGACCGTGGACCAGCCTCCCAGTGTCCACGTCCGGAGGGCGGAACGACCGAGTCGAGCATCACGCTGGGTGCCGGCCGTCCGGCGTCGGGGCGCTGGTATCGTTCTCCCTCGTCGCCCAGCAGGCCGGGGCGACACGCGCCATTAGCTCAATTGGCAGAGCAGCTGACTCTTAATCAGCGGGTTCGGGGTTCGAGTCCCTGATGGCGCACCACAAGGCTATATCTTCCCTGGTCAGAAGCCCGTCGGCATCGGGCCACAGCACGCCGTGGGGCATCGTGCCCATAGAAAACCCATACTTTACGTCGGCGACATCGAGTGTCGCCCACACCGGAGAGCACCCACACCTACCGCTTCCGAGCTCCACCGCCTTGCCTCCCGTCCAGTGAGGCCGCCGGTCAGTGCCGGGGCGCCTGCGACCGGCTCCCGGCGGAACGGGTCAGCGACTCACGGCCTCGATGGTCACCCCGTGGTTTCCGAAGCGGGCGACCAGTGGCTTCGTGGGTGTGACTCCTTGGCGGCAGCTCCACCACCGTGACGTGCGGACTCATGTCGGCGGTACAGGGGAGGGCCGGGCTGGGCATGTGGACACGATCGCACGTGGCGTCCCTACTGGGAGGGGTGCCCAGAGAAGGCATGTTCGGTGCAGCGGCACTGGGTGTCGGAACCCGACAGTGCCACCGCCCGCAAAATGAAACCCGCTACGGCAACTCTGCAGGCGGCCGAAGCCACCGTGTCCCGCACGGGGATCCTTGACCTGTCAGCAACCTTGGTCAGGAAGAGGCGTGGGGAGTCGGACGGATGACCCGACGGCCCTTCTGCCACCAGCAAGGCGACCACCGTCCCGTACGGCGACTCTTACCTGCTCACCCGGTCATGGATGCCAACGCGGTCGCCTAAGCTCCTCCGGCAATCGCTTCGAGCGCGGCGCGGTGTCGGCCGAAGGCGGCTTGACCCTCACCCGTCGCATGAATCCAAGTGCGCGCCTGGCGGCCATCAGCAACTTTACTCACCCGCACGTAGCCGGCTTCTTCCAGCGTAGTCAGCTGCTTGCTGAGAACGGACTTGCTGACCTGAAGCTCGTCGCACACATAGGAGAAGGCGATCTCGCCAACGCTAACCGCGATAGCCAGCACGGAGAATCGCACGCCGTGGAGCAGCAACGGGTCGAGATCGTGGCGTGGATGCGGAGCGCTCGGCGCCCCAGCAGTATCCGTGCTGCTCATCGGAGGGAGCGATAGATGGTCCACGCGGCGACGGCCAGCGGGATGGCTACCACTATCGAGGCGATCACCCATCCCCACAGCGGCCAACCGAGCAAGATTCCCGCTACCAGTGCTGCGGCGTAGAGGAGGCCGGTGCCTATCCAGCCAGCACGGTAGACCCGCCGAGAGAAGCCGCCCCGCACCGGCCGCGAGTAGGCGCAGGCGACGGTCGCGATCGCTAAGGTGACGATCCCGCTGATGGGGGCGACGATGTCGTGGGGGCGAGCTGCCGAGCCGATCAGGAGAGTCAGCGCGCCGATGGCAACCGCGAACCCGGCCATGTACGTGGGCACCCAGCGAGCCTGCCGCGCTGCACGCGCGGTCAACTCGTCCGCCCGCTGGAGTGAGTCCCGAGCGTCAGCTGGGTCCGAGATGAGGCGAGAGGCGTTGTCGTCCATACCGGGATTCTGGCATCTAGTTGCCGATTTGGCAACCAGGTGCTGGAACAGCGCCCTTTGCCAAGCGCCACCAGCCGGAAGCCGCTCGACCACGGCCAGCGACGTCCGTCCTCCCATAAGACCAATCCGCTACGGCGACGATCCAGGCCGTCGCCGACGTCGACTCACCCTGTCCCGCCAAGGGATCCTCAATGCGCCGGGACGGCGTTAGATCCAGCCGTGCCGGCGGGCGACGTGGACGGCTGCGTGCCGGTTCGCCGCGCCCAGTTTTGCGGCTGCCGACGACAGGTAGTTGCGCACCGTTCCAGGTGAGAGGTGGACGCGCGCGGCGATCTCCTCGACCGGAGCGCCACTGGCTGCCAGTTCGAGCACGTCGGCCTCACGAGGTGTCAAGGGGTTGTCACCGGCGCTGATCGCCTCAGCAGCGAGTTCCGGGTCGACGTAACGGCCACCGCGGTGCACGGTGCGGACGACGTCGCTGAGCACGGCGGCGTTCACCGTCTTGGGCAGGAAGCCGCGGACGCCGACCTCCAGCGCGCGCTTGAGGTGTCCCGCCCGTCCGTGGCCGGTGACGATCACCATGGCGCAGCCGGGCACGAGCCTCGCCAGCTCAGCGGCCAGCGAGATGCCGTCCCCGTCGGGCAGTTGCAAGTCGAGGATGGCAACGTCGGGAGTGTGCGCCCGTGCCATGACCATGGCCTCCTCGGCCGAGGCGGCCTGGGCAACGACATCGAGGTCGTCATCGAGTGCCAGCAGCGCAGCCAGTGCGGAGCGAATCAGGTTCTCATCATCGACAAGCAGCAGACGGATCATGCGTTCGCCCCGATCGGCACGCGCGCGGCAAGCTGGAACTGCTCGCCCTCCCGGTGAGCCTCCAGCCGGCCACCGGCGTCTGCCAGCCGTTCAGCGAGACCGGTCAGGCCGCTACCCGGCGCCCCGTCCACGGCTTTGACCATCTTTTCGCCGGCCACGCCGTCGTTGACCACCCGCAAGTGTGCCGTCCCGCCCTCCGCGCGCAGGGTGACCGTGCACCCGGTTGCCTGGCTGTGCCGCAGCACGTTAGTCACCGCTTCCCGTACCACCCAGCCGAGCGCGGTCTGCACCGCGGCCGGCAACGCGGCGGCGTCCTGCTCGGCCAGCACCGTGCAGGCCACCCCCGCGGCGCGGAGCACCGAGCGGGCACCGGCGAGCTCACTGGCCAGGTCCGCGCGGCGGTAGCCCCGGACCACGTCACGCAGCTCACGCAGCGACTCCTCGGCGATCCGGCTGATGTCGACGACCTCATCGACCGCCTCGGACCGTTGCCGGCGCATCAGCTCTCCGGCCAGCTGACCCTTCACCGAGATCACCGACAGATTGCGACCCATCACGTCGTGCAGGTCGCGGGAGAACCGCAACCGCTCCTCGGCGACGGCCAGCTGCAGTTGCACGCCACGGCTGCGCTCCATCTCCTGAACCACGTCCAGCACCCACACCGTGAAACGGAAGGCCAGCACGATGCCGACCGCCGCAGCGGCGAAGGACGCGGCAGAGCCCAGCGCAACCCGGATCGAGGCGCCGTCGGCCAGGAGAACCAGCCCGCCGAGCACACCGAGCCCGACAGCCAGTGGAGTGAGAACGCGGGTGGCCCACACGGTCGAGCAGGCGGTGAGCACCATGCCCAGGGGGAGAACCACTGACCAGCCCAGGGACGGGGAACCGCCGTCCCCGGACGCGAGCGCCACCACGCCGGCGGCCGCGGTCATCAGCCCGGCCGCCGATGCAATGGCGACCGGACGGCCGGGCAGTGGGTCGCCACGCCTATGCGCGGCCAAACCCGCTCGTGTGACCCAGATACCGGCCACGGCCACCGCGACACCCCCGGCCACGAAGGCAACGCCCCACACCGGTGAACCGAGCCGGTCGGCGCCACCGATCACGACCCCGGCGAGCACCGGTGTGAGGGCGATCCAGCTGTAGAACGACCAGCGGGTGTAGACGTCGATGCGCTCGGGGCCCGAGCGGCTCCCCCACCAGCGTGCGACGGTCGGCACGGCGCTCATGTTGCCTGACCGTCCGTGGCTGGCCGCGCCTGTGCCCTCACTCGGGGCCCAACAGGGCGAACACCTCCCGGCGAATACCTCGAAGGAGATCCCCCGACCGCCGCGAAATCGCCATACCGGCGGCACAGATCCACGACCTCGACCGCCGGAGACGCGCCCTCCGGGGTCTTCTCCAAGCGGGCAGACACGTCACTCGGATGCATGCCCGAGTGAATGTCGTTCATGAGGGGTCCCCCGTCGTCTTCACCCGAACCAGGTGAGGACGCGGTCTCCAAAGAACCCGAAGGCGATGCCCCAGACGATGATGGCGATACCCATCCACAGGTACACAGCACCTTTGCGCGCGCCGAGAGCGACCAGAGTCGGCGCGGTGATCTGGGTGGGCAGAATGATCGCTCCCAGCAAGGAGACGCCAGGAACACCGAGACGTTCAAAGTACTTGGCAACCCTCCGCTTGCCCTTGGACATCGGCTTGCCCTCTCGGCCCCGGGTGACAGCACCCCGAACAACGCTGGCGAGGGCGATCATCAGGAAGGTGCACACGATGTTGCCAATGACGGCGGCGGGTACGGCGAGGAACGGGTCGATGCCGACGATGGTGCCGATGAAGCTGCCGAGGTAGGACTCGATGAACGGGATCATGCCGAAGATAAATAGTGCGCCGACCTGCTGCCAGGGCTCCAGTCCGGCGGCGAACTGAGTTAGCTGGATGAAAAGGTCTCCGACAAATTCGAAGTTCATGCACCCATCCCACCGGGTCAGGGAGTCACGGCGTAGTGCGTGATGTCACCCCTTCCTCATGATGAAGTCATCCCTGCCTCGTGATGCGGCGTCACTACTGGCGGGACCTCTGCACGGATTGAGTAGGCACCGCCGCCACTCCACGGTCCGGGGACGACGAGCGGCAGCGCTCATGCGCTTGGACTCGCCCTATCAGGCCGGCCCCGCATGCGCTTCAGGAGGGCGAGCAGCGATCGCGCAGGACGGAAGCCCCCGAGCCGGTGAGGTCGTCGCAGTAGACGCGGCGGCCGGCCATGACCATGGTCAGGGCGAGCGTGCTACCGGTGACGAGAGGGCCTGTGCCAGTCGTGAAAGGGCCGTCGGTCGCTTCCAGGCGCAGCCCGACCGCGGTGCTGCGGCTGGGGACGGTGAAGTCTCGACTAGCGTAGAAGCGGGCGACCTCGGTGACCGCCTCGGTCGGCGGGGTGCGGGGGAGCCCGAGGGGACGGCGCACGTCCTGGGCGTGCACGACGACCTCGCCGAGCCAGGCCGCGGTGTGACCCGACGCCGCGGTGGTGCTGGTGACGACGCGACGGAGCCGCTCGAGGGTCTCCGCAGGTGTGGCACCGCGATGCTCGGCCAGACGGCGATCGTTGTGCACGTCGAAGTCGAACCGCGCGCCCAGGACGCTCGCCAGCCCGCCGCGGGCAGCCGCGGTCAGGTGCGTGATGACCTCCTCGACCGTCCAGCGCCCGCACAGCGACGGCTGCGCCCACTGGGTGTCTTCGACGTCGGCGAGGTCGTCGGCGAGGGCGGCGCGCTCGGCGTGGACGGCTGCCCACAGAGTGCCGCGCGTGGTGGTCGAGCTGGCCAGCTCCTCCGCCGAGCAGCTTCGTGCCGCGGAAGCGACGACCCGTCGTGTCAGGAGCGGATGGGTCAGCGGGACGCCGGCGACGAGGCTGTTCAGCGCCTACTCGTTGCGTTGCGTCGGCAGAGTGAGGGCGGATACGGCCAAACCGAGGCCTACGGGGATTCTCGACGTGGCAGCGTCTGCTTGCGCCTGCTGAATGTCTGGCGAGTCGAGCCAGCCAAACCTGCTCAGGGGCCAAACGATCAACGACGCCTTCCCAATGACATCGTCTACCGCGATGGTCCCGCCGTACCGGTCATTGATGTGAATCGACGAGTCGCTAGACGCACTACGGTGGTCACCCATCACAAAGAGCCGCCCCTCCGGCACGGTCACCGGCCCGAAAGCACGACTTTGGGGCGGCTTTGGCTCGAAGATGTAGGGCTCATCGAGCGAATTCCCGTCGACTGTGACCCGGCCCTCCGCGTCGCAACACTGCACTGTCTGGCCGCCGACGGCGATCACTCGCTTGACAAAGTCGTCGTCAGCGGGCGGAGCAACCCCCACAGTCCGACCCAGCCAAGTGAGCGCGCCCGTGAACCAGTTCGATGCAGGTTCGGTCTCCACTTCGGGGCTCCATGTGTCCGGCCCCTTGAATACGACGATGTCACCGGGCTGCGGATCAGAGAACCAGTAGGGCGGCTTCGTGACCAGGAGGCGATCGCCCGTGCAGCCGGTACAGCCGTGCAAGGTCTGCTCCATCGAGCCAGACGGGATGAAGAACGCCTGAGCAAGAAAGGTCTTCACGAGCAATGCCAGTACAAACGCGACAACGAGCAGGATCGGAAGTTCGCGGAGCAGCGATCGCCGCGTGTCCTGCTTGGGCCTCGGCTTCCGGCGCCTGTGCCAGAGGCGCGATTTCGATTTCCGTTCGTCACTCACTCGGCCATGGTCTCAGGTGCATCGGACATGTCGCGAACGTACGGCTGGACGGCGTGCCTTCATCCCGCGCAAGGTGCCCGCACACTGGAGCGGGCCTCGTTAACGCACGACGGGCAAAGCTCCTCGCGCTCCTGTCCGTAATCTGGAACCGTGCAGGGTCACCAAGCCAAAAGGGCTTGTTGTCGCTCAGTAGCCGGTGATCCGCGACAAGCTTCACCCGCCGGGAGTCGGCAAGAACGCATTCGATCGGGTCGCACACCTTCATGTCAGCCCATGCGCAATAGCGCCAAGCCGTAGACGGCGCTGCCCCCCGAGGGAGTAACATTTACCCCATGCCACGAGGCGCATCTAGTACCAGAGAGTTCCTATTCGCACTCGGACTCGGGCTCGGACTCCTCGCACTCGCAGGATGTGCTAGTCCGGGCCGCCCGGCGCAGGAACCACGAGAAGTGCAGGTGACTGTCTTCGGCGAAGGGGGCGCAGCAGGACGGGACGAAGAATCTCAAGCAGCAGACGCAATCATCAATGAACTCGGTTCACAACCAGAATTCCTCTCTGTCGAGGCACCAGAGACCTCTGACGGGCTGCGGCTATATTGGGACGGAGACCCGCCCGCCAGCGCGCTCACGACGCTCCTTAGAGAATATCCCAACGTCATGGTGGAGGTTGCCAGCACGGCCTACTCCGTTCAGGATCTCCGGGAGATTGCTAGTCAGCTCCTCAAGACAGAACCTGGAGTAGGGGCCTCGTATGCTTATGGCGACGGTTCAGGCATAAGGGTGGAGGTTTTTCCTGACGAGATATCAGGAACACCTGAACAGCTGGCCGAACGCCTCACTCGCCAGTTCGGCATTCCAGTAGACGTTGGAACAGGTCCCCCCGTCCCCGCAAACTGACCCGAATCGTCGGTACTCCCGCCGCGTCGGCCACAGACGTCCCGAGTCCTGTCCCGTAGGCCGAACCATGAGGGGAGCACGACAGCGGCGCCATGGCGCCGGATCTTCTGGCATGACGTCGTGTCCCAGAAGCCCCGCCCGGTAAAGATTCTCGTTGAGGCACGTCAACCGGCACAGGTTTGCGGCGCTGCTTCTACACGCTCCTCACCCGTTCTTCACAACCGCCTAGCCTCCGCTGCGGCCGCCACCCTTGGCCGGCTGTGGAGCGGCGTCTCCGCCTCAGAACCGGCGTTGACGGGCTGGCCGCCGCAGCCTTACGCGCCCTGGGCAGCGGCACGCCGGCCGACGGGTTCGCCTTGATGATCCGGTCGACGACAGCGGCCCGCAGCACCATGTGGACGTAGTTCTACCTGGTTCGGATCGCGCTGGGGGCGAGGCCGGACTTTCGGCCACCGGCGGGCTGGGACATGGCCTTGACCCACCGCTGCACGTGCGAGGGCCGGATCTGGCGCATGGGCGCGTCAGCGAACGTCACCGAATCTGCGCCTGCTGAGCCGCGAGCGTCGTTCCCCGCTCCCACACCTGCCGACCCGACCACGCCTTGAACCAGACCCTGAAGGGGACCTTCCCAGCAGCGGGGTCGACGTAGTCGCCGGTGACTTTCGACGCGGTCACCTCATCGAGCCACCGCTGCGCGTCCACCTTTCGCTTGAAGTGGCTGGCGTGTTCCTTGCCGTTCTCGTCCCGGTACCGCGGCCGATACGTGCCGTCAGGCCTCTTCGTGATCGACGCCACCGATTATCGCCTCCATGTCCCAGAGCCACGGAGCCCTCATCGCTACAAGGCACATCCCCTTCCGTAGCCATTCGCGTCGCCATACGTGCATCACTGTGGAACCAGCACCCCGGTGACTCCCCCCACTACGGAATCGATCAGATACCGGGCGCCGTGCCCTCTTGGGGCCGTGGCCTCGACTGGAAGGGCATCCGGCTCGCGGCCAGGGCGTGCTCGACGTCGCGGGCCTGACGGACGAGATCTTCTGGCGCTCCCGGGGCGCGGATGCGAGCGGCGTAGGCAGCAGCCAGCTTCGGCTGCATCGGCGGACCTGCTGGCCCAGCATGATTGAGCGCATCCGCCAGTGCGGTCGACAGTGAGCCGGCCCGGCTGATGGACCTGGTCAGCGGATCGAGGTCCTGGCCGGAGGCGATGACGCGATGCCCGGCGATGACGTCACGGACTCGCTGCTCGGGCATGTCCTCCATCTGGGGCAGGTCTCTGGCAGAGGCACTGAGCCGTCCCTCCTTCGCCCAGCGCAGGGTGGTTGCTGCCAGCTGGTCGGCCACGACGGGGATCTGGTTGGCGACCTGCTGGCAGGCGGTTACGAGTTCCTGCAGATCGCCGCGCGCGCGGAGGCTCGATGCGTCAATGCCGGCCGCTGGGCCCAGGTCGCGGTGGAGTGCGTCGGGGACGAGGTTCGCCCAGTTGGTCACCTCGGTTCGGGGAGCTCCATGACCGTCCTCGAACAGGTAAGTCGCACGGCCGGCCACCTGCCATGCGATGGCCGCGGACCGCCAGGGTTGACCATTGTCGCCACCCGGGAGTGCCGCGGCTACGGCGGCGATGTTGCGGACGCTGAGTTCGGCGGCCGCAGTCACGGCCCGGAACTCTCGAAGGGCGAGACCGCCCTGGCCATCCGCCCGGTCGATGGCGGCGACAAGGGTCGCGGCTGCTTCGGCGGCGACCTGCGCACCGGTGAAGCTCACCGGAACTCTGGTTACCGGAATCAGCCGATCCAGCACTGCGCCGGCAGCACGCCCGGGAGGATTGGCCAGAGTGTCCCGCTCGACCGCTGCGGCCAGCCGCCGAACCTCGTCGAATTCGTAGACCGTCGCCTGCGGTACCAGGCGTTGAGCCAGGTGCGCGCACTGGTCGGCCGCGGCGGCGAACTCCGCGCAAACTGCGCGGCGCTCTGCGCGACCCACCGGTGGCCGTTCGCGGCCGGCCAGGTCGGCTGCGGCACCCATCAGGTCGGTGAGCGGCCCGCCGGTTGCCGGCCACAGAGTGGCGACGGCCTGGCAGGACGCGCCGAGATGCGCGACCAGCAGTCCCCGACGCGAGGCGGCCTGCGCGTCCAGGCCGTCGCCGGCCAGTCGCCGGAGCGCCCTTCCGGCATGCCCGAGCGCTCCGACGGTGTCCTCGATCGTGAGGGAGGGCGTCCCCGAGGCGTCGGCTGCGCGGGCTGTGACGTCGTCCAGCAGCCGCTGAAGTGAGGTGGCCATCGCTAGTCGAGCAATCTCAGTGCCCGGCGGGCGGCGCGGGCGGCGTCGAGCACCGGTTCCCTGCTGAACACCGCTTCGTCCAGCTCTGACAGGGCAGCCATGGCGGCCCGGATCGTGGTTCGCGGGTCGCCGTGGAGAAGCGGGACGCGGGCCGCCCGCCCGCCGGCGGATTCCAGCAGGGCAGCAGCGAACAGACACTTCAGGGCGACCTCGGCGTCGACCTGAGTCCGGTCGGCGCCGACCGAGTCGAGCAGCGATGCGGCCCGGCTGAGGATCGTGATTGCCGGGGCGGTCGGTGCGGCTTCCGTCATGGGGAGACATCCCTTCGGGATCGCGCGGCGGGGTGCGTTCTCGACTCTGCCGTCGGGAGCCGGACATCCGGCGGCTCGGGACGGATCAGTGGACAGCCGCTGTGCTGTGGACACGTGGCAGCGGGCGCGATCGCCGGGGAGGCGGCACATTGGGCTCCGGCCACCAGCGGGCACCGAGGATGGCGCCGCCGCAGACCGTGATCATGTCGACGACGGAGTAGCGCCGTTCGACGCGTCCCGTAGCGGAAGCCGAACTCTCGTGGGTCCGAAACGCAGAGAGGCGCCGACCTCGTCGGCGGCCAGCTCGATGACGGTCCGCTTCTCCCCTCCAGGAGTCTCGAAGGAGCGCTGGCGGAGCCGGCCGGTGACGATGACCCTTGCCCCCCGAAGCAGCGAGGCGGCGGCGTGTTCGGCCGGGGTGTGCCACAGCGAGCAGCGCAGGAACAACGGGTCGCCGTCCTTCCACTCCCCCGAAGTCCGGTCCAGAACGCGGGCGGCGGCGGCCACGGTGAAGCTGACGACGGGCCCGACGGGGGTGTGGTGGAGCTCGGGGTCGTCGGTGAGATTGCCAACGACGGTGGTGGTGGTTTCGCCGGACATGGGGCGCTCCTTCTGCGGATGAACCCGGCCGGGATCGGCTCGGGTTGTTCGGTGAGTCCTCAGCGGTCTGGGCCAGCGGCGTGATCGCCGCCGGGGCCGGTGGCGGGCGGCAGGGCGAGCGGGGGGCCGACCGGTGCCGGCCCGCCGGTGCTCGGCTCGTTCGAAGGCAGTGGTCCGGCGGCGGCCGGACAGTCGTCGAGCAGCCGCCAGTGCAGCTCGCGGGCCGGATGCCGCTCGGGCAGGGGGGCGACCGCGGCCAGCACGGGGAGGCGGACCGCGACTTCGTACCCGGTGGCGGCGGCTCGGGTCAGCGCCGAGGCCAGCGGGGGCCAGTCCGGGCCCTCGGTCAACCGCCGGTCTATCCGCTCGGCGGCTGCCTGCCACGCCCGCGCGTCGGGCAGCTCGACTTCCGGTGGTGGCTCGCTCTCGGCGTAGGCCGCCAGTCGCAGGATCCGGGCGGCGACGGTGCGCCGGTACTCCGGGGTGTCAGCGTCCCGCCATGCGGCGTACAGCTGCGGGGTGTGCTCGATCAGCCAGCGGTGGGGGCACTGGATACCGTCGATCAGGGTGACCCACTCGCCGTCACCGGCGGGCTCTCGGTGGGCGCTGCTCATCAGGAGGCTCCTTCCTTGTCGGGATCGGGGAACGCCGGCCGGTCCCGGCGGTGCCCGCCGTGGGCGACGGCGTCCGGGTGGGCCGGCCACGGCGTTGGCGTCGAGCCGGATGCGCCGGCGTCGGCTTCGAACAGCTGGCTGCGGGCGTCCGCGGCCTCGGGACTGGCGTATTCGGTGTGTCGGGAGCGGGCCGGCCAGTCGGTGTGCCGGCCCGGTGGGCAGCCGATCCCGAGCCGGTCGGTCATCCGCGCCAGGAAGCCTGGCAGGGTGTAGCGGTGCCAGTCCTCCAGCGGCTGTGGACCGGACGCCTCGGCGGCCGCGGCGCGCAGGCAGGCCAGCACCGCCAGCTCATGGACCAGGTGGGGGTGTCGGGGCCAGCAGGCCGGGATGACATGGGCGGTCTGCCAGCCGTATTCGTGGTTGACCCAGGCAGCGACGTCGTCCAGCCACGGCCAGAGCTGCCCGCGCAGCTGGGCCGGGCAGCCGGCGGGGTCCCACGGTCGGCCCGGTATCCGCGCGGTGTCCGGGCCGCGGTCGGCCCAACCCGGGGTGGCCGACTGCTCGAGGGCGTGGCGGACCCACCGCGGCGGGGGCGGAAAAACCCGCACCAGGTCAGCAGTCATCGCGAGTCTCCGGAGAGGTCGGGCGGAGTCCGACGCGGGCGGCGGCATCGTGGGCGTGGCTGGTCCGGGCGGCCAGGGTCGGGGCGGTGCTGCGGGCGGCGGCGGCCCGGTCTCGGGCGGCGGCCTGGGCGGCCAGCAGCGCGCGGCCGTTCTTGCCGGTGATGGCGCGGGACAGGTCGGCGATCAGCGGCGGGGCGTTCTCGGCGACGACGAGTGCCTGGCCGGGCGGGAGTCCGCGGATCTCCTCGGGGCGCAGCACCGGCACGTCCTCGCCGTGGGTGGATCGGCCCCACCCGCCGCGGCCGTAGGTGTAGGAGGTGCGCCGCACCCGGGTGACGCCGAGCAGGTCGGAGAGCTCGCGGTGGAAGTCGCCGTCCTTGCCGCCGCCGAACACGACGATGGTGTTGGTCAGCCCGAACAGAGCGCGGGCCTCGTCCTCGCCGTAGATGATCACCAGCTGCCGCCAGGTCTGGGCCGCGTAGACGAAGCTGATCCCTAGGGCCCGGTCGTTGGCCATCCTCGTGCGCAGAGTTGGCAGCGGCGCTGTGGAGGGCAGCTCGTCGAGGCAGGCCAGCAGCGGTGGGCACAAGCGGCCCTGCGCGGCGGCGCCGGCCAGCGTGAGGGCGGTGTCCAGGACGTGCTCGGCCAGGGCGGTCATCAGCGGCGAGGCCGATGCGTACGGGTCGTCGCGGCCGAGCAGGTACAGGGTGCCGCCGGCTTTCACTACTTCGGCGATGTCGGTGGCCGGCCGGTCGGGGCCGGGCACGCAGCGGCGTCGGATGTCGGCCTGGAAGAACAGGCTGAGGGCCTGCTGGACGGTGGTGATCGTGTTCCCGGCGGTGCGGTGGTCGCCGTGGAGCGCGCCGTGCAGCAGCCCGTCCCAGAACGGTGCGGCGTGCGGATGGCCGCGCAGGATGTCTTCGGGTTTGGTGGCCGCCTGGGGGTGCGCCGCCCACTTGAGCACGTGCTCGACGGTCCGGCCGGTGAGCGCGGCGGCGTGGAGGTAGGCCTGCAGCACCTTGGCGGCCTCGAAGGCGTAGAACCGGGCCGCGGAATCGCCGCTACCCCCATTGACCGCGCCGGCGACGGTCCCTGCGGCGAAGGCCTTGGCCCGGCGCTCGGCGACCATGGAATCGACGCAGCCGGCGACCGGGTCCCACACCAGCTCCCGCACCCCGGGAACGGTCCCGAACGGGTCCAGGACCGCGACCGGGCGACCACCTTCGGCACGCGCGTCGAGGGTGAGCAACAGGTCCTCGGCCTTGGTCAAGGTCACCAGCGCCGCGCCGGGGGCGCCCAGCAGGGCCGGGACCAGCAGGTCCAGCGTCTTGCCGGAACCCTGCGGCCCATACACGCCGGTGGTCCGGTCGTAGGGCACCCACAACTCCACCCCCTGGGGGGTGGCCGAGCGGCCCAGGCGCCAGCCGACCGCCGCCGGAGCGAAACCCGCACCCCGCCGACGGCTGCGCCACCTGACGGGGTCGGTGTGCAGGTCAGGCCGGATGAGCGCGGCGACCCCGCGCAGCCGGGAAAGTCCGAGAACCGTCTGGGCCTCGGATCGAGTGGCCATCCCCGTCCCCGCCCCGACACCCAGACGCTTGCACACCAGCCAGGCTCCGCCGGTGGCCGCGAGGAAGATCATCAGCACGGCACCGATCACCCCGTACACGACAGCCGCCCCGGGCAGCTGCAGGACCTGGACGGCGTCCAGACCGGCAGAGGTGTCGCCGGACAGCAGTCCGCCGATCGAGGCCAGCAGCGCCCCCGATTCGGCCGGCCACACCCAGCCACCGCCGAACACGGCCGCCGCGGTGCCGCGTCCGGCGGGCAGCAACAGCGCAGCTACCACCAGCCAGACCATCGCGACGGCGGCCGGGATCTCCCACGCCGAGGGGCCGACGTCGACCCGCGGCCGCGCCCCGGCGGTCACCGTCGCTCCCCCACGGTGTCGGCGGCCAGGTCGACGCCGCGATCGGCCATGAACGGCACCGGATCGACCGGGACGCCGTCGAGGCGGGTCTCGTAGTGCAGGTGCACGCCGGTGCTGTTGCCGGTGGAGCCCTGATACCCGACCAGCGCCCCGGCTGCGACCGGCTGGCCGGCGGTGACGGTGAAGCGGGACAGGTGCCCGTAGCGGGTGGCCACGCCGGCGCCGTGGTCGATCTCGACGAGGTTGCCGTAGCCGGACACATCCAGGCCGCCGTCCCGGTCGCAGAAGGCGCTGGTGCACGCGGCCGTGGTCACGGTGCCCTCGGCGGCGGCGTACACCGGGGCGTCGCGGGACCCGGCGATGTCCACCCCGGCGTGCAGCGCCCCCCAGCGGGGTCCGAAGCCGGAGGTGAGCAGCCCGTCGGTCGGCCGGGTCCAGCTCCCGGCCGGCACCACGAGTCCGGGGCAGACCCCGCCGGAGGGTCCGCCGAGGTCTGCCGCGGTGGCCTGGGCGGCCGGCCACAGCATGGCGGTCAGTTCGGCGGCAAAGGGAGCCCAGCGGGCATAGGCGTCGCCGTAGGCCGACACCTGCACAGCCTGCGCGGCCTGAGTGAGGGGAATCGTCTGCCAGTTCGGCACCTCGACCAGTCGGTCGTAGAACGCTCGGGCGGCGTACACCGGGTCCATCAGCTGCGCGACGGTGCCCCACCCGGCCATCCATCGCTGCTGGAAGGTGTTGACGCTGTCGTGGTCCGAACCCAGCCCGTCGTGCGGATACTGGAGGCTGGTCGCGGTGACCGCCGCCTGCTCGCGGATCAGTTCCGGGCTGCTGCCGTCGTTGGCCAGCATCCGGATGCGCGACTCCTGGTAGGCGGTGGCCAGGGCCACGGTGGCCGCGTACGGGCCCAGTCCGAGGGTGGCGGCGACGTCGGCGATGGTCTGCGCCTGCCCCATCTGGACCGCGTCCAGGTCGATGCCGGCGACGGTGGTGCCGGTGCCGCCGGCCGAGCAACGGAGCCCTGGGCCGGCCGCGGTGTCGGCCTCTGCGCCGGCGATGACGGCCAACGGGACAATCAACAGCGTCACCGCGGCCAGCACCGGAATGACCACCGGGGCGGCGACTTTCCACAGCCACAGCCGGGTCCGCCGCCGCACCCACCGCTCAGCAACACCTCCGCCCGCCATGCCGTCACCCCGCCTTGAGGGCGTCGTTGGTGTAGGTCAACCGCAGTTCGGGTTCGGTGAGCACGGTCTGCACCTGGAACGCCCGGTCGCCGACCAGCCACAGCGCCCGCCCCTTGCCGGCGTTCGCCCAGCCGGTGACCACCTGCTGCGCAAGAGGAGTCAGACCGAGCAGGGTGCCGAGTTCGTCGGCGACGGCCTGGTCCTGGCCGTGCAGGATCTTGCAGTCGCACAGGTGCAGCAGGTCGCGGGCGATGGCGACCGCCTGGGAGGTGGTGTCGCCGGCGGTGAGCATGTCCGAGGGCTTGTGGGCGAGCAGGATCTGCACGTCGGCGTCGCGGCGGGACAGCCGCAGGTTCGCGTCCAGGCTCTTCATCGCCTCGGGGCCCAGGCGCATCTGCCGCCAGGTCTCGTCGCGGATGACGATGCGCAGGTCGCCGGGGTCGGCGATCTCCCGCATGGCCTGCCCCCAGGAGTTCAGGCAGGTCAGCGCGATACCGACGGCCTGGTCGCCGAGCGGCTCGAGGCGGGACAGCGACAGGGACTGGATCGGTGCCCGCCAATCGACGGCGATGGTGGTGTGGTCGTCGAACAGCCCGGCGAGGGAGCCCTTGACCAGGGAACCGAGCGCGTCGCGCAGAGTGCGGGTCGCGTCCAGGAAGTGCCGGCGATCGGCGTAGCGACAGATCGCGACCAGTTGGCCGGTCGGCTGGTCAAGGGCGGCCCACAGTTGCGGGATGGTCACCTCGGTCAGTCGGGTGGCGCCGCTGCGGTAGCCGGTGAGGATCCGCAACGCCTCCCCCACCGCGGTCTCCTCCACCGGGCCGAAGGGCACGTGCTGGGAGCCGACCAGCCCGCGGATCAGCACGATCCAGCGGGCGAACATGATCGCCTCGCGGCGCTGGGCCTCGGCGGCGGCCAGGCTCGCCCAGTTGTGTCCGAGCGGGCCGAACGCCAGCGGATTGACCCGAGCGGGCAGGCCGTGCCCGACGACGAACGGCTCGACCTCGAGGGCTCGGCAGAGCGGCTCGTACTCGTCCTTGGTGTCGCCCAGGATCAGCGCGCGGTAGCCGTAGCCCAGCATGCGCAGCGCGAAGGCCTTGACCGTTGCCGACTTGCCGCGCCCCGGTTTGCCGAAGACGACGACGTTGGGGTTGGTCACGGGGATGTCGTCGTCAGTGACCCAGCCGATCGGGTCGCAGTAGAACGCCCCGCCCGAGAGCAGGTCGATGCCGATCTGGGCCCCGGTGGGCGGCAGCCCGCTGGCGGCGATCAGCGGCCACACCACCGGCGTCTGCTCCGACGTCATCCGCCACACCGACACCGGGGCCAGCGCGGCCGCGCGGCCAGGGCCGGTCGGGCCGCGGCGGGACACCAGCCGGCTGAACGGATCCGGTTCCGGCCGGGTGGCCGGTGTCGCGGCAAGGGTGGGTAGGTCGTGGCCGAAGTCGCCGAGCAGCGCCGGGATGTCACGGCCGCGGCGCGCCGGACGGCGCCCGAACCCGGTCATCGTCGTCCCCGCCGGGGTGGCAGGCCGATCCCGAGCGGAATGGCGGCGGCGGCGAACCCCGAATCCTGGGCCAGGTCCAGGCGCAGCGGCACATAACCGGCGGCCCGGATGGAGGCCGCGAGCCGGCGGCCGTGCTCGGCCACCGGCCAGCTGCAGGGGACGGTGACGCAGGCGGCGACTGCCGGGCGGACCAGCGCCCGCCCGGCGGCCAGCTTCTCGTCCGCTGCGCCGATGCGTTCGGTGTCCCGCCGTGCCCGGGCACGCTGCCGGAACCCCATCCGGGCCTTCAGTTCGTTGCCGGTGGTGGCGCTCATCTCCTCCCGGCCGACCAGCCGGGTGGCCTTGGCGAGGGGCAGCGGGCACATGAAGACGGTGACGCTGCGCCGCTCCCCCGCCGTGGTCGGCACCAGCACCGGCGCCAGGGCCCCGAGCACGGCGCCCTGGTCGGGCAGCAGGATCGTGTCGGTGACCGACGTCCACGCGTCGTGGACGTAGTGCCGCACCTCCGCCCGGGCCTGCGTGGGCCCGGCGGCGGCCATCGGCACCCCGGTGGCGATGCGTTCATCATCGGCGGCGGCCAGGTCGGCGGCGCTGAGCTGCCCGCGGTCCCCGGGGGCGAATCCCGTGCGTACCGCGACGGCCAACCCGGCTGAGTCCAGCCAGGCGACGCGCGTGCAACCGACCGGACCGCGCAGCGCGCCTTCCACCTCCGCCATTACCCCGTGCAGGACGAGGGCGCGGCCGTCCACGCCCCCGCCGCATTCCTTCGCTGCCCGCGCGATCCTGGTCTCGTCGACCACCACGGTGAGGAAGGCCTCGGTGCGGACCGCGGCCGGCGTGAGGACGTGTCCCAGCAGCACATTGACCTGTCCGGGCAGCGCCGGGGCGCCGGCCCGGACATGGGCGCGCTCCCAGGCGGTGCGCTCCGCGCCGTCGTCGGGCACGGTGCGGACCTGCAGCGCGAGGACGTCGACCAGCTCGGTGCGGGCGGCGATCTCGCACAGCTCGGCCAGCCCGGCGCCCATCCGGTCCCGCTCGTGCGCCTCGGCCAGCCCGATTCCCGGATGCTGGATGCGGGCCACCGCAGCCCAGGTTCGGGCGGCCTGGTCCTGCACGATCACCGGCCGGACCAGCAATTGCCCGTAGGGCGGCCCGTCATGGGTGCGGATTCCGGCCAGCACCCCGGGCAGGTCGGCCCGGGACAGGTCCTCGGCCACCCCTGATGCGGCGGCCGAGCGGAACGTGGTCCAGCCCATCAGTGCTCCGATCGCGTGCAGGCAGAGGTCGGTGAGCCATCGGGCAGCGGGGCGGCCGCCGACCGGCACCAGGAGCAGCGCCGCGACCAGCGCCCATACCGGCAACCACCCGAACAGCAGCCACCACGCCTGTGCGTGGAACGCCACCAGCGCGGGCAGCCCAGCAGCGGTGACCAGCGCCAGCTGTGCCCCGGACATCCCCAGAAACCAGCCTGCGGCGTCACGGGAGTAGTCGCCGTAGCGGACCCCACTCATCGCGCACCACCCGACGCGGACGGGTCGGCCGGCCGCGGGGTGGACGACGCACGGTCCGGCGGCGGTCCGCTCGGACGCGGCGGTGGCGGCGGCGGAGACGGCGGCGGAGGCGGCGGAGGCGGCGGAGACGGAGGCGGCGGAGGCTGCGGAGACTGAGGCGGCGGAGGGGCTGGTCGGCTCTCCTCTCCGGTCGGCGGCGAAGGCGCTTGCGAACGCTCGCGGCCGCCGGGGACCGCTCCCCGGCTGGGGGCGGGCTGTCCGTAGTAGGGGGCCTGGTGCCCGACCCCGGCACCGGACAGCAGATCCGAGCCCGCCGACGCGGCGCCGGCGGCGAGCTGACCCACCTGGGCCGAGCCGGTCGCCAGCGCACGCACGGCACCGGCGAAGCGGCCGCCGGTCACCCCCTCTGCCGTCGACTCCCCCTGTGCCCGTCCGCCGGTCACGCGCGCCGCCGCTCCGGACCCGGCGACGCCACCGGACACGGCATCGGTTCGTGCCCGCCCTCCTTGCAGCACGCCCAGGACGCCGCCGGAGGCAGCCAGCGACTGCCGCATCGCCGTCCCGCTGGAGGTGCCGGGGTCGACGAAGGCCAGCAACCGGAACAGGATCAGCGGGCAGACGGCGCCGATGAGAATGAGCAGGCAGCCGATCACTGCCATTCCGATCGCGGCCTCGGAGCTCGTGTTCCCGTTCCCCGAGACGACGCCCTCGGTGATGGCCACACCGACGCCCAGGATGAGCACCGCCAGCGGAGAGATCAGCAGCGCGGCGATGAACCAGCGCAGGCTCTTCCAGAACCAGGCGCTGGAGGTCTCGGCCAGCAGCCCACCCGCGGAGATGGCCGAGGTGGCCGCGAGCAGCATCAGCGCCGCTTCGCGGATCAGCATCAGCAGCAGGTAGCCGGCAGCGGCGGGGAACAGCAGGAAGACCGATGACATCCCGAGGACGGTGGCCACGGTGCCGTTGACGAGGTCGCGCTCCACACTCAGCGAGAAGTCGAAGGCGGCCAAGCTGTCGATGTCCAGCAGGCCCCGGAGCAGGCCGGTAGTCAGACCGCCGACGCCGGTGACCAGCAGTGCGGCGACGCCGACGTAGCCGGCCCACACCAGCCCGAACTGAACCAGCCCGATCAGCACCCGCCCGAGGGTCTGCCCGTCGCGGCGGACCGCGGCGGCCCCGAGCTGCACCAGTGCCATCAGCGCGGCCACGGCGGCACCGATCCCGAAGGTCACCGGATACACCTCGGCCAGCGGGCCGTCCGCGGACAGGTCCGGGGTGGTAAGGGCGTCGCTCACCGAGAACGCCAGCCCGAGCACCCACAACCCCGCCTCCCACAGCGAGGTCATCGCGCTGATCCACACGTCGGTGACGACCGCGCCGGCCAGTTCCCCGATGGCACAGAAGGGGTTGGTCGGCAGACACGGCAGTTCGTCCCCGGCCGCCGGGGTGCCGGTCGCTGGGAACGCCCACACCGCCGGCTCCGCCGACGCCGGCCCCGCCGACAGCACCCCAGCCAGCAGGAAGAGCGTCAGCCCGCCGCCCACGACGAGGGTCGCGCTTCCCGCCCGCGTCATCCGGCCGCTGGTGGTCTCATCCATAGCGCAGGTCCCGGTAGCCGACCTCGATCGCCAGGTCGGTGCCCGGCCACACCGACGGCGCCGGTGCCGGCTCCGGGCCGGGGCCGATCAGCCACCGGTCGCCGGCCCACGTCATCCGCTGGCAATCGGCGATCGCGATCCGGGACGTCGCCTCCACGGTGACGGTGAACTCGAAGTCCACGCACACCACCGCAAAGTCCGGGCCGACGGCGCCCTTGATCAGCCCCATGGCCGGGCGCACCACGATGGCCAGCTGCGGGGAGCCGGCGCCGGACAGTCCGGCCGCCGACAGCAGGCCGGCCATGCCGTGCACCCCGCTCCACGTCTCACCGGTAGGCCCACCCGGAGCAGCCCACGCCTCGATGACCCGGCGAACCCCCTCCAGGGAGCCGGACTGCATCGCCGTCACGTCGATCGACGCCAGCTGCGCGAGCGCCCCCTCCGGCGTCCGTGGAAACCCGGTGGGGACGCCCGCCGGGCCGACTCCGGTGGCCCGCGGCAGCTCGATCACCCCCGGGTCGCGGGCCGATACGGGGCCGGGCAGTGCGGCGTCCGCACCGGCGGTCGGCATCGGCTCATCGGCCAGCGCGTCCCGCTGGGCGTCCCGGTCCGACGGCCCTCGGTCGGCTGTCGGCTGTCGGGCCGGCCCGCTGTCGGCAGGGGACGGATCCGGAGAAGTCAGCGCATACGCCACAGCCAGGGCAAGGCCGGTCAACAGACCGAGGGCGGCCACCACTGCCGCGGCAAGCACCGCCAGCAACTTGCCCTGCCCCCACGCCGGCGGCGGTACCGGCGCTGTCACGGTCGTGCGTCGGGTGGCCATCACGTACACCCACTGCCGGTGATCGAGTCCAGGATCACCAAGATCACGGTGTAGGTGATCGCCACCATGATCACCACGGCGACGCCCATCGCCCCGTACCGGGAGGCGTGCGGGTGGGAGAAGATCCGGCCGACCAGAATCGAGCCCAGCGACACCACCGCGCCCAGCACGAGCAACACCAGCACGCCCCACTTCGCCCATGCAGTCACATCGTCGGCGAAGGCCTGCGTGCCGGGCGGCGCCTCGGGGCACACCGCGGCGTCCAGCTCCCGCGCCGCGGACACCGGATCGGCCAGCACGACCCGGACCACGAACATCGCCGCGACCCCCAGGACGACGGTCACGATCGCGCAACGGCGGCGAGGCACCGGTCCTCGCCGGTCCTCGGTCAACGCGCCACCCCCGGGACATCAGCGCATTCCCGGAGCGGCGTGACCGGCGGGTCGGGCACCGCAGACGGATCCAGGGCGAGCAGGCTCGCGAGCGCCCTGCCGGCCGCGGCCACGGGCCTGGGCAGCGGGTCGGGAGTGAGGCCGGCGATCGCCAACCGGCGGTCGACGGGCACCGGCACGACTCGGCCGGCCGCCCGGGCCGCCCGCAGTGCCGGCCCACAGCTGGCGGCCACCATCCCCGGCCAGCGGCCCGAGCCGACGCAGGCCACCACCGCCGGGACCTCGAGCACGCCCAGGACATGCTCGGTCTGGCGGACGGCGGGGACGGTCACCCGACAGACCACGACAAGCCGGGCGCCACCCTGCAGCGCCCTTGTCCACCCCGACCCGGACAGCATCTCCGCGACCGGCCACCCGACGTCGATCACCAGCAACCCGTCACCTTCGGATGGGTCCGTGCCGGCCGAAGGTGGAGCCGAAAGCTCGTCGACGGACCGGCGATCCGTGGCCCGCCGAGCGAGGTCGATTCGGTTGCGGCGGCCTCGGTGCCAGCCGGACTCGTCGACGCCCAGCTCACTGCTGCTCGCGGCAGCGAGGCCGGATCGGTGAGGGTCGGCGTACTCCACCAGCTGCACCGGTCGATACGCGGACAGACCCTCGGCCACCGCCAGCGCTACGGTCGAGGCGCCGGCGCCGGCGTGGGCGGGCAGCACCACCACCGCGGCTCTGTCAAGGTCACCGATCGAAGGCGGGGGAACGGTGGGGCGGGTCGCCGCGACCTGAGCCACGACGTCTGTCGCTGCCGGAGCGCCGTCGAATGCACCGGCGCGGACCGCGATCACCGCGGACCGCATCGCCTCCACCGACATCGGCCGCACCGGCCCACGCGACAGAACCCCACCCGACGGCAACGGCGTGCACGGCGTCGATCCACCGGTCATCGCACGCCGCCTCGCCGGTCAGTGCGGAAGTCTCCCCCTGGAAGTTCCATGCCGCCGACGGTGCGACCGCGACCTCCAGATCTTCTTCAGTTCCGTCAGTCGGGGGGCGCGTCTCGGCGGCGACAGAACCGAACCGGAGGCGACAACGCGCAGGTCACGGGTACCGGAGGATGGTGAGGCACGGAGTCCCCACGACAGCTGAAGCCGACTCACGGGCGGACGTGGTCTGCCCTTCCGACCGGTCGATGGTGGACTACTGGAGAATCGTTCTCCTGCCAGTGCGGCAAACCGCCGCCGCAAGCCCGGCGCGCTCGGCTGCTGGACAGGGTGGGAGCCTCCCGCGTGCCGACCCCGCACCCCTCCGATCCGACGGAACTTTCCTTTACAGTTAGACCCTGTCTGTATGGATTAGTTCCGAGGAGGTCCGATGGCCCGCGGCGACCTCCCAGCGACGTTCACCTACTCGCAGGCACGCGCGGCCGGCCTCACCAAGCACCAGCTGTACCGGCTGCGAGACCGCGGCGAGATCGAAGCGATCGGTCACGGCCTGTACCGCCTAACAAGCGCACCCCTGGCCGACCTCGACCTGCTCACGATCGCCGAACGAGCCCCCCAAGCCACCCTCTGCCTGACGTCGGCGCTAGCCGAGCACCGGCTGACCGACACCATCCCGGCCGAACACGACGTCGCGCTGCCGCGCGGCACGTGGCACCCGCACGTCGACGTCCCGGTCCGGTGGCACAGCTTTTCGACAGAGACCTTTCACATCGGCCGTGACCGACTGGCACTCGACGACGACACGCAGATCGGCCTCTACAACGCTCCGCGCACCATCGTCGACGCCTTCCGGCTCCGCGGGGCGCTCGGCCCGGACCTGGCCTACGAGGCGCTGCGCCGCTGGCTGCGTCGCGGCGGACAGCCGGTCGAACTGCTCCGCGTGGCGAAGTCCTTTCCCCGAGCGACCCCGTCGCTGCGGCAGGCCCTGGAGGTTCTGCTGTGACCGCGCCACGCCGCACCTCCGCCACCCGCGCCACCCCCGACGGCCGCGCCTACCTGGACCTGCGGTCGGAAGCCAGGAAGGCCGGCCGGGCCACCGCCGAGTACCTGCGCCTGTACGCGCTCGAAGGGTTCCTCGCCCGGCTCGCCACCTCCCCACATGTCCACGCCCTCGTCCTCAAGGGAGGTGTGCTGCTGGCCGCCTACGACCTGCGCCGACCGACCGCCGACATCGACTTCGCCGCGCTCGCCCAGTCCCGGGAGATCGAGCACATCCGCCAACTGGTCATCGACGTGGCCCAGACCGTCCTGCCCACCGACCAGGACGACGGACTCCAGTTCGACACCTCCAACGTCCACGCCGAGTCCATCCGAGACGAGGACGAGTACAGCGGGGTCCGCGTCACCCTGCGCGCCCAGCTCGCGACCGCCAACGAGACCTTCCACGTCGATGTCAACGTCGGCGACCCGATCTGGCCGCAACCGGAGACGGTGCACGTCCCGCGCCTGCTGGGCGGCCAGATCGACCTGCTCGGTTACCCGATCCCCATGGTGCTCGCCGAGAAGGTCGTCACCGCCGCCCAGCGCGGCACCGCGAACACCCGCTGGCGGGACTTCGGCGACATCTACCTGCTGACCGGCGCACACGGCTTCACCGCGCAGGCCGCACGACAGGCCATCCTCTCGGTGGCCCACCACCGCGGCACTGAGCTGCCGCCCCTGCGCGAGATCCTCGACGGGTACGCCGAACTCGCCCAGACCCGCTACCGCCGGTGGCGGGACCGCCAACACCTGCAGGACCGGCTGCCCGACCAATTCGCCGATCTGCTCGAGACCACCTTCCAGTTCGCCGATCCGCTGCTCGACGCATCCACCGTGCCGAACACCGCCACCTGGGTTCCGGCCACTCGCACCTGGACCCCGTGAGCAAGAACGGCACGAGCGACGCCTGCCGACCGCGCGCCCCGTCCCCTCACCGCCGGGCCCCGGCCGGACCACCACTACCGAGGCGCCGCGACGTCGCGGAACGCCGATTCCCCCGGAGGCGACCCGGCCGGGGGTCCAGACAGAGGAGGACCCACAACCTGCGTGTGCCACATGCGGCACTGACATGTGGGCCCAGACATGGTGAGCCGATCACCTGCGAGCCGTCGGCGCCATCAAGGTCGACTGCCCGGACTGCCCACCCAACCATGTTCGGGTGCTGCCGGCGCTCACTCCGTCGATGTCCCCACCTCCTCGCAGCGCCCGCCATGATCATCACCGATCGCGGCTAGATGTCGTACCTCGTGTCTACGGTGGCCCGGACGTCACTTTCCGATCCGCCCGGCCCCCTCTGGAGGCCCGCGCGGTCACCCGATCCACGGGAGAGCTCGATGGCAGAGATGTTGACCCAGCGCGGTGTCGTGTTCTGGCCGGTCGGCAGCGGCGACAGCATCACGATCGTGGTGGACGACCAGACCGTCGTGCAGGTCGACCTGCGCGACATGGCCAAGGCCGACCAGGACGACACACCTGAGATCGCGGTCGTGGACCGGCTCGTCGAGGCGCTGCCGCAGCGAGACGGGCGCCCGTATCTCGCGGTGTTCGTCCTGACCCACGCCGACAAGGACCACTGCTGCGGCTTCGAGGACCTGCTGTCGAGAGTCACGATCGGGGAGCTGTGGGCGACGCCGCGATTGTGGCGCGAGCTCGAGGACGATCCCTCTGCGGAGATCTGCGAGTCGGCCCAGGCGTTCCACGATGAGGCCGAGCGCCGGGTGGCCGCGACCCGGGCCGCGGTCAAGAAGGGCGAAGAACCCGAGAGCGGCGACCGGGTACGGATCGTCGGCCACGACAGGGACGGGGACTTCCACGGCTACGCCGACCTGCCGGACGAGTACCGGTCCGGTCCCGGCCAGGTGGTGACCATCCTGGACGGCGTCGACTGCACCGGCCGGTTCGAGGCGTTCTTGCACGCACCGTTCAAGGACGACCGCGCGAAGGCCCGCAACGACACCTCCGTCGCCATGCAGGTCACTCTGATCGACGGCGACGGGGTCGGGCAGTTCCTGCTGTTCGGCGACCTGGCCTACGAGACGATCGTGAAGATCTTCGACTACAGCGAGGCTGCCGGTCGGGCGGAGCGGCTCGCATGGGACGTCCTGCTCGCACCGCACCACTGCAGCAAGTCCGTCATGTACGTCGACGGCGACCTGAAGGTCGACGTCCTGGAGGCGATCGAGAAGAACGCCAAGACGTGGTCGACCATCGTCAGCAGCAGCAATCCGGTGCCGGTGACGGACACCGACGGCGCGAATCCGCCACATCGGGCCGCCGCAGATCGCTACGAGGAGATCACGGACGACTTCATCTGCACGATGGAGCACGGATCGACGGCAGCGCCGGTGCCGATCGTCTTCGAGGTCGACCCCACGGGGGCGCGCCTGCTGGACCCGGCAGTCGTCGAGGAATCCGCCCGCAGTGTGGTGAAGGCATTCGGGCCCTCGCCGAACCGCCTCGGGAAGGTCGCGGCGGCTGCGGCCCTTGCCGCGGCCGCCGCGTACGGTGCCGAGCGCTGGCGCGGGCGGGAGCGCGCTGCACCGTCGGCGCAGCCCGGAATCGCACGGGTTCGGGAGCGGGTTCAGGAGCAGCGCGGCGGCCAGACCGCACCGTCCGGAGTCGTCGGCTTCGGCCGCTGATGACCGACCCCGCCGCGTGGAGCGATGGGCAGCGCCTGGCCCTCGAGCAACTCCAGGCCCTCGCCGCCGGCCACGGCGGACCAGAGGTGCTTCGTGTCACCTACGGCCGCGCTTCCCGGCAGCTGGAGATCTTGCTGTCCATTCCGCTGGACGGTCGGGAGCCAGGCCCGGGCATCCACCTGCGCCAGCGGGAGACGTTCCTCCTCATCGTCCGGGATGACTTTCCGTTCGCGCCACCGATCGTGCAGGTCCGGCACCGCCGGTGGGCGGGCACGCCGCACGTCCAGTGGGGCTATCAGCTGTGCCTGTACGCCGCGCCGTCCACCGAGTGGGCACCCAGCGACGGCATGCGTGGTCTCGTCGACCGGTTGCTGCTGTGGCTCGAGCGCGCCGCCGCCGCCACCCTCGACGCGGACGGCGTCCCGCTGCACCCGCCCGTTGCCTACACCTCCGGCGCCTCGGGCAGCCTGGTGGTGCGGGCCGATCTCGGCGACCGGGTGCCGTGGCGCTGCCCCTCCACGGACGGGCCGGCGCTGCTGGTCGCCCTGTGCACCCAGGACAGCCGGAACGGCGAGCGGCTCGACGTCATCAACTGGATGGATGCCTCCGAGTACCGGAAGCGCGTCTCCGCCGGCGGCCCCCCGAAGGGACCGAACGGCAGGCACCTGGTCGCCGCGGCGGCCGTGGTCCTGACCGGCGACATCGGTTTCGAGTACCCCCACCATGGGGGCGACCTGCTGAGCGGACTTGAGCAGCAGGGCCTCCCTCGAGAGGAACTGCTCGCTCTGATGGCGGGCGTGGCCTACGGCAACGTCCTGGTGGCGAAGCAGCGGGGTGTTCCGACCCCGCCCGAGGGCGAGGAGTGGCCCTACGGGCCCGGGGCCGTGCCGCAGATGGTGATCGTCGGTACACCGTCGCGCGAGGTCGTACCGGGCGAACGGGTCGCTCACCTGGTCGCCTGGCGCATCGACTCGCTCACCGGAAAGCTCACCGGTCGGCTCGGCAAGCTGATGACGACGTCGCGGAAGCGCCACGACAACCGCGACCGGCTCAACCAGCTGGGTCTGGACTGGCTCGATACAGACCCGGTGCGCTGGGCCCGCGTGTTCGAGGACCGACGGGAGACGACGCGGCGCCGGGACGCGGAGAGCTCTGCCACCTGGCTGGGAGGCCAGCGTGTTCTCGTCCTCGGGTGCGGCGCGCTGGGCGCGCCCGTCGCCGAGGCGGTGGTGCGTGCCGGCGGGAGCGACGTGACCGTCATCGACAACGGAGTTATCACCCCCGGCATCCTCGTCCGACAGCCATACATGGACCGGGACATCGGCCGTCCCAAGGCCCTCGTGCTCGCCGAACGCCTGCGCCTCATCTACCCCGGCTGCTACCCCGGCTACCGGGTCACCGGGGGCAGCCAGAACGCCGTCGGCTACGTGTCGCGGCTACCAGCCGAAGGTGACGACCGCTTCGACCTGATCATCGACGCCACCGCCGATGCCGCTGTCCGTTCCGCCCTGGAACGGCGTCGAGCGACGACATCGGGCACGTGGCCAGCGCTGCTGACGGTCCTGGTCGGGCACCGCGCGCGCCGCGGAGTTATCGCCGTCTCCCGCGCCGGCGCCTCCGGCGGCGGGGATGACGTGCTGCGCCGGCTGGGCATCGCCGCACGTAGCACCCACGCGACCCAGCTCGCCGACGTGGCCACCGACCTCTACCCGTCGAGCCCACGGACCGACGTCTTCCTCCCCGAGCCCGGCTGCTCAGCGCCGACCTTCACCGGTTCCCACGTCGAGTCCACCGCGCTCGCCGCTGCCCTGCTCAGCGCGGGGCTGGATGCCCTGGCCGGCCGGCTCCCGGGGGCACCATGCCTCCCGATGGCCGCCGCGGCCATCCGGCTCGAGCCCACGGACGACGACGCGCACGGCGCGACGGGGACCACGTGGGTCGGCTGGCCCGAGGACTGCGTCCAGTCCACGGTCGACGGGGCCTTCCAGGTCCGGGTCAGCCAGACCGCGCTTGGCACCATCCGCGCAGAGGTCCGCCGTGGTGCGCGCCTCCGCGGGCCGGACATCGAAACGGGCGGGATGCTCCTCGGTCAGATCGACGAGGCGGCCGGGGTCGTGTACATCGACGACGCCACACCACCCACCCCCGACAGCCTGTGCAGCGCGGTGCACTTCCGGCACGGCATCGAGGGCTCCCAGGATCTGGTCGAGCACTACGCACGGACAACGGGCACGATCACCTCGTTCGTGGGCATGTGGCACACCCACCCTGACGGGCCGGCCGTGCCGAGCCGAACGGACGAGACGGGCATGGCGAACCTCGTCACCTCCGCGTTGGGCGGCCCACCTCGCTGCCTCATGCTGATCGTGGGCGGCTATGACCCGGCCTGGACCGGCTGGCGGGACGGCGCCGATCGGACACCGCCGCCGCAGCTGTATCTGCGCGTCGTTCACCGTGCGGACTCCAGCGGACCTCCGCCGCAGCAACCGGCCCTACCGCCGGGCAAGTACTTCCGGGTGCGGGAGTCCATCGAGCCGCACGAAGTGCCGTGGTGGCGACGGTGGCTCGGTGGGAGCCGATGACCACCGATCGGGTCGGCCTCGCCCTGTCCGGCGGCGGGTTCCGCGCTACCGCGTTCGGCCTCGGCTGCCTGCGCGCCCTGCACGACACCGGCGTCCTGTCCAAGGTGACGGTGGTCAGCGGTATCAGCGGTGGAAGCCTGCTCGCGGCGCTGTGGGCCTACGGGCCGTCAAGCTTCCAGGAGTTCGATGGTCAGGTCGTCGAACTCCTCGAGCGCGGGCTTCAGTTGGAGCTCTCCACGAGGACCCTGTCCCCGGTGCGCGTTGCGCGCAGGGGTGTCGATCTCATCGCGGCCGCCCGTCCCGACGGCCGCGGGCGGCCCAGCCGGAACCGCACCGACGTGCTCGCCGCCCTCCTGGCCGACCGCGCCTTCGGCGACAAGTACCTACCCGATGTCACGTACGCCGGGCTCTCGACGGTCCTTTCCGCCACGGACCTCATCACCTCCCGCGCGGTCCGGTTCGGCAGCGACCTCAGCTCCCTCTCCACGTACGGTCGCATCGTCGAGCCCATCCGCGTCGCGGAGGCCGTCGCCGCCAGCGCCGCATTTCCACTCGCGTTCCCAGCCGTGCAGAGGACGTACACGTTCGAGCGCGGAGGTCAGACTCAGCAGCAACGGCTCGCACTGACCGACGGCGGCGTGTACGACAACCTGGGATTGCCGGTGCTCGAGCCCGGCCGGGATCCGCGCTTCAGCGATCACGTGTACCCGCTCGACTACATCGTCGCCTGTGACGCCGGCCGCCAGGAGCGGGGGGCATCCAGGGCCAGGGTGCTGCCGTTCCGCCTGATGCGCAGCTTCGACATCACCTACCGCAAGACCCAGGACGGCACCCGGGCACGGCTGCACGCCGCTCGGAGCACCGGACAGATTCGGGGCTTCGTTCACGCCTACCTGGGCATGCGGGACCGCCGGCTGCCCATGCCGGCCCCCGGTCTGGTGCCGATGGAGCAGGTGAACCAGTACGGGACGAACTTCAAGAAGATGAGCCGCGGGAACCTCGACGCCATCACCAGCCGCGGGGAGCAGCTGACCCGACTCCTTCTGCAGCACTACTGCCCGGCCCTTCTCGGCTGATCGCGCTGCAGCGCTGCGGGGAAAGACCACCTGCCGCGACGTTATGGCTCAGGCGGGCACCACGTCCCGGACGCCGGAGGTGCGGGTCTCGGCGAGTAGGTCGATGAGGTCGCCCTCGGTAAGGACCTCGATCCGGTGGCCCTTCTCCCGCCAGTGCACCGCCTTCGCCGCCTTGCCGGTCCAGAAGTCTGCCGGGTCATGACCGGCGAACCCGTCGCCGACCACCAGCATCGTCGTCCGCTTGTTGACGCCCTTCTCCACGACGGCGCCGCAGCGGGCGACAGTGTCCCAGGCATCCTGGCGGCGAATGCTCAGCGCGCCGGTGAAGACCATGACCTGCCCGTACAGCGGGTGCTCCGGGTCGGCGTCGGCCGCGACGTCGGGCAGCTCTGGTCCCGTGTAGGACGACGTGCTCCGGCAGCCCTGCCATGCGGCGGCCTCCAGGCGCCCGGTGAGCACCTGCAGGCCGGTAAGGAGACCGCCGAGGCTGTCGGCACCCCGGCGCCGGGCGACCTCCAGGACGACATGGGCGCAGGCCAGCGCGTCCGAGCCGGCCTCATGGTGGGCGGCGAGGGCCACGCCGCACTCGGCGGCGACCATCGGCAGGCGATAGGAGATCAGATCCAGCGCCCGCCGGGCCATGATCAGCGAGCATGCGTAATCGGTGGTCGGCCACTCCCGGTCGACGGCAACGCAGGCCTCACGCAGCGCCCCAATGTCGAAGGCGGCGTTGTGCGCAACGAAGGGCAGCCCACCGGTGACTTCGAGCAGCTGGTCCAGCCGCACGGCGAAGGACGGCTGGTCGGCCACCATGTCCGGGGTGATGCCGTGCAGGGCGACGTTGATGCCATCGAAGTGATCCAGGCTCGCCGGCGGCCGGGTCAGCCACGAGTGGGTGGATACAACGGCGCCGTCGCGGACGACGGCCGCGCCGATCGCGCAGATGGAGCCGCGGCGGGCGTTCGCGGTCTCGACGTCGATCGCGACGAAGTTCAACCCGTCGGCTCCCGGACCGGTGCGGTCATCCAGCGCCGGCCGGGGCGCCGGCAGCAGCCCGGTCACGCCGCGACGCCCGGTTGCGCGTCCCGGATGACGGCCGGCAGCGCCCGCTCGGCTGGGCCACCGAGCGGACGCATGTAAGAACGCTTCAGCCGCTCGTCCTCGACGGCGTCCCAGGCCAGGCACAGGTCGTTGAGCCACCGGGCGATACCCAGGACACGCGCCGTCCGAGGATCACCCGCGGTGGCCTCCGCGGCCTCGATGTCCAACGGCTCGGGCAGCGTCGGCCACCGCGGCGGGGTCAGGTTCTTCTTGCTGGTGGCCGCCTCCTCGTAGGCGGTCTGCAGCTCGTTCCGGACGGCGACCACCGAGGTGACGGTCGCCTCGAGGTCGAGCACCCGTTCGGTGGCCCGTTCATGCTCCCTCAGTGCCTGCTCCCCGCCGACGGTGGACAGGGTCACACGGGTAGCGGTCAGCGCCTGCAGCGTCTCGGCGCGTTCGGCGCCGTCGACGACCCACGCGCCACACAGCCGGGATATGCCGGCGATCCGTGGGCCCAGGTCGACCCACCACACGACCGGAACGCCATCCATAGCGTCGACGACCGCCAGCACAGAACTGCCTTCGTTCATGTCCCCTCCCCCACGCACGGTGACGCACCGTATCGCAACGGTGACGAAGGAGCGGGACGAGCGGCCGCGGTGAATGCAGCCGGGGAAGGTGCCGTTGCGTGCTGTCCGGGGGATAGCGCGTAGACGGCCCCAGACTGTCGGTGGACTCGACCTGACGTTGATCACCAGCACCGGTGGCCGATGCCCTTGCCGCAGACCATCGTCGACGCCTTCCGGCTCCGCGGAGCGCTCGGCACCGAACCTCGCCTGCGCCGCTGGCTGCGCCGCGGCGACCTGGGCAACCGCGCCAGCCTCACACACCGACTGTCAGTCGTCGTTCGGCGCCGCTTCCGAGAGAACGACCAACTGCCGGAGGCAGTGCTCCCGCAGTGGCTCGGGGAAACCCTCGGCCAGGCGGTAGAACACGACGCGCCCCTGCTTCCGGTTGGACACCAGTCCCGCCGTGCGCAACAACCGGAGCGCGTACCCCACGGCGTCCTCGTTGGCCTCCAGAGCCAGGGCGAGGTCGCCGACGCAGAGCTCCTCGACCAGGTCGAGCGCGAACAGGACTCGGGCCCGGGTGGGATCGGCCATCAGGCTCAGCACGCTGGTCAGCTGGGCGGCCTCCTCCCGACTGGGCAGCCGGGCTCGGGCGTGCGCGACACGCTCGGGATCAACTGGATGCGCGTGGTCAGGTTCAGACATCGAGAAACACCTCCGGACCACTCATACCCGTACGGGTCTGCGGGTACCGCCGGATTCGTCGGCGCCAGATCCGGGCGGCACCCGAGCCGTCCGGCGCCGAGAATCCGAGGAGACAACCATGACCGTGGCAGCCCAGATGCTCGACACCTACCCCAAGGACCTCGGCGGAGTCGACAAGCAGAAGCTCCTCGAGTGCATCGAGGGGCCTGCTTCGAGTGCGCCCAGGCCTGCACCGCCTGCGCCGACGCCTGCCTCAGCGAGGACACGGTCGCCGAGCTGACCAAGTGCATCCGCAGCAACACCGACTGCGCCGACATCTGCGACGCCACCGGCCGGGTGCTGTCCCGGCACACCGGCTACGACGCCAACCTCACCCGGGCGGTGCTCGAAGCCTGCGCCGCCGCCTGCAAGGCGTGCGGTGACGAGTGCGAGAGCCACGCCTCCATGCACGAGCACTGCCGCGTCTGCGCCGAGGCCTGCCGGCGCTGCGAGCGGGCCTGCCGGGACCTCATCAGCTCGCTGGGCTGACCGAGGCCCACGCGGACGCCGCCGCCGGGGGCGCCACGGTCCACCGCGGCCTGGCACCCCCGCTTCGGCGTCACCGCTCCAGCAGGACCTCGAAGGTGACGCCGCCGTCGAACGACTCGACGAGGGCCTCGGTGGTCACGACGACGAGCCGCATCGCATCGCCTTCCGCTGACGCCGCCACAGCTGCGGAGCCGCGTCCAGCCGCCCCGCCTCCTGCCAGCTCTCACCCCGGTCGGCACTGGACCACACCACCCCGGAAGGGGTGACTCCGACGGCGCTGTCGCCGTCGGCCCAGTCAACCACCTGGAGGACGGGCGCCCCATCCACCGACGACCACGAGGACCCCGCGTCGACGGAACGCAGGAGCCCCTGCTGAGTGGTCGCCAGCACGTGCATGCCGTCCGGTGACGCCGCCAGCGAGTGCGGCTCGACCGGGATGTCCAGCTGTTCCCACTCTCGGCCGTCGGCGCTTCGCATCAGCGCCCCGTCGACGCCGAGCACACCGGCGTCGCTGGCGGTCAAGCCGTGGAAGTCCGACTGCCCCTGTCGAAGTCCGACTGCCCCTGTCGGGACAGCGGCGTCCAGGTGCGGCCGCCGTCGGTGGACTCGATGAGGCCGACAGGCTGCGGCAGGTCGGCGCGCCACGCTGAAGCCCATGAGGTCGATCACCGGGCCGACGGGGGTGACCCGGCCGCCGTCACCGACCTCGAGAAGACCCTCATGAGTCGCCACCAGCACGGCTCCGTCTCCGGGATCGATACCGACTCCATGGACGTGAGCCGACGGTAAGGACCCCGCGGGAATCGCTCCGGTCGCGGCAGAGGGGCTCGACTCCGGCGAGGAGCACGCGGCCATCGCCGCTACGAGTGCGGTCGACACCGAGCTGGCGATCATCGGCGTACGGAGGGGACGGCGCGGACGAGGCGGAGTGGGGCGGTGCACGGCAAACTCCAGGGATCTGTCTGAGGGCCGGGGGTGAACCCGGGAACCAGCGACGGAGACGGGGGCGGCGGACTGGCCGCCGCCCCGCGCCACCGGCTCAGCCGCCGAGCTCGTTCAGCAGCTGCTGCATCTCGTCGATCTCGTCGTTCTGGGTCTCGACGATGCGCCGCGCCAGGTCGATCGCTTCCTCGTTCGCGCCATCGTCGATCTCGATCTGCGCCATGACCACCGCGCCATCGTGGTGCTCGATCATCGACTGCAGCCACATGACGTCGAAGTCGGGACCAGCGGCCGGCATGTCCCCCATCCCTTCCGAGCCATGGTCCATGCCGCCGTCGGATCCATGATCCATACCGCCCATGCCACCGGACTCCACCGGCTCTCCCCACTCCTCCAGCCAGCCGGTCATCAGATCGATCTCCGGGCCCTGACCGGCCTGGATGCGCTCGGCCAGGTCGAGCACGCGAGGATCGCTGGCGCGCTGCAAAGCCATCTCAGCCATCACCAGGGCACCTTCGTGATGCGGGATCATCCCCTGCGCGAAGACGACGTCGGCGTCGTTGAACTCTTCGGACACGGTCGCCGAGCTGTCGGCGGAAGGGTTACTGTCGGCCGCGGTGCCGTCGACGGCACCGGAGCAGCCGCCGAGAAGGACTGCGCCGGCGAGCAGGCCACCGGCGATGCGGACGAGTCGAGCTGTTCTGCGGGTCATTGCGAGTCTCCTGTCAACGGATCTGGGCGTGCCTGATCGACCCCCGTCCAGCAGGGGCTGGCGAGATCGGGGCGGCGTTCGGCCTAGATCCGCAGGAGGCAGAGAGCGGAGAGATCCGGCGCAGGGGGCAGCCGGTAGCGCTGCCGGAGCCCACGCAGCGAGGGGGGCGGGCCTCGTACGACAAGGGCAGCTCGCCCACGGAACAGCAACGCGACGCTCACCAGCGCCAGCGCCGCGAACACCACAGCCAGGCAGATGGTCCAGAGCTCCGGTCCATACGCTGGGATGCCGACAGGAGCGGGATGGAGTGGCGCGGTCGCGTCCGCGCCGAGGGCGGCGACGTGGTGGGTCCCGTCAGGGGATGCGGTGGAGCCGCCGTCGAGCACGGTGAGAGGAACGGCTGGTGCCACGGTGACGTGGGCAGAGCCGACAGATCCGCTCATGCACTGCACCCCGTGCATGGCCAGGACCGCGGCTACGACGAGCAGCGCCCCGATCCGCCGGCCTCGCATGACACCCCCCGCTCCACACCGCCGACCCGACCGAGCCTGCAGGCTCGGCGGCGGGCACGACGCTACCTGCTCCGATTGTCCGGACGAGAGTTCCGAGCTGCTCGCGTTTGTCCGGACGACCGTACGGGCATCCGGACGTCGTTCCACGGACAGACCACCGTCTGCCACGCACAGTCCCGAACTCCCGCGCAGGCTCCCACCACGGCAGCCATGCGTCTGCGGCATGACGGATGCGGCGGGCGGGTCTCGTGGCGAAGAAGCGTACGACGTGAGGCGCCCTTGCACCCCCGACGACAGCAGAACGGAGATGGGATCCATGGCGACGAAGAAGAGCGACGAGGCGAACGAAGAGCAGGATCACGGCGGCAAGATGTCGCACGAGACCAAGATGTACCTGCGTTTCGCGGGCATGATCCTGACGGCCATCGTCCTCATGTACTGGGTCATGTTCGTCAGCTCGTGGGAGTGGAGCCACATCCGCTTCAGCCAGAGCCGCGTGTTCATGGCGATCACCATGGGCGGGGTGATGGGGCTGGTGATGCTCGGCTGGATGCTGAACATGTACAAGAACATGAAAGCCAACATCGCCATCGTCGCAGCGAGCTTCCTGCTCCTGGGGTTCGGCGTGTTTCTCGACCGCACGCAGACGACCGTGCAGGACACCGCCTGGATGCGCGCGATGATCCCCCACCACTCGATGGCCATCACCCGTTCCGAGCGGTCCGAACTCTCGGACGTGCGCGTGTGCCAGTTGGCCGTGGAGATCAGCGAGGCCCAAATGCGGGAGATCGATGAGATGGACTGGCTGATCGAGGACATCGCGGAGAACGGGATCGCCGACACGGCGCAGGAAGCCCAGGACCGACCAGTCCCCGAGTTCGAGGCCTCCGCGCTGCGGGACTGCCCGCCGTCGGACTGACCACGGCATGGCCGGCGCACCCGGGCCGGTGGGTGAGAACCCTGCCAGGGGTCACCGCCGGAGCAGAAACTAGCCGACGGTGCCGGCCGCTGCTCAGTCCGGACTCGAGGGGCTGTCTCGTGCGGGTGTGCGGCTGGCGGCGAAGCCGACGGCGGCGGCGAGAAGCAGCAGGATGCCGCCGAGGTAGTAGACGGCGCGGATGCCCACGGTGTCGGCGAGCAACCCGCCAACCCCGAGGCTGGCCAGGCGCCCGGTCTGCCACAGCAGGTCCATCAGTGCGAAGACCCGCCCGCGGGTGCGGTCGGTGACGTGCGACTGCAGCAGGCTGTTGAAGGTGACAGCGCCGGTGGAAGTTCCGATGCCGTACACGGCCAGGGTGGCGGCGGCGACCGGCAGCGAGCGGACCGACGCCAGCACTAGGTCGACCAGGCCGCGCAGCACGTAGGGGCCGAACACGTGCAGCGGACGGCGCGGATCGGGAATCAGCCGCAGCATCAGGGTGGGGCCCAGCGCGGCGCCCACGCCGATCGCGCCGACCAGGATCCCGTAGGCGTTCGCCGGCGCGCCCAGGTGCTCGGCGGCCAGCACCACCAGCAGCGCGCTGGTCGCCCCGGCCGACAGCGCGGCCAGCAGCTGCCCGATGGCCAGCGCGCGCAGCAGCCGGTCCCGGCCGACCAGCGCCACACCCTCGCGGGCCTCGGCCAGCAGCCTGCGGCGGCCGACGTCACGCGGCGGCGCGACCAGCCGCAGGCCGCGTAGCGCCAGCGCCGAGACGAGGAAGCTCGCGGCGTTGAGGCCGAACGCCCAGCCGGGGCCGACGAGGGCGACCAGCCCTCCGGCCAGCGGCGCAAGAACGATCTGTGACAACACCGCCGCGGTCCAGACGGCGCTGTTGGCCGCGACGATCTCCCGGTCGGCCACGACCGAGGGCAGCACGCTGTTGGCGGCCGGGTTGAAGAACGCCGCGCCGGCCGACAGGCCGAACGCGACCGCGTAGACGACCAGCGGGTCGTCGTGCCAGACCACCAGAACGCCGGCCAGGGCGGCGCGGAGTACGTCGGCGGCGACCATCACCTGGACGCGCGGCAGTCGGTCGACGACGACGCCGGCGATCGGCGCGATGAGCAGCACCGGGACGATCTCGGCGACGACGACGCCGGCCACGCCCAGCCCCGAGCCGGTCAGCCGGTAGATCAGGATGGCCAATGCCACGAAGCTGAAGATGTCGCCCCACTGGCTGACGGTTCGCGCCGTCCACAGCCGCCGGAAGTCCGGCTGGGCCAGCACGGAGCGCATCCCCGGCCGCCGCTGATCCTCCGCCACGCCCCTCCTCACCGGCGTTCCGCTGCCCGACCATCCGCGGCTAAGCCTCGCTCAGCCCTCGCCGGGTTGGCCGTCCTGGCGAACGTCTGCCCCTCCCCGTACTGCCTGTCCAGGCACTCCGACACTGGCACCCCAGCAGACGAAAGCGTCCCGCAGTGCCCAAGCACGATGCCTCCGCTCATGCGCAGCAGCTGGTCGGCATGTCCGTGCGGAACAGTCCGGCGGCAATCCGCAGCGCCTCGCTCATCGTGAGGTACGGCGCCCACGTGTCGGCCAGGTCGTCGACGGTCAGCCCGAACTTGATCGCGTAGGTGGCGGCAAGCATCACGTCACCGGCGCCGTCGAGCACGGCGTGCACGCCCAGCACCTGTCCGGTGTCGGCGTCGATGACCAGCTTGAGGGCGCCGCGGGTGTCCCGGTTGGCCAGCGCCCGCGGGATGTCCTGCGCGCCGAGCACCCGGCAGTCGCAAGCGTGACCGCGCGCCAGCGCCTGCTCCTCGGTGAGGCCGGCGCCGCCCAGCTGCGGCGTCGTGAACGTCACCCCGGGCAGTCCGCGGTAGTCCACGGTTGTCGGCGCACCGAGCGCTCCTGCGGCAGCGGCGTGCCCGGTCTGCGCGGCGACGTAGACGTACTGCGGCGCGCCGGACACGTCGCCGGCAGCGAAGATCCGCGGATTCGTGGTGCGCTGATGGGTGTCGACCACGACGAAGCCCCGCTCATCGGTCGTCACCCCCGCCGCCTCCAGACCCAGGTCGCCGGTGTCGGCGTACCGACCGGTGGCCACCAGAAGTCGCTGCCCTGTCGCCTCCCGTCCGCCGCTTGTCGTGACCACGACGCCGTCGGCGCTGCCGGCCACGGCCACCCCGCGCTCCTCGACCACGGTGATGCCGTCGTCGGCGAACACCTCACGCAAGACCGCGGCGATTTCGGGCTCCGTGTACGGCGCGAACCGGCCTACGACGGCGACCTGCACACCCAGGTGCGCGAAGAGTTGCGCCTGCTCCAGCCCGACGTAGCCGCCGCCCAGCACGACCAGCGACTCCGGCAGCCGGGTCAGCTCCATCGCCGTGGTGGAGGTCAGGTGGTCGACGCCGGCCAGGCCAGGCAGGTCGGGGATGTGCGAGGCCGCGCCGGTGGCCACCACGTACGCAGGCGCGCCCAGTGGCTGCCCGTCGACCTCGAGGGTCTGCTCGTCGACGAACCGGGCGTGCCCGTACCGGACGGGGAAACCGTGCGCCTCGGCGACGTCGGCGTACTTGAGCTGCCGCAGCCGGTCGATGAGCTCCTGCTTCTGCTCGGTCAGTGCGGCCATGTCCACGTCGCCGGCGCCGGTCGGTACGGCCGGGAACGGGTTGGCCTGTGCACGGTGCCGCCGGCCGGCTGCGGCGAGCAGGTTCTTGCTCGGTACGCAGCCGATGTTCAGGCAGGTCCCGCCCAGCGGTCCGTGCTCGACCAGCACGGCGGACTTGCCGCGCGAGCGCGCCTCGATGCCGGCGGCCATCGCCGCCCCGCCGGTTCCGATGACGACCAGATCGACTGCGTCCACGTGCCGCTCCTCCGCTTGGCTCGATGACCTGGTAGCCGACGGTAAGGCTTCCACTGCGCTGGAAGGTCAAGTCGTAGGGTGCGCCGGTGCGTATCGGCCAGCTCGCCGCCCGAACCGGGCTGACGACCAAGACGATCCGGTTCTACGAATCCGTCGGCGTACTTCCCGCACCGGCTCGGTGTTCCTCCGGCTACCGGGACTATGACGAGGGCGCCGTCGACCGGTTGGCATTCGTCAAAGCGGCCCAAGCCGCCGGGCTCAGCCTGGCCGAGATCCGCGAGATCATCACGGTCCGGGCGAGCAGCGGAGCTCCGTGCCAGCACGTCCTCGCCCTGCTGGACAGCCACGCCGCCGACCTCGACCGGCGCATCGCCGAGTTGACCGGGTTACGTGCGGAGGTCGAACGGCTCCGCTCCCGGGCGAGCACCTTGGACCCGGCCACGTGCGACCCCGCTGTCGTCTGCCAGGTGATACCGGCCGACGTCGTTGCGCGGCCCGTGCCCACCACCTGACGCCGGGTCACGCGTGCTGGCGCTCACCGCCGTCATCTGGCACAAGACCACATCGGCGCACCACCTCCACGATCACCGACGCCTACGACCACTGACCCTTGGACCTGGTGAGGAGGCGGCGCCCGTCGACCTGACGAACCGCGAGCTGACCGTGTGTGGCGCTGGCGCCACACACCCGGCGACCCGGCAGTACCCCTGCAACCAAGGAGCCGCCATACTTCTGCGACGGGTCCCGATGCTGAGCGTTGCGGTCAGGGGGATCGCGTATCCGAGGTTGTCGCGTCGTTCAGCCGTCGGCGATGACCACTTCGCTTCCTAGGAAGCGCGGGCGACGAACTCTCGGCGAGCTCGGGCGATGGTTTCCGCCGTGCTCATGTGCAGGTCCATCTCGTCCTCACCGTCGTTGACGGCCACGATCCGGGCAACGAACGCCTCGGCCTCGGCCTGGTTGCCGTCTCGGAACGCGACCCACATCGCATCGACGAGGACCTTCTCGTCCTCGGGTGCCACGAGCAGCGCCGTCTGGCTGGCGGCGCGGGCAGTTTCCAGGTCACCGTCGGCCAGTGCGGAGGTGACGACCAGGTGCGCGACGTCGCAAACTCCCGCCGTGTAGGCCAGATCCAGCCCCTGCAGCCATTCGTAGCCCGACGGCCGCTGACCGAACGGTGGTCCCGACACCAGCTCGAGGGCTGCCGACAGATCGCGGACCCCGTCACCGCCGCGCACCCCTGCCCGGCAGCGCAGCTGGCGGAACAGCTCGGCGTCGACAAGGACGTTCCGTAGCAAGTAGGCGCCGTGGTGTCCGGAGCTCAGGTGCTTGTCCCCGGTGACTGGATCGGTTCCCAACCAGGCGCGGGCACCGGCCGTGACCCGGTGGACGTACGCGCGGGCGGTCACCGGGTCTGCCATGTCCGGGCGCAGTGCCGCGGCCGCCTCGTCCCCCGTCGCACCGTGGGTACGGATGGCGAGGTAGGCCACCACTTCCTCATACCGGCGCCGGAGGCCCGACTTGGCGACGGCTGCTTCGTCACCGCGGGCCCGCAGGGCGACCGGCCCCAGCAGCGTCAGCCGCGGCCGGCTGCAGTCGGGGTCCCACCAGTCGGCGAGGTCGCGGTCCAGCTGCTCAAGGTCACCCTCGACGCGGTCCCGCAGTTCCGTCGGGGCCCGCCGTGCCAGCGCCTCCACGTCCTCGACCGTGGCTGCCGAGGCCTGCACGTAGGTGCCGGTGTCCTGCGGCAGCACCGAGCCCTGAACGGCCGGCGTCCACTGTGCGTACGCCGCCGCGGCGGCCGCTCCGGCGGGGCCGGCCCCGTTGCGGTCGGAACCCCGCGGGAGGTTGACGTCCTCGAGCAGCGCACCGGCCGCGTCGGTGTAGGTGTGCCATGGCTGGTCGCCGGCGGCAGCGGGGATTCCCGCGTCGCCGGCGCTGCGTTCGAATGCCAGGAGTGCGGCGATGTCGGCGGCCTCCTGCGCGGTGAGCTGCCGGGCCTGCAAGCTCAGGTCCAGTTCGGGGATCAGCAGGCGACCGTCGTCGGTCAGGGTCAGCAGCCATCCCTCGGCCGGGGCGCCCGGCTCCTCGCCCAGCACCACGGCCAGGGGGGTACGGTCACCGTGCTCGTGCATGGCGGCGGTTAACGCCGCCAGATCAGGATCGCCCCGGCCGGCATCGGGGGCGACGAGGAGGATCTCGGGCATCCACCCGTCTCCGGCCGTCGCGTGCAGCCGGCCGTTCAGGACGGCGTCCCGACTCGTGTCGGCACCGTCCGTGTACTGGCGCAGCGTGGCGTGCAGGGTCGCGGCGACGGAGCCCGTGTGCTCGGCGTGGCGGAGCCGTTCAGGGTTGAGGTCGACCAGCTCGGCGCCGAAGCCGACGATCGTCACGTGCAGCAGGTCCGACCAGCTGTTGACCGCCAGCTCCGCGGCCAGGTGCCGGGTGAAGTCCGCACACCGCTCGGGTGGGCCGGTGAGCCTCAGGACGCCGATCCGCTCCAGGTCCAGCAGCCACCGCTGCCCGCCGTCGTTGCCGACGCTGACCAGCCCCGGATAGGGAGCCAGGCGGCCGTGTGCCCGGTCGGTGTCGACGGGGTTGTCCGCGGCCAGGTCCAGTGACCACCACTGCCCGGTCTCGTCGGCGATCCACGGCAGCGGTGGAGAAGCTGTCGGCGTGGCGTGCAGCCGCAGGTCCAGCCGGTGCCCGGTCAGCCGGGCGGCGACGACGTCGGGCAGCTGCCCGCCGGGCTGGTCAAACAGGGCGACGGCGAGGCTGCGCAGCGCCACGTCGAGTGCAGCGAAGTCGGCGGCGCCGGCCGACGCCGCGGCCAGGATCGACGCCTCGGCGCCGATCAGCGTCGGCGGAGTCGGGGCCAGCATGCGGCCGGCCCGGCGGCGGCGGAGCCGTTGCCGCCGCTGCACCAGCAGCGCCGCGCCGATCCCGGCGGCCAGCAGTGCCCCTCCCCCGGCCAACGTCACCGCCAGTTCGGTGGGCGACTCCTCCCCCGGGTCGGTGCTCTGCTCGGCGGTGTTGCCGGTTTGCGGTGGCGTCGCCGTGTGCTCCGTCGGCGGGGTCTCCGCCGTGGGTGGCGGCACCGACGGCTCGGCGGGAGCCGGAGCATCCGGCTCAGAGGGGGCGGGGCCTTCCTCGTCCGGTTCGGGATGGCCGGGGATGTCCAGCACCTGGCCGGGAAAGATCAGGTCCGGATCGGTGAACGAGCGCCCGCCCGGCTGCTGCTCACCGGCGTTCAGGTCGAAGATCGGCCGCCATCCCGGCAGGCCTTCGTCCTCGGCGATCTCGGAGAGTGTGTCCCCGGACTCGACCACCACCGGGCCGGCGACCGCAGCGGGCTGCGGCGTCGCGTCGGCGGGGAGGGTCAGCACCCAGCCGGGGCGGATCACTCGGGCGTCGGTCAGCTCGCGCCCATCGGGCTGGGGCCGGCCGCGGTTGAGTTCGAAGATCTCGTCGAACCGTTCCCAGTCGCCGAGGGTCCGCGCGGCGATCCGGCCCAGGGTGTCCCGCGGCTGCACGGTGTACTGCGGCCCGGGCGCTGCCGCGACGTCCGGACCGGCCTGCCCGGCGGAGCTTCCGGTTGCTGCCGGCTCGTCGACCGGGGCGGAGGGCTGCTGGGAGACGATCGGAGGGCTCGCGTAGGCCGGGGCGGCCCAGGACATCAGCGGAGCGCTGCCGACCCCGAGGACGGCGGCGACCAGCAGTCCCGCCAGCTGCTGCATGAACCCCAGCCCGGGCAGGCGGGGGGCGGGCACACCCCGCAGCTGTGCCGGGATCTCCACCGCCACCGATACCGCGAAGACCGCCCACGCGATCCAGCCGACCACCACCAGGAACCCGGAGAACACCGCCCCGGTGTCCGGACCGGACAGCGCGGCGGTGACCTGCGCCCAGGTCGGGAACTGATCGGGCAGATAGGTCCGGCTCAGGACCCACAGCGCGACCGGGATCCCGGCCACGAGAGCGAGCAGAAGCAGCAGCGAGAGGACGCGGCGGCACGCGTCCAGCACTCGAGCACTCATGCGGCTCGCCTCCTCAGTTCACGGCCGGGTCGGTGACGAGGTCGGCGGTGCCGGAGCCGTCGACGGTCATGGTGGTGATGCCGATCAGGCCGAGGAAGATCGTGGGTTCGGTGATGGTGGTGGTCACCGACAGGGTGTCGGCGTCGATCACGGTGACCGCGCCGCGGACGTCGTTGCGGTCCAGATAGGCATGCGCGGCGGCGACCGCGGCGGCGGTGTCGACCCGTACCTCGCCCGCGAGTGCCGCGGAGCGGTCGATGGCCTGCCCGCCGGCCCGGGCTGCCTCGTCAGCGAGCGCATTCGCGCGCTGCGTGGCCTGCACCTTCGCGCCGCCGTCGACGGCCAGCCCGATGATCAGCAGCAGGCCGGGAACGAGGACGGCCATCAGGACGCTCAATGAGCCGCGCTCACCACGCGGGCGGCCGCGCTGTCGGGGGCGGGTCATCGTTCGCGGTAGGCGTCGACGGGGCTGGCGAAGGAGGCGCTGACCTGAACGGAGCCGGGCAGGCCCGGGGCGAGCAGGTCGGTCATGGAAACGGTGCAGGTGATGGCCACGGTCACGTCCCCGGACTGGCCGATCGGCGCACGTAAGCCTGCGCTGTCCACCTCGACGTCCACGCGCTGGCACCGAAGGTCCTGACGGGCAAGGGTTTCCTGGGCCTGCGCGGTCGCCAGCGCCACCGCGGTGTCGGCGTCGACGGCGAGCGAGGCGGCGCGGGAGGCCGCGCGGGCCGCCTCCTGCACGCCGTTGTCGGCGATCTGTACCCGCCCGGCCCAGATCGCGAACGACAGCAGCAGCAGCACCGCGGGGGCCAACACGGCCAGCTCCACCGACACCGAACCGCGCTCACCCAGCGGCGGAAAGCGGGTCATCGGCTCGGCCTCTCCACCGGTCCGACGGCGGTCTGGGCGACCGACCAGCCGGCTACACCCGGGAACAGGCTGATCGACGTGCCGGTCACCGTCACCTCGATGGTGGTCGGCGACCCGGCGACGTCCACCGCGGCGCCGACCAGCAGGTCCTGCGCGGTCTGGGTGAGGAACTCCTCGGCCGCGGAATGGGCGCGGTCGACCGAGGCCGGCTGCACCCGCCCCTCCCGCGCCCCTTCTTCGGCCGCGCCGAGAGCTACCGACCGGGCGTAGAACCACAGGGCACCCTGGATCAGGGTCATCACGGCCAGCAGGATCACCGGAAAGATGATCGCCAGCTCCACCGCTGCCGCTCCGCGCTCCCCGGCCAGCCGCCGCCGGGCCGCCTCACCGGCGCGCGGTCGAGCGGGCACCGGGCGGCCGGACGTCGGCGGCCTCCCCCGACCGCCGATGGGCGCGCAGCTTGGCACGGCGGGTGGCTACTGGATCTGACTCGAGCGGGACGTGACCGCGTTGGCGATCACTGCCACCAGCGCCACCGCGATACCCAGCAACGCCAGGGTGATGATCACCTGCTCGATCGACACCGAGCCCCGTTCGGATTCGGCGCGCACCGCCCGATACCGGTCTCGCAGCGCGCCACCCAAGCAGAGCAGCGTAGTGATCAGTGGGGTCATGGTGAGTTCCCTTCGGGTCGCGGTCAGCTGGGTCAGCTGCCCATCAGTCGGGACAGGGCGGGATACAGGAACAGCAGCAGGAACGCGATGGACAGCAACGCCACCGGGGCGGTGAGCTTCTCGCTGGCGGTGTTGGCCAGCGCCTCCTCCTCCGCCAGCAATTCCACCCGCAGCGACTGGGCGCGGGCCCGCAGCGTCGGGGCGATCGACGCCCCCTGCTCGGCGGCGATGACCGCGATGTCGGCGATGTCGGCCAGCTCGCCGACGCCGGTGTCCGTGGCCAGCCTCCGAAGCCCGTCCCACGGCTGTTGCCCGGCCAGCCGGGCGCCGACCAGCCCATCGGTGATGCGGCGGAACACCCAGCCGGTGCCCAGCGCCGCAGCCCGTTCCAGGGCGATCGTCGGGCCCTCGCTGGCGTCGCGGCGCAGGCTCACCAGGTCCAGGTAGGAGCACAGCGCTCGCCGCATCTGTCCGCGCGCCTCCTTCGCCTGGTCCCGGACGACGAGATCCACGACGAAGAACAGGCTCACCGCGAGCAGGAGCGACCCGGCGACCGGCACCACCACCGGTAGCCGCCAGCCGGCCAGCGACAGCACCGCGGACAGCAACGGCACGAACCCGGCCCCGAACGCGGCCGTCCCGGCCTTGCGCAGCAGGAAACCCTCCGGTGTCCAGCCGATCAGGGCCAGTGCGTGGGTTGGGATCGGAACGCCGGCGGTCATCAGCCGCGCGCCGGCCCAGGCTCCGGCGCGGCCGGCCACGCGGGCCCAGGGGTCACCCGCGACCGGACCAGTCGGCACTGGCGTGACCCGGCCGTCGAGGCGGGCGAGCGCGTCGGCCAACCTCGGCTGCTCGACGACCAGCACCGCCCGCGCCAGCAGAAACACCCCGAGGCCCAGAACGGCGCCGAAGCCGATTAACGCCAGCTGCATGCCGTTCATCCGACGGTCGCCGTCTCGCGCTCGCTGCCCGCGCGCCGCCGTCCGGTGTCGACCAGGAAGCGGGGGGACGGCGCCGGCTGGGTGAGCCGGCGCATCCACAGCAGGCAGCCGGCCATCATCGCCGCGATCGCGGCCAACGCCAGCTGACCGACCGCACTGCCATAGGGGGCGATGTAGTCGCCGTTCAGGGCGGCCACCGCACAGGCGCCGAAGGTGATCATCAGCAGCCAGCGCGCGTTCGCCCGGGGCTTGGCGCGGTCGGCCTCGATCTTCCGGCGCATCGCGACGTCCTCGGACAGACTCCCGGCCAGCTCGGTCAGCACCCGGGCCAGCCCGGGGCCGCGCAGCTCGGCACCGAGCAGCAGCGCCGCGACGACCAGGTCGCCGGCGGCGTCGTCCAGGTCGTCGGCGAAGGCCAGCAGCGCCCGGCTGGTGGGCCACCGGGCCTGCAGCCGCGCCGTCAACGTCGCCACCTCGACGGCGATCGGCGCCGGCGCGGTACGCGCCGACCGGATCAGGGTCTGCTCCAGGCCACCACCGGCAGCGATCACATCGGAGGTGCGGCGCACCCACTCCTGCAGCGCCTCCAGCCGCTCCACTGCTGCGTTGCCGGCGGTGAACTGCCGCAGCAGCCACGGAAACCCGACCACCGCGAGGCCGGCGAGCGCGCCACCGACCGGCCATCCCGAACTCAGCCACACCGCCACCGCCGCGGCGACGGCCGCCGCGTACAGCCCCCGCTGCCTGGACGTGCTCCGTTCGCCGGCCGCCAGCATCGACCGCCAGCGACGGGACCGTTGCGACACGGCCGGCGGGGCCTCGGTCCCGAGCCACCCGTGGACGGCGACCGCCAGGCCACCGACGATCAGCGCCCCACACACCCCCGCCAGCAGCACCAGCCCGTTCACCGCAGGGTCTCCAGGGCGGAAGTCCAGTGCCCGCGGCCGGGGCTCAGCCACTCCGGGTCGAAGCCGACCCGCTCGTAGTCGGCCAGATCGACCGGGTCGTGCTCGGGCACCGCCCGACGATCCGGGCCGGGCGCGAACACCTCGGTGACGGCGGGGCGGCCGGCCTCACCGATGCCGTTGCACTCCAGCACCTGGCTGACGAACCGGTGCCGCCGTCCGCCGATCCACCGCTCGTCCACGGTGGCGATGTGCACGATCAGGTCGATGGCGCCCGCGCAGGAGCGGTAGGCGTGCTCCGGGGTGACCGACGCCCGGCCGCGCATGCACAGGTTGGCCAGCCGCTCGAAGGCGTGGTGGGCGGAGCGGGCGTGCAGGGTGCAGCAGGAGCCGCCCTCGCCGGCCTCCATCACCTCGATCAGCGGCCACGCCTCCTCACCGCGGACCTCCCCCAGCCACACCCGGCTGGTGTTCATCACCAGCGCCTGCTCGACCAGCTCGGTCAGCGTCACCTCACCGAGGCGGCGGCCGTCCGGACCGCGCTCGCCGGTTCCCTCCCGCGCCTCGAACGGCACCACCCGGGGGTGCCGCTCGGGCAGGTCGTGCAGCAGCAGCTCGAAGTGCTTCTCGATCGTGGCCAGGTTCTCCTGCACCGGCAGCTCATTGGCCAGCGCCCGCAGCAGCAGCGTCTTGCCGGCGCCCTGCCCGCCGGTCACGACGATGTTCTTGCGGGCCCGGATCGCCGCCCGGAGGAACTCCGCGAGCGCCCGGTCCAGGGCTCCCAGTCCGATCAGGTCGGAGAGGTCTACGTTGCGGATCCGGTGCCGGCGGATCACCAGCTGCGGGCGCGGCACGGTCTCGATCACCGCCGCCAGCCGCGAACCGTCCGGCAGCCGCATCGTCAGCAGCGGGCTGGCGGGCGTCAGGGTCCGCTCCGAGCGGCCGAGCCGGGCGGCGATGTACTGCAGCTGCCGCACCAGGTCCTCGTCGGAGTCGGCGACCGCCTCGACGCGGACGTCACGGCCGTCGGCGTAGCCGATCCACACGTTGTCGAAGCCGTGCGCCTCGATGTTCTCCACCAGCGGGTCGTCGACGTAGGGCTGCAGCCGGCCCAGGCCGAACTGGGCGGCGAACGCCGCCTCCGCGATCGCCAGCTCGTCCTCCGCGGACGGAACCGCCTGCCCGCTACGCATCCGCTCGCGCACCAGCTGGTCGATCTCGTCCTGGATCAAAGTGCGTGCCAGTTCCTGCTGCGCCGCCACCCCCAGAGACGGTCGCCGTTTGAGTTCCTCCGCCAGGGCCGTCGCCGTCGCGTCGTGCAACCGGCGAACCACCTTCCAATCCAGGGGAGCCGGCGCCGCATCCAGTCGGCCGTGCCCGTTGGGCTCGGCCGGAACGGCCGCCCTGGCGTGATCCATCTGTTCAGCGGCCACGGCTGCTCCCGGCGTTACTCGCTGGGATCGGCCGTGGCGTCGGGGCGAGCCGGTCGTGCCGGGCTGCGGCGAACTCGGCCAGGTCCGCCGCGGCCGTGCGCGCAGCGCGTAGCAACACCGACTGTGTGAACAGTCGGCTGGCCGGGGCGCCGTCGCTCAGCACCGACGCCGCCTTCGGGTCGCGCGGCAGCACACCGATGACCGGCATGCCCAGTGCATCACCGACCTCACGAGCGCTGTACGGCTCCCCCGGGCCGACCACCAGCGCGCACAACGCCCCACCGCCGCCCGGGGCCTCGGGCACCAGTGTCCGCAGGTCCGCGATCGACAGCTTTGCCGCGTGCACCGCACGCAGCGTCGACCCCGTCACCAGGACCACTGCGGCGGCCCGCTGCAACACCGGGATCGGGTACCGCTCCGACCGCAACCGCCCGCAGTCGGCCAGCACGTCGGTCCCCTGCTCGTCGAGTCCCGTCAAGGCAGCCGCGAGGCGATTCCAGTCGATGCCGCGCGCGGCGCCCGGGTCGACCAGTCCAGGCAGCAGGAGCGCTCTGCCTGCCTCGTCCAGCCGCAGCAGATGGGCGAACAGCTGCTGCTCCAGCCCGCCGCGGCGGGCGGCGAACGCCAGCTCGCCCAGCCCGCCGGCCGGCAGCTGCGCACGGCCGTAACCGGCCAGCACCTCACCGCCCGCCGGGTCCAGCTCGGCAAGGGTCGCCCGCCGCTGCCAGGACAGGACCAGCGCCAACCCCGCGGTGCTCACCCCCGGGGATCCCTTCGCCGAGGTCAGCGCGATCAGCACCGGAATCCTCGCCTACTCGCCCGGTACCACGACGATGACGACCAGACCGGCGGCCGCCCGGGCGGCCACATCCGCGCCGTCGACGTCGTCCACGAGCACGTCCACGACCCGGAGCCCGTCGACCCCGACCGGCCCGGTGTTGGCGACCGTCGCCTGAACCGGGCCCGGCGTGGGGGCACCGGCCGGTGCCATGCCTTCGGTGGCCATCGGCACCAGCAGCACCTCGTCGCCGGAGCGCAGCGGGGTCGCGGGCACCTGGGCGGTGGTCACCGCAACCCCGACCAGGTGCTGCCCCGGCGGCGGGAACCGCTCGTCGGTCAACGCCTCGCGGGTGAGCAGCGACCCCGCAGTCAGGTCGGTGGCCGCGATCATGCCGATGACCTCGTCGCGGTCGGCGTACGGGATCGGCGACAGTGCCGGATCGGCTGCGATCCGCGCCTCCACCAGGTCGGCGTCGGTGACCTTCTGTCCCCACGGCACGGCGCGGGTGAGCGCGACGACCGAGGTGGTCTGTCCCAACGACGTCGCCACGAAAGAGGCGCCCAGCGCACCGAGGACCACCATCGCGACCGCCAGGGCGAGCAGCGCCGGCCGGCGGCGACGCCGGGGCGGGAACAGCGTGGGCGCCCTCGAGAGACCCGGGGGCTCGACCGGGGTGTCCAGCCGGGAGGGAGAGTCGTCGGTGCGGGCCCGGGTCATCAGGTGCCGTCCTGGTTCAGCACGTGCAACTCACCGACCGAGAGCTCGGCATCCGACGAGAGCTCCAGCACCTCCGTGCCCGACTGGCCGCCGCCGGACCAGGTGATCGTCCACGTGCTGGTGGCGGTGATCGGCCACGGCCCGCCGCCGGGTACGTGATTGGCCGAGGCAGTCGCGTAGGTATAGCCGCAGTCCGGCGACTCGCCGTCCGAACCGGCCGGATACGGCGTGCCTGCGCCGCAGATCACCGTGTTGCCGTCGCCCATGTCCCAGACGATCCGGCTGACCTCGCCCACCGCGGTCACCGTCACGCCACCGGCGGACGCCGACTGCCGGGTAGGCCCGGTGGTGTGCTCGCCGCGCTCGGTCCACATCCAGACCGGCAGCCCGACCAGGCCACTCGCCGAGCCCGGCGGCGGGGCCATGCCGATCTGCGGGGCATGCATCACCATCGATGCGATCGCCTGCTCAGCCAGCATCCGCGGATCGACTTGCGTGGCCGGCGTCGGATCAGCGCCATTGGGCAGGAAAATGCGCGCCACCCAGTCGCGGGAGAACCCGGCTGGCGGTGGACAGACCATCAACCAGATCGTGCCGCTCTCCGGCGTCTGACCGGCCCAGACCGGATCCAACGCCCACGGCTGCGGATCAGCTATCTCGTAGGTGCAGGGATTCGGGTCTTCGGCGGCGCCTTCGCCACCAGTATCAGCCGGTCCGGCCGCGGAGCCGTCTTCGCCTCCGCGACCACCGTCCCCGTCGCCCGGCGGGGCCGGGACCCAGATAACGCAGATACCCGTGCGCGGATCGGTCCGCTGACACTCGACCGGCGGAGCCCCAGCTGCAGTGCCCGGCGCTGCGAGGCTCACTGTCACGAGGGCTGCCGCCAGTCCCGCAATCCGGGCCAGCGTCAGCACGGTTGATCCGTCCGCGGCTCCAGCGTGCTGACCAGCCACGGTTCGCCGGGTTCGGACAGGTACTGGATGACCGTGATGTCCCAGACGTACCGGGGCGGAGTCCCCGGCGGAACGACCTCACCGCTGTCGGCCTTCACCAGCTGCGTGCTCTGGCTGTCATAGCAGCCGGTCATGGCCACGGTCGGCCCCTCCGGCGCGGCAAGACCTACGCTCATGACCTCGACGTCCACCTGCGAGTCGCCGACCTGCCGGAGGCCCAGCACCGCATAGTCACGAGCCGCCTGGACGGCGAGGTAGGCGGCGGGGTCACCGGCGTACTGGCGGATCTCCGGCTCCCAATCCCTCAGTCCCGGGTCTTGGCTGGCCGCGTCCGTCACGCGCAGAAACTCACTGAAGGCGGTAGTCGCGGCCTCCTCCGCCAACTCCTCCCGGGTCGGCGGCGGCGCGGTTGTCGTGGTCGGTGCCGCCGCCGAGCTGGACGTCGTCGCCCGTGGCGGAGTCTCTCCTCCGCTACAGCCGGAGAGAGCCAGGAACAGCGCCAGAGCGGCAGATGTCCGAGCGGCTACCCGCGGGCCTGTCATCGCCGTGGTCCTGCCGAGAGGACCGGCGCCGGGGCTCCGGGCAACGGCACTGGTTCGCAGGACGAAACGTGCGCGTCAGGAGTCAGAACAGCGCTTCGCCAGCACACGACTGTGGCGCTGTCCATAGGGACCTCCCCGACCGGCGTTCGGACGGGAAATTACCATCCCACCCGGTGAGCGCAACCCCCAGCTGAACCGGCTCGTGCAGTTACCTGAGGGAGGTCTCGGCGGGATGGTCACTTCGGGAGCGACGGATGGCTGACTGAACCAGCGCCGCATCGATCCGTAATACCGCGGCGATCGCCGCGATCACCTTGTCGGTCGGTTCTGAACCCGGGCGACCGTCTTCGAGGCGCACGTACGTCATCACAGACATCCCCGGTGCGCCCATCTCGTTCGTGGCCAACCCGGCGGCCACGCGCAACGCCGCTAGCGGCGGATCGTCCGGGTCGACATCGAGCAGTGAGAGCGGTTCGACGCCCAATACTGCCGCGAGTTTCGGCACGAACCGTGGCCTCGGCCGCTCGATGCCCGACTCCCACACCTTGATCCGGGAAGGGCTGGACAGCCCGAGCGCCAGGGTCAGGTCCTCCCTCGTCAGTCCCACGGCCTCCCGGGCGGCCAGGAGACGATCACCGCGGAGAAGTGGCCGCGCCACAGCACCTCCATCGACCCAGCCCGGTCAGATGCCCGCCGGTAGTCGTGCACCCTATCGACGGCGGTAGGCGCTGGCAGCAAGTCCCGGTGCGCGCAAATCCCGTCGATGTCATACGGCCGTCGACCGTGCCTCGCGATAGCCGGTCTCATGGCCCCGCCTTCCGCTCGCCGGCAGGAGGACGTCCCAGGAAGCTTTGTGCGCAGGCCGCCTGGAAGCAGACTCGGGGATCGCGACCGAGTGGTGTGGCGGCAAGGTGAGGAGGTCGTCCGCTCCAGTGGCTTCCCGCGCTCTAGCAGCGCCGAGTCATCCGTCTAACGCGAGAGAAGTGGTCCACGCCATTCTCCTGCAGCCGTGATGGCACCGATCCGACCGGCGCGGGAACCGAGCGGACGATCAACGGGCCCAGCTCAGCGACCTCATGAAGTACTGAAGAGGCACTGGAGAATCTGAGGCAGTGTCATCGGCACAGGATGCCTCTGCGGACCTGCGGGGTGAGCTCGACGGGACTCGACGGATGGCTGGGCGACCCGCTCGCGGCTTCCTCGAGAGTTCTCTCGCCGATCCCCGCTTCCTGAGACCGAGAGAATGGCCATGGATTTGGCCCGGGCGACAGAAACCGCGACGCATCAGCAGTAGCTGACCCTGATCGAGGCGGCTGCCCTCCTTCGACCCCGATCGCAGCACTATGGTATTGGCGGCAACGAGGTCTAAGTGCCGACGGCTTCCGGCTGGGTCGCCGTGTCGTCTACCAATCGCGCGGACCACGACCGCTGAGGCCTCATGCGCCCCCAACGCCGAGACACACAATAGGTCCACCCGGCATTGTTGTCAGTACCGGCTGACAGTGTCGGTCATCTCAAATGTCACGCAGGGCAAGGTGGCCGACATGAAGCACAGCTGTGAACGTCCCCGACACTCCGCAGAGTGGCGCCTGCTGTGCGCCGCCCCGGCGATCCTGCTCAGCGCGATGCTAGTGACGGTCGCCTTCAGCTGGTTGAGGCCGTACACCCTCCTGCCCGTCGCCGCCTGGTTGCTCCTGGTCCCCGTGTTGTTGCTGATCCGCCCGATCGAACGGCTCGCGGTCGGCACTGCCTACCGGTTCGAGATACCTACCGGCCGAGACGCCGAATGGCTGACCTGGCTTCAACAGCGGACCGAAAACCGATGCGGGGTCGCTGCTGACCGCCTCGACTGGTACGTCCGCACCGACCCAACACCGAATGCGTTCGCTGTCGGTCTGCGCTCGATCACCGTGACCACCGGTTTCCTGCACCTCCTCGAGAGCGGCCGACTGACCCCGGAACAGGCGGTAGCCGTGGCCATGCACGAGGTGGGACACCACATCACCCGCGGCCCCCGCTACGGGCTGATCATCAACTGGCTGACCCTTCCGTGGCAGATCCTCTACCGGGCTGCTATCCGCATCGGCCACAGGCTTCCGCTCTCCCGCGCCGGCACGCTACTGATGCCGATCGTGTCCGTCGTCGCCATCGTCGACCTCGTACGCGAAGATCGCCCACCCCAACATGTCGTACCCGTCCTCATCACGCTGATCACCGTGGCCATCGCCGTCATGGCCTCTCCCGTCGCTGACGCCGCTGCCTGCCGCGCCGGCGAACGCGCCGCCGACTCCTACGCCGCCGGACTCGGTGCGGGCCCGGACCTCGCCCGGGCACTGGACCAGGTGGCCCCCTGCTACGCCGGGACCCTGCTCGAGATGCCCCTGTCCAGCCACCCGGCGACCGCCGCCCGGCAACTACGGCTCTCCAGCGCTCCTGCCGGCCTCGCCCACGCCGGCCCATACCAGGCCGACCTTGCAACAGCGGATGGCAGTGCACTGACGAAGGAATGACCCGGGGGCGGGTTCAGGTTTGCGCAGACCGTGTTAAGCGCGGGACGGCCAAAGTCGGAACGGGTGGCTATTCCCGCAGGAGGCCGGCGCTGTCCGTTCACGCCCTCCGCGGGTAGGGATCCCCGGGTCAGTCGTCCTGATCGTCGTCCTGATCGTCGTCCTGGTCGTTGTCGTCGTTCTGGTCGTTCCCGTCGTCGTCGTTGACCGTGTCCTCGATGACGTCGGTTCCCGCCTCAGAGCCGCATGCGGTCAGCGTGGCGCTGCCACAGAGCAGGGCCGTCAGGGCAGACAGGACGGCGATTGAGCGTCGCATTCGCATGATCGGACCGTAACGGCTCACCTGAGAAAGCACTCCCTCGATGAGAACCCGCTCATACCGCTCTCATCCAGCTGTCGGCGTACACGCGCTGCCCGAACTCCTGAGAGAAGCGCCGAGCGGTCCTCCGCCCACGCGGCTATCCTCCGCATCCCTTCAACGAGGAGGGGACCGAGCGAGCCGGCCCTCGTGGTGGGCGACTGATGCCCGACGATCAGCTCGTCGCATTCGGTCAGCTTTAGGAACCGGTCGAGGTACTCCCTACCTCGGCAAGGGTGCCCATCGCTATGTCAGCGTGCCCTGCTGCACACGTCAACCCGCGGGGCGACTCCCGCCGACATCCCCCTCTGTGCGACATCCCTCCGCGCGACCGACGTCAGTCATCATCGTCGTCGTCACGCTCATCACCGTTCCCGCGGCCGTTCCCGCCGTCACCGTTCCCGCGGCCGTTCCCGTCCTTGCCGCTGTCCTCGTCCGGGTCCCCGTCGTCGTCGCGCTGCTCGTCCTGGCCGCGCTCGACCGGTTGCTCCACCGGCGGGGGTACCACCACCGGCGGGGGCACCACCACCGGCGGAACGGCGTAGGTGACGGTGACGACGCCACCCGGCGCCACCTCGCCCACGGGGTCGATGCCGGTCACCTGTCCCGCGAGGACGTCCGCCGTCTCCGCCGGCACAAGTTCTACGCGCAGTCCGCGGCCGATCAGTTCGGCCTGGACCTCCGCGACGGGCCGGTCGAGGTAGTCCTCGGCGACCACACTGATGCCGGGCTCGGCCGTCTCCTCGGAAGTCGCGCCGTCCGCGGGGACCTGCCGGCTTCCCCACGAGAGGGCGAGGACCGTCGCGTGGACCATCAGGGCGGCCAGCGCGCCGAGGAGGACACGGACCGCGGTCCGGCGTGGGGTCGCCCTGGCCCGGGAGGCTACGGACGTGGTCGCTCCTGTGATCCCTGCGGGCGGGAGAGGCATCACGGCGGTGCGCGCCGCAGCCGGCGCCGCCCCGGGGCGGCCGGCGATGACGTCGTCGACGGCGGCGAGCAGCGCGGCGCCGTTCGGAAAGCGTTCGGCGGGGTCCTTGGCCATCGCCCGCCGGACCAGCCTGCGTACGCTCTCCGGCAGGTCGGCCGGCAGCGGATCGGGCTCGTCGCGGATCTGCATGACCGCGATCTGGACCGAGCTCTCCCCGTCGAACGCCCGCCGGCCCGCCAGGCACTCGTAGGCCACCGCGCCCAGGGCGTAGACGTCGCTCGCCGCGCCGGCCTTCGCTCCCTGCGCCTGCTCCGGGGACAGGTAGTGCGCGGTTCCAATGACCTGGCCGGTCTGGGTCAGCGGCACGCTGGACGCCGACCAGGCGATCCCGAAGTCGGTGATCTTGACGACGCCGTCGCCGCCCAGCAGCACGTTGCCCGGCTTGACGTCGCGGTGCACCACGCCGGCGGCGTGCGCCGCGGCCAGGGCCGCCGCGCACGAGCGCACGATGCCCAGAGTCGTCGGGACGTCGAGACGCCGTTCGCGGGCGAGCAGCGTCGCCAGCGACTCCCCCTCGACCAGTTCCATGACCAGATAAGCCAGGCGCTCGCCGTCCTCGTCCAATTCCCCGTAGTCGAACACCGAGGCGATGTTGGGGTGGGTCAGGAGGGCGGTGTGCTGCGCCTCGGCGCGGAAGCGGCGGAGGAATGCCGCGTCACCGGTGAACTCGCTGCGCAGCACCTTCACCGCGACCGGCCGCTGCAGCACGGTGTCGCGGGCCCGCCAGACCCGGCCCATGCCGCCGCTGGCGAGCAGGGCCTGGAGCTCGTAACGGTCACTCAGGAGGCGTCCCCTCGGTTCCATCCGATCCCCCCCGCTCGTCGGCGCTGCCTCGGAATGCACATCGTCCGCGTCCGTGCAGGTATTGCCCGCGCCAGTGTGGAGGGTGCCCCGCGGACTGGCGCCTCAACTGAACGACGCGCCAGAGCGGAGGGCCTAGACCGCGGCGACCCGTAGAGCACCAGACGACACCGAGCATTCCGGGAGCGCCTCGACACGGGCGAGCACCAGACATTCGACGCGATGAAACCTGTGCCCGCGACACCTGACCGTCCGCGGCCACCGAGCGACGCCGGATGGCTCAGTCGCGAGAGGCCCCACTGCCTCGGCCAGCGGGGAGGCTGATCCTCGCCGGCGTAACCGGTCGTTGATCAACGTGACGGTGGGACCCGGATCCCGCGGGTCCCACACACTCGTGACCGCACGTCCACCGCGCCGTCACGGTGAACAGCTTGCTCCACTCGCACGTCACCGACCGCGCACGATCCGCTTAAGCCTTCCCGACGCCGGGAGTGTGGTTGCCGAGCTGGTCAGGGACCTGCACAGCCTCGCTCGCCTGGTGCGGGGCTCCTGCGTCAACCGCAACCCAACTGATAGGTCAGGCCAGCACTCCGGCCCTCCTCGGACGCTGCCCGTCGACGTCACGACACGGGCCCGGTGGCGCGGCGAGATTCGCGCCGACGTTGACCCACGGTCGTGGTCGATCAGCTGCGAGCGCGTGCCACTACCGGTTCCTGAACGCGCACGGCACTCGACGACGGCCTTGGTCGCAATCTGTTCCCAGCCCCCGCCCGATCCCTGAGCCCTCCGGTCAGGGTGAGCCGGGACGGTGGCCGCGCTGCGCCGGGGGCGTGTCGTCCTCACCGATGAGGTGCTCGCGGACGAACGTCTTCGGGTGGTACCTGCGCAGGTCAAGGTCGCGCAGGTGGTCGAAGTCCTCACCGAGTGATTCGTGCACCTGGCTCCGCACCCCGGTCATCGCGCCCCGAACGCGCTTCAGACCCCCAGCGGCGTCCTTCGCCAGGTCCGGAAGCCGCTCCGGGCCGAAGATGAACAGGGCGGACAGACCGAGGACGACGATCTCGCCCCAACCGATCGAGTTGAACACCGACGCTCCCTTCGTGTGATCGGCACGGCGCAGGCCTTCAGCCCGCCATGGGGGCTGCCTGCCGAGCGGCAAGTTCAGTGGCGATCTCCCCGGCCCAGGCACGGACGGCCGGCCAGTCCCGGAAGTCTCCCGCCATGCCTGGCCCTGCGCCCCAAGCGTGCCGCTCGGCCGCGGACAGCACCCGCCGCTCCACCCGGCCAGGGAACACCTGGTGACCGAGTGCGCCGATCGAGTCGCCGATCCATCGGCCGTCGTCCCCACGCTGCGGAAACGGGGTGGGTCCGCCGGTGATCCCGCTGGAGAACAACCACGTGGGGCGGGCTCGCAGTTCCGGAGCGACCGCCCCGACGTAACGACAAGCCGGCTGCAGCCACCCGCCCGCGTAGACCGCACTCCCGAGCACCACCGCGTCGAAGGCCGCCGGATCCGGACCTCGCTCGACCGGCGCGAGCACTGCGGACAACCCAACGCGTCGACCGTCGTGGCACTCGGGCAGCCAACGGGCCAGCCCTGTGCCGCCGCGATCTCCCGGGTGGCCCCGTGCCGACTGGCGAAGGCAACGAGCACCCGCGGGCCCCCACCGCCCGCACCGAAGACGGGTGCCGCGCCCGGCCGGGACCGCCACCGGTGCGAATGGCCGACGGACCGTCGCGTCGCAAACGCCGGATAAGCGGTCATCGTTCTCCCTGCATCGAGTCCCTGCATCGAGTCGGCCACCCGACGGACGCTAGGTGCCAGGCGAGGCGCCGACATGGTCGACAGGAGAACAACAGGGAAAATCGAACCTCGCGGCCGTCAGCCACCGACGACGAATGATCCCGCTGATCGCCGCGTCGCACCGCGCCATTCCGGTCAACCGGTCACGGACCGCAGCCGACACGCGGCACCAACCGTCGCATCGGCGGTCTCTCCTGATACCCGAGCCGGGGTGCCCACCGTTTCCCTGGGATTCGTCTGCCCGCCGACTGCTGGCTGTCCGCTCTACCTAGCGTCCAAAGCGCCCTATCTCAGGACTCCCAAGGAGCGCATTTCATGACCACCTCATTCGATCGCCGCAAATTCCTTCAGCGCGGGGCCGCGGTCACCGCCGGCACGCTGCTCGTAGGCGGCGGCACCCAGGCTCTGGCGGCGCACGGTGCCCTCGCCGCCCCCGGCCGACGCGGCCAGGAGCTCAAGGCCGAGAACAACGGTGGCTACGGGCCCATTGCGCCGGTCAACGACATGGCGACCGGTCTGCCCCTGCTGGCCCTGCCGTCCGGCTTCGACTACACGTCGTTCGGCTACAGCGCTGCCTACGCGACCGCCCTGGGCAAGCCCGCGACCGGCTCCGACGGCTACCCGACGCCGGACCGGCATGACGGGATGGCCACCTTCGCCACCGGCGACGACAACGTCATCCGACTGGTCCGCAACCACGAGCGTGGCTACGGGCCCGCCGAAGGGCTGCAGGGCGACCCCGACAACGCCTACGACCCGGTGGGCGGCGGTGCCTGCACGACGCTCACCTTCGACACGGACCGCTTCGAGCTGACCGACAGCTTCATCAGCATCAACGGCACGTCGGTCAACTGCGCCGGCGGTCCCACCCCGTGGGGCTCGTGGCTGACCTGTGAGGAGACCGTCAACGGCAGGCAGAACGGGTTCACCCGCGACCACGGCTACGTCTTCGAGGTGCCGGCGGAGGGCGGCGTCGTGACCGACCCGGAGCCCTACCGCGCCATGGGTCGCTTCGTGCACGAGGCCGTGGCCATCGACCCGGCCAGCGGCATCGTGTACGAGACCGAAGACAGCGGAAACACCTCCGGCTTCTACCGGTTCCTCCCAACTGACCCGCGGAACCTCGCCGCCGGCGGGCAGCTGCAGATGCTGGCCGTGAAGGGGAAGCCCGGGTTCCAGACCTACACCGGCGTCAACGACCGGGTCGGCAACCCCATGCCGGTCGAGTGGGTGACCATCGCAGACCCGGACCCCGCGGCCATCACCACCGAGTCAGTCTTCAGCCAGGGCGCCGCGCAGGGTGGTGCCGCGTTCGCCCGGCTGGAGGGCTGCTGGTACGACGGCGGCAGCATCTTCTTCAACGCCACCAGCGGTGGCGACGCCCAGGCCGGGCAGGTCTGGGAGTACCGGCCCCGCGGCCGTTCCGGCGGCCAGCTGATCCTGCTGTTCGAGTCGCCGTCACGGGAGGTGCTGGACGCGCCGGACAACATCACCGTCAGCCCCCGCGGCGGCCTCGTGCTGTGCGAGGACGGAGGCGGCGACCAGTACGTCCGCGGACTCAACGAGCGGGGCGAGATCTTCGACTTCGCACTGAACAACATCCAGACACCGGCGGACGCAGAGTTCGCCGGAGCATGCTTCAGCCCCGATGGCGAGATCATGTTCGTCAACGTCCAGACCCCGGGCGTGAGCTTCGCCATCCGTGGCCCCTGGGAGAACGGCGCCCTCTGAGCCCAGCACCGCGTGGGCACCACCGGGAGCTGAACTCCTCCGGGTCAAGCCCTCGCCCGTACTACTGCGCCCCGGCATCCCGCCCCGGATGCCGGGGCGCAGCCGGCTCTACGGGTAGGACGGATGCGACTTCTTACAACTTCTCCGCCTCGCCCCTCGGAATCGGCTTCCTCCGAGCCTTCCGCCGTCCGGCAGATTCGATGCCGGTAAAGGCCCGCGGGATCGGCACACGTCGCACGGAAACCTTCCAGACTGCAGCCGGTTCCAGTTCTGCTCTGAACTGGTTGATCGGTCCGCCCAGATGCGGATGCCCGCGGTGCCGAACCAGTCTGACGTGGCCCACAGGCACATCCGCAGCGACCTGTAGCGGCCGACGGGGCGCCAATTCCCGTGGTGCTGGAGGCAGCGCCGGAACTCCTCGAGCGGCTCTCCGACCCCACCAATCACGCCCGACTGCTTCACGATCATCGCCGTCCTGAGGCCAGGCCATCCCCGCGACTTGCAGATCAAGCCGCGAGGATTTCTGGGGCGACCGGGCGCTGGGCGCGACCAGCGGACATCGAGGACCCCTACGTGGTCGGGGCACCTATGCAGCTGATCCCTGACTCGACTGGGGCGCCCTTTCCCTCCGGACGGAGCAGCACCCGGCCGCGCCCGGGTGCGTGAGGTTCATGTCGACGGGCTGTGCAGCGGTTCGCTTTGAGTCGCCCGACCATCGAGTGCCGACGGAGCCGCGTCCAGCGGCGAGGCCTCGTCGTCGTCGAGATCGTGGAAGGACTCGATCGCCGCCCGGCGGGCGCGCCGCTTGTCCACCACCCGCGCCACCTGGATCGCCCCCTCGAACAGCACGATCATGGGCACGGCCATCACCAGCATGGTGAACGGATCCTGGGTCGGTGTCACGAAGGCGGCGAAGACGAAGGTCAGGAAGACGATCCAGCGGCGCGCGGAGGACAGCGCCGCGTAGCTGAGGGCGCCGACCAGATTCAGCATCACGGCGATCAGGGGCAGCTCGAAGGAGACCCCGAAGGCGAGCAGCAGCGAGATGACGAAGCCGATGTAGTCCTGCGCGGTGAGTGCGACGATGACGCCGTCGCCGGCCAGGCCCAGCAGCAGCCGAAGCCCCGCCGCGAGGGATACGTAGGCGAGCGCGGCGCCGAGCGCGAAGAGCCCGGACGAGGCGGCAACGAAGGACACTCCGTAGAGCTTTTCGTTCCGCTTGAGCCCCGGCGTGATGAAGCGCCACAGCTGGAAGAGCCAGAACGGTGCCGACAGAACGATCCCGACGATGAAGCTGATCTTGAGCCGGATCAACGCGCCGCCGAAGACATCGGTGATCAGCAGTCCGCAATCACCGTCGGCGTCGTTGTAGCGGAGGTCTTCCGGGAGGCCGCAGTACGGGGCCCTGATGAAGGCGCCGAGCCCGTGCTCGTACCACCAGAACGCCAGTGCGGTGCCCAGCAGGATGAACAGCAGCGACAGGCCGACCCGCTTCCGCAGTTCGGTGAGATGCGCGACGAGGGTCATCGTGGCCGTGCCGTCCCTCGAGGAGCGACGACGGCGAGGGCGCCCGCGACCCTGAACGTTCACGGTGAGTCGGCGTCGGTCAGCGGGCGCCGTCGAGCCCGGTTGACAGCGCGCCATCGTGCCGGCGGGGGCTCCCGCCCGAACGGGCATCGATGTCCGTGGCCCGCACCGGGGCGGCGATCTCCCGGCTGACCGGTATGCCGTCGTCAGCGGTCTTGCCGCCGTCGTCGTCCTTCATGCTCTTTATCTCGCCCTTGAAGATGCGCAACGACCGGCCCAGCGACCGAGAGGCGTCCGGCAGCTTCTTGTAACCGAACAGCAGCAGGATCGCCAGGAGGATCAAGCCGATCTCCATGGGTCCGAGACTCATTGGGTTTCTCCTTCGTCGTGGGGGCACTGCGGGGCTCACCGCGCTGCGGGCCGACGTGCTCGGCCCGGGATGCGGGCTGAGTCGCAGCTCACTGACGGCGACGCTACGAGGTGCCAGAGACACGGAGGTGGCCGAGGAACAGAATCGGGGTGAACCCACCGCTTCCCCGTGTCCGGCCGAACGAGCCCAGGGCGCACCGAGCCCGGAGACTCGGCCCTCTGCTCTCTCGCGTCACGGGTCGGTCCTGGACGCGGGCGTCGAGGACCCGCCTCACCGGCGGACCAGGTCGGCGTAGACCACGACGTTGCCGAGGTAACTGCGTTCGGTGCGGTCGAACTCCCCGCCGCAGGTGATCAGCCGGAGTTCCGGGTCCGGCGTCCTGCCGTAGACGCGCTCGGTGGGGAACTCGTCCTTCGCGTACGCCTCGACCGCGCGCACCCGGAACGTCGCCGTGGTGCCGTCCCCCCGGTCGATGAGCACCTCGTCACCGACCTCGAGGGTCTCCAGCCGGTGGAAGACCGCCGGCCCGGTGTAGTCGTCCACATGACCGACCACCACGGCGGGTCCTGGCTCCCCCGGTTCCGGGCCGTCCACATACCAGCCGGCCGCGTCGAAGTCCGTGGGCACCTCCAGCGCGCCACAGACATCCAACCCGAGCCCGCCGACCGGCGCGTCCACGTCGAGAACCGGGACGCGGACCCGCGACGGGTCTGCGACCGGCAGGTTCTCCGGTGCGGTGGAGACAGCACGGGGCACCGACGGAGGCGCCGTCGGCGAGCCGGAGTTCGCGCCACTCGGGTGCGCAATGTCCCGGTCCGCCGTTGTGGCCGAGGTGGCGCAACCGCTGAACAGCGCGGTGGCGAGTGCCACGGTGGCCGCCGCCGCACCCGGCGTACGACCACCGCGGGCCCTCGTCATCAACGAACGGATCATTCGCGGGTCTGCTCCGGACGCCGCCGGAGGAGCACCGACCCGGCGACGGCACCGGGGCCCAGCGTGCCGGCACCGAGCAGGATCACCGAGCTGACGCCGCCCTCCTCCGTGCCCGCCGTACCGCCGACACCGGTGTCCACACCCCCGGCCGGGGCGCTGCCGTCGTCATCGTCGTCGCTGCCGTGGTTGCTGGTGAGCGTGCCCCCGGCACCGGTGTCGACGCCCCCGGCCGGGGCACTGCCGTTGTCGTCGGCGTCGTCGTCTCCGTTGTCGTCGTGCTGACTGGTGCTGGTATCACTCCCGCCGTCGGCATGCGCGATGCCCACGACGCCCAGGGTGGCAGCTGCCGTCGCCACGAACGCGGCGGCAGTGAGGGTGGTGAGTCGCTTGAGAGTGACGTTCACGGTGACCTCCTGTGCGGACTGGTGTCGGTACAGGAGGAACTGTGTCCGCGCGGAGTGAACGGCTGGTGGCAACGAGCTGAATCGCGTGGATGCCCCCCTGCCGGGCCGTCGGGCGCCGCCGCGCGACAGCGGGGGCTCAGCCTCCGTAGTGCCCGCCGGGGGTACGAGCACCCAGCCCCGTGATGGTGCGGCCCCTGACCCGCGGGGGCCCGCACGCGCGGGCGTCGTCCCGGTACGGGGTGGGCGGGCCGGCCTGGAAATCACGTGTCGCGGCGTGTCCGGCACCTAAATGCAGCGTGTTGCTCCGCCGGCCTGGACATCGCCTGCGAACCGGACCGACCATCTGTCATGGCGTCAGCGGCGCGTGGTGTCACGGCGAGACAGCCCGGCCCGTCGGGTCGGATGCGCCTGGAGATCACCCGCCAGCTACGCCAGCTGGCGATGAATCGGCAGTCGGCGGCCGTGCTCCGCGCGCGGGCCGACCGGGCCGGCCGGAACGCGCAGCCGCAGGTGGCCGAGCTGCTGGGCGCGCTCGCCCAGCGGCGCCGGGAGGCAGCCGAGAGCAGTGCGCGGGCCCTGGCCATGCTGGGGGTGACCGTTGGCGGTCGACGCTAGGCGGCGTGACCGCCGCCTCGTCGTTGGTATGGGCAGCAGGATGGAGCTGCGGCCACAGTGGACGGTGCAGCTCGAAACGCTGTGCCACCACGGTATGGACCTCTCCGGCCGGCCACAGCAGGGTGCCGGCAGGCTCGACGATAACGGTGATCGTTTCCCGCGCTTCGACCGCGACGTCCTCGACGCGCATACGCGCTAGTCGGAGGGCCGCGGGACAACGGCGGCGCATCAGCACTCACACCGACCGCACCGACTGGCCAGGCAGCCTCTCCAGCGACGACAAGGTGCACACAGCCAGCTGCGGCTGTGCGTGTGCTCACTCTCACGGGTCAGCCAGGCGCGCCCGCCGGTTCAGGCGGGGCGCCAGCGTGCCGATCGTTCCGATCATGACCGCAACGCGACCGGCTTCCCCGGCCCGGCACGGCGCCGCCGGACCGGTGAAGGTGTGGTGCTGGTGGGCCCACGACAGCGCCTTGGCTGAGGACCTAGTGTTCATCGTGGCGGTGCGCCGCCGCGCGCAGCTGGCCGATCTCTGCCGACAGTGGGGGGCCGGCAGGCCCGAGCGGGCACGGCCCCTTCATCCCGGTGAACGCGGATACTCGGACGCCATGCTCTGCCCCGAGCGCCTGCTGTGGATGACATTGGATCGATTCGTCAACCGTGCCCACGCCTGGCGAAACGAAGCGCAGTTGGCAACGGCGCGGGCCGAGGCAGCCCCGGTGACCGAGGCCGGGCGGTCGATGCCCACCCGGTGTCGGCCGACCGAGATGCCCTTGGCTCGGAGCGCGCGGTCAATCCACGGAACGCCGTAGTAGGCGAATCGTCCGTGCAGCACCCGGATCTGGGCGATCGGCTCAAGGTTCTCCGCGACTCTGCCCCGGGTGGTGCATGACTGCGGGCGGCCCAGTCGTATTGGCCGGGCGTGGAGACCCCCAGTAGCTGGCAGAGCACGGTGATTTGTAGCGTTGGCTTCCTCGCCTTCCGCCGCGATGTAGCGGTAGATCTCTACTGCTCCGAACTTCGGCGCGCGGGGAGCCTCGTATGCGGGAGCAGCGGCGGCTGTGACGGGATGATCGGCGTGTCCCAGATCCGTGTCATCGCCGGGGCCGACACAGGGACTTCGCCGACCCCTACGCCTCCGGCTCAGCGACCGGAGAACAGGTCGGGCACGCCCTCGCGCTCAAGCTCTGATACTTCACCCCAACCTGCCCCTGCGCGCTCCGCTGGCCCGACGAGCACCGGCTCAACCGGAGGGGTGCGCGCTGTTGGACGACCGTGCTGCCTGGCATGCCTCAGCACTGACACCGCCCGGCACGCCGCTCGGCGGTCAGTGCCGCCGCAGCAGCGGAAGCAGGATCTCGTCGACGACGACGGTGACCACCGCGGAATCCAGCGGCTGCCCGGTCACTGCCCACCGCTGAAGGAGGATGCCCGGCCCGGCTTCAGCCGCCATCCGCACGCCTGTTCCCGGTCGGAGCTCTCCCCGGTCCACGGCGCGATCAATGACCTCAGTGAAGGCCTTCTGCCAGCGGGCCAGCGGCCCCTGCCGGAAGACCTCGGCCAGCGTGGGTTCATGGTGCAGGGCGCCGAGCAGGGTGCGGCTCGCCCGGCCTGAGGGGCCGGCGAGGACCTCGGCGAGGGAGTGCAGAAGGACCAGAAGATCCTCACGCAGACAGCCGGTGTCGGGTCGGGTCAGCTCGTCGGCGGTGGCATCGTCGATGACGCTCAGCAGCAGATCGCCCTTGCTGGCCCAGCGACGGTAGATGGTGGCCTTGCCTACCCCGGCCGCGGCGGCGACGGCATCCATGGTCAGACCGCAGTAGCCGGCCCCTGCCAAGACCTGCAGCGCAGCGACCTTGATCGCATCATCACGGGAGGGGTCGCGTGGACGCCCCACGGGAGGGCGCTGACACGCCGGATCCCGTGCCCAGGAGCGCTGGAAGGCATCGTGTCCAGGCACGGTGACCGACCGTAGCTGCGGCGTTGCTGCGGCGCTACCCGCTCACCGGAAAGAATGAAGCGCCGCCGGTGCCCGGAGCGGAGCTGTTCGCGTACCGGCATCCGACCACGGTTCCGCGCAGCCGCACGACATGGTGAAGAAGACCCGCGGGCACAGGGCTCCAAGACCACCCCACCAGCTCGATCTGCCTCGACCACGCTGCCGCAGCACCCGCCATCCGCGAGGCCTGCCGGGGCACGCTATCGCCGAACTGCGGCCCGATGTCCCTCGTGGATCTGATGCCTCGTGATCATGGATGAGCCTCGCCGTTGTGCTGTGGATGCGTGACCTGCCCGATGCCGAAGATGCCGGTGTGCGCACCCGGTCTGCGAACGGAAGGATCCATGACGTGGATCGGAGGACAGCCGCGTTGCACTGGAGCGGCGGCAAGGACTCGGCACTCGCCCTCACCGTGCTGCTTGCCCAGGCCGACGTCCATGTGGAGCGTCTGGTGACGACGGTCCACCCCCGGCGTGATGAGTCCACGGTTCACGGGATCCCGGTGGAGCTGCTCGAAGCCCAGGCGCGCAGCATCGGGATCCCGTTGCAGACGGTCCCGATGCGAGGAGCGGGCTTGGACGGATATGTGGATGTCATGAACGCGGCTGCGGTGCAGATGCGCCGCGAAGGCATCGATGCTTTCGCGTTCGGTGACTTGACCTCCTCTGACGTGCGCCATCACAAAGAGGAGCAGTTCGGACCGTTGGGCATCGAGGTGCTGGAACCCCTGTGGGGATTGTCCTCCCGGGCGTGCGTCGAGAAGTTCCTGACTTCGGGCATGCGTGCAGTGACCGTGGTGGTCAATGCCGACGTGCTGGACGTCGGTCATGTCGGGGTGCCCCTCGACAGGCACTTCATCGACCACCTGCCCGAAGACATGGACCCGAGCGGGGAGCTCGGCGAGTACCACACGTTCGTCTTCGACGGGCCCTTGTTCCGGTGCCCGATTCCCTTTCGGCCTTCCGGGCCGCGACTCCTCGAGCGCGAAATCGAAACCACCGAGGGTCCGCGCTGCTACAAGTACTGGCTCGCAACCCCGCAGCCCCACCAGGGGTAACGGTCCAGCCCGGCAGAGCACCGGTCATCGCCAGGGCCGGGATGGCTGAGGATCGGAACACCGCCGGGACCGGCGCCCGCGGCCGGCGAGAAGTGGGCTCGCACACCCGCTGACCTGCGATGGAGCCGCTCGGCGGCGCCCCGCAAGTGCTAGTCCTTGGCGTCGACCGGCTGGTCGTGAGAAGACGGGCCGGAGGCGTCGTGGGGGTGGCATCGCACCACCACGATCGCGATGTCGTCGTCGGAGCGATGCCGGACGATGCGCTCGAGCAGCTGGTCGCACAGCTCATCGACGGTCAGGTGAGCGGCTTCGGCGGTCACGCGGACGAGTCGGGCGATCCCCTCGTCGATCAAGGAGCGGCCGTGCTCGACCAGCCCATCGGTGTAGAACAGGAGCGTGTCCCCGGGCCGCAGTCGGGCTTCGTGGTCAGTGCGCCGGTTACGCGATTCCGCGCCGAGGAGGATCTCCGGCCGGGTGTCCAGCACCGCCACGCGCCCATCAGGATGCAGCACCAGCGGCGGGAGGTGCCCCGCTGAGGACCAGCGGAGGGTGCGCAGACCGTCCTGGGCTCGTTCGGTCGGCTGTTCGAGCCGGGCGATGAGCGCGGTCGCCAGGGTGCCGATCCGCAGCCCGGTCAGGACCTCGTCCACGCGGGTCAGGATGCTCGCCGGTCCTTCCTGCCGGTCGTAGGCGATGCCACGCAGGATGCTGCGGACCTGCCCCATCGCCGCTGCGGCCTCGACGTTGTGGCCGATCACGTCACCGATCACCAGCAGCGTGGCGCCGTCGGGCTGCTGAAAGGCGTCGTACCAGTCGCCGCCGACATGCATGTTGCTCGCCGCCGGCTGATAGCGGACGGCGATCTCCAGATGATCCGGCTGCGGAGGCGGCGTCAACAGACTGCGCTGCAGGGTTTCGGCGACCTTCGACTGTTGCTCATAGAGGCGGGCGTTGTCCAACGGCAGGGACGCACGCCGGGCCACCTCCATCGCCGTGGCGATCTCCATCTCGCTGTGCGGTGGCCGCTGGGACGTGTTGATGAGCCCGATTGCGCCGAACGTCTCACCCCGGGCCCGCAGCGGCACCATCGTGAAGGAGCCGGCATCCAGCCGCCGCCACGCCTCCCGAACCTCCTCGGTCGCCAGCGAGGCCTCGACGAGGCTCGGGTCGATGACGTCCATCTGCACCGGCTCACCGGAGAACAGCGCCGCGGCCAACGGGGAGTCGTCACCGGTCCCCCGCACTCGCCCGGTGAGGTAGGTGTCCAGATCGGCCAGCCTTCCGGGATCGCGGTGCCCCCGGCCCACTTCGGAGGGGCGACCGTCCTCCCCGATGACGGTCACGATCGTCCAGTCGCACAGCCGCGGCACCAGAAGGTCGACCAGCCTGGCCACCGACTCGCCGGTGTCCAGGGTGCCGATCATCGACTCCCTGATCTCGGCCAGAAAGCGGAGCCTCTCCAGGTCAACGCCCCCGGGGCCCTCCACCGGCCGTTCGCCCCGGTGTGTGGCCAGCGGGTGCTCCTCCAGTGGTGCGGGGACCTCGCGGAAGCTCACCTGCAGCCGGTCGCCGATCCGCACGGCTGTGGCGCTGAGAAAGCGGCCCGTCGGCGCGTAGTAGCCCTGCCACGTCAGCTGTTCACCGATGCTGCGGGCGTGCAGCAGAAAGCTGTGAAAGATGGATCCGCCGAGCTCGGGCAGGGCGATCCAGATGTTGCGGTCGACCAGCTGGTCCCGCCCCCGCGCCAGCAGCCCCGCGCCCACCGGGTTCACGTAGACGATGGTCCAGTCGACGTCGAAGATCGCGATGCCTTCGGGGAGCGCGTCCAGTGCCGCACCCAGCAACTCCGGCGGGAGCAGCGCGGAGGAGGCGGCATCAGTCATGATGCCCCTCCCCCGCGCGCATCGGTACCGACAGTTGTTCGGCCGTCTGTCCCCGGACATTACTGCAGCCGTCACCGCCGTCCGTGGATACGACGACGGGCACAGCGACGACGGCCCGATCAGGACAGACGCCGCCCGGAGGGTCCCTGCGGACAGGCCCCAGCCCGCTGTCGCGGAATGTTCGGCGGGATGCTTCCCTGGAAAACGCCCACCCTTACCCGGTGAGCCCTGTCGAACCGATGTGAGGACATGCTCGACGACTCCTGGCCGCAGAAATCCCCGCCCGGCCTGCGGGGCGACGTCTGGCAGTGGGACCTCTCATCCGTCGCGCAGCTGCCGACGGTGCGAGCCGACCTGCGCCGGGTGCTGGGCGACGCCCCGGCCGTCGACACGGACGAGTCGTTCGAGGAACGCTTCCTGCTGGCCTTCGAAGAGCTGGCCTCCAACGGCCTACGACACGGGGGCAGACCAGTACGGGCTCGCGTGACCGCTACCGGGGACGGCTGGCTCATCGACGTCAGCGACTCACTGACCGAACGGCCACCGCAACCGGCGATCGGACGCGACCCCGCCCAGGGCGGGCTCGGCCTCCTCCTGACCGCCAGGCTCACCTCGGCGCACGGCTGGCACGTCACCGCCGGCCGCAAGCACGTCTGGGCCTGCTGCCGGTAGCAGCGAAGTCTTCCCGGAGTTTGGCTGGTCGCGGCTGGCAGGCCGTCATTCCATGGATGATCTCGGGCTGCCTTCGCCCTCCACCGCTGCCAGTCCCGCGGATCCGCGCCGCTCGCTGCTGTGTGCTCTGCATCTGCTGTCGGCCGATCAGATGACTCCGGTCGTCGCTGAGCATGCGCGCGGCCTGGGGTTGCACGACACGGTCATCTACCTGATCGACTACGAGCAGCTGGCGCTGGTTCCGTTGCCAGGGTCCGCTGTCCCGCCCTGCCACGCGCTGTCCGTGGACGGCACGGTCGCCGGTTTGGCGTTCCGCCGGGTGGCAGGTCAGGCGAACGCCGGCTCGATACGGTGATCCTTCCTGACCTCGGAAGGAAGGACTCGGTATCGATGTCGAATGCCGCTCATCCTCTGCCCCGACGCGTCATCGCTGACGCCCTACCCGGCGGCCTGGCTCGAGACGTCACTCTGGTCATTGGGGCGAGGCTGTTCTTGGCGGTGTTCAACCAGATCTCAATTCCACTGCCTTTCACACCCGTGCCGGTGACCGGCGGGACGTTCGGCGCCCTGGTCATCGGCGCAGCCCTGGGGCCAGTGCGGGGTGGCGCCGGTGCGCTGCTGTACCTGGCCGTCGGCGTCGCAGGACTGCCCTGGTTCGCCGACGGGCAGGCCGGCTGGGCGTTCGCCTCGTTCGGCTACCTCCTCGGATACGTCGCGGCGGCCATCGTCGTCGGGGCGCTGGCCCGCCGCGGAGCGGATCGCACTGCGCTGCGGACGTTCGCCCTCATGGCGCTGGGCAGCCTCACCATCTACGCCCTCGGCGTCCCGTGGCTCATGGCCTTTCTCGGCATCGACCTGGCCGAAGTCCTGTCGCTCGGAGTGCTGCCGTTCCTGCTCGGGGACACTCTCAAGGCGCTACTGGCCGCAGGTCTGCTTCCCGGAGCCTGGAAACTCCTGGACCGGCGGCCGCGCTGACACCGGAAGCTCTGACAGGGCGACGATCAGCGTCGACGCAGGAGGGGGCCATAACCTCGTCGACTGGCTGCCCGGTCATCCACCACCGCTGAAGCAGGATCCCCGACCCCTCGGCGGCCAGCTCCCCGACCGAGCTTCACCCCGGATCACGGCCCGGTCGCCGACCTGGGTGAAAGCGTGCGTCCAGCAGGTCTGAAGGCGGATCCGCCCCCTGAGGCGATCCGGCGACCTGATGCGACTGGTCCTCTCCAATCAGACCGACCAGCTACTGGACGACGCCAGCATTCGTCTTGATCGAATGGCCACCGGCGCGGAGCAGACGCTGCAGCTGTGACCGTCGGGGACGGTTCCGCGGCGGTCTGGCCCGTGGATCGGGCGACCCAACGAGGTGTTGCCTGCGACAGGGCGACATATGGACAGACCCGACAACCTCATGCGCTGGACACTGTGACATGCATCGCATGACGGGGCGGGACGCGAGGCGCACACTTGATCTCGCCGAGTAATCGGCTCGGCACAAAGCGTAACGCCGCTCCCCCGGTCCGAACGGATGCGATCACCATGTGCCACCACAGCATGCCCTGCCCCGACGCAGCCAACGACGCGCGCGACCTGGCCGCCGTGGTCAGCAGCCACCCCGAGCAGGGTTGGAGCTTGCTGTGCAACGGCGTGGTCCTGTTCGACGACGATGGCGAACTGCTCCCCGACGGCAGCGTCGTCCGGCACCACCACACCTGGCTGACCCCGGAACTCGTAAGCCGCTGACCCTTGCTTCCGCGCACCCCGCGGGCGGTCGAGCGCCGCTTGCTTCCACCAAGCTGCTCCGCAGCTGGTCGGAGAGCCGCCCGTCCCGCTAGCAGGCCGTCACGGACAGCGGACAGGCCGCTGCCCGGGGAGACGACGGGCGGACCGTCGACTGGATGGGGCGCTCAGTTGGCGGCTTCGTACGCCTCGACGATGGCGCTCGGGATGCGGCCACGCTCGGAGACGTCATGCCCATTCTCCCGCGCCCAGGTGCGAATGACAGCGGTGTCCTGGCGGGCCCGGGCGCCGCGCCGCCCGGCGGACTGGCGACCGACCTTCCGGCCGGCCTCCACGTAACGCTTGAACAGCTGCCGCAGTGCGTCGGCGTCGTCCTTGGTCAGATCGATCTCGTAGGACGTGCCCTCCAGGGCGAAGCTGACCGTTTGACCCTGACCGTCCGGCAGTACCTGGCCGGTCAGGTCGTCCACGAGCACGACCTTCGTCTTCTGCGCCATACGTCAATCTCCTCAGGGTGCGGATCGCTTGACCGCATAATGGCGGTAGCCATGATCTCAGGGTTCGTGGCCCACACTAGAGGTTCTCGGGATGGCCTTGCGTGCTGATTTCACCAGGAATGAACGACCCGAGACGCTCCCTGCCGGCGACACCCAGCTTGCCATTCTGGTGGCCTGTTGGAGGCATGCGCGCCCCACGTTTACGAGGTCTGTAACGATGTGGCCCGAAGCGAATGCGGCCGGCTAGATGGCTCGCCTGACTGTTCGAACCGCTCTCCGTCTGCCGCCCTGCGGGGACGCTGATCGCCTCGGCCTACCGGCGGCGGGCAAGCCCTGGCCGGGCATGTCGTGGGCTCGGCCGCTGTGTCCACATCCCCGACAGCGACTGGGCCGATTTGGCATGCGCCGCAGTCTTCATGCGAAGAGGGAGATCGCGTCGTGCAGCTCCGCCCGGCCTCGTCCGTTGGCCTTGGCCCGATACATGGCGGCATCGGCGTGGGCGATGAGTCGGTCGGGGTCGGCTCCGGGGTGTTCGGCGAGCGCGATACCGACGCTGACGGTGACCGTCAGCTCGAGGCTTGGTAGCGCCAGTGGGGTCCGAAAGGCGTCGATGATGCGCTCGGCGATCGCGGTGGCGTGGGCGGCGTCGACGACGTGCTCGCAGAGGATGGCGATCTCGTCTCCGCCGAAGCGGGCCACCGTGTCCTCCGGGCGGAGGGCGTCGGTGAGTCGGGCACCGAGCGCGCAGAGCACCTGGTCGCCTGCCCCGTGACCGAAACGGTCGTTGATCTGCTTGAACCGGTCGACGTCGAGATACATGACCGCCACCGGCCCGGGGTGACGCTCCAGACGGGTGAGGGCGTGCTCCAGGCGCTCAAAGAACAGCGTCCGGTTGGCCAGGCCGGTGAGGGGATCGTGCAATGCTTCCCGGCGCAGGCGTTCGGCCTCCTTGGCGGGGGTGACGTCGCGGAACACCGACAGCCCTCCGACCACCCCGCCCGAGTCATCGCGGATGGGCGAGTAGGCGGTGGTGAACCAGCCCTGCACACCGGTCTCCGGGACGTCGAAGTAGCGCTCGGGGGTGCTGACGTGCTGGCCATCGAGCGCGTCCCGGAAGAACCGGTCGTCACCGGACTCCACAATGGAGGGGAACCGCTGAAAGGCCACCTGGCCGAGCACCTCGGAGGCAGGAACACCGGTGAGCTTCTCCATCGCCGGGTTCCACAACGTGTACCGGAAGTGTTGGTCGAAGGCGAGGATGCAGTCCGACGTGCTCTGCACGAGACGCGCGGAGAAGTCCCGCTCCCAGTTGAGGGCCTGCTGCGCCTCCCGCTCCGCCTCGGCGAGCCAGATGCGTTCCAGGGCCAGATCGAGCAGGCTCGCCAGTGCCTCGACGCGGTGGAGTTCCTCCTGCCCGAAGAAGGGCGTGTAGGGGCTGACCCAGAGGGACAGCCGTCCGGCGCGCAGGCCGAAGTCGATGCGGTGCGGCGACGCAGCACCCTCGGCAGCGTCGAGGCCGCTCGCGCGAGGCGACTGCTCGGCCCCGGGGAGGTCACCGTGGGCGGCGAGCACGCCCTGTTCCTCGTCGAGCAAGGCGGCGCCGCGGCCGCCCACCACCCGGACCAGGTGGGGCAGGAGCGCCTCGGCGATGTCCTCGCGCCGGGTGGCCGACACCAGGCTCTGCACGGCCTGGTTCAGGTCGGCCTCGTCCCGGTGACGCCAGGACGCCAGCAGGAAGCGAGGGGGCATCAACCCCGCCCAGAACAGCACGGTGGCGGCCGCGGCCAGGCTCTGCACCAGCAGCCCGGGCCACTGGCTGGAGACGTCCCGGGTAGTGCCTGCGGTCAGGATGGCGAAGCTGAGCCCGATCGACGCGCACGCGAGCAGGCGCATACGGAGGCGCACCACGCTGGCCTGGCCGCGACCGGCCAACCACAGTCGCAGCGCGACCAGCAGGGACAGCGCCGTCCACAGGAGGAGAACCGCCCCGATGTACCACGGTGACCACGCCGGTGCGGCGTCGCCCGCTTCGGGAAGCGGGGCCAGGGTCAGTGTGGCGGCGACCAGCAGGACCGTAGCCGCGGCGGCCGGCATCTCCACTCGCCGGGACACCCCAGCGAAGGCGGCCGCGAACCGGTGCAGGCAGTACGGGAAGCAGATGAGGACGGCGACGTACAGCTTCCTGGTCCACTCGACCGCCTCACCGCCCGTGTCCGGAATCACCATCCCAACGGTGGTCACGCCGGCGAGCAGCGCGAAACTCACCGCCGCCCACTTCGCCGGCGCGTCGCGCCGCCGGCCCCACAGCACGAGCGACGTCGCTGCCAGAGCCACGAACAGGCCCCCCGTCAGCGCCCGCAGAAGGTCGGCCAGGGGATCCATGAGACTCCAGGTCGTGGGCCCGCCGCTGTCGAGCGGCGGTATGGCAGTGAGATGGCACCGGCGGCAGACAGAGGCTGGCCAGCACTCACTGTGCTGGCTGGATGACAGACAGTCAAGACCGTCGAAGCCGTTCCTGCAAGCCCTGAACCCGAGCCGCGACGGTGCCGCGACCGTTCCCGCGGCAGGACGGTCGCGGGTCGCATCAGCACAAGTTGCGGCGCCCAAGAGAGGGCAGGACGGACGTCCGTGGTGGGGTTACATCGTTGACATTCACCGTCCCGAATGCCACGGTACTTGAGCGGCCGAGACGATGCACAAGGTCGCACGCCGGGCGGGCCCGTTCATCGAAGTGGACCGGCACGCAGCATCTCGCGGCGGCGGACGGCGACCGGGCCTGTTCACATCGGCCCTCAGTGCGCCCCAGGTAGTTCCCACCCATAGGGACACCGCATCTGCATCATCAGCGGGGGGCGGACATCATGGCGTGGCAACTGAGCGCAGTCGGCAGCGGTGTGATCGCGGTGGCCTATTTCGCCATCGCCGTGGCCGTGTTCGGGCCGCTGACCCGCACCGGTCAGCTGCGGTCCAATCGGCTGGGGACTGCCACCGGTCTCATCTTCTTCTCCTGCGGGGTCGGCCACGCCCTGCACGCCGTGCACCTGCTGCCGCTGCCCGGGGTCGATGCGCACCACCTCTCGGTCCTGCAGGCCGGCTTACCCTGGCACGACACGATCTGGATGCTGGTCACCGCTGCGGTCGCCGTCTACTACTGGTCGCTGCGCCGCACCTACGGGGCGCTGCTGGGCGGCGCGGCCCTGTTCGCCGACCTCAAGGAGAAGGAGGCGGCGCTCGCCGCCAACCAGCACCTGCTCGCCCAGCGCACGTCGGCGCTGGACGCACTAGCCGTCTCGGAAGGACGCTTCCGGTCCGCGTTCGCCGACGCGCCGACCGGAATGGCCCTAGTCAGCCTGGCCCCCGATGCGCTAGGCAGGTTCCTGGAGACCAACGCCGCGCTGGGCCGTCTCGCCGGCCGTTCCGCCGCCCGGCTGGGGCGCCTCGAGGTGGGTGACCTCGCCCATCCCGAGGACCGGGCGGCGACCCGCACGGCGCTGGAGCAGCTGGCCGCCGGAGAGGTCATCCACCACCTGGTGCAGCAGCGCTACGTGCACGCCAACGGCGGTCTGGTGTGGGCCGACACCAGCATCTCGGTCGTGCGGGACATCGCCGGGCGGCCGGTGCACGGCGTGCTGCAGCTCGTCGACGTCACCGGGCGCCGCCAGGCCGAGGAACTCCTGGCCCACCACGCCCTGCACGACAGCCTGACCGGGCTGCCCAACCGGCGCCTGCTCGCAGACCGGCTGGAGCAGGCGTTGACCCGGGCCCGCCGGCATGGCACCGCGGTGGCGGTGCTGTTCGTCGACCTCGACCAGTTCAAGACGGTGAACGACTCGGCCGGCCACAGCGTGGGCGACGAGCTGCTCCGGGTCGCCGCCGAACGACTGTCCAGGCACCTGCGCGCGGTGGACAGCGCGGCCCGGTTCGGCGGCGACGAGTTCGTCGTCGTCTGCGAGGAGATCAGCGGCGACCATGAACTGCTGGTCATCGCCGACCGCCTCGTGGCCGCCATGGCCGAACCCTTCCGGGTGGGCAAGGAAGAGTTCGTGCTGGGCGCCAGCATCGGCATCGCCGTCTCCGCGCGCGGGAACGACAGCGCCGAAGCGCTGCTCCGCGACGCCGACCTGGCCATGTACGAGGCCAAGGACCGCGGCCGGGCCCGCTACGTCGTCTTCGACGGCGCGCTACGCGGGGCGCTCGAGCTGCGCCAGCAGGTGGAGGCCGACCTACGCCGCGGCATCGACCGCGGCGAACTACGCCTGCTCTACCAGCCGGTCGTCGACGTCCAGTCCGGCGAGATGACCGGGGTCGAAGCGCTCGTCCGCTGGCAACACCCCACCCGCGGGCTGCTCGCCCCCGACGAGTTCATCCCGGTGGCCGAGGACACCGGCCTGGTCGTCCCCGTCGGCTCCTGGGTGCTGCACGAAGCCTGCCGCCAACTCCAGGACTGGCAGCGCAAATCGGACCTGGCGTTGACCGTGGCGGTCAACGTCTCCGCCCGCCAACTCAGCGACTCCCGCTTCCCCGAGGCCGTCGGCGACATCCTGCAGGCCACCGGCGCCGACCCTGCCGCGCTGTGCCTCGAACTCACCGAAACGGCCCTGCTGGACGCCACCGACGCCACCACCGCCACCCTGCAGGCCCTCCGCAGGCTCGGCGTACGCCTGGCCCTGGATGACTTCGGCACCGGGTTCTCCTCCCTAACCTTCCTCAAGCGCTTCCCCATCGACGTCGTCAAGGTGGACCGGTCCTTCGTCCGCGACATCGCCGTCGACCCCGACGACGCCGCCATCGTCGCCGCCGTCATCAACCTCGGACGCTCCCTCAACCTGGAAACCGTCGCCGAGGGCGTCGAGACCCCCGAGCAGCTCCGCTGCATCCGCCGGCTCGGCTGCCACCTTGCCCAGGGCTACCTGTTCTCCCCGCCCCGGCCACCGGAGGACATCCCGGCCCTGCTCAACGCCCTCGAGCCAGCCGGCATCCGAGATGGGATGGACACGGCGGCCCGTGCACCGTCCGCCCGGCCACGCACCGGTCAACCACCGATTCCCCGAGCACAGAATTCACGGTCGTGAATCCGACGGACGTTGTGCCAGTCCTGAGAACCGAGCGGCCCCTGAAATCCCTGGGCAGCCCGACCATCCCGTCGAGCGACCTGTGATCGACATTGCTGAGCCCGCCTGCCGGGGCCCTGCTCGCAGACAACCCCACCCGGTGCTGTCAACTGGTCGACCTTGCCCACCGCCGAGGCGCCCGCCGTTGCGGAGCAGTTCGAGGCCGCCCCGGTCAGTCAGGAACCCCGCGCCCCAAGACGAGTGGCGAGGCGCGGGGTCCACGGCCAATGTAGGTCGACCCGACGGTCCGGCAACGGCCGCCTGCGATAGCCGGTCCCGGCCGCGCGGCTCAGCAAGGCGTCCTGACCGCTCCTCAGGTGTGAGCTGTCCTACGCCGGCCAACGTCGGACACATATTGATGTGGCCCATCGTGGGCTGAGCCGACCGTTTGAGATGATCAATCGATGCGGATGTCCAAGACCGAAGGAGCTGCCGTCCTGGGCATCCTGCTCGGCGTGGCCCTGTTAGGCGGCGTCATGGGCGGCATCGAGGGGGCGATCGGTGGAGTCGTAGGGACGGTAGCCGCCGTGGGGCTCACCCTTCTGACTAGACGGGCCTGGAGCCACCACCGTCACCGCGAGCGACAGACTCCCTGAGCAGGAGGGGTTACCGCTGGTCTGTCGCGCGTGTGGCCTTCATCAGCGCCCCCAGCCCCGGCCACGTCGACCGCGCGGACACCGCCGCTGATCGCAGGAGTTCCCCAGCGGGTCGGCTTCCTACGACGCTTGGCCTCCTCAGCGAGCTGCCGAGCGGCGACGATGGATGCAGGGACGATGGATGCAGGCTCGTCGCCACTGCTCTGTCGCGATCGATCGGTCACCTCAGCCGACCAGCCCCACCACTACCCAACGACATCTGCCGAGCGGGCCGCTGTTGGGGGGCCGGCTGCCGGGGCGCCGCAAGCGGCTCCGACGATTCAGTCCGGGTGAGGACACCGCAACTCGTCGAACCATGCTCGCCGGACACGATGCCAAGCCCGTTCTGCAGGCCATCGAGGATCCGCTCGGCCAACTCGACCACGGCGGCGACCGCCGCGGTACCGGGCGCGGGCGGCGGTGCACTGCGCAGGTCGAGCAGCAGTGCCCGAATGGCCGCCAACCACACCGACGCAGTCAGGGACGCGATGATCGAGACGTCCTCCGGGTCGCGTCCACGCCGGCACCCGCTTTCTTCTTTCCATCCCTGGCTTCCCGCTTCGATCAACGCCTTGGTCAGCCGGGTAACCGCCTCGTGGTACAGCTCCCGCTCGTAGACGCGGAGAGCCGGTGCGGCCTCGAGCGTGGCGACGAAACGACGGTGCTCCTCCGTGGCCGCCGCCACGATGTCAGCCCGGACCCAGTCGACGAGGTAGCTGCGTAACGCCGTCAAAGCAGACCGCTGTCGCCCCCGGGAGCGGACCGCCTCGGCGAGACCCTCAACCCAGGGCACACGCCCGGCGAAGAAGAGCTCTTCCTTGGTGGCAAAATGATTGAAGACCGTCTGCACCGACACACCTGCCGCGCTGGCAACCTCTGCGACGGTCACGGCGCTGAAGCCGCATGTCTCGAACAACTCCCTGGCGACCTCGAGGATCCGCGCTCGGGTCTGGGCCTTCCGCTGAGCTCGCACACCATCGAGGTCACTCACCGTGCTGAGATTAGAGCAGAACGTATGCGCACGAGGTGAGGCTGCAGGAGGTGTCCAGGGCTTCAGCCGTCGATCAGCACGAACCCCGTCGACGCCTCTCCTGCGGTGCGTCTCTCGGCTCGCGCAGGATGCGGGCATCCAGTCCCCCGGCACGGGGCACTCACCGCGACCACCTGTCGCAGCCGAGAGATTCGTCCGGTGGGCAACGGAGCTCCATGTGCACTTCGCGCGCAATGGAACGGCGCAGCGTGTGCTCGTTGTCCGGGCGGACACCGAACCGACGATGCTGACGCAGTGGTCAGTGGCGATCTGGGATGCGATCTCCAGTGATCGTTGGCGCCCGCGCCCATGCCGAGTTGGCAGGCGGGCACCGACAGTGCGCACGGGGTATCCGGGATGCTAGAGCCGCCGGAGCAGCGGCATCATGACGTCGTCGACCACCGCCACGGCCAGCTCCTGATCGACGTCCATGCCACTGATCATCCAGCGGAGCAAGAGGATCGCCGGGCCCGCCTCGGCAGCCAACGACGCTGCGCCACTCGCCACCAACTCGCCGCGATCGACGGCACGCTCGCAGACCGTTCCGAAGGCTTCCGCCCAACGCGCCATGGGACCACGTCGGAAGGCTTCCTCCAGGGCCGGTTCCTGGTTCATGACACCGATCAGCGCTCGACTGGCGCTTCCACCCGGGCCCGCCAGCACCGCGGCCAGTGCGGTCAGCAGCGCGACCATGTCATCCCGCAGGGAACCAGAGTCCGGGATCACGAGCGTCTCATCGCTAGCCGTATCGATGAGGCTCACCAGCACGTCCGCCTTGGACGACCAGCGCCGATAGATTGTCGCCTTGCTGACGCCGGCGGTTCTGGCCACCGCATCCATGGTCAGTCCGGCGTAGCCGACCTGCGCCAACACCTCCAGGACAGCAGCCTGAATCGCCCGGTCACGAGAGGGATCCAGTCGACGCCGCCGGGGTCGCGCACCCGCCGGGGGAACGCCCCAGGACAGCGAGCTCGGCTGACGCAGTGACACTGAGTGAGCCTAACGAGGGATCGTCGCGACAGACAAGATCGCTGAGGGGGAAACCCGCTGCTCGAAGACGGGGTACGCCGAACGTCCAGCGCCCTCCAGTAGAAGGAACCCCCGAGTTCCGCCTGTCATCCCTAGCCTCCCGTAGGGCAGCGCGACGCGCACGGCATCCCCCTCGTCGGGCTCTGTCGGCAGGGAAGGCGGGTGGCATGAGCGAGGTCTTCAGTTCGCAGTCACCGAGCTGTCGGCATGTCCTCAGTGCCGTGCTCGACACGTTGGCCCAACTGGGCTGCGCCGGCCTGACCGCCGATGAGATCAAGGCCCGAGCGGGCGCCGCCGGTCCGGCCCTCGGGGATTCGCCCGATCTGGAGGCCTTGGTGGTCAGCGCGCTCGAGCATGTACAGCTGTTTCCCGCGTTCGAGCCTTCGGGAGATCTCGACCGGGACTTGCACACGCTGCTGCAGCCGTGGCGAACCGCATCGAGCAGGGACGAACGTGTCGTAGCCGCAGTGCTCAGCGCCGCCATCTGGAACCCGCGCCTCGAGGTCGCGGTCCATGACGCGCTCGACCGGCCCCTGATGCATGCCGTCTCGGCGGTCGTTGCGCGCGCCGAGGGCCACGGGACGATTCCGGATTACGCTATCCAAACTCTGTGCTGGGTGCTGCGCGGGCTGCTGATCGACCGACTGCGCTCCAGGCCCCGGGCGGCGGTCGACATCGACCGCCTCGTCCACTTCCTCATCGCCGGACTGCAGATGGAAGCGGCAGTCGCCGCCCGTGGACGGTCCCAGGCCCTCGATAGATCTCTGAGAGAGCCGCCGGCGTGACCGCCGTTCAGCTGGCGCTGGTCGAGGTGGAATCCCTCCCCGAAGCCCGACGACGAGGACCTCGCCGAGGAGATCGCGCTGTCCGGCCCGGCGCGTACCCGCACCGTCGAGGAGGCGCAGCCCTCGATCGGGGCCACCATTGTGTCATCGACGAGCGCTGCCAGCTCTTCGGAAGCGGACCCGACCCCGCACGCGATGTGGGCGGCAGGAGGAAGTTGGCTCACCAGCGTGCTGGCCCGACGGGGTCTCCGCGGCGGTCGCCAGGTCGGGCCGCGCCGGGCAGCTGCACGCCTACGCCACGGACCTGCCACGCATGGAACACATGCCCGAGACGCTGAGAAGGCCGGGGGTCTCGGGCCGGCCTTCTCGCTCGCCGGGGAGCCGGGGCGCCGACCGTCGCGGACCTGCGCATCTGCTCAGGCCGGTTGTGCGCTGTGGTGGCAGAGCAGGGGGCGGCGCTCGGCGAGCGCGGATATCTCGGTAGGCTGGATGCGCGATGTGCGGGAGCTCGGAGGTACCGGGCTGAGAGGGCGGCTGACTGTGCCGCCGACCGCTGGAACCTGACCGGGTAATGCCGGCGTAGGGAGCGATTATGAGCAGGTCCGGCGCTGTCGGTGCCACCACGTCATCGGGGGATGCACCGATCACGCTGTCCCAAGCACCGCCTCGGACGCTGGGCCTGCGGGACACGGCGGGGTTGTGGGGCAGCCTGGGGGTCAGCCTGCTGTTGCCGGTGGCGGCCACCTACGTGGTCCTCGCCGACCGCCCGCTGTCGGTGACGATCGGCGCGATCGTGGTCGGTGCGGTGATCGGATCGGTGTTGCTGGGCCTGGGGGCGGCGGCCGGCGCCCGGGAGGGCGTGCCGGCGATGGTGCTGATGCGGGGGTTGCTGGGTCGGCGGACGTCGTTCCTGCCCACCGCTTTCAATCTCGTGCAGTGCGTGGGCTGGGCCGCCTTCGAGGTGTGGATCATCGCCGAGGCCGCCTCCCGGGCGCTGGATGCACCGCGCTGGCCGTTCGTCCTCGCCGCGGGCGCGCTGGCCACGCTGATGGCGCTGCGCCCGCTGGGCGCGGTGCGGGTGCTGGCGCGGTACGCGGTGTGGGCGGCGCTGGCCGCGATCGTCTACCTGTACATCCAGGTGTTGTCCGAGCCGCTGCCGGCGGTGACCGAGCGCGGGGCCGGATCGTTCTGGACGGCGGCTGACATCGTGATCGCGTTGCCGGTTTCCTGGTTTCCGCTGGCGGCGGACTACACCCGGCACGTCCGGCGGGGGCGGGACGCGTTCGTGGGCGCTGCGGCCGGCTACGGCGGCGCCGCCATGGCTCTGTTCACTCTCGGCGCGCTGGCGCTGGTCGCCTACGGGCGGGGCGGTCTGGACGTCGTGGATGCGCTGCTGGCCGTTCCGCTCGGGCTGCTGGCCGTCCTGGTGCTGCTCGTGGTGGAGGTGGACGAGGCGTTCGCCAACGTCTACTCGACGGCGGTGTCGGCGCAGAACGTGGTGGCCCGGCTGGACCGCCGGGTGCTGGCCGGGGTCGTGGGCGTGGGAGCCACCGGGCTGGCGCTGATGGCCGACCTGGTCGCCTACGAGCCGTTCCTCTTCCTGATCGGCGCGGTGTTCGTTCCGCTGGTCGGGGTCTTCGTGGTCGCCTACTGGCTGCTGCCGCGCGGCCGCTGGGATGTGTCGGACACTGCGCCGGCGCGCCCGGCCCTGCTGCTGGCGTGGGCGGCCGGTTTCGTGGCCTACCAGCTGACGCTGCCGACCTTCTTCGCCGGACCGGGTGGGGGCTGGACGGCGTGGTGGTCCGCCCGCCAGGCCGAGCTGGGCATCGACCCGGCCAACGGCTGGTCAGCCTCGCTGGTCAGCCTCGCGGTGGCCGCGGCACTGACCACGCTGATCTGTCTGCCCGGCGGCCTGTCCGCCCGCCGCCGCCGGGCCCGGTTCCCGGTCGCCCCGTCCAAGGCCCTCCGGTGACGGGCCGCCGAATGGGCGCCGCCGGCCGGACCGACTCCCCGCTACCGGTCGGCCCGGACCGTGCGGTGGAGGTTCGCCGGCGGATCGGCGGATTGCACGTGCTCACCGACGCCCGTCAGGGCAGGGACGCCCTCGGTGTCGTCTCCGCGGCGGTGGCGGCCGGCGCCCGGATCGTGCAGGTCCGGGTGAAGTTCTGCCCGGACCGGGCGCTGTACGACTTCGCCGCCCGGGTCGCGGAAGTCTGCGCGCGGCGCGGAGCGACGTGCATCGTCGACGACCGGGTCGACATTGCGCTCGCGGTCGGCGCGGCGGGCACCCACCTGGGCGCCGGCGACCTGCCGGTGGCCGCGGCGCGCTCGATCGCCGGCCCGAACCATCTGCTGGGTGGCACGGCGCGGACCGCCGCGACCGCCGCCGAGCTGGTGGCCGCCGGAGCGGACTACCTCGGGGTGGGCCCGGCCTTCGCCACCGCGACCAAGACCGGGCTGCCGGACCCGCTGGGTGTCGACGGGATCGCGGCGGTCGCGGCGGCGGTCGCCGTACCGGTGATCGCCATCGGCGGCATCACCGCCGACCGGATCCCGGCGGTGCTGGCGGCCGGCGCGTCCGGGGTGGCCGTCGTCTCCGCCGTGTCCGACGCACCCGACCCGGGAACGGTCACCCGGGCGCTGCTGGCGGCGCTGGTCGCGGCGCCGCAGAGCCGCCCGCCGCGCCCGGAACCAGGCCCGCCCCCGGCCGCCCGCGTCCCCCGGTCGGCGCCCCGGTGAACGAGATCGCCGTCGCCGGTGGCGGCCTGATCGGGCTGGCCGTGGCCTGGCGGTGCGCGCAGCGCGGGCTGTCGGTGACCGTCGTCGACGAGGCTCCCGGCACCGGGGCCTCCTTCGCCGCGGCCGGAATGCTGGCGCCGGTGACCGAGGCCGCCTACGGCGAGGAGCCGCTGCTGCGGCTGTGCCGGGCCTCGCTGCAGCGCTATCCCGGCTTCGCCGCGGAGCTGGCGCAGGCCTCCGGCGTCGAGGTGGGGCTGCGCACCGCCGGAACCCTGGTGGTGGGCTTCGACGAGGACGACATGGGCGCCCTGTCCGCGCTGCACACCTTCCAGCAGGAACTCGGACTGGACGCCGAACGACTGACCGGGCGCGAATCCCGCCGACGGGAGCCTTCCCTGACCCCGCGGGTGCGCGGCGGCCTGCACGTGCCCGGCGACCACTCGGTCGACCCGCGGGCGCTGCACCGGGCGCTGCTGGCCGCCGCGGCGGCCGCCGGCGTTCGGATGGTGCGCGCACGGGCCGAGGCGGTGCGGGTCGAGAACGGGCGGGCCAGCGGGCTGCGGCTGGCCGGCGGCGAGGAACTGGACGGCGACGTCGTCGTCCTGGCCCTCGGCGCGCACAGCGCCTCACTGCCGGGGGTGCCGCCGCTGCCCGTGCGGCCGGTCAAAGGCCAGATCCTGCGGCTGCGCGGCGCCGCCGGCCTCCTCGACGGCACCGTGCGCGCGCTCGTGCGGGGGCGGCAGGTCTACCTGGTGCCCTACGCCGGCGACCGCCTGGTCGTCGGCGCCACCGTCGAGGACCGCGGCTTCGACACCACGGTCACCGCCGGTGGCGTGCACGACCTGCTGCACGACGCGATCGACGTCGTCCCCGGGGTCAGCGAGCTGGAGCTGGTGGAGACGCTCGCCCGGTGGCGACCCGGCAGCCCGGACAACGCGCCGGTGCTCGGGCCCTCGGACCTGCCGGGGCTGGTGCTGGCCACCGGCCACTACCGCAACGGCGTGCTACTGGCGCCGGTGACCGGCGAGGCGATCGCCGAGCTGCTCGTTGCCGGCACCCTGCCCGAGCTCGCCGCGCCCTTCACCGTCGACCGGTTCCGGAGGTGATCGAGATGCAGGTGACCGTCAACGGCGCTCCGGCCGAGGTCCGGGAGTCCACCACGGTGGCGGCCCTTGTCGCGGCGCACAGCGGCGGCGCGGACCGTCGCGTCGCCGTCGCGCTCAACGCTGCGGTGGTGCCGCGCAGCCGGTGGGAGACGACCAGACTCACGCCCGGGGACAGCATCGAGCTGCTCGCCCCCACCGCAGGAGGATGACCAGATGACGACATCCGACGCAGCTCCGGCCCTGCACCGGCAGGAGGCCGCCGACCCGTTCGCGATCGCGGGCCAGGCGTTCACCTCCCGGCTGCTGCTGGGCACCGGCGGCGTACCCAGCCTCGACGTGCTGGAGCGGGCCGTCGTGGCTTCGGGCACCCAGCTGGTCACCGTGGCGCTGCGCCGCATGGAGGCCGTCACCGGCGGGCCGCTGCTGGAGGTCCTGGACCGCTGCGGTGTCCGGCTGCTGCCCAACACCGCCGGCTGCCGCACCGCACGCGAGGCGGTGCTCACCGCCCAGCTGGCCCGCGAGGCGTTCGACTCCGCGTGGATCAAGCTCGAGGTCATCGGCGACGAGACCACCCTGCTGCCCGACGCGGTGGAGCTGCTGGATGCCGCCGAGCGACTCGTGGCCGACGGGTTCACCGTGCTGGCCTACACCAACGACGACCCGATCCTCGGCCGGCGCCTCGCCGACGCCGGCTGTGCCGCCGTCATGCCGCTGGGCTCACCGATCGGCAGCGGCCTGGGCATCCGCAACCCGCACAACATCGCCCTGCTGCGCGAGGCGGTGGACGTGCCGGTGGTGCTCGACGCCGGTATCGGCACCGCGTCGGACGCGGCACTGGCGATGGAGCTCGGCTGCGACGCCGTCCTGCTCGCCTCCGCCGTGACCCGCGCCCGCGCCCCGGAGCGGATGGCACACGCGATGCGGCACGCCGTCGAGGCCGGCCGACTCGCCCGCGGCGCGGGCCGCATCCCCCGCCGGTGGCACGCCGAGGCCTCCACCCCGACCGAAGGCCTGCCCGAGCTGTGAACCGGCCCCGCCTGCTGGTGCTCACCGACCGGACGCAGTGCGACCGGCCGCTGGCCGATGTGGTTGCCGCCGCCGTCGACGGCGGCGCCCGGGGGGTCGTGCTCCGGGAGAAGGACCTGCCCGACGACGAGCGCGACCGCCTGGCCGAACAGCTGCTCACCGTGCTGGCCCCGGTCGGTGGCCTGCTGGTCCGCGCCGGTGCCGCAGGTGCCGCGGGCGCCTCCGCCGTCCATCTCGCGGGCAACGACCCCTTTCCCCGGCCGCGGCCGGCGCTGGTCGGGCGCTCCTGCCACTCCCGCCAGGAGGTGGCCGCGGCGCGGGTCGAGGCGTGCGACTACGTGATGATCTCCCCGGTCTTCCCGACTGCGTCCAAGCCCGGCTACGGACCGGCCCTCGGAGCGGCCGGCCTCGCCGCGCTGATCGCCGGAGCACCCCGGGCCTACGCCCTCGGGGGCGTCCGTCCCGCGGACGTTGGTTCCTGCCTGGCCGCCGGCGCGTACGGGGTCGCCGTCATGGGCCCGATCATGCGCACCCCCGGCACCGTTCCCGCCTACCTCGACGCACTGCTGGAGGCGGCCGCATGATCCCGCCCGTCGCACTCACCATCGCCGGCTCGGACTCCAGCGGCGGCGCCGGCATCCAGGCTGACCTGAAGACCTTCGCCGCGCTCGGCGTCTACGGCACCTCGGCGGTCACCGCGCTCACCGCGCAGAACACCCAGGGCGTCCGCGCTGTCTACCCGGTGCCGGCCGACTTCGTCGTCGCCCAGGTCGAGGCGGTGCTCGACGACCTCCCCGTCGCGGCCGTGAAGACCGGCATGCTCGCCACCGTCGAGATCGTCCGGGCCGTTGCCGACCTCGCCGCCGCCGGCCGGCTGCCCACGTTGGTCGTCGATCCGGTGATGGTCTCCTCCAGCGGCGACCGGCTGCTCGAGCCGCAGGCCGAGCGCCTCTACCTGGACGCGCTCCTGCCGCACGCGGCAGTGTTCACCCCCAACCTCCGCGAGGCCGAGGTCCTGCTCGACACCGCGATCCGCACCCTCGCCGACCAGCGGGAAGCCGCCCGGGCGCTCGGCGCCCTCGGCCCCGCCACCGTGGTGGTCAAGGGCGGCCACGCAGTCGCCGACGTCGCCGGCGAGGCGGTCGACGTCGTGTGGGACGGCGATCGGGTCCACGACCTTCGTGGGTCCAGGATCGACACCGGCAACAACCACGGCAGCGGCTGCACCTTCGCCTCCGCAACGGCCGCCGCCCTCGCGACGGGTTCCGACGCGCACCAGGCCGTCGGTCACGCCAAGGACTTCGTTACCGGGGCCATCACCGGAGGCGCCGCCTGGCGACTCGGCCACGGCCACGGGCCGCTCGACCACTTCGCCGACCGCAGACATCGCTCTACTGGGGTCCTCGGCTGAACGGTCCCACTTACGGTCACCGTCGTCCGGTTGGGCGGCGATCCGACCGTGGACACGGCCCCGCTCCCGCCCTGCAGGCGGGACGGGCGGGGTCGGTGCGCAGCTGCGCCGGCGTCAGCCCGATCGGACGACGCAGCTCCCGGCGCTGCCGAGGCGGTCGACGGTGAATCCGCGCAGCAAAAGTAAGTCCGAGACGGCTCCGGTCATGATCTGCCGCACGGTGGCGTCCGTGTCGACCCCGAGGAGCTGGTCCAGGCTGGACCGGTCATGGGCTCGCCACGCAACGACGACGGCGTCGAGCACCGGCTCCGGGCTCAGACACACTCCGCCGGTCGAACCAGCCGGGTCATGCAGCGGCAACCCCGCCTCGGCCAAGGCCGCCGTGATCTCGAGAACCAGGGTGACCAGTGGATCGTCGTCGTCTACCCCGGCGTCCCAGCCCTGCGGCAGCCGGTCGATCTGCGCGCCAAGCTGGTCAAGCCAGGCACGGTCTTCCGGAGTCGGACAGGTAACCAGGGCCCCGTCAGGCCGACGCAAGCCATAAGCCGGGCGCACCGCGCCGGCCGTCCCGGGCTCCGAAGTGCTCGCCACCCACGTCGCGTCGGTGCGATCGCGGAACGGTCCCGCGACGATCATCTCCCGTTCCCCGTCACTCCCGCCGACGAGCCACCAGCTCGGCCGACGCAGCTCGCCGAGCAGGAGGTCACCGCTGGTCAGGCTGCTAGCGCCAGTCATCCATCACCATCCTTGAATACAGCCGACGGGAAAAGGCACGCCGGCCACCGCACCGTCCGTAGTGCGCGAGTGGTCGAACCGTAAATGACAGACGCGCGGGTTGCGGACGCCGCCGACCCGGCTGTGATGCCGCGTGCCCGAATCGTTGCGAAGAGACTGCCCTGCGTGCGTCGACGCCTCCGGCGTCCATGGCCGCGGCAGATCGGGAGCGGAATGGCGCGTCGGGGCCCTCGATGAGGTGACGGCCCGCCCTCTGCGGCCATCCAGCGAGCTAGTGCCGTGTCAGGTGCCCTGAAGTCACCACGACGGCGGCGCTTCGGTGCGTGGAATGCCGAGCGGCTCAGCGGAACCGGCCTCGTGACCCCTCGCACCAGCAGCATCTCGTGCCGGACTCATGTGTGCAATAGGAACCCGTGCACCGGTGGCTCGTTGACCGTTCGAACGGGCGATGAACAGTCCGTGCAGGCCCATGGCCCGGCGACAGCCGCCGGGGCGGGGACTTGTGGAAGGCGTAACGGCGGCAAGGCTGCCGACGGGCTGCCAGCGGGTGGAGGGAGCGTGCGTGCTGACCGCGGAGAAGGACGAGTTGCGCCGGCAGCAGATCTCAGCTTCGGAGCAGCTCGGTGGTCTCGCTTGGGGGGCGCGCCGTGGAGCCGCCACCATGACCGCGCTGGTCACCGCGGCGGCCGCGACCGTCATCGTCCTGACCCTGACTGGCTGCGGCACCGGGTCTGCGGAGAGCGGGTCCCCCTCCGGAGGCGCGGGGACGGCCGGGTCCCGTGGCGCGGAACGGATCTGCCCTGCGATCGACTACGGCCGCACCCTCATCGTGCAGTTGGCCGACGGCTGGCCCCTGGCGGAGGGACGCACCGTGGTTGCCACGTGCCCGTCACCATACGGTCAGGTGCGACGGGGCAACGACGAGTTGACCCGCGAAGTGACCGGCGCGCTGACCGGCTCGACCGCACGGCTCCCGATGATGGCCATGCCGGAGGTCGTTGTCGGGGCCGTGCTCGGTCCCGAAGGTTCGGTGGTCGAGGTCGAGGCGTCTCTATCCTGGCGGCGGGTGGGCGGCACCGAGGAGTGCGGCGGGCCGAGGGAAGCTGTGGTTCTCCTTCCCACCAGCTGACCTGCACTTCGGCTGGATCGCTCGGCGCGGTGCGGCCGGGTGCGCGGGCCGATGCCCGCCAGCCGCACTTCCTCATAGCGCCCGCGGAGATCCGGTGTCGGGTGACGACGACGTCCTCGCCCGGCGACTGCTCCGTTCGGATAGGCGTGGACGAAGACAGTCCTCCGCGCCCGAGGAGAGGAACCGGCCGCACAAACCGTGCGCGGCTGTGCGGTTCCAGAGTCCACCCCGCCGACGCACCCACCACCGGTTCGCCGCAACCCCCGGCGTGCTGCGGGCTGACGTATATGCCACCTCAACCGGAAATCAGGCCGACATCGGCTAGATCCGCTGGCGCATCGTGAGTCGACGGGAGCAGCATGCAGGGCGGGGGCGCCCGGCGCGCCAACGCCGACCACCCCCTTGATCCACCCGCCTAACGAGGAGGCGACTGGACCCCGTGTCGAACGTTGCGCCCGTTGCGCGGACCGAGGCAGAGCTTTTAGACCCACCCCATCCGCTGGCGGTGAGGCGGCGATGACCACCCCCTGCCAGCGGCCCCTGATCTGCTCACGCTGCGGCGAAAAGCAGCCCACCGACGGCGCTCTCACCACCGATGACGGGACACCGATCAGCATCCCCCAATACGTTGCATTGGCCGGCCTCGTCGACAGCGCACTGGTGTGCTCAGACTGCGTCACCGCCTCCGCGCTGACGCCGGCGATTGGGCAAGCGCAGGCACCGTGCGTCGCCCGAACCAGGGAGTGCAGAGACGGCCGTGAGTGAACGAGTCACCTGGGAGACCTGCCCCCACTGTAGGCAAGCCGCCGCCGTCGGCTGGGTCGGCGACGATAAAGTCGAGTTCCACTGCCCGGCCGGCTGCCGCATCCCGGAGTCGGGGATGGCCTGTGCCTTTCCGGTCGCCACCCAGGCACCGCGCCGCAAGATGTTCGACGACGAGAGCCGGCACAGTGTTCGGTAACGCCATCTCCGCTATCACCGCCGGAGCCGCCGCGGCGCAAGCAAGCGGACGCCGGGAGCGTCCACCGGCCGCGCGCTTCACGCAGCGTAGGCGCAGTTATCCGTAGTGTAGCGACATGACCCACCCAGCTCCGCAGCTCATCCCGCGCGCTTGGCTCCCCGTCGACCACGCCACCCACGGAGAGCAGGTCCGGGAGACGTCGGCGGTTCCGGCCATGCCCGCCGAGGCAACAACCGACAGTCACCGAGCGGGCAACGCCGGTCGGCACCGCGCCCCCGAATACGACGCGATTCGGCCCCTGACAAGGTCGTGGCAGGACCACACGATACGATTTCCACTGACCCGGATCGCCGTCCCACTTCCGACCGCCGCCCTTCGGGTCAGTCGCCAGGAATCCGTGAACGACCGGCATCCCGACCCGCGGCAGCATGATCCCAGCGGCACTCGGTGATTCCAGGTGACCGTCCTCAGCAGTGAGCCCGTGCCGGCCCCGTCCGCGCCGCCCCCCGCGGTGGCGCTTCCGGAGCCCTCCGGCCTGCGCAAGGCGGCGGTCTTCCTGGCCCAGTTGAGCAGAGACGAGGCCGGCGTCCTCCTCGCCAAGCTGCGGCCGCGTGAGGTAGAGGAGATCACCCGCCAGCTGATGCGCCTCGGTTCGGTCGAGCCGCAGGACGTCGACGACGTCATGAACGAGTTCCACGGCCTGATGACCGCCCAGCAGTTCGTCGGCCGGGGCGGGGTCGAGTTCGCCCGCGAAATCCTTGCGGCGGGGTTGGGCGAGGGCAAGGCCGACGACCTGCTGGCGCGGGTGAATGCCGCCTACCGAGAGGTGCCGTTCTCCTCACTGCGCAACGCCGATGTCCGGCAGCTCGTCACCTTCCTCAAGGACGAGCACGCGCAGATCATCGCGCTGGTCCTGGCCCACCTCACCGCCGCGCAGGCGGCCGAGGTGCTCTCGGGTTTCGCCCCGGACCAGCAGGCCGAGGTCGCCCACCGGATTGCCACCATGGACCGGACATCCCCCGAGTTGGTCCGCCTCGTCGAGGAGGAGCTCGGCCGCCGGATGGGCTCGCTGCTCGCCCACCAGGACATGACCACCGTCGGCGGCGTCGAGACCCTCGTCGAGATCATCAACCGCTCGCCGCGGCCCACCGAGCGCTCCATCCTCGAGTGGCTGGACAACACCGACCCCGAGCTCGCCGCCCAGGTGCGCGACCAGATGTTCGTCTTCGAGGACATCGTCACCATCGACGACCGCTCCCTGCAGCAGGTGCTCCGCGAGGTCGAGGCCAACGACCTCGCCACCGCCCTCAAGGGAGTCCGGCCCGACGTCCGCGACAAGATCGTCCGGAACCTCTCCGAACGCGCCGCCGAGAACCTAGCCGAGGAAATGGATCTGCTCGGTCCTGTGCGGACCCACACGGTCGAGGAGGCGCAGGCCAAGGTCGTGGCGACCATCCGGGCCATGGAGGAACGCGGCGAGCTGACCATCAACCGCGGTGGCGACGAAGAACTCATCTCGTGAGACTTTCAACCACGCCGCTTGGGCCGCCCTCGGCGGGCGCACCGATGGCCGCCCCGCGTGCCGGCCGGACTGCTGGTGACATCGACGAGGCGTTCGAAGAACGCTTCCTCCTGGCCTTCGAGAAACCAGGCCTTCAATGCCTACGACACGGGGGCAGACGCAGCACGGGCTCGCGTCACCGCGACCGACTGACCACGGCCGACGCCCGCTGCCGCAGGACGGGCGAGTAGCCACCGGGGGCTACGAACCGCCTGCCAGAGAACGCAACGGTCGACTCGGTATGCCCAGGTGGGCGAAGGCAGGGCCGCTGCTCATCGACGGCCAGGACGCAGCCAGGCTGTTGCGGCCCGGTGCTCCCCCGGCGCTCTTGACCTCCGTCGTCCAGGGCCTCCGTTTGAGTCCGAGCGACATCGTCACCGGCGACGCCTCTTCCGATGCAGCGAGAGGAGCCCCGCCGGTGGGCGGGGCTCCTCCGGTGCAGCGGGGGCGACCCGTCAGGCGGCCTGACGCTCGCCCCGGCCCTCCTCAATCACGTCGATCAGGACGTCGGGGAAGTTGGTGATGATCCCGTCGACGCCGAGGTCGATCAGCTGCCGCATCCGCTCGGCGTTGTTGACCGTGTAGGGCCAGGTCTCCATGCCGTAGCGGTGCACCGTCTCCACGAACGCGGGGGTCACCCGAGTGTGGCTGGGGTTGATCTGGTCGGCCCAGGCCGACAACTCGGCCATCTGTGCCTCCGACGGCGGGCCGCCAAGCAGACCGGCGGGGACCTGGGGCGCCAGCGTGTTGAAGTGCTCCATGAACTCCCAGTCGAAGGACTGGACCACCAGGCGACCGGAACGTGCGCCGGCGCGCAGCCAGCCCTCGCCGTCGAGATCGGCGACGATGGCCTCGGCGATGCCCGGGTACAGGTGCGGGCTCTTGACCTCCAGCAGCAGGCCGGCGCGGCCGCGCAGCGTGTCCAGCACCTCCTGCAGGGTCGGCACGCCGGTGCCGGTGAACTCCGCGCCGAACCACGAGCCGGCGTCGAGAGTCTGGATTTCCTCAAGGGTGAAGTCCCCGACGTTCCAGGGCGCCCGGTCGGGGTAACGCTCCTCGACGTCGGTGGTTCGGCCGAGCGTGGTGTCGTGCATGACGACCAGTTCGCCGTCGCTGGTCATCTGCACGTCGATCTCGACGTAGTCGGCGCGCATGTCCGCGCCGAGGTCGACCGCGGGCAGCGTGTTCTCCGGCGCGTAGGCCGAGGCGCCACGGTGGGCGATGACCTCGACTTGACCGGTCCGGTCAGTGCGCTGGGAGTGCTGGTCGGCGAGGGCTCCGGAAGCGCCTCCCACTAATGAGGCGGTGACGAACAGCCCGGTCAGGGCCGTGCGAGCGGAACGCAGCATGATACTTCCTTTGGTGTCGGGTACGAGGACGCCGACGACGCTAGGAAGCGAAAGCGACCGGCCTAAGTGCACAGCGCGACACCCCCGTGACGGGCTGATGAAGGGCCCGCGTGCCACGAATCGGATCGCCCGTAGAGCCCGCCGAACCGGGTGAAAAAGGGAGGCCGGAACCCGTACCGCTCCGTCCTCCTCCGAGGACCGCGGCCGCCGCTGCGGGCGCGCCTCCAGAACCCCGAGGCCCGCCCCTCGTCGACCCGAAACCGGTAGAAGTACTCACCCCCTGGCTGCAGCCCCGACACCCGTGTACGCCATCGGCGCCTCCGGTGCCGTCATTTTCAACAGCCTGCTTCATTTGCGCGTCACTGACCGCGCACGGGGACGGGTCTTAGCCCTCATGGACCTGCTCAAGCTGGCAGGCCGGACGCCTGGCCGGCCTGGGCCTGGCGGCCTGCTCGCCGACACCCTCGCGGCATCCGCGCGGTCTACTACCTGGCGGGTGGCACTGCTGCTGCTTGCCCCACCTGCGGCTCCGCCGTCGAGCCGGAGGGCGGAGCCGCGGCGGGATCAGTTCCGGTCCGGGTAGCGCTTGGGCAGTTTGAGGCCGTTGGCCTGCATCAGACCACCCTGGCCAAATCTGCCATCGCCTGACTCGCCACCGTGCTGGCCGCGGTCAGGAACGTCGCCACCCGGCAGCCGCCGGCCCGCCGGAGGACGACGCCGGCCGCTCCCCACGGCACGGTGTGCTGATTACTGGGACGGCTTCGACCCCGCGTTCCTCGACCGGGCCGTAACCCCGACCCTGGACGCCCTTGCCGAGCCGGGCGACCTCACCGTCGGCTCCAGCACGTTCCAGACGGTGTCCAACCCCGGTTCGGCCTCGATGTCCACCGGCGCCTACCCGGACACTCACGAGAACGCCGCCTACTACCTCGACGCGGCCTCGAATACCGTCCGAGGGCAGGAGCGGTACCTCGTGGCGGTGACCCATCGCCGACTCGCTGGCCGAGGAGGGCTACACGGGCTGCCCCGGTTGTGTCAATCTCTTGGTCAGCCCCTTGTCGGGTGGAGTCGGGTTGCTGGATTTCCACGGTGGACTTGGCCACCCTGGTGAGGGATATGCCGAGGTCGAGCATGGCCCGCACCCCGCGTGCTTCCTCTACCGCGGACAGGCCCTCACCGGCTCGTCTCGCGGTACAGCACCGTCTCGCACTCCTGCTTGCTCCCCACGGTGCCGACCACGGCGACCCGGGATGAGCCGGTCACTGTCGCCGCCGAGATCGGGAAACCTCAGCGAGAAGGGGATCCGTGCCCGAGCTGGAACGACAGTCACAATTCTCTCGTGGCCCTAGGATCAGCCCTGACAAATCACGGTCAACGTTTCCACTAAGCATTACGCCGCTACCATGAATAGAAACTCCCCGTCGCAGGACTAAAGATCCGAAGGCCGGCGAAGGAGTAGCCCTAAAATCGCCACACACCTCATGCACTAATGGTTTTTCGCGGCTACCATCCGGGTGTGATGTCGCTGCATAAGCTGTCGGCGGGGGACGGTTACGCGTACCTCACCCGGCAGGTCGCGGCGATGGATTCCACCGAGCGAGGCCATGGCGGGCTCGGCGACTACTACTCGACGCGGGGCGAGTCGCCGGGGATATGGGCCGGTGCCGGGCTGGCCGGGCTGCAGGGTGTGGAGCCGGGACAGCCGGTGAGTGAAGAGCAGATGCAGGCTTTGTTCGGCCACGGCCGACATCCCAACGCCGCCGCACTCGAACGGGCGGCTGCTGCCTCCGGTCGAGACCGTGGGGAGGCAGCGGCCGCCGCCGCGCTGGGCCGGGCGTTCCCGGTCTTCGCCACTGCTGCGGACGGGTTCCGGGCCCGTTGTGCGGCGGAGTTCGGGGCGGTGAACGCCGCGGCCGGGCTCCCCGCCGGCGCGCCGGTGCCAGCCGACGAGCGTGCCCGGATCCGCACCGAGGTCGGCCGGGCCATGTTCGCCGAGGTGCACGGCCGCCTACCGGTGGATGCGCGGGAGCTGTCGGGATTCATCGCCCGCGCGTCCCGCCCGGCGACCACCGCGGTCGCCGGCTACGACCTGACGTTCTCCCCGGTGAAGTCGGTGTCCGCCCTCTGGGCACTGGCCCCGAGGGAGATCGCCCAGCGCGTCGAGACAGCGCACCAGGCCGCGGTCGCCGACACCCTGTCCTGGCTGGAGAAGGAAGCGTGCTTCACCCGCACGGGGACGGCCGGCATCCGGCAGGTCGAGACCACCGGATTCATCGCAGCGACGTTCACCCACCGCGACTCCCGGGCCGGGGACCCCGAACTGCACACCCACGTCGCGGTGTCCAACAAGGTGCAGACCCGCGACGGAAAGTGGCTGGCGCTGGACGGGCGGGTCCTGCACAAGGCCAACGTCGCGGCCTCCGAGCGGTACAACACCCGCCTCGAAGCGCACCTGGTCGCCGGCCTCGGCGTCGCATTCGCCGACCGCTCCGGCACTGAGGCGGGCAAGCGGCCGGTGCGGGAGATCGTCGGCGTCGACGCCCGGCTGTTGACCGCCTGGTCGGCCCGTCGACGGGCGATCAACGCCCGCCGCGGCGACCTCGCGGCCGTGTTCGAGGCCGATCACGGACGCCCACCGACGGCGGTGGAGGCGATCGGGTTGGCGCAGCAGGCCACGCTGGAGACACGTGACACCAAGCACGAACCGCGGTCACTGGGGCAGCAGCGAGAAGCGTGGCGGCGGGAGGCGAGCGGCCTGATCGGCGGGCCACCCGGCATCGCCCGGATGCTCGACCGCGTCCTCGCCCCGCACCGCCCCACTCCCTCGCCACGGGCAACCGATACCTGGGTGCGCAAGGCGGCCGAGCGGCTGCTGGAGACGGTCTCCGGGCAGCGGGCCACCTGGCAGTTCTGGCACGTCCAGGCAGAGGCCGAGCGGGTCGTCCGCGGCGCCGGTATCGCCCCGAACGACGTCGACACCGCCGTCACCCTCCTTGCCTCCGAAGCCCTGTCCCCCGGTCGTTCCATGCCGCTGGGCGACCGCGATCCGGTCGAGGAGCCGGCCGAACTGCGCCGCATCGACGGTGCCAGCGTCTACACCGTCGCCGGCTCCCGGCTCTACACCTCCCAGGCCGTCCTGGACGCCGAGCACCTGCTGGTGGCCGCCGCCGGGCGCACCGACGGCCGCCGCGCCGAGCCCACGGCCGTGGAGTGGGCGTTGCTCGAGTCGGCGGCCAACGGCGTCGTCCTCAACCCCGGCCAAGCCCACCTCGTGCGCCAGCTGGCCACCTCCGGCACCCGTTTGCAGTTGGCACTCGCCCCCGCGGGATCGGGAAAGACCACCGCCCTGGCGGTGCTGTCCCGGGCGTGGACCGACGGCGGAGGCACCGTGGTCGGCCTCGCACCCACCGCGGTCGCCGCGGCCGGACTCGGGCAGCAACTGGTCGGGCACTGTGACACCCTCGCCAAACTCACCTGGCACCTGCGCACCGACGGCCAGCTGTCCGGGGCCGTCCCGGGATGGATCAGCGGCATCGGCCCGGGCACGATGGTCATCGTCGATGAGGCCGGGATGGCCGGCACCGTCGACCTCGCCACCGCCGTCGACTTCGTCCTCGGCCGCGGGGGCAGCGTGCGGCTGGTCGGCGACGACCAGCAACTCGCCGCGGTCGCCGCAGGCGGGGCGCTGCGCGACATCGCCGACACCCACGGCGCGACCACCCTCTCCCAGCTGACCCGCTTCCACGACCCCGCTGAAGGGGCCGCGACCCTCGCGATCCGGGCCGGGGAGACCGCCGGATTGGGGTTCTACCTCGACCACGGTCGGGTGCACGTCGGTGATGAGGCGACCGCCGCCGACCAGGCCTACGCCGCCTGGGCCGCCGACCACACCGCCGGCGTGAACGCGGTGATGCTCGCCCCCACCCGAGAACTGGTGGCCGGGTTGAACGCCCGCGCCCGCGCCGACCGACTCACCGCGACCGGCACGCCCGCCGGCCGGGAGGTAGAACTCGCGGACGGAAACCGGGCCAGCACCGGGGACCTGCTGGTCAGCCGCCGCAACGACCGTGCCCTGCCCATCACGCGCACGGACTGGGTGAAGAACGGGGACCGGTGGACCGTGACCAAGGTGCACCGCAGCGGTGCTATCACCGCCGCCCACGCCGGCACCGGCCGCCGGGTCACCCTGCCCGCCGCCTACGTACGGGAGCACGTCGGGCTGGGCTACGCCTCCACGGTGCACGGCGCCCAAGGAATCACCGCCGACACCTGCCACACCGTGGTCACCGGCACCGAGACTCGACAGCTGCTGTACGTGGCGGTGACCCGCGGCCGCGGTGCCAACCACCTCTACGTCACCACCGCCGGAGACGGCGACCCGCACGCCATCATCACCCCGCACGCAGTCCGGCCACCCACCGCGACCGACCTGCTCACCGCCGCCCTCGCCCGCGACGGGGCGCCGCGTTCCGCGGCGAGCACCGGCCGCGAGCTCACCGACCCGGCCACCCGGCTACAGGACGCCGCGGCCCGCTACCGGGACGCCCTCGGTGTCGCCGCCGAAACCGCACTCGGCCCGGCGGGCATCGCCGCGCTGGACGCCGCCGCCGAACAGGTACGGCCAGGCCTCAGCCAGGCGCCGGGGTGGCGGACCCTGCGCGACCGCCTGGCGCTACTCGCCGTCGCCGGCCACGACCCGATCACCGCGCTGCGGCAGGCGGCCGGCGGCCGGGAGCTGGACAGCGCCGCCGATCCGGCTGCAGTGTTGGACTGGCGCCTGGATCCCACCAGCGGTCAAGACCGGCCCGCTGGTCCGCTGCCCTGGCTGCCCGCAGTCCTGGCAGCGCTGGCCGGCCACCCGGAGTGGGGTCCCTACCTCGCCGCCCGCGCCGGGCACGTCACGAGCCACGCCGGCCGAGTCATCGAGGAAGCGGCGACGTGGACGCCGACCACCGCACCGGCCTGGGCGGCACGGCTGACCGAAACGGAGCACGCGGGGCTGCGAGGGCAGCTGGCGGTGTGGCGGGCCGCGACCGGCGTTCCCCCGGCTGACCGGCGACCCACCGGTCCCCCACAGCTTGCCGCCGCCGAGCGGCGACACCAACGCCGGCTGGACGCCGCCGTCACGACTGTGCTGGGGGCGGCGGGCGCGGCCGCCCGCTCCTGGGCAGCGGTGGCCGACAGCATCGATCCACGGATCAGCCACGACGAGCACTGGACCGACCTGGCCGATCGGCTCACGACGGCCGACCGTGCCGGAATCGACGTCGCCAGCCTGCTGATCGCCGTGACCGGCGAGCGGCCGCTGCCCGACGACCTGCCTGCCGCCGCCCTGTGGTGGCGGCTGTCGGCGCACCTGTCCCCCGCTGCTCTCACCAGCGACGGGCTCGACGCGGCCACGCTGCACCCTGCCTGGATCGCCGCGCTCGGGGACGCGGTGACGCCCGAGCGCGCGCAGCGGGTGGTGGCCGACCCGGCCTGGCCGGCCCTGGTCGCCGCGGTCACCACCGGTACCCGCGGCGGCTGGGATCCCGCCGAGCTGATCACCGCAGCGGCCAGCGGCCTTCCCCAACGCGGCGGCCCACGGATGCCGTCGGGCGATCTCGCCGCCGCCCTGGTCTTCCGGGTGTCGATGCTCACCGACCCCACCCCGGTCACGGTCGACGAACCTCTGCCGGCCGACCTACGACCGCCCGACGACGTGCACCTGCTGGCACCCGCAGCCGATCCTGAGACGGCGACGGTGATCGACCGGTGGCCGACCGGGGCGCTCGACGTGGACGTGGAGCCGCCGTTCGACCCCGACTTCGACCGCGTGCCCCCCGACACGGCCGACGACACCGCACCCCGCGACCGTGGCCTCCCGTATGTGACGCCCGACCCCTTCGCCAGGAACGAGACCCCAGGCGACTCGGACCCTGCCGACTATCTACTTGAGGAGCACTTCTGGGCCACCGCCACCGTCGGTCGCCAGCGCTTGATCGAGCTGAACCAGCAGGCCGTCGAGTACTTCGCCGACCGCTACCCCGACTCCTGGGCGCCGGCCTACCTGCAAAGCCGGCTCGGCACCGACCTGACCGGCGACACGAGATTCAGCCCCGGCTACGCGCCCGCCGGCTGGACCACGCTCACCGACCACCTACGCTCCGACGGCGCCACAGACGAGGAGATCCTGGCCGCCGGACTCGGCGTCCGGGCGCGCACTGGCCGGGTCATCGACCGGTTCCGCGACCGGCTCACCTTTCCCATCCACGGCCCCGACGGCGCAGTCCACGGGTTCATCGGGCGCCGCAATCCAGCCCGCGACGATGCCGGACCTAAGTACCTGAACACTGCCGGCACCGATCTGTTCAGTAAGGGCGCGCAGCTGTTCGGCCTGCACGAAGGCGGCGATGCGCTGGCCGCCGGCGCCGCCCCCGTGCTCGTCGAGGGACCATTGGACGCGATCGCGACCACCCTCGCAGGCGATTGCACCTACGTCGGCGTCGCCACCCTGGGAACCGCGTTCAACGACCGGCAAGCTGACCAACTGCTCCCCTACCTTGGCGGGCGGTCCGGCATCGTCGTTGCGACCATCGTCGCGACCGACGCCGACACAGCCGGACAGCAAGCGGCCGAACGCTCGTACTGGCAGCTCGCCGCCCGCGGCGACGACCCCCGCCGGCTGCCCATGTCCGAGGGGTACGACCCTGCCGACATCCTGAGCACCGGCGGCCCAGGTGCGCTCCGCGAGTTGCTGGATGAGTCCGGCAGCCTGGCCGAACACCTCATCGACCGGATGATCACCGCTACGCCCGCCGATCCCGTGGGGGCCGCAACGACCATCCACGCCGCTGCCGAGATCATCGCTGCGCTGCCGCCGACCCGATGGCTGCACCACGCCGACCGGGTCACCGCTGCGCTTCAGAAAGCGCCGGGAAGCGTCCACCAAGCCGTCCTGAACGCCGACCACGCCCGGAAACTCGACCCCGCTGGGCAGACCCAAGCGGGAAGGCGCACCACCGCCTATGACCTCTTGCCCACACCCAAGTCGGTCTTCGAGCCACCCGTCCCCTTGCCGATCCAGCAGAATTACCCGGCCACGGCCTCCACGCCAGACCGGCGCTCCGACGGCCATGACTCACCACCGTCCCTCAGCAAGGACCGCGACCGGCCCACCGGCATGGAACGGTGAGGCAGGGACCGCTCATCCCCGACACGTCCCGTAGGCCGCCCGTGTCCCGGGATCTATCACCGGACGGGTCTTACGGGCACCGCAGGTCAGTGCCCATGCTGTAGCCGCTACACGAGCAGGGACGAGTCCGCTGAACGTTGGCTTGCGGACGTCGGCGTGTGCGCCACGACCGTGGGGAGAGCGACCGACGGCAGAGGAGAGCCGACGGTGGCAAGAATTGAGATCGGGCCGAATGGTCCCGTCTGTCAGCGGCTCCCTAGATGCCGAGCGACTTGCGGAGCGCGGCGAGGTCGTTCTCCGCCAGGTCGAGGATCTCCTCGGCGGACTCCTGGCAGTAATTTCGCTTTGAGCCTTCGGAGCCCTTGACGACGAGGCACGCTTCGTCCTTGACGATGGGATGCGCGGCCTTCCCGGACTTGTGACGAGAACAGTTCCTCTTCCGCTGCGCGGTCTCGACGGACAGGTGGCCGAGGACCGCCTTCACCTTTGGCATGAGCCGCTCCTTCTCCGGGGCTACAGCTTGGCTGCGATGTCGTCACGGACCTCGTCGGCGATGGCGTCGAGCTTGGTGTACGCGCGTTCGAGGTCATCGGCGGACGCCTGCTCCCGGTCCACCCCGACCTCGTCGGACACCGCCTTGTTCAGCAGCCGCGTCACGATCTGTGTGTTCGGGCCCATCGGGCCCTTTACGATCTTCGCGAGCTGCCGCCCCTGCCGGGGGAGATTCAAGCCATCCAGGACCCGGTTTGCGACCGACCCGACCCGTTGGTTCAGCCGCTTGCGGGCCGACTGACGGCGACGCTGTGGAGACACTGGGATAGCGGTCGGGACGTCGGACGGCCGCTCGGCCTGCTTCGCCAGCAGCGCTGTCCGCAGCTGTTCCAGCGTGGTGAAGTCACCGATCTTCAGCCCCGGAGCGACCTCCTTGGCCAGCATTTCCTCAAGCACCCGGTCATCGGTCGGGTCCAGGTAGGCCTGGTCGATGAAGTTGCTCAGGATCTCGCTGTTCACCAGCATGCCCTGGTCGAACCGCCGGGACTGCGGCTCGCCGGTCGACTCTGCCGGCTCGGCATCGTCCTCGTTCCCGGCGACCCACCCGTGGATGAGCTCCTGGTCGTCCAGGTCGAGTTCACGGAACTCCGACCATCGCTCATCGTTGTTCAGACCGACGTGCGACACCACGTGCCCCTGGTTGTCGGGGTGCTCGGGCTTGCTCTCCTGAATCACCCGCATGACCCGGCCGACGAACTGGATGTACGGCGCCAGCGAACGGAACGGCCGGAAGATCGCCCCGACGCTCAACCTCGGGTGGTCGAACCCCTCGCCAAGCATCTGGACCTGCACGATGCAGTCCAGCGCACCGGTCCGCAGCCGCTCGAGGACCGCCTCCTGCTCGTCTTCGTCCATGTCAGAGTGGATTTCCGCCGCCCGGTACCCGCACTCCACATATAGCGCGGCAACCTGCCGGGCGTGGTCGACTGAGCACGCCGCCGCGATCACTTGGTGCTTCACTCCGGTGGCGGCGCGCATCGCATTGCACTGCTGGATGCTGGCTTCGACGATGTGCCGGTTGCACTCCGGGCTCAGGGCGACACCGCGCCGGAACCATGCCTCCTCGCGTAGCTCGAGAACCTCCTCCAGGGTGTGTTTGACGGAGGTGTCGTCGCTGTAGGTGAAGTACAGCTCGGCCGGCGCGACGTTCCGGGAGTGGATCTGCTTGATGTAGCCGTTCACCATCGCCTTGGTGAACGAGAACTTGTACAGCAGTTTGCCGTGCATCTGCTTCTCGTCGGCCCGGAACGGCGTCGCGGTCAGGCTGACCACCTTCGCTTCCGGGAACCGCCGGAAGACCTTCTGCCAGCTCTCCGCCGGGGCGTGGTGGCCCTCGTCTACCAGGATCATGTCGAAGAAGTCGGGCGGGAATTTCGGCAGCCACCGGTCGGCACTACTTGCGAGCTGCTGCACGTTCGTCACGACGAAGTCGCTCTCGATGGCGTCGTGCACATTCGCCGCCGGCCCGTCCAGCACCGCAGTCCACGGGCCCGCCGTAAAGTCCGACAGGACGCGCATTTTCGTCCAGAAGCACTCCCGGCTCGTGACGTCCAGTGCCGCCTGCACGCCTTTGCGGATCGTCAGATTCGGCGTGATCACGAGCACCCGACCCTCAGCGATGCCGAACGGCAGGGTCGACATGATGCCGGTCTTCCCGCAGCCCACCGGGATCTGCAGGATGCCGGGCTCGTTGGAGGACGCGAAGTGTTCCCGTACCGCCTTGTGCGCCTGCCGCTGCGGCTCGCGCAGGAGGTCGTTTGCCTCGATGTCCGCGTTAGCGGTCGCGAAGATCGACACCTTTCCGGCCGCGTCCTGCGCACGGCGGTACTCCAGTCGGAACTCTTCCAGGTCCGCCCGCCGGAAGTAGCGGTGACTGCTGCCCGGCCGCTTTACCGCCGGGAGCCGCCCATCGCGGTCCCAGCGCCGCAGCGTCTGGGCGGACACGCCCACGTACTGGGCGGCCGCGGCCACACGCATGAACTCGGTCTCGTCCTCTTGCACGGCAGAAGTCTACCGAACCTTCCAGTTCTATCAAACCTGGACGGCTGGCCAATCGGTCCCCTAGCCCTCTTGGAAGCGCCCGGAACTGCCGCGGGGCAGCTGCGTTCCGGTGAGAGATCCTGCTGCGGACGTGCGAAACGCGGGCCGGCTCCAGTACTCATCGAGGCGCCGCGGTAGGTCAGCCAGTGTCGGCATGCCTGGCCTCCACTGCGCGGGAGCCCGGCGCCCGCCCCAGGGGCCCACCGGGCGTGAAGGTGAACGTCGAGGTCGACGCCGTCGTGCTTGAGCTGGCGACTTAGCGCTGGCGCATGCGTCGATGCCGTCGTCACAGCGGTCCCAGCGACTCGCCCGTCTCGGCGTCCAAGTCGAGGGTCTCGAGCACTGTGAGCAGCTGGCGCTCCTCGTAGCGGAAGAGGTTCTCCATCACCGCGGCGATCCCCTCGATGTGTCGGTCCAGCTCCGCCAGCGGCGCAGCTCGCTCGGTGGCCACCCGCAGGCTCCGAAGCAGGTGGGCGATCATCGAGTGATCCTGCTTCGGGGAGCGCAACACGGAAACAAGGTCGGGATGGGCAGCCGCGATGGCCGGGAACAAGGTGCGGTCCTCGCCGCGGTGGTGTCCGTCGAGAGCGGAGCAGAACCCGCGGCAGTACAGCATCAGGTCACGGGTGGCTGCCTGCCCCGGCGCACCGTCTGTTAGGGCGTTGCGGGTGAGTGCCAGGGCTGCTCGCAGACGTTCGTGCACCTGACGCAACTCTCGGCTCCAGGCGATCAGCCTGGTCGTCTCGCGCTCAGTCACGCGAGGACGAAGGGTGCGACGAGGGCATCGTCGTCCTCCTTCGATCCGGCCCCTCCCCGGCTGACACGGTCTGCCACCGACACGCGACGCTGCCGTCAACCTAACGTCCGGACGATCAGGCGTCGCTCACCGCAGGGAGCACGTCCCCTCGATGAGCGATCTCGCATCGAGAACATGAATTGTCGGCAGCCGGGTGCAGTCTTGCCAAGAGACCCGATGCGCGGGTTCCTGACATCAAGGAGCAACGATGGCCAAGCCGAGCGTCGAAACCTACAACGAAGACGGTCAGTGGAAGAGCCGGCGCCAAGGCAGCGATCGCGCCTTCGCCGTCGGCGGCACCAAGGCCGAACAGCAGGCCCAGGGGCGCGAAGCTGCCAAGCGCGACGGCGTCGAGCATGTCATCAAGAACCTTGACGGCACGATCGGCCAGAAGAACAGCTACGGCAACGACACCTCCCCGCCCAAGGGCTGATCAACGCTGTAGGCCGGCGGCGGGACCAACCCGGCCGCCGGCCGACAGATTGAGCGGGGCGCCGAGATCAGGCCCACACCGACGCCGCCCTCGCCACCGAGAACGGGCAGCAGTGACCCCGCGAGCTCGTCTGACGATCGCTATGCGGCACCTCGAGTCACAGGGAGTGCACCGACGCAGCCCCGGGCATAGGGAGGCATTGATCGCCGGGGGCCGGTTTCCCATCGGACATCACCTACCTGCTGGCCGGCGAGATCGTCCCCTCGACGCCGAGCTGTGGAGCAATCTGCATGACGAGTGAGCAGGTGCCGCCGGACCCGCGATGGGCACTGTTCATCGGTGGACTCGACGCGGCTGGACGACCTCGCCCCATGGCCCACGCAGACCTCGTTCGGCTGACCGACAAGTGGCCGACGACGGCCGCCACGCCCCCGGGTGTCGCCGACTTGCTAAGCACCGCCCGTGCCCTCATCCCGTTGGCCTGGTTTCACTACGAGTCGATGGTCGTCGCCGGCATGTGGTCCCTCCTGGCGGTCGAGGCGGCACTGCGCGTGCGGCTCGACAGCGAGCAGCAGCTCGTCAAGCTGATCGGACGCGCCCAACGGGACGGGCTCATCACCGACCAATGGGCGACGCGGCTTCACGCGGCCCGGCATGTGCGCAACGACCTCGCCCACGCCCGACAGCAGGATGCCTGGACGGTCGGCATGGCCGCGCCGGTACTCGCTACGGCCCACGAGGTGATCGCGGTCCTGTACCCGGATTGAACAGGCTGTCTAGATAATCATCCCCTTCCGCGCGTCCCGCGCGACGTTTCCCTCATGGGACGGGTTGCAGGTCGATCAGCCGGGAAGCGCGCCCCCATAACAATCTAAGGGAGACCGGGCGGTATACCGCTCGCGGGTCGCTGATCCCGGCAGCTTTGGCGCCTACCCTCGCTCCGTGACCATGACCTGGGGGGTGCCGCTGGACGCCGAGAAGGCACTCAACTGGCCAGTCGACCGCGTCGCGCTGCACCTACTGGCCGGCTTCAAACGCGGCGGCGAGCAGCACTGGCACAACTTCCTAAACTCCGCCGCACAGGCCTACCAGCGCAATGGCTTCCCGGCGCAGGATTCTCACCGGATCACCCAGGCACTCGCCGAGGCTTATGACTGGCTCATCATTCACGGGCTGTTGTCCGGCATCCCCGGCAAGGGCGAATGGCTGTTCATCACCCGCAGGGGGCTCGGCGTCTTGGACGCGGACGATGGGCTCACGCTCATCCGGGCCGAGGCCCGGCTTGACGTAGACCTCCATCCCCGAATCGCCACCAGGGTTCGCACACAGTTCCTGCTTGGCGAGTATGAGCTCGCAGCCCTCGCCGCCATGAGAGAAGTCGAGATTCGCGTACGGGAGTTGGCCGGAGCCCAAGCGCGCGACATCGGTGTAGGGCTGATGCGGCAGGCCTTCAAGCCGGAGGGCGGCCCGCTAACCGACGCCACAGCGGACAAGGGCGAGCAGGAGGCGCTGTCAGCGCTGTTCGCCGGGGCGATCGGCGTCTTCAAGAACCCCGTGAGCCATCGCCAGGTCGACTACGAGGACCCGACGTTGGCGTCCGAAGTCGTCCTCTTGGCCGACCTGCTGCTGCGCATCCTCGACACGCGGAGCGGCTGATCAGCCTGGGTCGGCTTCTCTTCGCCATGCGGGACGTCGCTATGAGCGCTCGGCGCCGGCAAGGCGCTCTTCGATCGCTGGCACGGCGTCACGGAGCCGCCGAAACACCAGCGCTGGCCGTCTCAGGCGCTTGAGACCCTGGGTCAGCACGTTGCCCATGTGACGCTCGCACACGACGAAGTCCGCGTACCCGGCTGCACAGGACAGGTAGACCATGTCCGTCAGGTCGTTGTGCCTCCAAACCGTTCCCTTATTGAGGTGCCGTTCGTGCAACATCTCGCGGAATACGCCCGTCGTGGGGAGTTTCGGAATGTCCTCGAACAACTGGTCCGGTAACCAGTCCTGGAATTGCCTCAGGGTCCCGCCTGCCGCGTGAGCCTCCTCCGCCAATTCTGTCCGGAGGTCCGATAGAAGTAGGGCATCGATGGACTTGCGCTTCTGCTGGGAGGTGCGATCCACGCCGTCCAGCCAGTCGCTGAATTGCTGGTTCGCCATCGCCCAGCCGGTATCTGGGCCCGGCTCGATCCGTTCGGCGTCCAGCATGACGTCGATCAGGGCTGTGGCGGACGTCAGCGCCTGGTGTTGGAACGCCGCGTCCGGGGGGAGGTCAGCCGGGGGCACGTAGGGCGTTCCACCGCGCCAGTGGCCGTGCAGGACGTCAGGCATGAGGGTGAAGACGGCCGCGTTCCGAGATCCGGCTGTCCCTGCGAAACTGCAGAACGCGTCGTGGAGCTCGTCGCGCCGCACTTGGACGGGGTCACGCATCTGCCAGCCCCGGCTGAGTTGGAGAACCGTGAGGCCGAGCGCGTACCGCTTCTTCTCGTCGAACCGTTTGGTGGTCTCGTAGTAGTGGCCAGAGGACGCCGGCAAGACGATCTTCCGCTGCTGCACCCACTCGGCGAGTTGTCGTGCGGCATCACGCTCTTCGTCGGCGACCTTGGCCGGATCGTGCCGGGCGCTGGCGACGGCGCTCCACTGGTTCTGGTCTAGGTACACCACAAGGCGTCCGGCGAGCTGTTCGCCGCTGCTTGACTTCGGAAGTTCGAACACGATGTCGTCACCTGAGCGCGTGGTCGCCAGGAGGCCGTCAAAGGACGGCGTGACGTGCAGGCGGGACAGAGCGCTGGTTTCAGCGAAGGGTGAATCCCCGAGCGGGAACCGGGCCTCCTTGCCGTCCGAGCGTGTGAACACGACCGAGGACGTCTCGCGATCCATCGTGATCATCGTGATAACCGGGTGGTGCGCGTCGTCCACAGCTGACGGCCGGTGCGACCGGTCAGGCCTGGCCGGTCGCCTCGTGCGCGCGGTGGTAGGCCTCCACCAGCTCCGCTGGCAGGCGGCCCCGTTGACCGACCTCGTGGCCGTTCGCGCGGGCCCAGGCCCGCACAGCCGCCGGGGAGATGGCCGCATGCGTCTCCAGCGCGATGCCCGCTGCAGCAGGTCGAGGAGCGGGTGATCTGACCGTCGTGTTCCCCGCGGTACGCGGCCGCGGGAACGGGGCCCGCGCCTTCTTGACCGCCGGCTGCAGGTGCTTGAGCAGGACTGCGAACTCGTCGGGGTGAATACAGCGCGTGCCATGACCGGCGGCCTCGTCGGCCTTTCCGCCGCAGAAGCTGCCGTCGGTGACCAGGAGCGCCGTGCGGGACGAAACGTTGTTCATCACCCGCACGCCGAGCTTCTCGGCGCGCAGTTCCAGTCGCTCCCGCACCGTCCACTCGCAACCGGTGAAGGCGACCTTGTCGCCGACCCGCAACGGGTCACCGAGCGCCCAGTCAGCAGGCAGCGGGCGCAGCCCTGCGGATAGCCGCTCGCGGCGCGCGGCCTCGGCGGCGTCGAGGGTGACCGTAACCAGCTTCGCCGACACGTCGATCATCTCCGCGGTGGCGGTCAGTTCCGCCTTCTCTGCCCGGCTCACCTTGCCGTCGTCGAGCGCGAGGTGTGCGAGCGCGAGCAGGAAGCCGCGGTGGGCGGCGTGGACGGCGTCGCCGTCGAGGTCGTAGATGGAGGCCACGTCGACCAGTGCCGCCCGCTCGTCGTCGGTGAGGACACCGTCCTCGAGCACCTCGGCCAGCAACTCGAGGTAGGCCAGCGAGCCCTCAGGTGCACCTTCGTCGAGAGCGTCGGCGAGGCGGAAGTCCTCAAGCAGCGTGACCAGCGACGGCGCGGGCGGCGCGGCGGCCCACGTCGCGATCTTGCGCTGTGCCTGGATGGGTAGACCGGCGGCGGGCGGGCGCACGCCGCCAGGCGCGGTCGGCCAGGCCACGGCCCAACCTTGGTGCGGGAGGTCGAGCAGCTCGCGGCGCGGCGGCCGGCCGAAGGTCGGGTCGAGGTAGTTGGCGAGTAGCCGCGCGGTGGCGCGGGCGTCGTGAAGGGCGGAGTGCGCGCGGTGCAGCGAGATTCCGACGGCATCGCAGCAGTCGGCCAGGCGGCGGCGGTTGAGGTGTGGCAGGTGGTCCCAGCTGTGCTCGAGAGTGCAGGCAGCGGGCAGGTGCGGCAGCGCCCAGCCGGCGCGGGCGTACTCCGTGCGCAGGAAGGCCAGGTCGAAGGTGACGTTGTGCCCGGCGATCGCCGCTCCGGCGAGCCGGGTGCTGATCTCGGGCAGCACGTGGGCGAACCGCGGCGCACCCATCACGTCGGCGTCGCGGATGCCGTGGATATGCGTGGCGCCGACCGGACCTTCGGGGTCGAACCGGCACACCCACTCGTCCAGCACCCGCCCGCCGGAGTCGGTGCGCACGATGGCCATTTCCAGGATGCGGTGGCTGTTCGCCGACAGGCCGGTGGTCTCCACGTCGATGACCGCGAACCCCGGCAGCGGCCCGGACGCCGCGGGCGCCGTTGCGGGTGAGCGCCGAGGAGGCGGCACGGGCGGCAATGACGACAGCCGGGGCGTCACAGGCACAGGTACCGACTTGTGCTTGCGAAATCTGTCGAAGAAGCCCATTGCTCACCCTCCGTCGTTGGTCGACCGCGAGACAGCATGTCAGCACGCGACGACAGCACGATGCTTTTCGGTGCCCGCAGGTTCCGGTGAGTCCTCGACGGGTGCGGCCAGCCGACACCTGGGCAGCAGCCGGGTTGCCTTGCGAGACTGACGGCCAATTGCCTCGGCCCGGCGGTCGTCGCCTCAGCGGGTTGGGCATACGGGCGCATGGACGATGTAAGGCAGGCGCGGCGTCTCTAGGCCGAAGCGGAGCGATCGAACCAGTCCCGGCGAGCCGCTCGCCTGTGGGTTAGCTTCGGCAGACTGGCCCCATGAAGCCGAGTCAGCGGTACTTGCAGGACTCCAACCTGATGATGGAGTTCCGCAACGCCTACGTGGAGCTGATCAACCACGCTTACGCGGTCCCTACGGGCCTCACCCTGACGGTACTTAAGGCGGCGCCTGGGGTGAGCCAAAGCGAGTGGACGCGGCTCTACTCGGAGGTGTCCCAGGCAGCCGGCGCCGCGGCATCCGCCTATCCCCGATATGGCGGAACCTTCACTCTGCGCAATGCGGCGTACATCATGAACAACGTTGACCCGGTCGCGAACTGGCAGATGAGCATCCAGGACCCGCAGCAGCTCGAACCGACAACGGTCGTCTCCACCGTCGAGGCCGCGATTTCCCGGTCGCGGCAGGCGTCGGTAGAGGCAGCCGAACGTGAAAGCGGACTGACTGGCCTACTCGCGGCGTTCCTCCGCTGGCCGTCCAACCTCCGCGAGGCTGTGGGGCCCGATCGCTCGGCGCAACGCACCGCAGCCGGAGTCATCGGCATACTTGGCCAGATCCTGGTCGGGATCGTCGCTTCGCTGTTGGCGGCGGGCCTGATCGCGGGAGGCGTTGCGCTCTGGGGGACAGTGTTCTAGCCGTCAAAGAAGTGGCAGCGGCGTAGACGAGGCCTCGCGATCGGACCGCTGCAGCCCGGTAGCATGAGTTGGAGCAGGCTCAATGCTGGTCCCGGCAGACGATCCATTGGCGTCCGCAACCGGATCTCGCAGCAAGCTCGCCACATACGGGAGTGCTCAGGTGGCGCCGAGTTGGACATCGAGCTGCCGTTGATCCCCCAGCACACGAAGCAGCGGGGTCAGCAATCTGGTCAACACGTCGTCCGGCCGGTCGACCAGCTCGCCGGTCGTGGTCGTCGTTGACCACAGGTACTCGTTTTCTGGGTAGGCGGTCCCCATGGCCCAGAACCGGTGGCCGTCTCCGTGGGCCTTCACGCCTTGAAGCCCGGTCACGACCACCGCGGCGTCCCACTGACCGCCATAGCCTGCGTAGTCGGCCAGGCGCGCGGCCAGCCGCAGCGTCTGGCGGGGAAGTGCCACCACTGCCTTGGTCGACAACCAGCGTTTCGTCGAGCCGGTCTCCGTTTCTGTGAAGACCAACGTCGTGACGGTGAGGGCCACTCGGCCGTCGTCACGTAGCGAGACCGCCTTTCCATGCAGTTGGCTGAAGTCGGAGGACGCGACCGCGTCGCCCAGCGGGACATTGCTGATATCCAGACCACGCAGCGTCAGTCGGCTCTGTGAAAGAGCCTCCAGGTTCCAGCCGGTCCTATCCGTAGCGCAGACCTCGTTGACGAGCTGCTGAAGTTGGAACGGCTCCTCGAGAAAGTCTCGCAGCGCGCCGTGCTGGCCGGCGCGGGGAGTCAGCAGCACATGCAGGCTCCCGGGAATGGCCAACGGACCAGCATCGACATATTGCCTGACGACTTGCATGAAGTCTTCTCGCTGCTGAGCGTTGAGGGCCAGGAGACGACGCACATCCGCGTCGATCAGCGGGCGCTTACCAGTGGCACCGCGGCCCCAGTAGCGCTCGTCGACCATGTGCGGCGCCTCGGGGCTGGCGTCAACAGTGACGAGCAAACAGCCGCGACCCGGGCGAGTCGGGTCCACGATGGGAACAGGACGGACCACAAGAGGTGGGTGCACCCGGTCGCGAGCGACTTGGTCGACCCTGTCGGCCAGATCCGCCAGCTCGACGCCGCTGACAGCGCCGGCCCTGCCTTTGTCGTCTTCGATGCCAATGATCAACAAGCCGCCGTCTACGGCCAGTGACGCCAAGTCTCGGGCCAGTTCCAGGTTGGCGGGCTTGGAATGCGCAGGCAGTGCCGCCTTCAACTCGACCCACTGCGTCTCATCGAGGGTGCCGGCGACCGCAGCGTCCACGACGTGCCGCCAGGTGTCCGGTGTCCACCGTGTCCGATGAGGACCGAGGTAGTAGCTCATCAGCCCATGCTCCTCCGTCTGCATCCCGACCAACGCCACTCTGACAGTCAGCGGCACCAGGTGAGACGGCTCCGCTGCCCCCACTGTGCCGGGGCGCGCTTCTCGACCGATCTGTCAGCTCTCGGCGATCCGATGCGAGAAGCCTCCACCCGTTCACGTCCGCGAGGCGGCAACGGCGCCCGGCGCCCGGTATCCCGCAAGGGAACCTCCTGCGGCACCTCGCGATCGGCCATGCAGTCGTGGCGGGTTGTCCCGCGGGGTCTGGCCTGCGGGACAACCCTGCGGTCGCCGGCGGCGAAGCTCACCCGCGAATGCTCGCGCTGTTCGACGCTGCTCGGTGACCGTTCGTCTGGTCGCGTTGCAATGCCCGGTAGACGGTGGAGCGGGCGACGCCGAACAGATCGGCCAGCTCGGCGGTGCTGTGCTCGCTCCGCCGATAGAGGTCTACCAGGTGTGCTTCCTGGCGGGGGTTGAGCTTGGGCTGCTTCCCGCGGAGTCTCCCCTTGGCCTTGGCCACCCGCATGCCTTCCTTCGTACGGACGCGGAACAGGTCGGATTCGAACTCGGCGACCATGGCCAGCACGTTGAACAGCAGTCGCCCGACCGGGTCATGCGGGTCGTACACCGCGCCGCCGAGGCTCAGCCGCACCTGCCGCCGGGTGAGCTCCTCGGCGATCGCCCGGGCGTCGGGCAGCGAGCGAGCCAGCCGGTCGAGCTTGGTCACCACCAGGGTGTCGCCCTCCCGGCAGGCGGCCAGCGCCTCCCGCAGCCCGGGGCGCTCTCGGTTGGTGCCGGTCAGGCCGTGGTCGACGAGAGCCGCCCCGGATCCACTCCGAGTGTGAGCAGTCCCTCGCGTTGGGCGGTCAGGTCCTGGGCGTCGGTGTCCATCGTCCGTCCCAGGGCGCCGAACCGCTCAGGGGCGCGGCTGCCGGCCAGCGGGGACAGTCCCCGCTCCGCCAGGCACGCGCGGATGAGAGAACCGAGACGCCAAGAGGTGCCGGTGCACCTACGGCGCCCTGCTCGGTGGCGCGTTCCTGTTCGCCGACCTCAAGGAGAGGAGGCGGCGCTCGCCGCCAATCAGCAGAGTGAACCCCTGCCGTCTCGGGGTCGATGGAAGGGGCGGACTGTGGCGATCGGCTGCCCCGATCGCTTGGCCGACGACGAGAGCGACGGTGAGCGCCGCGCCCGCCCAGAGCAGCAGCCACGCCCACCAGCTCATCAGCGCACCCCTCCTTTCGGCCTTCCTGGAGATCTACGCTCTCCCGGAGTCCAGCTCCCTGCAACCGGACGGTGACGGCTCGTAACCTGCGGCAGCGCCAGCTCCTCGATAGGGAGGGCGGCCAGCCGCTGCGGCAAACCCGCTGCCTTCGGGCCGATACAACAGAAGACTGATGCTTGGCCGAACCAGACTTAGGTGCGCGCCTTGCTGCGCACGAATGGTTGTCCCCGCCGCCGTACCTAGACGGGTCACCATCGCCGATCGCGCGGTTCTGGTGGCGCAAGCGGGTTGTCTTGGGTGCCCCGCGGGAGGCCCTCGCCGAAGCCGTCGGCCTCTTCGTCGGGGGGTGGTCAGCTGGGGGTACGACGCACCTGCCGGGCGTGCCCGCGGCAGTGAAGAGCCTGACGTCGAACGGGAGCACTGCGGCCGTTGGGTGGCGGCCGTGTTACTGCACCGGGCGGTGCGACGACCCCGCATCACCCCTGGGTTTTGCGAGACCACTCTCGGGCGCGCACCTCTCACGCCAAGCACCGCTTCCCCTCCGATGGGCACCTGGGCGATCGATGACGACCGGACTGGCCGACCAGCAGCTCAGAGGTGGCCTCAATCCACTTCGTCGGACTCGACCCGGCACTACACAACGCCGAAGTCGCCAGGAAGCCGCACGTCGCGGCCGTGTCTCTCGAGTGTCTGCGGCACGTGGTGGATTCGCGTCACCAAGACATCTGCGGTCGTCCTGAGACGCCGAAGAGCCCCCCGCGCACCACCACGAGGTAGCGAACGGGGGGCTCTTGGCGGCCGGGTGTCAAGGCCGGCCGAGTGTTCCTCAGAGAACTGCAAGAGCTTCCCATGGCCACCGTGCTGGACGTCCACGACGCGCCGGTGACGGAGTTGGAGGTGGTTCTCCCTTCGGAGGGCTCAGCCGGCGCTTGCCCATCTTGATGCGTGGCGGGCGTGCCGCCGGAGGAGGCCGGTGTCGCCAGCGCACTGCTCGACGCCGGCCAGCAGGTCCGCGGGGCCCTGCGTCTCGCCATCCTGACCGCGGTCAGTACGGTCCGCACGGACAGCAGGCTCGTTGACCACAGCCAATCGTCCTCCCAGCACGCGTCCCGGTGGACGATCCGCTGCGGCACGTCGACACCTGACTACTGGTGCCGCGCGCACTCGTCGTTGCAGGCTCTCCGTACAGGCGTGGTCTCCCCGCGTGCGTGGTCACGGTCGGAGCGGCTCGGGTTGCCGACTTCGCCATCCACGCACTGTTCTCTGACACGTGAGCCTGGACTGGTCGGTCCTGAACCTCGAAGTGCCGGACCCTGGCCACGCTGCGACCAGTAGCACTGATCGCCGTCGTGGCCGCGTTGCTGCTGTTCCGGATGAAGTGGTCGGTGCTGCGGACCCTGGGTGTCTGCGCGGTTCCCGGCCTGCTGGCCGGCCGGCCCGTGGCCTGAGGACACCGACGTACCGGATACCGACGCGCAGGAAGAGCCATGCTGGGTCAAGGGTAGGGCCACGCATTCTTCGCGCAGCCGTTCAGGCCCAGCGTCTGCTGCTGCATCACCGGCGCGAGTTGACCGGGTCCGGGACACGGCGGGTGCGCGCTGTTCCCGAGTGCGTGACCGACTTCGTGGTTCACGACGTAGTGGCGGTAGGTGGCGACGTCGCCCTCGTAGTCGGGGACGGCGGTGACCCAGCGGGCCAGGTTGATGACGGCCCGCTCGCCGTACCGGCAGGAGGTGTAGCCGCCGGTCCCCACGCCGGGGCAGTAGGTCTCCATGCTCCCCGGGCTGACCAGGCTCACCCGGAAGTCGTACTGCCCAGACGTCGCCTCGGCCGCCCCGACGCGCTGGAAGGACATCCGGCCCCCGTTGCCCCAGGACCTGGGGTCGGCGAGCGTCTCCTCCACCGCCTGGGCGAAGCCCGCACCATCCACGCCGATGCCGTCCTCCGTCTCCACGACGAAACGCTGCACCGGGCCGGTCCCGTAAACCGGCGACGTGCCGTCGATGACGGAGAGGCTGCCCGCCCCCTGCTCGACATAGGTCTCCTCACCGACGACCTGTGGCGTCAGACTCGGACCGGCGTCGCCCTCGGCGAGCGCCGTGGGTTCCGTGGTCTCCTCCAGGAGAGGCAGCGTTGCGGGCGGCAGGGCCTCCGTCGCGCTGCCGCCCGTGGGCGAGCTCACCGCCGCGTCGTCCACCGCCACGTCCACGAGGGCGGCGATCGTGGCGACGATCAGCAGGGGGACGGCATAGACGCGCCATCCGTACTCGTGGACGAAGCGCCGCACCCGACCTGCCTGGCGAACTGGTGTCCGCACGCGGGGGCTGTCCAGCAAAAAGGTGGGGCCGGGCGACGAGAGGGCCGGTCGGAGTACCGGTCCGGCCGGGCTGCGGCCGATGCCCGTGAGCGGCTTGTCCCAGGCGCGCTGAGATCGGCGGCAGGTCACCCGGGCCCCGCACACGGGCGGGTTGGCCATCGGCCGGTCCTCGCCCCACAGGCCGCCCTCGCTCCTCGTCCGTCCGCCGTTGCTCGCGCCCGAGCGTCTCACGGAGTGTGCTGGATCGGTAGCAGTCGCGAATCTCGATTTGGCTGCCGGCGTGAGGGCCTCCCACGCACCTGCCGTCGTCCTATCGACGCGTTGCGCCTGCATGCTGAAGTAGGCCATGCCGCCAGTAATCACGTTCGATGAGCCTCCCGAGTTCGACATCGGTGATCGGGTGCTCACCACGGAACGAGTCGGACCGGTGTGGCACGGGGTGGCGCGTGGCACGCCCGGGGTGGTCGTTGCCCGGACGGCCGACCGATTGATCGCGGTCCGATTCGATGGCGGTCGCGTTGAGCACGTGCACCCAGGCTGCTTGCAGTTGGATCCTGTCGGCGGCTGAACCGTTAGGACGCGCGCTCATGCTCGGCGCTGCCGACGGTTAGGAGATCACCGGCGTAGTGCACGTCCGCGACCCCCTCACCCAGCCCGACCGAGCGCAGGCGGCACCGTTCGCCCGCCCGCTGTTCGCTCGCGAGACGGCCACCACCGTGCACGCGGCGCTCAAGGCGATGTGGAGACGCGCAACCAGGCCCGTCGAGGTCGCGGCCGGCGAGGTCGGCCAGGGTGCGCTGGAGGCGGTGGAGGCCGTGGTCGAGGTACTGGTCGCGGCGCTCGACAAGCCCGTCGGTGTAGAGCAATACCACCGCGTCTCGGTCGAGGGGCACCAGTGACTCCCGCCGGGCGGTGCCGGGGTCGACGCCGAGCAGCAGGTTGCTCGGCGGTGAGCAGCTGCACTCGGCCGTCGGCGGTGATCATCGCCGGGGGTGGATGACCCGCGCTCGTCCAGCGCAGCCGCATGACTGCCCGGGCCCAGTCACCCCCGGCCTCCTCGAGCCGGGCGACCACTGCGGTGGCCAGGATGCCGGCCTGCAGGGTCTCCAGCAGCCGGTCGGCTCGCCGCATCAGGTCCGCGGGCCCGTCGTTGCTCTCGGCGCCGATGGTGCGCACGTTGCTGCGGATCTGTCCCGTCGCGGCCGCGGCCTGGGTGTCGTGCCCGACGACGTCGCCGATGACCAGCGCCAGCGCGCCGCTGGGCTGACGGAACGCGTCGTACCAGTCGCCGCTACTGCGGCGGCCTGGCCGGCCGGCACGTACCGCGCGGCGATCCGCACACCATCGCACTCCGGCGGCCCAGTCAGCAACGACCGCTGGAACCCCTCGGCGAGACCGCGCTGTTAGCGGTACGGGCGGGCGTTGGCCAGCACGAGGCCGGCGCGGGCGGCGACGTGGCCGGCTGTGGCCAGCTGCTCGGACGTGAGCGGGCCGCGCGGCGCCGTTCGCCACGGTAAGCCTCCCGACCGGACCGTTCTGCGCCGGCAGGGGAAGGACGGCGAGCGACTCCGGCACCAGCTCGGTGATGAGGCCGCGCAGAAAGGCGGAGTCCAGCAGCGCCAGGGTCTCCGCGGTGGCGTTGGCCTGAAGTACCTGGGTCTGCCCGGTGCGCAGCGCGCGGATGGTCAACGCGTCATCGTTGATGGCGCTCAGCTGCACCCGAGCGTAGGAAGCCGCGGTTGAGCGCGGGGCCGGATCCACGTGCCAGGCCGCGACGGTGCGCAAGACGCGCCGGGAGCCGGCCGCCTGGTCGTCGTCGAGCAGGGTGACGATGCACCGGTCCGCTACCACGGGCACGACCAACCGGGACAGTCGCCGCACGGCCTCATCGGCGTGCTGGGTGCCACCCGGCCGCTCGCTGACCCGGCTGCGCAGTCACTCACGCCAGCCAGAGAGCTCCGACTGCCACTGGACTCCGTGGCTTCCGGTGGTGACCCGGGCCACGCGGACGGGGGTGCCGCGCTCGTCGGACAGCACCCGGCCCCGCGCGGTCAGTCACCGCTGGCCCCCTTCGGGCAGCATCACCCGGAACTCGTCCTGGTAGGACCCCCAGGCGTCGATCGTCTGCTGCAGCTGCGCGCTGACGCCGGAAGCGTCGTCGGGGTGGAGACGGGCGCGGAAGGCCTCGATCGTCTGGTCGACGGCTGACGGGTCGTAGCCGAACAGCTCGATGAGGCGCTCGTCCCAGATCAGTGTGCCGGTGAACAGGTCCCAGTCGAACGTGCCGACACCCGCAGCGGCGACGGCCAGCTCAGGATGGGTCCGGCGGGTGTCGGCCGCGTCGCTGGCCAGTCCCGGCCAGTGCGCCTCGGCATCCTCGCCGCCGTGGTCCTTCATCGGGCCTCCGTCTCCCATTGCTGTGGCCCGCTCCGAAGACCCGTGGTCCATTGTCTACGACTGATCTGCCCGCCCGGTACTGAGTTGTGCGCAAGACCGCCCGACCGACGCGGCCGTCCCCGCGGTATCAGCAGCTCCGGGGGACCATTTCTGTTCTGATCCCGCGCTTACTGGCGCGACGGAGGGCGGCCCTGGTTGCCAACGCGTGCCCCCCATTGGCGCAGCTGGCGAGGACAGCCCGCCACGCCCCGGTGCCAGCTCCAACTATCGGCCGGCGTCACGGTCGCCAGCTGGGGCGCTCACCGTTTCGCCTTTTCGGCGGCGGTTATTGGGTGATTGTCGGTGGGGCGCACACGGTGGGTGGGATGAGATTCGGGCCGGCTTCTGCGGGGCGGGGTCGGTCTTGGCGGTGTAGGCGGACGGCGACGAGGGCGACGTCGTCGTCGGGTCGGTCGGGCAGCAGGCGCGCCAGCAGGTCGTCGAGGAGTTGATCGAGGTTGCGGCCGGCGAGCTCGGCGAGGGTGCGCTGCAGGCGCTGTACGCCGTCGTCGAGTGGCTGGTCGCGGCGTTCCACGAGGCCGTCGGTGTAGAGCAGCACTACCGCATCCCGGCTGAGGCTGATCTCGGCCTCCCGGCGCGGGGTGTCGGGGTCGACGCCGAGCAGCCGGTCGTGGTGGTCGCCGGTGAGGAGGTCGACCCGCCCGTCGGGGTGGAGCACCATCGGCGGGGGGTGCCCGGCGTTGGACCAGCGCAGCCGGGTGATCCCGCGGCGCAGTTCGGCGGGGGTCTGTTCCAGGCGGGCGACCACGGCGGTGGCGAGGGTGTCGACCTGGAGGGTCTGCATGACCCGATCGGCCTGGCGGAGCAGGGCGGCGGGGCGGCGGGGCGGCGGTTGGTGGCCGCCCCCAGCGCCCGCACGATGGTGCGGACCTGTCCCATGGCGGCGGCGCGCATGTCGTGGCCGGCGACGTCCCCGATGACCAGCATGGTGGCCCCGCCGGGCTGCAGAAAGGCGTCGTACCAGTCCCCGCCGACCTGCGCGGCTTCCGCTGCTGGGGTGTAGCGCACGACGACCTGCAGGTGATCGGGTTCCGGCGGTGGGGTCAGCAGGGAGCGCTGCAGGGTCTCGGCGAGCTCGCGCTGCTGGCGGAAGAGCCGGCCGTTGTCCAGCGCGAGCCCCGCGCGGGCGGCAATATCGCGTGCGTTGGCCAGGTCCTCGGCGCTGAACGGGGCCCGCTGCGCCCCGGTGTAGAGCGACAGCACGCCCACGGTGCGTCCCCGCGCGCGCAGCGGCACGAGGACCCCGTGTCGGGGGGCCAGCTGCGCGAGGAGGTCGGCGGCCTCGCCGGGCTGGGTCAGCGCCAGAACCGATTGCGCGGCGTCGGGGGGAATGAGCACCGGCCCGGGGGCGGTCAGCGCCCGGTGGACGTACGCGCCGGGCTTGGCGGCGGCCAGGCGGGTGGCGGTGTAGCGCGCGACGACGGGGCGCATCGCCGGGTCGTCGTGCCAGCTGGCGACGTCCCGCAGCCCCCGCAGCGAGCCGGCTGGGGCGTGCTCGTCGACGACGGTGACGATGCACCAGTCGGCCAGGGCGGGGACCACGAGCCGGGCCAACCGGCCCACCGCCCGGTCGGTGTCCAGCTGTTCGGTCAGTTCGCCGGCCACCCGGGCGAGCAGTTCCGCGCGGCGTGCGGCGGCGTCCGCGCTGTGCTGCGCGTTGCGGCCGACCGTGATGTCCCAGGCCGCGCCCAGCAGCCGGACCGCGGCGCCGGCTTCGTCGCACAGCACCCGCCCGCGGGCCTGGATCCACCGCAGCCTCTGGTTGGGCAGCACGATGCGGTACTCGGCCTCGTAGTCCGCACAGTCAGCGATCGCCTGCTGGAGCAGCTGGGTGACCCGCAGAAGGTCTTCCGGATGCAGGCGGGCGTTGAAACCGCCGATGGTCTCGTCGAAGGAGATCGTGTCGTAACCGAACAGCTCCAGCAGGCGCTCGTCCCAGCTCAGGGAGCCGGTGACCAGGTCCCAGTCGAAGGTGCCGATACCGGCGGCGGTGACGGCCAGATCCAGCAGGGTCCGCTGGCCGTCGCCGCCCACGGTGTCCAACCCCAGTGCCGCTCGGACCGACGACGGGCCATCCGGCGTCGGCTCGCCGCGGTCCCGGCCCCCGTACGTCACAGTGCAGTCCCCACGCTTGCTCGCGAGCGCGGACCGCCCGACGTAACCCCATTGTGAGCATCCAAACGCGGCACGTTATGTGATGCGCAACACGTGCAGGCTCTACACGAGCCGCTGCGATCCCGGGGCTGGTCTCCATGAGCCCTCCCCCATCCCGGGACAGGCGACCGACAGCGGTTCAGCGCCGGCGATCGACAGCATGACCTCGACGCCGGAACGGTCCTGCCGTGGTCGTCTCGATCAGGTACTTTCTGGGGCGATGGCTGTAGCAGTACGGTCGCGGGTCGTTCATGGGTGCGCGGAAGGTCGCCGCCCAGTAGTGGTCAGGATCCTCGGTCGGGGCTGACACTCGACCCGAGGAAGAGGCGCATGAGCGAGCCGATGTGGGGCGAGCGGATTGCGCCGCAGCCGGGCGCCTCGGACTCCGCGGCTATCTGGGACGGGCGGCCCTGGACGGTGGCCGACGTGACCGAGCTTCGGTTGCAGATGCGCGCCGGTCTCGCCGACGGTGCCCGCCCCTGCGACGCCGATGACGATGACATCGAGAAGCTGCTGCTGGTCTTCGAGGAGCTGACCTCCAACGGGCTCCGGCACGGTCAGGCGCCGGTGCGGGTGGTGGTCACCACCACCGCCTCCGGCTGGCTGATCGACGTCAGCGACGCCGCGGCCGACCGCCCGCCCACGCCAGCCGTCGGCCGAGACGCTGCCGACGGCGGCCTCGGCCTCTACCTGGTCGCCCGGCTCAGCGCCGCGCACGGCTGGGCGGTACACGGCGACCGCAAGCACGTGTGGGCGCGCATCGACTACGCCTCCCCGCCCCCGCCGACACCGGCGCCGCCGCGGCCTCGGTCACGCGGCGGCCAGGATGCGTCCCGGTAACGCATCCTCTGCGGGATTTCCCTCTACTCCGTTCGGCCGGATGTAGCCGGAGCGGGTTGGGTGCCGTTAGTTCGGCCAGTCCGTGGTCAGGATGGCCACGGCACCGCTCTCGTCGTCGAGTTGCACCACCAAGCCGAGAAGGCCGTGGACGCAGGATTGACCAACCGCCGAAGGCGTCGCGTTTCCATCGCCCCAGACTGTTGGTGCCCTGCCCTGCCCGGCAGCGGCGCATGCGATGCAGATGCTGCGCCGGACGCCGGCGGTGCCCTTCGCATCCACCTCACCCTGACCCGGCGCCACCGCTGGGAGCCGATAGCTCCGGCCGAGCAGGTGCCTTCGCTGCTTGACCAGGACGGATTGCTGTTCATGACCCGACCCGAAGCGCGCGGGGAGTCATTGCACCGGCATATCTGCGTTCGGCATCTGGCGGGGCTATCGACCTGCACGGTCCCGTCACATGTGGTGGTCATGTCCCTGGAATCGGTGACGGCAATCGCCACCTGAAGCGTGCACAGGCCAAATCTTCCTCTTATCGAGGGGCGCCTACCCGGGTGGGTGACGGGTGAATGAACTTGGTCTTGCTCGGTATGTTGGCCGAACCGCCAAACGTCACTCCGGCTGCAGCTAGCAATAGGCCATGCGGCCCGATCTCGACAGGCCGACCGGACAAAACACGTTGCCCTCTGTCCGGAGGACCTGCGGTTTCGCATGGGATATTCAAGCTGGACCGCGTGCAGTTAGGCATCAACGGGGCATCAACGACGACACCCGAATGGGTGCACGCCACCTCGAGTAGCTCAAGGCCGGCGCTAATGCGCCGATATGGCTGGAGTGATCATTGGTCGGAGGGGGTTTCGCGTGCGCCGAGTCTTTATGTCGCGGCTGCTCCTGCTGGTTGTCATCAGCCTAGTTCTGGCCGCCATGGTGTGGCTGATACTGGGACTCCAAAGCCGGGGCCAGGAGCGCGCCGCCGCCCAAGGCGAGAAGACCGCCGAGGTCATCGCCGCCACCGTCGTCCGCCCGCGTCTGGACGCGAGTGACCTCGCCGGAGGTCAGCTATTCGCCGAGGACCTTGCTGAGCTGCGTGATGACGTCGATCAGCTGCGCGGTGACGGACAGTTGCTGGGCCTGAGCGTCTGGCGTCTGGACGGCACACCCTTGTTCGACGGTTCCCCGGCCTCCGACGCCCTCCAGCCTTCCGACGGCGATCTTCACCGCGCCCGGCAGGGTAAGTCGTGGACGGCGTCCGGGCGGGCCGCGGACGGGCAGGACCAGCTGCGGGTCTTTCTTCCCTCGCCGACCGCGGAGGAAGACGCCGGCTCGGGCGGGTCACTGGTCCAGGTGGTGATCCCGCACGGCGACCTCACCGCGGCCGCGGAGGACCGGCTGCTGCGCCAGCAAATGGCGGTCGTTGTGATCTTCGGGCTGGTGATCGTGGGGCTGGTGTGGTTGCGGCACCGCCTGCTGCGGCGCGAGCGGCACGCCCGCCACGACCCGCTGACCGGGCTGCTGAACCGCCGCGCCCTGTACGAGGACGCCCACGGTCCGCTGGCCAAGGCGAGTTTCAAGCGTCCGCTGGCGTTTCTCCTTCTGGACCTCAGCGAGTTCAAGTCGGTCAACGACACCCTCGGTCACACCGCCGGCGACCTCCTGCTGCAGCAGGTCGCGGCGACCCTGCAGGCCGCGGTGCGGCCGGAGGATCTGGTGGTCCGCCTCGGCGGCGACGAGTTCGGTGTTCTGCTGACCCACCTGCCCGACACCGCCGCGGCGCAGGACCGGGCTGAGCAGCTGCTCCGCCGGCTGCGGGAGGCCCCGTTCACCGTGGAAGGTGTCGACCTGTCCGTCGACGCCAGCATCGGGGTGGCGCTGGCCCCCGAGCACGGCAGGACTCTGCCCGAGCTGCTGCAGCGCGCCGACGTGGCCATGTACCAGGCCCAGCGCAGCCGTCGCGGCACCGCGGTCTATGACCCGACGACCGACCAGCACACCGTCGGGCAACTGGCCATGGTCACCGACCTGCGCCGGGCGCTGGACAACGACGAGTTCGTCCTGCACTACCAGCCCAAGGTTTCCCTCCGGGACATGCAGGTCACCAGCGTGGAGGCGCTGGTGCGCTGGCAACACCCCACCCGGGGGCTGCTGGCGCCCGGGGAGTTCCTGCCGGTTCTGGAGCGCAGCGGGCTGATGCAGCCGCTGACCCGCTGGGTGCTCAGGGAAGCCATCGGGCAGGCCGCCAGCTGGCGCCGGGCCGGCATGCCGCTGCAGGTGGCGGTCAACATCAGCCCCCGCAGCCTCCTGCAGGACGACCTGCCCGCCCGCGTCCTGGCCGCCCTGGTGGCAGCGGAGCTGCCAGCGTCGCTGCTGCAGCTGGAGATCACCGAGACGGCCGTGATGACCAACCCCGAACGCGCCGCCTTCGTGCTGACACAGCTGCAATCCCGGGGCGTCGCGGTCGCCATCGACGACTTCGGCGCCGGCTACACCAGCCTCGCGTTCCTCCGCATCCTGCCCATCACCGCCCTGAAGATCGACCGCAGCCTGATCCACCACATGCTCGACCACGACGAGGACGAGGCGGTCACCTCGGCAGTGACCGACCTGGCCCACCGGCTGGGCTTCAGCGTGATCGCCGAAGGCGTCGAATCCCAGGCGCTGCTCGACCGACTCGCCGCCCTGGGCTGCGACCAGGTGCAGGGGTACGTCATCAGCGCCCCGCTGCCCCCCGCCGCCCTCGAAGGCTGGCTCGCCGACTGGCGGGCCCGCAGCAGCACGTCCGTCGAGACTGCTGCGGCCTCATAACGGCCTCTCAAGAATCAGCGTCTCCCGTGCGGGAAGGGCTCAAGGTGTCACCCCGAATGGCCGAAGTACCGGGAGTGAAGCTCCGAAGACGCCTGACGGCCCGCTTCGTGGGCACCGCCCGTCATGTCGGGCGGCGTGTCCGCGATGCTTGGCAGTCGCGCAAGCCGATCTGGCTCCCGAGACTTCGGCGTGCACGCAAGATTGTTGTGGTGGCAGCTGTGCTAGTCCCCCTCATCGTGCTAGGAATCGCGGATCAAGTCAGCAGGCGCCTGGCTGATGCGTCAGCGCTCACCGCCGGAACCGTGGCGGAGACAACGGACGGGAACGCATTCGTACACCAACCGTCTCCGTGGGACGTCATCATCCAGAAGGTCCGCGACGTCGCTCCGGACATTCCCAGGGTCCACATCGGATTCGGGCCGCTCGCGGACCTGTCACTCACCCCGGAGACCGACGCGGACACCGGTGGCGCGTCGCCGGCAGCGGCGGGCAGTCAGCCCCAATTCATGACCACTCCATTCGGGCTCGTCATGGGCGTAGCCGCGTTGGCGGCAGTTGGCCTCGGCATAGTGCGACGGCAACGTCGCGGCCGCCAGGACGAGACATCGAACGGCGACAGCCAGCGCTCCCCGGGCGATCTGAGTATGGACTTCCCGCAGCGGGACGTCGAAAAGGCGGTCAAGGACCATAGCCGTTTGCCCAGGAGCGAGGACCCAACCCTGCAACTCGCGTTCCAGTCCCCAGTCGACCTACATCGCAGTCCGCCTGACGCTCCCCAGCGTCGACCCGCGCGCGACAACGCAGTCCTTGCCACGCCAGCAGTCAGGACACCAACGATGGGACATGAAGGCGACCGCCACCAAGCGCCACAGGAGGACGTCCGCACCGATGCCCGTCGCTCCCCGGCGCCTCCCGCCCGTTCCCCGAAGGTCCCGCCCGCCGGTGCCCTCAGCCCGCGAATCCCACTGGCGACCCCCGAGGCGAGAGAACGCGTTCACGCAGAAGACACGACCAGCCGCGTCGTCCTGTTCACTGCAACGAAGTGGCATAACTGAACCGCGAGGCAGCCCGGGCCGAGAAAGTCGGCGTAAGCCCGGCTTCGGTGCTCGCGAGCGGAATACGGCCTAAAGGCACCTGCCTGCGTCAGTCCGGCGTAAAGCGGAACGTGCTACGAAAGTTCAACGGGCCCAGTGGGGGCGCGTCGTGTCCGGTGACGTCCCGCCCGAGTCGCGAGAGTGAGCCTTCGCGCACCAGCCCAAGAACTGCACAACAATGGAGCCCCCTGGCGTCTCGGAGATTGTTGCGTAAGACACCTGGACTCTTGCTTCAGGTTGCCGGGGTACGCGCCGATGTATCGGGGGAAGACGACTGTGTAAATCTGGGGAGGAGCCTCGAGTGATCGTCAGCTGCCGGGTGAGGACGCCGGCCACCGACCTGCAGGTGGCTGCCGGCGTATCGGACATTCTCGACCGCCGCGCCGAGCTGAAGCGACCGCCGGCCACACTGGCCATCTCCGATGCCATCGCCCTCGGAATCGCGGGACTCTTCAGCAGCGCGACCCCCTCCGGTCGCGTGTTCGGTCACTTCTACAGACGCGGCTCGGTAGACAGCGCGGAGCTGATCGAAGCGGCACGCCTCGAGCAAGGCTTCGCCTCGCCCGAGGGGCACGCGGCGCTGCACTGCCTCATCGGGTGGGTTCGGAGTCGGGTGAATGGTCAGACCCATTAGCGTCTGCGGTGCTGGAGAGAGCTAACCGCCTGCGCGGTGCGCTCCGGGTGCCGACGGACGACCCAGGCGCCTCGCCTCGCGCCTCGCGCCTGGGGAGCACGCCGAAGCGGCGTTGTACGTCCACGGCCTGGTGATCGCGCGAGACGGGACTGGGACTCGACCTCCTGCTGCTGGCCTCGCTCTGCACCGGCACCACCCCCAGGTGCTAGCCGACTCCGTCGGCGCCGCGGGAGCCGGCGCGCTCAAGGCGCTGCTCATCGAAGCCGTCAACGAGCACCTACAGCCCCAACGCGCCCGCTGGCGCGATTCGCCGCTGATCTCGGCCACCTACTCCAGGTATTGCGCTCCTGCAGCACCCCGCTAACCACATCCGCAGCAGCACCCTGGGGCAGGTCTACCGAGAACGGGCATCAAGTCGCAACGCCGCCTGCGGCCGGCAGTGAGAGATGTGAAGACGGGGATCCCGTCGTCGTCAGTGGGCCGCGTGTCGTCCGGCCGTACTGCATCGGCGGTACGGCCGAAAGCCCACGTAGGGACGACGACGATGACCCCACGGCCGGGCAGGCTGGCGGTGTCCCCGCGACTGCGGGTCGACCGGCGTCAGGAGAACGATGATCGAGGTACGTGGCCTGAGCAAGCACTACGGCGAGAAGGTGGCCGTCGATGACCTGACGTTCACCGTACGTCCCGGTGTGGTGACAGGTTTCCTCGGGCCGAACGGGGCCGGGAAGTCAACGACCATGCGGATGATCGTCGGACTGGACCGGCCGGACGCCGGCACGGTCACGGTCAACGGCCGCCCGTTCCGGGAGCACGCCGCGCCGCTGGCCGAGGTGGGGTCCCTGCTGGAGGCCAAGGCCGTGCACACCGGGCGGTCGGCCTACAACCACCTGCTGGCGATGGCAGCCACCACCGGGGTGCCCCGCCGCCGCGTGGACGAGGTGATCGACCTGGTCGGGCTGCACGAGGTGGCCCGCAAGCGCGCCGGTGGCTTCTCCCTGGGCATGGGCCAGCGGCTGGGTATCGCCTCGGCGCTGCTCGGCGATCCGCAGACGCTGTTGCTGGACGAGCCGGTCAACGGGTTGGACCCCGATGGGGTGCTCTGGATCCGCAACCTGCTCAAGGGCCTGGCCGCCGAGGGGCGCACGGTGTTCGTCTCCTCGCACCTGATGAGCGAGATGGCGGTCACCGCCGAGCACCTCATCGTCATCGGGCGGGGCCGGCTGATCGCCGACTCCCCCACGGCCGAGCTCATCGACCGCGCGTCACACAGCAGTGTCCGGGTCCGCTCCCCGCAGCTGTCCGAACTCCGCGAGGTGCTGGCCGGGCCCGACATCACGCTCACCACTCACCCCGACGGATCGATGCAGGTCACCGGGTTGCGCGCGGAGGACATCGGCTATCTGGCGGCTAGTCGCCAGATAGTGCTGCACGAACTCTCCCCGCAGCAGGCCTCCCTGGAACAGGCGTTCATGGAGCTCACCCAGGACGCCATCGAGTACCACGCCACCACCACCCTCACCGACACCCTCACCGACACGAAGGCCGCATCGTGACCACCACCGCCCCCTCCCCCGCCCGCCCGCGGCAGGGCGACCTCCGTCTGACCCAGCGGCGCGTCGTCGTCTCCGAGTGGGTCAAGCTCCGCTCGCTGCGGTCCACCGTCTACACATTGGTGGCCGCGGTGATCGTGATCATCGGGTTCGGCCTGCTCGCCTCCGCCGCCGTCTCCGGGCAGCTCGAGGGCCCACCCGGCGGTGGCCAGGGCGCCCCAGGCGGCGGGTTCCCCGTCGACGCCACGATGATCAGCCTCGCCGGCGTCCAGCTCGCCCAGATCATCATCGGCGTGCTCGGGGTGCTGGTCATCAGCGGGGAGTACGCCACCGGCATGATCCGGTCTTCACTGACCGCCGTCCCCCGGCGGCTCCCGGTCCTCTGGGGCAAGGCGATCGTGCTGTCCGCCGTGACCGTGGCGCTCATGCTTGTCGCGGTGCTGGTCGCGTTCTTCGCCGGCCAGGCCATCCTGGCGGGCAAAGACATGGACGTGGCGCTGACCGACGACGGCGTCCTCCGTGCGGTCGTGGGCTCCGCGCTGTACCTCACCGGCATCGGCGTGATCGGCATCGCGCTCGGCGCGCTGCTGCGCCACACCGCTGGGGCGATCACCACGCTCTTCGCTGTCCTGCTGGTCGTGCCCGGCCTGCTCGGTCTCGTCCTGCCCGACAGCTGGGCCGACGCGATCGCTCCGTACCTGCCCGCCGCTGCCGGGCAGGCCTTCACGGCCGTGGCCGACACCGGGCAGGGACTCCTCGGCCCCGGCGCCGGGTTCGCCGTCTTCATCGGATCGGTTGCCGTGCTGCTCGTCGCGGCGGCCGTGGCCCTCACCCGCCGCGACGCCTGACGCCCGAACCGGAGCCGCGCCGGGGCGGGTTGCGCCGCCCGGACGCGGCCCGGTCCTGATGACCAGGGCCCGACCGTACGAACCGAATCTGCGCTCCGCGGCAGCGTGCGTTTCCAACTAGGAGGACCCGTGACCTGCCCGCCCCTCGCCCGGCGGATCACGGCCCACCGGGCGGACGGCCGACGGCCCGGCCCGCGCCGGGGGAAGCGGCATCCCAGGAGGTCGTCATGACGGGACTGCCGGCGCTGCTGCGCAGCGACGCCGGTCGGCCGCAGTTGCTCCGGTTCGCTGCCGTCGGTGGGGTGTCGAACCTCGTCTACCTCGCCCTGTTCGCCGCGCTGCACGGCCTGGGCGCCCAGCCGGCCAACCTGGCCGCGGCGCTCACCTCGACCGTCCTGTCCAACGACCTGCACCGCCGGCTGACTTTCCACGCCGATGAGCGGGTGACGTGGTCGACCGCCCAGTGGCGGGGCGGTCTGCTGGCCCTGGCCGGGATCGTCACCACCGCTGTCGCCCTGGCGGTGCTCGACGCTGCCGCCGGCACTCCGGGACTATGGGTCCAGGCGGCAGTGATCGGGGCCGTGAACGGAACCGTGGGCCTGGTACGCTTTCTCGCCCTGCGCCGGTGGTTCCGTCCGCGGTGACCCCTACCGCTCCTCGGGCCACCACAGCGGGCCCCACCTGACGTGGCCGGCTCAGCCCCGCAGCGATCCCCTCCCGGCGTCGGAGGCGACCAGCCCGCTCTGGTAGGCCACCACCACCAGTTGCGCGCGATCACGAACGCCGAGCTTGGTCATCGCGCGGTTGACGTGGGTCTTGACCGTCAGCGGGGAGACGACGAGACGAACAGCGATGTCCTCGTTGGACAGGCCGTGCGCCACCAGGGCCAGGATCTCGCGTTCGCGTTCGGTGAGGACGGTGAGCCGTTCGGGGCTGCCCGTGGCGCGACCGCCAGAGTCAGCTGGTTGCTGGAGGAATCGGGAGATGAGACTGCGGGTGGCTGCCGGGGACAGAAGTGCTTCACCGGCGGCGACGATGCGGATGCCCGCCAGCAGCTCCGCGGGCAGCACACCCTTGCCGAGGAACCCGCTCGCTCCCGCCCGCAGCGCCTGCACGACGTACTCGTCGGCCTCGAAGGTGGTCAGCACCAGCACCCGGACACCGGCCAGGTCGTCGTCCCCGGCTATCCGGCCGGTGGCAGCCAGGCCGTCGGTGCCCGGCATGCGAATGTCCATCAGGACGACGTCGGCGCGAGTGCTGCGTGCCATCGCGACGGCCTCGTCCCCGGTCGCGGCTTCACCGACCACCTCGAGGTCGTCGGCAGAGTCGATCAGCGCCCGGAAGCCGGCCCGGATCAACGCCTGATCGTCGGCGATCAGCACCCGGATGGTCACCGCGCCGCCGATCCGACCACCGAAGGGGCCGGGACGACCGCGCGGACCCGGAACCGGGCAGGCCCCGGCTCGACCGACAACTGTCCGCCCAGGGCGGTGGTCCGCTCCCGCATGCCCAGCAGTCCGTGCCCGCCGCCGGTCGCCGCCGCCCGGCCGGCGGTGACCGGGTTGACGACCTCCACCTCGAGGGTGTCGGCGGTCCAGTGCAGGGTCAGCCGCGCGCTGTCTTCCGCGCCGTGCTTGTGTGCGTTGGTCAGCGACTCCTGGATGACGCGGTAGGCGGCGAGATCGCTGGCGGCCGGCAGTGGCCGGGGCAGCCCGGCCACCGTGAACTCCAGGGCCATCCCGGCGGCGGTCAGGCGCTCGACCAGTTGGTCGAGATCGGCCAGGCCGGGGGTGGGCTCGGTGGGCGCCGGGCTCTCGTCCTGCGGACCACGAAGCACGGCCAGCACGCTGCTCAACTCCTCCAGGACAGCCCGGCTGGCGGCCCGGATGTGCTCCAGCGCCGCCACCGCCTGCTCCGGTCGCCCCGGCAACAGGTGCGCGGCCACACCGGACTGCACGTTGATCACCGCGACGTGGTGCGCCACGACGTCATGCAGCTCCCGAGCGATCCGCACGCGCTCCTCGGCGACCCGGCGCCGGGCCTCCTCCTCGTGCGTCTGCTCGATCCGCCGGGCACGCTCCTCCACGGCGCTGACATAGGCACGCCGGCTCCGGACCCCGTCCCCGATCGCGGCCGCGAAGCCGATCCACGCCGCGAAGATCAGCACCCCCGGGTCACTCCACCGGCCACCGGAGACGGCCAGCGCGCCCACCACGACCCCAGCGGCAGCGGCCGCGCCGGTCAGGAGCGTCACCCGCCGATCGGTGTACGCACCCACCGTGTACACGGTGATCAGCACGGCCAACAGCAACGCCGGCCCCGGCTGACCACTGCCCATGGTGGCCAACAAGACCGTGACCGTGACCGCCACCGCCGGCACCGGCCAGCGCCGGCGCACCCCGACAGCGCCGGCGGCGACGCACGCCCCCAGCAGCAGAAGCCAGGTCAGTCCCGGCTCCGGCCCGTCACCCACCAAGAACCCGACAACGCCCCCGGCCAACACCAGCACGGCGAGCACGCCGTCCAGGACGCCGGCAGGCAGCCGGACACGACGCCGACCACCCCGACTCCCCATCACACCCCGACGCTAAGACACCCATCTGCCCGACCGCGGCATCGCGCCGCAGAATTCCGATAATCGGTCGAGGGCTGCACCGCCGGCCGGTGATGACGGTCCCGACGCCTGTCGCTGACCGCCGGGACTCACTCGAGTTCTTGCACGGTTCCCCGAGTCACCTTCCCCATAGCCTGCACCCGAGGAGGTCCACGATGCCGCTGCCCACCACGTGTCCAACGATGCGACCCTGCCCTCGATCCCGGACACATCGCCGGTCAGGCGGTCTACCTCAACTGGATCGCCGAGGGCGACTCCGTGGGGCCGGTCACCCTCGGCAAGCAGCATCTGGCCACGGGGTCACTGTTCCGCCCGCCGATGCTTCCCGCCGCCCGGTGCAGCTCCTGCAGCCTGGGCGTCTTCGAGGCGTGAGCCCGACCACAGGCGGCAGGATCAGTCGGCGAACGTGAACCCGGCCGGCTGGCCGCCGGGTCCTGCCGAGCGGCCGATCGCCCCGGCGACTCGGCCAATGCGGCGATGGCCGGTGGAGATCCCGAAGAGGGTGCGGGTCATGGCGTTACGTGGGTCGAGCAGCTCGTCGAGTGCCCGGCCGGGGTCACTGGCGGCCACCGCCGGTGGTTGCCCGTGCCCCACAGGTCGCTGGGTTTCCGCGAGAGCCGACACCCACCATGCGCCTGGGCCTCGTTGACGACGGCGGTGATGACGACGGCGGTTCAGAAGCGGGAGCCGTCCTGAGGCAGCCGCCAGCCCTCGTACCGCAGCTCTCCCCAAGCCGCGGGCGCCGCCGGGTGTCGTTCGGGAAAGCCCCACGCACGGTCCCCTTCCGGGTAGAAGACCTCGAAGCTGCGACCCAGGATCTCCTCGGCCTCGTAGCCCTGGATGTGCCGGGCGCCGGCATTCCAGCTCACCGCTCGACCGTCGAAATCGAGCATAGAACTGTCGTAGTCGCGCACGCTGGACACGAACAGCCGGAACTGATTCTCGCCCTCCGGCGACCAAAGGTCCCGAGCAGTGCCGGTGGGCCTGTCCGCGCCCGTCAACAAGGTCTCGTGCACGCTCGCTCCTCGATCTGCGTTCAGAGATTCCGCTCGGCGCCCGCGGATGCGCGCGCCTGGCAGCGGGGCCGCGCCTCGACGCCCTGGAGTACACGGATCGCCGCGATCGGCTCGGCCGACACCGCAACGGCCGGGCCCTCTGGAGGCGAGCGACGGAGGTACCGGTCAACCGGCAACCATGCCACCAGCGACCGGCCGGCGGACGGCCGTCCGGGTGAGGACGAGGCCCTGCCCGGGCGAGGAGGCCTCGGTCTGCGCAGCCCTGTCGCGGCGCCGTCGGGCACCCGCACAGGACCGCGCTGCCAGGGCTCGGCCGGTACCGCTCCCCTTCATTCTCCAGCACCGCCGTTGTCTACACATTGACGGCCAGCGATCGCAGCTGCTCGACGAGACACTCGTGGCTCGCTGCCGGATCTCGCGGCCTGGGAAGCCCAGGGGAGGCCGGTCCACAGTCATGTCAGCGAGCGTGTTCCAATCGTCGTCCCCGCGCCAGGGTCATCGCGCGCCCCGACCCCGCAGCACATCGGTGGCGACGACGGTCGGTCACCAGTAGGCGACGCGCTGCTCCTCGGAACGCCAACCGTCTACCCCTCGGGCGAACTGGTCCAGCGGCATCCAGATCAGTGTGAAGGGCTGCGCCATGGCCTCGGCGAAACCAGGTTCGAAGGGTCGCAGCCGCGCCTGGAATGCCGGCTTTGGCAGCCGCGCCCGGCGGCATATCCAGCCCACTTCTCCCCGGCTGTAGGTGGCCACGGAGAAAACCAGGTCCTGCTCGGAGTGCGGTTCATAGCACCACCAGGACCATGCCGTGAGCAGGTGGCGACTTGCCCGGTCGGCGCCGCTGACCTCTGCCATGTCACGGTTCCCTGCAGTGGGTGCCTTTGCCAGGAATGGGCGAACCTGGCCTAGTCCGACTCGTTCCGCAGATTCCACCAGACAGGTATCGGCAGTCACCGCGACGACCCTTAGCGAGTTCGCGAGGATCTACCCATTTCGGACGGGGTAATCTGCATCTCGCTCGCGTTGTTGCGGACCATCGAAGGTCGATGCATTGCGCCTTGCCCGGGCAAGGCGGTTGGCTGAACGCCAGGAGGAGGATGGCGAGACACGCCGAAACGACACGCGCGGCGGCTCTAGCGCTATGCCGAGGCTTACCTTCACCCCTCGTGGTCGTGACCCTCGAGGCACTTCTACCTGGGCTGCGCAGGCGGCGGGAATCCTACGAGAACCGCGAAGCACTGGGCGAGCGGCTGCGACGCATGGCTTTGTTCCTGGAGACCGCCGCGGTCCTGGAACTACAGGCCAGAGATGCAAGTCGAGCCCCGGAAGCACGGTGCTCTGCCAATGCGCCCAAACGGTGCCGCAGGAAAGCCGCCCGTATCGGGAAAGGCTGGCCGCAGTCGGCGTGACGCTGAATTCAGCGAGTCATCGGGAAAGGCGCATCTGAATCCAGGGCGAGCAGTCCAGCCAGCAGAGGTACAGGAACGTCCGGGCGACATCCTTCCGCGAACGTTGCCGCGCTTTGACCTGCGACAGCGCCCCTGCGCCATGAGATGTCACCGGACCGCTCAGCGTCCTTACTGGTCGGTCGGTCGTAGGGCCGGATTCGCCACTCGGCCGGCCTCGTGACCGACGCCCCCCGCGCATAACGAGGCGCGCGGGCGCAGCAGCCCGCGATGCCATGTGGGCCTTGCGGCTATCTTGCGGAGCCCTCCAGCCAGCCGTGCGGTCCTCCCTCCAGAGTCGTCCCTGTCGCGGGGCAGGCCCACGGCAAGAGCCAACTGGAGGAGACGTCGTGAACAGCCCGGTCACCGCCCGTCCCGCCCGGAGCCGCACCGCTGTGAAGATCGTCGGATCGCTGGCCGTACTGGCCGCTGCCGGCGCGGTCGCCGGACTGGGCACCTTCGGCACGTTCACCGACAGCACGTCGGTGGACACCCTCATCGACTCGGGAACCGTCTCCATCGACGTGGGCGTCCCCGGCGGCCCGAAGACCATTCCGGTCACCACCAGCGGCTTCGTTCCGGGGGACTCCCTCAGCCGCGCGGTGAACCTGACCAACGACGGCGACTCCGCGCTGGCATCGATAGCACTCGCCAACTCGACGGACGCCGCCAACGCCTTGGTCACCGACGAGGTCAACGGGCTGCAACTGACCCTGCGGGCGTGCTCGCGGGCATGGACCATGACCGACCGCAGAGCCGAGGTGCCCGCTTACAGCTGCGAAGACACGGAGCAGACGCTGTACTCCGGCCCGGTCCTCGCCACGCAGACGCTGAGTGATCCGGCCAGCCTGAACCCCGGCGGTGGGGACCACCTGGTGTTCACGATCTCGCTGCCGACGAGCGCCGGCAACCAGTTCCAGAGCCTGAGCGCGACGGTCAGCATTGCTTTCACAGCCGTGCAGCGGGCCGGAGCCGTGCGCTGAGCACGCCGGCCGAGCGGAGCTGACTCGAAGCCGTTGCCTGCACGCCGTGCGCGGTGACGAGGGCGGCGATGAGATGCAACCCGTGGCCGCCGACGGCCGGGTCCCGATCCACCGCGATCGCCGCGGACAATCGGGGGCGCCGTGGCTGACCTCGATCATCCAGCCGTCGTTGGCGTAGACCAGACGGCGCCGACCGGATCGGTGCCGTGCCGCAGCGCGTTGGGAGCCAGCTCGTCGAAGTCCGTCAAGAAGGAGTCCAGATCCACCCGCTCCGGACCCCATCGGCGCAACTCAGCGCGGGCCGTCGGCAGCTGGCGAAGGTCATTGAGCTCCCAGTCCGCCGAAGGCGACTGTTCACCGGGCGCCGGCGCGGGTGGGCACCGGTAGGGCCACCGTGGCGGCCTGTCCCCTCCCCGTTCATCACCGGAACAGGAGACCATGGCCGCGCCCCGGCCGATCGGCGGCCACGGCGGCCGACCACGCAGCGTACCGTTCTGATTCCGGAGAGCACTTGATCTGGGGGGCGACGAGCTGCAAGATGAGGCCATGACGCTCGCCAACTCCCCGCAGCCGCCCGGGCGAATCAGCCTCGACTGTGAAAACGGGCGCCGGGTGATTCGACTGGCCGGTGAGATCGACACGAGCACGATCGACGCCTTCGAGGCGGCTCACCGTCTCCAACTCACAGAGGACAATGCTCCTCTCCGGGCCGACGAGGCGATCTCCATGGTCGACCTGGCAGATGTCAGCTTCCTGTCTTCCACCGGGATCAGCTTTCTGGTCCGCCACACCAGAGCAGCCCGCGAGCACGGGCACCGACCCGCCCTGCGCGGCCTGCACGACCCGGCACGCCGCGTTCTGCAGATCACCGGAGTCGACTCCCTGTTCCACGTCACCTGACCGGCGGCGTCGGCCGGGCGAGTGCGCGGCCTCGGCTGGCACGGCAGGGGCTGGCCGCTCCACGGGGGAGAGCGACCAGCCCCGGCTCACCCTGCCCCACAGCACGGCGGATCGTCCACCCCCTGGACAGTCGGCAGCCACGGTTCACTCCTCGGATGGGACACCTGGTTATCGGCGCTCCGCACGACCCTCCTGCCACCTCCGGCGCTTCCGGGTCAGCCGTGGGACGGCGAGATCCGCTGGGGCGGCGTGCCCGACCGGCCCGCCGTCGATGAGGTTCGTGCCCGCCAGTCGGTGAGCCATCCCTCGAAGGCCGCAGGCGGCAGCGGGGCGCTGACGACATAGCCTTGGGCCTGGTCGCAGTTCAGCGCGGCGAGTCGGTCGAGTAGTGCGTCGGTCTCGACGCCTTCGGCGGTCACGCTGAAGCCGAGCCGGTGGGCGAGGTCGATGACGGCCTGGGTGACCGCCTCGTCCGCGGCGTGGTCCAGCATCTGGCTGACCAGGCTGCTGTCGATCTTCAACGCGGTGATGGGCAGGATCCGGAGAAGCGCGAGGCTGGTGTATCCGGCGCCGAAGTCGTCGATGGCCACCTCCACCCCGCGGGCCTGCAGCTGCGTCAGCACGAACGCCGCACGCTCGGGGTTGGTCATGACTGCCGTCTCGGTGACCTCCAACTGCAGGAGCGACGCCGGCAACTCGGCCCCGCGCAGGACGGCCAACACCCGGGCGGGCAGATCGTCTTCCAGCAGGCTGCGCGGGCTGATGTTGACCGCCACCTGCAACGGCATGCCAGCTCGCCGCCAGCTGGCGGCCTGCTGCACCGCCTCCCGGAGCACCCACCGGGTCAGCGGCTGCATCAGTCCGCTGCGTTCCAGAACGGGCAGGAACTCACCCGGTGGCAGCAGTCCCCGGGTCGGGTGCTGCCAACGCACCAGCGCCTCGACACTGGTGACTTTCAGATCCGCCAGGGACACCTTGGGCTGGTAATGCAGCACGAACTCGTCGTTCTCCAAGGCCCGGCGCAGGTCAGTGACCATGGCCAGCTGGCCGACGGTGTGCTGGTCGGTACCGGGGTCGTAGACGGTGGTGCCGCGGCGGCCGCGCTTGGCCTGGTACATGGCCACGTCGGCGCGCTGCAGCAGGTCGGGCAGGTTCCGGCCGTGCTCGGGCGCGAGAGCGACCCCGATGCTGGCATCCACAGCCAGCTCCATGCCGTGCACCGTGAAGGGCGCCTCCCGCAGCCGCCTCAGCAGCTGGTCGGCCCGGTCCTGCGCCGCGCCGGTGTTGGGCAGGCTGGTCAGCAGCACCCCGAACTCGTCGCCACCGAGGCGAACAACCAGATCATCCGATCGCACCGCGCCCTGAAGGGCGGCGGCAACTTGCTGAAGCAGCAGGTCCCCCGCGGTGTGACCGAGCGTGTCGTTGACCGACTTGAACTCGCTCAGGTCGATCAGCAGCAGGGCCAGGGGACGCGTGGAGCTCGCCTTGGCCAGCAGGCCGCGGGCGTCCTCGTACAGCGCGCGGCGGTTCAGCAGCCCAGTGAGCAGGTCGTGGCGGGCGTGCCGCTCGCGGCGCAGCAGGCGGTATCGCAGCCCCCCCAGCCCGGCGACGATCACCGCGAAGATCACGCCGACGGACACCTGCTGCCGAAGCAGCCTGTCCTCCGTGGCCGCGGTGAGCTGGCTGTGCGGAATCACCACCTGGACGACGGAACCGGCCGATGCGGCTGTCCCCTCGGCCCGGAACGGCAGGAACACCCGCAGCCGGGCCTGGCCGTCTGCGGTCTGGTCGTGCACCGTCCAGGACTGACCACCCTGGGCACGCTCAAGATCGCTCTGGGAGAGGCGCACCACATCGGAGCCGCCCGGGGAGCCCTCGAACAGAGGGGTGCCATCGAGCCCCCAGACGCCGATGCCGAGCAGCTGACCGTCGTGGCGCAGCTGGCTGACGTCCTGTCGGAGATCAGAAAGTGCCTCGTCGGCGAACCGGCCCGCCGTGAGAGCACCCGCGTTGAGATGGGGGCCGACGACGGTGGCGGCAATGACCTCCGCGGTCTGCGCCCCCTGGGCGTCGGCCCGCGTGTGACCCCGGCTGTCCAGTGTCAGCATCAGCCACACCATGGCCGCCAGGACCGGGCCGATCACGACCAGAAGAAGCACCCGCGACATAATAAAGCGCCGCATGTCTAGTCTCCTCCGGTCGACGACCACTCCCGCCGTATCGGCACAATGACGCCGGTGCTGGCGAGGGACGGTGTTCACCTCCCCACATCGGGTGCCCCGGTCGCCCGCGCGGTCGGCCGCCCGCCGCCCACAATTCACGGCAGGACAGCAGGCGCGACACGGGAGGGCACGGGCCGCAGACACAGCAATACCGCAACTAGCCCCACAAAGCGACCATCCGAGTGACCGCCGCGAAGAGATCAAGGGAACTGCCTCGGGTTCAGTTGACTCCCTGGGATGCCCCCGGTTCGATGGAGTCGAGGCAGTGCCTGCATCCGGTAGCGCCGCCGAGATGGTCGACATGCCGCTGCAAGGCCGGGGGAAGCCACCGAGGTCCGGCCTGGAACACCGGCGCTCCCCGTGCTGTACCTCGCCGCGAGGATGTCCTCTGTCGGCGCGGGAAGCTCTACCGGCACCGGCCTGCTGATGGGCCCAGCCTGTTGTGTCAGGGCGCCTAGCAGCCTAATGGCCGCCCGCAGTCGTGCCCCGCGCTCGGCGGTATTTGGTGGGGGCGGCGCCGAGGAAGCGGGCGTCGGCGGCCGACCGGGGTCCACAGGCGCCGGTTGTGGCAGTTCGCGCGACCGTCCCTTCGCCGCTCCCGAGGAACTTGGCGGCGACTGCAATGTTTCACTCGCTGCGCTCTTCGGCGCGGTGGCGGAGTCGCTCGCTGAGGCGTCCCCTCCGGATCATGAGCCGGGCATGAGTGGCTATCGGCGCAATGACTGCGCGTGCTGCTGTTCAGCTACCCAGCGGTCCACGTCTTGCCGCCGGTACACGACACGTCGACCGAGGCGGAAGCCGTCCGGCCCGACACCCAAATGCCGCCAGTAGCGCAGCGTGGCAACGGGAGTCCGGAGAAGCGCGGCTGCCTCGTCGAGGGTCAGCAGCTGCGCCGCCACGGTTGGTGCGATCTCATCGTTCACAGCCAAGGCCCTCCATGCAGTCAAAGCGGCGTAGTCGAAGTCGACCTGGGGAGCAACGCGGGCCGCCTGTGCTTCAGCCCCCGCATAACGAGCCTGCCGGCACTCCCCCTGTCTTTCTCCAGTCGCGTCCGGCTCTCTCTAGCGGCGAGTGTGTGCCACTCCCGGGCTCGGCATTCACGCAGACAGGAGAAAAACCGGAGGCTGCTGTCAACAGCTCCGCCCGGCGCCGGGCTCCGGCCTGTCCGCGCCGCCGGCGCGTTCGCGCAGTGCGGCAGCGCCCGCCCGGCATCATGCGGGCTGCGTGACGACGCCGCACGGGCCCTTGTGGGGAGATGACAAGCGAGTCGAGACGCGGCGCCGTCGCGCGCGAGTGCCTCGTCCTCTACCGAATCGACGACCTCCGCGCCTGGATCGACGCCCAACCCGACCACGGCGATCTGAATAATGACATGTCCCTCAGCGGCCGATACCGGCGCCGGTTGAGTACGCCGCTCACGGGCTTGCTCATCGCAACCCGTTCAACCGCAGGCGGACAACGGCCTCAGGCCAATTGTTCGAGGACCTGCGCCGCTCCCGTGGCTCGCCGCTTGCGCCCGTAGTAGACGTCTTGCGTGATCGACGGCTTGGCGTGCCCCAACTGGTCGGCCGCGCTCCTTGCGGACAGACCGGCCTCGTCCATGAGCGTGGCCACCGTCTTGCGGAAGGCGTGGGATGTGACCCCCGGCATCCCCATTTGAAGAAAGGCCTCACGGAGGGCCCGGCGGGTGTTGCTGGGATCTCGAAGCCTTCGGCTCCGCGGCGCGGGGAAGACCGGCCCGCTCGACGGCCCGCGTCGTCGCAGCATCTCGACACACCAGCTCGGCAGCTCGAGCACCCGCTCCCCCGCCACCGACTTGGGGCGACTGACAACCAGTCCTTGACCCTTGACCCGCAGGACCGTGCCCCGCACCGTGACGGTGCCGGCGGCGAGGTCGACGTCTGACCATGTAATGGCACAGGCCTCACCGATGCGCAGACCGGTGGCGGCGATGAACGCCACCAGCTCCGGCAAATCTCGCTCGCGCGCCCTCGCGTCCCCGCTGAGCCACGTCCGCACGGCCTTGACCTCGACCACCGTCAGCGAGCGAGGCGGATGCCGTGGCTTGTTCGGGATGCGGGCCACGTCCCGGCAAGGGTTGGACTTCAACGCATCGTGGCGACAGGCGAGTGCGCAGATGCCGCTGATGACGGATTTCGTCATCTTCGCCAGGGCAGGACCGTGCGCGGCTCTCACCGCCGAGAGGTGACGATCCAGCAGCCCGACGCTGATCTCCCGCAACCGCACGCCGCCCAACGCGGGGAGCACCTGGCGGTCGAGCCGATCTCGGTAGGCCTGCATGGTCGACGGGCTCTTGCCTTCGAGCTCACTGAACCACTTCTCCGCGACGTCGGCGACCTTGGTCTCCGGCGCGATGTCGTGGGCATCCCCGGATCGCCCGCGTTCTCGTAGGGCCACGGCCAAGGCCCGCTCGGCGGCGCCCTTGGTCTTGGCTTGTCGCTCGACCTGCCGAGTCACCCCGTCCCAGTCCCGGAAGAGACACGTTGCGCGGTAGCCAGAGGGCTGTCGATAGATCCGGACGCGGCCGTGCGTCCCGAGCTCCAAGTGCGGTCTTCCCACGAAGGCCTCCTCGTGCAGTGAAGTCGGACGCTGCACACGTGGTTTCAGACCCCCATAGCTTATGGCCCTGAGCCATAGTTTACCCATAGAAAACGTTCAGCATCGCTCGATGATGATCAACGGTGTCAGACGAGCAACGAGCCGATGAACTGGACTTTTGCGACACAGCCGTCAGGGTCCGATAACGATCAATCACCAAGACTCTTAATCAGCGGGTTCGGGGTTCGAGTCCCTGATGGCGCACCACACGGTAGGCCCCTGACCAGGGGTTTCGGTCCCACAGAGCAAGATCGTCCCGACTTCGAGGCGGCTGGCCGTCCGCGAACAGTCCGGAGAAGTTCTCCTCAGCCTTCTCCGAATGGCCTTTGCGCATAACGCCGGCGAGTCAGCGGCTCCTCCGTGGAGGGGGCACCAGGGGGCGTATTCGTGGCAGGTGACCAGCGGGCGATGACAACCTCCCACGCTGGCCACCCATTTCGATCTGACACGAGTTCAGCCGGGTGTGAGACATCTAGAGCGGTAGTGGAGGAGGGCCTGAAGGCGCGGGGCGGCTCCCTCGTATGAGACCGCGTCCGCCTCGATGCCTCACCGTCCGGGAGGGCGACGAGTGGACGTAGGGCCGCGCCCAGAGCGCGTCCAAGATCCCGATGGGCGAGCCGCCGCGGCTCGACGGGCTTTCCCGAGGCCGATCCCCTTACGTCATCTGCCGCAGCGGCGGCCGGCAAGTCCATGGTGAGCGAGACCGGCCAGGCCCCCTTCGTGCGTTGAGTGACCGGCGCGCCGAGTCGGATGATCCAGAACTTTCGAGGTGCGCAACTCGGTGGGCGCCGACCGTATCGTGTGAGTCTCCGTCACGTGACGCATTGCGACCGCCGTGCCGTCGGTTGCGTACTTTCCTGACAGCTCCATCGCGGCCGCAGTAGTTCGCTGATTTCCTTCGCGCGTCGCAGTAGGACATGTGAGTTCGATCGCAGACAGGACCCGAGGAGCGCCTTTCCGGCGGCTCGGATCTCCTGGTTCGAGTCGGCTGCGACGTCATGTCGGTGACCGCCTGCAGTGGGCGGTCGTGGGAAGGACGCGCATGCTCAGTTCCGAACGACTGCTCCAGAGGCGGGGTAGCCGTGCCACCGCCCTGTTCGCCGCAGGCGGCCTGCTCGCCGGCTCCACCGTGATCGGGCTCCTGCCCACCATGGCCGGAGCCTCCAGTCACCGCGAGGCACCGCTGATCCTCGGCGACCCGCTCGTGGACAACACCGACGTCTACGCCTTCTCGAGCCCGGAGAACACCGACAACGTCGTGCTGATCGCCAACTGGGGACCGTTCCAGGAGCCCGTCCAGGGACCGAACTTCTACCCCTGGGCCGAGGATGCCGAGTACCTGATCAACATCGACAACAACGGTGACGCCGTCGCCGACCTGATCTACCGCTGGCGGTTCACCACCGAGGACCTCCGCGGCACCGACACGTTCCTCTACAACAACGGCCCGGTCACCTCGCTCGACGACGAGAACCTCCTCTACCGGCAGTACTTCACCCTGGACGTGAGCACCGACGGCGGGGCGACGTACGGGGCCCCGGTGGCCGAAGGTCAAGCTTCGCCGTCCTACACCGGCATGGCCAGCATGGGCACCTCTCAGGACTACGTGGACAACCTGCGGACCCCGGCGGAGACCGAGGTCGAGGGCGGGGGCATGACGCTGACCACCCAGACGGAGGACCCCTTCTTCCTGGACATCCGGGTCTTCGACCTGCTCTACGGCGCCGACCTCTCCGAGCGCGGCACGGACACGCTGGCCGGGTACAACGCGAACAGCATCGTGCTCGAGGTCCCCAAGGACCAGGTGGCGATCGGCGGCAACGCCGGCGAGAACCCGGTCATCGGGGTCTGGAGCACGACCACCCGCCCGACCCTGCGCGACGCCGACGGCACGGCCGCCGATGCCAACACCGGGTTCACCCAGGTGTCCCGCCTCGGCCAGCCCCTGGTCAACGAGGTCGTCGTCCCGGCGGGCCTCAAGGACGCGTTCAACTCGATCTCCCCCGCCCAGGACGCCGATGCGGCCGACGGCGCAGTCGTCGCCCGGGTCCTCGACCCGGAGGTGCCCAGGTTGATCGAGGCCATCTACGGCATCCCGGCACCGCCGACCCCGAGGTACGACATCTTCGAGGTCTTCCTCACCGGCATCGTCACCAACGAGGTGGTGGACGTCGACGGTGACCCGGCCACGCCGAACCCGATCAACGTGGACCTCAACTCGCAGGCGCTGAACGCGGCAGCGGATCCGGCCGCCTTCCAGCCCTCGGAGATGCTTCGGCTGAACATGTCGATCACCGGGCCGACCGGGCTGGACGAAAAGCCACTGCACGAGGCCAGCCGGCTCGGTGTCGTGGGTGGTGACATCCAGGGCTTCCCGAACGGTCGCCGTCTGGCCGACGATGTCGTGGACATCGAGATCCTCGCGCTCGAGGGGATCTACGACGTCAGCAACGTGCCGGCCGACCGCCAGGCTGCCTTCGAAGCACTGAAGGGTGGCGACCTGGTCGACTCGAACGACAACGCCTTCAGCGCCTCGTTCCCCTACATCGCCGGCCCGAACACGCAGGCGGTCAACAAGGGCGGCGGCACGGGTGCCGGCGGAACCGACACGCCCGACGGGAACGGCACTCCCGGAAAGCCCGTCGCTCCGGCGGAGCAGCCGGCCGCGCCGGCTCCTGGCAAGCCGATTGCTGACAAGCCGGCCGCCTCGGCGGGTCAGCCGGTGGCCAACAGGTACCCGCGGGGTGGGGTGGAGACCGGCGCGGGTGGCGTCGAGGACACCCTGATCCCGGCACTCACGGGATCGGCCGCGCTCCTGCTCATCGGGGCCGGCGCCGGATCGCTCATCCGCGGCCGGGCGCTGCGCCGAGCGGAGGGTTCCACCACGGAGGGCTGACCGCTCGACGGCTGTGGGGTGTGGCTTCCCGCCGCACCCCACAGCCACGCCCCCCGGGCGAACTTCTTCCCGACGGCGCGAGAACAGGCCACAGGAGGTCCTTGTTGTCCAGCACGAACCCCGAACAGCCCTCGTCGGCTCCCGATGACGGTTCGGGCCGAGCCCCATTGGTCGAGTCCGAACTGCGCCACGCCGACGAGCCCGGCCCCGCCCGCCGCCGCGGCATCCCGGTCTGGCTGCTCCCGGCACTGGGTGCGCTCGCGGCCGGACTGCTCGTGGGCTATGTCGTCTTCGGGGACGCTGAGGCGTCTCGTCCGGCGAGTGCCGCCCCGTCGGTCGCGGCCGAAGCCCCTGGCGACCAGGCACAGGTGCCGACGGTGGTCAGCGCGCTGGCCCGGGCCGAGCCCGTCCAGGTCGACATCCCGGCCATCGAGGTGAGCTCCCCGCTGGTCGATCTCGGTCTCAACGGGGACGGCACCCTCGAGGTGCCGGTCGACTACGCCAAGGCCGGTTGGTTCACCGGCGGCAGCTACCCGGGGGACCCCCAGGGGCCACCGGCGCTGATCGCCGGCCACGTCGACGACGTCACCGGCCCGGCCGTCTTCTACCGGTTGACGGAGCTGGCGATCGGTGACGAGGTGCTGGTCACCCGCGCCGACAACACCGTCGCGGTGTTCGCCGTCAGCGACGCCCAGCAGTATCCCAAGGACGCGCTACCGACTGACGAGATCTACGCGCCGGTCGACGGCTCGGAGATCGTGCTCATCACGTGCACCGGGGACTTCGACCAGTCCGCGCGGTCCTACGAGGACAACTACGTCGTCCGGGCCACGCTCGACTTGGAGCGGTCACTCGAGGAGAGCGACGAGCGCATCGCCGCCGGCACGACCGCTCCCGTCGGCGACCTGCCGAACGTCTGAGCATGCGCACCCGTACCGCGGTCAGCGCGGTGATCGCCGGCGTCCTGCTCCTCGTGGTCGCCGTCGCAGCCGCCTACACAGCCTCCGTCGACAAGGACGCCGCCGCGCCGCAGCAGGTCACGGCGGTTGCCCGGGTCGATCCGATCGCGGCGTCCATCGACGCCGCGCAGCGCAGGCTGGAAGAGGTCCCGGGTGACTACACGACCTGGGCGCAACTGGGCTCGGCCTACGTGGAGCAGGCACGGGTGACCGCAGACCCGTCCTACTACGACAAGGCCGACGGCGCCTTCCAGGAGTCGCTCGCCCTGCGGCCGGAAGGCAACGACGCCGCGCTCAGCGGCCAAGGCGCTCTCGCCAACGCCCGGCACGATTTCGCCGCCGCGGCCGATCTGGCCGAGCGGGCGCTGGCGATCAACGACTACAGCGCGACGGCGTGGGGTGTGCTCACCGATGCCCGCACCCAGCTCGGGGACTACGCGGGGGCGACCGAGGCGCTGCAGCGGATGCTGGCGCTGCGGCCGGGTCTAGCCTCATTCACCCGGGCGTCCTACGACGCGGAGCTGCACGGCGACCTGGTCGCTGCGCGTTCGGCGCTGGAGCAGGCGCTGGCGACCACGGACGGTGGCGCAGGGGAAGCCTTCTGCCGCACCTACCTGGGCGGCCTGGCGTTCTCCACCGGGGATCTGGACGAGGCTGCCGCGCAGTTCGACGCCGGCCTGCAGGCCGTCCCGGGCGACACCGCCTTGCTGCTCGGCCGCGCCCGCGTGCTCGCGGCCCGCGGCGACGAGACATCAGCGGTGGAGACCTTCCAGGCGGTGGTGAACGCGAGTCCGCTACCGGAGCACCTGGTCGAGTTCGGCGCCTACCTGGAGTCGCAGGGACGGACCGATGAAGCCGAGCAGCAGTTCGCGCTGGTCGAGACGGTGCGTGCCCTGTTCGAGGCGAACGGGGCGTCCGACGACCTGACCATGGCCCTGTTCGCCGCCGACCACGGCGATCCGGCGACCGCACTGGCCGCGGCACAGGCGGAGTTCGAGCGGCGGCAGAACATCGACTCCCACGATGCGCTGGCCTGGGCACTGCACGCTGCCGGGCGCGACGCCGAGGCGCTGCCCCACGCCCAGCAGGCGACGGCGCTCGGCGGCGCCAGCGCACTGTTCCTCTACCACCGTGGGACGATCGAGGCGGCGCTGGGCCAGGTCGACCAGGCACGCGCGACGCTGACGAGCGCGCTGGACACCAATCCGCACTTCTCCCCGCTGCACGCGCCCCGAGCCGAGGACCTACTGGCCTCCCTGGGCGGCCGTCCGTGAGAGGACGGCGGTCGTTCGGGGTCGCCCTCGCTGCCTCGGCGCTCTGGCTCGCCGCTCCGGCCGGGATCGCGGATGCCCATCCCCTGGGCAACTTCACCGTCAACCACTACGACCACGTCCAGCTGTTCCCCGACCGTGTGGAACTCACCGCCGTCGTCGACCGGGCCGAGATCCCGGCCGCACAGGCGTTGCAGACGATCGCGCCGGACGGCACACCGAGCACCGAGCAGCTCACCGACGCGGCCACGGCGGAGTGCGCCGATCTCGCTTCGGCCGTGCGCGTCGCCGTGGACGGCAGGTCGGTGGACTGGCTGGTCGTCGGCGAGGCGATGGAGACGGTTCCGGGCACGGCCGGGTTGCCGACTCTCCGGCTGACGTGCGACCTGCGTTCGGATGCCGAGCTCGACGCCCCGGCCGAGATCGCCTTCGAGGACAGCTACCTGGCCGACCGGGTCGGCTGGCGGGAGGTGACGGCGGACGGCGAGGGGGTCCGGCTGGTCGACTCGCCGGTCCCGGTCGACAGCATCAGCGACGAGCTCCGCGACTATCCCGATGACCTGTTGGCCTCACCGGTAGACGTCCGATCGTTCACCGTGGTGACCGAGCCCGGCGAGAACACCGGTGCCGGAGCAGCGATCACGCCCGAGACCGGTGACCCGTTCAGCAGCGCCTTGGCGGCGCTGGACCGTTGGCTCGAGGACCTCATCGGAGAGCGGGCGCTGACCCCGCTCGTCGGCACGCTGGCGGTGCTCCTGGCGGTACTGCTCGGCTGCGGACACGCGCTGCTGCCCGGCCACGGCAAGACGGTCATGGCGGCGTATCTGGCGGGCCGCCACGGGCGCAGCCGGGACGCGATCACCGTCGGGGCCACGGTGACAGCGACTCACACGGTGGGTGTGCTGGTCCTCGGGCTGGCCTTGTCCGTGTCGAGCTCGCTGGCCGGGGACCAAGTGATCCGCTGGCTCGGGGTGGTCAGCGGGCTGATCGTGGCTGCTATCGGCGTCGTCATGCTGCGCGGAGCCCTTCCCCGGTGGAGGGCGGCACGGTCACGACGGCTGCCGGCAGTCGAGGCCCTGCCCGAGCCGGCGGTGGCCGCCGCCGTGAGCGGACACGCCGGCAGCAGCCAGAGACACAGGCAGGCAGCACACAGCGACGTGCCTCCGCACGACCATGACCACTCACACGATCACGGGCACTCCCACGGGCACGGACACGGACACGGACACGGGCACGGACACGGACACGGACACGGACACGGACACGGACACTCCCACGACCACTCGCACGACAGCGGTTGGTGGGCAGGCGGCCACAGTCACGGACCGGGTGGACACACCCACGGACCGAGCGCGGGCCGCGGCGGCCTGATCGGGATGGGGATCGCGGGTGGACTCGTCCCCAGTCCATCCGCCCTGATCGTGCTGATCGCCTCGATCGGGCTGGGACGCACCGTCTTCGGCGTCGTCCTCGTGCTCGCCTACGGGCTCGGCATGGCGGCGACACTGACCGCCGTCGGCCTGCTGCTGATCAGGCTGCGCGGTCGTCTGGAGCGGCGGGTGGCCGACCTGCGTCGGGCCCGCCTGCTCTCTCGCGTCCTCTTCGCGGCTCCGGTGCTGACGGCGGCGTTGGTCCTGCTGGTCGGGCTGGCGCTGGCCACCCGTGGTGCCCTCCTCGGCGCCTGACTGGCGCACAGAGAAGGGCCACCTTCGCGGGGACCGCCGCCGGGTGACGTCGCCCTGGCCACAGAACAACCTGCTTCGCAGTGATGGATCGCCTGGACCGCTGTCCTCGTCGTCGAAAATCACTTCGTGAGCGCCGCTCGGTTCCCCCGGTCTCTCCGACGACGTGGCCGGGCGACGCGAGGGCCGGCCCGGCCGTGCAGGTATCGGCACTCGTGCGTTACCACGCCCGAGCCGGATCGCCCGGGCAGCTGCCTCCGCGGGGTCGGCTCCTGTTCGCGGTGGCTTCGTCGTCGCCGTCGGCTTCGGCATCGTGGCCCCCGCCATCCCGCTGTTCGCTCGCTCGTTCGGCCTCGGCACCACAGCGGTCGGACTGGCGGTGAACGCCTTCGCGTTCTTCCGAGTCGTTTCCCTTCGGCGGTGGGCCGCAGCTGGAGCGTCTCGGCGAGCGCGCCGTCGTCACCACCGGAGGCACGAACCAGACTGAGCCGAGGCCCGTCCGATGAGCGCCGCCTGATGGGCGATCACCATTGCGCCGTCGCGCTTCATGCGACCCCCGGTGTCAGGGCGCCGCGGCGACAGGCCGGTAGTCAGCTGACCTGCTGCATCTCGAACGTCTGCGCGAACGAAGCGGCGAAGGCGGCCTCGTCCAGGGGCGCTGCACCGGTGCCGGTCCGCTGCAGGAAGATCAGCCGCTGTCCGTCGGTGGCCACGGCCAGCAGGCCCGCGTTGTCAGGTTGGTGCCGTCGGGGCTCCGGAGGGAGACGGTGAAGCGGACGTCGTCGCTCGAGTCGCCCAGCTCGGGCACCTCCAGCTCGGCGAAGTTTGATGGTGGCGGTGCTGCCGTCGGGCGCGTCGACGGTCACCTAGGAGCACTGGGCTAGCAACCCGTCGAACTGCGACGCCTGACCCGCGACCTGCTCGCTCTCCGCCAAGACCTGGACGATCACGCCGGAGGCACTGGTGTCCGACTGGGCGACGATGGCGCCGAAGTCCTCCGGCGTCATCTGTATCGCGCCGACGCTCTGCCCGCATTCTTCCGTCGTGTTTGACCCACCTTTGCGGCTCGGACAGCGCGATGCCGGCTGGCTCCTCGAGCGCGGCGTCCCTGATGGCGCACCCTCTCGACAGCGGCCCGGTCCACCAGGACCCGGGCCGCTGTCGAGAGGGTGCATCCGGATCGGCCCTCGTGCGCGAATACCGTCGTGGGTTCTCTGTCTCCGCAGCAGTGCGAGTGGGTGGTCCGTCCCCTGATCGACGCGGGCCTGGGCCTGGACCGGATCAGGGATCTCGTCTTCCGGCTCGGGTTCGAGGCGATCGTCAGCGAGGGCCGGGGCACGGTCGCGCAGGTGACGACCATGGTCAGCGACGAACCGGCTCACGTACGTGCCGCCTGGCACGAGGTCATCGACCGGATGATCGCGCTGCACGGAACGACGGTCTGATCGGGCTTCAGCCCAGGTCGTCGTCGCGGACCAGACGCAGGTGCGGCCGGGTCGTGATGCTCTCGCGGTCGTCGGCCACCAGCGGCAGATCGGCGGCGCGACGGACGCGGTTCTCGGGCACGTCGAGAGCTCGGGCGAGGAAGCCGGCCAGACCCTCGGTGATGAAGCTCGTGCCGCCGGTGCGGGCCATGCGCCTGAGCGTCTCCGGCGGGATGACCCAGCGGGACAGACGCGATGCGTCGTCGGGGCTGCGGGACAGCTCCCACAGCCGGCGCCGCACGAGGTCCTGGAGGTCCTTCGCGGCCATTCCAGCAGGCTAGTGCCCGGGCCGGGGCTGCTGCATCCCCTGCGGCTCAGCGGTTCGGCTGAGGGGTCGGCTGCAGCTTGCGCCAGATCCAGCTCGACGGCACACGGCGTCCGGTCACGACGTACTCGAGGACGCCGTCCACGACGAGGATCGTGTCGAGCGCCCGTCGGGCGGCCGCCCAGCCGGCGAAGAGCAGCTCGTCGCCCGGGCGCAGGACGAAGTCGTCGTCCGGCGCGAGAGTCGCGTCCCTGCCCCGCAGGGCCAGCAGCACGGTCGTGTGCAGTGGCTCGTCCCTGTTCTCCGGGTTGCGCAGGAGCTGGCCGAGGCGCGCCTCCCCCGACGCCAGCCACGGCCCGAGGGTCGGTGCCTCCTGCGCCGTCAGGCGCACCTTCCAGAGCGTCTGGAGCTGCGAGCCGCACAGCCCGGTCAACCGGTCGACGATGCCGGCTGCCCACGCGTCACCCTTCGCCGGCAACTCGCGCAGGAACCGCCAGAGCAACGGGGTGGACAGCTGCGCGTACACCTCGTGGGCGATGACCTCGGTCGGCACCAGCAGGGCGTCGACCTCCATCGCGGCGAACAGGGGCGCGCTGGCCGCGTGGTTCTGCCGGGCGGCGAGGAAGAGACGCGGGTTGCTGCGCCGGGCCGCCGCCACGAGGGACAGGTTGGTCGTGTCGTTGTCCGTGCCGGCGACCAGCCCGACGGCGCGATCGAGGTCGGCCTGGGCCAGCACCCAGGGGTCGGAGCCGTCCCCGGCCAGCAGGTCCGCGTCGGCGACGTCCCGGGTATCTGCGTCGATGACGGTGACCTCGAGGCCTTCGGCGCGCAGGTCGGCGGTCAGCTCCCGGCCGAGCCGGCCGTATCCGCAGACGATCCAGCGGCCGCTGCGCGGGGGCGCACCGCGCTCGGGCAGCGCGGCGCCCGGGCCGCTCTCCAGCCAGGTCATCAGTTGGTAGGAAGCCGGAGCCCGCAGCGCGAGGCGCAGGTGATCGCCGAACCGGTCGAACGCGTTGACCGTGCTCGGGCTGCCGAACGCCTGCATGCGCTCGGCGATCGTCCGCGAGGTCACCCGCGCGATGACCGGCAGCTCGGGGCGCAGCAGCGCTGCGGCCATGACGACGGCGAGATTGGCCTCCTCGTCGTCGGTGAGCGCCACCACCGCCTCGCAGCAGGCGTGCCCGAGGCCGGCGACCGCCAGGTGGCCGGGGTTGCGGGCATCGGCGACCAGGCCCGGCACGTCGGCGTGGTACGAGTCCAGTTCCAGCCGGTCGATGCGCTCGGAATCGTGGTCGAGGACGACGAACCGCCGGCCCAGCGCGTCGAAGGAGTGCCCGAGCAGTTCCCCTGTACGCCCGTACCCGGCGATCAGCAGGAACGGCTCGCGCAGCCGCTTCACCTTGCGGCTGAAGTGCTGCAGGGCCAGGGCGGAGCGGAAGGCGCGGTCCTGCAGGAGGGCGAGCACCGACCCGATGGCGTAGGCCCAGCCGACCACCGACAGGTAGATCGCGATGGTCACCCACATCCGCTGGTTGTAGGTGAACTCGTGCGGGATCTCCCCGAAGCCGATCGTCGTCGCGGTGTAGCTCATGACGTAGAAGGCGTCGAAGAAGCCCATCCGGACGGGGTTGCCGTTCGCGTCCTGACCCGGGATGAGCGTCAGCCCCAGCACGCTGACGGAGAAGATGACGATCAGCACGATCAGCGGGGCCCGCATCCGCCGCAGGATCAGGAAGATCGTGGCCGTGGCCTGGGCGGCCGAGGAGGCGGCGACGCGTCGGGTCGACCGGCGGATCCGCCGGTCGTCGGCGTCCTGCCCGAAGATGTTCTTCCAGAAGACGAGCAGCGGGTTGCCCATGGCGGCCTCCGATCAGCCGCGGTGGAAGGAGACCGTCTCCACGACGAGCAGGACGACGGACACCAGGTTGGCCAACAGCGCACCGCCCGACAACGACACGATGCTCGCCGTCCAGCCCTCGGTCATGCCGGCGGTGGAGACGTACGTTGCGTAGCCGAGCATCAGTGCGGCGCCGATCAACTGGAGATCGGCCACCAGGCTCGTCGCCAGGTGGACCGCCCCGATCTGCGTGCGGTCGCCGAACTTGAGCACGGTCGCGATCAGGTTGACCACGACGGCGGCGAACAGTTCGTAGCGGTTGTGCTGGTCCGGGTCGTCGATGTCGCCGAGGAAGAAGCCGAAGTTCAGTGTCGCGGCGAGCACGACGAAGAACCCGAAGACCACCTTCTCGAGGTTCACGCGCCCCTCCCCGTCCGTCGGCCTGCCGCCGATCCTGGCCCGACGGCCCGGATTCCGCGCCCCGGAACGCCTGACTTTTCTGTGACCGGGCGTCACCTCTGAGCGAGTGCGTCGTTTCCTGAGCAACCTGGCCACGTCAGCCGAAAGGCCCCTGATGACCATGACCACCCGATCGGGACGACGCGTCGCCCGCACGCTGGGCGCCGCACTCCCCCTCGTCGTCGCCGTCGCGCTCGCCCAGCCCGCGTCGGCTGCCCCGCGCCCGGACAACCCCGGCAGGGGGCACGACCGAGCCCCCGTCGCCCAGCCGGAACAGCCGCCCGCAGCCTTCGACTACACGCAGATCGAGGGGCTCACCGCCGACCGGTACGGCACGGTCAAGGAGACCCTGGAACTGCCGATGCACGACGGCACCGAGGTGCACATCGAGGTCACCCGCCCGGCCGACGAGAGCGGGCAGCCGGTCGCGGGCCAGTGGCCGGTGATCCTCGAGGCCAGCCCGTACCACGGCACGCTGGCCGACCGGGAGGGCAGGCGGATCCTGCCCGACCCGCGCGACGAGGACGGGACCTCGCTGGGACTGACCGGCTACTTCGCGCCCAAGGGCTACGCGGTCGTGATGATGGACCTGCGCGGCACCGGGCTCAGTGACGGCTGCCTCGACCACCTCGCCGCCAACGACGCCCAGGACCTCAAGACCGTCGTCGAGTGGGCGGCGGCCCAGCCATGGTCCAACGGCCGGGTGGGCATGACCGGCCACTCCTACGTCGGCTCGACGCCGTCGCTGGCCGCGGCGATGGATCCGCAGGGGCTCGAGACGATCGTCCCCAGCGCCGGCATGGCGACCATGTACGACCACCAGTTCCAGGCAGGCGTGCCCTACTTCCTGCAGTGGGCCGGGCCGATGGAGGCCTACGAGCAGATCGCCCTCGAGCGGGACCTTCCCGACGGCGAGCACTTCGGGCAGAAGCCCGAGGAGACCGGCTGCGGCCTGCCCAACAGCTCGCTGACCGCGGGCGAGGCACAGCTGTCCGGGCAATACACCTCCTGGCACGGCGAGCGTGACTGGCGGGCCGGCGCCACCGCGGCCGACATCCCGGTGTTCATGGTCCACGGCGTCAACGACAACGCCGCCCGCGTCGCCGGCATGGACTGGTTCACCCAGCGCGGGGGTCGCGACGGCGACAAGATCTGGCTCGGCCAGTGGGACCACGGCTCCGGCTGCTGCCCGACCCGCCGTGGCATCCAGTGGACCTACGCCCTGCACGCCTGGTTCGACGCGCACCTCGCCCAGCGCGACGTCGAGACCGGTCCCGCCGCGGAGCTGTTCCTCTCCGACGGCACGTTCGAGGGCGGCCGCACCGGTGATCGGAGCCAGATCCTGGTCGACTCGCAATGGCCGGCCACCGCCTCGCACCTGACGCTCCACCCGGCCGCCGACGGCACGCTGGGCACCACCGCTCCCGCCGTCCCGGGCGCGGTGAGCTTCACCGGTGACCCGAGCGGCTTCGCCGATCCGCAGGGCACCGGCGGCGTCGACTTCGTCTCCGAGCCCGTCGCCGAGGACACCGTCCTCGCCGGCAAGCCGCTGATGGACCTGGTCGCCTCGGTGACCGCCCCACGGGTGCACCTGATAGGCACGCTCTACGACGAGAGCCCGGACGGCGAACGTCGCCGGATCAGCCAGTTCGCCATCAACCCCGAGCTCCGGGTGGGCGTGGCGACGCCGAAGCCGGTGATCCCGGGCCAGCTCATGCAGATGCAGCCGCCCGGGTTCGCCATGGCGCACAACCTGCGGGAGGGGCACCGGCTGACCCTGCGGTTCACCACCTCCGACCCGGACAAGGTGCCGACTTTCGCCGTCGACCCGCGGGTGACCATCGCCACCGGGCCGGGCGGGACCGTCCTCCAGGTGCCGGTGGCGGGCTCCCCCGTCCTGGTCGACGACACCGTGCCGTTCAGCCTCGATGCACCGGCCGAGGCGGGCCCGGCCCAGCCGGAGGAGCAGGCGTCGGTCACCCCGGTCGCCGGCGGGCCGGAGCGGACGCCGCTCACCGTCGCCTTCCACGAGTTCGACGTACAGGAGGGCTTCGACAACGCGGCCCTCCTGGTCAGCGCGGTGCCGAGCATGCAGGCCGACATCGACCTGTACCTGCAGCGGCAGAACGCGGACGGCACCTGGAGCAGCGACCTCACGTCGGGCGGCAGCGCCAGCCTGACCGAGGAGTCGCTGCGGCTGGCGAACCCGGTACCGGGCCGCTACCGGCTCGAGGTGCACAACTGGGCCGGTGCGCCGAGCACGCGCGTCGACGTGACGCTGACCTTCCTCAATTCCGCGGGGGATGCGGGGTGATGGGACCGGCGGGGTGGTGACCCGCCGGTGACCGCGTCGAGCGCCCTCTCCCCGTGCGGGAGGGGGCGCTCGGCGCGTCTCCCGGTCGTCCACGGGCAGGCCCGGCCGGACCCCCGACGTCGAGGTTCGGGCTGCCGGTAGCGTCCGGGGGGTGCGGACGGCGACGGCTCGCCGGGACCCCGCCCGGCGGCGACTGGACGCCCTCACCTTCGCCCTCTTCTCGGTGGCACTGGGCACTAACGTGCCCACACCGCTGCTGCTGGTCTACCAGGACACGCTGGACCTCTCGGAGGCCGAGCTCACCGCGATCTTCGGCTGCTACGCCATCGGCCTGATCCTCGCCCTCAGCGTCTCCGGGGCGGCGTCGGACCGGTTCGGCCGGCGGGCGCTCGTCCTCCCGTTCGGGATCGTCGCCGGCCTGGTCTCGCTGCTGTTCATCCCCGCCGCGGAGAGCCTGCCGCTGCTCTACGCCGGCCGGCTGCTGCAGGGAGCGGTGTCCGGTGTCGTCTTCTCGGTCGCCAACGCCTGGCTGCAGGAGCTCTCCGGTCCCGACCGCCAGCAGTCGGCGGCGACCCGCGGTGCGGTGTCGACGTCTTTGGGCTTCGCCATCGCCCCGGCCATGAGCGGACTGCTGGCCCAGTACGGCCCGGCACCGACCGCCCTGCCCTACCTCGTGCACGTCGCCGTCCTCGTGGTCGGGCTGGCCGCGCTGGCCCTGGTCCCCGAGACCGTGCACGGGCGCCGGCCGGCGCGCCTGATGCACCTCGGCCTACCGCCGGAGGCCCGGCGACCGTTCCGGGCCCTGCTGGCGCCGACGGCCGTGGGAGTGTTCGCCTTCCCGGCGGTGGCCGCCACCCTGCTGCCGCTCCTCGTGGTCCCGGACGGCGTCGGCGTCGCGTACGCGGGACTCCTCGGCGGGCTCGCTCTCGGCGCCAGCGCGGTCGCGGCCCGGGTCGGGCGCAGCGTGGAGCGCGGAGCACCCCTGGGCATGGCACTCGGCGCAATCGGCCACGCCGTCGGCGTGGTCGCCGTCGTCCTGCAGTTCGAGCCCCTGCTCCTGCCCGCCGCGGCCCTCCTGGGGGCCGGCGGCGGGCTGTGCCTGACCGCCGGGCTCACGCTCACCGCGCAGCTGGCGCCACCGGCCACCCGGGGCGCGATGAACAGCGCCTTCTACGCCTTCGCCTACATCGGGTTCGGCACGCCGCTGCTGCTCGCCTGGCTGGGATCCGTCGTCGGCACCCTGCCGGCCCTCGCCGGGTTCGTGGCGGTCCCGACGGCGCTGGCGGTGTGGCTCTGGCTGGAGCTGCGCCGCCGGGCCTGACGGCCCGGGAAGCCCGCGGGCCGCGGTCGCGTTGCTGCCTGCATGCGGGCTGACCGGGACGTCGACGTCGTCGTCATCGGTGCCGGCCAGGCGGGGCTCTCCACGGCCTGGGCGCTGGCCCGCCAGGGCTTCGAGCCGGGGAGCGGGTTCGTCGTCCTCGACGCCGACGACGCCCCCGGCGGGGCGTGGCAGCACCGCTGGCCGTCCCTGACCCTGGGCACCACGCACCGCGTGCACGACCTGCCCGGTCTCCGGTTCGAGCAGCCGGACGCCGACACCCCGGCCGTCACGTCGGTCCCCGCCTACTTCGCCGAGTACGAGCGCCGGTTCGAGCTGCCCGTCCACCGGCCGGTCCGCGTGCGCGCCGTCCGCCGCACCGCCGGCGACCGGGTCCGCGTCGAGACCGACTCCGGCGACTGGACGGCGCGCGCGATCGTCAACGCCACCGGCACTTGGACCCGCCCGTTCGTCCCTCGCTATCCCGGGCAGGAGCTCTTCCGCGGCCGCCAGCTGCACACCGTCGACTACCGGTTCCGGGACGAGTTCGCCGGTCAGCACGTCGTCGTGGTCGGCGGCGGCGCCTCGGCCACCCAGCTGCTGGCCGAGATCGCGACGGTGGCCACCACGACCTGGGTGACCCGCCGGCCGCCGGTGTGGCGGGAGGGGCCGTTCGACGAGAACGTCGGCCGGGAGGTGGTCGCGAAGGTGGAGGAGGCCGTGCGCGAGGGCCGCCGGCCCGGCAGCGTCGTCGGCCTGACCGGCCTGCTCGTCTCCACGCCCTACATCCGCGACGGGCTCGACCGCGGGGTGCTGGAGCGGCTGCCGATGTTCGACCGCATCACCGAGGACGGCGTGGCCTGGGCGGACGGACGGAGCGTCCGGGCCGACGCGATCCTCTGGGCCACCGGCTTCCGGGCCGCGGTCGCGCACCTGGCCCCGCTGCACCTGCGGGCGCCCGGCGGCGGCATCCGCATGGACGGCACCTCCGTCGCGGGCGAGCCGCGCATCCACCTCGTCGGCTACGGCCCGTCCGCGAGCACGATCGGCGCCAACCGCGCCGGCCAGGCAGCGGCCCGCCGGCTGCGCCGGTTGCTGCGGGACCCCGGGGAACTCCCCCGCACCGCCTGACTTCCCTGGTCGGGGTCGGTTCAGGGTCGCTTCAGGGCTTCCCCCGATGTGCTCGAGGGCGCCCGGCCGACAGGGTTCACGGCATGACTCCTCTCCTGTCCCGCAGCAGGTCGATCACGTGATCGTCGCCCGGAACCTCACCAAGACCTACGGCGACAAGCCCGCCGTCGACGGGATCACCTTCACCGTCGAACCCGGCCGGGTCACCGGCTTCCTGGGCCCCAACGGCGCGGGCAAGTCCACGACGATGCGGATGATCCTCGGCCTGGACCGGCCCACCGCCGGCAGCGTCACCGTCAACGGCCACCGCTACTCCGACTGCGCCGCGCCGCTGCGCGAGGTGGGCGCCCTCCTCGAGGCCCGTGCGCTGCACCCGGGCCGCTCCGCGCGTGACCACCTGCGCTGGCTGGCCGCCAGCAACGGCGTCCCCCGGGCGCGGGTGGACGAGGTGCTCGGCCTGGTGGGTCTGGACGGGGTCGCGGACAAGCGCGTCGGCACGTTCTCCCTCGGCATGGGTCAGCGGCTCGGCATCGCCGTCGCGCTGCTGGGCGACCCGCCGGTCGTCGTCCTCGACGAACCGGTCAACGGCCTGGATCCCGAGGGCATCCGCTGGGTCCGGAACCTGGCCCGCGAGCTGGCCGGACAGGGGCGGACCGTGTTCATCTCCAGCCACCTCATGTCGGAGATGGCGCTGACCGCCGACCACCTCGTCGTCGTCGGACGTGGCCGCATCCTGGCCGACTGCTCCATGGCGGAGTTCATCGCCGAGCACGCCTCGTCCTACGTGCGCATCGCCAGCCCGCAGCGCGGCGAGGTCGCCGACCTCCTGCGTCGCCAGGGCCTCGACGTCACCGCGTACGGCCAGGAGTTGCGCGTCCAGGGGCTGGATGCCGCCGCCATCGGGGAGCTCGTCGGGAAGAGCGGCCTGCTCCTCCACGAGCTCACGCTCGTCCGCTCGTCCCTCGAGGACGCCTTCATGACCTTGACCGCCGACAGCGTGGAGTACTCCGCCTCTTCCGCCGCTGCGACCACCACCGCCGGGATCCCCGCATGACCGTCACCGAGTTCTCCAGCACCGTCGACCTCGACCCGAGCCGCAACGTGCCGGGCGTGCGCCGGCCGGGTTTCTCGTCCACGCTCCGCGCCGAGTGGATCAAGTTCTGGACGGTCCGCTCGACGATGTGGTCGACCGTTCTGCTCGTCGTCCTCGGAGCCGGCCTGACCGTGCTGGTCTGCGCGACGAACGCCGCCTGGCTGGCCAGCGGCGAGGCCGACGAGCACCCGGGCTCGTTCATCACGTTCGGCATGACGTTCGCCCAGATCACCGCGATCGTGCTCGGCACGCTGGCGGTGACCAGCGAGTACGGCACCGGCATGATCCGGGCGACGCTGGCCGCGACACCGCAGCGGGGTGCCGTCCTGGCGGCCAAGGCGCTGGTCCTCACCGGGACGCTGTTCGTCGCCGGCACCGGAACCGCCTTCGCCGGCTACGTCGCGGGCAACCGGTTCTTCGAGAACGAGGGCATCGGCATCGCCCTGAGCGACGAGGGAGTGCTGCGGTCGATGTTCGGCAGCGGCCTCTACATGGCCGGGCTGGGCCTGCTCGCGGCCGGCGTCGGACTGCTCGTGCGGCACACCGCGGCGGCGCTGTCGACCGTCCTGGCGCTGGTCTTCGTCGTCGGCACCATGGTGTTCCTGCTCCCCGGCGCCTGGGGCGAGTGGGCAGGCAAGCTGATGCCGGGCAACGCCGGTTCGAGCATCGCCACGCCGGTGTCGTTCAACCCGAACCTGCTCGACCCGTGGGTGGGGTTCGCGGTGTTCGCCGGGGAGGTAGCCGCGGTCCTGCTGGTCGGTTACCTCACGTTCCGGCGTCGGGACGCCTGACCGCTCGTCCGCCCGCCCCGCTGCGCCCCGGTTCAGCTGGGCGGGCGTGCCGACAGGTACCAGCCGTCGCCACCGACCGGCAGCCCCGACAGCTGGCGCGGCAGGTACTGGTCGAAGAACATCCGGGCGGTCAGCTCGTGCCGGCTGCCGACCCCCAGCTTCGCGAAGACCTTCTTCAGGTGGTCCTGGACGGTGGTCAGCGAGATCGACAGCGCCGCCGCCACCTCGGGGTTGCTGTTCCCCGCCACGACCAGCCTGGCCACCTCCCGCTCGCGGGCGGTGAGCCCGTAGGCCTCGGCGATCACCTCGGCCAGCTCGTAGGGCGCGACCGGCTCGATGACCAGCGAGAGCCGCTCAGGGCTGTCATGGTCGGCCGGCTCCAGGACGTCGAGCTGCACGCTCATCCACCGGCCGGTCCGGAGCCGCACGCGCGCCGACTGCCGCCGTCCGCCCGCCGCGACCAGCCGGGCGACGAGCATGACGACACCGACCGGCACGCCGTCGATGCGCGAGTCGGGCATCTGGTCCAGCAGCACCCGCGCCGCCCGGCTGGCCAGCTCGACGTCGATCCGCAGCCCGTCGACCCGCAGCACCGCCATCCCCGGCCCCTCCTCGGCGTCCCGATGGGCAACCTCGCTGACCAGCAGGGTGCGGCGCACCGCCGCGGCGATGTCCGGGGCGACCGCGGCGACCAGCTCGACCTCGGCCTCGGTGAAGTCCGGCGCCCCGGACTCCCGGAAGAGGATCAGCGCACCCCAGGGCCGGCCGCGGTCGCGCAGCACCGCACGCAGCTCCGGCCCCATCCCGGCGGGCAGCATCACCTCGCGGTACCGGGCGCTGCTCTCCGGCCGGCCCCGGGTGCGGCGGTGGATGGTGGCGACCCCCGACCGGTCCCGCGCCAGGGCGGGCAGCTGGTTGACGTCGTCGGTTCCGACCTCCAGCTCGAGCAGGCGGGGCAGGACCTCCAGCGGCAGGCCCTCGTCGTGGTAGCCGCCGGTGTTCATCACCGTGGCGGGGTCGAGGAGCAGGCCGCACCAGCAGTCCGAGGGCACCGCCCGGTCGAGCACCGGGACGACGTCGCGGTACAGCGCCAGGGGGTCGGTCGCCGACCGGCAGAGCCGCTCGATCCGGTCGCGCACCGTGGTGGCCGGTGCCATGACCGAGACAGTAGGGCCGGCGGGCAGCCCGGGAAACCCCATGGTTCAGGGATGTCGCCCGCGTGGCGCCGGGCCGACCCTTCCGGCATGACTCCACCCGACATCGCGCAGGCGGCCCCCGTCGTGCAGGCCCCCGGCCAGGGGACGGCGATCTGGCACCTCGACACCCTGATGACGTTCAAGGCGCTGACCGACGACACCGGCGGGCGGCTCGCGGTCTGGGAGCAGCTGCTCCCGCACCGCTCCTCGCCGCCGTTGCACGTCCACCACGAGGAGGACGAGGCATGGTTCGTCCTCGATGGCGAGCTCACCTTCCAGGTCGGGGACCAGACCTGGGCCGCCGCGCGGGGCGCCTTCGTCTGGGCGCCCCGGGGACTGCCGCACACGTTCCGGGTGGACTCCCCCACCGCGCGGCTCCTGGCGCTCGCCGTACCGGGCCGTTTCGACCGCTTCGTCCGGGCCACCGGCCGGCCGGCCGAGGCACCGACGCTGCCGCCGCCGGAGGGCCCGCCGGACATCGCCGCCCTCGTCGGCGCGGCGAGGGAGCACGGCATGGAGGTGCTGGGGCCGCCCCTCTCGTGACCCGGTCGGGCGCACCAGGGACAGTGGGGGCGTGACCTCTTCCGATCCGGCCACCGAGGGCCGGCGCCGCGCCGGCCAGTTCCTCACCCTCCTGACCGCGGACGACGCCGCCGCCGGGCAGCTGCTCGAGAGCCTCGCCGAGGTGCGCGACCTGGTGTTCCTGGGCGCCGGACTCACCGCGGTGGCCCGCGCCGAGGCCCGGTTCCTGCCGCCGGCCCAGCGCGCCCAGGCCAGTACCCGCCAGCTGCGCCTCGGCACCCTGCGGGACGCCAACCGCGACGACCCCGAGGGCCTGCGGACCTGGCTGCGCCGGGCGGGCGAGGAGATCCTGCTCATCCGTTCCCAGCAGGCGATCGCCGACCGGGTCGAGGCCGCGGATCAGACGCGGACGGCCGCCCGCGCCGCGGCCGAGGCCAACGGCAGCGCCGCCGCCAGCAGCGCCGCCACCACCACGTAGGTCCAGTCCAGCCCGATCCCGGCGGCGACGAAGCCGAGCGCCAGCGCCCCGAACGCCGTGCCGGTGTCGAACGAGGCGTTCCACATGGCGCTGGCCGTCGTCGTCCCGCCCTCGCCGGCCCGGGCGAAGGCGGCCACCAGGGTCAGGTTCTGCGTCGCGCCGTAACCGGCCCCGAACACCGCCACCCCGACGAGCACCCAGACGTCGTCCCCGCTCAGCCCGATGCCGGTCGCCACCAGCCCGACCGCGGCGACGACCAGGGCCAGCGGGAGCAGCAGGCGGGTGCCCAGCCGGTCGGACAGGGCGCCGGCCCGCCAGCGGGTGATCGCGCCCGTGATGCCGAAGACCATCAGGGCGACCGTGGCGAGGACGCCGTCCGGACGCTCGATCGGCAGGAAGGTCACCACCCCGCCGCCGGCCATGGTGACCAGGAGCAGCACCGCGGACGGCGCCAGCGCGGCGCGCACCGCCGCGCGCCCCGATCCGGCCGGTCCCGGTCCCGGCTCCGGCGCCACCGAGCGGACCAGCAGCGGAACCAGGAACGCCCCCAGGAGCGGGGAGGCCGCCAGCCACGACAGCCAGCCCACGTGCCCGTCGAGGACGAGCGCGACGCCGGCCGGGACGGCAGCCAGGTTGGGGATCGCGATGGCCAGGCCGTAGAGGCCGACGGACTCGCCGCGGCGCTCGGGCGGGGCGACCCGGGCAGCCAGCGTCGCACCCAGCACGGTGAGGACGGCGAAACCCGCACCCCGCACGGCGGAGAGGGCGCAGATCCACGCGAGGCCGTCGTCCAGGACGTAGAACGGCGCGGGCAGCCCCATCGCGACCAGCCCCGCCACGAGGACGGGCCCGACGCCGAACCGGACGGTCAGCGCCGGGATCGTCGCCTGGACGGCGACGGTGACCACGAGGAACACGGCCGTGACGACGCCGGCGGTGCTCGCGGCCGCGCCCCCGGTCACCGCGTACACGGGCAGGGAGGCCAGGGTCAGGCAGAAGCTGGCGAACCCCAGCACCGTGACCCCGATCAGCGCCTGCATGCCGCGGCCGCGCCACAGCGCCGTCCGCACCTCGACCGCTCCCCCACTCACCCCGTGAGCATGACCGCCGGTGCGCGCCACGCCGCGACCGGGTAGGCAAGGACGATGCCACTGCTCACCGTCGGTCACGGCCCGCAGGACCGCGTGGCCCTCGGCGCACGGCTCACCGACGCGGGGGTCGAGCTGCTGGTCGACGTCCGTCGCTTCCCCGGCAGCCGGAACAATCCCGACGTCGCCCGCGACGCCCTCGCCGACTGGCTGCCCGCGCTGGGCGTCGGCTACCGCTGGGAGGAGCGGCTCGGCGGGCGCCGTCGACTACCTCCCGGGGAGCCCGTCGAGGACGACTGGTGGACGGTGGCACAGTTCGCCGCCTACGCCGCGCACACCCGCACGCCGGAGTTCACCGCGGCCCTCGACGAGGTGCTCGCGGAGTCCGGCGACACGACCGTCGCGGTGATGTGCAGCGAGAGCGTCTGGTGGCGCTGTCACCGGAGGCTGATCGCCGACGTCGCCGTCCTCGGTCGGGGCGTGCCGGTCATGCACCTGATGCCCGAGGGCCGGCTGGCCCCGCACCGCCCGTCCGAGGGCGCCGTGGTCGACGCCGGCGTCGTCCACTGGCCCGCCACCCCCCGCGATGATCAGCGAACCTGATCGAGCCTGTCGCGCGAACGGTGGCGGATGAGCCGCCGCGGTGCATCGCTGGGTGATGTTGCGCTGTGAGTCGGGGGGCGGGCGCCGGTTGATGGTGGTCGGGAGCGGGGATAGTGGCCCGGTCAGCGCTGTCGGCGGTGCCGGCCGCCCCCGGATCAGGCGGTGGCCAGCCGGTGGGCGTGGATCTTGCGCAGGTTGTGCACGGTGCAGGCCAGCGACCACTCGGTCTTGGCGTTCTGCAGGCCGCGGCGGAGGAGCTGGCGTAGTCCCTGCCGGTCTTTGATCTGGCCGAAGACCGGTTCGACCGTGCGTCCTCGGAGGGCGTATTTCTCCGTGCCTTCGGGGGTGCGCAGCCTGTCCTGGGCGCGGGCGGTGGCCGGGCGGGAGGTCAGCGGTTTGTCCCCGGCGGGGTCCTCGCCGGCGGCGCGGCGTTCGTCGCTGATCATCGGGGCCAGCAGGCGCAGGCCGCGGGTCTCGGCCTCGGTGAAGGTCTCCTCGTTGGCGTAGCCGGCGTCGGCGACCCAGGTGTCGGGCGTCTCCTCGATGCCGGCCTGGTTCAGCTGCTCGGCGGCGTCATCGAGGACGGGAAACAGCTGATGGGCGTCGGTGGCCGCCTGGGTCAGCGTCTGGCCGACGATGAGCTGGTCTTCGGTGACCGCGGCCTGGGCGTTGTAGCCCTGCACCAGCCCCCGCCCGCCCCGCATCGTCCGCGAGTCCGGATCGGTGGCGTTGGCCCGCGGCGGCTTGTCCTTGTCCGGATTGCGGCCCGGTGGATGCTCGCCCGGTTGGGCGCCGCGGCGGGTGCCGGCGTCCTTGCGGCGCTGCCACTCGGCCTTCCTCACCTCCTGCTCGGCCACGGCCGCGGCCTGCTCGTCGTCCAGGCGCTGCTTGGCCTCCTTCAGTCGAGCCAACCGCTCGGCCCGCCGGCGCAGCGGCGGTGGCAGCTCATCCCCGCGGTCGTCGCCGTGTTCGGCGTCCTCGGCCGCGTCGATGCGCGTCTGTTCGTCGAGCAGCTCGGCGGCCAGCTGGTCGTAGCGGGCCTGCTCCTCGGCGACCTGGTGGGCCAGCGACGCCGAGGTGTGGTTCTTCGACCAGGAGGCGTTCGCGGCGATCTTCGTCCCGTCCACCGCGATCACGCCCAGCCGCACCATCCCGGCCTCGTGACACACCCGCAGCACCTGCGCGAACAGCTCCTGCAGCGGCTGGCGGTGACGCGTGACGAACCGGGCGATCGTGGCGTGATCGGGCACCCGATTGCCGGCCAGCACCCGGAACGCCACATCGCGGACACAGTGCCGCTCGATCGCCCGCGACGAGCGCACCCCGACCGCGTGCGCGTACAGCAGCACCGCCACCATCAGCGCCGGGTCGAACGCCGCCGCGCCCTGCCCGTTGGCCCGATACGAGCGCTTGAACCCCGACAGGTCGAACGAGTCCACCGCATCCTTGACCGTCCAGGCCAGCTCCCCGTCGGGCAGCCAATCCCGCACATCCGGCGGCAGCAGGAACCCCTGATCGACATCCCCGCGGATGAAGTTCTGCGGCATACCCCAGTCTCCCGCCGCCCAGGATGATCATCAATCAGGCGCGCTTTGTGCGACAGGCTCGATCATCAGGGGTCCTCCCTCACCGTCGACAGTGAGGGAGGACCCTCGGTGATCAAGTCTCCTGGTCATCAAGGGGCGGGCTCGGCGTCAGTCCATGTGCGGGTAGCGGTGGTCGGTCGCCGGGACGAACGTCTCCTTGATCGACCGGGTGCTGGTCCAGCGCTGGAGGTTCTGCGGAGCGCCGGCCTTGTCGTTGGTCCCCGAGGCCCGCCCCCCACCGAACGGCTGCTGGCCGACGACGGCGCCGGTCGGCTTGTCGTTGACGTAGAAGTTGCCGGCCGCGTTGCGGAGGAACGCCTGCGCGTGGGCGATCGCGGCCCGGTCCTGGGCGATGACGGCACCGGTGAGCGCGTACGGGGCCACCAACTCCATCTGGGTGAGCACCGCGTCGTAGTCGGCGTCGTCGTAGACGTGCACCGCGAGCACCGGCCCGAAGTACTCGGTGCTGAAGACCTCGTGGCCCGGGTCGGTGCCCTCGATGATCGTCGGCCGCACGAAGAAGCCCTCGCTGTCGTCGACCGTCCCGCCGGCGACGATCGACAGGGCCGGGTCGTCCTCCACCCGGTCCAGGACGCCGGACAGCTTGGAGAAGGACTTCCGGTCGATGACCGCGCCCATGAAATTCGAGAAGTCGGTGACGTCGCCCATCGACAGCGACTCGGTGGCCGACACCAGGTCGTCGCGCAGCCGGGACCACACGCTGCGCGGGACGTAGGCGCGGGAGGCGGCCGAGCACTTCTGGCCCTGGAACTCGAACGCACCACGGATCAGCGCCGTCCGGAGCACCTCGACGTCGGCCGAGGCGTGCGCGACGACGAAGTCCTTGCCGCCGGTCTCGCCGACGATGCGCGGGTAGCCCCGGTAGGAGGAGATGTTCTGCCCCACGGTCCGCCACAGGTGCTGGAACACCGGCGTCGACCCGGTGAAGTGGATGCCGGCCAGGTCGCGGTCGGCCAGCGCCACCTCCGAGACCGGGATGCCGTCGCCGGTGACCAGGTTGATCACGCCCGGCGGCAGCCCGGCGGCCTCCAGCAGGCGCATCGTGAGGTGGGCGGCGAACTGCTGGGTGGGCGAGGGCTTCCAGACGACGGTGTTGCCCATCAGCGCCGGCGCGGTGGGCAGGTTGCCGGCGATCGCGGTGAAGTTGAACGGCGTGATGGCGTAGACGAAGCCCTCGAGCGGGCGGTGGTCCACCCGGTTCCAGACGCCGGGCGAGGACTCGGGCTGCTCGGCCATGATCTGCCGGGCGAAGTGCACGTTGTAGCGCCAGAAGTCGATCAGCTCGCAGGCCGCGTCGATCTCGGCCTGGTGGGCGGTCTTGCTCTGCCCGAGCATGGTCGCGGCGTTGAGCGTCTGCCGCCACGGTCCGGCCAGCAGGTCCGCGGCCTTGAGGAACACCGCGGCGCGGTCGTCGAAGGAGAGCTCCTGCCAGCCCGGCGCCGCCTCCTTGGCGCAGCGGACGGCGTCGTGCGCGTCGGCGTGGGTGGCGTGTGCGGAGGTCCCGAGGACGGCGGCGTGCCGGTGCGGCTGCACGACCTCGAACTTCTCGCCCGACGCCATCCGCTGGCGCCCGCCGATCGTGGTGGTCAGCTCCAGTGGCTCGGCGGCCAGCTCCTTCAGCCGGTTCTGCAGCTCGGCGCGCTCGGCCGAGCCCGGGGCGTAGGTGAGAACCGGCTCGTTGCGCGGGGCCGGGACACGGGTGACGGCGTCCATGTGCGGGACCTCGATCTCAGGACTTGGTGAGCAGGGAACGGAGGAAGAAGCCGACGTTGGCCGGGCGCTCGGCGAGCCGGCGCATGAAGTACGCGTACCAGTCGACGCCGTACGGGACGTAGGCCCGCACGCGCGTGCCGGCGGTGGCCAGGCGGCGCTGCTCGTCGGGGCGGATGCCGTAGAGCATCTGCACCTCCCACGAGTCGGCGGCCCGTGAGTGCTGGGCGGCGAGCTCGTGCGCGCGCGCGACCATGGCGGGGTCGTGCGAGCCGACCATCGGGTAGCCCGGGCCGGCCATGAGGATCTCCAGGCAGCGCGCGTAGGCGGTGTCGACGTCCTTCTTCTTCTGGTGCGCGACGGTCGGCGGCTCGTTGTAGGCGCCCTTGACCAGGCGCACGCGCGACCCGGTGACGGCGAGGGCCTTGGCGTCGTCCTCGGTGCGGAAGAGCATCGCCTGCAGGACCGCGCCGGTGCCCGGGTGCTCCTTGCGCAGCTCGGCGAGGGCGGCGAGCGTCGAGTCGATGGTCCGGTGGTCCTCCATGTCGAGGGTGACCGTCGTGCCGATGGCGGTCGCCGCCTCCACCACCGGGCGCACCAGCTCGAGGGCGACGTCGTGGCCGTCGGGCAGCGCCTGGCCGAAGGCCGACAGCTTCACCGACACCTCGGCGCGGTCCCCCAGGCCCAGGCCGGCCAGCCCCTCGAGGGCCGCGAGGTAGGCGTCGCGGGAGTGCTCCGCCTCGGCGCGGGTGGTGATGTCCTCGCCGAGGTGGTCGAGGGTCACCTCGATGCCGTCGGCAGCCAGCGCCCGGACGGCGGGAAGCGCGTCGGTCAGTGCCTCGCCCGCGACGAACCGGTCGACCACCCGGCGGGTCGCCGGATTGCCCGTGACCACCCGGCGCAACCCCGGGCGGCGGGAAGCCGCCAGCAGGACCTTCTGCAGCACCACGGGACCTCCTGGCACAGGGACGACGGCGACAGGACGACGGCGTCGGACACCTCGACGCTAGGCACCGCCACCCGATGGGGCCAGGGGCAGATGTCCAGAACCGCCGGCCGTGCTCTCATACACCTGTATGACGAGATGGCGTTTATGGCCATAAATGCCCATGAGGGGGTGGCGGGTGCGGGACGATCTGCAGGAGCTCGTCGACGAGGTCTCGCGGCTGCTGTCCGCCCCGGCCACGCTCGAGGACGCCGACTTCACGCTGCTCGCCTTCTGCGCGCACGACGACAGCGCCGCCGGAGCGATGGACGCCGTCCGCACCCGTTCGATCCTGACCCGTGGCTCCCCGGCCGCGACCCGCGCCTGGTTCGAGGAGTTCGGCATCGCCGCAGCGGTGGGTCCGTTGCGCACCCCGGCCGATCCGGACGCCGGCATCCTGACCCGGCTGGTCGTCCCGGTGCGCCACGCGGGCCGGACCCGCGGCTACCTCTGGCTCCTCGACGGCGGCCGGATCGACCCTGCGGACACCGGTGATCCCGCGCTCGCGGCCGCCGTCGACCTCGCCGCCGAGGCCGGGCGGCTGCTGGCCGGGCGCGCAGCTGCCGACGACGACCTGGGCCGGCCGCTGTCCGAGGCGCTCACCGGCACCGCCACCGCCCGCGCGCAGGGAACGCGCACGCTCGCCGCAGCCCTCGGCGACGCACTCCCCCTCGTGGTCGTCGCGCTCGTCCCCGGTGCCGACGGGCTGCCCGACCGCTGGCAGCGACCCGGTGCGGGGGCGGTCGCGGCGGTGATCGACGAACCCGCCGGGCCGGTCGCGGCCGTGCTCGTGCCCCTGACCCGGGCGGCGGACCTCCGCCCCGCGGGTGCGCTCGCGGCCGCCTCACTGGCCGGCCTCCCGCGCGGCAGCGCCGCCGGGGTCTCGCAGGTGCGCCCCGGCGTCGCGGACCTGCCCGATCAGTGGACGCAGGCCCGGGCGGCCGCGCGGGTCGCCGGCGCGGTGCCCGCCCTCTCCCCCGTGGCCCACTGGGCGGAGCTGGGCGCCTGGCGGCCGGTCACCGAGCTGACCGGCCCGGACCCGGCCGTCGTCCCCCTCCTGGTCGACGCCGCCCTCACCGAGACGGCCGAGGTGTTCCTCGACTGCGCCGGGAGCGCCTCCCGGGCGGCCACGGCGCTGCGGATCCACCGGCAGACGCTGTACTACCGGCTGTCCCGCATCGAGGCGCTCACCGGGCTGGACCTCGCCGACGGCGGCGCCCGGCTGCTGCTGCACACGTCCCTGCGCGCCGCCCGTCTCGCCGCCGCCCGTCTCCCCGCCGGCCGCTGAGCGCGCCGGAACGGGCGGGGCGCCGTCACCTACGCTCGGCCCGATGGCTGCGGGAGAGACGGCTGCGCGCGCCCACGACCGCAGCGGGAACGACGTCCTGCGCCGGCTGCGCAGCGGCACCGCTCGCGAGCACGAGGACGTCGAGCACACCCTGGCCCTGCTCGACCCGGGGCTGGAGCGCAGCCGGCTGACCGACGTGCTCGACCGGATGCACGGATTCTGGGTGGCCGCCGAGGCGGGCCTGGACCGGTGGGGCTCCCAGTACCCGCAGGACGCCGCGGCCGTGGACTGGCCCCGCCGTCGCCGGGCCGGCCTCTTCGCCGCCGACCTGGCCGCCCTGGGCGGGACCCCGACGGGCGACGAGCCGCACCTGCCCGCCGTGAACGGCACCGACGCGGCCCTCGGCCGGCTGTACGTGCTGGAGGGGTCCACACTCGGCGGCGTCGTCATCGACCGGCACCTGGCCTCGCTCCCGCAGGTGGCCGACGTCCGGCTCCGTGCCTTCACGCCCTACGGCAGCGAGACCGGAGCGATGTGGGCGGCGTTCCGGCGGGTGACCCGCGCGCGCGTCGACGCCGGCGGGGACGCCGACGCGATGATCGACTCCGCGCGCGGCACGTTCCGCGCGCTCGCCGCCTGGTGCCGCCCGGCGGCGTCGGCGCAGGCCCTGCCCGCGTGAGCGACCCCGGCCGGCAGATCGACTTCCTGACCCCCGGGACGCCGGTCGACCTCGGCAAGGACTGGACAATGCTGGTCATCGGCGGCGTCGTCGGCCACGACGCGGAGTGGAAACCCGCATGGGCCAGCTGCGTGCCCCCCTTTGAAGCGTCGCCTACGACAGCGGCGACGGCCCCACCCACGTACTGGTCCGGCTGGGCGTGGCGATGGAGGGCCTCGGGCTCGTCATCACGGCTCCGCTCCTCGTCGGGCGACTGGAGCCGACCGAGGAGGGTGCCGGGGCCACCCGCCCCCGCTGGGCGAGTCCCGGCCATCTCCCGCCGCTGCTGATCGGACCCGACGGCGCCCCGCAGGTGCTCACCGCCCGCCGGGCGGACCTCGTGCTCGGGGTCGATCCGCACGCCGACCGTACGGAGCAGATGGCGGTCATCGTCCACGGCAGCACGCAGTCGCTCTACACCGACGGCTGGTCGAGCGCCGGGACCAGGCCTTCGACGACGGGGGTGTAGCTCTCGGTCGTGCACTGGTCGGCCTGCGGGAGCGGTCGATGGAGCTCGTACGCGACGAGCTGCTCGGCCGATTGCTGCCCGAGCGCGCCGAGGACGGCGCCGTCCGCCTGCGCCCGCAGGACCGTTGACCAGCCGCGCAGAAGGTCCACTCGTTGCTCGACACCGACGGGCTGCTCGAGCAGTCATGGAGCACAGCCTGACTGCGGCAGAGCCCCCGGTCCGCTTCCCGGCGCGCAGGTCCTGTCCGCTCGGGCGCACGCGACCTCGACAGCGGCCTGGCAAGGTTGACCGAGCTGCTAGCCGAGGCCTTCCTACGGCCCCGAGGTGGCTGCCGTCCTCTCCGAGAGGACGGCTTCGAGCGCGGACTCCTCGACGTAGGCCGACTGTGCGCCCAGCCGGGTGACTGCCGCACTCGCGAAGGCAGCGGCGACGCGCGCGGCGTCGGAAAGGCTGTCGCCTCTGCTCAGCCGGGCAGCGAGCGCACCTACGAAACCGTCCCCGGCCCCGGTCGTGTCGACAGCCCGCACGCGGGGCGCCGGGATGTGCTCCACACCCGCCGCGGACGCGACCAGGGCGCCTTCGGGCCCGAGTGTCACGACGGCCGACCGAGCGCCGAGTGCGGTCAGCGCCGCCGCGGTGGCCTTGATGCCTTCCAGATTTGCGCCGAGGTCGACGCCGGCATGCGCAACGATGACTCCGGCCTCGTCCTCGTTGACGACGAGCGGATCGCACAGCGCGAGCACCTCGGGGGCCACTGCCGCAGCCGGTGCAGCATTGAGGACGAATCGCGCTCCCACCTGCGCTGCGCGGCGAGCAGCTCGCGTGACGGTCTCCATCGGAATCTCGAGCTGGGCGACCACGACGTCGTCGCCGGTCCACCTGGCTGCGCTGCGGTCCACGGCGTCCGCGTCGAGGGAGGAGTTCGCGCCCGGTGTCACGATGATCGAGTTCTCGCCGTCAGGAGTGATGACGATGACCGCATGGCCGGTCGGGGCGTCGACGACCGCGACTCCCGCCAGATCGACCCCTGCCTCATGCATGGATGACTGCAGCAGCCGGGCGTGCCCGTCGCGACCGACGCAGCCGACGAACGTTGCCCGTCCGCCCATGCGGGCCGCCGCGACTGCCTGGTTCGCACCCTTGCCACCCGGTGTCGTCGTGGACGTACCGGCCAGCACCGTCTCACCCGGTGCCGGTCGATGATGGACCTGCAGCACCAGATCGGCGTTGGCTGAACCGACGACGACCACGCGCCCTGTCTCCGCCTCGGTCCTGCTCATCGGGCTCCTCTCACAGCGACCCTGCCACCTCCGTGGCCCCACCTACTGACGCCATCAGCCTCGCAGGGCCGCCAGGCATCCCGGCTGGTGGTAGGCGAGTGTGGACGCCGGCAGTGAGATCTGTGCAGGATCGGACCATGGACCCTGCTGCCGCGGAGCTGGACGCGTCGGTTCTGGTGCGCGAGCTGGTCCGCCGCCCGACGGTGTCGGGGAACGCCACCGCCCAGCGCGACTGCATGGGGCTGGTCACCGAGGTGCTGCGTGAGCGGGCCCCGCATCTCGACGTCCGCGTCGGTCGCGACCCCGACCAGCCGTGGACCCTGCTCCGGACGCCGACCGACCCCGCTCGCGCGCAGCTGCTGTTCGCCTGCCATGTCGACACCGTCCCGGTGCCCGACCCCGGCGTCTGGCAGCGCGACCCGTTCGGTGCCGACGTCGAGGACGGCCGGGTGTGGGGCCGCGGCAGCAGCGACATGAAGTCGGGCTTGGTCGCGGCGGCTGCCGCGTTCGCCGCGACGGACCCGCAGACCCCGATCGCCCTCCTGCTGACCAGTGATGAGGAGGTCGGCTCGAAGGGCGCGATTGCCGCGGCAGCGGCCGTGGCCGAGCAGTCGGTCGGTGCGGTCGTCGTCCCCGAGGCCACCGGCAACCAGGTCGTGCTCGGCCACAAGGGCGCCCTGTGGCTCGCCGTCCGGACCGCCGGGCGGGCTGCCCACGGCAGCACCCCGGAGCGTGGTCACAACGCCGTCCTCGACCTTGTCGCCGTCCTCGCCCGGGCGCGGAGCGCCTTGCCGCTGGCCCGCGACCCCTTCCTGGGAGTTGAGACGTGGAACTGCGGGATCGTGGCCGGAGGCACGGTGCCCAACGTCGTGCCCCACCGGGCGGAGGCGGTCATCGACATGCGCACCGTCGCAGACGGCGCCGAGCTGCTGGCCTGGTGGCGCGCCCAACCCGAGGTCGCCGACGTGGAGGTGCGAGTCGACCTGCCCCCGGTGGGCACCACGGCCGACGATCCGTGGGTTGCCGCCCTGCCCGCGCCGGTGCTGCGGACGCCGGCCACGTACTTCACCGACGCCTCGGTGCTCGGGCAGGTGGTCAATGGCGCGCCGATCGTCGTGTGGGGTCCGGGAACGCCCGCGGTCATGCACGCCGTCGACGAGTACGCGGAGCTGGCCGAGTTGGAGGAGGCGGCCACCCTGCTCACCGAGGTCGCCGCCCGCTGGTCCCGCTGACCGGAGCGCCCGGGTGTGCCTGTCTCGGCGCCGGACCAGTGCTCGCGCGGACCACCAGGCTGGGACTCAGGGAGATGCGCGCCGGCTCGACGACAGAGGGTTCCAGGGCGCGTTGCAGCAGCCGGACCGCCTCCGTGGCGATGAGTTCCTGGGGTTGGCGCACCGTCGTCAACGGCGGAGCCGACAGCGCGGAGAACGGGATGTCGTCGAAGCCGGTGACGAGGACATCGCCGGGGACCTCGACCCCCGCCTCGGAGCAGGCCTGCACGACCCCGAGGGCGATGAGGTCGTCGGCGCAGACGATCGCGTCAGGCAGTCGCCGCGACCGGAGCAGCCGCGCGGTCCCTTCCCTGCCCCAGTCGATCGAGTACTCCCCCAGGAGCACGTGCTCGTCGTCGACCGCGATGCCGAGCCGTTCGGTGTGCCGGCGGAAACCCGCTAGTCGCAGTTCGGTGGAGGAGTTGGTCAGGCGCGAGCTGACGAAGGCCGCCGACCGGGCACCACGCGCGGCCAGGTGGTCCATGACGAGGACCATGCCGGCCTCGTCGTCCACCCCGACCCAGTCGCTGGGCACCCCCGAGACGTAACGGTCCACCTGCACGAGCGGCAGCTCCGCGGCGGCCCACGCCACCGCCTCGGTGCTCTCCGTGCCGTGGACCGGACTGATGACGATCCCGTCGACCTGCCGGGCGACCAGGCTGCGCAGTCGCTGCGCCTCGAGTGCCGGGTCCGAGCGGGACGAGCAGAGGAAGAGCTGGCGCCCGGCCTGCTGCAGCGCGTACTCGACGTTCTCGACCAGCGACGTGAAGAACGGGTTGGCGACGCTCGGCACGACCATGCCGACCGTGTCGGTGCGGCTACGGCGCAGGGCGCTGGCGATGCCGTTGCCCGAATAGCCCAGGTCCTGAACCGCCCGGTGCACCTGATCAGCCACCTCAGGGGAAACGGGGCGGGCCCCCGACAGCGCCCGCGAGACGGTGGCCGTCGAGACCCCGGCCCGGGCGGCTACGTCCCGGATGGTCACTCTCGGCACGGCTCTCCTCCTCGCGTCGCAACCGGAATGTAATCGATTGCTCTTGACATGGGCAGCGCGCCGCCCGCTACGGTTCTCGGCACTTGTAATCGATTACATGAGGTGCGCCACGTGGCTGCGTTCGGTGTCTTCCCGCCCAAACCGTCGGCGGTCAGGGCCCTCTTCGGGGAGGGCGAAGCGCTGATCGGGGCGGTCCATCTCCCCCCGCTGCCGGGAAGCCCGGCCTACCGCGGCCAGCCGGTGGCGGACATCTGCCGCTTCGCCGTCGAAGAGGCACGGGCCTACGTCGGCAACGGCTTCGACTCCGTGATCGTGGAGAACCACGGCGACCTGCCGTTCCTGAAGCCCGGCCAGCACGGCTACGAGGTCGCCGCCACCATGGGCGTGGTCACCGCGGCGGTGGTCGCCGAGCTCGGCCCGCACGTCGGGGTCAGCGTGCTGTCGAACGCCGGCGAGTGCGCGGTAGCCGCCGCCTGGGCCTCCGGCGCTGGATGGATCCGGGTCAACCAATGGGCCAATGCCTATGTCGCCAACGAGGGCATCATCGAGGGCCAGGCCGCCCGCACCACCCGGTACCGGCACGGCATCGGGGCCGACCCGGTCAGGGTCTTCGCCGACGTGCACGTCAAGCACGGGGCGCACGCGATCGTCGCTGACCGCACGCTGGCCGAACAGACCGAGGACGCCGAGTTCTTCGACGCCGACGTCCTCATCGCCACTGGTTCCCGCACCGGTCACCCGACGTCGGTCTCCGAGGTGGTCGGGATCCGCGACCACACACAGCTTCCGGTCGTCATCGGCAGCGGCATCGACCCGAGCAACGTCCGCGTGCTGCTCGACGAGTGCGACGGCGCCATCGTCGCCTCCGCCGCCAAGGAGAACGGTCGGTGGTGGGGGCGGGTGTCCCCGGACAAGGTCCGTGCCGTCGCCCGTGCCGCCGGTCGATGATCGTCTTCTGCGGGTACGCCAACCTCGACGTCGTCGCGCGGGTGCCGACGCTGCCGCGCCCCGACGAGAGGGTGCACGCTGCCGGGATCACGCACTCGCCCGGCGGCATGGCGGCCAACGCCGCGGTCGCCGCGGCCCGCGCCGGAGCGCGGGTCGCCTTCGCCGGCGTCGTCGGGAACGACCCGTTGTCCGGCCGCTTCCTCGAGGAACTGCAGGCCGAGAAGGTCGACGTGAGCTGGACCGACCGCTCGGCGTTCCTCTCCACGGCGATCGTGCTCGTCGACGCCGAGGGCCGCCGAGCGGTCGTGAGCCAGGACGACGCCCTCGGTCCCGCGCACGTGCTCTCCTCCGCCGCGCGCCTCGCCGCTGCCGGGGGTGGCCTGTTCTACCTCGACGGCTACCGCGCGGCGCAGATCGGCGCGGCGTCCGGGCCGGGCGTCGTCGTCGCGGTCGACCTGGACGGCTGCGACGACCGCGGCCTCGCCCTCGCAGGGTTGCGAGCCGCCGGGCACGTCATCGTCGGGCGGCGTCGGCTGGAGGAGCTCCTCGGCGTTCCACGCGCGGAGTGGGCGCGGCTGGCCCGCGAATCGGCCGCCTGCCTGCTGGTCACCGACGGCCCCCGCGGCTGGACGCTGCACGAGCCCGATGGCTCCGTGCTGACCGGCGAGGCGCTCACCGTCCCGGTGGTCGACGACACCGGCGCCGGCGACTGCTTCGTCGGCACGTACCTGGCCGGCATCGACGCAGGTCTGTCCCCGGCGGAGGCGGCGAGCCGGGCCGGTGTGGCCGCCAGCCTGTCCTGCACGGTGCCCGGGGCGCGCGGCGCTCCCCGGCGGTCCGACGTCGACGCCGCTCTCCCCCCGCTGCCGGCCACGTCCTGAGCAGCCCCGCGATCGCACCACGGCACTCCCACCGCACCCCACCTTGGAGGACGCAATGAGACGCACTCTCGCCCTTGCCGCCGGCGCCAGCCTGTTGGTGCTGAGCGCCTGTGACAGCAGCTCCCCGGCCGAATCGGGTTCGGCATCGGACGACGGCAGCAGCAACGCCAGCTCGCTGCCCGAGCCCAGCATGCAGCCCGAGGGTTGCGAGACCACCGACGAGCTGGAGATCGGCCTGGTGACGATCAACCTCCAGGCGCTGTTCTTCAACCAGATCAACGAGGCCGCCCAGGCGATGGCCGACGAGTACGGCGTCGACCTGCAGATCATCAGTGGCGAGAACGACTCGGTGACCCAGGCCAACGCGATCAACACCCTCGTCGCCGACGGCGTCGACGCGATCATCGTGGCCGCCATCGACACCGAGGGCATCAAGCCCGCCATCCGCGCGGCCGACGAAGCGGGTGTGCCGGTCGTCGCGGTCGATGCGATCGTCGAGGACCCGGCGGTCGACACCCAGGTCGGGACGGCGAACGCCGAGGGCGGCGCGCAGATCGGCGAGCTGTTGCTGGAGGAGTCCGGCGGCGAGGGCGAGGTCGGCATCGTCGGGGCGCTCAACAGCACGATCCAGCTCGAGCGCCAGCGCGGGTTCGAGGAGGCGGTCACCGAGGGTGGCATGACCATCGGCACCGTGGTCGACGGCCGCAACATCCAGGAGAACGCGCAGACGGCGGCCGAGAACCTGCTCACCGGCAACCCCGATCTGCAGTACCTGTACGCGACCGGGGAGCCGGCACTCATCGGGCTGGCCGCGGCCGTGCGGAGCCAGGCGGCGCAGGACCGCGTCACCGTCGTCGGGTGGGACCTCGCCGAGCCCGTGGTCGACGGCCTGGAGGAGGGCTGGATCGCCGGTGTCGTGCAGCAGAACACCTTCGAGTTCGGCTACCAGGCGATGGCGGCGGCGATCGACCTGGCCTGCGGCAATCCGGTGCAGGAGGAGTACCCGGTGGACACGCAGATCGTCACGCCGGAGAACTACGAGGACTACCTCTACTACCTGGAGGGCTGAGGCATGACTGACGAGACCGGGGACCTCCTCGTCGAGCTCAGGGGGATCACCAAGTCCTACGGACCGGTGCAGTCGCTCCGGGGCGTCGACCTGACCCTGCGGCGCGGGGAGGTCCTCGGCCTCGTCGGCGACAACGGCGCCGGGAAGTCCACGCTGATGAAGGTCCTGGCCGGCGCCGTGCAGCACGACGGCGGAGAGATCCGGGTACACGGCCGCCCGGTGAGCTTCGCCAGCCCGGCGGACGCACAGGGCGAGAAGATCGGCATCGTCTACCAGGACCTCGCGCTGTGCGACACGCTCGACGTGGCCAGCAACCTGTTCCTGGGCCGGGAGCCGCACCGCGGGCCGTTCGTGGACAAGCGGAAGATGCACGAGCAGGCGGCCCAGATCCTCGCCGACCTGCACGTGAAGGTCTCCTCCACCCACCAGGAGATCGGCACCCTCTCCGGGGGGCAGCGGCAGACCGTCGCCATCGCCCGGGCGGTCTCCTTCGCCCCGGACGTCCTCATCCTCGACGAGCCGACCGCCGCGCTGGCCGTCGCCGAGGTGGAGTCGGTGCTGCGGCTGATCACCGACGTCGCATCCCGCGGGGTCGGCGTCATCCTCATCACCCACCGGTTGCAGGACCTGTTCCGCGTCTGCGACCGGATCACCGTCATGTATGAGGGCGAGAGCGTGGACGACGTCCCGATCGGCGAGCTCGACATCGAGAAGCTCGTCGCCCTCATCACCCGTAGCGAGCCGCAGCAGGGAGTGGCCTGATGACCGCGACCACCCTTCCCGGAGAGGCCGACACCGCCAGCCGCCGATTGGCCCGACCGCAGTCGTGGTGGCAACGGGCGAACAAGGCCACGCTGATCATGGCCGTGGTGACGCTGGCCGTCTGCGCGTTCTTCGCGCTGTCGTCGGACACCTTCCTGACCTTCGCCAACATCTCCAACCTGGCCACCCAGGTCGCCCCGGTGCTCATCGTCGCCGTGGCCATGACCTTCGTGATCACGGCCGGCCAGATCGACCTGTCGGTCGGCTCGATCATCGCCTTCGTCTCGGCGGTCTGCGCGCAGCTCCTGGTCGCCGGCTGGGACTCCTCGCTGGTCCTCATCGCCGGACTGCTCATGGGCGCCGGCTGGGGGCTGGTCAACGGCTGGTTCACCGCCTACGCCGGCATCCCGGCGTTCATCGTCACGCTGGCCACCCTCTCGGTGATCCGCGGCATCGCGCTCCTCACCACGCAGGGCTTCTCCGTGCCGATCGATTCCAGCACCTTCTTCGCGCAGCTCGGCAGCGCCCGGTGGCTGGGCTTCTCCAGCAGTGCCTGGATCGCCGTGCTGATCGTCGCGCTGGGCCTGGTGACGCTGCATCGGCTCCGGTTCGGGCAGTACGTCGTCGGCATCGGAGCTGCCGAGGAGTCCGTCCGCCGGGCCGGGGTCAACGTCCGCCGGGTGAAGATGTGGACTCTCATGCTCAGTGGCCTGGCCGCTGGTATCGCGGGCATCCTGGTCGCGGCCCGGCTGGGCTCCGGCTCGGCGAACTCCGCACAAGGTTTCGAGCTGACCGTGATCGCCGCGGTGGTCCTGGGCGGAACCAGTCTGTTCGGCGGGCGCGGCACGGTGGTCGGCACCCTGATCGGCGCCGTGCTGATCACGGTGATCGCCAACGGCCTGACGCTGATCGGCGTGAGTCCCTTCCTGACCCCGATCATCACCGGCACGGTCCTGCTGCTCGTCATCTGGGTGAACCTGCGCAGCGTCGGCATCGCCCACGCGCTGCGGAGACTCGGCGTCCGCTCATGACGACCGTCCGGACGGTGCTCGGCGAGGTCGACTCGGCCGACCTCGGGCTGGTCCTGCCGCACGAGCACCTGGCCAACGACAACGCCGCCGCGGTCCGGACGGCGGAGGACCCGCGCGTCGCCGCACTGCTCGACGGTCCGGTCGGGGCCGAGCTGGCCTGGCTGCTCTCCGACCACCCGTACGAGAGCGCGGACAACTGCCGGCTCGACGACGACGACGCCATGGCCGCCGATCTGCGCGGCTTCGCCGCCGCCGGGGGCCGGACGGTGATCGACCTGACCCCGCCGGGCCTGGGCCGGGACCCCGAGCGCCTGGTATCCCTCTCCCGCGCCAGCGGGATGCAGGTGGTGATGGGTTCGGGGTGGTACCTGCAGGCCACCCATCCGCCGGACCTGGCGGCCGTCGCGGTGGACGACCTCGCCGCCGAGCTGACCGCGGAGTTCGAACCGGACCGCGCCGTCCGACCCGGTGTGATCGGGGAGATCGGCGTGTCCCCGGCCTTCACCCCTGACGAGCGGAGGGCTCTGCGGGCCGCCTGCCGTGCCCAGCGGCACGTGCGGGTGCCGTTGTTCGTGCACCTGCCCGGCTGGCAGCGGCGGGCGCACGAGGTGCTCGACCTCGTCCTCGAGGAGGAAGGTGTGGACCCCGGCGCCGTCGTCCTCTGCCACATGGACCCCTCCGGCGATGACCGGTCGTACCAGCAGGCGGTCGCGGCGCGCGGAGTGGTGCTGGAGTTCGACATGGTGGGCATGCCCTTCCACTTCCCCGGTGAGGGGCAGTCCCCGTCACCGGCCGAGACGGCCGCCGCCGTCAGTGCGCTCGTCGACGCCGGCCACGCAGAGCAGGTGCTGCTCTCCCACGACCTCTTCCTCAAGGCGATGCTCACCCGGTTCGGGGGCAACGGCTTGGCTTACGTGCCGGTGGTGTTCGCCGATCGGCTCCGACGCGCCGGCCTGGACCCGGCCCTGGTGACCTCTCTGATGACCGACAACCCGCGCCGGCTGTTCGAGCGCGCCCACTCCCCTGCCACACCACACGAAGGACACTGACCGCACCATGGCCCGAATCCTCATCGCCGGCGAGAGCTGGATGACCACCTCCACCCACGTCAAGGGCGTCGACGAGTTCTCGGTGCACTCCTACGTCGAGGGCGTCGGGCCGCTGCGGGAAGCGCTGACCGCCCGCGGCCACGAGGTGATCCACCTGCCCGCCCACCTGGTGCCGACCGACTTCCCCGGCGACGCGGAGGCGCTGTCGGCCTACGACCTCGTGGTGCTCTCCGACATCGGCGCAAACTCCATCCAGCTGGCCCCCGGCGTCTTCGAAGGCTCCCGTCCGGGCCAGGACCGGCTGGCTGTCCTGCGGGACTGGGTCGCCGACGGTGGAGCCCTGCTCATGATCGGCGGTTATCTGTCCTTCAGCGGCTTCCAGGCCCGTGCCGCCTTCCGCCAGACGGCGATCGCCGAGGTCCTGCCGGTCACCATGCTGCCCGAGGACGACCGGGTCGAATGCCCGGCCGGCGTCCACCCGACCGTGGTCGACGCCGACCATCCCGCACTCGGGGACGCCGGAGATGAGTGGCCGCTGCTGCTCGGCTACAACCGCGTGGTGGCCCGCGAGGGCGCCCACGTCCCGGTGCGCGTGGGAGACGACCCGCTGATCGCCCTGGGCGAGCACGGCCGCGGCCGTGCGGCCGCGTTCACGTCCGACTGCTCGCCGCACTGGGCCCCGCCGGCGTTCTGCGAGGAGTGGCCCGGCTACGCCGGGATGTTCGACGGCCTGGTCCGCTGGCTGGTCCGCGCGTGACCGGCCGGTCCGCCGCCCTGGTCGCCCGGCAGGCCGCGGCCCTGGACGACGCGTGCGGATGCCGGTTCGTGCGAGAGGCGACCGAGGGGGAGCTGTCGGACGGCGACTTCGCGCGGTACCTGGTCATCGAAGAAGCCTTCGTCCTCACCGCCGCCCGCGTACTGGGACGCGTTGTCTGGGAGTCGCCGTCGTGGGGGACCCTGCTCCCCCACGCCCGGTCGCTGACCAACCTGGTCACCGACCAGCGCGACTACTTCGCCGCCCTGCGCGATCGCTGGCCGGTGGACGCCGTGGACGCCGCTGCCACCCAGGTACGGGCTCGGTCGCTGTCCGACGTCGTCCTGACCCAGGTGGCTGCCGACGGCCGCCCGGCCGCGGTGACCGGGATGCTGGCCGCCGAGACCATGTACGCCCGCTGGTGCACGGCCGCCGCCGGAGCTGCCGCGGACGCCGTGACGCGCCGACACCCGGACCTGCAGGCCTGGATCGACCTGCACACCGGCCCGGACTTCCTCGCCCAGGTGAACGCCCTCAGCGACGACGTTGACGCTCTCGACCCTGACGAGGTCACCGACGAAGACCTCGATCGCTGGTTCCGCTCGGTACTGCGCGCGGAGATCGAGTTCCACGACGCCGTCCACGGCTGAACGCCACTCCACTTGCCGGGCCTACACCCGCCCCTATGGGGAGGAGGGCCACAGGGGGCCGAGGACATGGCAGCGGCAGGGCCCATCCCGAGTGGTCCGGTCGCCTGCGGCGGGCGATCCGCGTCAGCTCGGCTCGGCCGGTGACCGCCAGCAGGAACCCGGTGGGTCAGTGACCGCGATGTCCAGAGATCGCCGGTGGGTGGCTGCAGCCCGTCCAGGCACGTTCCGGCAGCGAGACGACGAAGAGATCCAGCCGCCTATGGCGACGAGATCCCCCGCACGAGGACGCGGCGACAGCGAGGAGGAGAAGTCGCGTTCGCGGGAACGCGTCCCGCCTGGGCGAGGGCGGCGACCGAGCCGCTGTTCACGTGGCGACTCAGTCGTCCAACTCCGGTGCGGTGAACACCGGCGTCAGCCCGTCGTCGGGCGGACCACCCCTGCCCGGCAACGGGCCCTCGTCCTCAGCGGCGCGGACCTGAGGCAGCGACTCCTCCACGGTGGGTTCCCGCAGGCCGCGCGCGTCCCGCTCGAGTGCCGCCAGGAGCCGCTCCTCGTCGGGCGCGAGGTCGCCGGGGCCCAGGTGGCCGCCGGCTCCCCCCGCGTCGGAGCCCGACGCCATGCCGGTCTCCGGGTCCCTGCCGTGCGGTCCGGCCATGCTCATGACGTCTCCTGGTCAGCGTGGCTCATCGAGGGAAGTTCGGCTCCAGCCGAGGCACGATCTGCATCTCCGGCACGAAGCTCGTGGGGTGCAGCGACACCAGGGTGCGGACCATGTCCGCGACCGCCGAGGGCGGCATCATCAGGTGGGACGGGATCCCCCACTGCTCCATCATCGGAGTGTCCATCGCGGCCGGGATGACCGCCTGCACGCGGCAGGGAAAGGGTCGCTCGGAGCCGTCGGGCTGCTGCACCGCCTTCTCGCGCAGCTCCCGCTGGATGCACCTCGTGGCGTTCAGGAAGCCGGCCTTCGAGCCGTTGTAGGCGATCGCCCCGCTGCCCGAGGTGATGGCCGACAGGGACACCACGTGCACGACGTCGGCGGTCCTGCCCTCGGGCAGGTGCTGCACCCGCTTGATGAACTCGCTGGTCAGGAAGACGGGGCCCTCGAAGTTGACCGCCTGGACGCGGCGGTAGTCGGCGAGGTCGATGTCGGTGACGTAGCCCGGGCGGTCGATGCCGGCGACGTTCACCAGGACGTCGAACGCGTCGCCGTGCCGGTCGAACAGGTCGGCGACGACCGCGCGCCGGTTCGCGTCGTCGGTCACGTCGAGCGGGACGACCTCGGCCGATCCGCCCGCATCGGCGACCCGGGTCCGCGTCTCCTCGCTGCCTGCCGCGTCGATGTCGGCGATGACCACGTGCGCACCGGCCTCGGCCAGGGCCACCGCCGTCGCACGGCCCAGCCCGCTGGCTGCGCCGGTCACCAGTGCCACCCGGCCCTTCAGGGCACCGTCGTCCCCCATCATGCCTCCGTTCCCCGTCGATTGCCGTCCCCCACAGCCTTGCCGAAGACGCGGCGGACCGCAGGTCGGCCGGGAACCGTCAGGAGGTGGCGGCGCGGCCGGTCGCGACGCTGCCGCGGAGTCGCTGCGCGGGAGTCGCCCACACGTCGGCGAGGGTGACGGTGCGCAGCCCGCGCTCGGCGATCAGCGCGAGCAGGTCCCCGTAGACGGTGGTCACCGTCGGGTGGTTGGCATGACCGACGACGATCCGCTGCGCTGTGCACCACTGCCGGGCAGCGGCCATCAGCTGCTCGGCGGTCAGGACGCGGGAGTCCTCGAGCGTCCCGTCCCACATGACGACGGTGGGATGCCCCTGGTCGGCGGCGATCCGGTCGATGCGCTCGTTGCGCGACCCGAAGGGCGGCCGGAAGAACGGGCTGTCGCGGATGCCGAAGACCGAGCGCAGGAAGTCCCGGTTGCGGCCGATCTCCTCGGCGACCTCGCGGTCGCCGAGGGTCCGGAGGTCGGGATGGGACCACGTGTGGTTGCCCATGGCCACCTGCCCCGACTCGACCAGGGGCCGGAGCCGCCCGGCGTTGTCCTCCCACGACCGGTAGCAGCCGTTGGGGAAGAACGTCAGCCGGACGCCGCTGTCGGCCGCGAAGGTGGCGAAGGCGGCCACGACCTCGGTGCTCGTGCCGTCGTCGATCGTGAGCGCCAGCGAGGCGCCGTCGCCGGGCAGGCCCTGCACCACGCCCGCGGGCGGCAGGAGGTGGAGGGCCGCGGGCACCTCGACGGTCGTCGCCGCGGCCGCGGCGAGCGGCGGTGCCGCGGGAGCCGCTACCGGGACGGGCCTGTCCTGGCCGACGGTGCCACGGCCCACGGCGGCACCGGCCAGCCCGGCCGCGAGGGCGAGCAGGAACCTCCGTCGCTCCATGCCGCGGGACCGTATGCAGCCCTCCGCGCGTGTCCCGGAACCGACTCCCGCGACGCGCCGCACCACTTCGCAGTGCCACCGGACAGCGGCGGACGGTGACCGTTCTCGTCACCGCTCGTATGTAACGGCTCGCAGTTAGTCACTCGCGTGGGTGTATCCGCTCCAGTCGAGTCCTCAAACGTTTCAGCACCTCCCGATCGCTGCCGAAGGGACGTCGCACACACATGGAAGTGCGGATCCACAAGGAGGTGTACGGAATGAGCAGCAGCAACCTGCATGGAGGTGCTCCAGACGCGCCGAGTCACGGCGTGACCTGGGGCGGCGTCCCCCTGCATGCCACGCGAGCGATGACCGTCGCCGTGGCCACGCTCGTGGCGGCAGGGCTCACCGGCCCCGCTACCGCGAACGCAGCCACGCTGATGTCGTCGGCCGACCCGGTGTCGGTCATCGTGCGCGAGGCCACCGGCTCGGGGAACGCCCCCGAGCGGGCGGTGGCCGCGTTCGGCGGCTCCGTCAGCCGGCAGCTGGGAATCATCGGCGGCTTCACCGCCGACGTCCCGGTCGACCGGGTCGACGCGCTCCGCGCGGTGCCCGGCGTCCAGTCGGTCACCGAGAACGCCGGGCTCGCCCTGCAGAGCACCGACGTGGAGAGCCAGCTGGCGCAGCCGGGTTCGCTCTACACGATCGCCAACGAGGTCACCGGCGCCTCCGCGATGTGGGACGCCGGGTTCACCGGCGAGGGCGTGGACGTGGCCGTCATCGACTCGGGCACCGTCCCGGTCGACGGGTTCACCGCGCCCGGCAAGCTGGTCTACGGGCCGGACCTCTCCTTCGAGGTCGGCACGCCGTTGGAGAACCTGGACACCAACGGTCACGGCACGCACATGGCCGGCATCATCGCCGGCCGGGACGACGCCGCGACCGGGGCGTACTCCGGGGACTCGAGCAACTTCGTCGGCATGGCGCCGGACGCCCGCATCGTCAGCATCAAGGTCGCTGACGCGCTCGGGCACACCGACGTCTCGCAGGCGATCGCCGCCATCGACTGGGTCGTGGAGCACGGGGACGACAACGGCCTGAACGTCCGTGTCGTCAACATGTCGTTCGGTACCGACGGCGTGCAGAGCTACCACCTCGACCCGCTGGCCTACGCGGCCGAGCAGGCGTGGCACAAGGGCATCGTGGTCGTCGTCGCCGTCGGCAACGAGGGCTTCGGGACGGGCAGGGTCAACAACCCGGCCACCGACCCGTACGTCATCGCCGTGGGCAGCAACGACGCCAAGGGCACGGCCGACCCGGCCGACGACGTCGTCTCGGCGTTCTCGAACGACGGTGACGGCACCCGCAACCCCGACGTGGTCGCCCCCGGCGAGCGCGTGGTGAGCCTGCGGAGCCCGAATTCGTTCCTGGACCAGGAGGCTCCGGCCGCCCGCATCGGCGAGCGGCTGTTCCGCGGTAGCGGCACCTCGCAGGCGGCAGCCGTCGTCTCGGGCGCCGCGGCGCTGCTGATCGACCAGCGTCCGGACATCACGCCCGACGAGGTCAAGGCCCTGCTCATGGGGACCGCCACGACGCTGCCCAACGCCACGGCGCGGCAGCAGGGTGCGGGCCTCATCGACCTGGCCGCGGCCATGAACGCGCCCACGCCGGAGAACGCGGTGCAGTCGTATCCGCGCTCCACCGGTGCGGGTTCGCTCGACGCCGCGCGTGGGTCGGTGGTCGTCGAGGTCGACGGCCAGGCGGTCACCGGTGAGGTCGACGTGGCCGGCAAGGCCATCGGCCAGTCCAACGCCCAGAACCTCGCCAAGGGCGTCAAGGAGAGGGTCGACAAGCAGGCGCGCGGACACGCCGCGGCGATCGGAAGGATGCCGGCCCACAAGCAGGCCCGGGAGATCGCCAAGCTCCCGGCAGCGCAGAAGGCCAAGGTCATCGACGCGCTCCCGCCGGGGCAGCGGAACAAGGTGCTCGCCCAGATGCCGGCCGAGGAGCAGGCCGCGCTGTCCGGGGTCACGTGGTCCGGGGTGACCTGGTCCGGGGTGACCTGGTCCGGGGTGACCTGGTCCGGCGTCACGTGGTCCGGCGTGACCTGGTCCGGCGTGACCTGGTCCGGCGTGACGTGGTCCGGCGTGACCTGGTCCGGCGTGACGTGGTCCGGCGTGACGTGGTCCGGCGTCACGTGGTCGGGCGTCACCTGGTCCGGTTCGGGCTGGGCGTGACCTGATGACGACGATGACGAACGGCTCCGACGCCGTGCAGATCACCCTCCTGGGCCGGCTCACCCCGTCCCAGCGGATCATGCTGCTCACTGCGACCGTGGCAGTGGCCGCGGTGGCGCTGTTCGTCATCGTCGTCCACCCGCTTCCCGGAGCCCCCACGGCCCTGAACCTGCCGTGGGTGCTCTGGGCGGCCGCCTTCGCCCTGGGCGAGGTGCTCGTCGTCCACTGGCAGTGGAAGCGGGACGCACACAGCTTCTCCATGGGCGACCTCGTACTGGCCGTCGCCCTCTTCCTGGCCACCCCCACCCAACTCGTGACCGCGATGGCGCTCGGATCGGGCGCTGCCCTGGTCCTGCACCGGCGTCAGCGCGGGCTGAAGCTCGCCTTCAACGTCGCCGAGTACGCCCTGGGCGCTGCCATGGCGCTGATCGTCTTCCACAGCCTCTCGGGTGTGCTCGGCGAACGGCTCGACTGGGTGGCCGCTCTGGCTGCCGTCCTGACGGCGACGCTGACCGCCGACCTGTGCATCTTCGGCATCATGACCATCCTCGAGGGCCGCATCGACACGGCGAAGCTCGTGGAACTGCTCGGCCTGTCCGTTCCGTTCGCACTGGGCTCGGCCGGCATGGGACTGGTGGTCGCCCGCACGGTGGTCAACGACCCGGCCTCCCTGGCGCTGCTGACGCTGCCGACCCTGCTCATCGTCGTGGCCTATCGGGCCTACACCGGCGCGAAGGAGCAGCAGGACAACCTGCGCCTGCTGCACGAGGTGACCTCGCTCCTGCACGCCGGGGACACGCAGGAAGCCCTCGGCGACTTCCTCGACTCGGTGCGCTCGGCCTTCCGGGCCGAGATGGCCGAACTCGTCCTGCTCGGCCCCGCCGGGCGCGAAGGCGCCACCGTGAGCCGGAGCCGCGAAGGCACCGAGCCCATCGTCATGGCCCCGCTCGACGACCCGGACGACCACCACCGGCTGCTGCGCCTGGCCACCTCGTCGGGTGCCCTCACCACGCGGACCGGCACCGGGCCGGGCGCGCAGCTGGACAGCTACGCCGCCGACCGCGGCCTCAAGGACGCCGTCGCCGCGGCGCTGCGCACCGAGGACCGGGTGCACGGCCTGCTGCTCGTCGGGGGTCGCATCGGCGACGTCACCACCTTCACCTCGCGCGACCTCGCCCTCCTGGACACCTTCGCCCGCCACGTCGCCACCTCGCTGGAGCGCGGCCGCCTGGAGGAGAACCTCCGGCAGGTCACCGACCTCAAGGAGCAGCTGCGGCACCAGGCCCTGCACGACCCCCTGACCGGGCTGCCCAACCGCACCCTGTTCCTCGACCGCGTGCGGCACGCCGTCGACAGCGCGGGGCGCTCCGGAGTCGCGCCGGCCGTCCTCTACCTGGACCTCGACGGGTTCAAGCCGGTCAACGACACCTACGGCCACGAGGCCGGCGACGTCCTGCTGCGCACGGTCGCCGACCGGCTGCGCGGCTGCCTGCGGCCGGCCGACACCGCCGCCCGGCTCGGTGGCGACGAGTTCGTCGTCCTGCTCAACGGCCCGATCGACCGGTTCGGCGTGGCGCGGGTCGTGGAACGCATCCGCGCGCAGCTCGACGTCCCTGTGCTCCTCGGCGCCGACGTCGTGACGACCGTAGGGGCCAGCATCGGTGTCGCCCTCGGCGACGATGTCCCGGACGCCGGCACCCTCGTCCGGCACGCCGACGTCGCGATGTACGCGGCCAAGCGCTCGAGCGGCAACGACTTCATCGTCTACGAGCCGGGCCTCGGCAACACCACGTCCACCCGCAAGGACTCCACGGCCGAGCTGGCCGCGGCGATCGACGCCGGCGAGCTGCGGACGGTCTACCAGCCGCTCATCGACATGCGCACCGGGCGCCCGATCGGCGCCGAGGCGCTCGTGCGCTGGCAGCACCCGGTCGACGGGCTGCGGTCGCCGGACCAGTTCATCGGCCTGGCCGAGGAGAGCGGCCTGATCACGCGGATCGGCGAGCTGGTCCTGGGCGACGCCTGCACGCAGGCCGCCCTCTGGGTGGCCGAGTCGCCGGACCAGGAGGACCTGCTGGTGACGGTGAACCTCTCGGCCCGCCAGGTCGCCGACGAGCAGATCGTGGAGCAGGTCAGCGCCGCGTTGGCCGCTTCCGGGCTCGAGCCGCACCGCCTGGTCCTGGAGATCACCGAGACCGTCCTCATGCACGACCGTGACGCCGCGGCCGCGACCCTGTGGCTGCTGAAGGGTCTGGGCGTGCGGATCGCGATCGACGACTTCGGCACCGGGTACTCGTCGCTGGCCTACCTGCGCCGCTTCCCGATCGACATGCTGAAGGTGGCCCGCGAGTTCGTCGACGGGCTCGGCCGGGACGCCCACGACGACGTCATCACCCGCGCGATCGTGGAGCTGGCCGGGACCCTGGGCCTGCTCACCGTGGCCGAGGGGGTCGAGACCACCCAGCAGTCGGAGACCGTCGCCGCCCTCGGTTGCGACATCGCGCAGGGCTACCTGTTCTCGCGGCCGATCGAGGCCGACGCCGTCAGCGCCGTCATGTCGGCGTCGCTGGTCGCGGCGCACCTCCGCCCCCGGCCGGTCGACCTCGGCCGTTCCGGCTCGACCGGAGAACTGGCGTCGGCCTGATCGATCAGGCGGCGGGCACCAGCCCGGCGTCCTCGATCATGCGCGCCTGCTCACGGCACCACGGCGACCAGGCGTCACCCTCGGACTCCTGCCGACGGCGGAATCCGGCCCAGTCCAGCAGCTCCCACTCCTCCACCTCGGAGGCGTCGGGCTCGGGCGAGCCGGTGAAGCGGCCCAGGTAGACCGGGCAGATCTCGTTCTCGACGACGCCCTGGAACTCCGCGCGGTAGCGGTACCCGGGCAGCGCAGGCCGGATGTCGGCCACCCCGAGGCCGAGCTCGAACCGCGCGCGCCGGGCGATCGCGTCGGCGTCGTCCTCGTCGGGGCCCGGGTGCCCGCAGACCGTGTTGGTCCACATCCCCGGGAACGTCGCCTTGTCCACCGCCCGGCGCGTGATGAGCAGGCGGCCGGCGTCGTCGAACAGGTAGGCGGAGAACGCGCGGTGCAGCGGTGTCTCGCCGTGGTGCACCAGCGGCTTGGGCATGGTGCCGATGGCCAGCCCGTCGTCGTCGACCAGCACGATGAGCTCCATGCCTCATTGTCTCCCTACCGGTCGACGACCGCGGCCAGGGGGCGTTCCCCGGTTGCGCTGAGCCCCTTTCGGCCCTCGTCGGGGACCCTTCGGGCCCCGCTCGTCACGCCGCCTCGCGGGGCGGCTCCGCGTCGCTCCTCGGGGAGCCTCCGGCCCCCACTCGTCGCGACGCAGCCTCCGGCCCCCGCTCGTCACGACACCACTCCTCACGACACCGCTCCCGCACTTTGGCAGCATCTGGGAGGTGGACAGCTTCCGCCGCGACGGCCTGACCTTCGACGTCCTCGACGCCGGTCCCTCCGACGGTGATCCCGTCGTCCTGCTGCACGGCTTCCCGCAGGACGCGACCGCCTGGGACCGGGTGACGCCGGCGCTGCACCAGCACGGACTCCGGACCCTGGCGCCGGACCAGCGGGGCTACTCCCCCATGGCCCGTCCCCGGGGCCGGGCCCACTACCGGCTGCGGGAGACGACCGGTGACGTCCTGGCCCTGCTGGACACCGCGGGGCTCGATAGCGCGCACGTCGTGGGTCACGACTGGGGTGGCCTCGTCGCCTGGGCGCTGGCCGCCTGGCACCCCGACCGGGTGCGGACGCTGACCGCGATCTCGGTGCCGCACCCGGGGGCGATGGCGAAGGCGATGGTGACCAGCGACCAGGCGCTGCGCTCCTCCTACGTGGGGCTGTTCCAGCTGCCGATGGTGCCCGAGCGGCTGATGCTCGCGGGCGACGGCGCGGCTCTCCGCCGGGTGCTGCGCCATGGCGGGCTCCCCGACGACGCCGTCGACCGCTATGTCGCCCGCATGTGCGAGCCGCGGGCGTTGTCGGGGGCGCTCGGCTGGTACCGGGCCCTGCCCTGGAGCGGGCGCGACCCGGTGGGGAAGGTCCGCGTGCCCACGTTGCACCTGTGGAGCACCCGCGACGCCTTCCTCGGGCGGGCCGCCACCGAGGCCACCGCGCAGTTCGTGGAGGGCCCCTACCGGCTCGAGGTGCTCGACGACGTTCCGCACTGGATCCCCGAACTGGCTCCCGACCGGGTCGCGGAGCTGGTCACCGCCCACGTCCGCACCACCTGAGGAACGATGACGGCGACCGACGCTCCGCTCCCCCGGGCCGAACGGCTCGACCGGCTTCCCTTCACCCGTGAGCACGGCCGGCTGGTCGTGGGCTCGGGGCTCGGCTGGGCGCTCGACGCCATGGACGTCGGGCTCATCTCCTTCGTCATGGCCGCGCTCGCCGTGCAGTGGCAGCTCTCCCCCACCGAGCTGTCCTGGATCGGCTCCATCGGCTTCGCCGGGATGGCGCTCGGCGCCACGCTCGGCGGCCTGCTGGCCGACCGGTTCGGACGGCGACAGGTCTTCGCGATCACGCTGCTGATCTTCGGCTTGGCGACCGGTGCCGCCGCGCTGTCCTGGTCGGTCGGCGCGCTGCTGGTGTTCCGCTTCCTCATCGGCCTGGGCCTCGGCGCCGAGCTGCCGGTGGCGTCCACGTTGGTCAGCGAGTTCGCGCCGGCCCGCGTGCGCGGTCGCGTGGTCGTGCTGCTCGAGGCGTTCTGGGCGGTGGGATGGACGCTGGCGGCGCTGATCGGCTACTTCGTGGTCCCCCGCAGCGACGACGGCTGGCGCTGGGCGCTGGCGATCGGCGCGCTCCCGGCGCTGTACGCCGTCGTCGTCCGGCTGGGGTTGCCCGAGTCGGTGCGCTTCCTGGAGACCCGCGGCCGCGTGGAGGAGGCCGAGGCGGCCGTCCGCCGGTTCGAGCGGGCCGCCGGGGTCGCACCGGTCGAGTCGCCGCTGCCGGAGCCGGCGCAGGCCCCCGGCCCCGGCGCGTTGTGGGCCGCGGCCACGCGAGTGCGCACGGCCGCGCTGTGGGTCGTCTGGTTCAGCATCAACTTCGCCTACTACGGGGCCTTCATCTGGCTGCCGACCCTGCTCGTGGCGAACGGCTTCTCGCTGGTCCGGTCGTTCGGCTACACCCTGGTCATCACGCTGGCCCAGCTGCCCGGGTACGCGGTGGCCGCGTACCTGATCGAGGTGTGGGGACGGCGCGCCACGCTCGCGACCTTCCTCGCCGGCTCCGCCCTGGGCGCCGGCCTGTTCGCGGCGGCCGACGGCGAGACCGCGGTCCTGCTCACCGGCATGGTCCTGTCCTTCTTCAACCTCGGCGCCTGGGGCGCGCTCTACGCGGTGACGCCGGAGGTCTACCCGACGGTCCTCCGGGCGACCGGAGCCGGCGCGGCGGCAGGGTTCGGCCGGCTGGCGTCCATCGCCGCACCGCTGTGCGTGCCGCCGCTGCTGGATGCGGGTGGCACCGGCCTGGTCTTCGGCACGTTCGCGGCGTTCTTCGTCCTGGGCGGCATCGCCACCCGGTGGCTGCCCGAGCGGCGCGGCCAGGCCCTGGACGACGTCGTCGGGGCCCCCGCCCGGTCGGCCTGAGCGGCGTCGCGGAGCCTGGTCACGGCGCCGTCGCCGGAGAACAGTGACGGCCATGAGCCTGGACCCGGTGCAGAGCAACCCCGAGCGCTACACGGTGGTCTACGAGAACGACCGGGTGCGCGTCCTGGAGTACACCGACCGACCCGGCGATTCCACGACCCCGCACCAGCACCCGGACAGCGTCATGCACACGCTGAGTGCATTCCGGCGGCGGTTGCGCTCGGGGGACGCCCACCGCGACGTGGAGATGCCGGCGGGCCTGACCGGTTGGTTGCCGGCGCAGGTGCACAGCGGGGAGAACATCGGCGACACCCCGACCCACGTGCTCTTCGTCGAGCTGAAGGACACACCGGCGGGGCCGGCCGACACCGCTCGCCTGGGACCGGACTGAGCGGCAGGATCGCCGGGTGACCAGCCCGCTGGCGTTCCCGTGCGCGGGCTTCACTCCGCTGAGACCTGCGGCCCCGGTTGGCGCAGGACGCGTCGGGTAGCGGCAGACCATGGCTGAGCTCTCCCCCGATCATCTCCAGGGCATGACGGTCGCGGTCACCGGCGCCACCGGGAACGTGGGCACCGCGCTCCTGCGCCGGCTGACGTCGCCGCGGTCGGGGATCGCCGAGGTCCGCGGTCTCGCGCGGCGGCAGCCACCGGACACCGAGCCGTACAGCGAGGTGCGCTGGCACCTCGCCGACCTGGGCGAGGCCGCCAGCGAGGAGGTCCTCGCGGAGTTCCTGGACGGTGTCGACGCCGTCGTCCACCTCGCCTGGGCGTTGCAGCCCGGACGCCGTCCCGACGACCTCCGCCAGGTCAACGTCGAGGGCACCCGCCGGGTGGTGCGGGCCGCGGCGGCAGCCGGGGTGCGGCAGTTCGTGCACATGTCCTCGATCGGCGCCTACGCCGCCGGCGCCGTCGGGCAGAAGGTCACCGAGGACTGGCCGACGACCGGGATCCCGAGCGCTCAGTACAGCCGGGACAAGTCCGAGGCCGAACGGGTGGTCCGGGAGGTGCTGTCGCGGCACCCGGGCACCACGCTCACCGTCGCCCGCCCCACGCTGGTCCTCCAGCCCGAGGCGAGCAGCGAGATCGGCCGCTACTTCCTCGGGCCGCTGGTGTTCGGCGCCGCCCGCCTGCTGCCCGGCGCCGTGGCCAAGCTGCTTCCCCTCCCGCTGCCGAAGGTGGCGGTCTCCTTCATCCACGCCGACGACGTCGCCGATGCCCTCGAGCGGATGCTGGACCACCGCGCCCCCGGCCCGTTCAACCTGGGCGCCGAGCCCCTGCTGGACTCCGACGCCATCGCCCGCGCGCTCGGCACCGTGCGCATCCCGGTCCCCGCCGTCGCGCTGCGGACCGCACTGAGCGCTGCCTTCGCGGCACACGTCGTCCCGACCGAGCCGGGGTGGCTCGACATCGGCACCGGTGTGCCCGCCCTCGACACCTCCCGGGCGCGGAGGCTGCTGGGGTGGACGCCGGTGCACCGCAGCGACGAGGTGCTGGCGCAGTTCGTCGCCGCCCTGGGACGCGGCAAAGGTGCGCCGGGCCCGCTCCTGCGCCCTGCGGGCGGGCCTTCCCTCGATCCGTCCGGCGACCCGGCCAACGCCCCCGACCCGCGCGAAGGCTAGTACCGCGGCCGGCAACGTTCGCCTCGTCGGTGCCGTCGTCGTTGTGTCGGTGGTGTGGGGCATGGTGCGGGTGTGCCTCGTCGTCGGGAGTCGTCCGCGCCACCGGTGGTGTACCGGACGGCGCGGGTGGCGCTGCGGGTGACGGTCGGTCAGCGGCGGCGGCTGTTCGGGCTGCTGCGGTCGGGTGGGGATGTGTGGGCGGCGGTGCTGCTGCTCAACCGCTGGCGCCGGCAGCGTGGTGACCGGCCGATCGTGGGCTATCAGGAGCTGTGCCGGGAGCTGGCCGCCGCCGGGGAGGGCGCCTTCGGTGAACTGTCCACCGTGGGCGCCCGGTCGGTGCTGCGCGCCTACTCGGATGCGTGGATGAGCGCCGCCCGACGCCGCCGGGCCGGCGACGAGACGGCGCGGTTTCCGCGGCGGCGGCGGGGGCTGGTGCCGGTCCGCTTCTACGCCGGCACCTTCACCGTGACCGGCGGGCGGGTGCGGCTGCCGGTGGCCCGGGGCCGCCCGCCGTTGTGGGTGCGGCTGGCCCGCCCGCTCCCGTACCCCGCGGAACAGGTGCGCTCGGTGCGGCTGACGTGTGCTGGGCGGCGGCTGTGCCTGGAGGTCACCGCCGAGGTCCCGGTCGCGGTCTACCCGGCGGGGGCGGGCCCGGATCCGGACCGGGTCGCGGGCGTGGATCTGGGCATCATCCATCCCTACGCCGTCCTCGCTCCCGGCGGCGGCGAGGGGCCGGATGCGGCGCTGCTGGTGTCGGGGCGGGCGCTGCGGGCCGAGCACCGGCTGCACCTGGCCGAGGCCAAGGCCCGCGCCCGCGCCGCCGCCCGACGCGCCCCGGCCCGAGGGCAGCGCGGCTCCCGGCGGTGGAAGCAGTTCCGCCGGCGCAGCCGCGTGCTGGAGGGCCGGCACCGCCGGCGACTCGGTCAGGCCCGGCACGAAGCCGCCAAGGCGGTCGTGTCCTGGGCCGTCGGGCAGCGGGTCGGCACCCTGGCCGTGGGCGATCCGCGCGGCGTGCTGGCCCGCGACGCCGGGCGGCGGCAGAACAAGGCCGTCCGCGACTGGGCCGTCGGTGACCTGCTGCGGGCGCTGGCCGACAAGGCCGCACAGGCCGGCATCGCCGTCGAGCTGGTCGACGAGCGGGGCACCTCCTCCTCCACCTGCCCGTCCTGCGCCGCCCGCGTGGCCAAGCCGCGGGGGCGGGTCTTTGACTGCCGGCACTGCCGGTTCACCGGGCACCGCGATCTGGTCGGTGCCGCCAACATCGCCACCCGCACCACCGCCGTCGCCGGTGGCGGCACCGGTGGTGGACCTGTCGTCGGCGGTTCGTCGCCGGTGACCACGCACCGTCGAGCCGGCCGGCACCTGCCCGGTGCCGGCCGGTCCCGGCGTGATCCCCGCCGCGGACTGATCAGCCGGCCCCCGGCCGGCCGATCTCCACCGATCCGGTGGGACGCGGCGGCGGGTCCATCTGGCCCGCCGTGGCCCGCCCCGGAACCGGTCCCGGTTCCGGGGAGTCGCTCGCCGGCACCCGCCGCGAGGATCAGGCACCGCCCCACCGGGGCGAACCTTGCCTGACACGGCACTAGGGCGCCGCGACGAACCCGGGCGCCGGGTCAGCCACGGGCCATGCCGGCCTCGCGCAGCAGGCCGCTGCCGATGATCACCCGCTGCACCTCGCTGGTGCCCTCGTAGAGCCGGAACAGCCGTGCGTCGCGGTAGAACCGCTCCACCGGCGTCGTCCGCAGGTATCCCATGCCACCGTGCACCTGCACCGCCGCGTCGGTCGCCCGGCCGACCATCTCGGTGCAGAAGAGCTTGGCCGACGACGGGCCGATCGACATGTCCTCGCCGCTGTCGTACCGGGCAGCGACCTCGCGCACGAGGCTCCGGCCGGCGAGCAGCTCGGCGTGCATGTCCGCGATCAGTCCCTGGACCAGCTGGAACCGGCCGATGGGGGCGCCGCCCTGCTTGGCGGTCGCGGCGTAGGCGACCGACTCGTCGAGCACCCGCTGCGCCATGCCCACGCACAGGGCGGCGATGTGCAGGCGGCCGCGGGAGAGCACCGTGAGCGCCTTCGCGTACCCCCGGCCCTCCTCGCCGATGAGCGCGTCGGCGGGCACGCGGACGTCGTCGAAGAACACCTCGGCCGTCCAGGCGCCCGACTGCCCCATCTTCTTGTCCTTGGGGCCGACGCTGACGCCGGGCGTCGTGGTCTCGACGACGAAGCTGGAGATGCCGCGGCCACCCCGCTCGTCGGGATTGCTGCGGGCGAAGACGACGAACAGGTCGGCGATCGGCGCGTTGGTGATGTAGCGCTTGCTGCCGTTGATCACCCATTCCTCGCCGTCGCGGCGGGCCGTCGTCCGCAGGCCGGCCGGATCGGAGCCGGCCTCGGCCTCGGTGAGGGCGAAGGAGCCGATCATGGAACCGTCGGCCAGCCGCGGCAGGTACTTCTTCTTCTGCTCGTCGGTGCCGAACTTGGCGATGACCTGCCCGGCGATGCCGTTGTTGGTACCGAACAGCGACCGGAACGCCGGGGTGGTGTAGCCGAACTCGAAAGCGAGCTGGACGTCCTCGGTCATGGTCACGCCCAGGCCGCCGTGCTCCTCGGGGAGCGCGTAGCCGAACAGCCCCATGTCGGCCGCCTGCGCCCGGAGGTCGTCGGGGATGCGGTCCTCGTCCTCGATCTGCTCCTCGCGGGGCACGACGGAGTCGCGGACCAGCTGGCGCACGGCGTCCCGGATCTGGCGGAAGTCTTCAGCGTCCACGCGGCCATGGTGACGCCTGCGCCGTCGCGGTGAGCGGCCGGGGTCCATCGACGGCGCGCCGCCCGCAACACAAACTTCTTGCAATCGAACGGTCGCTCTCCGTTGTGGAAGAGAGGGAGACGACCTAGCCTCGGAACTGGCCACCGTCGTCCGGGTGGCCGACGCGTCCCAGTCGTCGGAGGCATGTGTGCCCCTGCTCAACGCCACGCTCGTCCCGGCACCGGACCAGGTCGTCGTCCGGCTCACCGGGGACGCCGACCTGTCGACGGCACCGTTCGTGGCCGACGTCCTCACCCAGGCCGGGAGCCTGGGCACGCGGCAGGTCGTGGTGGACCTGGGCAGCGCGCGCTTCTGGGACTGCTCCGGCCTGCACGCGCTGGCCAGGTTCACCCGGGAGCTGACCGTGGCCGGCCGGGCCTGCCGGATCGTGGGTGCACAGCGGGAGACCCGCCGGCTGATCGGCATGGCGAACCTGGCCGGGGATCTCCAGCTCGACGGCCTCCCGACCGCACCGGCCAGGCGCGTCACCTCGACCGGGCGCACGCCCCTCCGGGAGCCCGTGGCCGTGGCCGACGGCCTGGTGGCCGCCGGTCACCGCTGAGGGTCAGGCGAGGGCGTCCAGCCGTGCCATGTCCTCGTCGGAGAGGGTCAGCCGCGCCGCACCGAGGTTCTCGGTGAGGTGGTCCACGGACTTGGTGCCCGGGATCGGCAGCACGACCGGCGACTTCTGCAGCAGCCAGGCCAGCGCCACCTGCGACGGCGTCGCATCCAGTTCACGGGCGATGTCGGCGACCGGGCTGGCGGGTGCGGCGAGGTCGCCGGTGGCGATCGGGAACCACGGGATGAAGGCGATGCCCTCGGCGGTGGCGTGGTCGAGGACGTCCTGGCTCTGCCGATTGATCAGGTTGTAGAGGTTCTGGACGCTGACGATGTCGACGATCTCGCGGGCGGCCTGCAGTTCCTCGACCGAGACCTCGGAGAGGCCGATGTGGCGCACCTTGCCCTGCTCCTGCAGCTCCTTGAAGGCGCCGAGCTGGTCGGCCAGCGGGACCTCGGGGTCGATGCGGTGCAGCTGGATCAGGTCGATCCGCTCCAGCCGGAGGTGCCGCAGCGACAGCTCCACCTGCTGCTTCAGGTACGCCGGCCGGCCGACGGCGGTCCAGATGCCGGGGCCCTGACGGGTCAGACCGGCCTTGGTCGCGATGACGAGCTGCTCCGGATAGGGATGCAGCGCCTCGGCGATGATCTGCTCGCTGACCTCGGGGCCGTAGGAGTCGGCGGTGTCGATGAAGTCCACGCCCTGCTCGACGGCGGCCTGCACGACCCGGACCGCGGCGGCCCGGTCGGCCGGCTCGCCCCAGACGCCCGGGCCGGGCAGCTGCATGGCGCCGTAGCCGAGGCGGTGGACAGGGAGGTTCCCGCCGATGGAGAAGGTGTCAGCGGGCGCGACCGTGGTCATGGGTCCTCCTGGGATGGGGGCGGCCCCGGGCGGATGCGCTCGGGGGTCTCCTTCGGCCAGCGCAGCAGCCGGTGATGCTCTTCCCGTCGTCCCGCGATGTGACCGGCGCCACGATCGATCGAGGAGGCCCCATGGGCGAGGTGGTGGTCGTCCGGCACGGGGCGACGGAGTGGAGCCGGAACGGGCAGCACACCGGGATGAGCGACCCGCCCCTGCTCCCCGACGGCGAGGACGACGGCCGGCGGCTGCGCCCGGTGCTGGCCGACCGGCAGCTCACGCACGCCTTCGTGAGCCCGCTCGCCAGGGCCCGGCGCACCGCCGAGCTGGCCGGGCTGCTCGACGGCTCGGTCGACACCCGCACCGAACCGGATCTGGTCGAGGTCGACTACGGCGGCTACGAGGGGCGGACGACGAAGGAGATCAGCGCGGAGCTCGGTCGCCCCTGGTCGCTGTGGGCCGACGGCACGGTGCCCGGGGAGACCCTCGGGGAGGATCTCGCACAGGTGGCCGAGCGGGTCGACCGGGTGCTCGCCCGGGTACGGCCGTTGCTCGACGACGGAGACGTGGTCCTGGTCGCGCACGGGCACGTGCTGCGGATCCTCACCGCCCGCTGGCTGGGGTTGGCACCCGAGGCCGGCGCGCTGTTCCCCCTGGCCACCGGGCGTTACGGCGTCCTCGGCACCGAGCACTCCTGGCCCGCCCTGACCGGCTGGAACACCGGTTGCCCCTGACGCCGCCGGTCAGCCGGATCGCGGCGGCTACCCCTCACCGCCGCGCGGGGGTGACCGGCTGCCAGCGCCCCTCGAGCTCCTCCACCGGCGGGTCGGGCCGCACCGGCCGGCCGAACAGCCAGCCCTGACCCAGGTCTGCACCGAGGGCGGTGACCTCCTCGGCCAGCCGCTCGGTCTCGATCCCCTCGGCCACGACCACGGCCCCCAGCTGGTGGGCCAGCTCGGTCACGGCCTTCAGGACCGTGCGCGCTCCGTCGTCGGGCAGTTCCTGCACCAGCCGCTTGTCGAGCTTCACCACGTCGGGCCGGACGGCGGCCAGCAGTGACAGGCTCGACCAGCCGGCGCCGACGTCGTCCAGGGCGACCCGCCAGCCCAGCGACCGGTAGTGGTCGAGGATCGAGACGAGGTGGCCCCGGTCGGCGATGGCGTGGGACTCCACGACCTCGAAGACCAGCTGCTCCGGCGCGATCCCGGTGTCGTGGACGACGCGCTCGGTGCCGACCAGGCAGACCTGCGGCCGGTAGATGGAGGTCGGGTTGAAGTTGACGAACAGGTCGTCGTCCCCGAGCCAGGGCACGGCTCCGGCGATCGCCGACTCCCGGCCGATCCGGTCGAGTCGGTGCAGCCAGCCCGCCTGCTCGGCGACGAAGAAGAGGTCACCGCCGCCGACCTCGCGGCCGTCGACGACGCCGCGCAGCAGCGCCTCGTGGGCGACGACGGAGCGGTCGGCGAGGGAGACGATCGGCTGGTAGACCGACCACAACTCCGCCTCGGCCAGCACTCCCACCTCGACGGTCACGCCGCGGCGAGCCAGCTCCACGGCCAGGGTCGGTGCCGTGAGCAGCCGGGCGGTGAGCGGGGCGCCGTCGGCCGGCGGATCGGTGACCACCCGAACCGCCTCGGTTTCGGCGGCGGTGAGCTCGCGGGCGAGCCGCTGGAAGAGCATGTCCAGGCGCCGCCCACCGCGGTCGTCGCGGATGTCGACGAGCTGCGGCGACGGGTGGACGGTCATGCCCATCGCCTTGGCCAGGCGTGAGACGGTCGGCAGCACGTGGCCGATGGAGGTCGCCAGCAGGGCGCGGGTCGCGGGCCCCGGCACCTCCCAGTTCTGGCGACATCCACAGACACCGCCGCAGATGGTTCCCACGAACGCAGGATGACTCACGGTGCGTTCCCGACCGGGCAGGCGCGCGGCGGTCGTCCGGCCCGTCCAGGTGATTGCCAGTCAAGTGACAGCGAAGTTCTGGAACGTTGCCAGCTTTATTGTCTAAGGTCAGCCGCATGATCGCCGTTCCGACAGCCGACGTCGTCCGCCCGAGCCGTGGTGGCCGCCCCCGCGACCCCAGTCGCGACGGAGTCATCCGCGCCGCCATCCTGCGGCTGCTCGCGGACGTGGGCTACGGCTCCCTCACCATGGACGCCGTCGCATCGGAGGCCGGGGTCGGCAAGGCGACGATCTACCGCCGCTGGCGGACCAAGCAGGACCTGGTCGTGGACACCATCTCCGACCTCAACCGCATCGAGGCCGCTGCGGTCGACACCGGCTCCCTCGAGGGCGATCTGCGCGCGATGATGCACAAGATGGTGGCGATGATCGACGGCCCGTCGGGCGCGGCCACGCTGTCGCTGCTGTCCACGATCCCGCACCAGCCGGCGCTCGCACAGGCCTTCCAGGAGGGCCCGCTCGCGGTGTGGCGGAAGGCGTTCGAGGACCTGTGGGCGCGCGCCGAGGCGCGCGGGGAGATCCGGCCGGGCCTGGCGAACTCGGTGATCGCCGAGACGACGAGTGCCCTGATGGTGCAGCGGTGGCTCCTGACCGGGCTACCCGTGGACACGGCCTTCGCCGACGAGGTCCTCGACACCGTGGTCATGCCCCTGATCCGCACCGCCTGACCGAGTGGCCCTGGCGGGCGCCCCTTCCGCATGGCGGAGGGGGCGCTCGGTGCGTCAACGGCCTACCAGCCGAGGGTGCCGGGCTCGCCCTTGAAGGGCCCGACGACCTCGTCGGTGATCCAGCCGCCGTAGAAGCCACCGGCCTGCGGGCGGACGTGCTCGCCGTCGAGGGTCGCCCGGCCGACCCGGCCGGGATAGAAGGCGACCGCACCCCGCAGGTGCTCGAAGCCGCGGGTGGGGTCCTCGTAGGACCAGCCGACCGCCGGGAAGCGGCGCCCGTCGACGACGGCGTCCCAGTAGGTCGCCGCGCCCTTCCACTCGCACCACGAACTGCCCGAGGCCTGCTCGAGCACGCCGTCGGCGACGTCGTCGCGGGGGACGTAGTAGACCGGCGGGTGGCTGGTCTCGCAGACGCGGACCGCGCGCACGGTGTCGGCGACCACGCGGCCACCGATCTCGACGACGACCCGCTTCGGGATTCGGTCCGCCGACGGCGGGCGGGGGTAGTCCCAGACCGACTCCTGGCCGGGACCGACGGGATCGCGGCGCCGGGGCACCGGATCAGTCGTTGCGGTGCCGGATCTTCTGGACGACGACGACGGTGACCAGCAGCCCGACGGCGGCGACCGTGGCCTGGCCGGCGGGCGTCTGCAGGAAGCGCTGGACGGCGAGCCTGCCCTTGGCCTTGATGCGCGTCGGGCTGGTCCGGTAGGTCAGCTGGTCCAGGGTGGCGGCCAGCGACTCGCGGGCGGCGTCGATCTCCAGCTGGATCTGTCGTGGGTCGCGAGGCACGGCGACAGCCTGCCAGACGTTCATCGGTCCAGCTCGCCCGGGAACGGCAGCGACACCCGCGTGGGGTACTTCTAGACTCCTGCGCTGAGCGGGAGTGGTGTAACGGCAGCCACGCCAGACTTAGGATCTGGTGCCTTCGGGCGTGGGGGTTCGACTCCCCCCTCCCGCACCGAGACGGCCGGGTGCCGTCAGCTGCGGAGGACTCCCCGGGTGGCGTCGTACCAGCCCTCCAGCTCCGACGCCGGCATCGGTCGGGCCAGGTGGTATCCCTGCGCGAGATCGCAACCGGCCGCCCGGAGCCGCTGCCAGGTGGCCTCGTCCTCGACCCCCTCCGCCACCGTCGTCAGGCCGAGGTTGTGCCCGAGCTCCACGACCGCGCGGACGATCAGCGCGTCGCTGCGGTCGGTGGTCATGGAGGCGACGAACGAGCGGTCGATCTTCAGCTGGTGGATCGGCAGGTCCTTGAGGTGCGCCAGCGACGTGTAGCCGGCACCGAAGTCGTCGATCGACAGCGTGATGCCGGCGTCGGCGAGCCGGCCGAGGATCTGCTGCGCCCGGGCGGGGTCGGCCATGATCGCGCTCTCGGTGACCTCCAGTTCCAGGCAGGCGGCCGGCACTCCGCGGCGGACGAGCAGTTCCAGCACGTCGTCGACGAAGCCGTCGTCGAGCAGGTTGCGTGCGGAGACGTTGACGGCCACCTGCAGCGTTCGACCCTCCGCCTGCCAGCGCGCGCACTGGGCCAGCGCGGTGTCGATGACGTACCGGGTCAGCGGGTGGATCAGCGGCGTGCGCTCCGCGAGCGGGATGAACAGCGCCGGCGGGATGATCCCGCGCTCGGGATGCTGCCAGCGCACGAGGGCCTCGACGCCGCAGACCTCCTCGCTGACCATCGCCATCTTGGGCTGGTAGTGCAGCACCAGCTCACCGGAGTCGATGGCCCGGCGCAGCTCACCGAGCAGGCCGAGACGTTCCGGGCTGTGGTCGTCCAGCCCCGTGTCGAAGACGCACACGCCGACACCACGGTCCTTGGCGGAGTACATGGCGATGTCGGCATTGCGCAGCAGCGACTCCACGTCGCCCCCGTCCACCCCCGAGAGCGCGATGCCGATGCTGGCGTCGACGTCCAGGGTGGCGCCCTCGGCCTCTATGGGAGCCTCCATCGCGGCCTGCGCCCGGGCTGCCAGCTCGAGAGCGGCGTCCGCCCCATGCACGTTCGGCAGCAGGATGGCGAACTCGTCGCCCCCCAGCCGGGCCACGGTGTCCGTGGCCCGCACCGCACCCAGCAGCCGCTCGCCGACGACCTGCAGCACGACGTCGCCGTACGCGTGCCCCAGCGTGTCGTTGATCTCCTTGAACCGGTCGAGGTCGATCAGCATGAGGGCCACGGTTCCCGGGCCCGCGGCTGCCGCGTCCAGCGCTGCTGCTGCACGCTGGCGCAGCAGCGTGCGGTTCGGCAGTCCGGTGAGGGCGTCGTGCAGGGCCTGCTGCCGGTTCTCCTCGGCCCGCGCGGCCGTTTCGCGGCGACTGCGATGCAGGACGGTGGTGCACCAGGCGACCAGCGCCAGGCCGACACCGAACACGGCCGGCGTCACCCACAGCAGCACCTGGTGGGCGCCGCGCAGGTCGGCCAGCGCTTCGTCGGCGGCACTACGGTGCTCCCACACCTCGGCCTGGACGACCTCTTCGACGGCGTCGAAGTGCACCTCGACGTGCTCCTCCTCGAACTCCTCTGCAACGGTCGGGTCGGTGCGAGCCACGTCGAGAAGTTCCGCGACCGTCGCCTCGTACCGGGCCTGCAACCCCAGCCAGCGCTCCAGCTGCTGCAGATCCTCGCCGTGCGCGGTGCCGATCCCCCGGAGCGCTTCACGGGTGGCCCCGGCGGCCGCCTGGTACGCGGCTCGTGTCCCGGCGTCGTCCTCGACGACGAGGTCGTCGACGAGTTCCTCCTGCATCGCCAAGGACTGCTCGGCCGCATCCGCCAGCTCCGAGACCTCGACGCTGAGCTCTGCCTCGGTCGCGGCAGCGGCGTTGGTGATCGCCGCACCCACCGAGAAGACGGTGAGCACCAGCAGGACGGCGACGAGGCCGGCCGAGGCCGTGTGAGCCGAGAGCCGCAGCCTCCGTCCCGCGCTATCCGCGGTCCGCCGCTCCCTCGAAGCGGGGACAGCGGTCGGCTGGCTCGTCATAGGGGCTGGCGTCCTCGTGTCCGGCGGGTCGCCCGATGCGGCCGCGCACCCGGGACATCGGCGGGAGGACGCCGCACCTGCAACGGCGCCGAGGCAGACCTCCCCCTATCGGGGGAACGACCTAGGAAGCTCGACGCGCAGGTCGATCGCGGCCGACGGCGTGTCCGGATCGTCGTCGTCCACGACGGCCAGCAGGTGCACGTGTCCGTCGCGGACCTCGCGGAGCGCCAGCCCCTCGACCTTGTGCACGTGGCCGTCCACCTCGGGGATCGGCGCGACGGCCAGCACCTCCTCGCCGTCCACCAGCGCGAGCGCCGTCGCGACGACCGGCCCGTCGTCGACCGCGTTGGGGCTGTCCTCCGCCGCCGCGCTCAGGAGCACCCGGCCGTCGGGCAGCGTGACCGCGTCGGTGACCGCCAGCCCGACGCCGTCGACCTCACCCAGGTCGTAGACGCGCGGCGACCCGACGGAGACCGACGCCGCATCGGTGCGTCCGAGGACCACGGGAACGAGCTCCTGCAGCGGCACGTCCACGCTGGCGGAGGAGACGCCTGCGGCGAGGTTGCCGCGGTTGAACCAGCGCACCAGGTCGCCGTGCCGGCTCGCCCCCTCGAGGTTCAGCTGGTCCATCGGCAGGCCGAGCCGGGCGGCGACGTGTGCGTACAGCGGACCGAGACCGGTCACCTGGACCTGCGGCTGCCCGTCGACGAGTCGCACGAGGGCGCCACGCATCCGTCGATCCGTCGAACCAGACCCGAGCAGGAGGACGGCGGGCTCGCCGTCGACCTCGGCGGGGCAGGCCACCTCGAGGTCGGGCTTGAGGCGCTTGGTGCCGGCGGCCTCGGTGAACCGGTCGAGGCCCGCCACGGGCGGCAGCACCCGCACCGGTGTCACCGAATCCTCGTGCAGCCAGGCAGCGACGGTGGCGTCGTCCTGCGCCACGAGCCAGCCCGCGCCCAGCGGCGCGATGCCGGAGGCGGCGGTCACCGGCGACCCGTCGTCGAAACGCAGCGCCCTGACCTCGTCCACGTAGATGAGCACCGGCGCTCTGTGCCCGGGGAGCGGCGAGCGCACGCCTGACCGGTCAGCCCGGGTAGTCGCCCACGATCTCGGTGCCGTGCTCTGCCGCCAGCGCGACGAGCCGCTCAGGGTCGGCCAGCAGCTCCTCCTCCCCCGCTCGCACGACGGCCTCGAAGAAGTGCTCCATCCCCGCGGGCGAGACGACGGTCAGCATCCGCACCGCGTCGTCCCCGAGCCGCCGCAGCGCATGCGGCGTGCCCCGCGGCACGAGGAGGAACGCACCCGGCCCCGCCTCGGTCTCCGCGCCGTCCATCCACACCCCCGCCCGCCCGGAGACCACGTAGAAGGCCTCCTCCGCGCCGGTGTGGGTGTGCAGGGGCGTGCTGTCGCCCCAGAACTCCTCCTCGACCAGCCAGTACGCGCCGCCGGTCGCCGCCCCGTCGGCCTTCGTCGTGTACGTCGAGCCCAGCGCGGTCAGCCGCCGGCCTTCCGTCGGTTCCAGCACGGGCACGAGCCACCTCCGACCGCCGCCTCCAGCACGGACGCCCACCGTGCCGACGGCCGCGCCCGGCGTCAACCGCCTGACGGACCACGGCTTCCGTCGCGCGGCGCCGCGGGGCATGCTCCGGCGATGGGCCTCTACGGCAACCACCTGCGGCCCCGGCTGCACGCCTACGCGCTGGACGACCGCATCACCGGCGAGGTGCGGGCCCGGGTGTGCGCCGGGCTCACCGGCGACGTCCTGGAGATCGGCTACGGCGCAGGGCTGAACCAGCCGCACCTGCCGGCCGCGGTGACCGGCGTGTGGGCGGTGGAGCCGTCGACGACGGCGCTGCGCCTGTCGCAGGAACGCCGGGACGCATCAGCAGTTCCGGTCGTCGTCGCCGGCGACGACGCGCAGTTCCTCGACCTCCCCGACGACCGCTTCGACGCCGCGCTCTGCACCTGGGTCCTCTGCGGCATCCCGGATGCCGGCGCCGCGCTCGCGGAGGTGGCGCGCGTCCTCAAGCCGGGCGGGAGCCTGCACTTCGTCGAGCACGGTCTGGCCCCCGATGCGGGCGTCGTCCGCTGGCAGCGCCGCGTCAACGGGGTCAGCAGGGTTGTCTCCGGATGCCTCCTGGACAACGACGTCGACGCGTTGCTCGCCGCCTCCCCGCTGACCGTCACCGCACGCACCACCTGGTACGAGAAGGCGGCACCGAAGGCGGCCGGTCACATGTACGCGGGTCGCGCCACGGCCTGACCGCCTCGTCCTCACCCGTCCGGGGTGGGAGGGGGCAGCGGTCCTCAGGACGGGCGCCGGCCGGTCCGAACACCTGACCATGACCACCCGCCCCTCCTCGGCCTCGTGGCTGCCCGCGGCGATCGCTCGCGCCGCCGTCGTGAACGCGCCTCCCGCCCAGGACGTCCCCCGCTCCGGCCGCCACAGCGCCCCCGAGGTGCCCGGCACGATGCGGATCGCCACCCCGGAGGGTCTGCTGCGTACCGGCCGGCACGCCGAGCCCGAGTGGAGCCGCGACCTGCACGACCCGAAGCGCGACGAGGCCGACTCGCTGTCGTGGCTGGGCTTCCGGCCCACCCGCCACTGAGATCCAGCGCGGCGAACCTGACTCAGCGCCGCGCGAGCACCCCGGCGAGCACCGGCACCAGGGCGGCGAAGGCCTGCCCGCGGTGGCTGCGCGCGTCCTTCTCCCCGGGGGACAGCTCCGCGGAGGTGACGTCGAGCCCTTCGGGCACGAAGACGGGGTCGTAGCCGAAGCCGTTGCTGCCGCGCTTCTCACGGATCAGCCGGCCGCGCCACTGCCGTTCGATGACCTGCTCCGCACCGTCGGGGGTGACCAGCGCGGCCGCGCAGACGAACGCCGCGCCCCGCCTCTCGTCGGGCACGTCGGCGACCTGCCCCAGCAGCAGGGCCGTGTTCGCGTCGTCGTCGCCGTGCCGGCCCGACCAGCGCGCCGAGAGCACGCCCGGCATCCCGTTGAGCGCGTCGACGGTCAGCCCGGAATCGTCGGCGACGGCGGGCAGCCCGGTGTGACGCACGGCCTCACGGGCCTTGAGCAGGGCGTTCTCCTCGAAGGTCGCCCCGGTCTCGGGCGCCTCCGGGTACTCCGGGACGTCCCGGAGGCCGATCACCTCCACGCCGGGGACGGCGTCCTCCAGCAGCCGCTGCAGCTCGGCCAGCTTGCCCGCGTTCCGGGTGGCCAGGAGCAGCCGGGTGGTCGCGCGAGCGCTGCTCATCGATGCGCCGCAGGTGAGGACAAGGCGTCGGCCTGCAGCCGGGTCAGCTCGCCGCACCCCGCGACGGCGAGGTCGAGCAGCGCGTCGAGCGTCCTGCGGTCGAAGACGGCCCCCTCGGCGGTGCCCTGCACCTCCACGAAGTTGCCGTCGCCGGTGCAGACGACGTTCATGTCGGTGCCGGCCGTCACGTCCTCCTCGTAGGCGAGGTCCAGTCGAGGCTCGCCGTCGATGACGCCGACGCTCACGGCCGCCACCGACTGCACGATCGCCGTCGGGCGGGCCAGCTTCTTCCGCTCCCCGAGCCACGAGACGGCGTCGGCCAGTGCGACGTAGGCGCCGGTGATCGCCGCGGTGCGGGTGCCTCCGTCGGCCTGGAGGACGTCGCAGTCGATGGCGATGCTGTTCTCACCCAGCGCGGCGAGGTCGATGGAGGCGCGCAGCGAACGGCCGATGAGCCGGCTGATCTCGTGGGTCCGCCCGCCGATGCGCCCCTTGACCGACTCCCGGTCGCTGCGAGTGTGGGTCGCGCGCGGCAGCATCGAGTACTCGGCGGTCACCCAGCCCAGCCCGGAGCCCTTCCGCCAGCGGGGCACGCCCTCGGTGACGCTGGCCGCACAGAGCACCCGCGTCCGGCCGAACTCGACGAGCACGGAGCCTTCCGCGTGGTCGAGCCAGTTGCGGGTGATGGTCACCGGGCGGAGCTGGTCGGCGCTTCGGCCGTCGGGGCGAGTCACGGGAACCGAGAGTAGATGGCCCGTGATCGCGGCCTGCCGGCGTGCACGCGTCGGCAGGCACGGCCAAGATCGACCGCATGCGATCGGAGCTGCGTGCGGTCCGGACCGGCGGCGCCCCCGTGGTGGTGGACCTGACCGACGAGTGCGCCGGCTTCGTGAAGGAGGAGACCGACGGGCTGCTGCAGGTGTTCGCCCCGCACGCGACCGCCGGCATCGCCATCCTGGAGACCGGCGCGGGCAGTGACGACGACCTGCTGGCCCAGCTCGACGAGCTCCTCCCCCGCGACGACCGCTGGCGGCACCGGCACGGCAGCGCCGGCCACGGCCGCGACCACGTCCTCCCGGCGTTCGTTCCGCCGCACGCCACCGTTCCCGTGCTCGAGGGCCTGATGCAGCTGGGCACCTGGCAGCGCATCTGCCTGGTCGACACCAACGTGGACAACCACACGCGCCACGTCCGGTTCTCCTTCCTGGCCGGCTGACCCGATCCCGCCGCCCCCGGTGCCCGCCCACGGGCCGGACACGGCAGGATGCCGGACATGAGCGAGACCGACAGCGGGCCGGGCACGGCGCCCGTCCGCCTCTCCCCCGGCGACCCGGCACCGGCCTTCACCCTTCCCGACGCCGACGGCACGCCGGTGTCGCTCGCCGACCACCGCGGTCGCCGCGTGATCGTGTACTGCTACCCGGCGGCGTTGACCCCGGGCTGCACCACGCAGGCCGTCGACTTCACCGCGGCCGCGGGCCACCTGGCCGAGGCCGGCCTGGACATCATCGGGATCAGCCCCGACCAGCCGGAGAAGCTGCTGCGCTTCCGGGAGAAGGAGGAGCTCGGCATCACGCTGGTCTCCGACCCCGAGAAGGCCGTGCTCCGGGCCTACGGCGCATACGGGCCGAAGAAGCTGTACGGCAAGGAGGTCGTCGGCGTGATCCGCTCGACCTTCATCGTCGACGCCGAGGGCCGTATCGAGCAGGCCTCCTACAACGTCAAGGCGACCGGCCACGTCGCCAAGCTGATGCGTGACCTGGGCATCGACTGATGGGACACGACCGGCGGGACGTGGACTGATCCTCACGCCCGCCACGTCCCGGGACGGGGCTGGCACTCGGGCCCGCACGGATAGCCGTCGTCCCACGGGAACATGCCGTCGGCGTGGTCCCAGGTGAGCTGGTAGGCGGGCACCGAGTACTCGGCCGGCCGCTCGTAGAACCGGTTCGCGGCCAGGAGCACCTCACCCGCGTTGGGCAGGCGCTCGACGACGAGCCGCCCCTCGTGGTCGGGCCAGGTCAGCAGCTCGCCGGCCACCAGGTCGCGTCCGTCGGCCACCATGCCCGCGACCCGGCCGAGCATCGCGTGCGCCGTCCCGGCCCCCACCCCGACGACGACCACCTCCGGGTGGCCGAGGCCGAACAGCCCGATGGTGTAGCCGAAGGCCGGCTCGCCGGGCTGCTCGCCCTCGCCGACGTACTGGACCGCCCAGCGGTGGGCCCGGATGGTCTGCGCGAGGTGGGCGTCCTCCTGGTCCAGCCAGGCGATGGTCTGCGGGTCGCTCGTCATGCGCCACAGCGTCCGCCGCAGCACCGACAGAACGCCCGGTCGGCCGCGGACCTGTGGATCGAGGTCGGACCTGGGGACGGCGGTCAGCCGCCGTCGCTCTCCCGCTTCGCCCGGGCCCGGCGCCTGCCCTCGTGCATGGCCTGGACGCGGGCGATCGGGATGGTGTGCCCCTCCGCGACCACGTCCGCGGGCAGCTCCTGCGGCGCCGGAAGGGCGGCCGCCCACGGATCGTCGTCGCCCAGCACCCGCCGCGCCGTCGTGACCGTGACCGCCCCGGGACGCGCCTGGTCCACCGAATCCCAGGACACCGGCGCCGACACCGGCAGCCCGCGCCGGATGCGCGGGCTGTAGGCGGCCACGATCGTCGACTGGCCGGCGCGGGTGGAGTCGACGAAGACCTTCCCGCCCCGGTCCTCCTTGATGTACGCCGTCGTCGCGAGCTCCGGGTCCAGCCGCTCGGTCCTGGCCGCGAGCGCCCGGGTCGCCGCCGCCACGTCCTCGAAGGGCGCGCCCCGGACGGGAACCACGACGTGCAGCCCCTTCGCCCCGCTGGTCTTCACCGCCCCGGCGAGTCCGGCGTCCTCCAGCGCTTGCCGGACGAGGTGCGCCGTCCGCACCACCACGTCGAAGTCCGTCCCCTCGGGCGGGTCCAGGTCGAGGACGAGGCCCGTGGGCTCGTGCTCGCCGACGCGGAAGTTCGGCACGTGGAACTCGACCGCCCGCTGGTTGGCCAGCCACAGCAGCGTGCGCCGGTCGTCGCAGAGCACCTGGTGCACCTCGCGGCGCGCGGCCTCCGACCACACGGTCACGGTGCGCACCCAGTCGGGAGCGCCCTTGGAGACGTTCTTCTGCATGAACGGCGCGGAGCCGGGGCGCACCCGCTTGATGGTGAGCGGACGGCCGGCGAGCAGTGGCACGATGCGCTCGGAGAAGGCGTCGAGGTGGTCGACGAGGTCGCCCTTGGTCACGTCGAGGCCGTCACCCAGGGGCTGGTCGAGGCTGGTCAGCCGAACGCCGTCCCGTTCGTCGTCGGCCATCGTCGCCCCTCAGATGTCGTAGGTGGCGCCCGAGCGGACCAGCTCGGTCTCGGAGAAGACCGCACTGGCGGCGAAGAGCTGCCCGATCTCGTCGACCCAGGCGGGGATGTGGGTGAGCAGCAGCCGGCCGACCCCGGCCGCGGCGGCGTGCTCGCCCGCCTCGCGCCCGGTGAGGTGCAGGCCCTTCGGCAGGCCGGGGCCGGGCGGGTGGGCGGCCTCGGCGAGCAGCACGTCGGCGCCCCGGGCCAGTTCCACGACACGCTCGCACGGGCCGGTGTCACCGGTGTAGACCAGCGACCGTCCGCCGACCGTCAGCCGGATCGCATAGCACTCGATGGGATGGGCGGTGCGGGCGAGCGTCACCTCGAACGGGCCCAGCGTGAACGAGCCCGGTCCGACCGGCACGAAGTCGAAGACGTCGGTGATCCCGTCGCCGTCGACGTCGTAGGCCAGGGCGAGGCGCCGCTCGGCGGCCACCGGCGCGTAGAGCGGCACGTGCTTCTTCGTGGCCCGTCCGGAGTACCGGTGCCAGACGACGAACGGCGCGACGTCGAGGCAGTGGTCGGCGTGCAGGTGGGACAGGTAGACGGCGTCGATCGAGTCCGGGTCGGCCACGCCCTGCAGCGCGCCGAACGCCCCGCTCCCCAGGTCGAGCAGCAGCCGGAAGCCGTCGTGCTCGACGAGATAACTGGACGCCGCCGACTTCGGCCCCGGCGCGCTGCCCGAGCAGCCGACGACGGTGAGCTTCACGCGGCGACTCCCGAGCGCCCGCCGCCGCTCCGCGCCCCTGCTGCCACCGCCACGATCATCATCGCCGGTCAGGCTAACGGCCGGCGCCGACGCTCTGCAGACCGCGTACCGCCGGGCTCACGCCCAGAGCTGGCCCTCCAGCGAGGAGGTGGCGTCCTCCAGCGAACCGGAGTAGGCCCCGGTGGAGAGGTACTTCCAGCCGCCGTCGCAGACGATGAAGACGATGTCGGCGTGGCGGCCGGCGGCGACCTCCTTGTCGGCGATGCCGAGCGCGGCGTGCAGGATCGCGCCGGTCGAGATGCCGGCGAAGATGCCCTCGCGCTCCACCAGCTGGCGGGTGCGGTGGATGGCGTCCTCGGGACCGACGGAGAAGCGGGAGTCCAGCAGCGAGGCGTCGTAGAGCTCGGGGATGAAGCCCTCGTCGATGTTGCGCAGGCCGTAGACCAGCTCGCCGTAGCGGGGCTCGGCGGCGATCACCTGCACCTCGGGCTTGTTCTCCCGCAGGAAGCGGGAGACGCCCATGAGGGTGCCGGTCGTCCCGAGCCCGGCGACGAAGTGGGTGATCGACGGCAGGTCCGCGAGGATCTCCGGGCCGGTGCCGTCGTAGTGCGCCTGCGCGTTCGCCGGGTTGCCGTACTGGTACAGCATCACCCAGTCCTCGTGCTCGGCGGCGAGCCCCTTGGCGACGGCCACCGCCTGGTTCGAGCCACCCGCGGCGGGCGAGAAGATGATCCTCGCGCCGAACATCTCCAGCAGCTGCCGCCGCTCCACCGAGGTGTTCTCCGGCATGACGCAGACCAGCTTGTAGCCGCGCTGCTTGGCGACCATGGCCAGCGAGATCCCGGTGTTGCCGCTGGTCGGCTCCAGGATCGTCGCACCGGGCTGCAGGGAGCCGTCCTTCTCCGCCGCCTCGATCATCGCGATGGCCGCACGGTCCTTGATCGACCCGGTCGGGTTGTGGTCCTCGAGCTTGGCCCACAGCCGGACATCGGGGGTCGGCGACAGGTTCGGCAGCCCCACGAGCGGGGTGCCGCCGAGGGAGTCGACGAGGGAGGCGAAGCGGGCCATCAGAGCTCTTCCGTGTCAGGGAGCGGGTCGTGGACGGCCGTTCAGCCGCCGGCGACCGCCGGGAGGATCGTGACCGAGTCGCCGTCCTTGACCTGGGTGTCCAGGGCACCGGTGAAGCGGACGTCCTCGTCGTTGACGTAGACGTTGACGAACCGGTGCAGCTTGCCCTCCTCGGTGACGAGGCGGTTCTTCAGACCCGGGTGCTGGCTGTCCAGGTCGTCGACGAGCGCGCCCAGCGTGGCGCCGCTGCCCTCGACGGTCTTGTTGCCGCCGGTGTGGGTGCGCAGGATGGTCGGGATCCGGACCTCGATGGCCATGGCGTGTGGTTCTCCTCGCGAGCTGGGATGTCAGGGCGCCGCGCAACAGCATGGAACTGCGGCGGCGTTCGTGCGTCTGGACGGGCCAACGCCCGTTCCCCGCCGCCGATTCCGGACGGCGGGGCAGATCACCCGTCAGTCGTAGACGACGGTCGTGGGCGAGTGACCGAAGAGGTAGGACTCGACGATCTCGACCTCTTCCTCGCGCACCTCGCCGTCGACGATGCGGAAGCTGCGGAACTCGACCTCGTCGTCGGCCACGCCGGTCTGCGCCTCGTGGTGCCGCGTGGAGACCAGCACGTAGTGGGCCTCGGGCTCGGAGGCGTAGCTGATGTCGGTGCGCGACGGATAGGCCTCGGTGGCCGTGTGCGAGTGGTAGATGACGACCGGGACCTCGTCGCGGTCGTCCATGTCGCGGTAGAGCTTCAGCAGGTCGCCGGAGTCGAACTCGTAGAACGTCGGAGACCGTGCGGCGTTGAGCATCGGGATGAAGCGCTCAGGGCGGTCGCTGCCCTCGGGACCGGCGACGACGCCACAGGCCTCGTCCGGGTGGTCCTCCCGGGCGTGGGCCACGATGGCGTCGTAGGTCGCGCGGTCGATGCGCAGCACACCAGCAGTCTAGGCGGGCGCGGGCAGCGCCCCCTGCAGGGTCCCGCCCAGGGCCTGCGAGGGGTGGGGGGCAGGGGTCCTTCGTCCGATACCTTCCGGTACGTGCTGGTGAAGCTTCTGGTGGCCCTCGGGGTCCTCGTCTTCCCCGTGCCCGCGCTCGTCCTGGGCGCGCGGGGCTGGCTGAAGCGACCCGGTTACAGCGTCGACGAGCCGGCCGACCGCGTCTCCTACGTGCTGCTGGTGGCCCTGCGCGCGCTGGTGCTGCTCCTGCTGCTTGCCCTCTCGGCGGTGGTCCTGGTGTCCGCCGTCGGCGCGGCCGTCGTCGACGTCCAGTTGCACGGCATGGTCTACGTGTTCTTCGGCCTCGACCTGCTCCTGGCGCTGCTGGTCGTGCTCAGCTTCGGCCGCCCCGCCCGGCGACCAGTGCGTCGACGAGCGAGCCCTGCAACGCGGTGAGCCAGTAGTAGACGGCCAGCTGCTGGTCCTCCTCGCCGGCGATCTCCTCGGGCGGCTCCGTCTCCTCGCTGATCTCCAGGCGGGTGCCGAGGGCCAGCCTCAGATCGTTGGTGCTGCGCAGCCAGGCCGCCGCCTGGTCGGCGTCCAGACGGACCTCTCCCCCGGCCTCGGGCAGCGTGGCCCGCACCGTCGCGAGGTCGTCGGCCTTGCCGCTGCGCAGCGAGGCCTCGGTGAGCTCCCGGTAGTCGGCGGCCGCCTCCGGATCACCCCGGTGCCCGTCAGGCAGCAGCCGCGCGATCACCGGGTCGCCGCCCACGTCGTCGACGTCGGCCTCCAGCAGCTGCTCGAGCTGGTCGAGCAGCAAGCCGACGATGCCCGCCTCGGCCGCCTCCAGGCGTGCGACGAGGTCGCCACCACGGGCAGCGCGGAAGGGTTTCACGCACCCCTCCCCGCTGCGCTCGTCGGACGCGTGACACCTGGGTGCTCTGTCGTCAGTGAGCTCGCGGGCTCGCTCATGAATCCCTCTGGAAGCTGGCCCACAACCCGTACGCGTGCAGCCGGCTGGTGTCGTGCTCCATCCGCTCGCGCGGGCCGGAGCTGACGATCGCCTTGCCCTCGTGGTGCACCTGCAGCATCAGCGTCGTGGCCGTCGGCTCGTCGTAGCCGAACAGCTCCTGCAGCACGAAGGTCACGTAGGTCATGAGGTTGACCGGGTCGTTCCACACGATCGTCACCCACGGACGGGCGAGGTCGCCCAGTTCCTCGTCCGTGGTCTCCGGCGTCCGAGTCGGAGCGAGAGGTCCGGCCACGGGTCCACCTTAGGACGCCGATCTGCCCTGATCCCCGGCCCCGCCTACGCTTCGTCGATCATGACTGTGGACACCGGGCTCACTCCCCCGCCGGCACCCGCACTCTTCACCGACCGCTACGAGCTCACGATGGTGGCCGCGGCCCTCGCCGACGGCACCGCCGACCGGGAGTGCGTGTTCGAGGTCTTCGCCCGCCGGCTGCCGTTCGGCCGCCGCTACGGCGTCCTGGCCGGCACCGGGCGCCTGCTGGAGGCCCTCCCGCACTTCCGCTTCGGCGAGGACGAGCTCACCGCCCTGCGCGACCAGGGACTGACCGACGAGCGGCTGCTCGACTGGCTGGCCGGCTACCGCTTCTCCGGCGACATCGAGGGCTACGCGGAGGGCGACCTGTACTTCCCGGGCTCGCCGGTCCTCACCGTCCGCGCCCCGTTCGCGGAAGCTGTGCTGCTGGAGACCCTCGCCCTGTCGGTGCTCAACCACGACAGCGCCATCGCCTCGGCCGCGGCCCGCATGGTGGCCGCCGCCTGCGAGCGCCCCTGCATCGAGATGGGGTCCCGGCGCACGCACGAGGAGGCGGCGGTGGCGGCGGCCCGCGCCGCCCACCTGGTCGGTTTCGCGTCCACGTCCAACCTGGAGGCCGGCCGGCGCTACGGCATCCCGACCTCGGGGACCAGCGCGCACGCCTTCACGCTGCTGCACGACGACGAACGGTCGGCCTTCCAGGCCCAGGTGAACGCCCTGGGCCCCGGGACGACGCTGCTCGTGGACACCTACGACGTCGACCAGGGCATCCGGACGGCGGTCGAGGTGGCCGGCACCGGGCTCGGCGGCATCCGCCTGGACTCCGGTGACCTGCCGACGCTGGCCACCCACGCCCGGGAGCTGCTGGACTCCCTCGGCGCCACGACGACCCGCATCGTGGTGACCAGCGACCTCGACGAGTACGCGATCTCGGGGCTCATGGCGGCGCCGGTCGACCGCTACGGGGTCGGCACCTCCCTGGTGACGGGCTCGGGTGCCCCCACGGTGGGGATGGTCTACAAGCTCGTCGAGCGCGACGGCGTGCCGGTGGCGAAGAAGTCCGAGGGCAAGCGGTCGGTGGGTGGGCGCAAGTACGCCGTCCGCCGGCACGACGCCGACGGCGTGGCCGTCGCCGAGGTGGTCAGCAGCGCGCCGGTCACGCCCCGGGACGGCGACCGCGACCTCGTCGTCCCCCTGGTGGCCGGTGGTGAGGTCTGCGAGCCGGCGAGCCCGGTGGAGGCCCTCGCACGGGCGCGGGCCCACCACGAGCGGGTCCGCCAGGCACTTCCGCAGGAGGGCTGGGCGTTGTCACGGGGGGAACCCGTGCTGGAGACGGTCTCGTCGTGAGAGGAGGGACGGAGATGACCCGCGCACTGATCGTGGTCGACGTCCAGAACGACTTCTGCGAAGGCGGCAGCCTCGCCGTCGCGGGCGGTACCGCCGTGGCCGGGGCGATCACCGAACTGCTGTCCGGCTCGCACGGCTACGCCCACGTCGTCGCCACCCGTGACCACCACATCGACCCGGGCCACCACTTCGCCGAGCAACCGGACTTCCTGGAGACCTGGCCGGCGCACTGCGTCGTCGGAACCGGCGGCGTGGAACTGCATCCGGCACTGGACCGCGAGCCGCTCGATGCGGTCTTCGACAAGGGCGAGTACGCCGCCGCCTACTCCGGCTTCGAGGGCCGGGCGGGCGACGTGCCGCTGGCCGAGTGGCTGCGCGAGCGCGGCGTGGACGCGGTCGACGTCGTCGGCATCGCGACCGACCACTGCGTGCAGGCCACGGCACTCGACGCCGTGGGGAACGGCTTCTCCACCCGGGTGCTGCTGAATCTCACCGCCGGCGTCAGCGAGGCGAGCACCGAGGCCGCGCTGGAACAGCTGCGGACGGCCGGCGTGCAGCTCGAAGGTTCGGTCCACCGGGCCTGACCAGCTCCTTGCGACGTCCTCCCTCACCGCGCGGGGTCCTACCTCACGGTCGACGCCGAGGTAGGACCCTCGTCACCTGATCGTCGAGGCGCTCGAGCAGAATCACGGCGCCGCGTCGAGGACCTCGTCGCGGGTGAAGCCCAGCACCTGCAGGACGGCGTCCAGGTAGGGCTGGTTGAGCGCGGTGTGCGCCTGCTCGCGGACGAACGGCTTGGCGTTGAAGGCGATGCCCAGACCGGCGGCATTGAGCATGTCGAGGTCGTTGGCGCCGTCCCCGACGGCCACGGTCTGGTCCAGCGGGATGCCGTACTGCTCGGCGAACCGGGCCAGGGCCCGCGCCTTGCCCGGCCGGTCGACGATCTCCCCCACCAGGCCCCCGGTGAGCTTCCCGTCGACGACCTCCAGGGTGTTCGCGGCCGAGAAGTCCAGTCCCAGTGTCTCGGCGAGCGGCTCGGTGATCTGGGTGAACCCGCCACTGACGATCCCGCAGCGGAACCCCAGCCGCTGCAGCGTGCGGATCAGTGTCCGGGCGCCCGGGGTCAGCACCAGCGCCTCGCGCACCTCGTCGAGCACCTCCACCGGCAGACCGGCCAGGACGGCGACCCGCGCGCGGAGCGACTCGGCGAAATCCAGCTCGCCGTTCATCGCCGCCGCGGTGATCCGGGCGACCTCGGCGGCCCGGCCGGCACGAGCGGCCAGTTCGTCGATGACCTCGCCCCGGACCAGCGTCGAGTCGACGTCCAGCACGATCAGGCGCTTGCTGCGGCGGGCCAGGCCGACCTGTTCGACGGCGATGTCGGCGCCGGTGGCGGCGGCGACCGCCGCCAGGCGGGTGCGCAGGGTCGTCGCGTCGGCACCCGAGACGGTCAGCTCGAAGCTGGTCACGGGATAGTCCGAGAGCCGCCGGATGGCGTCGATGTTGCCGCCGATCCCGGCGATCGCCCGGGCGGCTCCCGCCACCGCGTCCGGGGGCACCGGCCGGCCCAGCACGATGACGTGGTGGGGGCGCCCCGGCAGCGGTGGCGAGCCCCCCGACGACGCCGCCTCGACCTGCACGTCCATCCCGGTCTCGTCGGCCACCCGGGCCGCGAGGTCCACGAGCCGGGCGACGAACACCGGTTCGGGTTCCGGGACGGCCCCCGCGGTGGGCGACGCCGCGACCACCACCCCGAGCACCAGGTGCCCGTGGACGACGACCTGCTCGACGTCGACCACCTCCACCGGGGCGCCGTCGCCGTCGGCGAGCGCGGAGAACAGCCGGGCGGTGACGCCGGGTCGGTCCTCCCCGGTCACGGTCAGGACGGCGCGCGCGACGGAAGGATGGTCGTCGACCGGGCGGCGGGAGATGGGGTCGAGCGGCACGCGCTCATCGTGCCGCACCGTCGTCGGGGCGCATGCACCCGGACCAGTGGACCGGAGAGGCCCAGAACCATGACGGTTCTGGGCCTCTCCGGTCCACTGCCCTGCGGACTCAGGTGGGGTCGGGGTCCTTCGGACCCTGGCGTGGGCCGGTGCCCCCGACCAACTCGCTGGCGTAGTGGCCCTTCCCCTTGCCGGCGTGCGCCTCGTCCTGCAGCCGCTGGAGGAGGTGCGGGTAGTGGGCCTCGAACGCCGGTCGCTCGGAACGGATCTTGGGGATCTCGACGAAGTTGTGCCGCGGCGGCGGGGACGACGTCGCCCACTCCAGCGAGTTGCCGGCCCCCCACGGATCGTCGCGCAGCGCGAGCTCCCCGTACTTCCAGGACTTCACCACGTTGTAGATGAACGGGATGACCGAGGCGCCGAGGATGAACGACCCGATGGTCGACACCATGTTCAAGGCCGTGAAGGTGTCGGTCTCCAGGTAGTCCACGTAGCGGCGGGGCATGCCCTCGCCGCCCAGCCAGTGCTGCACCAGGAAGGTGGTGTGGAAGCCGATGAAGGTCAGCCAGAACTGCAGCTTGCCCAGCCGCTCGTCCATCATCCGGCCGCACATCTTCGGGAACCAGAAGTAGATGCCCGCGTAGGCGGCGAAGACCACGGTGCCGAACACCACGTAGTGGAAGTGGGCGACGACGAAGTAGCTGTCGTTCACGTGCCAGTCCAGCGGCGGGCTGGCCAGCAGCACACCGGTGAGGCCGCCGAGCAGGAAGGTGACCATGAAGCCGATCGAGAACAGCATCGGCGTCTCGAAGGTCATCTGACCCCGCCACATCGTGCCGATCCAGTTGAAGAACTTGATCCCGGTGGGCACGGCGATCAGGTAGGTGAGGAAGGCGAAGAAGGGCAGCAGGACCGCGCCGGTGGCGTACATGTGGTGCGCCCACACCGCCAGCGACAGCGCGCCGATGGAGATGGTGGCGAAGACCATGCCCTTGTAGCCGAACAGCGGCTTGCGGCTGAACACCGGGATGATCTCGGTGACGATGCCGAAGAACGGCAGCGCGATGATGTAGACCTCGGGGTGGCCGAAGAACCAGAACAGGTGCTGCCACAGCATCGGCCCGCCGTTCTCATCGGAGTAGATGAGGGCGTCGAGGTTGCGGTCGGCCAGCATGCCGAAGATGGCGGCGGTCAGGATCGGGAAGGCCAGCAGGACGAGCACGCTGGTGACCAGCGCGTTCCAGGTGAAGATCGGCATCCGGAAGAGCGTCATCCCGGGCGCGCGCAGGCAGACGATCGTGGTGATGAAGTTGACGCCACCCAGGATCGTGCCCAGGCCGCTGACGGCCAGGCCGGCGAACCACAGGTTCGCTCCGGGACCCGGCGAGTGCACGCCGTTGGACAGCGGGGCGTAGGCATACCAGCCGAAGTCGGCGGCCCCGCCCGGGGTCAGGAAACCGGAGACCGCGATGAGGCTGCCGAAGAGGAACAGCCAGAAGGAGAAGGCGTTCAGCCGCGGGAACGCGACATCGGGAGCGCCGATCTGCAGCGGCATGATCAGGTTGCCGAACGCGAAGAACAGCGGCGTCGCGAACATCAGCAGCATGACCGTGCCGTGCATGGTCAGCAGCTGGTTGTACTGCTCCGGCGACAGGAACTGCAGCTCCGGCCGGGCGAGCTCGGCGCGCATCAGCAGCGCCATCAACCCGCCCCCGATGAAGAACGCGAACGAGGTGACCATGTACATCAGGCCGATGGTCTTGTGGTCGGTCGTCCGCAGCAGGTTGGACAGCCGCGAACCCTTGTCCGCCACGTGGACCGGACTCGGCCGACTCACGATGGGCGCCGGTGCAATCGTCACGCAGCGCAGCTTAGACGGTGCCCGTGCAGCAGCTCCGACCGACGAGGGAGGCGCGCCGGTCGGTGTCCCTGCGTGCCGCGCCGACAGGGACGCGGACGTCGTTCTGTGACCTAGGACACGATAGCGCCGAGGCCCCGGTCGTCACCAGGGTCCGGGCCCGAGGGCGGCCCTACGATCCCGGCACCTCGTCCGCATCCGCGGACCAGCACCGGGAGGTCGGCGTGGACGTCGGCGGCATCGTGCTCACGCTGGCCATCGGCCTGGTGGCCGGACTCATCGCCCGCGCCGTCGTCCCCGGCAAGCAGGACCTCGGCATCATCGCCACGCTGGTGCTCGGCCTCATCGGCTCCGTCGTCGGCAACCTGGTGGCCGGCCTGCTCCGCGACGGGCACGTGCAGTTCGACCTGGGCGGCTGGTGGGCCTCGATCCTCGGCGCCGTCCTCGTCCTGGCCCTCTACGTCGCCGTGGCCGGTCGCCGCCGGTAGGCGGTGACGTCGACCGAGACGGTGACGTCGACCGAGACGGTGACGTCGATCCGCTCGGGCAGCCTGGCCAGCCCGGCGTCGACCGCGGCCGGGGTCGTGTGCCGGGCGTGCGGCCCCATCCCGACCAGCGTGGCGGCGGCCGCCCGGGACAGTGACAGCTCCCACCGGTGCGTCGTGGCCCCGACCGGCTGCAGGTGCGGCTGCAGGGATGCCGCCAGGCGCGCGGCCTTGTCGGGATCCACCCGCAGGAGCTCCAGCGGGCCGACCAGTTCCCGCAGGTGCTCCGCCGCCGGGGTCACCACGACCAACCGGCCGTCCGGCCGGAGGACCCGGGCGATCTCCGGCCCGTTGCGCGGCGCGAAGACGACGAGGACCCGGTCGACGGCGTCGTCCCGCACCGGGAGCCGGGCCCAGCTGTCGGCGACGACCGCCACCGCGCGCTCGTGCGCCCGGGCCGCCCGGCGGGCGGCGTAGGGCGAGGAGTCCAGCACCACACCCACCGCGTCGGGCAGGCGGTCCAGCACACCGGCCAGGTGGTGCCCGGTTCCACCGCCGAGGTCGAGCAGGGAGGCGGGGACCCCGCCCGCCTCCACCGCATCGGCCACCGCCGCGGTGATCCCGGCGTAGTGACCCACCTCGAGGAAGGCCACCCGGTCGGCGACCATGGCTGCCGAGTCCCCCGACGGTGCCCGGTGCCCGGGCGGCAGCAGCGTGACGTGTCCCTGGCGGGCCCGGTCGAACGCGTGGCCCTCGTCGCAGCGCAGACCCGAGTCGTCCGGCAGCGCCTCCAGCGCCCGCCCGCACACCGGGCAGGCCAGCAGGGCGACGGCCCGCCGGTCCAGCGTCGGGCGCGGGCTCACCGCCGCGGCGGAACGGCGTGGAAGACGACGTCCCGCAGCTTCCCGTCGTCGGCGACGGCGGTGACGTAGGTGCCGTGCGGCTGGCGGCGTCGATCGGTGGGCGAGCCGGGGTTGAGCAGCCGCAGCCCGGAGGCCGCGGTGGTGTCCCAGGGGATGTGGCTGTGCCCGAACACCAGGACGTCGGTGCCGGGGAAGCGGGCCGCGCAGCGCAGCTCCCGCCCCTTGGCATCACCGGTCTCGTGGACGACGGCGAAGCGGATGCCCTCGAACTCGGTGCGCGCGATCTCGGGGAGACGCTCGCGGAGGGGTCCGTGGTCGTTGTTGCCGTACACCGCCACGAGCCGCCGCGAGCGGGCCTCGAACAGGTCGAGCAGGGCCGCGTCCACCCAGTCGCCGGCGTGGATCACGACGTCCGCCTCGGAGATCGCCGTCCACAGGGCATGAGGCAGGTCACGCGCGCGCTTCGGGACGTGCGTGTCCGAGGTGAACACCAGCGAAACAGGCACGACCACATGGTTGCAGGCCGCTACGTTCTCTCCCCGCCGGCGATCCGGCTCGATCCGCACGACCTGAGGACCTCCCGTGACCGAACCTCCCCGCTACCCCGCTGCGCCGGTCGGCCTGGCCGCGCAGGTGGAGGGCTACACCACCGCGTTCAGGTGGGCGGCCGCGCTGCTGCTGCTCGGTGCCGTCGTCGCGGTGGGGGTCCTGATCAAGGTGACCAGGGACGACCTGCCGGCCGAGATGGTGGTGCACGCGGGGTAGCGCTGATGATCAGGTTCCCTGATCACGATGGGACCTCCCTCGCGGTCGACACCGAGGGAGGACCCCATACGGCGAGGGAGGACGAACGCCGGCGTCAGCCGTTCCGTTCGGCGAGTGCGCGCAGCCGGGCGTTGTAGGCCTCGAGCTCGGCGTTCCCGTCCCGGTCGGCGGCCCGGTCCAGCGCCTTGGCCCGCCGGTCGTCAGAGCCGGCCCACGAGAAGAAGACGACGGCCAGGACCAGGACGGTCGGCAGCTCGCCGAACGCCCACACGATGCCGCCGGCTTCGCCCTGATCCCGGAGCGGGTCGACGCCCCAGCCGGCCGGGGGCTGGGCAAACGTGTCGACGACCAGTGAGCCGGCCATCATGATCGCGACGCCGAAGAAGGCGTGGAACGGCACCGGCAGGAAGAGCTCGAGCATCCGCCCGGGGTGGCTCAGCGTCCGCGGCCACGGGTCCTGCCCCACGATCGGCCCGAAGAACAGCAGCCCGGTGACGACGAAGTGGGCCAGCATCAGCTGGTGCCCGGCCGGGTTGGACATGAGCGCGTCGAAGAGCGGCGTGAAGTAGACGCCGTAGAGGCTCGCGATGAACAGCGGGATCGTGAAGAGCGGGGAGGCGAGGAACCGCGCCAGCCGGCTGTGCAGCCCATTGAGCAACAGGGCTCGCGGGACCCCCGCCGCACCGTGGCCCCGGGGCAGGGTCCGCAGCGCCAGGGTGACCGGCGCGGCGATGAGGAGCAGCAGCGGCGTGATCAGCGACAGAACCATGTGCTGGGTCATGTGGACGCTGAACAGCACCATGCTGTAGCCGTTGAACCAGGTGCCGGTGACGGCGAACAGCGAGGCAGTGCCGCCGATCCAGGCGAGCACCCGCCACCACGGCCAGGAGACGCCGGTCCGCCGCAGCCGCACCACGGCGCCCAGGTACACCAGCAGTCCGACGACGCTCAGGACGGCGAGGACCGACCACGGGTCCAGGTGCGGGAGGAACATCCGTCCCCACGTCGGCGGCTCGGCGGGCACCCACATGCCCGAGTGGTGCCCGTGCTCCACCGACTCCTCCTGACCGCTGCCGTCGCTGCTGCTCCACTGTCCCACCCCCGGCGGCCGGGCGGTGGCCCCCGTGCAGGGGGTCGCCGCGAGCCTGCGAGGGGCGGGGAAGAGGCAGCCTTCTTCAGTCGTGGACCGGCGACTCGTGCCCCGCGTGCGCCTCCGCCTCCAACTGGAACGTGCAGTGCTCCATGTCGAAGTGCTCCCCGAGGCACTCGCACAGCGCGTCGAGGACCCGGCCGCCGTGCCCGGCGGCCAGCGCCTCCTCGGTGACGACCACGTGCGCGGAGAGGACCGGCGACCCGGAGGTGATCGTCCAGGCGTGCAGGTCGTGGACCCCGAGGACGCCGTCGATCCCCAGGATGTGGGTGCGCACGACGTCCAGGTCGACGCCCCGGGGTGCGGCCTCGAGCAGGACGTCGAGCGCCTCGCGGAGCAGGCGCCAGGCACGGGGCACCACCAGGACCCCGATCACGGCCGAGGCGATGATGTCCGCAGGCGTCCAGCCGGTCGTCAGGATGACGACGGCGGCCACGATCACGGCGACCGATCCGAGGGCGTCGGCGAGCACCTCCAGGTAGGCGCCCCTCAGGTTCAGCGACGCGTCGCGCCCGCGGTGCAGCACCGCCAGGGAGCCGAGGTTCACGACCAGGCCGACGGCGGCGACGACCAGCATCAGGCCGGACCCGATCTCGGGCGGCTCCCCGATCCGGCGCACCGCCTCGACGAGGACGTAACCGGCGACCACGAGGAGCAGCAGACCGTTGGCGACGGCGGCGAGGATCTCGACCCGCTGCCAGCCGAAGGTGCGGCGGCCCCGCGCGGGCCGCTGGGCGAGACTCACCGCTGCCAGGGCGAGGGCGATCCCGGCCGCGTCGGTGGCCATGTGGCCGGCATCGGCCAGCAGCGCGAGGGAGCCCGACAGCAGGCCCCCGACGATCTCGGCGGCCATGACGCCGAGGGTCAGGGCGAGGACGACCGCCAGGCGGCGGCGATGGCCTCCTGCCGCGGTTCCCGGCGCGTGCGTGTGCCCGTGCCCCACCGTTCGCCTCCCCCCACCGACTCCTGAGGGCAGTCTCCCCCAACGCCGGCACCCCCCGCCGGGAGGCCGGCAGGGGGCGTCAGCGTTGCGGCGGAGCTCAGATGGCGACGCCGCGCTCCCGGAGCCACGGCAGCGGGTCGATCTTCTGGCCGTCGAGTCCGCCGACGTGCACCTCGAAGTGCAGGTGCGGACCGGTGGACTGGCCGCGGTTGCCCAGCAGCGCGATGGTGTCGCCCGCGCGGACGACCTGACCGGCCTCGACCAGGATCGAGTCCATGTGGCCGTAGACGGTGACGTCGCCGTTCTCGTGCTGGATGTACACGGCGAGGCCGAAGCCACTGGCCGGGCCGGCCTCGAGCACGACGCCGTCCATGACCGCGTACTCGGGGGTCTGCATGGGCGCCGCGAGGTCGATGCCCGCGTGGAGGGTGCCCCAGCGGGGACCGAACTGGCTGGTGAGGCGCGCTCCCTGGACCGGGAGGACGGCCTTGGGGCGGGCGGCCTCGGCCGCCGCCTCGGCGGCGACCCGGTCGGCCTCGGCCTGGACCTGGGCGGCCGCCGCCTGCTCGGCGTCGCGGACGCTGCGGCTGGCCGCCAGGTCCCCGAGAAGCTCCGCCGCGTCGGTGTCGGTGATGGCCTCGGCCGGCGTCGCCTCGATGCCGAGTTCCTCCGCGACGCTCACCGAGTGGCTCATCGTGGCGGTTGCCTGAGCGGCGGGCTCGGTGGTCGTGACCGCGCTGATGCTCATGGCGCCGACCAGGGCCGCCGCCAGGTACAGGGCCGGATGACGGCCGATCGACGGCGGCCGGCGACGCATGAAGCGCGCCCCCCGACGTCCGGTCGGGTCGGCCACCGCCGTCCCGGTGGTGGGGGCGGGCTGCGCGGCGGCAATCGCCTCGGACGACTCGGCCGGCGACGCGAGGACCTGCACCGCGGGAACGGTGCGCTTGTGGGGCGTCGGCCGGACCCGGGTGGGCTCGCCTGCCGTCGCGACGGTGCCGGCCGTCGCGGTCTTCTGCGCGGCCGGAGCAGCCTTCGCCGTGGCGGCCTCGGCGGCAGTGGCGGGCTTCCCAGCGGGGGCGGCCTTCGCAGCGGTCGTCTTGGCCGCGGCAGCGGGCTTCGCGGTGGTCGCGGCCTTGGTCGTGCGCTTGGTCGCGGCGGCAGGCTTCGCGGCCGGAGCAGCCTTCGCCGTGGCGGCCTCGGCGGCAGTGGCGGGCTTCCCAGCGGGGGCGGCCTTCGCAGCGGTCGTCTTGGCCGCGGCAGCGGGCTTCGCGGTGGTCGCGGCCTTGGTCGTGCGCTTGGTCGCGGCGGCAGCCTTGGCGGCGGTGGCGGCCTTGACGGTGGCGGACTTGGCCGTGACCGCCTTCTCCGACGCCGCCTTGGTGGTCGCCGCCTTGACCGTCGCGGCCTTGGCCGAGGCGACCTTCCTGGTCGCCGTCCCGGCAGCCTTGGCGCGAGCGCCCAGCGTGCCGGCGGCCTCGGCACCGGTGGTGCGAGGGGTGCGACCTGCGGCGGCCGTGGCACCGGTGGTCGTCTGGGTGGACCCGGAGCGCTTCGCCGTCCCCTGGCGCTGCGTCGGGACCGAGCTGGTCGCCTCCTCGACAGCCGGCCGGCGCGAGGTCCCGCGGGCCGTGGCGAGGGTCGAAGCGGACCCGGTCTCGGGCTCCGATCCCTCGGCGAGGAGGCGGTCCTGGTGGAGCGAGCTCATGCACCTGACTTCCGTTGGCGGACATTCCACGTGCACTCCCGGGGAGAGGAGCGGGGCCCATGTAAACACGTCGTGATGTTTTCGTGACCTGGCCGCCTGGGTATTCACCTGCAGTTTTGTGTCCTGGGCCACCAGAACGCACGGATGTAGTTCCGCAGCGCGTGCTCGTTTGGATACAGAGCGTCATCGCCACGCCTCGATTTGTTGAAAGTGGCGCGATCCAAGTCACGGAGGGGCAGGAGTGCCTCCAAGGGGGCCGAACCGCGGCCCGATCGAGGGAGTCGAGACATGCGCGCAGTGACATGGCACGGCCGAGCGGACGTCCGCGTCGACACGGTTCCGGACCCCGTCATCCAGGAGCCGACGGACGTGATCATCGAGGTCACCTCCAGCGGCATCTGCGGTTCCGACCTCCACCTCATCGAGGTCATGGCGCCGTTCATGACGGTCGGCGATGTCATGGGTCACGAGCCGATGGGCGTCGTCCGCGAGGTGGGTGCGGAGGTCACGGAGGTGAAGCCCGGCGACCGCGTCGTCGTCCCCTTCAACATCTCGTGCGGCACCTGCTGGACGTGCTCCCAGGGGCTGCAGTCCCAGTGCGAGACGACGCAGAACCGGGAGCGGGGCTTCGGCGCCTCCCTGTTCGGCTACACCAAGCTCTACGGCCAGGTGCCCGGCGGTCAGGCCGAGTACCTCCGCGTGCCCTTCGGCAACACCCTTCCGATCACGGTGCCCGAGGGCCCGGCCGACGACCGCTTCGTCTACCTCTCCGACGTCCTGCCGACCGCCTGGCAGGCGGTGCAGTACGCCGGCATCCCCGACGGCGGCACGGTGCTCGTGCTCGGCCTGGGTCCGATCGGCGACATGGCGACCCGCATCGCCCTGCACCTGGGTGCGGGCACGGTGTTCGGCGCCGACGTGGTGCCCGAGCGCCTCGCGCGGGCGCGCGCGCGTGGAGTCACGGTGATCGACTCCACGAAGCAGGCCGACGTCGTCCAGGCCGTGCGCGACGCCACGTCCGGCCGCGGCCCTGACGCCGTCATCGACGCCGTCGGCATGGAGGCCCACGGTTCACCCGTGGCCTCGATCGTGCAGAAGGCGACCGCCGTCGTCCCGGACGCGATCATGGAGAAGGTCATGCAGGTGGCCGGCGTGGACCGCCTGGCGGCCCTGAACACCGCCATCGAGGCGGTGCGCCGCGGCGGCACGATCTCGCTCTCCGGCGTCTACGGCGGCGCCACCGACCCACTGCCGCTCATGCGCATGTTCGACAAGCAGATCCAGCTCCGCATGGGCCAGGCCAACGTGTGGCGCTGGGTGCCCGACATCCTGCCGCTGCTCACCGACGAGGACCCGCTGGGCGTCGACACCTTCGCCACCCACCACGTGCCGCTCGCCGATGCCCGCGACGCCTACATGAACTTCCGCGAGAAGAAGGAAGGCCACGTCAAGGTCCTGCTCAAGCCGTGACGACGGCGGGGCGCCGGGTCCACCGGCGCCCCGCACCGTGTGACCAGACCCACCACCGTTCCCGGGCATGCCGGGCCGTCCCAGCCCCTTGCCTGTGAGCAGAGGACCGTCGCAGCGACGTCCCCGGTCCAGTGAGGACGACGAAGTCCGCCGGCCCGCTCCCCCGCCCGCGTACCCGCGTCCCCTGGAGTCCCGCCCCGTGCCTCGCGCGCTCCTCGCCCTGTGCATCGGCGCCTTCGGCATCGGCACCACCGAGTTCGTCGTCATGGGCATGCTGCCCGAGATCGCCGAGGGGCTGGGGGTCTCGGTGTCGGCCGTCGGCATCCTCATCTCCGCCTACGCGATCGGCGTCGTCGTCGGGGCGCCCACCCTGACCGCGCTCGGACTCCGCTTCACCCCGCGGCAGACCCTCGTCGCGCTGATGGTGATCTTCGTCGTCGGCAACACCCTGGCCGCCCTCGCCCCGTCGTACGGGCTGCTGGTCGCGGCGCGGGTGCTCACCGCCCTGGCGCACGGTTCGTTCTTCGGCGTCGGCGCGGTCGCCGCGCGCCGGCTCGTGCCGCCCGACCACGCCACCCGCGCGATCGCCCTGATGATCACCGGGCTCACGCTGGCGAACGTCATCGGCGTGCCGCTGGGAACCTTCGTCGCCCAGCACGCCGGCTGGCGGATCGTGCTGGCCGGCATCGCCCTCATCGGCGTCGGAACGATCGCCGGACTGCTCGCCTGGATGCCCGCGGGCCCCGGCGAGCCGACCGACCTGAAGGCCGAGCTGCACGCCTTCCGGCGAGGTCAGGTCTGGCTGGTCCTGGCCCTGACGATGATCGGATTCTCCGCCCTGTTCGCCGTGTACAGCTACGTCAGCCCGATCCTCACCGAGCTGGGCGGCATCCCGACGGAGTGGGTCACGCCGGTGCTCGCGCTCTTCGGCATCGGGACGACGGTCGGGACGCTCGCGGGCGGCCGGCTCGGTGACCGCTACGGCTTCTCCTTCGTCGCCGTCGGGCTGGTGGCGATGGCCGGCGTCCTGGTCGCCTTCGCCTTCCTCGCCCGCACCACGGTCGCCGCCGTCGCCCTGCTCGTGCTCTTCGGCACGCTGTCCTTCGCGATCGGCCCGGTGGTGCAGAACGCCGTCATCGACGCCGCCCGGGTGCCCGGGGGCAGTCTGGTGTCGGCGGCCAACCAGGGCGCCTTCAACGTGGCCAACGCCGTGGGCGCGGCCCTGGGGGCGCTGGTCATCTCCCAGGGGTTGGGCTACACGGCTCCGATGTGGGTGGGCGCCGTCCTCGCGCTCGTCGGCGCGGTGCTCGCCGTCCTGGCCCGCCGGTCGGCCGTCGCCGACGTCGGCCTCGTCGACTGTCGGCCCGAGCCCACGGTGACCTCGGCCGCCTGACCGCGGTGGCCCCGGCTCAGCGTCGGCTGACTCGTCGACGCCGGATCACCGGGGGCTCGTGGGGCGGGTGGTGAGCCGGCCACCCGTGTCGCACGCGACCTCCGCTGTACGGGCCGGTCCGCACATACGGTCCCGTCCGTATCCGTGCCAGTCCGAGGAGTGACCGTGTCCTATCCACCGCAGGCCCCGTACCAGCAGTACGACCCTCCGTCCTACGGCCCGCCGTCCGGCCCGCCGCCGAAGCGGGGGGCGGGGCTCGCGATCGCCTCGATGGTGCTCGGCATCATCGCGCTGCTGCTGAGCTGGATCCCGATCATCAACAACGTCGCCGCGGTCATCGCGGTCGTCGGACTCGGTCTGGGGATCCCGGCCCTGATCCGCGCCCGGCGGGGCACCCACAACGGCACGGGCATGGCGATCACCGGCCTGGTGACCTCCGTGCTCGCCATCGTCCTCGTGATCCTGACGCAGATGCTCTTCGTGAAGGCCATCGAGGAGGTGGAGCAGAGCATCAACGAGGGCCTCGCCGAGGCCGAGGTCGCGCCGGTCGACCCGGGTGCAGAGGAAGCCACCGCGGACGAAGCCACCGCGCAGACGCCGGAGGTCGTGCCCCTCGGTGTTCCGGCTCAGGTCGGTGACTACCAGGTGACCCTCGACGCCATCGAGCTCAACGCCAACGAGACGGTGGCCGGTGCCAACGAGTTCAACGAGCCGCCGACCGGCCAGTACGTCATCACCCAGCTGACCGTCACCTACGTCGGAGCGGACGAGGGCATGCCGGGCTTCGACCTGACGGCGATCTTCCACGGCACCGACTCCCGCCAGTACAGCGACAGCGAGTGCTCGGCACTCCTGCCCGATGACGGCATCGATGCCCCGACGCTGAACAGCGGCGGGTCGGACACCTTCCAGTTCTGCATGGACGTGCCGCCGGCGGCCATCGAGGGCGGACAGCTGTCGATCGAGCCCACCATGAGCTTCGACGACGAGCGCGTCTTCTACGCCATCGGATAGTTCCGCATCGCAGCGCCGCCGGTCCGCCCTCAGGTCGGTCCGGCGGCGCTGTGGTCACCAGCGGGCGCGCTGGACCCGTGTCTCGTCGAAGACGGGCTCGGTCGACTCGTAGACCCGGCCGTCGGCACCGAAGACCACGAACCGGTCGAAGGACCGGGCGAACCACCGGTCGTGGGTGACGGCGAGGACGGTGCCGTCGAACGCGGCCAGTGCCTCCTCCAGCGCCTCGGCGGAGAGGACGTCGAGGTTGTCGGTCGGCTCGTCCAGGAGCAGCAGGGTCGAGCCCGACAGCTCCAGCAGCAGGATCTGGAAGCGCGCCTGCTGGCCGCCCGACATCGTCCGGAACGGCTGCTCGGCGGCCCCGGTCAGCCCGTAGCGGCGCAGCGCCGCCATCGCACGGCCCCGGTCGACACCCGGACGACCGGGCTCGCCGTGCCACAGCAGGTCGACCGGCGTGCGGTCCTGCCACTCCGGATGGGCGTGCGTCTGGGCGAAGAACCCGGGGACGACGCGGGCCCCGAGCCGCCAGTCGCCGGTGTGCGCCACGGACTGCCCGGCCAGCAACCGCAGGAAGTGCGACTTGCCCGCCCCGTTCGCCCCGAGGACACCGACCCGGTCGCCGTAGAAGATCTCCAGGTCGAACGGCTGCATCAGCCCGCTCAGCTCCAGCTGCTCGGCCATGACCGCCCGTACGCCGGTGCGGCCACCGCGCAGCCGCATCGACACCTTCTGCTCGGGTGGACGCTCCGGCGGCGGCCCGGCCGCCTCGAACTTCGCCAGTCGGGTCTGCATCGCGTGGTACCGGCTGGCCATGTCCGGCGAGTTGGCCGCCTGCTGCTGCAGGGTGCGGACCAGGTCGATCAATCGCTGGTGCTCCTCGTCCCAGCGCCGCCGCAGCTCGGCCAGCCGCTCGTGCCGCGCCGTGCGGGCTGCGTGGTAGCTGGCGAAGCCGCCGCCGTGCACCCACGCCGTCCCGCCCTCGACGGTCACCACCCGATCGGCGACGCGGGCCAGCAACTCGCGGTCGTGGCTGACGAACAGCACGGTCTTGCGGGTGTCGAGCAGCCGTTCCTCCAGCCACCGCTTGCCCGGGACGTCGAGATAGTTGTCCGGCTCGTCCAGCAGGAGCACCTCGTCGGGGCCGCGCAGCAGAGCCTCGAGCGCCAGCCGTTTCTGCTCCCCACCGGAGAGGGTCGACAGCTCGCGGTACTTGCAGTGGTCGTAGGGGACCCCGAGGGCGGCGACGGTGACCGTGTCCCAGGTGACCTCGGCGTCGTAGCCGCCGGCGTCGCCCCATTGCGCCAGCGCATCGGCGTAGGCCATCTGCGAGCGCTCGTCGTCGGTCTCCATGAGCGTGAGCTCGGCGGACTCCAGCGTGTCCCAGGCCGTTCGGACGGCGGGCGGCGAGAGGTCGACGAGCATCCGCTGGACCGTGGTGTCGTCACGGACGGAGCCGATGAACTGTCGCATCACGCCGAGCCCGCCGGTGCGCGCGATCGACCCGGCCTCCGGCGTCAGGTCACCGGCGATGATCCGCAGCAGCGTCGTCTTCCCGGCACCGTTCTCGCCGACCAGCGCCGCGCGGGCACCTTCGCCGATGCGGAAGTTGACGTCGTCCAGCAGCACCCGCCCGTCGGAGAGGGTGTGCCGTACCGCGCTCACATCGACGTAGCCCACCCGGACATCCTCCCGGTGCGGGCAACCGCGCTTCCGGGCGCGGGCGGCGTCAGTCCAGGGAGACCCGGAGGCGCTGGCGGGCCAGCCGCTCGACGAGCTCGGGGAGCGCGCCGTCGGGAGAGCCGCGGAGTTCCTCGCGGCAGGTGCGGACGACGAGCACGATCGGGCCGGAACCGAGTTCGGGGAACTCCTGCCTCAACCGCGCGACGGCGGAACGGACGGACGGGTCGGGGACGGTGGGCGGGACAGCCAACGTCATGGACGGTCCTTCGGTGCGCGTGCCGCTGGTGCGGCGGTGGATGTTTCCCCCGACAGCCGCCTCGCCTGGCGGCCGATGTCGTGCTGGAACACCGTGACCTGTGTGGTTCCTGGGAACCAGGGACCAAGGTCCCCAGGGCTGCTCGGCCCCGGCGTGGCGCGGATCAGACGGTGGCGTAGCCGTTGTTCCCGGCCGCGGTGGCCGCCACGGCGTCCCGGACGAGGGCGCTCAGCTCGCCGGTGTCGACCGCGTCCAGGGACGTGAAGCGGATGCAGCTCCTGCCACAGGACACCTTCCCGAGCCGCTCGGCCCGCTGCTCGGCGATGTACTCGCCGTCGACGACTGCGCACACGTACAGGGAGAGGTGCCGCTTCTGGGCCGCCAGCGAGATCAGCGGCCACCTGGTCGTCTCCTTGGCCGACCTCGGCCGGTAGGGCATGAGCCCGTAGCCGAGCATCGCCGAGGAGCTCATGGGCACCAGCTGCCGGTCGATGCCCGGGGCGGCCGCCATGACCAGCTCGTCCACCCGGCGCAGTTCCTGACCGCGGGTTCCCGCGGCGTCGAACCAGGCTTCGATCTCGTCGGCCATGCGGGCGGCTCAGGTGAGGAGGATGGAGAACAGCGTCGCCCCGACTGCCAGGACCATCCCGAACACGACGACCACCGCGACCATCCGCCGACGCCGTTCCGCCCGCGAGCCGCGGGTACCGCTCATCCTCGTCATGGCCGCACGCTACCTCCGGAACCGGCAGTTCAGGACCCCTTCCGCCCCCACAGCACGGTGTCCAGGGCGGTGCCGGCCGGCGTCTCCCGGCGCACCTGGTCCAGCCGGTCGACGACGAGCAGCTCGGCGACCGGCGCCAGGCGGGCGACGCTGTGCAGGATCGCCGGTTCCTGCGGTCCGCCGACGCCGGCCTCGATGTTGGCCACGTCGTGCCCCAGGACCAGCAGCCGGCCGCCGGTCCGCAGCCAGGTGACCGCCCGGTCCAGAACGGCGACGGTGTCGGGCTCGGGCAGGTGCAGGTAGGCCACGAGGACCAGGTCGACGCTCGCGGGAGGCGCCGTCCAGGTGGTGACGTCGGCGGTCACCCAGCTGACCCGCTCCGCGCCGGACCGCTCCTCGCCCCGTGCGAGGCCGACGGCGGAGAAATCGACGGCCGTCACCCGCCAGCCACGCCCGGCCAGCCAGAGCGCGTGCCGCCCCTCCCCCGCGGCGAGGTCCACGGCGTCCCCGGGCGGGAGGCCGGCCAGCAGCTGCGCGATCAGCGCGTTGGGCTCCGACGACCACTGCTGCCGTTCGGCGTACCGCTCGTCCCAGTCCTCCGCCCGCACCCGTGGAGTCTGTCGCACCCGCCTGCCACGGTGTCCACGTGACGACGCTCCAGGAGATCGGGCTGCTGCGGCTGGCGGCTCTCGGGCTGGCGGGTCCGGGAGCGCCTGCCGCGGTCGAGGCCGTCCGGCGGCTCGGCGCCGTGCAGGCGCAGGACTTCCCCGGGGCGCTGACCTCGGTGGCCCTGCGGACGGCGGCCCGGCTGCGGGCCGACGTCGAGGCGGCACTCGACGCCGGGGACGTCGTCCGCTCGTGGCCGATGCGCGGCACCCTGCACCTGGTCGCCGCCGACGACCTGCGCTGGTTCCTCGACACCGTCGGCGTCCGCGCCCTCACCGGGATCGGCAAGCGGTGGGAGTACCTGGAACTCGACGAGGCCCAGGCCGAGCGGTCCCGGGAGGTGGTCCTGGGCGCGCTCGCCGGAGGGGGACGGGCGACCCGCGCGGAGCTGCTCGCCGCGATCGCCGAGGGCGGCGTCGCCGTCACCGGTCAGCGTGACTACCACCTCCTCTGGTACCTCTCCCAGACCGGCACCCTGTGCCTGGGCCCCACGGACGGCGCCGGCGAGCAACTGTTCGTCCTGCTCGACGAGTGGGTCGGCAACCGGCGCCGCCTCGACCGCGACGAGGCGCTGGCCGAGCTGGCGCTGCGCTTCTTCTCCGGCCACGGGCCGGCCACCGTCGCCGACCTGGTGCGCTGGGCCGGCTGCACCGCCCGCGACGTGCGGGCCGGGCTGGCCGAGGTGCGGGACCGGCTGGCGGTGCTGACGGTCGACGGCGCCGAGTACCTCATGGACCCCGGCACGCCCGACCGCCTGTCCACCGCGCGGGCCGAGGCCGAGGGCGTGTTCCTCCTACCGGGCTTCGACGAGTTCGTCCTCGGCTACGGCGACCGCACCGCCGTCGTCCCCGCCGAGTTCGCCGACCGGCTCGTGCCGGGGAGGAACGGCATGTTCCGGGCGACCGTCGTGCATCGCGGGCAGGTCGTCGCCGTCTGGCGGTGGCACGGGCGCGGGACGAAGCGGGCCCCCGCCGTCGAACCCTTCACCGAGCTGCCGCCCGACGTCGCCGCGGCGATCCCCTCGCTGGCCGCAGCCCTGCCCTGACCCGTCAGCTCCGGCGCTCGAAGAGGAAGACGGGGATCTCGCGGTCGGTCTTCTCCTGGTAGTCCGCGTAGGAGGGGTACGCGGCCACCGACCGCTCCCACCAGACCGCCCGCTCCTCACCGGTGATCTCGCGGGCGACGCCGTCCCACGGCTCGGGCCCGTCCTGCAGGGTCACCTGGTCGGGGTGCGCGCGGAGGTTGTGCACCCAGCCCGGGTCAGTGGGGGCACCCCCCTGCGACCCGACCATCGCGTAGACCCCGTCGTGCTCCACCCGCATGAGCCCGAGCTTGCGGACCTTCCCGCTCTTCACCCCGCGCGTGCTGACGACGACGATCGGCAGCCCGGTGTCGCGCAGGGTGCCGGCCTCCCGCCCGCCGGTCGACTCGTAGCGCTCGACCTGGTCGCGGACCCAGGCCGCCGCGCTCGGCTCGTACTCACCCTCCAGTGGCATGGCCCGAACCTAGGGCGGCTACCGCACGCCCGCCTGCGGGGGGCGGTAGTCGACGGCGTGCGGCACGAAGTAGCTCAGGTTGTCGGTGATCAGGCCGTCGCTCTCGCGGATGCCGAGCCCGGCCGGCTCGCCGTCCACCACCCAGGCCCCGAGCACCGGGTGGTGCGGCCCGTCCACCCCCCGGAAGTCCGGCAGCGGAGCGAGCTCCTGGACCACGAAGCCCTCGGTCCCGTAGCGACCCGGGAGCTCGTCGGCGACCGCCCCGCCCCGGACGATGGCGACGTTGGCGCCCTCCCGGCCCCACAGCGGCTTGCGCACGTAGTCACGCCAGGACGACGGCATCTCGTCGGCGAAGTACGCCGGCAGCAGGAGCTCGCCGAGCACCGGATCGCTGCCGAACAGCTGCCACAGGACCGGCAGCAGAGCCTTCGTGCTCCACAGCATCTTGTAGGCCGGCTCCACCCACGTCGTCCCGCCCGGGCGCATGCCGTCGGCGAGCACGGCCGGGCCGAACTCGTCCTCGATCAGCCACTCCCAGGGGTAGAGCTTGAAGACGACGTCGAGGTGGCGGCCCTGCGCGTCGTAGAACCGGCCGTCGCCGTCGTCGAGCACGATGTCCTCGACGACGAGCTCGATCGCCTCGTAACCGGCCTGGACGACGGTGTCCATGAGGTAGGCGACCGTCATCCGGTCCTCGCCGGACTTCTCCTCGCTGGTCCACGCCAGGTGCACCCGTGGCCGGACGCCGGTGCGGCGTTCCCACTTGAGCAGGTTGCGCTGCCAGGCGGCGACGAGCTTGTCGTGCAGCGCGTTCCACTGGTCGCTGCCCTGGCCGGTGAACAGGTGCCAGTTCCACTGGGTGACGGCGGACTCGACCAGGCCGGTCGGGGTGTCGGCGTTGAACTCCAGCAGCTTCGGCGGCCCCTCGCCGTCGTATCGCAGGTCGAACCGGCCGTAGACGCTCGGCGGTTCGGCCTCCCAGGTGCGGCGGATCGGCGGGCGCGCCATCGGCGGGATGCGCATCCGGTCGAACAACTCGTTCTCGACGATGTGGTCGCCGGCGGCCACGCACATCTCGAACAGCTGGGCGACCGCCCCCTCCAGGCGCTGGATCTCGGCCATGGAGAAGTCGTAGAACGGACCCTCGCGCCAGTAGCTGCGCACCTCGCCACCCGGCAGGTGCGTCCGGTTGTAGACCAGACCCTGGGCCTCGATCTCGGCCTCCCAGCCCGGCCGGACGATCCCGCTCTCGATCCGTCTCATCGCGCCACTCGCTGCCGCCGCGACGTCAGCTGCCGGCGCCGGTCCCGGCCCGGTTGCCGACCCCGCTGCCGATCCCGCCGCTCACCCGCTGCCCGGCGCTCACCGTGCCCGTGGCCGGCAGCCCCGCGCGCTGACGGGCGACGGAGTCGTTCGGGTTGATCCGCGTGCCGCCCGACGGCAGGACCGTCCCCACGGGGAGGCGCGGCCGAAACGCACCGAGATAGAGGAAGAACAGCCCCCCGCCGCCACCCACCCGGTCGTCGTCGCAGAGGTCCTCGTCGACGATCTCGCCGTTCTCGTCGGTGCAGTAGGCGACCTGTTCCTCTTCCTCCTCGCCCCCCGCTCCGCAGCCCGCCATGAAGCCGGTGGCGGCGGTGGTGAGCACGGTCGTCGTCAAGGCGGCACGGATGCGGTTGGAGACCGCCACGACCACTCCCCCTTCATCGGTTGGGACCGACCCTAGGTCGTCGCGGCGCCGCTGTGGGCCCTCCACCCCGCCCGGTGGATCCGGCGGTCTGCCAGAGTCCCTGCGCCGAGCCGTCCCGGGAGGTCGTCGTGAGCAGTTCCGTCCCGCAGGTCCCCGCCCCCGAGGCGGGAGGTCCTCAGGTCGTCGTCCGCGGTGAGGCCGTGCTCCAGGTGGAGCCGGAACTCGCCGATGTCTGGGTCACCGTCCGCGTCCGCGCCCGTGACCGGCAGACGGCGCTGGAGCGCTGCCAGGCCGCTCAGGAGCAGGTGTCGGCCGTGGCGAACGGGGCCGGGGACGCGGTGGAGACCCTGGAGACCACCGCCGTCTCGGTCCACCTGGAGGTCCGTGACCGCCGAGCACCCGGCGAACCGGTCGCCACGGTCTCGACCCGGCTGACCGTCTCCCGCCTGGACGCCGTCGGCGACCTGGTGGTGAGGCTCGGGCGGCTCGACGACGTCGACGTGACCGGACCAACCTGGCGGCTGCGACCCGAGAGCCCCGCCGTGGAGCGGGCCCGGCTCGACGCCGTGACCGACGCGGTGCGCCGGGCGCGGCAGTACGCAGCCGCCTTCGGGGCGCACCTCACCGGGCTGCTGGAGGTCAGTGACGCGGGGCTCGGCGGAGGCGGCCTCCGAGCCGCGGTGTCCATGGCGTCGATGACACGGTTCGAGAGCAGCGAACCGCACCTCGACATCACCCCACCCCGCCAGGAGGTGCACGGCGCGGTCGAGGTGCGGTTCGCGATGTCGGCACCGGACAGCAGCCTGTGGCGCACGGAGGTCCTCCCGGGTTGAGGTATCGCGAGAGCGCAAGCCTCGACACATCGTCGGGGTGTCGACGTCCGACGAGTGCCGTCCGCCGCTCATCCGCTGGTCGGGCTGGACGACCGCTTCCGTTTCGATCACCGCGGCCCCGGGGTACCAGGGCCCTGCGACGCTCCCCTCCGGAGGCAGGCTCGGCGCGGTGTGCACCCGTGCCGCCGACTGTCTCCCCGCCCGCCCGTGACGCACGGATGCGCCGGGCGGCAAGCCCCCGTTCCCGCAGGCTCTGCCACTGGTGGCAGGTGTGGCGGCACGGCGGGGGGGTAGCGCCTCATCCGACCACGAAACACTGCCGAGGAGGACCGATGACTCACAGCATCGACGCCCCATTCCCGCCCCCCGCCACCGCGGGGTCCACATCCCCGTCGAGCACCAGCCAGTCGACCACCGGCGGCAAGGCCCAGGAGACCAAGGACGTCGCGATGGGCGAGGCCAAGAACGTCGGCCAGACCGCCGCGCAGGCCGGTGGCCAGGTCGCGTCGACCGCGGCCGACGAGGCCAAGAACGTCGCGCAGGAGACCCAGCGCCAGGCCAAGGACCTGCTCGACCAGGGCAAGTCGCAGGTGAAGGACCAGGTCGTCTCCCAGCAGCAGAAGGCGGGACAGAGCCTGTCCGCCCTGGCGCAGGAGCTGCGCAGCCTGGCCGACGGCACCAGCGAGGGCGCCCCCGGCCCCGCCCGGGACCTGCTCCAGCAGGCCTCGAGCTCGGTCGAGAACTTCGCCTCGATGCTGCAGAACCGCGAGCCTGCGCAGCTCCTCGACGACGTCCGCAGCTTCGCCCGTCGCAAGCCGGGCCTGTTCCTGCTGGGCGCCGCCGCGGCCGGTGTGCTCGCCGGACGGCTGACCAGCGGCGTCAAGGCCGCGCACAGCGACACCGGCCCGGCCAACGGCTTCGCCGCCCAGTCGAACTACGTCGACCCCGCGCCGACCTACTCCGACTACTCGGCGCCCACCACCAGCACCTACGCCACCACGGGTGCGGCCACCGGCGGCGCTCCGCTCCCGCCGCCGCCGTACGGCACCGTTCCCCCCGAGGGCAGCATGGTGCCCCCGGCCACCCCGGCCGGCTGGGACGACCCGGCCCGGCGTTCCGGTGGGGTGAGCTGAGGAATGAGCACTCCCTACTCCGGGGCGACCCCGGCCGGGGCCCCGCAGGGCTATGCCGAACCGGGAGTCGCCGACCCGACGCCTCAGAACTACGCGGCGGACTACAGCGGCGGCATGGGCACTCCCACGACCGACTCGGGGCACCCCGACGTCCAGGGCGTGTCCGTCGGCCAGCTGATCGGTGAGGTGAGCAAGGACCTCTCGACGCTGATGCGCCAGGAGCTCGAGCTGGCCAAGGTCGAGATGAAGGCCGAGGCGAAGAAGGCGGGCACCGGTGCAGGTCTGTTCGGGGTCGCCGGCTTCGCCGGCTACATGGTGGCGCTGTTCCTCTCCCTCGCCCTGATGTGGGCGCTGGCCAGCGCCATTCCCACCGGCTGGGCCGGGCTCATCGTCGCCGTCCTCTGGGCCATCGTCGGCGCCGTCGCCGGACTGATGGGCAAGAAGAAGTTCCAGCAGGTCAACCCCAAGCCCGAGCGCACCGTGGACACCCTCCAGCAGGTTCCCGGCGCCCTGAAGCCCAACTGACCCCCCGATTCCGAGGAGTACCGATGACCACCAGTGACCCGGACGTCATCCGGCGACAGATCGAGGACACCCGGCGCGAGCTCAGCTACGACGTCGACGCCCTCAACGAGAAGGTCAACCCGGCCCGCGTCGTCGACCGCCGCGTGACCGCGGCCAAGGGACGCATGAGCACCCTCAAGGAGAAGGTCATGGGTTCCGCCCAGGACACGTCGGCGACGGCGCAGCATCGGGCGTCGAACGTGGCCGGCTCCGTCCAGGGCTCCGCGTCCAGTGCTGCCGGCACCGTGCAGGATGCGGCGTCGAACGCGGTCGGCGCCGTGCAGCAGGCTCCCGACACGGTCATCCGCCAGACCCAGGGCAACCCCCTGGCCGCGGGCCTCATCGCCTTCGGCGTCGGCTGGCTCGTCTCGAGCCTCCTGCCGGCATCGGAGAAGGAGAAGCAGCTGGCCCAGCAGGCCGAGACGGCCGTCAAGGAGCACAAGGACACGCTCCTCGAGCCGGCCAAGCAGGCCGCCCAGGAGATGGGCGAGCAGCTCAAGCCCGCCGCTCAGGAGGCCGTGGAGTCGGTGAAGGCCACCGCTCAGGACGCCGCCACCACGGTCACCGAGGAGGGCAAGTCCGCCGCCGCGGACGTGCAGGGCCAGGCCCAGCAGTCCAAGGAGACGGTGCAGAGCAAGGCACCGACCTCCTGAACCGCGGGTCGATCCGACCCGCCCCAACGCCTGCGCCCCGCCCGGTTCTCCCGGCGGGGCGCAGTGCTGTCCGCCCGCCTCCTCACCCCACGGGGTGAGGAGGCGCCGCACCGACCTGCAGGGCCCTGATCAAGACGCCGTTGTCCCTCGTGACGACGCCGTGTCGGCTCCACCGAGCCGCCTGATCGACAGGAGCTCCCCGTGGACGAGACCGTGTCCGTCCTCGTCCCCCCGGCGGCTCCTGCTCCCTCTCCCGTCCGCGTGCTGGTGGCCGACGACGAGGAGGACATCCGCGCCCTGGTCTGCCTTGCGGTCACCAAGGCCGGCTGCACCGTCATCGGCTCGGTCGCCGACGGAAGCGCCGCCCTGGCCACCGCCCGCGCCGACGTCCCCGATCTGGCCGTCCTCGACGTCTCCATGCCCGGGGCCACCGGCCTCGAGGTCTGCACCGCTCTGCGGGCCGACCCGGCCACCGCGGGCATCCGCATCCTGCTCCTGTCGGCCGGCGCGTCCTTCGAGGACGTCGCCCGCGGGCTGGCTGCCGGCGCCGACGCCTACCTCGCCAAGCCCTTCGGGGTCGCCGGGCTGGTGCACCAGGTCCGCGCGCTCACCACCAGGCAGCCCGCATGACGACCGTCGACCCACGGACGGCCGCGGCACGGCCGGGACGGCTACCGCGGCCGAGGGCCGCCCGCCCGGACGTCCCGGACGCCGAGCTCGAACGGCTGCGCGAGGAGAACGCCGCCCTGCGCGCGCAGGTCCGGACCCGAGCCGACGAGCTCGACCTCGCCACCCGGATGCTCGCCGCCCGCGCTCAGACCATGACCAGCGTCATCGACGCGGTCACCGAGCAGTCGATCATCGGCACCGACCGCGACGGCGTGATCCGCGTCTGGAACCCCGGCGCCGAGAAGATGCTGGGGCTCCCGCGTCCCGACGTCGTCCGGAAGCGCTCGATCGTCGAGTTCCACCAGCCCGAGGAGCTGGAGGCGGCGGCGGAGGGGTGCGGCTCGGCCACCGGCCTCGCCGCTCTCGTGCACGCGGCGCAGGAACACGGCAGCGACGTCCGCGACTGGACGTACGTGGCCGCCGACGGGCAGGAACGAACGGTCTCGGTCGCCGTCACGCCGCGCACCGACGACCGCGGCGTGCACGCCGGCTGGAACTTCGTGGGCACCGACATGACCGAGGCCCGTGCCACCGAGCGGATGAAGGACCAGTTCGTCAGCCTGATCAGCCACGAGCTGCGCACCCCGCTGACCTCGATCCTCGGTTACCTGGAACTGGTCCTCGAGGACGAGGGCCAACCGCTCACCGAGGAGCAGCGCAAGTACCTGACGACCGTCGAGCGCAACGCCGACCGTCTGCTGCGGCTCGTCGGCGACCTGCTGTTCACCGCGCAGGTGGACGCCGGTCGTTTCAGCCTCCAGCCGCAGGACGTCGACCTGGCCGGCGTCCTCCGAGCGGCGGAGGAGACCGCCCGCGTCACCGCGGACGCCGCCGGCGTCGAGGTCGTCGTCGAGATCCCGGAGGACGGCGTCGTCGTTCCCGGTGACGCCGTGCGGCTGGGCCAGGCGTGCGACAACCTCGTGTCCAACGCCGTGAAGTTCACGCCCTCCGGCGGCCGGGTGACCCTCTCGCTGCGCAGCGGCTGGGCGGCCCCCGACGGCACGGTGGGCGACGAGCCGCGGTTCGGCTCGGCCCCCGTCGCCCAGCTGGCGGTCAGCGACACCGGCATGGGCATCCCCACCGGCGAGCAGGGCAAGCTCTTCGCCCGCTTCTTCCGGTCCTCCACCGCCCAGCGCAACGCCGTCCCCGGCGTGGGGCTCGGCCTGGCCATCACCAAGGCCATCACGACGGCGCACGGCGGCACGCTGGATGTCGTGAGCGCCGAGGGCGAGGGCACGACCTTCACCCTGACGCTCCCCCGCGCCACCGCCTGATCCCCCGGCGCGGTCGCCCTCCGCCGTCCCCGCGCCCGCAGTCGACGCCCCCGGCGATTCCCGCGCTCGCACGCATGCGGGCGGTCGAGAGGGCACGCATTCCCGCTTCCTGGCGCATTCAGGCGACGTCGCGACGGCCCGGGAAACCGGCGAAAGGGCCCGATTGCGCCTCGTTCCCCCCATTCCTTGCGGATTCCTTGCGGAACGCTGGCGGGTGCCCTGCGGTACGGCACCCAGAGTTCTCCTTGTCGCCGGGAACGCCGGTCGACGAACCGGACGCAGGGAGACAGACGGACATGAGCACCAAGACCATCGCCACCAGCTCCACCGCCCGCAAGGTCGTCGGCTCGCTCGGCGTCATCGGCGCCGCCGCCGCGGTCGCCGGTATGGGCACCTTCGGTACCTTCACCGACAGCACCGCCCCGGTCACCACGACCGTCTCCTCGGGCACGGTCAACATCGACCTCGCCGCCGCCGGCGAGGCCATCCCGGCGAACGTCGCCGGCTTCGTGCCCGGCGACTCGCTCACCCGGGCGGTCAACCTGGTCAACGCCGGCACCTCGGCGCTGGAGTCGGTCATGCTGAACACGACCGTCACGAACCCGAGCATCCTGACCACCGACACGGTCAACGGCCTGAAGCTGACCGTCAGGTCCTGCTCGGTCGCCTGGACCGAGGGTGGCACCCCGGACGCCCGGACCTACACCTGCTCGGGTACCTCGCGTCTGCTCGGCTCCGTCCCCGTCAGCTCGGGCATGACCCTGAGCAGCCCGGCCTCGCTGGCCGTGGGCGGAACGGACCACCTCACGGTCGACATCACGCTGCCGAGCGGCGCCGACAACACCTTCCAGGGCAAGTCCTCCGGGCTGAGCCTGGTCTTCACCGGCACCCAGCGCGCCGGCACCGCCCGCTGATCACGGCCTGACGACCCCACGGAGATCTCGCCATGACCGCCGTCCTCCCTGTCCGTCGCCCGGGGGCAGCTGACCAGCTGCCCCCGGCCGAGGACACGCGCTCCCGCGCCGCCCGGACCCTGGGCCGCGTGGCCCCGTGGCTGGTCCGCGGAGTCATGGGCCTGGCCGTCCTGGCGTTCCTCGTCCTGGCCGTCGGACCGCACCTGCTCGGCTACCGCACCATGACCATGCTGACCGCCAGCATGTCGCCGGAGATCGACCCGGGTGACGTCACCATCGTCACGCCGATCGCGATCTCCGAGGTCACCGAGGGCATGGTCATCACCTACCACAAGCCCATCGGCGACCGCGGCCTGGTGACCCACCGGGTCGTCTCGGTCGAGACCGGCCCGGACGGCGCGATCCAGGTCCAGACCAAGGGCGACGCGAACAACGGCATCGACCCCTGGACCGCATCCCTCCAGGGCGACATCGCCTACGAGGTCCGCGCCGTCATCCCCGAGGTCGGCCACCTGATCCAGGCCCTGCGCGCCCCCGTGGTCACGCAGGTGCTGCTCTACGGCGCCCCGGCACTCCTGGCCGGCTGGCTCCTGCTGACCATCTGGCGCCCCACCCGTGAGGAAGAGGAGGACAAGGCATGACCGGCATCCGTCGAGTCCTGATCCTGATCGGCCTCACGCTGGCCGTCGTCGTCGGCTCCAGCATCCCGGCCTCGGCCACCTTCGCCGAGATCGTGGCGCTCCCGCAGACCTCCATCGCCACCGGCACCGTCGCGGCGCCCACCTCACTGTCCGTCGACGACTGGTGCATCACCACCACGACCACCACCAAGCGGACGGTCTACACCGACCCGGTCACCGGGGTCCAGACCCAGACCGCCTGGAGCCAGACCTCGAGCGACGCCGCCAGCAGCACCAACGTCAACAGCGACACCAGCAGCACGACGGCGGGTCCCGGCGCGTACGAGACGACGACCACCAGGATCGTCGAGGACACCGAGCTGTACGTGTCGATGACCTGGACGGCCAGCGGTTCGCGTGGCGTCACCGGCTACGCGGTGGCCGCGCACCTGTCCAACGGGTCCGCCTACCTCATGGCCAGGACGGCCGGCACGAGCATGAGCGGCCACGAGGACGCCGACGCTCTCTGGTACAGCCCGCGCCTGTCCGTGACGACGCTGACCAGCTACAACTGGACTGCGACGTCGGCTCCGACCCGGGTGCTGTCGTGCTGACCGCCCTGGTCGTCGACGACGAAGCCGACGCCCGCCGCCGCGTGGCCGGCCTCCTCCGCCTCGGCGGCTGGCAGGTCCGCGAGGCCGCCGACGCCGAGAGCGCCCGCCGCGTCACCGCCGCCGACGACGTCGACCTCGTCGTCACAGATGTGTCGGTGCCCGGCGGGACCGGCCCGGCGATGCTCCGCCGGATGCGGCACGACGGATCCCGCGCCCGCTTCCTCGTGGTCACCACGGATCCCACGGACGAGGTCCGGGCCGATGCGATCACCGCCGGCGCGATGGCCTGCCTGGCCAAGCCGGTCGGGGCACGGATCCTCCTCGACTTCCTGCGCAGCCGGACCACGGGGCCGGCTGCGCAGGATCACCTCGCCGAGCTCCGCGACTGGGCCGACCTCCACGACGAGGACGTCGACGCGGGGCTGATGGACCGGCTGCACGAGATGTACCTGGACGCGCTGCCCGCCCGGCTCCGCGCCATCGCCTCCGGCACCCGGTCCGGGAACGCACCGGCCGTCGTGTCGGCCGCGCACACCCTCGCCGGCACCAGCGGCCAGTTCGGTCACCCGGAGGTCGCCTCGATCTGCCAGGCCATCGCCGCCGACGCCCGCCGCGGGGTCATGGCCCACGCCCGGGTCGTCGAACTGCAGGAACTCGCACAGGTCTCCTGACCCGCACCTCGGAACCCGCCCCCCACCCCCACTGACCAGAGACGGAGGACCGGACCATGTCCCAGCCCCACGTCGACACTCACGTCGTCCGGACCGCCCTGGTCGTCGACGACTCCGCCGCCGCACGACACCGGGCCGCCACCCTGCTCCGGCTCGGCGGCTGGCAGGTCGTCGAGGCCGTCGGTACCGACGCCGCACTACGCATGGCCGCGATCGCCGACTTCGACCTCGTGGTCACCGAGATGGCGATGCGGAACGGCCACGGCGCGACCCTGATCCGCAAGCTGCGCGAGAGCGGCAGCCGTGCCCGCTTCCTCGTGACGGCTTCCCGTCGCACCCAGCAGGTCCGGTTGCTGGCCGCCTCGGCGGGTGCGGTGGCCTGCCTGGCCAAGCCGGTGGACCCACGGCTCTTCGTGGACGTGATGCGCGGTCTGGCCCCCGTCGTCCACCAGCCCGTCGAGGCCGCCGCACCGGCGCCGGAGCCTGGTGCCGGTGCGCGGCAGCGCGCCGAGGAGATGTACGCCAGCGCGCTCCCCCACCGGCTCGCCTCGATCGCGGCCGGCGCACGGGAAGGCGACGCCGACGCCGTCGCGTACCTCGCTGACCTGCTGGCGGCGGCCAGCGACCGGATGGGCTACACCGAGGTGGCAGTGGCCGCCCACGCCGTCGCGGACGACGCCCGTCGCGGGGTCGTGCCGCAGTCGCGGCTGATGGCGCTCGTCGGCGTCTGCTCGCGCGTCGAAGGGACCCGCTGGGGCGCCGTGGGCCAGGAGGCGACTCAGGCGACGAGCCGGTAGCCCACTCCGCGCACCGTACGGATCTCAGGAGAGCTGAGGCCGGCGGCGACGAGCTTGCGGCGCAGGTTGGACATGTGCGCCTCAACCAGCCGGAGGTTGCCCTCCCAGTCGGTCTGCCAGACCTCGCGCAGCAGTGTCTCGCGCTGCAGCACCCGGCCCGGCCGGGAGGCCAGGGCGGCCAGCAGGTCGAACTCGGTGCGGGTCAGGTCGACGACGGAACCGTCGACGCGGACCTCGCGGGTCTCCTCGTCCACCTCGAGCTCGGCGAGCCGGCGCACCGACTCCTCGGCCGCGGCGGCGGTCTCGACGGGGGCGGGCGCGGTCCGGGGGAAGCGCAGCATCGCCTGCACGCGGGCGACGAGCTCCCGCGGCGAGAACGGCTTGGCCATGTACCCGTCCGCACCGACGGCCAGCCCGATGAGCAGGTCGACCTCCTCGGCGCGCGCGGTGAGCATCAGGACGTAGCACTGGGTCTCGGCCCGGATCTGCCGGCACACCTCGGTGCCGTCGGCGTCCGGGAGGCCGAGGTCGAGCACGATCAGGTCGGGGGCGTCGCGCCGGACCTCCTCGAGGCACGCGGCCCCGGAAGCCGCCTCGCGGACATCGAACCCGGCCCGGCCCAGCACCGTGGTGACGAGCTCGCGGATCTCGTCGGTGTCCTCCACGACGAGCACGGACTGTGCGGGCACGACCTCTCCTCCTCACCGGCGGCGGGGTGCGGAGGACAGCCCTCCGTTCACCTGTCCGGGTGATCGGCAGCGGGGCGCCCCGGCTTGAGTCCAGCGTGTGGGTCCGGGCCCGGCTCCCCCCTCCGAGTGAGGGTGCCCTCGGCGTCCGCCCGGTTCCCGGCCACTGCCGACGGAGGAGCCGGCGCCTGCCCCCACAGCCGCTCGAGGCCGCCTGGGGCCGGAAGTCCTGGCGAGACGGAACTCTCGGGACGGGCCGGGCAGCGAACATGCGGGCCCCTCGACCACGCAGCCGTGTTCCCTCACCGGGCGGGGCGTCCGGCATCCCACACGGGTCGCACGCGGATCTCTCCAGGCAGTGCAGCCTGCCGGCTCGGGCAGTTCGCGCTCAGGTCGCCTCGACGAATCCCTTGCGCGGCATGGCGCCCCACTGGGTGCTTCCGGGCGCCAGCGCCCGCAGCCGCCACCACAGCGTGAGCGGCCGGTAGAGGAACGGCTCGGCCAGCGCGACGAGGAACAGCCGCGCCAGGTCAGCGGTGTCCCGGTATCGCCCGAAGCGGCGCTCCTGCAGGTAGACCGCGACACCGGTGGTCAGCCAGCCGGCCAGCAGGGCACAGCCGGCCACGGCCGCCGCCACCACCAGGTCCAGGGCTCCGGTCGCGGCCGCAGCGACGAGGGTCAGGTAGCCGATCGCCTCCATCAGCGGTGCCAACAGCTCGAACGCGGTGAGGTAGGTCATCCCGAGCAGCCCGAAACCGCGGTAGCGCGGATTGCCGATGAGCCGCCAGTGGTCGCGCAGGCACGTGATCAGCCCCCTGTGCCACCGGATCCGCTGGCGGCCCAGTACCCGGAGCGTCTCCGGCACCTCGGTCCACAGCACGGCCTCGGGAACCTGCAGCACCGGACCACCGGGCATGTCACGGCCGGCGTCCATCGCCTGCTGGACCAGCCGGATGGTGATGTCGAGGTCCTCCCCCAGGTGTCCGACCGCGAACCCTCCGACGCGGCGGAGCTCCTCGGTGCGGAACAGGCCGAACGCTCCGGAGACCAGGGTCACCGACGCGAGTGCGCCCATGCCGGCCTTGCCGACCACGAAGCTGCGGAGGTACTCCAGCAGCTGGCAGGCGGCCAGGAAGTTGCGTGGCACGCGCGGGCGCACCACCTGCCCGGCGGAGACCTCGCAGTCGTTGACCGGCAGGATCGTGCCGCCCACCGCAACGGGGTCGCCCCGGTGGTCGCGCAACGCCGCGACCGCCCTGGCCAGCGCCTGGGGCTCGACGAGCCCGTCGCCGTCGCCCACCACGATGAGCGGCGTGTCGGCCAGGCTGACACCGACGTTGATCGCGTCGGCCTTGGAGCCGCCGGCCTCCTTGTCCACGACCCGCAGCGGGATACCGCGCCTGCAGGGTTGCCAGACCGCGCGGACCGGCCGGCCGGGCAGTGCCGCGAAGGCCTCCGGCGGCAGCTGCGTGGGCAGCAGGTCGAATGCGGTGACCAGGCGCTCGAGCGTGTCGTCGGTGGAACCGTCGTTGACCACGACGACCTGCAGCGCCGGGTAGTCCAGTGCCAGCAGGGAGGTGACTGCGGGGACGATGACCGGGCCCTCGTTGTACGCGGGGACCACCACGGTGACCGGGGCGGGGTCTGCGGTGCGGCGGAGCTCGGCGAGCCGCCCGGATCGCCGGGACGGGCCGAGCCGCGCCAAAGACACCGCGGCGGACGCCGAGAGAAGGAGCATGACGGCCTGCAGTGCCACGGTGTAGCCCAGGCCCGCGACCCCGAGGACGACCAGCAGCTCCGTGCTGAGCTCAGCGAGCATCGGCGCGATCCCGCGTGACGGCGGGCTGCCGGTGATCCCGCTGCTGCGGGACCGGCACCGCGAGCAGCGCGCCCAGCCGCTCCCGGACTCCCGGGTGGGGATAACGAGCCGCGGCCTCGGTGAGCAGCGCGGTCATCTGCCCGCGCTGCACCAGGGCCGCGACGGCGGCCTCGGCCACGCCCCGGCGGGCCGGATCGTCGGCGATCAGGTCGGTCAGCAGTCCCGTGCCGACGAAGGCCTGCTGCAGTCCGGTCGCCGCCGCGGTGGTGACGAACTGCGGGCTGCGGCCGATGAGGTCGGTGAGCACTGTCACGCCCCCGGGAACCGCCGCGACGGCTGCGGCCGCGCGCTGGCGCACCGACCACTGCGGGTCGTCGAGCAGTCCGACGAGCGCGGGCACGACCTGCGGCACGCCGATCTGCCCGAGGGCGGTTGCCGCATGGGCGCGCACCTCCTCGTCGGGGTCGCCGAGAGCCGCCAGCAGTCCGGGCACGGCGAGCGTCGTCGCCCCACGGGTCAGTCCGCGGGCGGCCTCCACGCGCACCCGGCTGTCCGGCGCCGCCAGCGCCTCCACCATCACCGGCTGGGCGATCATCGGGTCGCCACAGGCGACGAGGACCCGCAGCATCCGGGGAGTCCGCTCGCCGGCCCCGATCTGCTCCAGGACCGCCGGCGCGGCCGCAGGTCCCAGCAGGCTCACCAGGTCGGCGAGCCGCTCTGCGGCGCGCTCCTCCTCCGTGCCCAGCATCCGCAGCAGCGCGGGGGCGGCCCGGTGCGCGTCCAGCCGGATGTAGGCGGTGGCGGCCGCCACCCGCACGTCCGCGGCATCGTCCCGCATCGCGATGTGCAGCGCCTCGACGGCCATGGGCAGGCGTAGGGCGCCGATGGTCTCGGCGGCGGCCGCACGCCGGTTCTGGTCGGGGTCCCGCAATTGCTCGAGCAGCTCGGCCTCGATGCCGACGGCCGCGGCGAGTTCCGACAGACGACCGTCAGCCTCACCGCGGACCGTGCCGGCGACCGACGTCGCCAGGTCGCGCAGCAGGTGGCGGCCGGACTTCCGCCGTGCCACGTCCTGCAGCCGGCGGCGCGCCTCGCTGTCGTCCTCGCGCCCGAGGACGACGGCCAGCAGGTCTCGGCGGACGTCGGCACGGATCGCCGTCACGCGGCGGATCCGTCGGCGACGCCCCCCGCGCAGCACCGCGACGGCCACGACGACGGCCACGACCGCGGCCGACAGAAGCGGCAGCGCGGCCAGGAATGTGGTGCGCACTGTCACGCCTCGTCCGCCGTGCGGCGCAACACCGCGGCCAGCGAGGAGCGAAGTTCTCCTGCGTGCACGGGAAGTGCCAGCACGGCGTCGGCTCCGGCGTCGAGCGCGGCGATGCGGGCGGTCGGGCTCTCCTGGTCCACCAGGGCGAATCGGGCGGCGCCCGGTGCCGTCTCCGCGCAGGCTGCCAGCGCCGCCGACAGCGAAGTTCCGGGAAGCGGAGCAACGAGGACGACCGCGACGGGCGCGGGGGAGCGCGCAAGCCTGGCCGTGAGCGCGGCGCTGTCCTCCGCGATGTCGATGTGCGCACCGGTGCCGGCGAGGATCTCGGCGAGCACGAGCGCGGAGACGGGATCGGGGTCGGCCACGACCACAGGTATGTCCAGCGCGGGGACCACGGGTCCTCCTCCGGGATCTGCAACGTCGGGCCGCGGGATCGGCCGTCAGGTGTCCTTCGCGCAGGTCATCGACCGGTTGCCGGAGATGCTTGAGGGGTGCGCCGCCGCAGCGCTCTCTCCGGGTCATGTCCGAAGCCGCAGCTCCACCTCACCAACCGCGGTCGCGACGACGTCCGCCGCCCGCGCCAGCCGGTCGGAACCGCCGCGGGCCGGCACGGTCAGTTGAGCGACCGGGTCTCCTGCGGCAGGACGCCGCCGGCGACCAGCTCGGCCGTGGCGTCCTGCAGGGCGGTCAGCGCGACCCGCTGGGTGAACGGGCCGGTCGACACCCGTGCGACGCCGAGTTGCTGCAGGTCCCGGGCGGGCAGCGAGCGCCCGGGCACGCTGATGACGCTGAGCTTCTGCGGGCCCAGCGCATCGACGAGGGCCGCGATCTCCTCGCGGGCCGCCGCCCCCGGCACGAACACCACCGGAGCTCCGGCGTCGAGGAAGGCCCGGCCGCGCCGGACCGCCTCGGCGACGAGGTCCTCCCGTGACGCCGCGGGAGCGGCCCGCAGGAAGGCGTCCGTACGGGCGTTGAGGACGAAGTCGATGCCGGCGTCACGGCCGGCGCGCAGCACGGCCTCCACCGCGGCGACGGCGTCGTCCAGGGGCTTCATCTGGTCCTCGAGGTTGCCCCGACGACACCGACCGCGATCGCCCGGCGGGCGGTCTCCCCCGGATCGCCGTAGCCCGCCTCGACGTCCATCGTCACCGGCAGGTCGACGGCGTCCACGATGCGGCCGACCATGTCCAGGTGGAGGTCCAACGGGATGTTCTCGCCGTCCTCGTAGCCGAACGTGGCCGCGATGGAATGGCTCGCCGTGGCGAGGGCGTGGACGCCCTCGGTGCCGGCGACCACCCGGGCGGAGACCACGTCCCAGACGTTGGCCAGCACCAGGATCTCCGGGGCGGTGTGCAGATCGAGCAGGGTGCGCGCACGGGCGGCGAGGTCGGGCATGGGCCGAACGTAGATCACGGCTCCGACAGGCACGGTGGTGTTCGGCGCTCTTGACGGAGACCGCTTAGGTCAGGCTAACCTGCATCCAGTGCCCAGGGTCGAGCCTCTGGGAGGCAGACCTGTTCCGCACTACCGGTGAGGCGACCGCCATGTACGTGTGCCACTGCAACGTGGTGACCGACCGCGACATCCTCGAGTCGATCGCGAACGGCGCCCGATGCGTCGCCGACGTGGCCCGCGAGACCGGTGCCGGCCGCACCTGCGGCAACTGCATCAGTTCACTCCGCGACCTCGTGTGTCAGCATTGCCCGGTCCGTGCCGAGCGCCGTACCGAGCCCGATGCGGCCGAACGAGAAGTGGGAGTGGCTGGTGCAGCCCGTTAGCCCCCGTGTGGTCGAACTGCTCAATGACGCGCTCACCTTCGAGCTGACCGTCACCAACACGTACTTCCTGAACGCCCGGATGCTGGACGCCTGGGGCCTGCCCAAGCTCGGCAAGGTGTTCTACGACCTGTCCATCGACGAGATGCGCGACGCCGACGACCTGATCCAGCGCGTCCTGCTCTTCGACGGCCACCCCAACGTGCAGCGCCTCGGCGCGATCCGCGTCGGCGAGTCCGCCGAGGAGATGCTGGTCCTGGCCCTCGACAGCGAGAAGGCCGCCGTCGCGCAGTTCAACGCCGCCGCCAACGAGTGCCACGACCTCGGCGACCACGGCACCGCGGCCGTCTTCGAGGAGTTGGTGCGGGACGAGGAGAAGCACGCCGACTGGTTCGAGGCCCAGCTGGCCGCCATCGAGCGGGTGGGTGCGCCGCAGTACCTGGCCGCGCAGATCTCCACCGAGACGCCCTGACGGCGTCCCCGCCACGCACCGAGGGCCTCTCTCCCGGACGGGAGAGAGGCCCTCGGTCGTTCCACGGCCGGAAGCCGATCAGCTGGCGAGCAGCTCCTGCAGCGCCTCCAACTGGAGGTTGGCCGCCATGAGCCCGATGCCGGTGTAGAAGACGTCGTCCTCCACGGCGAACGCCTGCCCGTTCTGCACCGCGGTGAGCTGCGACCACAGGGGGCCGGCGACGACGGCGGCCTCACCGGACTCGTCGGCCGATCCGTACGAGGAGTACAGGACGACCTCACCGTTGGCCAGGGTCAGCTGCTCCTCGCTGAGCTCGGCGAAGGTCTCGCCCTCGCCACCGGGCAGCTCGACGATGTCGAGCCCGATGTCGGTCAGCACCGTGCCGATGAACGACTCCGGCTGATAGGCGCGGATCGGGCCACCGACGAAGCGCAGGGGGCTGACCGTGGTGCCTCCGGGGTCGCCGATCGCCTCGCCGAGCTCCGCCGCCTGCTGCTCGTACTCCTCGAGCAGCTCCTGCGCCTCCTCCTCCTTGCCGAGCGCCTCGGCGTCGAGCAGGAAGTTCTCCTTCCACGTGTCACCGAGGTCCGCGGCGAACACCGTGGGGGCGATCTGTGACAGCTGGTCGTAGATGTCCTCGTGCCGCACCGAGTTGGACAGGATGAGGTCGGGCTGCAGGGCGGCGATCTCCTCGAGGTTCGGCTCCTGGATGGTGCCGACCACCTCGATCCCCTCGGCGTCCTCCGCCAGGTAGCTGAGGAACTCCTCGGACACGTCGGTGGTCACCGCGCCGACCGGGGTCACGCCCAGGGACAGCGCGGCGTCCAGCTCCCCGGTGTCCAGGACGACGACACGCTCCGGCTGTTCCGGGATCTCCGTGCTGCCCATGGCGTGTTCGACGGTGCGCGGGAAGGCCGCGCCCTCGGCCGCCGAAGACGGCGCGGCGGAAGCGGTGTCGTCCCCGCCTCCGCAGGCGGTGAGGGACAGGGCGGCAGCCAGGGCCAGACCGGTCGTTGACAGGGCAGTGCGTCTCATCGTTCTCCTCGTGAGCGGGCACGCACATCGGTGGGTCGTGCCTCTGGATCCGTCCGCGACCGTGTGCAAGACTCCGTCGCGAGCCAGGTGAGGCTAACCTAACGCTTTCGCCTACCGGAGATCGGGAGAGGTGCATGACGGTCGAGGCAGTCCAGGTCCCCGTGTACCGCCCGTTCCCCGCGCAGGTCGCAGGCCTCCAGCGGATGAGTCCGAGCTTCCTGCGGGTCACCTTCACCGGCGCCGACATGGCCGACTTCGCGTCGAACGGCTTCGACCAGCGGATCAAGGTCATGCTCCCGCTGCCCGGCCGCGGGATCGACGACTGTCCGTCCGATGCCGACTGGTACGGCGCGTGGCGGGCCCTGCCCTGCGAGCGGCAGATGCCGATCCGCACCTACACGGTCCGCGCGATGCGGCCGGAGCGCGGCGAGGTGGACGTCGACTTCGTGCTGCACGGCGCGACCGGCCCGGCCTCGGCGTGGGCCGAGACCGCCGGGATCGGCGACGAGGTCGTGCTCATCGGCCCGAACGCCCGCTTCCCCGGCCCGACCGGCGGCTTCGAGTGGCACCCGCCGGCCGACGCGTCGTGCCTGCTCATCGCCGGAGACGAGACCGCGGTGCCCGCCATCTGCGCGATCGTCGAGACGCTTACCGCCGGGCAGCGGGCCCGGGTCCTGCTCGAGGTCCCGACCTCCTCCGACGTGCTGAACGTGGTGGCACCGTCGGGCGTGGAGATCACCTGGCTGCCCCGGTGGCCGGACGACGGCGCGCCCCCGGCGCCGCGCGGTGCGCTGTTGACGGCGGCGGTCGTCGCGGCGGTCGAGGAGCTGGGCGACGACCTCACCCCGACGCCGGTCGCCGACCTCGACGACGTCGACGTGGACGCCGGCATCCTGTGGGAGGTGCCCGAGGAGGACGGCCTCCCCCGGCGCTCCTCCGGTGTGTACGCCTGGCTCGCCGGGGAGGCCGGCGTGGTGAAGGGCCTGCGCCGCCATCTCGTGCAGGAGCGCGGGGTCGACCGCCGCTCGGTCGCCTTCATGGGCTACTGGCGGGACGGCAAGACCTCCGACTAGTACCCCGGCCGCCAACGTTCGCCCTGCCGATGCGGCGCGAGCAGGGGCCTCGGGGTCTCTGAGCGGCCCACCACGGGACACCGTCCGCGCTGCACGACCGTCAGCGGGTACAGGCCCGGCGCTGGCCTCAGAAGTCGACCCGCACCACGGCGCGTCGCACTGTCGGCCGACTGACCTCGATGAAGCCGGCATCGGCGAAAACGCCTTCGGTGCCGACGTGGAGCTCTTCCAGGATCACGTTCTTCGTGGTCACGGGGTAGCCCTCGATGGCGCTGGCGCCGCGCTCGCGGGCGAAGTCCACCGTGGCGCGCGCAAGGGCCCGGCCGACGCCGCGCTTCCGGAAGCCTGCGCGCGTGAACACGTAGGTCACCGCCCACGCGCTGTCGTCGGTCTTGTCCTCTTCGCGGCCCCTCCAGGGGACGCGGTTGTTGCGTACCAAGCCTCGTAGGCGTGCATGGCTCGACGGCGCACCAGCCGACGGGCTCGGTGTCGAGGTACGCGAGGAGCCCACTGGTCCTGGTTGCCTCCGGCCGGCCGCAGTCGGTCTGCTGGCGCAGCCGTTCGGCCCGTTCTTCGGCGGGGAACCCGGCGAAGAACTCCCCGGGCCGGAGCTTGTATCGCTGGCACTGGCACCTGGTCGCCAGGCCGCGAGTGCCGAAGACCATCTGCAGGTCGTCCCAGCTCGCTTCGTTGGCGGGCACCACGGACCGATTCTGCAGGTCAGGTCCACCGTTGGCGGGTGGAGCAGGGCTCCGAACCTCCGTCGTCGTAGACCATCCGACGTTGCTGTCCCTGAAGCCGCCCTCCGTCCCATAGCGGCCCACTCAGGGACACAACACCAGGGGTCGCAGCACTTGGGCGTTGGAACGCCGGGCGCCGAGTTCGTCCATGGGCACGGAGCGCCGCCTCTGTGATGTTGAGTCTGTTACGAGCCTGATGTCGCGGTCTGCGGGACGCGTGAGACCTATGTGGGCAGGACTAGCGAAGGTTGCTAAATGATTGGCTGAATATGGGCGCAAGCGCTTCGACTACGACCCGTATCGGAACGGCTTCGTTGTGCAAGGGTTGACAGCCGCCTCTCCCCACAGATTTACGGAGTCTGAATCATGCGTCGTCGCACCACCGCCGCTGCTGGTGTTCTCTTCACCGCGGCCCTGTCCTTTGGCTTCTCCGGCACGGCCCACGCCGCCGACAGCTACAACTGCCCAGACTTCGTCTCGCAGGCGGACGCCCAGGCTGTCTATAACGCCGACCCGAGCGACCCGAACCAGCTGGACCGCGACAACGACGCCCAGGCCTGCGAGGACCACGACTACGTCGCCAACTCGGGGACCGTCACCAGCGCCATGGCCCTCGGCACCACGAGCCAGGTGACCAGCCGTCCGGCGGGGGCCGTGGCCGCCGGCGACGGCAGCTCGTCCAACGACGAGGCCAGCGTGCTGCCCTACGTCCTGGGCGGCGTTGCCCTGACCGCGGCCGGTGGGGCCGCGTTTGCTGCCCGGCGCAGCTCCCGTCTGACCGTCTGACCGTCTGACCGTCTACCGGCTGACCGTCTGACCGTCTGACCGTCTGACCGTCTGACGTGCACCATCGCGCACGCACCGCCCGCCCCGGTTACTCAGAGAACGGGGCGCGCGGTGCGGTGCGCATCGTCGGGGAGTACCCCCCGCCACTCCCATCGGCGCGAGCGTCGAGCACTGACGCCGAGCTTGGAGCCCTCCTCGCCCGGCCGCCCCGAGTCACCCGCTACGGACAGCCCAGTCGCCGCGGTGCCCGGAGCGCCCGGCCACGCGCCGCCCGTGTCTGGGCGGGCACCTCGGCGGCGCTCGCCGCCGCAGGGATCGCAGCGGTCGTCGTCCTGCCCCAGAACACGAGTGACCCCGTTCGACTCGACGTTCCCCTCGCCGTGGTCGCCCCGCCGGTTCCCGCGACCGCGACTCCGTCCGCGCCTCCTGCAGAGCTGGTCAGTTCGACGGTCACTGCACCGCAACTGCCGGCCAGTAATCCCTCTTGGGTCCAGATACCGGCCCTCGGAGTCACATCCAGGATCGTGGAGCTCGGCCTGGAGCGGGACGGCTCCATGGAGGTTCCGCCGGGCGCCTATCCCGTGGGCTGGTACGACGGCAGCCCCACACCCGGCCAGCTCGGGCCCGCTGTACTTGCCGGCCACGTCGACTGGGAGGGCGAACCAGGCGCCTTCTACGCGTTACGGGAGTTGCGTCCCGGGGACACCGTCGTCGTAGACCGCGCCGATGGCACCGTCGCGACCTTCCTCGTCGACCGCGTCGAGGAGCACGCCAAGGACGACTTTCCGACCGAGGAGGTCTACGGCGACATCGACCACGCCGGTCTGCGCCTGATCACCTGCGGTGGAGCGTTCGACGAAGGCACGGGGGACTATCAGGACAACATCATCGTGTTTGCCAGCCTCGAAGCGGTCGGCTGACACTCGAGCGCCTCCGCCGTCCCAGCGGGCCGTTCTACGTCGGGAGCAGTCAGTTGCAGGCGCTGCGGATGCGCCACCGGCGAAGAGTCGTTGGCAAGTGTGGCCGGGTCGCACTGAAGGCGCCTTCAGGGCGCACGTTGCCCGACGTGGCACTGGTTCGGCACACGACTCCTCCCGCTCGCAGGCACCCCTCTCACTCCCATCGCTGTGCGCCCCGCACGATCCCGCTCTCGACGTGCGAGAACTGTCGTACCCCGACCCTAGCGTGTGGGTGTGCCTCGGATCTCCGGCTCCTCGACCGTCGAGGGCGTGCTGATCGACTGGTTGCTCGACCAGCCGGTCAGCCCGTCGCGGCTGCCGGTGGCGTTGCTGTCGAAGGAGCAGGTAGCCGCGGAGCTGCACCAGCAGCAGCGCCGGCAGGCGATGGCTGCCGCCTATGAGGCGGAGTTGATCGTGCGGCTGGCCGAGCTGACCTCCGACGAGCACGACCCGCCGCCCGGTACCCCGGGGGCGCGCAAGCCCGGCTGGGCGGCCGGGAACGATCCGGTCGGGGTAAGTGAGTTCTTCGCCGGGGAGCTGGCGATGGTGCTCAACCGCGGCCGCGGCACCGCCAACCACCTGCACCACCGGGCGCGGGTGTGGCACGAGAACCTGCCCGCCACCTACCGCGCGCTCTCCCGGGGGGAGCTGGATCTGGCCCGCGCGGCGGCGCTCGCGGACGTGCTCGGGAGCACCCGCCCCGACCTGGCGCGGGCGATCGAGACCATGCTGCTGCCCGAGGCGGTCGACCTGTCCGTGGCCAGGCTGAAGACCCGGGCGCTGGAGCTGCTGCTCGCGCTGGACGCCACGGCTGCCGATGAGCGCCGCGAGCAGGCCAAGCGCTGCGCCGACGTCTTCCTGCAGCCCGGCTCCGACGGCATGGCCACCCTCGGCGCGGAACTGGCCGCCGATGAGGCGGCCGAGGCCTACACGGTGATCGACCAGCTGGCCACGATGGCCAAGGCCGACGGCGACCCACGCCCGATCGCCCAGATCCGCACCGAGCTGTTCTCCCTGCTGCTGCGCCGCCCCGGCGGGCACGACCAGCCCGACGCCACCGCCCATCTGACGATCACCGCCACCCTCGACTCCCTGCAGGGCGGATCCACGCAGGCGGGGTCGGTCAACGGGCTGGCGATCACCGCGGCGCACGCCCGCGACCTGCTCGCCCGGATCGGCGCCCTGGGCCTGCAGACACCGCACGGCGGCACTCTGACGTTCGCGATCACCGACGCCGACGGCCGGCTGCTGGCCACCACCACGGTCGCCGAGCTGCTGCGGGTGGCGAAGAAGGGCTGCGCCGAGCATCCGGGCGGGAACTGCGGCTGCCCGGTGCTCGGCACGCCCCCGGACACCGATCGCTACGAGCCCACCGACCGGCAGGAAGCGTTCGTCAGGACCAGGGATCGCACCTGCCGGATGCCCAACTGCGGGCAGCGGGTGGGTTGGGCCGATCTGGACCACGTCATCCCGCACGCCTGCGACGGTGCGACGACGTGCACGAACCTCTGCTGCCTGTGCCGCTCTGATCATCGGCTGAAGACCTTCGCCCGCGGCTGGCGCTTCGTCATGGACCCAGACGGCACCCTGCACGTCACCACCCCCTCCGGCATCACCCGCACCACCCGGCCCCCGGGCCTGCGCACACCCCCGCCCGAGCCGCCCGAGCCGCCACCGGCCGAATCGAACAGCGACCCGCCGCCGTTCTAGTCGTAGAGGGATCAAGCAGGGCGTGCCGGCCCGCCGAGCAGTCGACGGGCCGGCAGCGTCCCTGGCGACTCAGCCCTGGAACCGAGGATCCGCCGCCGTTCTGACGAGCTCCGCGGCGACTCCCTCGGGGCGATCTCCGTTTGACACCTCGACATCGATCGGTGTCGCATGGAGGCATGACCGGTGCCGTTGACCTGCTGACGATGGACGGCCTGAGCATCATCGGGACGCTGGGCTTCTTCGTGCCTGCGGCGATCCTCGTCGCGCTCGTGGTCGGAGCCGTCGTGCGCGACCGTCGGATCAGCGCGCGGGAAGACGCCGCCGAGGCCGACCGGGCCGCGATGCAGCGCGAGGAGATCCCTACTCCGCCTCGAGCTGACTGAGGGCCGTCTCCAGCGCCGTCCCCACCGCGGCGGCCATCTCCGTGCGGAAGGCGGCGAGGACCGCCTGCGCCGCTGCCGGCTGCAACCGGGTGACGGTGTCCCGCACCGCATCCAGCTGCTCCCTGGGCGCCCCCGCGTCGACGAACGCCTGCCAGCCGGTCGTCACGAACATCTGCACGTACGTCTGCGCGATCTCCCGGACGTGCTCGTTGACCTTCGCCTGGGCGACGATGAGCTCCTCCGGCGGAACACCCAGGCGGACGACCTGCAGCCCCGCCGTCAACAGCGCCGGGTCCATGACGCGCAGGGCGCCCTCGTCGTCCAGCCGGTGCACCAGCCCGATCTCGACCAGCCGGTCGACCAGCGCCGGGTCCTCGGGGACGCCGGCGCGGGCGGCGAGCTCGGCGCCGGTGATCGTCTCGGGCTCCGGGGGGAGCCAGGGAGCCAGCAGCGCCCGGTGCAGGGCGAGCGTCGCGGTGCTCGCGTTCGCCGGCGCCGACGCCAGCGTCCGCTCGATCATCGCCAGCGAGTAGCCCTCTGCCAGCATCTCCCGGACCAGCATGAGGCGGGCCACGTGCTCGCGGCCGTAGTAGCCGGTGCGCCCCACCATGCGGGGTGGCGGGAGCAGCCCACGGGCGGAGTAGGCGCGAAGGTTGCGGACGGTGACCCCGACGCGGGCCGCCAGCTCGTCGACCGTCAGCTCACGACCGGATCCGTCATCGGGCACGGGGAAGTCCGTCGCCGTGGTCACGAACACATCCTCGTCATCGTGACCCCACGGTAAACGCATCGTTCTATGTATCAGTTGTCGATGTCACCGTGATGGGTGTTCCATGGCCGCATGGCCTCAGGAGGTTTCCGTGCTGCTCGCCGCTGACACACGTCCGGCCGGGGGCGCCGCGATCGGCGAGGTGATCCTGGCGACGGGAATCGGCCTCGGACTGACTGCAGTGCTGCTCGGGCTGGTGTTCCTGCACCGGACCCGGAGGTCGACGGTCCTCACCCGGGTCGGGAACCGGCTGGGCGCGGCGACCGGCGTCCCCGCATGGGTCGCCCTGCCGACCATCCTGACGACGGTCTCGCTGCTGGTCGCGCTGCTCGGGATGCTGTGGGACATCGCCCTGCACATCGGCGTGGGCCGCGACGAGGGCCCGCTGGCCAACCCTGCGCACTTCCTCATCCTCTTCGGGCTCTTCGGCGTCTTCGCCGGCGGCGTGCTGGCCTGCGCGATGCCCCTCGACGAGAAGCCCGGGCCGTCCTCGGTCCGCTTCCTGCGTGGCTGGGACGTTCCGGTCGGCGGCATCATCCTGACCGCCGCCGGCTTCTACGCCCTCCTCGGCTTTCCCCTGGACGACGTCTGGCACCGGATGTTCGGCCAGGACGTCACGCTGTGGGGCCCGACCCACCTGATGCTGATCGGCGGCGCCGGGCTGTCCATCGTCGGGCTGCTGCTCCTGGAGCAGGAGGGCCACGGTGGGCTCTCGACCGACGACGGCGACCGGAAGGTCGGCCGGACGGCCCGGTTCGTCCGCCAGGCGTCGGCGATGGGCGGGCTGCTGCTGGGCATGTCGGTCTTCCAGGGCGAGTACGACTTCGACGTCCCGCAGTTCCGGCTGGTGCTGGAGCCGCTGATGATCGCCGGTGCCGCAGGCATCGCACTGGTCGCCGCCCGGCTGTTCATGGGCCGCGGGGGCGCGCTGGCCGCCGCGGCGTTCTTCCTGGTCATCCGCGGAGCGATCGCACTGATCGTCGGGCCGGGGTTCGGCGAGATCCTGCCGAGCTTCCCGCTCTACCTGGGATCGGCGATCGTCGTCGAGCTGCTGGCTCTGCCGGTTCCGCTGGTCCGCCGTCCGCTCGTCTTCGGCGCCGTCGCCGGCGTCGCGATCGGCACGGTCGGGCACGCCACCGAGTGGGGCTGGACGCAGTTCACCCAGACGCTCTCCTGGCGCAGCGACATCCTCGTCGAGGGGACGATCATGGCGATCGCGGGTGGCGTCGTCGGCGGTCTGCTCGGTGCGCTGCTGGCCTCCGGCCTCCGCCGCCGTCTCCCCCGCCCCGCCGTGGCGCGAACCGTCCTGGCCGGCTCCCTGGTGGTGCTGGCCGCCGCCGTCGCCAACGGCCTGCTGGCGACCGTGCCCGACGACCTCGAGGCCACCTTCGGCATCGAGGACGTCCAGCAGGACCCGCGGACGGCGAACGTCACCGTCCAGCTCGACCCGTCCGGCTTCGTCGACGACCCCGCCTGGGTGCAGATCACCTCGTGGCAGGGCGACGGCCTGGTCGTCACCCCGCTCGAGCAGACCGGCGAGGGCGCCTACCGGACGACGGAGCCGGTTCCCCTGCACGGCACCTGGAAGACGCTGCTGCGCATCCACGACGGGCGCGTCCTCACCGCGATGCCGATCTACCTGCCCGCCGACGAGGCGATCGGCGAGGGCGAGGTCCCGGCCGAGGACGGCATGACGCGCGAGGCCATCCCGGAGATCGACATCCTCCAGCGCGAGCTCAGGGACGCCGAGGGCGGTCTCTGGACGGCGTCCAACCTCGTCGTGCTGTTCTGCACACTCGCCCTCATCGGCGTGATCTCGTGGGGTGTCGGGCGCTACTCCCGACGGGCCGACGACCGCGAGCGCTACCCGGACACCTCGGCCGACCCGCCGGCCGACGACGAGACCGTCCGCCCGGCCAGCGAGCTCGGCAGCCGCTGACCCCCCTCCCGGACCCGGAGGTCCGCTCGTGCTCCTTCGTACCGCCCACCTGCGCGTTGCCCTGGCCGGTGTCGCGCTGGCCGCCGTCCTGACCGGCTGCGCCGGCACCGACTCCGAAGCCGCGCCGAGCAGCAGTTCGTCGCCCTCGGCCGCACCCAGCGGCTCCTCCTCGTCGGCATCGGCACCGACGAGTGCGGCGACGGGTCAGCGGATCGAGGTCACGGTCACCGGCGGCCAGGCCGGCGGGGACACCGGCCGGGTCCCGGTCGCCGCCGGCGAGCAGGTCACGCTGGCCGTCACCTCCGACGTCGCCGACGAGGTGCACGTGCACGGCTACGACCTGACGGCGCCGCTCACCCCGGGCGAGCCCGCCGAGCTCACCTTCGCCGCGACCATCCCCGGGGTCTTCGAGGTGGAGCTGCACGACGCGCACACGGTGCTGCTCTCGCTCCAGGTGGGATGAGCGCGGTCGGGTGAACCTCCTCGCGCACGGGGTCGGCTCGCGGACCGACCTGCCGATCCCGCTCGGCCTCGCGCTCTACGGCGCCGGGGCGGCGATCCTGATCAGCTTCGTCGTCCTGCTGACGTTCTGGCGGACGCCGAAGCTCGGCGGGCCCGACTCCGGCCGGCCCGTCCCGGGCGCGCTCCAGCGGGCCGTCGACAGCACCGCCGTCCGGACCGTCCTGCAGGCGCTGGCCCTGGCCGCCGCCGTACTGGTGACCGCCGTGGCCCTCGCCGGTCCGGGGGAGACGTCGCGGAACCTCGCGCCGTGGGTGCTGTACGTGTCGTTCTGGGTCGGTCTGGTGCCGGCGAGCCTGCTGCTGGGCCCCGTCTGGCGGGCGGCGAACCCGCTGCGCCTGCTGTACCGGGTGCTGCGCCCGCTGGCCCCCGCCCCGCCCGCTGCGGCACGGCTGCCGTCGCTCGGACTGTGGCCGGCCGCGGGCTTCCTCGTCGCGTTCCTGTGGCTGGAGCTGGTCTACCCCGGCCGCGCCGAGCCGACGACGGTCGCCGCCTTCCTGATCGGCTACGCCGTCGTGCAGGTCGGGCTGGCGCTCCGGTTCGGCGAGGAGTGGTTCGCCCACGGCGACGGTTTCGAGGTGTACTCGACGGTGGTCGCCCGCCTCTCCCCGTGGGGACGACGGGACGACGGCCGGCTCGTGGTGCGCAACCCGCTGGCCAACGCGACGGCGGTACCGGCGGTGCCCGGTCTGGCCGCGGTCGTCGTCGTCCTGCTCGGGTCGACGGCGTTCGACGGGCTGTCCCGCACCGTGTTATGGCAGACCGGGCCGGGCGCCGCGAACGACACCTTCTCCGGAACGGTCGGCCTCATCGCCTCGATCGCGCTCGTCGCGGTGCTGTACGTGCTCGGCGCCCGGCTGTCGGGCCGTCTGGCCGGCCAGCCGGGAGCGGAGCAGCCGCGGCGGTACGCCGCCACGGTCATCCCCATCGCGCTCGGCTACACCGTGGCGCACTACTTCAGCCTGCTGATGCTCGACGGCCAGACGACCTGGATCCTCGCCAGCAACCCGTTCGGGCTGGCCGGCGTCGACCTGTTCGGCACCTACGACAACCGGGTGGACCTCACCGCCGTCAGCTCCGACGTGATCGCGCTCGTCCAGGTCGGCGCCGTGGTCCTGGGGCACGTCGTCGGCGTGACGCTGGCCCATGAGCGGGCGCTGCTCTCGGCTCGGCGTGCCCGGGCATCGGACCAGCTGCCGCTGGTCATCGTGATGGTGCTCTTCACCGTCGGGGGCCTGGGCCTGCTCTTCGGCTTCTGAGCCCAGGCCTGCAGATCTCCCTCAGCGGAGGGGTGAGGCGGGTGGTTCGGCTACAGCTGCGCGCTCGTCGGGCCGATGCAGAGTGTGCCGCCTACCGGCGCCATCGGGGTCCGCTGCCCCGCCTGAGCGGAAGGACCGCTTCCGTGATCGCTGTCACCTGCCGCAACGGCGAGTACTTCTCCGTCGACCCGACGCACATCGAACGGGTCGAGACCGACCCCGACACCGTCGTCCACCTGGTCGACGGAACCAAGTACGTGGTCAAGGAGAGCTTCGACGACGTGCTGCGCATGGTGCGTGACCACCACTCGGCGCTGACGGTCGTGCAGAAGCGGCTGGCGGGCGGGACGGCCGAGATCGCCGACAACGCGTCGACGGTCCGGAGCTCGGCCCTCTTCGTCGAGCGTCGGCGGTACAGCCGCGACGGCGACTCCATGCGCTCGGCCGCCGACCGGCGCCCGGTCGCCGACCTCCAGGACGACGACACCGACTGACCCCGACGCCGCCCGGCGGGGGCCGGCCGTCCGTCACCGGACGTCAGTCGTCTCCCTCCTCCTCGTCGTCGTCGCCGTTGCCCCTGCCCTCGTCGCCGTTGCCCCTGCCGTCGTTGCCGTTGCCGTCGTTGCCGTTGCCGTTGCCGTTGTTCTCGTCCTCCGGCGGTGCCGGCGGAACGGGTGCGGGTGCGGGTGCGGGTGCGGGTGCGACGGCGTAGGACAGCGTCACGGTGGTGTCCGGCGGGAGATCCCCCTCCGGCGTGGCGGCCGTGACCAGCCCGGCTGCCACGTCGGCGGTCTCCACCGGCGCGAGCTGCACCTGAAGTCCTCGGCCGACCAGCTCCGCCTGGACCTCGTCGACCGGCCGGCCGATCAGATCGGCGGCGAGGACGGCGACCGTCGTCGGCGCACTCGTCGGCGCACTCGTGGGTTCACTCGTGGGTTCACTCGTGGGTTCACTCGTCGGCTCCTCCGACGACGGCTGGTCGCCCGTGGCGCCCTGGCCGTTCATCAGCACGCCGGCGAGGACGACGACCAGGAGGACGGCGAGTGCGCCGACCAGCATCGCGACGGGCGCGCGGCGGGCACGCCCCGTCCGCGGCCCGGCCGATACGGACGCCGGCAGCGGAGGAGGGATCGGGAGCACCGCGGTGCGGGTCCCTCCGGCCACACCGATCGGTGCCGTCGCGCCGACGTCGGTGGCCGCGCCCACTGCGGCGCGCAGCGCGGCCCCGTCGGGGTACCGCGCCGCCGGGTCCTTGGCCATCGCCCGCTCGACCAGCCCGCGGACCCCGGCCGGCACGTCCGGTGGCAGCGGCTGGGGCTGTTCGCGGATCTGCATGAGCGCGATCTGGACGGAGTTCTCCCCGTCGAACGCCCGACGGCCGGCGAGGCACTCGTAGGCCACCGTCCCGAGGGCGTAGACGTCGCTGGCCGGCGTCGCCTTCCCGCCCTCGGCCTGCTCCGGGGAGAGGTAGTGCGCAGTGCCCACGACCTGACCGGTGCCGGTCAGGGGCACGCTGGACGCGGACCAGGCGATGCCGAAGTCGGTGATCTTGACGACCCCGTCGGTGCGGACCAGCACGTTGCCCGGCTTGATGTCGCGGTGGACCACACCGGCCTCGTGGGCGGCGGCGAGCGCGGCGGAGGTCTGCCGGAGGATGTCCAGCGTGTGCGCGGCGTCCAGCCGCCCCTCCCGCTCCAGCAGGGCTGACAGCGTCTCCCCCTCGACGAGCTCCATCACCAGGTAGGCGAGATTCTCGCCGTCCACCTGCAGCTCGCCGTAGTCGAAGACGGACGCGATGTTCGGATGGTGCAGTGCCGCGGTGTGCTGGGCCTCGGCGCGGAAGCGGGCGCGGAAGGTGGCGTCCTCGGTGAACTCGCTCCGGAGCACCTTCACCGCCACGGGCCGCTCGAGCAGCGTGTCGCGCGCCCGCCAGACCCGGCCCATCCCGCCGCTGGCCAGCGGCACCAGGAGCTCGTACCGGTCGCCGAGCAGGCGGCTGCGCGGTTCCACGGTCCTCCCCCGGCGCTCGACTGGCTTCCCTCGGACCCCGCCAGCCTGCCAGCACCCTGTTCCGGCGGCCCGGCAACGCCCCGTTCGGGTGACCGCGGGTGCGCCGCGAGCTCAGGGGCCGGGCGGTGATCCCCGCTCGGCGCCGAGTCTGGCGAGGACCTCGGCCACCACGACGTCCGGTGCGCCCTCGCCGGAGATGCTCGTCCCCGGCTCGTCCTCCTGCAGCGGCTGCAGCGTGGCCAACTGGCTCTCCACCAGGGACGACGGCATGAAGTGGCCGGTGCGGTGCTCCACCCGTTCCCGCAGCAGCTGCGCGTCCACCGTGACGTGGGCGAACCAGACCGACGGGTGCCCCTCGCGCAACAGGTCCCGGTAGCTCCGCTTCAGTGCCGAGCAGGTGACGACGACGGATGTCCCCGCCTCCTCGTGCTCCCCGATCCAGGCGGCCAGCCTGCGCAGCCAGGGCCACCGGTCGTCGTCGTCCAGCGGTTGGCCGCTGCGCATCTTCTCCACGTTGGCCTTCGGGTGGAACTCGTCCCCCTCGGCGAACTTCCATCCCAGCCGCTGGACGAGGCCGGTCGCGACCGTCGACTTCCCCGACCCCGACACCCCCATGACGACGACGGACGTGGTTGCCACCTGGGCATCGGACTGCATGGGCCGACCGTAGGCCCGCAGGCCGCCCCCCGGCACCTCGTCCGTCGACGAACACGCAGATGAGAGCAGCCTCATCGGCGTCTCACCCGGCCGTCACCGCGACGGTGCATCGTCCTCCGGTGCCCTCCTCCCTCGCGAACGCGGATGCCGGACACGCAGCGGCATGGCCCGCCTCCCTCCAGCTGCTGCCGCCGTGGTCTCCCCCCTGCCGTGCCCATCGGCCTTGCCGACCTCGAGGCCGTCGGGCTCCGACACGCCGGTCGGCGAGCCGATCCCACCGGCGGACCCGGTCCCGACCACTTCGGGCGCCGTGGACGACGATCGGGCTCCGGACGGGCCCAGGCGGGATCGTCGACCTTCCGGCACGCGCCGCCGAGGGCCGTCGACGTGACGAACGGCGCACAACCCTTCCCTCACGTGACGGACGAGTGTGCGGCAGACTGTCCGTGACGCCGCGCCACCGTCCAGGCGCACCGATGCACCACTCGGCTGATCCCGACCGCATCGCTGCCACCGGTGGCGCGCCCCAGACCTCCGGGTGCACCGCCGCACCCGACCACAGGACTCGGCACTGCTGCCGGTGCCGCTCCGCCTGCGTTCTCCGGACGCACGAACCTGGAACGGAACCATGTCTTCTGCTCTGCCCGCGCTGCCCAGGCCGCGCCTGACCCGGCCCCCCTGGCTCTCGCCCCGGACCGCCCGTACGGAGATCCTCGCCGGTCTCGTGGTGGCGCTCGCGCTCATCCCCGAGGCGATCAGCTTCTCGATCCTCGCCGGCGTCGACCCGCGGGTGGGTCTCTTCTCCTCTTTCGTGATGGCCGTGGTGATCGCCTTCACCGGTGGCCGCCCGGCCATGATCACCGCCGCCACCGGCGCGATCGCCCTCGTGGTCGCGCCACTCGCTCTCGAGTACGGCGTCGAGTACCTGTTCGCCGCGGTCATCCTGGGCGGGATATTCCAGATCCTGCTCGCTGCAGCCGGCGTCGCGCGGCTGATGCGGTTCATCCCGCGCAGCGTCATGGTGGGCTTCGTCAACGCCTTGGCGATCCTGATCTTCGCCGCGCAGCTGCCGCAGTTGATCGACGTGCCGTGGCTGGTCTACCCGATGGTCGCCGCAGGCCTGGCGATCATCTTCCTGCTGCCTCGCATCACGAAGGCGATCCCCGCACCGCTGGTCTCCATCGTCGTGCTCACCGTGCTGACGGTGGCCGCCGGCTTCACCCTGCCGAACGTCGGCGGTGAGGGCGAGCTGCCCGACGCTCTGCCGTTCTTCGGCCTGCCCGGCATCCCGCTGACCTTCGAGACCCTCGGCATCATCGCGCCCTACGCGCTCGGCGTCGCGCTGGTCGGGCTGATGGAGTCGCTGATGACGGCGAAGCTCGTCGACGACCTCACCGACACCCCCTCCGACAAGACCCGCGAGTCATGGGGTCAGGGCGTGGCCAACATGGCCTCAGGCTTCTTCGGCGGCATGGGCGGCTGCGCGATGATCGGCCAGACGATGATCAACGTGAAGTCCGGCGCCCGCACCCGGCTCTCGACCTTCCTCGCCGGCGTGTTGCTGCTGGTCCTCGTCGTGGCCCTCGGCGACATCGTCAGCATCATCCCGATGGCCGCGCTCGTCGCCGTCATGATCTTCGTGGCGATCGCGACCTTCGACTGGCACAGCCTGCAGACGATCCACACGATGCCCAAGAGCGAGACCACCGTGATGCTCTCGACGGTCGCGGTCACGCTGTTCACGCACAACCTGGCGATCGGCGTCGGCGTCGGCGTCCTCGTGGCCTGCGTGCTCTTCGCCCAGCGGATCGCCCACCTGGTCGACGTCACCAGCGTGACCGACCCCGACGGCAGCACCCGCTACTACACCGTGCACGGGGCGCTGTTCTTCGCCTCCAGCAACGACCTCTACACCCAGTTCGACTACGCCGGCGACCCGGAGAACGTGGTCATCGACCTCTCGAACGCCCACATCTGGGATGCCTCGACGGTCGCCGCGCTCGACGCCATCACCCACAAGTACGAGACGCGCGGCAAGAAGGTCGAGATCGTCGGACTCAACGGGCACTCCTTCGACCGGTACGAGCGGCACACCGGCCAGCTCGCGGGCGCCCACTGATGGGCCCGCGGACCGGATCGACCGTGCGGCAGCCCACCGATGGCACCACCCGCCGCGGGAAGCTCCACGAAGAGGGGGCGGCGGCGACTCCCCGGGGCGATCTGATGCAGATCGGGCAGGTGGCTGAGCGCACCGGCCTCAGCCTGCGGACCATCCGCTTCTACGAGGAGAACGGCCTGGTCATCCCGACCGCCCGCTCCGACGGCGGGTTCCGCCTGTACAGCGAGGCCGACGTCGCCCGCCTCGACGTCGTCAAACGGATGAAGCCGCTGGGCTTCACGCTGGAGGAGATGCAGGAGCTGCTCGGCCTCCTGCACGACCTCGAGCACGCCACCGCAGGCCGCTCGGAGCTGGTCGACCGCCTGCGCATGTTCCACGAGGCCGCCACCGCGCGGGTCACGGCGCTGCGCGAGCAGCTCGCGGTGGCCGAGGGCTTCGCCGGCAACCTCGCCGAGCACCTGCACAGCCAGCGCTGACCACCGGTGGGCCCGCGGTTCGAGGAGCTCGACCGGAGCCCCACGCCGATCGGTGAGGTGAGTCTGCGTCGACGCCGCGACCCGGCCACCGGGAACGACGTCTTCGAGGCCGAGCTCGGCGACGAGCACCTCATGTCGTCGCTGTTCACCGTGCGCTCTAACCGGTGATCCGTTGGCACGAGCACGGCCTGGTCCCGATCGGACCCGCGCTCACCGGCGACGCTCGTTGCCGGTTCGTGCACGGGGACTTCTTCGCCATGGCGGACGGCGACGGGTTCGACCCCACGGCACCCGACCGGGTCTTCGACGCCGTGCTCGTCGACATCGACCACTCGCCCCGTCACCTGCTCGACGACGGCAGCACCGGCTTCTACGGCGTGGACGGGAGCCGACGGCTGGCCGGGCGCGTACGGCCGGGTGGCGTCTTCGCGCTCTGGTCCAACGACCCGCCCGACGACGAGTACCTCGCCGTGCTCCGGCAGGTGTTCGTCGACGTCGCCGCGGAGGTCGTCAGCTTCCCCAACCCGCTCCAGGGCCGCGTGGCGACCAATACGGTCTACCTGGCGACGGTTCGGCCTGGCGACAGCCATCACTCCGCCGGGCCATGCGCAAGGTCCCCCCACCCCGTCCGCAACGAGTTCGCAAGGAATCCGTAAGAGAGAGCCGTCTTCAGCTCGGCGCCGCCGGTGCCGATGGGGGTGGAGAAGAGTTCGTCAGCACCCGGGGGGCAGCACCAGTGATCGTCAGCAGCAAGTCAACCCTGCATGCCGGAGACCTGGTGGTGGCTGCCGAGGTCTCCGACGTGCTCGAGCGCCGCGGCGCGCTCGAGGATCCCCCCGTCTCGCTGGCGGTGTCCGACGCCGTCGCGCTCGGCATCGCCGGCATCTTCCGGAGCGACAGCGACTCCGGCCGGGTGATGCAGCGCTTCTACCGGAGCGGCTCCGTCGACAGCGACGAGCTCATCGAGGCGGCGCAGGTCGAGCAGGTCTTCGCCTCGCCCGAGGGCCATGCCTCGCTCTACTGCCTGATCGGCTGGGTGCGGAGCCGCATGTTCGAGGTGGCGCGCTAGCAGTTCCCGAGAACGCGAGAGGGCGTCCCTCCGATGGAGGAACGCCCTGCTCTGCGGGGTGGAGCTGAGGGGACTCGAACCCCTGACCCCCACACTGCCAGGCCGTCATGATCGCGTTCGTGGCGGTTCGCTGGGGTTCCGTAAGCCGACTGAGCTGTAGGTTTGGACGAGGGCGGATTTTGGCGCACGACCACGAACGAGCTCAACTGCAACCAGAACTGCAACCAGCTCCGGACGCCGCAAACCGGAGGTTCAAGGGGAGGGCAGACTCACATCTGTCCGTTCGACTGGACCTTGAAGCTCGTCGCGTCCTGGATCATGCCGAGGCTTGTGAGGCGGAAGGACTTCGCCGCGCCTCCTGGCAATCCGTTGACGGCGCCGTCCGCTGTGCCAACGATGCGCCCGGCCCCGTCGAGAAAGGTGGCGCCCAGGAGAACGACGTTCAGTGCGGTGCTGGACTCGTTGGTCAGCTCTCCTACTACGTCCGTACTGAAAGGCGTGTCCAGCCGACGGAGCCTGGACGCCACGAGGGTGTCCGTGAGACGGATCGTCTCGAGTTGCTGCTCAGTGTGATCCGCGGCCTGACCGGAACGGTCCTGAGGGGCCGCTGACTCCACCGACAAGTCGCTGACAATAAGGGGCGGCCGATCAAAGGTGCCCACGGTCCGCCACTGCTCTCCCTCGGTGTCCACGGTCAACCCCGCGTCACGGAGCCGGGCGGCGAAGTCCCTCCGGGACTCCACGTCGTCCCGCAACCGGATCGTGTGGATCCCTGCGGTGTCGCTGAGGTCACGGGTGGCGCCCACCTCCACGATCACGACACGTTCACGACCGAGAGCCATAGCCATTCCCGCCTCGAAGATGACGTTAAGGCGGGCCTGACCGGTCGGCCGCAGCTCGTCCGGGCCGTCTCGATCCTGACGGAAGACTGGGCGCACATATCCGACGTCGTCGGGGGTCAGCAGAACGACCACGGCGTCGGCCATGTTCATGCCGGCCCTCACAATGTCCCCGGTATAGGGCGTGCCGCCCCCACGGGCCCGGCTGGCAGCTTCCCGCCACGTGACCACTCGGAGGTCGAAGGCGCGCAGCAGCTCGATGAGCGCGTCGCGAGCCTTATGGTCACGGCCGTGCACCAGGAAGATGATTCGGTTGCTCACGCTGCTCCTCGAGTCGGGCTGTCCTGTGCCGCGCGCGGCCACGACGGAAAGCGGCGGCGCATCCGCGCCGCCGAGCGTCTGGGACGGAGGATGAGCCCGGGTCCAGAAATCTTCCACGTCGGCTACTCCGCGAAACCGGCGGACACTGCGATCGATACTGAACGACCATGCATCCGGCGCCACACCGTGGCTGGCGGCCTTCCAGCCCCAGTTCTCCGTCCGAAGCAACGCGCCTACCCGGGCCAGCAGCAACGCACGATCCGCGACGGGCTGCTGTACCTCCCGGGCTAGGTCGGACGCGGTGAAGGCGAGTTCGGCCTCTCGATCGTCCGCCGGTGGCTCCCAGGCTCGCTGCATTTGGGCGGCCAATGCAACCGCGGCAACAACCAGTCGCAGGTACTCCGCGGAGCCCTCTGCTGCCGCAGCCCCGGCGACGGTCAAGCCGACGGTCTCCTCATCGGAGGTCACCCGCCCTGGATGAACGCCGTAGAGCAGCGGAGCTGGCACGTCGGGCAAGGCCTCCTCAAAGGCTAGGTCATGCAGGCGATCCAGCCGATTGGCGACCTGTCCCACCGTCGGCCAGTTGCCCAGCTGCTCGAACACGTCCCATACGCCCTGAACCAGCCGTCTGCCGTCGTCAGATCCTGGTTTCGGCATCACTGGCACTCAGCGATTCTGGCGGACCACGGCGTCGTCATGCGGCGAAGCGGGGTGCCATCGCCTCCATCTGCTCGATGACCAAGCTAATCGCTTCGGGCTGCTGATCCGGGGGGTAGTTGTGGCTTACCAGGAGCCGCTTGATGGACGAGCGCAGCTTGGCCCGGACATCGTCGCGCACCGTCCAGTCGGTCTTGACGTCGCGTCGCATGACGGCGACCAGGTCGCGGGCGATGTTCGCGAGGACGTCGGAGCCCTGCAGGTCCACAGCTGACTCGTTGCTGCTCACCGCGTCGTAGAACGCCAGCTCGTCCACCGAGAGCGGGGGGTCGAACGAAGCCCCTCGTTCCGCCTCGGCGGCGACGTCGTGCGCCATCTCGATCATCGCGGCGATGATCTCGGCCGAGGTCAGCTGCTGGTTGGTGTACTTGTTCATCAGCTCCTGCAGCCGCTGTGAGAATGCGCGCTGGCGCACCAGGTTGTGCTGCGTCGCGACGCCCGACTCGGCGACCAGCAGGTCTCGCAGCGCTTCGATCGCCAGGTGGGGGTTGGCGGCCTGCTGCACCGAGGCGGTGTACTCCGGGGTCAGGTCGGTCAGTTTCGGCCGCTCCATGCCCGCGGCCTCGTAGATGTCGAGGATCTCCCCGGCTGCGGTCGACGAGGCCACCAGACCGGCGAGCATCAGCTCAATCTCGGCGGGTACCGGGCGCCCCTCGGCCATGCGGGCCGCGGCGTCGAACTTGCCCATCCACACCCGCACCTCCTCGTAGAACTGCGCGGCGGCGCGCAGCTCGGGGAGGGTGGTGCCGCCGGCAGCCAGCGCCCAGGCGCGGGACAGCGAGTTGGCCAGTTCCCGGAAGCGGTCGACCAGCGGCTTCTGGCCCTCACCGACCTGGTTGCCCGGTGTGGCCGGCGAGCGGACGTAGTTCGTCAACCCGAGCAGGGCGTCACGGTAGCTACGCCTGTCGCCGGTCAGCTTGGACCGCCACGGATACCCGGCAGACAGCGCGTCGAGTTCACCGACCAGCTGCCGGGTGAGCTCAACGGACTCCTCGACGTCGCGCCCCACCGGTCGGTCGGTCTGGTCTCGCACGGTGTACTCGGCGAGCGCGGCGGCGAGGTTCTCGGTGATCGGTGCGTAGGCGACCAGCAGTCCGGCGTCCTTGGCCCGGAACGTGCGGTTCACCCGGGCCAGCGTCTGCATGAGCAGCGCGCCGCGCAGCGGGCGGTCCAGGTAGAGGGTGTGCAAAGGGGGCGCGTCGAAGCCGGTGAGCATCATGTTCTGCACGATCACCAGCGCCAGCGGGTCTTCGCCGGCTTCTTCCTTGAGACGCGCCTGGATGACCTTGTTCTGCGACCCGCGGCGCACGTGCGCGGAGACCGGCGGCTGGTCCGTCGCGTTCCCGGAGTAGACAACCTTGATCACGCCGCTGTCGAGGGCATCGGAGTGCCAGTCGGGGCGTAGGGCGACGATCTCGTCGTAGAGCCGAGCGCAGATCTCCCGGGTGGCGCCCACGATCATCGCCCGACCCGACCAGCCGAGGAACGGCCGGACGGCGGCGCGGCGGCGCTCCCAGTGCTCGACGATGTCGGCTGCCAGGGTCTTCAGCCGCGCCGGGGCCCCGTAGACGGCGTTGAGGGCGGTGACGGCGGCTTCGACGCGGGCGCGTTCGACGTCGTCCAGACCCGTGGTCGCCTCGTCGGCTGCGGCGTCGAGGTCCTCGGCGGTGACGTCCGCGGTGCGTTCGACGGTGATGAGCCGGGGTTCGAACACGACCGGGACGGTGGCGCCGTCGGTGACGGCGCGGGTGAGGTCGTAGGTGTCGATGACCGGACCGAACACCTCGGCGGTGTTGCGATCGGCCTGCGCGATGGGGGTGCCCGTGAAGGCGATGAAGGTGGCGTGCGGCAGGGCGTCGCGGATGTGCCGCGCGAACCCGTCCAGATCGTCGTAGTGGCTGCGGTGTGCCTCGTCCACGATCACGATGACGTTGCGCCGGTCGGACAGCAGCGGATGGGCCTGGCCGGTCTGGCGTTCGGCGTCGGTGCGACCAAACTTTTGCAGGGTGGTGAAGTAGATGCCGCCAGTGTTGCGGTCGGCCAGTGCGCTGCGCAGCTCCTCGCGGGTGCCGACCTGCACCGGGCTCTCACGCAACAGCCGCGACACGGTGAAGCCGGTGTAGAGCTGGTCGTCGAGCTCGGTGCGGTCGGTGACGACGACGAGGGTGGGGTTGCCCAGCTGCGGATGCTCGGCAACCGCGTGGGCGTAGAGCTCCATCTCCATCGACTTGCCGGAGCCCTGGGTGTGCCAGACGACGCCGGCCCGCCCGTCGCTGCGAACGGCGTCCACGGTGCTGCCGACGGCCTTGGTGACGGCGAAGTACTGGTGCGGCTTGGCGACTCGCTTGAGCCAGCCGTCGCCGAGTTCGTCGAAGGCGACGAAGTTGCGGAGCAGCTGGCCGAAGCGTTCCTGGTTGGCAAGGCCGTCGATGAGCACGTCGAGGGCGATCTGGGCGTCCTGGTCGGTGGGGTCGTCCCCGGTGGCGACGACGATTCCGTCGTCGTCGACGTTCCAGGGGGCGTAGTGGTTGAGCGGGGTGAACGGGGTGCCGTACCTGGCGGCGATGCCGTCGGTGATGACGGTGAGCACGCAGCCGCGGAAGGCCAGCGGGAACTCGCGCAGGTAGGTGACCAGCTGAGCGTGGGCGGAGGAGAGATCGGCGTGCTCGGCACCAGCCCGCTTGAGCTCCACGATGAGCACGGGGATGCCGTTGAGGTACAGGACGACGTCGAAGCGCCGCTCGACGTCGTGATCGCGGATGGTCACCTGCCCGGCGGCGAGGTACTCGTTGTCCTCGATTCGGTGGCTGATGACCCGGATGGTGGGGTTCTGCTCGACGCCCTCGGCGTCTGTGTAGGTGAGGCCGCGGAAGCCGCCGACCATGATCTGATGCAACCGGAAGTTCTCGGCGGTCGCATCCGCCGACTGCGGCGCGACGATGTCCGCGACGGCCTGCTCGCGGAACTCCAAGGGGACCTGCGGGTTGAGCCGGTGGACGGCGGCGAGCAACCGGCCGCGGCAGAACAGGTCGCTCCAGCTTGTGCGGCCGCTGTCGGTGCCCGGCGCGATGGCCTTGCCCTCGACGTGCTGCCAGCCGTGCTCGGCGAACTGGTCGAGCGCGATGGCCTCCCAGTCGGACTCACTGAAGGTCAACGTGGCTCCCCTGTGAACGGTGTCGTTGCTGGTTCCGATCGTGCCCGGTGACGCTGCCGAGCGGCCTTCATGTGAGGGATAAGGCGCCCTATCGAGGGTTCCGCTCCGGCGTCAGGATTGCGGCGTAGAACGAGCTCCATGGCAACCGAACCAGAACTGCCCCCGGACGTCGCCGGCATCGCTGAGCATCTGGCCAGGTGGGCTAGGGGATACAGCAACCACCTGAAATGGAACGAGCAGGCCAAGTTCAAGGCCGACTTGATGAATGCACGGCCGCGATGGTGTGCCGTCTCGCCTGCATCCTTCGCGGCGAAGCTCAGGCACGAGGGCATGCGCGAGGAGGACGTCGCGGAGCTCGTCGACTGGCTCACCCGAGCCCAAGCCGGCCGCCGGCTGGTCCCGCACAGCTCGTACCGGTCTTTCGTCTTCAATCCGCCCCCGAACCCGGCCGGCGCCCCTCTCAGCGACTCAGACTGGTGACCACTGCGCCCACCCAGGCGCGTGCTTGTGTCGGTCCTGTCAAGAGCAGCTGTCGCGGGCCTTTAGGTCAGACCAAGACCGGAGTGCGAGGACCCCAGCCGCGTGCGGCCAGGGTTTCGAGGGCGAGCGTGACGTCGCGTTCGGTGAATAGCATCTCCTTGCGGGGACTCCAGGCGCGGACGGCGCTAGCCACGTCCTCGGTGTCCGACGTATGCGTCCAGACCCAATGCGCCGTAGCAAGCAATTCCAGGCCGTATGGCGACTCGAAGCCGGCGACCAGATGGAGAACTCGCTGCACGCGCTCAGCCGTGACTTCCTCTTGGGTCAGCGCAGCTCGGGCCGACTCCTCAGCTCCCGGGAGCAAGCTGATGGGCTCTGCCTCGTGCACGGGACGCGACCCGTCACCGAACCCGCTGAGGTAGTGGCCCTCGAGGTTGACCAGGGCATGCCGCAGGTTGTCGGCGTACGGGCCGTAGTGGTGACCCACAAAGGCGAGCTTCAACGGCTCACCTGCCTCCTGCAGGAAATACGTCAGCTTCTGGACTTCGACCAGGGTCGGCTCTTCACCTGCGTACCGGGTGTACTCGTCGAGCAGCGCAATCACAGCAGCCCGTGAATGAGTCATCCTCGGACGTCGAGTGCGGGTCACCATGGCAGCCGCAGAGGGAGGGCCCTCCGGCGGGTACACGAGCACCTCGACGCCAGGCAGTTGGCCGAGCTTCCGCTGGATGAGCGGCTCGACGTCGGCCCAGCGCAGGCCGCCGTTTCCGCACCCCAGCGGCGGAACCGCTATCGAGCGGATCCCCTGGGACGCGATGACTTCGACGAGCGCGTCCAACCCGCGCTCGATGTCCGCCAGCTTCGAGCCGGACTTCCAATGACCCTTGGTTGGGAAGTTCACGATCACGCGCGGACCATCGAGCTGGCCGGTCTCCCAGACATGCATCTGGCCCAGCGCGATCTGGCCCGTCTTGGCGGCGCGCGCGTAGGCCTTGAACATCGCGGGATAGGCCCGCTTGAACTGCAGGGCGATGCCCTTGCCCATAACACCCACGGTGTTGACCGTGTTGACCAGAGCCTCGACATCGGCGTCGAGCAGGTTGCCATGCGCCACCCTGATCATGCGCGCGTGCTCCATGGGTCAGAAGTACCAGTGAGGTATGACATCGACGGCCACGCTACGGCCAGCAGCGTCCAGGATCGACCTCACCTCGGCCTTCACGGCAGCCGTCTTCGTCACGACCCGCTCAACAGCCTCCCAGGGCAGCACCCGATGCACCAGCAACTCAGCCTGTCGACGGGAAGGCCGATCCGGGTCACCGTCGGTGCGGCCCCACGACGACGACCTGATGACATCCCAATCGACGTGGGTATCGAGCTTGGACGCGTCGTCGGTGAACTCCGCCAGGGCCTGCGCAGCGTTTCGGTTGCTGACGACCCAGGTCAGACCAACCTCCTGCACCCTTTCCACGCTGGTAACCAGGTAGATGACCCGATCGAAGGAGACGCCCTGCTTGTGTAGGCGATACGACATCGCGTTGCGAGCGGTGTAGTACATCGGGACGTAGTCACCGACGTTGCCGCCGGCGCCGCAGCCGACCGGTTGCGCTCGACGACGCTCCTTGATGGCGGGATCGCCGACCTCGACGACGGTTTGCGGCGACGCCCTGACCATGGCGTCCGACTGCAGACCGCCGGCGACGATGCCGGCCAGGTTCTCGATCCGGGTGAAATGCACGGCCGGCGTCGGCCGGGGACGACCGGTCATGGTGATAGCAGCCGGCGGTTGGTCTGATTCACGTCGCGGCCTCGGCGACTTCTTCGGCGTCGCGGACAGTGATGCGCCCTGACATCAGCAGCGGCAGCAACTCGTCCCGCGTCGCCGCCAACCGCTCGCGCTCGAGCTCAGCAGCCAAGGCGGTGTCCCAGAGACCGGTCATGATGCCGTCGATGCGCTCGACAACCTCGGGTGACGGGATGGCGACTGGTTGTTCGAGGTGCCGCCGCTGGATGTGGCCCATAGTCGTGGCCTTGTCGGCGGCGATGGCCTTGAACTCGGCGAGCTTGCTGCGGACGGCCTGGTTGACCAGCCACAGCGGCCGGCCGCGGTCCGCTACCACCTTGAAGATGTGCTGATTGATGATCGCCTCTGTACGGAACCAGCGCGCTGCCGTTAGTGAGCCCGACCAGGCGAACAGCAGGTCACCCGGCCTCGCCACGTGATCGTCGGCGACCTCTATGTCGTTGTAGACCGTGGAGCCACCCAATCCAGAATTCAGCTCAGCGATGCGGATAACAACTCGGCCCGTGCCACTTGCACCCTTCGTGAAAGCCTTCCCGTTAACGAAGCGTGCCAACGATGACAATGGTATATTTTCCGTTGCCACGGACTCATATGTGGTACCCGCCAACGCGTCGGCCTTCTCGGTGATGGCTGCGCTGGCGGCGATCTTGTCGTCGAGGGCGCCCAGCACCTCCGCGATCGCCCGCTGCTCGGGAAGCGCGGGAAGGCGTAACTCTAGGGACTTGATCGTTGCAACTGGCTGTGCGATGCCAGGGACACCTACCGTGGAGGCGCGTTCGAGAATAGATCGACGGCCGGCCGGTGAGAGGAACCAGTAATAGACGTACTCGGGCAAGGCGCGACGTTCGTTGAGTCGAACCTTTACGTGGCTCGTCGAGGCCGCATAGGTCTCGAATCTGGAGCGACGCGGAATCATGGAGACTTGCCCGATGGTCCCGCGATGGGTCACGACCAAGTCTCCTGATCGCAGGCGAGCGCCAGGCATGCGAGCGGCCACGGCCTCATCGATGTAGACGAACTTATCGTCCAAGAATCGGCCTTGGGCCAGATTCACGCCGCGGACGACTGGGATGCCCTGCAACCGGTAATCCGATTGCAGGATCGCCGAGCCGTAGGGCTTGGAGATTGCGCTCGGCTCGGCCGCGGCGATGTCGATCAGCTTGACCGTGGTCCACTCAGACACTGAGGCGCTCCAACTGAGCGCGGACGACCACTTCCAGGCGGTTGTTCTCGTCGAAGGCGGCCAGTAGCTCGCCGCGCAGTCGCTTGATCTTCGCGTCCAGCGGCTCGCCGTCGTCCTCGACTTCGGCGGAACCGACGTATCGGCCCGGCGTCAGGGCGTAGTCGGCCTCCTTGATCTCCGCCAGCGTGGCGCTCCGACAGAAGCCCGGTACGTCTTCATACGTCAAGCCCTTCGCCAGAGCTGATGGTGATCCGCGCCAAGCGTGGAAGGTGTTTCCGATCCGCACGATCTCCTCGTCCGACAAGGCGCGTTCCGCCCGGTCGACCAGGTAGCCGAGCTCCCGAGCATCGATGAACAGCACCTCGCCGCGCCGGTCCACCGACCCGTGCGCCCCCGCAGCCTTGTCGCGGGCGAAGAACCACAGGCACACGGGGATGCCGGTCGAGCGGAACAGCTGCGTCGGCAGCGCCACCATGCACGAGATCAAGTCGGCTTCGACTATCGCCGCGCGGATGTCGCCCTCCCCGTTGCTCTGCGACGACATCGAGCCGTTGGCCATCACCACGCCGGCCTGCCCACCCGGCGCCAGCTTGGAGATCACGTGCTGGATCCACGCGTAGTTCGCGTTGTTCGCCGGTGGCACCCCGTACACCCAGCGCGGGTCGTCAGGATTGCGCGTCCAGTCCTTGACGTTGAACGGCGGGTTGGCCAGCACGTAGTCCATGCGCAGGTCGCCGTGCTGGTCGCGGGCGAATGTGTCGCCCCAGCGCGCACCCAGCCCCTTGTTCTCGATGCCGTGAATGGCGAGGTTCATCTTCGCCATCCGCCACGTCTCCTCGATCGACTCTTGACCGAAGATCGCGATGTCCTTCGGGTCGCCGTCGTGCTCGCGAAGGAACCTGTCCGTCTGCACGAACATCCCGCCCGACCCGCAGCACGGGTCGTATACCCGCCCTTTGCTCGGCTCCAGCACCTCGACGAGCACCCGCACCACCGACGGGGGGGTGAAGAACTCCCCGCCTCGCCGCCCCTCGGCCCGGGCGAAGGTGCCCAGGAAGTACTCGTATACCTCGCCCATCAGATCACGGGCTCGGTGCTCGCCCTGCCGACTGAACCGGGCGCTGTTGAACAGATCGATCAGCTCACCGAGCCGCCGCTGGTCGATGTTGTCGTTGTTGTAGAGCCGCGGCAGGGTGCCCCGCAGACTTTCGTTGGCCACCATGAGCGCGTCCATTGCGGCCACGATCAGTTCGCCGATGGTCCGGTCGGGCTCAAGTCCCTCGGCCGGCTTGCCCTTGGCGTACTGCGCCAGGTAGGTCCACCGGGCGACTGGGGGCACCACGAAGACGCCGTAGCCCTGGTACTCCTCGCGGTCGTCGATGATCGAGGCGATCTGCGCCTCGCTCCACCCGTCGGCCAGAGCATCGGTGCGGATCTGCTCGCGCCGCTCGTCGTAGGCGTCGGACACGTACTTGAGGAAGACCAGCCCCAGGATCACGTCCTTGTACTGATGGGCCGACAGCGAGCCGCGCAGCTTGTCGGCGGCCTTCCACAGGGTGTCCTTGAGCTCCTTCATGGTCGAAGGCTCGGCCGGGGTCTGCTTCTTGGTGCGTGGAGGCACTGATTCACCTGTTCTCTGCGGATGCGGTCTGCTGATGGGTCGAAGGGAGGGCGAGCGAGCCGGCTGCCACCCCAGCCACCAGGGCGGAAGCCCACGTGTCTAGGGCCCGCTCGCGCCGGAGCAGCTCGTCGCGGTACGACGCGACCTCAGCCAGCCGGGCATCCAGAGCCTCCGCATCGGCGCGAGAGAGTGCGGGCACGTCCCACGTGCGCCACTCGCTGCCCGGCACCGACCGATTGATCCGCTCGGCCAGCACGTGCGGACCCACCGGGGCGCTGTCGGCCAGCCGCAGGATGCGGCTCGGGGTGGCCACCAGGCTGCCGCCCCGGGTGTCGACAATGGCCCGCGGCCGAGGCTTCTCGATGAAGACCACGTCACCGGGTTCGGTCCAGGTGGCCCGGGCGTACCGGTCGCGCGCGTAGAAGGGGTCAAGCCGCAAATCTGCGTCGGCGCCGTCCGCGGAGAGCACGTGCACTGTACCGCGGGGGTCTGCACCGGCCGGGTCGATCCGACGGCCCTGGCGCAGGACGAGCCGCTTGTCGTTCACCAGTTCGCCCAACGACAACCAGCGGACCACCGGTAGGGCGTGGCAAGCAGCCACCGAGGTATCGAGGGGCGGCAGCGGCCTTTCCAATTCCCGGGCGGCGGAGTGCGTCGTCTCCAGGTGTTCGTCGGCGGTGTGCAGGCGCACTGCCCGCGTGCCGCGTGGCACCAACTGCCCGCCGGCCAGTACCCGATCGAGCGCACGTGGGCGCAGGTAGCGATAGGTGCGGGCTTCCGTCGGCAGGGGCCCGCTGGTCGTCAGCGGCGCCAAGGCTTGTGCGACGTCGGCGGCGAGATCATCGAGATCGAGATCGACGCCGTCCAGGTCGGCCAGCCGGGCCTCGGTGCGACCGGTACCTTGGGTCAGCACCCACACGGCAGAGCTCTGCCGGTGCGCCGCCTTCCACAGGCCGCGCGGCAGCCGGAGAGCAGTCGCCAGCGGTCCCGGCCGGAGGGTCTCTGCCCGCGCCCGCTCGGCGGATCCCACCAAAGCGTCGGTCAAGGCGGTCGCGGGGCCCAGTACCACGGCGACGTCCCCCGGACCGAGGCTGACCACCACGTCGTCAGCGGAGAGCAGGGCGTCGTCGGTCGCCATGCCGAGCAGTGACCGGACCCGGACGATGGGCACGCTGCCGGGCTCTGGGAGGACCGCCCACTGCAGCGCGGCGGCGCGACGGCGCAGACGGCGGGCCGAGACACCGGCAGAGTCGTTGATCAACACGGCCGGGAAGTGCGGGGCCAGGGCTTGATCGAACTGCAGATCACCGCTGGCGTCGAGCACCGCACCGGTGCCTGCGTGATCGCGGCAGGCAGCGGTCACGCTGGCGACGAGCGACACCAACTCGGGAGCGCAGCCGCGGTGCCCGGCGCCGCGAGCGAGCCGCCCGCTGTCCAGCCGGGCGAAGGCGTCCTCGGCGCCGAACGACGCGGCCACCAGCTCGTCGACGTGCCCCGGCAGGTCCGGGTGCCAGCTCTGCTCCCTCGCCTCGCGCAGCAGAAATTGGTCGTTTTGATCGACTTCTTCGGCGAGCGTGACCAGCTCGGCGGGGCTCAGGCTTGCGAGGTCCGCGCCGGTCAGCACGGCGAGCGAAAGCAACAGCTCAGCGGACTCGTGGCCAGCCGCGACCGGGGCAGCCAAGGTGGCCGCGTCCACGGCTGCCTCCGGATTCTTGCCGCGGCCGGTCGCCGCGAGATAGGCGACGATGTCATCGAGCGCGAAGTGCTCGACCTTGCCCACCACGTCGACCGCGGCCGGGAAGGGGACCACGGCACCGCGCACAGAGGTGCGGTTCCGCCACATGGAGACGACGGCGCGTTGGACACCGGCCAGGGCCGCGATGTCCGGCAGGGTGAGCAGACGCGGTGACGCAGTCTTCGCCATCATCCGTCACCTCCTCGCGGCCTTGGGCTGACCATACGTGGGCACTTCCTAGCGCCAAGTCCAGGCGCTGATAAGCGGCCTTATCGTTGGACAGCTACGCGCTTGCTTCGGCACGATGACAAGCTTCTCGCGGGCTACCGGCCGGGGCCCTCGCCGTCGGGAGCTACGCCATGGACCAGCCTCAGTTCGCCCAGCAGCACTCAGTCCACGGAGTGAGGCGCGGAGTCGCCGACGATGCGGGGGGAGGACCGATCATCGACGCGTACCGCGAGCTCCAGGAGCTCGGACACTTCGGGACGCACGGGCTTCGGCTGCTCCTCGAGCTGGTAGGCCAGGAGGTGCACCGGTTCCCGGTCCTGCTCGCCCCCGGGGCGACCTGGAACTCGGACGCGGTGGCCGACTGCGCCCAGGAGTTCTTCGCCGCCAAGGGGCCGGCGGTGACCGCTGCGCTGCTCGCCCAGGTGACCGACGTCGCGTCGATGGCCCGCTACCTCCGCCGGTCGGTCCGGCACTTCTTGGTGGATTGCGCGCGCGACACCGACCTCGGAGCGATCCGCCGCAAGATCGAAGATCTCCTCTCGGCGACGGAGGCGTTCACCCGGGTCCCGCTGGGTGCTCCGGGCGCCGGGTGGTGGCAGCTCGCCGGTGACCCGCTGCCGCCCTACGGCGGAGACCTGCAGCCCCTCGTCGCCGCGGCGTACGCGGTGCCCGACGTGCAGGCCGTCCGCTGGTCGGGGCCCCGACGGAGCCCGCTGGCCAGCGACGCCTCCCTGGTGGAAATCCTCCGGGCCGTCCTGAGCGCGGCCGCCGGCTCGTTGGAGGTGGCCCAGCTGACCGCCGTGCTGGTGCGGCGCTTCCCCGCCGCGGTCGAGTACGCCGACGCCAGCCTCGAGGAGCAGACGTTCGAGGCGGCCGTCGCGCGGCTCGAGGACCGCCCCGACGTGATGCTCGAGGTCAGCGACAGAGCCCAGGAGGTCTACGCCCAACTGGCGCCGGCGCAGCGCGCGCTGCTGCCGCACCTCGACAAGCCGATCGGCGAGCAGGCGCAGATTCTGGGCCTGGGCCGCAGCCAGACCTACGCCGCGAGCGGCAAGCTCAAGGCGGTACTGGTCGAGCTGGTGCCCGATGACTGTCTGCGCGCTGAGGTGACGCTTGAGCTGTACCGGCTCTGCGTGGTGAACCCGTGAACGGCCGCCCGGACGATCGGCGCGGGTTCGGCGTCAACCGAGGTGCGGCCCCTTGGCCGCGCGTACCGGAAGAGGAGGCCGCCGTGATGCCCGCCGAGAGCGGCGCTGTGCCGCAGGAGCTGCTGGCGCTGGCCGAGAAGGCCGCCGCGCCACAGTTGAAGGAGACGGCGCTGGACCGGCGCTTCGGGCCACGGTCCAGCTGGGTTCCGGCTGCAGGTCAGCTGTGGCGAGCCGTCCGCGAGGACGTCACCGCGCTGGTGGTGCTCATCGCTGTCGACGTCGAGTCGGTGACCGCGGTGCCCGCGTCGGTCGACAGCGGAGGCGAGGAAGCCGATGCCGACGCGCTGGTTCTGGACGACACGGTGCTGGGCGTGCCCGTCACCGTCTGGGTCGGGTTGCGCCGCGCCTTGCCGGTGAGCGTGCTGGACCGGCCTGTGGACGACCTGGGTGCCGCGGTGCTGAGCCGCATTGCCGATCGGGCCCGCGCGGCCAAAACCGCGAGCACCGCCCTACTCGACGTCGAGGTTCGTGCTGAGCTCGCCGACGACCTCGATCTGCTGGCCGAGCCGGCGGTCCACACCGCTCCCGTCCCGGCAGACGCCGACGACGCCCCCGCCGGTGCCCCGGCCGCGATCGACCTCGCCGCCGTGGATCCCGCAGATCTGGACGAGGCCGCCGCGCGCCTCGGGCTACCCCTGCCCGTCGTCCTGGACCTCATCGACGGCAAGCGGCCCCCGACACCGGCCGAGGCTGACGTGCTCCGCGAGGTGCTGGGCGCCGCACCGGAAGCCGCACCGCCACCCCTGGCCCTGGTCGTGGAGCTGGCTCAACCACGGTGGCGAAGCCTGGTTCGCCAACATCGCCGCCGCCGCGAGCTGACCGAGACCGCGGCGCGCACGGCCCTGGCCTACGACATCGGCGCGATGGCGGCCCGCCAGACGGGCGAGCGAGAGCCCTCCTGGTCCGACCGCATCCGCCTCTGGGCACAGGGCGAGCAGCTGGACCCGGACGCCGACGCATGAACGTGATCCGGGTCGACGTCGTCAAGCAGGCGCGGCTGATGCTGGAGCGGCTCGAGGCCGCCCATCCGGGCGTTGCCCAGCGGCTGCACACCGACGCCCTCATCGAGCTGGAGAGCTGGACCGAGGTGCAGGTGCGCAGGGTGCCCGACGCCGAGGCGCAGGCGCGGTGCTCGGTGGCCGGCGGCTACGTGCACTCCACAGTCCCGCCGACGCTGACGGTCACCCAGTCGTTGAGTCCCCGCCGGCGGCAGTTCACCGCCCTGCACGAGCTCGGCCATCACCTACAGAAGCACGACTCCCGGCTCGCGATCGCCGTCCGTCGTCAGCCGGCGGACAGGGAGGCGTTCGAGGACGCCGCCTGCGACATGTTCGCGTCCTTCGTCCTCATTCCCGACGAGGTGCTCTCCCCACGGGCCGATGGCCGCTCCCCGAGTGCCGCCGATGTCGTGGGCCTCTTCGAGCGGACTCAGGCCTCCCGCGCCGCCTGCTGCGTCCGGATCGCCGAGCAGCTGGGCACCCACGGCGTCGTCACGGTCCTCGACTCCGGCGGCACGGTATCCTTCGCGGCCGCCCACGGTGACGAGGTCTTCCCGCCGGCTCGAGGCACCAGCCAAGCCCACACCCCGCTGGTCGCCGCCGCGCTCCGCCAGGGACGAAGCGCCCGAGTCGACGACACGTACGTGCAGTACCGCGGCGAGCACAAGAGCGACTTGCTCTACGGCGACGCCGCCTGGGCCGGCGAGCACCTGATCACCATCACCGTGCTCGACCGGCCCGGATGGAAGGCCTTCGCGCCGCCGCGCACCGGCACCCGGCAGTTCGTGCCGCGCACCTGGACGTGCGAGATGTGCGAGGAGGAGTTCACGCCGGACGGGGCCTGCGCCAAGTGCGGCACCCCGCGCTGCAGCAGTGGCCACTGCGCCTGCACATCAGCCGCCGAGCGCACGTGCCAGCGGTGCTGGTCGGTCCTGGCCCCCAGCCGGTTCCCGAGCCGGACCGCGAAGATCTGCCGGGACTGCGCCGGCTGACCGGACGGCTCGGCGAGGTTCGGCGTCATACCGGTGTGAGAGGGCGACCACCGCCCGCAACACACCTGGAGGACCGGCCATGGGCCACACCGACGACTACCTGAACACCATCCGCGGCAAGATCGCGGCCGACGACACCGTGCTGGCCGAGGCCCGCGACCGTCTCGCGCTCGTCCGCGAGATCGCCATGGACTTCCCCGGCGCGCTGCGCACCTACCCCTCCGGCTCCCTCGCCCAGTTCACCGTGAACCACCCGGTGACCGACGGCGACGGCGGCCTGGTCCTCAACCGGGTTCACTACCCCGACCTCGGACCCGAGGGCGGCGGGAAGACGCCCAACGACATCGCCGACGAGCTGTGCGCGCTGCTCGGTCCGGAGATCCGCCAGACCTACCCCCGCGCGCGCTGCGGCAAGTCCAAGCGCGGGCCGAAGATCACCTTCGGCGAGCCGATCAAAGGGCAGGACCCCTCGGTGGACCTCGTCGTCGCGCTCACCCGCCGCGAGGGCAGCGGCCTGTGGATCCCGAACCTGGACATGCGCCGCTGGGAGGCCTCCGACCCGGAGCAGCATGTGGCGCTGCTCAACGGCGGCACGGAGTCCCTGCGGCGCACCCGGCGGCGGGCCATCCGCCTGCTGAAGGCCTGGAACAAGCAGTGGTCGAGCCCGGCGTTCTCCAGCTTCCACGTCTCGGCCATGGCGCTGGAGTACATCGTGGCCGGCATGGGTCTCGCCGCCGCCCTGCACGCCGTCTTCGACGGCGGGGCGACGTTCCTCGCCACCGGCTGCAACACCCCCGACCCGGCCGGGGTCTCTAAGCCGCTGAAGCTGGTCGACGGCATCTCCCGCGAGGTGGCCGTCCAGCGGCTGCGCGGCGCGGCCACCGCCATGGCCGAGGCGATCGAGCACGACGACGACGAGATCAAGGTGCAGTCGGCCCTCCACCGCGTCTTCCGGGACTACGTCGACACCCCTATGGCGGCCAAGCTCGCCTCGGCGGTCGCCGTGCTGCGCACCGGCCGGCCGGTCACCACCGTGGCGCTCGGCCTCGGCGGGACCGCGGCCGCGGTCCCGGCGACCCGGGCCTACGGCGGTCCCCGGCCGCAGTGACCCGCCGACCCGCCCACCGGCACCCCGCCTGGTTCGACCGGCCCGCCAACCGCCTGCGGCTCATCGCCGAGCTGCAGGCGGTCGGCGCGGACGTCGCCGTCATCCGGCCGGGACGTCGTCGCCGTGGCGGCTTCGCCGTGCGGATCGTTCTGACCCCGGCCGGTCTTGAGCCGCAGCGCGTGACCATCGAGTTCGGCCCGAACACCCCGGACACCCCGGCCATCTACGTGCCCGGCCCGGGCTCCAAGCACCGCTACGACGACGGCAGCCTGTGCATCTGGTACCCCTACGACCCGCCGGAGCGGCGGTGGACCTGGCGCGACGGCGGCGCCGTCCTCGCCGGGCACATCTGCGCCCACCTCATCCGCGAGGCCTGGTGGCGTCAGACCGGCGAGTGGCCCGGGGAGGAAGCACCGCACGACCCGCCAGACCCGCCCATCGCTCCCCGAGCCGCACGAAGGACGTCCCCGTGACGAGCCCCACGCCGACGCCGGCCGCGCCGGCCTCGCCGACGGACCCGATCCCCTCGCTGGTCCCGCCGGCGGCGACGACGACCAGCACCACACCCACCCCGGCGCCGGCGACCAACGACGCGCCGGCAGGCTCGGGTGGCGGGCTCACCACCGCGGTGCTGTCGGCGGCGGTCGTCGCAGCCATCGTCAGCGGCTCGATCACCACCGCCCTGGCCCGGCGCGCCACCCGCCTCGAGGAGCGGGCCCGCGTTCGCACCACTCTCGCCGAGGCGTACCAGGCCTACGCCGACTACAAGGAGTTCCCCTACGCCATCCGGCGGCGTCGTGACGACCTGGACGCCGAGGAGCGGATCCGCCTGTCCGAGGAGGTGCGCCGGGTGCAGTCCCGCCTGTCCTTCTTCCAGGCATGGACCCGGGCGGAGGACCCGACGACCGGCGCCGCCTACAACGACCTCGTCGGCCAGCTCCGCAGGGTCGCCGGCGCCTCGATGCGCGCAGCGTGGCTCGAGCCACCTCTGGACAACGACGCCGGCATGAATATCGGCCCGGACCGCGTCGACCTGAGCGAGCTCCGGACGGCCGAGGAGGCGTTCCTCAAGGCCGCTGAGAACCACGTCCAGGCCCTCACGAGGCCCTGGTGGCGCCGGAGCCCGAAGCCGGCCACCGCAGGCCCGCAAGAGTAGTCAATGCACTGGGCAGGTAAGCGGCGCGGGCGTCATGCTGGCGACGGATCGCTTGCCGAGTCGCGAAAGCGAGCGATCTGTAAGTCCACCGAGCTCTCGGAGGGAGGGACCCGAGGCGTATTCGTAGACGATTGTCAGCGCTTGGGCAGGGCCCTGAGACCCCGTCCGCAGTGCCGACATCTGCCACATGTGCCTCGGGCTGTGGCGCGCCACAGCTCCCTGGAGAAGTCACGATCGACGACCGCCACACGTCTTGCATCTGAGGTAGCGGGACTCGTTGTGACGGATCGGCGAGCAGCCGCTGCAACCGGTTCACCCGGCCCTCGTCCGCTCCGTCCCCCGTCGCCGCGTTCCTGTACCAGCAAGCTGCCGATGTCCGCGACGCCCAGATTGCCCGCGCCATCGTCGCCATGCTCAGCGCGGCCACGAGTCACCCACCGACGATCTGGAACTCTCTGGACTGCAGCTGTAGGACGCGATAGGGCACGTGTGTCAGGAGCAGACCTCCAGGGAGCGCAAAGGCGGCTGACCGGCAGAGACCGATCCGACCTTTCAAGCTGGCCATGCCGGTTCGATCCCGGTCACTCGCTCCACGCGGAAACCGCAGGTCAAGTGGCCTGTTAGGTGTGCTGGAGGAGTGCTGCAGGACTCAGTGGAAGACCCGATATGACCAATGTTGACCCCTGTTCTCCGCTGCGTGGGTCATGAATGGGTCACGCCCGGCGGCTGGATACGGCCGGCTGAAGGCCCTGATCGCTCCACCGAATCGCCTCCCGGTGGCCACGGCTGGTCACGCGGTGAGCGTGAGGCCCTGCCGAACGGCGATCCGCCCAGCGGTCTCCTGGAACGGGACCTTGATGCGCCCGGCTGCGGCACGGCCGTAGATGACGACGGCGAGGACGGCGTACTGCCACAATGGTGTCTGCCACCAGCTGGCGTCACTGGCAAGATCCGGCTGCAGGCCGCCGCGCATGCAGGCGGCGGCGTAGAGCGCGTACTGGCTTTGCGCTGCTCGATCCGGCCTCGGAACGTCACCTCGGGCCGTCACCGGGGCCTGCCGCCTGGGAAAGTGGAAGGCCGCACGCTGGAGCGATAAACGGTCCAAGACTCGCGCCCTTGCGATGGGCCGACCCAAGCGCGAGAGCCAACACATACCAAAGAGCATCAATCCGCGACGGTAGGAATGGTGCCCTTTACGAAGCGTCCCGGATCCTCCTCAGCTGTCTGGGCAACGTTGGCCGAAAATTGAATAACCTGATCCTCCAGGTAACCAGGAAGGTGCTGGTAGTTAACGACGTCGATCTCGAAGCGGCCCTTGATTGTCTTGGTCTCGAGTTGTCGGATCACTTTGCCCCATGGGACTTCCGCTATGGAGGACTCGGGGTGTGTTGCGTCGACACGGTAGAGGGGGGCGCTGGTCACTACCACCGGGAAGTGTAAAGCGACATTGTTCCAACTGTCGTTGCGTCGCGCTGGGGTCGGCCAGTCTGCTGACGCGTATTGCTTCTGCGCTGCCCTCAAAGCTTTGGCCAGCGGGAACACGAGCGAGTTAAAGATGCCGGAGTTGTTGGCAGTCCAATTCTTGCCGCGATCAAGGCGCACCAGTTGTGATGCTCGGAAGACTTCCAGGGATGGACTGCCAGGTGTCTTGTCTAGGCCGAGCTTGCTCCAGGCTGGCGCGTAGCGGATGCTCTCGCCCGTACCTGGGAGACTGTTCTGAGCGATCAGATTGTTATATCGGAGGGTGTGCTGTGCGGGGTGGCGCTTGCGCAGCCACTCCTCGTGCTCACGGCCTATCAAGACATAGGGAGTGCCGCTCTGCTTACACTCCGCCAATACGCGCGCGGAGACCGTCAAACGGTGCTCATCGCTGTGGAAGAACCTTCTGTAACCCATCACGTCAACTTCGCGCGAGTTGGTGGCGTCATCAGGGTCCTCGTAAGCCCAGCCGAGTTGCGTCTTGAGACGCAGTTCCTCCATCGCCCTGGCCGTGTCCTGCTCCAAGAGCCATCCAGCGTCTCGAACTGCCGTCAAGATCTCATCTGGTGTCGGCTGGCTCACTGTGACGTCCACCTTCGTAGTTCCCGTAACCACACAACCAGACCCCTAAGCCGGGCAGCCTCAGGCCAGCCGCCTCATCTGTATCGTCGCGTCGAGCGGCAGCGGACCTCCTGGCACAAGGGAGCCACCGCTGGTGAACGACGACAGGAAACCGCCAGCGTCGATCGCCTGCTGAACTTCGCCCATGACCTTCATCAGCTCGCGGCGGTCGCACGCCACCGCCTCGCCCGAGAGCCATCTCTCGGCGAGATCCCCGACCTCAGCAACGACCAATTGGGACGCGATCTGACCAGGACTAATGCCCTGGAAGCGGAAATCGCGGACTCGAACACGCGCGACGAGGTAGCGGTTCTCGGCGACAGCCACATAGGCGTGCGCCTGAACCATCCCGTTGGCCTTGACGGCCGTTGTCCAGGTATCAGGCAGCGCCGTTGGAAGCCGCCTCGCGTTGTAATGCGCCCAAAGCCGGTCGATTGCGTCAGTGTCGAAGGCGTAGAAGCTTGAGCGGCCGTCATCGTCCTGAACGATCACGCTCTCGATCATGAACGGCTCGTCCCAGGGCACGTGCCCAGCCTGCTGGGCCGCGTAGAAACCCTCGGACATGTAGAAGGCATCAACGAGGTAGCTGAGCACCCGCCAGCGCCCGCGCCGGTGTGTGAAGTCGCTCGTGATACGCGCGAGGGGCAGACCTGCCCCTTCGCACAACGCGTCCTTCATGCGATCTCGCTCGCGCTGGCGCGCGTCGTTCCAGTGCTGAGCGCCGTCAAGCTCCACAGCGAAGCGAGGAATGGATGTCTCGGCTTCAACCATCAAGAAGTCAAAGTGAGCACTCAGCGCATAGCCCTTGAGCCTACCGGTCAGGTGATCGACGTTTAGGACGTCAGCGACTCGGACCTTGGTCAGCAAACGATCACCGTTGTCGGCGGCCTCCGATGTCAGCAGACGGTCCGTCACCTTCTCGTAGTGGTTGACGAGAACCGGCTTCACGCCCCCGCCTTTGCTCACCACGGCACAAGTCCTATCAGGGGCCGCTGACATCCCCGCCCGCGCACCGCTCAGCGTGACCGGGCACCGGGCACCGGGCACCGGGCACCGGGCACCGGGCACCGGGCACCGGGTTCCCACATGCGCGCGCCTGGAGCAGGGGCCGGTCCGCCCATCGGGCATCCTGATCGATGCCGAGCCGACCTGCACCTTGATCTCCACCCGGTCGCATGCGCTCTCGTCTGCTTACGATGGTTCCGCCGTTCCGCGCACGCCTCGTGAGCGCTCGAGGCGGTGGCTTCACCCGAGCCAGAAGTCCAGGATCCGCGTGAGGCGTGGACGGCGAAACGGATGCGAGGGATGCTCGACACATGGCCAGGACCTTCCGGCCCACGCCCAGCGGCCATTCCCGCCAGCTCGCGGAGGCGTTCGACCGCAGCCAGCGGGTCGGGGATGTCGTCATCCAAGATCGATGACACTTGACGGGCGACGACGGCCTTGGCTACCCAGAGCTTCGACCAGGTCGACGGAGGACGCACGAAACGAGTACGTGGTCAGCCCGACGGCGGGCACGCGGACCAAGTACGACCCCTCGACCGCTCTGATCTAGACCGGGGGCCTCAAAGCTAATCCGGCCCAGGTCGACAAGACACTGATGCCTTCGGGTCGGACCAAAAGAGCGATGCGGCGCGAGAGGACCAAGAACACAACGAGCGCGAACAGCGAGATGCTGCAGGTTCCGGTACCCAGCCCCCGGGACGGCGCACTTCTCTGCTCCGGTCACCGCGGCCTCTCGGCTGTCCATCAAGGTCAGCGACGTCGTCGAGTGACCTCGCCCGCCGCCGCGAGAGCAGCGACGAGGGCGATCAGAGCGCGAACGACGTCAGGGACCGAGTCGGCCTTTCTCGTGACGAGGATGACGGTGATCAGGACACCGGCGACCATCACGGCGAGGGCGCACGTGGTCACCACCGGCCTCCAGTCACTCGACCGTGCGGGTGGCCTGTGGGCCTCGGAAGTTGACTTGCTTGTCGTAGCGGGCATCCTGAAGTCCTCCGGGCTGGGGCCGTGTTCGCATCCGCGTCCACGGCTCTCTGCATCGACACGGAGACCAGGACGGCCCGGCGTCGCGAGCGCCGGGTCGTCTGCTGTCCGCAGCCCGACTACGCCGTCCTGTTCCCCGTGACGAGCATGCAGATGTCACGGCCTGCGCGGTAGTGACCCCGGGGTCAGTAAACCTCCTTTGACCTGGGTCAATGCACTGGAATGCACTCAGCCCGTGTACGCACTGACCTCCGTGTACCGAAGGCCTAAAGCCCGGCGCAGCGGTCGATGACGTGCACGAAAGAAACTTGCGACACGCCGGGCCGACACGCCGTACGTACGACCGCCGGGCTACTCGTCGGGTGTCTCAGCGGCTCCGGCGGCCAGCGCATGCGTACCTCGCTGGCCCGCCGCCCACCCGGACCCGGCGTGCGCACGCAGACGGTCACCGACGCCTTGCCCACATCCAGCCCGGCGACCCGCTTGGAACAGCACCTCCATGGCCGATCCCCTCCCACTGTCGACACCAATAGGCGTCGCCCGGAGGGCCCTCTGCCAGGACACAGACCCACGTGCTCGCAGCAACAATCACAGGCACCGGAGGACCCCGAGCCATACACCTCAACGGGCTCACCCGCGCCAGTGTGTGTCGACGTCGCCGGACGACCCGACCATTCTCATCAGCACGGGCGGCGATCAAGATCGCAAGCGGTTACACCTCCTGCATCTAGGGTCTGGGAGCTGGTGGTGACGGGTTACAGGAGGATTGGCAGCAAACTGAGGGCATGGGAACCAGCGGCACCCCTGAGTACCGGCCACGACGGCGGGCAGGTGAGCAACAACGCCGTCAGCGCCACCAGGAGACCGCAGTGAAGCGCCCCCGTCGGGACCCGGCCGGCCCTGCGGCGGACGGGCCCCAACGCCGGACCGCCGCGACGACCTGCGGATGGTGCGGCGGACCGATCACCCCGCGCAGGCGCGGACCGATCCCGAAGTGGTGCTCGGCCACCTGCCGGCATCGAGCTTGGGAACAGAGCCGCGCAGCGACCTCCGGCCGGACGGCAGTGCAGGTGGTCGAGCGGCGGGTCGAGATCCGTGTACCCCTCGAGCCGACCCGTCGAGACTGGCCGCGGTTGCTCGGCGAGCTGGCCGCTCAATTGGATGACGGCCGCGTTTACGACCGGGACCTGCCTGCGCTCGGCCGGGCACTGGACCCGGTCCTGCGGTCCTACCGGCGACGGGCGCGCTGGAGCGGCGTACCTGACCTCCCCTGAGCGCCCGGAGGCGGAGCTCTCTTATTGCTCCTGTCGGGCACCGGCGTCGACGGTGACGTCGGGACAGTTGTCGTGGAGCGGGAGCCAACCGGGGTGACGTAGGTGACGGGGCGGTGACGACCCGACCGGCCCGACGTCACCCCAACCGGCCGGCCGCTGGCCCTCGCTGCGACGTGACTCCCGGCCCTGCGGGACGGCAGGGCCCTCTCGCCGGGCAGCACGCCCCCGCCGCGCGGCGCACCGATCCCGTGGGAGGGGTAGCGCGCGCCGGTGACGCCCGCGCGGTATGCCGCTCGGGAGCTGAGCGCCCCTCTGTCACCCCGTCGTCGGTTACTCGTCACAACGGATTGCGCAGTCCTGGATGCATAAGGTGTGTCGGCTCGTGATCTTGTCCGATCGGGCAGCGGAGAGGGTGCCGCGGGCGAAACTCGACCAAGCAGCCGGGGGTCGACGGTGCGGCGCTGGTGAGTCTCATGACAGGCCTCAGATTGCGCTGCCGCGGGCGCGACTTCGCCGAGGACGTGTCAGGACCTTGGACCAGGACGTGTCCGAGGCGCCCGACCGGTCGACGACACCCCCGGGGCTCGTGGACGCCGGACCCCGTCCGCGTGGCCCCGGAACGAGCGCGGGTCCGCCGCTATTGAAGACGGCGGATACGCAGCAGGCCGCGCTGCGCGACGGTGACCGTGCCGGCGAGCGTGGTCAGGTCGTGACCGGCGACCACCTCCGCGAGCGCAGCGGCCACGGTCCGCGCCGACTGGTCAGACGGGCGCAGCACCAGGATGCCGGCATGGCTACCCGGCGGGTACGCCCGGATGTCGCCCAGTCCGCGATCGAGGGTGATCAACAATCTTCCGTCAGCGGCTGCAGCGGCCACGACCTGCGGATCCGACGCACCGCCAAGGTCCTCGTCGACGACGGTGTCGACATCGTGTCCGGCGGCGATAAGCACCTGGCGAGCTGAACGAGGGATGTTCTCGTCGAGCTTGACCCTCACTCGGGGCCCAGCGGGACCAGTTCCTCACGGGCCAGCAGCGCCCCGTACGCGGCGGCCGCCTGCACGCCTTCCGAGGTCAGGGTCGGATACTCCGCCACGATCTCTGCGGGGCTCATTCCGGCGGCAATGCAGTCGAGCACCACGCTGACGGGCACGCGGGTGCCGGCGATCACCGCCTGGCCGCTCAGCACGGCCGGATCGGTGGTGATCAACGCCAGGCGGTCGGAACTCATGCGCCCAGTCTGCCCGTGCCCGCCAACCAAGCTCAGCACGCCGAGCCCCGGACCGCGCGGACCTCGTCGAGCACGACGCCGTCGATGCCTCCGCTGCGAACGGCGAACCGGCTCAACTCGCTGCGACCGCGTGACACCGCCCGGAGCCGTCGCCGTACTGGACGAAAACCGGAGACGCGCCGGAGCAGGTCAGGAGGCCGAGCAACTCGACGGACGTCGGCCCCAGGAGATCAGGAGCTCGTACAGCAGGGACTGGAGACAATCAGGAATTTCGCCGGGCACTGTCACGAACCGGCCGGAAATGGCGCCTTCTCCAGGTGGGCGTGCGGCGCCGGACGCCGGCGCACGAGGCCACACGACGAGGAGGGCGAGATGAGCGACGCGCAGCGACCTCAGGAGCCGGTGCCCGGTGACCCGCTGCTGCTCACACCGGAGGAGGCCGCCACGGTGCTCCGCCTCGGGCGCACGACGGTCTACGCGCTGATGAAGGCCGGCGACCTGCGCCCCGTCCACATCGGCCGGAGCTGCCGCCTCTCCCGCAGCGAGCTCGAACGTTACGTTCGCGGCCTGGAAGCTCCCCGCACCGCTCCTCGTGCGCTGCGCCGAGCCGGGACCACCACGGACCCGCGCGGACTCTTCGAGCTCGGCCCGACGTCGCCCGATGCCGCGTGAGTCCACAACCGCTCCGCCGGGGTCGGACCGCTCGGCCAGACTGAACCTCCAGCCCACGACCCAGGGGTGACCGATGGCGGGACGCGCCTCGAACGGCGAGTCGACGATCTACCAGGGCGCCGACGGCCGCTGGCACGGCTACGTCTCCGTCGGGTTTACGCTCGACGGCAAGCTGGACCGCCGGCACGTCAGCAGCAAGAGCCGCGGCGTCGTGGTCGCGAAGGTCAGGGAACTCGAACGCAAGCGCGACTCCGGGACGGTCGGCGAGACGTCGACCCCGACCGTCGCCTGGTGGCTCGAGCACTGGCTGACCACCATCGCCCCGCGCCGGGTGCGACAGCGGACCCTGGAGAGCTATGAGTCGGCGGTCCGCAGGCACCTGATCCCCGGTATCGGCCGCCACCGGATGGACCGGCTGCGCCCCGAGCACCTCGACCAGCTCTACACCGCGCTCCTCGACGCCGGCTACTCCCCCGCCACCGTGCTGCGCCACCACCGCATCCTGTCCCGGGCCCTGACCGTCGCCGTCCAGCGCGGCCACGTCCCCCGCAACGTCGCCGCGCTCGTCGACCCGCCCGCGCAGCGGCCGAGCGACATCGCCACCGCCCTCGACCTCGGCGAGGCCCGCGCTGTGCTGCACGCGGCGACCGGCGTCCGAAACTCCGCTCGCTGGACCGTCGCCCTGGCCCTCGGCCTACGGCAGTCCGAGGCCCTGGCACTGCAGTGGAAGGACGTCGATCTGCTCAGCAACACGCTGACCGTGCGGCGCAGCATCCACCGGGTCCGCGGTGGCGGGCTGATCTACGAGGAACCCAAGACCCGCCGCAGCCAGCGCACCCTCGCGCTGCCGATGCCCCTCGTCGCCGAGCTGCACCGGCACAAGGCCGTCCAGCTCGGCGAGCGGATGCTGGCCGGCTCCGAATGGCACGACGAGGACCTGGTCTTCGCCCAGCCCAACGGCCGCCCGATCGACAAGAAGACCGACTACGACGACTGGACGCGCCTTCTGCAGAAGGCCGGCGTCCGCCACGTCCGCCTGCACGACGGCCGGCACACCGCCGCCACGCTCTTGCTGACCGAGAACGTCCACCCGCGGGTCGTCATGGAGCTGCTCGGCCACAGCCAGATGCGCACGACGATGGACATCTACAGCCACGTCATGCCGGCCCTGGCCCGCGAGGCGGCCGACAGGATGGGCACCCTGCTGCTGCCAGGTAAGGGCAGGCAAACTGCAACCACAACTGCAACCAGAGACGACACAGGCCGCCCTCCAGAAGGAGAACGGCCTGGTCATCGGGGTGGAGCTGAGGGGACTCGAACCCCTGACCCCCACACTGCCAGTGTGGTGCGCTACCAGCTGCGCCACAGCCCCGTGCCCGGCCCGGTCTGGTGCGTCCGAGCCGGGAGCAACTGTACAGGCCGGATGGAGCACGGCCGCGCAGGGGTGGCGACGCCGCACGTCGCGCCGCCACACCCCGACGGTGGTCTCAGGTCTGCTTCATCTGGGCGATGCGGATGTGGTTGCCGAACGGGTCGCGTAGGCCGAAGTCGATGCCGTAGGGCTGGTCGACCGGCTCCTCGTCGATCTCGACTCCCGTGGCCTTGAGCTCGGCGTGGGTCTTGTAGGCGTCGTCGCAGGCGAAGAACAGGTGCCCGCCGGCGACCCCCTTGGCGATCGCCTCGCGCACCTGCGCGGCGGTCTCCTCGCTCATCGACGGCGCACCCGGCTTCTCGAGCAGGACGGCGCGGTCGGGCTGGCCGGGGAGGTTGACGGTCAGCCACCGCATGGGGCCGAAGTTCATGTCGGACTGGACCTCGAAACCGAGCTTTCCGACGTAGAAGTCGAGCGCCTGGTCCTGGTCGGGGACGTAGATCTGGGTGATGGTGATGGCGGTCAGCATGGGCCGAACGCTAGGGAGGGTCACTCCCCCGCTGCTTCTCCAGAACTGCTCGATCTGGCGGAACCGCCCGGGCGGGCCCAGGCCATCGCGAAGCAGGTCGGCACCGGCGGCAACGGGCCCCGTCGCCGGTACACCGACGGCGGCTCGCCCACGATGTCGCGGAACACCCGGCTGAACGTGCCGAGGCTGCTGAAGCCCACGTCCATGCAGATGTCGGTGACGCTCCGCTCCCCCGAGCGCAGCAGGAACATGGCGCGTTCCACCCTGCGCCGCTGCAGGTAGCGGTTGGGCGTCTCGCCGAACGTGGCACGGAACGTCCGGATGAAGTGCGCTTCGGAGACGTGCGCGATGCGGGCCAGGGTCGGCACGTCCAGGGGCTCGGCATACCGGCGGTCCATCGCATCGCGCGCCCGGAGCATCCGCCGGTTCGAGTCCTCCGCGGTCCTGCTCATGCCGGGATCAGATCACGCCCGCCGGCGGAGGGTCAGACCTGGACGCCGCGCTCGGCCAGCCAGGTGACCGGGTTGATCCGTGGCCCGTCCTCGCCGCCCTGGTGCACCTCGAAGTGCAGGTGGGGGCCGGTCGACTGCCCGCGGTTGCCCAGCAGCGCGATGGTCTGGCCGGCGTCCACGTACTCCCCCGGCTCGACGAGGATGGAGTCCATGTGGCCGTAGACGGTGACGTCGCCGTTCTCGTGGAGGATGTAGACGGCGAGGCCGAAACCGCTCGCGGGGCCGGCCCGCAGCACGACGCCGTCACCTGCCGCGTACTCCGGCGTGCGCATAGGCGCCGCGAGGTCGATGCCGTAGTGGAAGGTGCCCCACCGGCTGCCGTAGCCACTGGTGAGGCGGGCACCGTCCACCGGCAGGACGAACTTGGGGCGGGCGGCCTCGCGCGCGGCGGCCTCCGCCTCGGCGCGGGCGGCACGCGAGGCGGCGACCTCCTGCAGCCGGGCCTGTGCCTCCGCGACCGTGACCGACGCACGGGGCATGACCTCGAGGCCCTCGTCACTGGCCAGCAGCGCCTGGTGGGCCTCCAGCACCGAGGTCGGCTCCGCCGACGCGGCCGGGGCTCCGTGCAGGCCGAGGACTGCGGCGACCACTCCACCGGTCAGCAGCGCACTGAGCAGGAGGGCCGGCCGGCGGGTGCTCGCGGGCGTCGCGCGGCGGGCGTGCCGGGACACTCCGGAACGGGCATGAGGACGAACCGTCGTCAGGAGGTCGGTGGGGGCCTCCTGGCCGATACGTGCGCGCATGCACCTGCCCGATCGTTGGTTCGCGAGAGGCCGAAGGGGGAGTCCGACCGCTCGCCATCCAAACACTCCGTGACCCTCTCGTGACCGGGCGTCCGGCGCGTCGCCCGGGACACGCCGCGCGACCTGCCTCACACGTCCCACGAGTCGCACCCTCTACTGACAGCGGTGTAACTCTGCCGGCGCCTCGGCGCGACACCGGACCGTTTCGCCGGAAGCCAGATCGGGCATGATGGCCCTTCCGGCGCCGTCCCCGGCCCGGGCCCCTACGCCTGTCAACGTGTCACCGGGGATGTGGCGGAGCACGCCGGAACGTCGGTCGTCCCGCAGGTCGTCGCCGGCTCCCATACTGGCCGGCCTGCGATTCGTCGCACCTGAACACGAGAAGAGGATGCGTTGACGCCGTACGGATGCCTGCGAGTCATTGTCGCCGGAACCTCGCAGTGAGGATTGTCTACTACACCTTCCGCGGCCAGTTCGCCGACAGCCCTCGGGCTCTCTACCGAGCTCTCGCGACGCGCCTCGGGCCGGACATCCGCCACACCTGGCTGTGCACCGCCGAGACGGAGCACACCTTTCCCACCACGGTCGAGACCGTTCCCATGCGCACCCCCGAGGCGGTCGCCGCCCTCGAGTCGGCCGACGTGGTGATCGCGAACGACTGCATCTCCATGCCGTGGAGGAAGCGACCCGGCACGGTCTACCTGCAGACCTGGCACGGCACTCCGCTCAAGCGCATCCACCACGACGTCGCCGACGCGCCCGAGGGATGGCTCACGCAGGCCGATCTGGACGTGGCGCGGTGGGACCACCTCCTGTCCCCCAACATCGTCACCTCCGAGCGGTTGCGACGCGCCTTCGGTTATCGCGGCCCGGTGCACGAGACCGGCCTGCCGCGGAACGACCTCTTGAACGGCACTGAACGAGCGAGCGTCCGCGCCAGGGTCCGCGCCGCTCTCGGGATCGCCGACCATCAGACGGCCGTCCTCTACACCCCGACCTGGCGGGACGATCTCGTCTTCCACCGCTCCGAGGGCCGCGACTTCGAGCTGGCCATCGACCTGGAGGACTTCCACGAGCGACTGGGGTCCGACCACGTCCTGCTGCTGCGCCTGCACCACATGGTGTCCGACCGGTTGTCCGCTGCAGAGTCGACGATCGCCCGCGACGTGTCCCGCCATCCGGACGTCGGCGAGCTCTACCTGGCCGCCGACATCATGGTCACCGACTACTCGTCGACCATGTTCGACTTCGCCGTCACCGGAAAGCCGTTGCTGCTCTACACCTACGACTACGAGCGATTCCGGGACCAACTCCGCGGCTTCTACTTCGACCTCGAAGCAGTCGCCCCCACCCCACTCCTCGGGTCGAGCAAGGAGCTGATCGACGCGATCGTCGACATCGAGACGATCACGGCGCAGCACGAGGAGCGCTATGCGCGCTTCCGCGAGACGTTCTGCCACCTCGAGGACGGCGGCGCGACGGAGCGCGCGCTCGGACTGCTGTTCCCCTCCGGGTTCCCCGCGCGATCGGGAAACTCCGGCTCGACCGACCGCCCTGTGCACACTGCGACATCCGAGGGAGATGAGAACCGTGCGGACCTCTGATCGTGTTCTGACCACCGTCCTGCGCGGCCGGTCGCCCGCGCGCTCCACCCGGCTGCACACCGCGCAGCCGCCGCTGCAGGTGGTCATCCTGGCCGCCGGGATGGGCACGCGCCTCGGCCGCGACCACCCGAAGCCGCTCACGCCCCTCACCGACGGCCGCAGCATTCTGCGGCGCCAACTCGACGGGCTGCGCGCCGTCCTCGGCGACGACGTGCCGATCACCGCCGTGGTCGGCTTCCGGAGCGAGATGATCATGCAGGCGGCCCCGGAGCTGACGTTCGCCTACAACCCGGACTTCGCCACGACCAACACGTCCAAGAGCCTGCTGCGCGGGCTGCGCAACTCCCGCGAGGGCGGCGTGCTGTGGCTCAACGGCGACGTGGTCTTCGATCCCGCGGTGCTCGAGCTGGCCCTTCCCTGCCTGCGGAGCGACCAGAGCTTCGTCTGCGTCGACACCAGCACGGTGGCCGACGAGGAGGTCAAGTACACCCTCGACGACGAGGGCTACGTCCGGGAGCTGTCCAAGACGGTGGTCGGCGGCCTCGGAGAGGCCGTGGGCATCAACTTCGTGTCCGCCGCCGACAAGCCCGCGCTGATCGAGCACCTGAGCGCCTGCGGAGCCCAGGACTACTTCGAGCGCGGCATGGAGACGGCCATCGAGGAGCAGGGGCTGCGGTTCCGCCCGGTCGACATCTCCGAGTTCGCCGCGGTTGAGGTCGACTTCGAGACCGACCTGCAGCGGGCCAACACGCTCCTCCCCGGGACGCTCAACCACGTCGTCGACGAGGTCGCCGAGGTCGGCTGATGCCGCCGGCCGGTTCCCGTCAGCCGACGGGAACCGGCCGCTCCGGGACGGCGCCGTCGTGCGGCGCCACCTCACGGAAACGGCGGACCGCCGCGATGCCGCCGGCGACGAAGCCGACACCGAGGGCCAGCAGCAGGCCCACGGCCACCCGTGCGGCGGCCTGTGGCCCGTCGGTCAGCACGTTCGCCGACCACAGGACGTCGACGTCGGGCAGCCCCTGCACCAGCATCAGCCAGCCCAGCACCACGGCCAGCAGGCCGGTCATCGCACCCCGCCCGCGGCGGGCCGCCCGGAAGCCGAGGCTCGCGACGAGGGCAGCGGTCAGCGCGGGCAGCAGCGCCGAGACGACGGCTCCCGCGTGCGAGGAGATGCTCACCGGCGGCTCGGGCGTCGTCGCGGCGTGCCAGACGGCGGCCGCGGCGCCCACGAGCAGCAGCGCGCCCAGCGGACGCGGCGTGCGGGCCAGGAGGCCGGCGGCCAGAGCCACGAGCACCAGCGCCAGGTGGACCGGCCACACCAGCCAGGGAGCAGGCGGCGGGCTCCAGGTGAGCACCCCGGCCACCTCGACCTCGGTGTCGCCGTGGACCAGCGGCACGGTCCAGCCGAAGACGGTGTGCGCGCTGCCGGGATCGGCGGCGACGGCGGGCGGCAGCACGTCCTCGCTCATCCAGTGCGTGCGGTGGTCGTGCCAGACGTAGTGCGGCTGGGTCGAGACCTGCACCCAGTCGGGCTCGGCCCCCCGCACGGCGTTGTCGGGCAGGTCGACCTGGGCGTACCGGTCGAGGTTGACGTAGGTGGCCGGGCTGTTGGCGTTGCGCCAGACGCCGTCCGGGCCGATGCGCAGGTAGGGCTCGTCGCTGTAGCCGGGGACGACCACCTCGGTGCCGGTGTCGTTGACCAGTTCGAGCTCGTCCCCGAACTGCAGGACGCGCACGGTCAGCCCGGGGACGTGCGGGGTCACCGACACCACCCGGGCGTCGAAGTCGCTCCCCGCCGCCTCGCCGCCCACGTGCGCCGCGGCCGGCCCGGCCACCGCCAGGCTCGTGAGCACTCCGAGCAGGACCACCAGCAGCCGGGCCACCGGCCGGCTCACGTGCCCTCCGCGACCAGACGCAGGTCCGCAGCGATGTCCCGGGCGGTGTTACCGGTGTTGAAGGCGACGTCCGCTTCGTCATCGCTTCCGTACAGCAGCAGCATCGACGAGTGCAGCCGCCCCTGGTCCTCGGCCAGGGGCACCCCGGTGGACAGCTGCGCCTGGTCGATCACCGCCTGGTCGCCGGTGAGGCCGATGAACGACACGGGGAGGTCGGCGTCGAACCGGTCGAGGTACTCGCCCAGGACCTCCGGCGTGTCGGTCGCCGGGTCGGTGGTCACGAACACCACCTGCAGGTCCTCGGGGACGGCGTCCAGCCCGCGCAGCGCCACCGCCACGTCGGCCATGGTCGTCGGGCAGATGTCGGGGCAGTTCGTGTAGCCGAAGAACAGCAGCGTCGGGCGCCCCGTCGTCATCGCCTCGAAGTCGAACGATGCCCCGGTGGTGTCGGTGAGCGTGAACGACGGCCGGCGGTAGGGCTCGGGGAGGTCGATACCGGCGTACCGGTCCTCCGGCCCCTCGACGGTGGCAGGGGCACCCGAGTGGTCGTGACCGCCCTCGGCCTGCCCTTCTGCCGTCGCCTCGCCGCCGCAGCCGGCCAGGGCCACGAGCACGGACAGCATGATGGCGATCAGGGGCACGGCCGCCGGCGCCGGGCGCAGGCGGCCGCCGACGGCGGAGCTCACGACGACACGGTACGTCGGTTCGCCCGCCAGCCGAGGACGACGCCGCCGATGCCGGCGAGCAGCGCCAGGATGGAGAGGAAGAGCGCCAGCCCGGCCGGCTCGTTCTCCGCCTCGCCGTGGGCGTGGTCGGCGTCTTCTCCCGCGGCGGCCGTCGCCGTCGTCGTCGCCGCGCCTGCCTCCTCCCCCTCTGTGGAGGCGGCGGTGAGGCTCAGCACCGGCGCGGGGCGCTCGGGCTCCTCCTGACCGTCGACCGACGGCTCGATCCAGGCCGACTCGCTACCGTCGCTGTAGAGCTGCACCGTGGGGAACGCCAGCTGGTCGGTCTCGGGGAACGGCCCGCCGGAGAGGGCGAACTCCTGGAACTGTCCGGGGGCGATGCCGCCGCCGTCGTCCGCGCGGAACTCCACCACCGAGACGTAGGAGCTGATCTCCTGGCCGTGGTTCTCCAGCGGCTCGTCGAGGTCGGCCGTGGTGAGGGTCGCCGTCCAGCCGGGCACCGGCTGGACGCGCAACGAGGCCAGCGCCGCCCCCGGGGGGATCTGGATGCGCAGTCCGACCGTGCTGGCGGTGTCGCTCTCGTTGGGCACGCGGAAGGTGAGCTTCCCATAGCCGCCGGGGACGGCGTCCTGGCTGGAGACGCCCACATGAGCGGACGCGGTGGCCGCGACGACGATCGAGGCGGCGAGCGCGGCCAGGACCGCCGCCGCGAGGACGACGAGCCGGGCGAGGGGGCGGGGCAGGACTATCGAACTCGACAGCATGGAACTCCTGTTCATCGGGGGTCTGGGTGGTCCGGCGACGCTGCTGGGCGTCAGCGGACCGGGAAATCGGTACGGGCGGTGGCGGCGGTGAACTCGTCGAGCCGGACGCTGACGGCCAGCGTCCAGGTGCCGGCCCCCGGGATGTTCATCCCGTCGCCGACGTAGTGGCCCGGGCCGGCGGGCGCCAGCTCCACGTCCAGCGGGCCGATGTCCTGCGACGGCTCGGTGAGGCTCACGGTGATCTCGGCCGGTTGGGTGAGCCGGCCGGTGTCGTCGAAGAGGTAGAGGTGCAGCGTGTTGGGCCCCGGCCGCGCCGGGTCGACCGAGATCTGCACGCTCCCGACCGGTCCGCTGCTGCCCTGCAGGGGCACCAGCACGTCGACCGGCCGGACGACGGCCGAGCGCGCCGGCGGGGTGCCCACCAGCACCGCCGACAGCGCCAGCACCACCGCCGCGACCGCGAACTCCACGAGCACCGACCGGCGCAGGGCCGGCACGTGCTCGACCGCGCCCTCGGACTGCATCCGTACGCGCAGCCCCGCAGCCTCGGCCACCTCCTCGGCCACGCCGTCCGCGGCGAAGGCGTGGGCGGTCAGCGTGCGACGTCCACCCTGCCGCGGTCGCCGGACGCCCAGGCGCTGCTGGACCCACACCCGGGACACCCCGGCCGCGGCGAGGATGAGCAGGACCAGGACGAGCTTGGCCACCAGCACCCAGCCGTAGGTGGTGACGAACAGCGCCGTCGGCGATTCCACCTCGCGAACGGCCTGCACCGTCCCGGTCACCACCAGCGCGGCGACCGCGCCGAACGCGATTCGCGACCACGGCGTGAGCACCCCGGCGAGGTCCGCCGCCGGGACCCCCGGCCGCAGCACCACGGCGAGCAGGGCGGCCAGGCCACCCAGCCAGACGGCCATCCCGGCCGCGTGCACCGCCGCGACGGGCACGGCGAGGCCCGGCCAGGGCCCGGCCACCGGGTGCCCGATGGCCGCGGTGCCCACGACCAGGCCGACCGCCAGGACTCCGGCCACCACCGTCCGGGGGACCGACGGCGGCGAGCCCTGGCGCCAGACCGGCCGGAGGACCAGCGCCAGCACGGCGGCGAGGACCGCCCGGGCGAGCAGCGTCCAGCCGGCCACGGAGGAGGCCGTGGCCGACAGCAGCGACGGGTCGAGGACCGAGCCGGGGCCGGTGGCCGCCGTGTACGGCCCCTGCAGGAGGAAGGTCAGGACGGCCGAGGCGGCGACGGCCCAGGCCCCCCACGTGGCCAGCCGCCGGAGCCTGGTGGACCCCCAGCCGCCGGGCCAGCAGAACAGGACCAGGACGGGAACCCCGATGGCCAGCGCGAGACCGGCGAAGCCCAGCCAGCGGCTCGCCGGGAGGGCAGCGGCCACGACCGGGTCGGTGGCGTCCTCCCCCACCCCTCCGGCGGCCGACACCAGCTCGCCGTCGCCGACGACGAAGGAGTACGCGCCCGCGATCGGGTGCGAGTCGGCCGAGACGACCCGGTAGGTGACGAGGTAGCCGGCGTCGGGCAGGTCCGGCCGCAGGGGGATGGTGAGCACCCGGCCGTCGACGGCCGCGGCGCCGGTGTCCACCCGCTCGCCATCGGCCCCCAGGACGCGGGCGTACCCCGCCCCCAGGGAGACACCCTCGCTGAACTCCAGCGTCACCTCCTCCGGCACGGCGTCCAGGCGCGCGCCCTCGCCCGGGTCGGTGGAGACGAGGGTGGCGTGCGCGGCGGCCGGAGGGGCGGTGACGACGCCGCCGAGCCAGACGGCGACGAGCGCGACCAGCAGGAACCAGGAGCGCCTCACGCGGGCACCCGCCGGCCCGCGAGTGCGCCGACGGCGCGGCGACGGCGCCCCCGCCAGGCCACGGCGCACACCAGGACGGCCCCGGCGAGCAGCAGGAGATGGGCGACCGCCCGCTCGGCGTGCACGTGACCGGCGCCGAGGTCGACCAAGGTCACCGGCAGCAGCAGAGCGGCGAAGGAGCCGAGGAACGGCAACGCCCCGGCGGCCAGCCGCGGGCCGGCCGCGACCGCCAGGAAGGCGGCCGCCAGCGCGAGGTTCCACGCCCCGCTCTCGCGCGCCATGTGCACCGGTGCGCTCATCGCCCCCGCCCCGGACGCCAGCACCGGCCAGGCCAGGCCAGGGCCGCCTGGGCGACCCCGACGGCCACCAGCGCCAGGCGCAGCGCGGAGTCCGCGAGACGGGCACGGGCCGCCGCGGCCGCGCCCGGGAGCTCACGGGGCAGGGCGCTCAGCACCGCGGCGGTCAGGTCGGGCACGGGGGGTGCGGGAACCAGCCGCACCCGGCGGCTCACCCGGGCCGCCTCACCCGCCCACGCCGCGCAGTCGGGGCAGGCGGCGAGGTGGTCGTCCAGCTCGCGGGAGGGCATCTCGAGGGCCTCCCCGTCGATACGCGCGGAGACGGCCTCGCGGAACGGAGTGCACGGCATGGTTCATTAGTCGTTGCCGGACCCCGTACGGTTCCCGACCGGGTGAGAGTTTCTCCGGCCGACATCCCGACGGCACCCCACGACGAAGACAGGGCATGGACGAGCTGGAGCGCATCGCGGTGGACGCCGCCGGGGGCGATCCCCTCGCCGCGGCGGCGCTGGTGCGCGCCACCCAGTCCGACGTCTGGCGGCTGTGCGCCGCCCTCGGCGACGGGCAGAGCGCCGACGACCTCACCCAGGAGACCTACCTGCGGGCCTTCGGGTCGCTGCACCGGTTCCAGCACCGCTCGTCGGTGCGCACCTGGCTGCTGTCCATCGCCCGCCGGGTCTGCGCGGACGCGATCCGCTCGCGCCGACGGTGGCGGCTCACGCTCGTCCGGGACGACGCGGACCTGGAGACCCTCGCGCGCGCATCCGGCGGGGACCCGGTGGCCGAGGGCGCGCTGGTCACCGACCTGCTCGCCCGCCTCGACCACGACCGGCGCGAGGCCTTCGTGCTCACCCAGCTGCTGGGGCTGTCCTACGCCGAGGCCGCGGAGGTCGCCGGCTGCCCCGCCGGGACGATCCGCTCCCGGGTTGCGCGGGCCCGAGCGGACCTCGTGGACTCCCTCGGCGGAGTTGCGGCGGACGGCGCGGGAAGCGACGCGGCCCACGCCTGAGGCGCGCGCCGCACACCGACACCCGGCCGCCACCTATGCTCCCGGACGGCCGAGCGTCGCCACTGGACGACGCCGTCCGCTTCCCCCGATACGGAGCCGACGCGTGTGCCTCAGCCCAGGTCACGGTGAGACAGAGCACCCACGGGCACGGGTGTGACGAGCCCCGACGAGGAGCGCCCGTGATCGGTGAGCGGAGCGAGCCGGTCGCCCTGGGCACCGCCCCGGGCCGGTGGCTGGTGGTCGTCACGGTCCTGGCGTCGGGGATGGCGTTCCTCGACGCCACCGCCGTCCAGGTCGCCCTTCCCGCGATCGGGGCCGAGTTCGACGCCTCGCTGTCCGGGCTGCAGTGGACGGTCACCGGCTACACGCTGACGCTGGCCGCGTTGATCCTGCTCGGCGGTTCCCTCGGCGACCGGTTCGGACGACGCCGGATCTTCCTGGTCGGGGTGGTCTGGTTCGCCGTCGCCTCCCTGGTCTGCGGTCTGGCCCAGGACATCGGGCAGCTCGTCGCGGCGCGGGCGCTCCAGGGCGTGGGAGGCGCGCTGCTGACCCCCGGCAGCCTGGCCCTGATCCAGTCCTCCTTCCGGCCCGCCGACCGTGCGCGGGCGATCGGCCTCTGGACCGCGCTGGGCGGTGTCGCCGGGCTGATCGGCCCCTTCCTCGGCGGCGTGCTGGTCGACGCGGTCAGCTGGCGGCTGGTCTTCCTGATCAACGTGCCGGTCGCCGTCGTGATCGTCGTCGTGGCCGGACGGCACGTGCCGGAGAGCCGCGACCCGCGCCACCACGGGCGGTTCGACTACGCCGGTGCGGCGCTGGGCGCCCTCGCCCTGGGCGGTCTGACGTACGGCCTCATCGCCGCGGGCGATGAGCCGGCGAGTGCCGACGTCCTGGCCGCGGCCGCGGTGGGGGTCGCGGCCGGCACCGGTTTCGTCGTCCGCGAGCGGCGGGCCGTCGACCCCATGCTGCCGCCGAGGCTGTTCCGCGACCGGCAGTTCAGCGGCGCCAACGCGGCCACGCTCGCGGTGTACGGCGCGCTCGGCGGCAGCGGGCTCTTCCTCGTGCTGCAGCTGCAGACCGTGCTCGGCTACGACGCCACGGGCGCCGGCGCGGCGATGCTTCCGACGATCCTGGTCATCACCCTGCTCGCCCCCCGGTTCGGAGCCCTGGCGCAGCGGATCGGGCCTCGGCTGCCGATGACGGTCGGCCCGCTGACCGTGGCCGCCGGCACCCTGCTGCTGGCGGGCGTGGACGGCGGAGCGCCCTACGCGGTGGAGGTGCTGCCCGGTTCCCTGCTGCAGGGGCTGGGGATGGCCATCACGGTGGCGCCCCTGACGGCGACCGTTCTCGCGGCCGCCCCCGACGCCATGGCCGGGATCGCCAGCGGCGTGAACAACGCGGTCGCCCGGGCCGCTCAGCTCCTCGCCGTCGCCGCCCTGCCGGTGGTCGTGGGCCTGGAGGGCGACGACTACGCCGATCCGGAGGCCTTCACCGGTGGCTACCGCGCGGCGATGCTCCTGTGCGCGGCGCTGTTCCTGGCCGGGGGTGCGCTGTCCTGGGCCACCATCCGCAACGACGTGCTCGGCACGTCGGAGTCCGGGAGATCCCCCGCTGCCCCCTAAGTCCATCGATCTGGTAGACATAGGACCGTGACCCGGTCGACCGCACTGCTCCTCGTGAGCCGACGCCACGTCGACCTGCTACGTGTCTGCACCGCCGCCTGTCCGGGCTGCTGACCTTCCGCGCCGTACGGCGCGCCCCACTCGTTCCGCCGCTTAGCGCCGCCCTGTCCGCGCGCCCGCGGTCCCGTGACACCCGGAGTCAGCCCCGTGAAGACCCTCGTCCTGCTCGCCCTGGTCGGCCTGGGCGCACAACTCGTCGACGGCAGCCTCGGCATGGCCTACGGCGTCACGTCGACCACCCTGCTGCTCGCCATCGGCACCAACCCGGCCGTCGCCTCGGCCACCATCCACCTCGCCGAGATCGGCACGACGCTCGCGTCCGGCCTCGCGCACTGGAAGTTCGGCAACGTCGACTGGAAGGTCGTCGCCAAGGTCGGCGTCCCCGGTGCCGTCGGCGCCTTCGCCGGTGCGACGTTCCTGTCCAACCTCTCCACCGAGGTCGCGGCCCCGGTCATGTCGCTGATCCTGGTGTCGCTCGGGGTCTACCTCCTCGTCCGCTTCACCCTCCGCGGCATCGACCGGCGCAACCTCGGCAAGCCGACCCGCAAGCGCTTCCTCGGCCCGCTGGGCCTCGTCGCCGGCTTCGTCGACGCCACCGGCGGCGGTGGCTGGGGGCCGGTCGGCACCCCGGCACTGCTGGCCAGCGGCCGGATGGAGCCGCGGAAGGTCATCGGCTCCATCGACACCTCCGAGTTCCTGGTCGCGCTCGCCGCCAGCCTCGGGTTCCTCGTCGCGCTGGGCTCCCAGGGCATCGACCCGATCTGGGTCGCCGGCCTGCTCGGCGGTGGGCTCGTCGCCGCACCGATCGCCGCCTGGCTGGTCCGCCACATCCCGCCGCGCATGCTGGGCTCGCTGGTCGGTGGCGTCATCGTGCTGACCAACACCCGGACGCTGCTGACGAGCGACTGGATCCAGGCCGGGGACACCGTCCGTGCCGCCGTCTACGTGGTGCTCGCCGCCGTCTGGGTCGCCGCGGTGGTGCACTCCTTCCGCCAGTACCGCAAGGACCGGGCAGCGGAGTCCGCCGACGCCGTCGCAGCGGAGGCGAGCCGGAATGCGGAGGCGGCCGAACGCAACATCGTCGCGGACCTGCGCGACGAGACCGTCGTCCGTGCGCACGCCCCGGCCGGCCGATCGAGCGCCCCCCGCGACTGACCCACGGACCCGTGATCAGGGTCCCTGATCGTTCTGGGTCCTCCCTCACCGTCGACCGTGAGGGAGCAACCCTGACGATCAGGGACCCTGGTCATCGACTCGACAGCAGCGTGGCCTCGAGTTCGGGCGGGAGGCCTGGCGCCAGGCGGTTCGCGGGCAGCGGCGGCCGGTCGGACGTCTGCATCCAGGCCCACGTGTCGGCCACGGTCTCCCTCGACGGCCGGGTGGGCAGCCCGAGCCGGCGGGCCCTCGTGTCGTCCACGTCCCAGGCGGTGCGGGCGACGTCGCGCTGCAGCCACAGCGGCAGGTGCACCCACTCCTGAACCCCGGCGGCCAGCAGGTCCTCCTCCGGCACCGGAACCCACTCCGCGTCGCTGCCGGTCACCTCGCGGCACAGCTCGAGGAGGCCGCCGAACGTCGTCATGCCGCGTGGGCCGATGGCATTCACCGCCCCCGAGCGGCCCTGCCCGGCCATCTCGACCAGCCACGCGGCGAGGTCGCGGGCCTCCACCGCGTGGATCTGCTGGTCCAGGGCGTCGGGGACGACGACGCGGCCGCCCCGGGCGATGCGGTCCAGCCACCAGCCCAGCCGGTAGATCGGATCGTGGGGGCCGATGAGGAGACCGGCCCGGGCGGTGAGGAACCGGTCGCCGAGGGCGGTCCCGAGGACCCGCTCCGCCTCGGCCTTGATGGGGCCGTACTCGTCCTCGTCGGTGGTCCAGGTCGGCTCGTCGTCCTCCGGGCCGACGGGGCCCGGGGGCCAGTGGCGGTAGGCGTTCAGGCTGCTGACGAACGCGTATCCGCGCAGCCCGGCGCCGCCGAGGGCCCCTGCCGCGTTGCGCGCGGCAGCCCGGGTCTGGCACGACGTGTCGACGACGAGCTCGGGCGACCACCCGCTCAGCGCCGTCGGCAGGGCGTCGGGATCGTCCCGGTCGCCGTGCAGGGCGCGGGCGCCCTCCGGAGACTCCCCGGACATGCCGCGGGTGAAGGTGGCGACGTCGTGCCCGCGCTCGAGCGCCGCCGTCGCCACGTGCCGGCCGAGGAAACGGGTGCCACCGAGCACGAGGAGCCGCATGCGTCCACTCCAGCGAGCCGCTCCCCCGCCGTCCAGCCGGTTCGCCCTTGGCGTAGGGCTCATCGGCGCCTCTCTCACACCGCGCGGCGGTACTCCGGGACCTGCGGCAGTGGCGTGGAGCGGGCCGCGGCGAGCACCATCTGCGGCGAGCGGGGCAGCCCCCGCCGGGTGCACAGCCGCAGCGCGCGGGCGCCGGTCAGGACGTCGGTCTCCGGCGGCACGACCAGCAGGTCCGCTCTCCGGGTGCCGCCGGGCCACGTCAGGCAGACGACGCCGGAGTCCATGCTGCGGAAACCGCCGGTGCGCACGATGCGGCCCTGCACCTCGATCTTGCGCGCCACCGGGGACCAGGCCTCGAGGGCGTAGGTGAACCGCTCGACCCGGAGGCCGCGCCGGCCCAACTCCGCGATCAGCTCCGGCAGCTCGACGGCGAGGTCGCGCCCACGGGGGAACCAGGCGCCGTCGAAGGCCGAGGCCCCGTCGCCGGCGCCGTCCCGAAGACTCACCCGGACATCGATCCCGCCTCGGAAACCAGCATCCGGAGCCGTTCGGGTGATCGCCGCCATCAGCGCTCGGCCGCCTTTCGTCGCTCGCCCGGTCCGCGGCACACGGACCCGAGACGAACGTACGTCCGCCGACACCGGCGCCCTGCTCAGGTGGCGGCGGGCGGGTCGGCGTCCCCCGGCCCGTCGTCACGACCCGTGCCCGCCCGAGCACGCCCCCGAACGGCACTTATGGCCATAATTGCCGTTCGGGGCACCGTTCAGACGGGCTTGGGCTTGCGGTTCTTGGCCTTGCCGCGCTCGGTCTGGTCAAGCACGACCTTGCGGATGCGCACCGTCGCCGGGGTGACCTCGACGCACTCGTCCTCGGCGCAGAACTCCAGCGCCTGCTCCAGGTTCAGGATGCGCGGCGGGATCAGCCGCTCCAGCTCCTCGGAGGTGGACTTGCGCATGTTGGTGAGCTTCTTCTCCTTGGTGATGTTCACGTCCATGTCGTCCGGACGGGAGTTCTCACCCACGATCATGCCCTCGTAGACCTCGGTGCCCGGCTGCACCATGAGCGAGCCGCGCTCCTGCAGCGAGAACATCGAGTAGGTGGTCGCGACGCCCTGGCGGTCGGCGACCAGCGATCCGGTCGGGCGGGCGCGCATGTCGCCCAGCCACGGCTCGTAGCCCTCGAGGTTGTGGTTGAGGACGCCGGTGCCACGGGTCTCGGTCAGGAACTCGGTGCGGAACCCGATGAGGCCACGCGACGGGACGATGTACTCCATCCGCGCCCAGCCGGTGTCGTGGTGCACCAGGTTCTCCAGCCGGCCGCGACGGACGGCGAGGGCCTGGGTCAGCGTGCCGACGTACTCGCCCGGGGTGTCGATGGTGACCCGCTCGACCGGCTCGTGCAGCTTGCCGTCGATCTCCTTGGTGACGACGGTGGGCCGGCCGACGGTCAGCTCGAACTCCTCGCGGCGCAACTGCTCGACGAGGATGGCCAGCGCCAGCTCGCCGCGGCCCTGCATCTCCCAGGTGTCGGGGCGGTCGGTGGGCAGCATGCGCACCGAGACGTTGCCGACCAGCTCCTGGTCGAGGCGGTTCTTGATCAGGCGGGCGGTGAGCTTCTTGCCCGACTTGCCCGACAGCGGCGCGGTGTTGATCCCGATGGTGATCGAGATCGAGGGCTCGTCGACGGTCAGCGGGGGCAGCGGGCGCGGGTCGCTCGGGTCGGCGAGGGTGTCGCCGATCATGACGTCCTCGATGCCGGCGATCGCCACCAGCTCGCCGGGGCCGGCGCTGTCGGCCGGCGTGCGGGTGAGGCCCTCGGTGACCAGCAGCTCGGTGATCTTGACGTTCTTGATCGTGCCGTCGGTGCGGCACCAGGCGACCTGCTGGCCGTTCTTCATCGTGCCGGAGTGGATGCGCAGCAGCGCCAGCCGGCCGAGGTAGGGCGACGCGTCGAGGTTGGTGACCTGCGCGCGCAGCGGCTCCTCGGCGTCGTAGACCGGCGCCGGGATGGTGTCGAGGAGCGTCTTGACCAGCGGCCCCAGGTCGGGGCTGTCGGGCGACTCACCGTCGGCGGGCCGGGTGAGCGAGGCCTGCCCGGTCTTGCCGTTGCTGTAGACGATCGGGAAGTCGAGGTTGTCGACGTCCATGCCGGAGTCCTCGAGCAGCTCCATGAACAGCTCGTAGGTCTCGTCGACGACCTCGCCGATGCGCGCGTCGGAACGGTCGGTCTTGTTGACCACGAGGATGACCGGCAGGCCCTTGCCCAGCGCCTTGCGGAGCACGAAGCGGGTCTGCGGGAGCGGGCCCTCGGAGGAGTCCACCAGGAGGACGACGCCGTCGACCATCGACAGACCGCGCTCGACCTCGCCCCCGAAGTCGGCGTGGCCCGGGGTGTCGACGATGTTGACGACGACGGGGTTGCCGTTCTCGTCGGCCAGGTGGATGGCGGTGTTCTTGGCGAGGATGGTGATGCCGCGCTCGCGCTCGAGGTCCATCGAGTCCATCACGCGGTCCTGCGTGGAGTCGTTGTCCGTCCCCTCGCCCTTGGCGCGCCCGAGAGCGCCGGCCTGGCGGAGGAGGGCGTCGACCAGGGTGGTCTTGCCGTGGTCGACGTGGGCGATGATCGCCACGTTGCGCAGGTCGTCGCGAGTGGGCATGCGGAAGGGCACCTCAGAAGGATTCGGGGATTCCACGGCGTCGGCGCGCGGCATCTCGTGCAACAGCCGCCTGGGCGGCGACCTTCCCATGGTAGTCGCTCAGCGAGCGGCGTTCCGCGCCCGAGAGGCGTCGGCCACCCCGAACGTCACCCCGGCGGCGGTCAGGGTGACCAGACTCACCGCCAGCCAGGCCGGCAGCCCGACGCCGATCGCCAGCACGTGGGCCAGGACGAAGGAGCCGACGTAGAGCGCGGCGAGCGCGACGGCGGGACCCGGTCCCCGCCGGCGCACCCACAGGACGCCGGCCGCGAGGCCCGCAGCGGCGAAGACCGCACCCCCGAGCGCGCGGATCCCGGTGCCCTGCGCGACGCCGAAACCGGCGGCCAGGCCGACGGCGACCAGGACGGCGGAGGGGAACCGGGTGCGGGCGAGGGTCGACATCGACATGTCGACCAGTCTCCCCTCCTCCCCCACGATCACGGCGCCGTGACCGCCGGCCAAGAGCGTTACGGCCGCATGAACGTGCGTCGAGGTCGAGTGGGCGGCACCCCATCGGGTAGGAGCCGATCGATCCTGCGTCGGTGGAAGGTCTGCCCGGCGCGACCCCCAACGCATCGAGGAGTTGTCGACATGCCTCTGTCCTACGCGACCCTGCCCGGCGACATCGACCACCTGATCGCCGACGACCACGCGATCGTCGAGCGGCAGTTCCAGCACCTGGAGGCCGGCCGCGGCAACCGCCGGGTCCTGGTCGACCAGATCACCGCCGAGCTGTCGATGCACGCGTTCGCCGAGGAGACGGTGATCTACCCGATCTGGAAGGAGGTCGGGATGAAGGCGGAGCTGGACGACGCCACGCAGGAGCACCAGAAGATGAAGGAGCTGCTCGTCGTCCTCGGCCGCACCGAGCCCGGCGAGGCCGAGTTCGAGCAGTCGCTCACCGAGCTCATCGCCGAGGTGCGCCACCACGTCCAGGACGAGGAGAACGACGAGCTGCCCGAGTTCCGGCAGAAGGTCGGGGCCGAGCGGATGGCGACTCTGGGCAAGGACTTCATCACCGCCAAGCGCCGCGGTCCGACGCGGCCGCACCCGAAGGCGCCGTCCGGCGGCATCAAGGAGAAGGTCGCCGGCGCACTCGCCGCCCCTCTCGACCTCGCGCGCGACGCCGTGTCGGGCACGAACAAGGAGCTGGCCACCGACCCGAGCGGGCTGCTCGACCCGCAGGCGCAGGCCATCGTCGACGCCCACTCCTCCCTCGGCCCGCTGCCGTTCGAGACCCTGACGCCCACCGAGGCGCGCAAGCAGCCCGGCCCCAAGGACGCGGTCCAGAAGGTGATGGCCGAGCGCGGCATCGAGGGCCCGGAGCCGGTCGGCTCGGTGGAGGACCTGGAGATCCCCGACGCCGCCGGCGGCACGATGCGGCTGCGGGTCTACAAGCCCGCGAACGCCGGTACGGGTCCGCTGCCGGTCATCATGTGGATCCACGGCGGCGGCTGGGTGCTGTTCACCATCGACGACCACTACGACGCGTCCTGCCGCGGCCTGACCAACAAGACCGGCGCGATCGTCGTCTCCCCCGACTACCGCCGGGCACCCGAGGCGGTCTTCCCCGCCTCGCACGACGACGTCCTCACCGCGTACCACTACGTGCTCCAGAACGCCGCGTCCTTCGGGGGTGACGCCTCCCGGATCGGGATCGGCGGGGAGTCCGTCGGCGGCAACATGGCGCCGGCCACCTGTCTGCAGCTGGCCGCCAACGGCCAGCCGATGCCGGCGGCCCAGGTGTGCGTCTACCCCGTCACCACCGGCGAGCAGTTCGGCGAGTCCATGGAGGACGCCGCCGACGGCCGACCGCTGAACCGGGCGCTGCTGAGCTGGATGGCCATGCACGCCTTCGAGGGCAAGCCGGACGCCGCCAAGGACCCGCGGATCGACCTGCTCGGCTGGTCGACCGACCAGCTGGCGGGCATGCCGCCGACGCTGGTCATCACCGACGAGCGCGACCCGCTCCGCAGCCAGGGCCAGCAGTTCGCGAAGAACCTCGAGGCGGCGGGCGTGCCCACCACGCACCGGTACTACGAGGGTGTGATGCACGAGTTCTTCGGCGCCTCCGCCGTCCTCGACAAGGCCGAGCAGGCCCAGCAGGAGGCTGCGCGGCACTTCACCCAGGCCTTCGCGGCAACGCTCTGACCGAGCCCCACGACAACGAAGGAGCACTGCCATGAAGGCCGTCGTCTACAAGGGCACGAAGAACGTCGCCGTCGAAGAGGTCCCCGACCCGACGATCCAGTCACCGACCGACGCGATCGTCCGCATCACCACGACCAACATCTGCGGCTCGGACCTGCACATGTACGAGGGCCGGACCAGCGTCGAGGAGGGCAAGGTCCTCGGCCACGAGAACATGGGCGTCGTCGAGGAGGTCGGCTCCGGCGTCGACCGGCTCCAGGTCGGCGACCGGGTGGTCCTGCCGTTCAACATCGCCTGCGGCACCTGCCGCAACTGCACCCAGGGCTGGACGTCGTTCTGCCTGCGCTCGAATCCGACCGAGGGCATGGACGGCGCGGCCTACGGCTACGCCAACATGGGCCCGTACGACGGCGGGCAGGCGGAGTTCCTGCGGGTGCCGTGGGCGGACTTCAACGCGCTGCACCTGCCGCCGGGCACCGAGCACGAGAACGACTTCACGATGCTGTCGGACATCTTCCCGACCGGCTGGCACGGGGTGGAGCTCTCGGGGATGCAGCCGGGTGACCGGGTGGCCGTGTTCGGCGCCGGGCCGGTCGGGCTCATGGCCGCGCACAGCGCCATGCTGCGTGGCGCCTCGCAGGTCTTCGTCGTCGACAAGGAGCCCGACCGGCTGGCGCTGGCGGAGAAGTTCGGCGCCACCGGCATCGACTTCAGCACGGGCGACCCGGTCGAGCAGCTGATGGACGCCACCCACGGTGTCGGCGTCGACCGCGGGGTGGAAGCCGTCGGTTACCAGGCGCACGACCCGTCCGGCGAGGAACACCCGGAACTGGTCCTGGACAACCTCGTGCAGGTCGTGCGGGCCACCGGCGGGATCGGCGTCGTCGGCGTCTACGTGCCCCAGGATCCGGGGGCGAACAGCGAGCTGGCGAAGGAGGGACGCATCCCCTTCCAGTACGGCCAGTTCTTCACCAAGGGCCAGTCGATGGGCACCGGCCAGGCGCCGGTCAAGCGGTACAACCGGCAGCTTCGGGACCTGATCATCACCGGACGCGCCAACCCGGGCCTGATCGTGTCCCACGAGCTGACCCTGGACGAGGCGGTCGACGGCTACGAGCGGTTCGACAACCGCGAGGACGGCTGGACCAAGGTCCTGCTCCGCCCGGGGACGCTCGGATGAGCGAGCTCGCACGCGACGAACCGATCGGCGAGCTCGAGCTCGTGCACGCATTCACCGGGCCGATGCCGACCGGCGTGAGCGTCTCGCACACCGGCCGGATCTTCGTCAACTTTCCCCAGTGGGGTGACGATCCCCCGGCCACCGTGGTGGAACTACGCGACGGGCAGGAGGTGCCGTTCCCCGACGAGGCGTGGAACTCCCCGTCGGGAAAGGACGACGCGGGCGCCTTCGTCTCGGTGCAGAGCATCGTCGTCGACCCGGCCGACCGGCTGTGGGTGCTCGACACCGGCAGCCCGATGTTCGAGCCGACCGAGCCCGGCGGGCCGAAGCTGGTCCGCGTCGACCTGGACACCGACTCGGTGGCCCAGGTGATCACCTTCGACCCGTCGGTGGCGCTGGAGACGACGTACCTCAACGACGTCCGCTTCGACCTGCGGCGGGGCGAGGCAGGCGTCGCCTATATCACCGACTCGGCCGACTCCGGCCCCAACGGGATCATCGTCGTCGACCTCGCCACCGGGGAGTCGTGGCGGCGGTTGCACGACCATCCGTCGACCAAGGCCCTCCAGCCGCCGGACCTGCGGATGGTCGTGGAGGGCCGGGAGTTCCTGGAGCGGGACGAGGACGGCGGGACCTCGCCGGTGACGATGGGCGCCGACGGCATCGCGATCTCGGCCGACGGCGCGCGGCTCTTCTACTGCCCGCTGGCCTCGCGCCGCTGGTACAGCGTCGCCACCGATGCCCTGACCGACCGGTCGGTGCCGGACGACGAGGTGTCGGCCACCGTCGTCGACGAGGGCGACAAGGGGTCGGCGGGCGACGGGATGGAGACCGACGACGCCGGCCGCCTGTACGTGACCGACGGCGAGCACAACGCCGTCCACCGCCGGCTGCCGGACGGCAGCTGGGAGACCGTGCTGCACGACGACCGGCTGCTCTGGCCCGACACGATGTCGGTCGCCGCCGACGGGCATCTCTACGTCACGGCCAACCAGCTGTACCGGCAGTCGAAGTACCAGGGCGGCCAGGACGTGCGGCGCAAGCCCTACGAGCTCTTCCGCACCGCCATCGACGCGGGCCCGGTGCGGCTGCGGTGAGCGTGCTCGAACGGCTCGCCGGCCGCGCGCGACCCGGGCCACGCGGCTCGGTGCGAGTGGTCGACCCGAGCCCCCTGAACTGGCTCTACATCACCTACAACACGGTGGAAGAGCCCGTTCGGGTCACTCGGCGGGGCAAGGTCCGTCCCGCCGCCATGAGCCGATACCGGTGGCGGGACGGGACGACGCTGGAGATCAGGGTCCGCGACGGCAATCGGTTCGCCGACGGCACCGCGGTGACCGCCGAGTCGGTGCGCCGGGCCGCTGAGGAGCAGTTCCGCTGGCAGTCGCCGCACCCGCCCGGCACCCACTTCAACATCGACCGGCGGACCCGGGTCGCCGTCGTCGACGACCGGACGGTGCGGCTGCACCTGCCGGCCGTGGACGGGTTGGCTCTCGGCAAGCTGCGGGCGACGCACGTCATGAGCGAGCGGTTCTGGCGGGACCTCGGCTTCGGGTACGCCCGGGACTCCTCCGGCGAGGGCCACTGGTAGGTGATCGATGCGCCGGGGCCGTGGGCCTCGGGAGCCTTCACCCTCGTCGAGGGCCGATCACTGATCGAGACGGAGGCGGTGGTCACCGACGGCGAGGACCGCACCTGGCTGCAGACCGAGCACCGCTCGCCCACCGTCCGGCTGCGCGCCAACCCGCACTACTGGGACCGGAAGCGCGGCCCACGCCTGGCCGAGGTGGAGTTCCGCAACGACCTCGACGCAGGCACCGCTCTGGACCTGGTCTGCGACTCCGTCGGTGAGGTCGACATCGTCACCGAGGTGCCGCACGCATCGGCCGCGCGGGTGCGCGGCTCGCGGCACGCTCGCTTGGTGACCGTCGACGCGGTGCGTGCCCTGGCCGGTGTCATCGACCGGGACGCGGACGGCCTGCCGCTGTCCGACGTCCGGGCCCGTCGGGCGCTGAACCTCGCCATCGACCGGGCGGGGCTCGTCCGGGACGTGTTCGGCGGACTGGCGCGGCCGCTGGCGGGGCTGACCCCTCCGACCCCCCTGACCGTGGCCCACCGGGCACCGGACCGGCTTCTCCCCTACCGCCACGACGCGGCGGAGGCGGCACGGCTGTGGCAGGCGGCCGGTGGCGCGGAGCGGCCGCTCCGCCTGGCCGCGTTCGAAGCCTGGGGAGCAGTCGCCGCCGTGGTCGCCGAGCAGTGGCGGCTGACCCTGGGCGTGACCGTGGAGGTGTCGGTGCTGCGGAGGGACGACGAGCGGGAGACGCGGCGGGCGCTCGCCGGCAAGGGACCACGGAACTGGGACGTCCTGCTGCTCGAGCAGGGCAGCCAGTCCGTGGACGTGCCCCCGCTGGAACTGCACCGTGGATTCGTCGGGCGGTCGGGTGAGTTCCGGGCCGGGCCGGTGGATCCCGTGTTCGAGCGGCTGTTCGCCGACCTGGTCGCGCAGACCTCGCAGCTGCGCCAGGTGGTGGCCGCCAATCGCATCGACCGGTACGTCACCGAGCAGGCCCTGGCGTTGTTCCTGGTCGCCCCGAAGGTGCTGTACGCGGTCAACCGCGAGGTCGACTTCCGTCCCTACGCGACGAGCTTCGAACTGGCCGACACGTCGGTTCGCGACGGCCACTGGTCGCTCGCCGAGCCCCTGCCGTTGCTCGACGATCAGGTTCCCTGATCGTCGAGCGTCCTCCCTCACGTTCTGCCGTGAGGGAGGACACCGCACGATCAGGGAACCTGATCATCGGCGGGGCGGCGTGTGCGGATCAGACGGTGCGGAGCACGGCCTCGATCTCGAGCTCGACGGTGATCTTGTCGCCGACGACGACGCCACCGCCGTCCATCGGCATGTCGATGTCGACGCCGTACGCCTTGCGGGAGATCTCGGTCGTGGCCGAGAACCCGGCGCGCGTGCCGCCGTAGGCGTCCGGGCCGAAGCCGTTGAGCTCCAGCTCGAGGGTGACCGGCTTGGTGATGCCCTTGATGGTCAGGTCACCGGTGACGGTCCAGTCGGCGCCGTCGGTGGCCACCGCGGTCGAGCGGAACGTCATCTCGGTGTGGTTGCCCACGTCGAAGAAGTCGGCGGAGCGGATGTGCGCGTCACGCTGCTCCTGCCGGGTGTCGATCGAGTCCATGTTGATGCGGGCGGTGACGCTGGACTGCGCGGGGTCCTCTGCCGTGACGATCTCGCCGGAGAAGTCGCGGAAGTAGCCGCGGACCTTGCTGACCATCATGTGACGGACGGAGAAGCCGACGGTCGAGTGGCTGGCGTCGATGTCCCACGTGCCGACGACGTAGCCGGGGATCTGGGTGGTGGTGGAGCTGGTCATGGAAAGAACCTCCGAGTCGTTGAGCGTTTGACCTTCTGCTGGACCGTAGCGTAGTTGAAGGCTCATCTATTCCGCTAGTACGCTGTGCACATGACCGCGCACGTGTCGTCCGCACCCACCGACGGCCCCGACGTCCCGCCGCCGGGTGATCCCCGGTGGCTCGACGCCGACGAGCAGCGGGCCTGGCGGGCCTGGCTCTACAGCGCCCAGCTGCTGCTGGACCGGCTGGACCGGGAGCTCACGCACGAGACGGGGGTCTCCCATGCGTACTACGAGATCCTCGTGGCGCTGTCGGAGACCGAAGGCCGGATGCTGCGGATGAGCCAGCTCGCCGACCGCTGCCTCTCCTCCCGCAGCCGGCTGTCCCACGCGGTCTCCCGCCTGGAGGAACGCGGTTGGGTGCGCCGGCAGGTGTGCCCCGACGACGGGCGCGGTCAGCTCGCCGTCCTCACCGACGACGGCTTCGCCGCGCTCGAGGCGGCCGCGCCCGTGCACGTCGAGGGCGTCCGCATCCACCTGTTCGACCAGCTGAGCCGGCAGCAGGTCGAGAACATGCGCGACGTCGGCGAGACCCTGCTGCGCCACCTCGATGCCAAGACACCGTGACGCTCCGCGCCACACCGCGACCAGGTGCCGTCCCCCTGCTGCGCTGAGCTCCGCCGTGCCCCGCGCCGGGAGGCCTCCGGCCCCCGCGCCACGGGCCACCCCGCTCGGCCGGGCTTCATTCACCGGAAGTACTTGTCGGGCGTGATCGGCAGGTCGCGGATGCGCAGGCCGGTCGCGTGCCAGTAGCCGTTGGCGACGGCGGCCGCGGCGCCGGTGATGCCGATCTCGCCGATGCCCTTGAGCCCGATCGGGTTGGCCAGCTGGTCGTCGACGTCCAGCCAGGAGATGTCGATCTCGCCGATGTCGGCGTTGGTGGCCACGTGGTACTCAGCCAGGTCGTGGTTGACGTAGTGGCCGTACCGCTCGTCGGTGACCGACTCCTCGTGCAGGGCCATCGAGACGCCCATGCAGAAGCCGCCGAGCAGCTGGGAGCGCGCGGTCTTGGCGTTCACGATCACCCCGGCGTCGAACACGCTGGTCGCCCGGGGAACCCGCACCTCGCCGGTGTCCCGGTCCACCCGCACCTCCACGAAGTGCGCCCCGTAGGCGTGCAGCGAGTGCGTCTTCGCCGCGGGTGACTCGCCCGCCAGCTCCCCCTCGACCGTGACGCCGTCGGCCGGCAGCTGCCCGCCGTACTCCTCGTCCAGCCGGGTCCGCAGGTCGCGGGCGGTGAACACGATCGCCGTCCCCCAGGAGGCCAGGCCGGTCGATCCACCCGCCCCGCCGGCGAACGGCAGCCGGCTGTCCCCGATCCGCAGCTCGACCGAGCCGAGGTCGGTGCGCAGGGCGTCGGCGGCGATCTGCGACAGGGCCGTCCACGCGCCGGTGCCGATGTCGGAGCCGTCGATCTCGACGGTGTACCGCCCCGCTCCGTCGACCGAGATCCGGCACTGCGCCTTCCGCCGCCGGGTCGGGTAGGTGGCCGACGCGACGCCGGTGCCGACGAGCCAGCGGCCGTCGGTGCGGATCCCGGGCCGCAGGTCGCGGCCGGCCCAGCCGAAGCGCTCCACCCCGGTGCGCAGGCACTCCACGAGGTTGCGGGTGGACCAGGGCACGTCCCGCTCCGGGTCGCGCTCCGGCTCGTTGCGGAGGCGCAGCTCGACCGGGTCCAGCCCCAGGGCGACGGCCAGCTCGTCCATCGCCGACTCGAGCGCGAACATGCCCGGGGTCTCCCCCGGCGCACGCATGATCGTCGGCGGCGGGACGTCGAGCCGGGCCAGGCGGTGCGTCGTCCGCCGGTGGGGTGCGGCGTACAGGACGCGGGTCGGGGTGGCGGTCTGCTCGGCGAACTCGCTGATCCGCGAGGTGTGCTCCACGACCTCGTGGCTGATCGCGGACAGCCGGCCCTCGGGATCGGCTCCCAGCCGCAGCCGCTGGATCGTCGGCGTCCGGTGCCCCACCAACGAGAACATCTGCTGCCGGCTCAGCTCGAAGACCACCGTCCGGCCCACCACCCGGGCCGCCATCGCGGCGAGCATCTGGTTGGGATGGGTGAAGGCCTTCGAGCCGAACGCCCCACCGACGTAGGGCGAGATCACCCGCACCTGCCCGGCCTCGATGCCGAACCCGGTGGCCAGGTCGTTGACGATGTTGTGCGGGCCCTGGTTGGCGTCCCAGAGCGTCAGCGAGTCGCCGTCCCAGCGGGCCATCGAGGTGTGCATCTCGATCGGGTTGTTGTGCTGGGTCGGCGTCTCGTAGGTCGCGTCGATGCTGACCGCGGCGGCCGCCAGCGCACCGTCGACGTCGCCGATCACCGAGTCGGTGGCGAACCCGGCCATGAGCTTCGGCGGCGCGTAGAGGTCGGGGCGGTCGGTGCTCAGCGCGACGTCGGGCGGCTCCGCGGCGTACTCGACGACGACCGCCCCGACCGCCGCCGTGGCGATCTCCGACGTCTCGGCGACGACGGCGGCGACCACCTGCCCCTGGTAGTGCACGTCGAGCGACTGCAGCACCGGCAGATCCGACGCCAGCCCCTCCCCCAGCCGCGGCGCGTTCGCCGGCGTGAGGACGGCGAGAACACCGGTCATGCCCTCGGCGGCGGTGGGGTCCATCCGGCTGATCCGGCCCCGGTTGACGGTGCTCTGCACGACCGCGAGGTGCGCGATGGGCTCCCCCGGGTCGTGCTCGTAGGCGTAGGGCGCGGTGCCGCGCACCTTCGCCGGCCCGTCGATCCGGTCGATGCCGGCACCGACGAGACGGTCCACCGTGGTCATCGGAGCGCCTCCGACAGGTCCAGCAGGGTGCGGACGACGAGGTTGCGGGCCATCGGCACCTTGAAGCCGTTGTCCCGCAGCGGGGTGGCCTCCTCGAGCTCCGACTCCGCGGCTGCGGCGAAGGAGGCCTCGGTGGCCGGCAGGCCGCGCAGCACGTATTCGGCGGCGGTGGCCCGCCATGGCCTGTGCGCCACTCCTCCGAGGGCGAGCCGCACGTCGCGGACGACGCCGTCCTCGACCCGGAGCGCCGCGGCGATGCTCACCAGCGCGAAGGCGAAGGACGCCCGGTCGCGCACCTTGCGGTAGCGCGAGGGCATGCCCAGGGCCGGCAGGTCGATCGCGGTGATCAGCTCTCCGTGCCGCAGCGTGGTGTCCCGCGAGGGGTCGTCGCCCGGCAGCCGGTGCAGGCCGGCGAGCGGGAGGCTGCGCTCGCCGTCGGGCCCGAGCACCCGGACGACGGCGTCCAGCGCCACCATGGCCACCGCCATGTCGGACGGATGGGTGGCGACGCAGGTCGCGGGACCGGCGGAGCCGGCGATCGTCTGGCCGAGGATCGCGTGGTTGCGGTGCACGCCCTCCAACGCGCCGCACCCGCTGCCGGGTGACCGCTTGTTGCACGGCTTGGTGACGTCGGTGAAGTAGCCGCACCGGGTGCGCTGGAGGAGGTTGCCGCCGGTGGTGGCCCGGTTGCGCAGCTGCCCGGAGGCGCCGGCGAGCAGCGCCTGGGCCAGCACGGGGAAGCGCTCCCGGACCCGCCGGTCCGCGGCGAGGTCGGCGTTCGGGACGCCGGCGCCGATCCGCAGGCCGCCGTCGGGGAGCTCGGTGATCTCGCGGGACACCAGCTCGCGGACGTCGACCAGCACGTCGGGGGTGGCGACGCCCAGTTTCATCAGGTCGACCAGGTTGGTGCCGCCGCCCAGGAAAGCGCCCTCGGGCGCGCCGGCCAGGAGCGCCACGGCACCGGCGACGTCGGGAGCGCGCTCGTAGCGGAACTCCCTCACCGCCGCACCCCCGACGACTCGGCGACGGCGGCCACGGCCGGGACGATGTTGGCGTAGGCGGCGCAGCGGCAGAGGTTGCCGCTCATGCGCTCGCGGATCTCGGCATCGCTGAGCTCGACGTCGCCGGCCGCCAGGTCCGCGGTGACCGCGCTCGGCCACCCCGCACGCGCCTCGGCGAGGACACCGGCGGCCGAGCAGACCTGCCCCGGCGTGCAGTAGCCGCACTGGAAGGCGTCGTGCTCGACGAAGGACCGGTGCAGGGCGTGCGGCCGGCCGCCCTCGGCCAGCCCGTCCGACGTCGTCACCTCGGCGTCCCCGACGGTGACGGCCAGGACCAGGCAGCTGTTGACCCGGCGGCCGTCGAGCAGCACCGTGCAGGCACCGCACTGGCCGTGGTCGCAGCCCTTCTTCGGGCTGGTGTTGCGCAGCCGCTCCCGGAGCGCGTCCAGGAGCGTCGTCCGGGTGTCGACGGTCAGCGGCTGCGCCGCCCCGTCCACCCGCAGCGTGATCTGGGTGTCCACGTCGCGCTCCTGCCCCAGCAGGGGCTGGGGACAAACCGGGATCGGAGCCGCGGGACGGCCCAGGCCCACCCGCTGCGGGACGCATTTCCCGGATCACCCGGGAGTGCGTGCCCTGCCGCCCGGGAGTTCCCGAGCCGGACGGTGGTCGCACCACAGCCACCGCCGACCACGGAGAAGCCCGATGACCACCATGACCACCATGACCACCACCACGGAGAGCATCACGTCGCGACGCGCGCGGACCGGGATGCTGGGCGGGGCCCTCTGGGCACTGATGCCGCTCGCCTTCGGCGCGGCGGAGATGATCGGCGACGACGAGACCGGCACGCTGGGCGCCGTCGCCGTCGCTGCATCCGACTGGATCTTCCTGGTGCTGCCGCCGGCGCTGATCCTCGTCGGCCTGGATGCACTGCGCCGGGCCCTGGGCTCCGACGCAGGACGGGTCGGCTCCGTCGGCATGGCCCTGACGGCTGTCGGCCTCGCCGCCATGGCGGTCGGCAACGGCATCGAGGTCGCGTCGCTCACCACCGGCGGCGGGGAGGTCCCCGTCGGTCACGCCATGTTCCTGATCGGGTTCCTTGTGTCCGTCGTGGGCTCGCTCCTGCTGGGCATCGTGGTTCTGCGCCGGCGCCGCGACAGGCTGGCCCGGGCCGCCGGGCTGGTGCTCGCCCTCGCCCTGCCGCTGGGCATCGCCATCGGCATGCTCGGGTCGACGGTCGGCTCCGAGAACGACGCCTGGTTCTTCGCCTCCATCAGCGTTCCGACCGGCATCGCCTGGGTGCTGCTCGGCCGCTCGCTGGCCCAGGTCCGGCGCATTGCCGACCGCGAGCCGGTGACCGCGTCCTGACCGCCCCCGGAGGGCCGTGCCGTCGCGGCGCGGCCCTCCGTTGACGACCGCCCGCGCGGCGCGCATCGTGCGGACGCCGGGAGGAGGTGACCAGGTGACGACCGAGGTGACAGCGGCGCCTCCCCTGCCCGCTCCGGGGAAGACAGGGGCGCAGTCGACCGGCGACGCCGGCCTGCTGCCTCGGGTGTGCGCGTGGGCGGTGGTGCCGCTCTACGTCGCCGGCGTCGTCGCCTACGTCCTGCTCGACCGGGCGCTCGCGGGTCCCGCCCTCGACCCTGGCGAGGGCCTGCCCATCTTCGTCGGTTTCACCCTCTTCGCTGCCATGGGCGCGCTGCTGCTGGCCAGGAGGCCGCACAACGCCGTCGGCTGGGTGCTGGCCGCCGCCCCGGTCGTACTGGTTCTCGGTGCGGTCGGCGACATGTACGCCGCCTGGGTGATGACCACGGAGGGACGGCCGGACGCAGTCGCCGTCGTCGGGGCCTGGCTGCAGAGCTGGTACTGGTTCGTGGTCCTCGGCCTGGTGTTCGTGGCGCTGGTGCTGCTGTTCCCCGACGGCCGGCTGCCGTCGCGTCGGTGGTGGCCGGTAGCGGCGCTCGCCGTCGTGTCCGTCACGACGTCGTGCCTGCTCGGGATGCTGCGCGAGACATTCACCGGGCAGGAGGTCGACTACCGCATCGACAACCCGATCGGCATCGACGGGCTGGCGGCGGTCGAGGAGCTGCCTGTCTTCGGCCTGCTGAGCGGCCTGCTCGCCATCGCCCTGATCGGCGCGGTCGCCTCGGTCGTCGTCCGCTTCCGCAGGTCGCGCGGCGACGAGCGGCAGCAGATCAAGTGGTTCCTGTTCGCCGTGGCACCGGCCGTGCTCTCACCCCTGGACGGCGTGCTGCCATGGCTCGGCAACGTCGTCTTCTTCTGGCTGCTGATCGCCGTGCCGGTCGCCGTCGCCGCCGCCGTCCTGAAGTACCGGCTGGACGGCATCGACGTCGTCATCAACCGCACGCTCGTGTACGCCGCGCTGACCGTGCTCGTGGTCGGCGTCTACGTGCTCGTCGTCGGCTACCTCGGTGCGCTGCTGCGCCGCGAGGACGACCTGGTGGTCTCCGTCATCGCCACCGGGCTGGTCGCGGTGCTGTTCGCTCCCGCGCGGGACCGGCTGCAGCGAGCCGTCGACCGGCTGCTCTACGGACGACGGGACGAGCCCTACACCGCCCTCGCGGAGCTCGGCGAGCGGCTGGAGAGGACGCTCGCCCCGGACGCGGTGCTGCCGACGATCGTGTCGGCGGTGCGGGAGGCGTTGCGGCTGCCCTACACCGCGATCCGCCTGGACGACGGAGCCCCGCCGGTCGCCGCCGGCGAGCCGGTTCCCGAGACGGTCGCCCTGCCGCTGCTGCATCACGGCGCGACCGTGGGCTCGCTCGTCCTCGGCCTGCGCTCCGGCGAGACGACCTTCACCCCGGCCGACCGGCGGCTGCTCGCCGACCTCGCGCGGCAGGCCGGCGTGGCCGTCTCCGCCGTCCGGCTCACGGCCGACCTGCAGCGCTCCCGTGAGCGGCTGGTGGCCGCGCGGGAGGAGGAGCGGCGGCGGCTGCGCCGCGACCTCCACGACGGGCTCGGCGCCCAGCTGGCCGGGCTCACCGTCCAGACGGGCGTGCTGCGCGGCCTGATCACCACCGATCCCGCGTCCGCCGAGGTCCTGGCCGGTGAACTGCGCGGCGAGCTGAAGAACGCGATCGCCGACATCCGCCGGCTCGTCCACGGACTGCGCCCTCCGGCGCTCGACGAGCTGGGGCTGGTCGGCGCACTCCAGCGCCTGGCCGACACCGTGGGCGCCGAGAAGGGCGGGCCGCGGATCACGGTGGACGTGCCGGCCCGGCTGCCCGCACTGCCGGCCGCCATCGAGGTGGCTGCCTACCGCGTGGCCCAGGAGGCGCTGACCAACGTCGTCCGGCACGCACGGGCATCGGCCTGCACCGCGCGGCTGACCACGGAGCCGGAGCTGCTCGTGGTCGAGGTCGCCGACGACGGCCGGGGTCTGCCGGAAGAGCTGATCCCGGGGGTGGGACTGGCGTCCATGCGGGAGCGCGCGGCGGAGATGGGCGGAACGTGCGTGGTGGAGGACATACCGGAGGGCGGCACGCGCGTGCTCGTCCACCTGCCGCTGCCGGGAGGTGCGCGACCGTGACGCCGCTGCGGGTGCTCGTCGTCGAGGACCACCCCCTCTTCCGCAAGGGCGTCGTCGCGCTGCTGGAGGCGACCGCCGACTTCTCGGTCGCCGGGGTGGCGGTCTCCGGCGAGGACGCCGTCTCGCGGGCTCGGGAGCTGCGACCGGACGTCGTCCTCATGGATCTGCAGCTGCCCGGGATCAGCGGCATCGAGGCGACGCGCGAGATCGTGGCGGCCGAGACAGGCGTGCGCGTCCTGGTGCTCAGCCTGTTCGAGGACGAGGAGTCGGTGTTCCTCGCGCTGTGCGCCGGCGCCCGCGGCTACGTGCTCAAGGACGCCGACGAGGACGAGCTGCTCGGTGCGATCCGAGCGGTGGCACGGGGGGAGGCGATCTTCAGCCAGGCGGTCGCCGGGCGGGTGCTGGCGTTCTTCGCCCAGTCCCGCCCGGCGCCGAAGGCCTTCCCGGAGCTCACCGACCGCGAGCGGGAGATCCTCGGGCTGATCGCGCACGGCCACCCGAACCCATCCATCGCCCGGAAGCTGTCGTTGAGCCCGAAGACCGTGGCCAACTACGTGTCGGCGATCTTCGCGAAGCTGCAGGTCGCCGACCGCGCCGAGGCGATGACCCGCGCCCGCGAAGCCGGTCTCGGCAGCTGACACGCGGGGTCAGGACGACGCAACGACATCGTCCGGCGGGGCGGGCCAGCGTGGGATGCCGGCGACGGCGCCGTCGTCGAGCCGGGCGGGGAACCGCGGCGGGCGCTTCTCCAGGAAGGCCGCGACCCCCTCCGCCGGGTCGGGGCCCTCCCCCAGCTCGACCAGCGCCCTCGATTCCGCGCGGTGGGCGTCCCACGGCGACGAGGCGCCGAGCATCGACCAGAGCAGCTGGCGCGCCGCGGCCACGGCGACCCCGCTGGTGGTGGTGACGATCTCGCGGGCGAGCGCGTAGGCGGTCGGGAGCAGCTCGGTGTCGGGCACCACCCGGGAGACCAGCCGGCCGCGCAGCGCCTCGGCCGCGTCGAAGACCCGACCGGTGGCGACCCACTCCATGGCCTGGCTGATGCCGACGACCCGGGGCAGGAACCACGACGACGCCGCCTCGGGCACGATGCCGACCCGGCCGAACACGAACCCGAACCGGGCGGACTCGGCCGCGATCCGGATGTCCATCGGCAGGGTCAACGTCGCCCCGATGCCGACGGCGGGCCCGTTGACCGCGGCGATCACCGGCTTGCGCAGCGCCGCGAAGGGCAGCGACGCCACCCCGCCGGCGTCCCGCGGAACGCCGTCGATGTCCTGGCTCAGCGGCCCCGGCGGCCGTACGCGCGTGCGACGGCCGCCGAACGTGTCCGGTCCGCCGCCCAGGTCGGCCCCGGCGCAGAACGCCCGTCCCGAGCCGGTCACGACCACGACCCGGACGTCGTCGTCGGCGTCCGCGGCGGCCGCCACGGTGGCCAGCTCGTCGGCCATGGTCAGGGTGAAGGCGTTCAGCCGCTCGGGGCGATGGAGCCGCACGGTCGCGACTCCGCCGGACACCTCGTAGCGGAGCTCGGTGAGTTCCGTCGTCGTCCTCCTGTCGTTGGTGCGTTTATGGCCATAAACGCACCGGTCATCACCCGCCGAGGGCTCCGGCCACGGCGATCCGGGCGACGGCGTCGAGGTGCTCGGCCTCGTCGCCCAGCAGCAGCCGGTCCACCTTCGCGCGCCGCCAGAACAGGTGCGCGTCGTGCTCCCACGTGAAGCCGATGCCGCCGTGCACCTGGATCAGCGTCCCGGCGGCCTGCTCGAACACGCTGGCGGCGCACGCCTTGGCGGCCGCGGCGGCCAGCGGGAGCTCGGCGGGGTTCGCGTCGGCCGCCCAGGCCGCCCACCAGACCAGCGAGCGCAGCTGCTCGACGCCGACCCAGGCGTCGACGAGCATGTGCTTCACGGCCTGGTACGAGCCGATCTTCCGGCCGAACGCCTCGCGTTCCTGGGCGTAGGCGACGCCGAGCTGCACGCAGCGGTCGGCGCCGCCGAGGTCCTCGGCGGCCATCACGACCGCGGCCACCCGGCGGGCGCGGGCCCACAGCTCTCCCGCGTCGGCCGCCAATACCCGGCGCGAGGACAGGCGCACCGACGCCAGCCCGCGAGTGGCGTCCAGCGGCCGGCCGGGCACCACCTCCCCCTCCCCCAGCACGAGATCACCGCCGTCCAGGGCGAGGAAGGCGGTCGCGTCGGCGGCGTCGACGGACGGGGCGGATTCGTCCGGGTCGCCGTCGAGCACGGCGAACGCCGTCGACCCGTCGGCCAGCTGCGCCGCCAGCTCCGGCTCGCCGGACAGCAGGACCGCGGCCCGTGCCGCCGTGACCAGCGACGGCGCGGCGAGGACCGCACCGCCCTGCTCCGCGACGACGGCGAGATCCAGCACCGACCGGCCCGCGCCGCCGGACTCGTCCGGCACGGTGATGCCGAGGAAACCGATGTCGGCCAGCGCCTTGCGCCCGGGCTCGAGCCGGCCGCCCTCCAGCCCCGCACGCGCCGCGGCGGGCGACGCCGATCCCCGGTAGAAGTCGCGGGCCCCCGCGGCGATGTCCCGCTGGTCGTCGTCGAGGTCGAAGTTCATCGCCGTCCTCCCGAGAAGGGGGCCGTCTTGTCGCTGCGCGGCTCCGGCGGCAGGCCGAGCACCCGCTCGCCGATGATGTTGCGCAGCACCTGGTCGGTGCCGCCGGCGATGGCGATGCCCGGGATCCAGGACTGGGTGCGCTGCCAGCGGTCGTCGCCGTCACCCGTGGCCGCGTAGACGGCGTCGTCCCCCAGCAGCCGGACGCCGGCGTCGGCGACCAGCCGGGCGGCCTCCGTGCCGGCGAGCTTGCCGGCGCTGGCCTCGGGTCCGGGGATCCCGCCCTGGCTGAGCACGGTCAGCCGCCGGTAACCGGTGTAGCGGGCACCGAGCGCGGCGACCACCGCCCGGCCGACCGCCTGCCGGGCGAGCACCTGGCGCTCGGGATCGAGGGCGGGCAGCCGCTCGCGGGCGTGCTGCACGAACGCCTCGACCGGCAGGCCGATGGTGCCCCCCGCGCCGCCGATGGCGACCCGCTCGTTCATGAGCGTGGTCAGGGCGACCCGCCAGCCCTCGCCGGGCTCGCCGAGCCGCTCGCTGTCGGGGATGCGGACGTCGTCGAAGAACACCTCGTTGAAGTCCGACTGCCCGCCCATCTGGCGCAGCGGCCGGACGGTGACGCCCGGTGCGTGCAGATCGACGACGAACATCGTCAGGCCGGCGTGCTTCGGGCGCTCCGGGTCGGTGCGGGTCAGCAGGATCCCGTGGTCGGCGACGTGGGCGAGCGTCGTCCAGACCTTCTGGCCGTTCACCACCCAGTCGTCGCCGTCGCGCACCGCCGTCGTGCGCAGCGCCGCCAGGTCCGACCCCGACGCCGGTTCGCTGAACAGCTGGCACCAGACGTCGTCCGCGCGCAGCAGCCGGGCGAGATAGCGGTCGCGCTGGTCCTGGCTGCCGTGCGCGATGACCGTCGGGCCGCACATCCCGATGCCGATGTGGTTGATCAGCGCCGGCACCCGCGCCCGGGCCAGCTCCTGCGAGACGATCGCCTGCTGCACGAGCGTCCCGCCCTGGCCGCCGTACTCCCGCGGCCAGGTGACGCCGACCAGTCCCACCTCGGCCAGCACCCGCTGGGTCCGCCGCATCTCCGCCTCGTGGGTGCGGGCGTCGACGCCCTCTTGACCGGCCTCCAGGTGCAGCAGGTCCGCCGCGTGCCGCTCGAGCAGGTCCCGGACCCGCGCGCGGTACTCGGCCTCGTCGGGGCTGTCGTCGAAGTCCATGCAGGCGCACCTCTCGCCGAGAACCTGGTGCGGCACTTATGGCCATAAGCGCCACGGGAGCGGGACGGGCGCAGCGTGACAGCCGCCACCCGTAACGGTCAACGGTGACTGTTGCGGGCCGCCGTGTCGGCCTACGCTTCGCCGGATGACCGCCGAGCCCGTGCCCCAGGACGCCGTCCCGGGTCCCCGCTCACGCTCGGAGCGGACCGCCGACAGCCGGCTGCTGATCCTCGACGCCGCCGTCGCCTGCCTGGTCGAGGAGGGCTACGCCGGCGCCTCGACCCTGGCCGTCCAGGCCCGCGCCGGGGTGTCCCGCGGCCGACTGCTGCACCACTTCCCGTCCCGGGCCGAGCTGCTGGTCGCCGCGGCCGAGCACCTGGCGACGACGCAGCTGGAGGAGGTCCGGCGCCGGGCCGCGTCCCTCATGGACGACGGGCCCACCGGACGGGAACGGGTCGACCGGGCCATCGACCTGATGTGGACGACCTTCCAGGAGCCCCCGTTCTGGGCGGCCATGGAGCTGTGGACGGCGGCCCGCACCGACCCGGCCCTGCGGGCGGCACTCCGGGGCGAGGAACGGCGACTGCGCGCGGCGATCGCGGCGGTGGCCCACGGGATCTGGGGTGCCGAGATCGCCGGCGCCCCGCTCTACACCGACCTCACCGAACTGCTGTTCACCAGCATGCGAGGCGTCGCACTGGTCTACGCGTTCGAGGACCGGCCCGCCGCCACGGACCCGCATCTGGCGCTGTGGAAGCGGCTCGCCGTCCGGATGCTGGCCCTCGACGCGCCTGAGGGGCGTTTATGGCCATAAACGCCCCTCAGGCGGTCAGGGTTGACCGGCCGCGGCCGGCCCGGACAGCATGACGCCGGTCACATCCGAGTCCGGCGAGGAGTTCCCGTGATCGTCCCCATTCCGCCTCTGCAGGGCCGGGGCATGACCATGAGCGACCAGCTGGCCCGGCACGCGCGGAAACAGCCGGACGTGCCGGCGCTGCGGTTCGAGGGCACCGGCCGCAGCTACGCGGAGCTCGACGAGCGCGTGACCCGGCTGGCCCGAGCCCTGCAGGAGCGCGGGGTCGGAGGTGGCGACCGGATCGCCGTGCTGGCGCTCAACGGCATGGAGGCCTGGGAGGCCTACCTCGCGGGCGTGCGGCTGGGCGCGATCGTCGTCCCGGTCAACTTCCGGCTGGTCGCCGACGAGGTCGCCTACGTGCTCACCGACTGCGGCGCCGTCGCCCTGGTCGTGGACGCACCGCTGGCCGAGACGGCCACGAAGGCCTGCGAGCAGGCGCCCTCGGTCACGACCACGCTGGTGATCGGTGCGGACTACGAGGAGGCGCTCGCCGCGGCCGGGGACGAGCCCCTCGACGTCGTGGTGGACGAGACCGAGCCGGCCTTCATCATGTACACGTCGGGGACGACCGGCCGACCCAAGGGCGCGGTGCTCACCCACCGCAACCTGCTGATGCACGTCTTCAGCCAGATCACCACCCTCGGCTGGGACCCCGACGACCGGGTCGGCGTGCCGGGGGCGCCACTGTTCCACATCGCCGGCCTCGCCGGGGGTCTGCCGCCGCTGCTGCTGGGCGGCACCAACGTGATCATGCGGTCGGGCGCCTTCGACCCGGCCGAGACCCTCGACATGATGGAGCGGGAGAAGGTCTCGAGCATCTTCCTGGTGCCCGCGATGTGGGCCGCCGTGCTCGCCGTCCCCGACCTCGCGTCCCGCGACCTCTCGCACCTGCGCCGGGTGTCCTGGGGTGCCGCCCCCGCCTCCACCACGCTGCTGCGCTCGCTCATCGACGCGTTCCCCCAGGCCGAGGTGGTCACCGCGTTCGGGCAGACCGAGTGCAGCCCGGTCACCTGCCTCCTGCGCGGCGAGGACTCGGTCCGCAAGATCGGCTCGGTGGGCACCCCGATCCTCAACGTGGAGGTCCGCGTGGTGGACGACGCGATGGACGACGTCCCACCGGGCGAGGTGGGCGAGATCGTCTACCGGAGCCCGATGGTCATGAAGGAGTACTGGAACAAGCCGGAGGAGACGGCGGAAGCCTTCGCCGGCGGCTGGTTCCACTCCGGCGACCTCGTGCGCCAGGACGAGGACGGCTACCTCTACGTCGTCGACCGCAAGAAGGACATGATCATCTCCGGCGGGGAGAACATCTACTGCGCCGAGGTGGAGAACGTCCTCGCCGCGCACCCGAAGGTCGGCGAGGTGGCGCTGATCGGCGTCCCCGACAGCCGGTACGGGGAGGCCCCGCTGGCGGTGGTCGCGCCGCGCGACCCGGCCGACCCACCGACGTCCGAGGAGTTGGCGGCGTACTGCCGGGAGAAGCTGGCCCGCTACAAGAACCCGCGCGAGTACTCGGTCGTCGCGGCCCTTCCCCGCAACCCCAGCGGCAAGGTGCTCAAGACCGCACTCCGCCAGGAGCACTCCGCCGGCTCCCTGGTCGCCGAGCCGGCGGTCTAGCGGCTCAGGCCACGGCGTCCTCTGCCCGTGCCAGGAAGAGGTCACGCGCGAGGTCGCCGGTGTCGGCGTGGTCGACGATCAGCCCGTCCACCCCGGCCTCCCAGAACCGCAGCTGCTCGGTGATCGCCTGCCCGAAGTCCTCCGGCCGCACCCCCTCCCGGAGGTCGGCCGGGAGGGAGGCGTTCTCGTTGCGGAACGTCCAGACGTGCACGAGCAGCCCCGCGGCATGGGCGTCGGCGACGAACGAGGTGGGCACCGCCGGCCTCCCGTCCCCCGGGTCCGCGATCACCCAGCCCTTGTCCGGGCCGACCACGTCGGCGTACTCGGCGAGGACAGCCAGGCCCTCCGGGGTGGCCAGGTCGGCGTAGGTCCGCGGGTCACCGGCCATCACAAGGTCGTAGGGGGCACCCCCGCCCGCCACGAGCTGCATGAGCGGCACGTCGGCCGCCTCGGCGTGCAGTTCGCGCAGCGCCGTCGTCTCGAACGACGCGACGACGACCGGAGAGCCCGGCGCGTCCAGCCCGGCCGACCCGAGCGCGGCCAGGAGCGGTTCCTGCAGGGAGCGGCCGATGCCGTCGAAGTAGCTGGGGTGCTTGAGCTCGACGTAGACCCCGATCTCCCGGCCGGTGGTCCGGCTGAGCGTCTCCCGCAGCTCGAGCACCTCGCCGAAGGTCGGCACGAGGAAGAGGCCGTCGTAGAGCGCGTTCTCCTCGCGCAGGTCGGGCAGCCGCTCCACGGCCCGGAGGGTGCGCAGTTCGGCGAGCGTGAAGTCCTCGGTGAACCACCCGGTGACGGCGACCCCGTTGATGCTCTTCGTCGTGCGGCGCGCGGCGAACTCCGGGTGCTCCGCGACGTCGGTGGTGCCGGTCAGCTCGTTCTCGTGCCGGGCCACCAGTGCGCCGTCCGCCGTGGGAACCAGGTCGGTCTCGATGTAGTCCGCGCCCATGTGCACGGCGAGCTCGTAGGCGGCCAGGGTGTTCTCGGGCCGGTAGCCCGAGGCCCCCCGGTGCCCGATGACCAGCAGCGGGGGCGCGGCGGCCGGCTCCTCCGGTGCCGCGGCCGGCGTGGAGACATGAGGCCCCGGGGCCCCCTCTGACGGCGGCGCCGACGACAGCGTGCCGATGACGAGCACCGGGGTCACGACCACGACGGCGAGGAGGAGGCGGGAGGGGCGGACCTGCGACACGGGCGCTCCACGGGCCGGGCGGCGTCCGTCGCCACCGGGGGCGCGTATCCCACCGTGATGCAGCTCACCCGTGGCGCGATCGCCTCACAAGTTCACCCGTCAGCCGGGCCACTCCCGTCGGGCCGTCACGCCGGGTGACTGCGGTCGTCACCATTCGCAGTGGAGCGTGGAGAGCGGTCCGGGAACCGCCTCAGGGCCGGCCCGGCCGCACCAGACCGGACTCGTACGCGACCACCACGGCCTGCACCCGGTCCCGGACGCCGAGCTTGGCCAGCACGCGGGCGACGTGCGTCTTCACCGTGCCCTCGCCGAGGACGAGACCGGCGGCGATCTCGGCGTTGGACAGGCCCCGGGCGACCAGCCGCAGGACCTCCTCCTCGCGCGGGGTGAGCTGGTCGATGCCGGGGGCGGGCCGCGGTCTCGCATCGGCGCGGCCGACGAAGTCGTCGAGCAGCCGGCGGAGGAGGGTGGGTGCGAGCAGCGAGTCCCCGCTGACGGCGGTCCGGACGGCGGCGACCAGCTGCTCGCGCGGCATCGACTTCAGCAGGAACCCAGTGGCGCCGGCACGGAGCGCCTCGACCACGTGCTCGTCGGCGTCGAACGTCGTGAGCATGACGACGGCGGTGCGGTTGCCGGCGTCCGCCGTGATCCGCCGGGCCGCCTGGATGCCGTCGAGCTTCGGCATGCGGATGTCGACGAGTGCGACATCGGGACGCAGCTCGCGGCACATGGTCAGCGCGTCCACGCCGTCGGCCGCCTCGCCCACCACCTCCAGGCCGGGTTCGGCCTCGAGGATCATCCGGAGCCCGGCCCGCACGAGCGCCTCGTCGTCGGCCAGCAGGATCCGCACCGTCATGCCGGGGCCGGTTCCGGTGCGGGGACCGGCAGGACGGCGGAGGTGCGCCAGCCGGGTCCGTCGTCGCGCGGCCCGGCGCTGACGCGGCCGTCGAACAGCGCGACGCGCTCCCGGATGCCGGCCAGACCGAAGCCGCGGCCCCGCGCTCCGCCGGAGCTGCCGCCCCCGTCGTCGGTCACCTCCACCTCCACCGCCTGCTCGCCGTAGTGCACCCGGACGCGGATCCGTCCGCCGGGCGCGTGCTTCAGCGCGTTGGTGATCGACTCCTGGACCACCCGGTAGGCGGTGGCCTCCACCGCCGCCGGCAGCGGCCGCACCCGGCCGTCCACGGTCACCGCCACGTCCCGGCCGCCGGACGCCGCCCCCTCGGCCAGGCCCGCGACCGCGGCGAGACTGCACGGCTCCCCGCCCGGGGGATCGCCGCCGGAGTCCCGCAGGACGCGCAGGAGACGCTGCAGGTCCGCCAGGGCCGTCCGCCCGGCGGCGAGGACGACGTCCAGCGCCTGCGCCGTCGCCGGCTCACGACCACCGAGGCTCGCCTGGGCCGCGTCGGTGTGCAGCAGCATCAGAGTCACGCCGTGACCGACGACGTCGTGCATTTCGCGGGCGATCCGTCGACGTTCCGCGGCGAGCGCGGCCTCCCGGGCCAGCTCCCCCTCGCGCACCCGGGTCCGTGCGGCCACCGCCTCCCTCTCCGCCCGGACCGCCCGGTCGAGCCGCTCCCGGGCCAGCCGGGCGAACACCCACACGATGATCGGGATGGCCACGTTGCCGATCTCGTCGCCGATGCTCACGTCCTCGACCACGAAGGGGTAGAGCTCGATCGCGGCCACGATCGCGAGCAGTCCCAGGAGCGCGTCGCGCCGCCGGTCGGCGTACTGGGCGACCGAGTACGTGATCATCAGCAGCGCGACGAACCCGGCGACCACCGGCGCGTCGCCCAGCACCGTCTGGAACGCCAGCCCCACCGCGACGACGACCGCTGCGGCGACGGCGCGCGCCCGTCGGATCACCAGGCTCGCCGTCATCACGGCGAACGCGAGGTGCTGCAACACCAGCGGCCCGCTCACCTCGTCGGCCAGCAGCACGAGCTCGATCTGCCCGACGGCGGTCACGACCGACGCGAGCACCCCGTCGCGCGCCCACAGCGGCAGCCCCTGCCACCACGCCCGGATCCCTGACATGGCGGGGAGCGTAGGACGGCGGCGGCCCGGTGAGGTCCCCCGCGCGAGAGACGGTCGATCTGCCGGAGGACAGACCCCGCATGAGCTCCGCTGTCCAGGAGAAGGGCCGCGGGACAGACGAGGTCCGGTCGCCCTCCGGCCAGCGTGGACGTCAACCGGCGTGACCGTCGCGACCGGACGAGGAGGGCACCGACCATGAGCACCACCACGATCGACGACACCACCCACCGGAGCCGGCGGACCGGGTCACCACTGCCCGCGATCGCCGGGCTCGGGGCGCTCGGCGCCTTCGTCGGCGCCGCGGCCTCCTTCGGCGACCCGCTCGGCGCGGCGGACACCCCCGCCCAGGCGGCCGCCGCTCTCCCCGAATCGGCAGCGTCCCTCGCGGCGGTCCTGCTGGGCGCCTATGCGCTGCTGGCCATCGCCGTCACGGGCGCGCTCGCCGCGCGACTGGGGCGCAACGGGGACACCCCGGCGGCCCGACTGCTGCCCATTCTGGGTTCCTGGCACGTCCTGCTGATGACCGTGGCCTTCGCCGCCCCCGCCGCGGCCGTCGCCGTCGGCACCCTGATCTTCGACACGGGCGTGACGCCGACGGGCGTGGAGAGTGCGCTGCTGCTGATGAACGTGGCGCACCCGATGGCGGCCTGGGTGGGCGCCGGCTTCCTGGTCGCGGTGGCACTCGCGACGAGGGCCGCGGGCGCCTCGCGGGTGCTGCTCGGCGTCAGCGCCGTGTTCGCCGTGGGACTGCTCCTGCCGCCGGTCGGCTGGGCGGTCACCTACCTGATGCCGTTCTGGTTCGCCGGCGTCGGCATCTGGCTCTGGCGCCGCAACTGACGTCAGACGTTCCCGCGGGAACGCCGTCAAGGGCTCTGGCTTGACGACGTTCCTGCGGGAACGTCCACCGACCCGCCTCGACCGATGAGATCCGGCAGCGCAACGGGTCACCTACTCGTGAGCGCGGCCGGACGGGCCGCCGCGACGACCTCGGAGGACCACCGTGACGCAGTACCTGCTGTCCATGCCGCACGACTCGGCCGAGGAGCCCACGATGGCGATGATGGACCCGGCCGAGCTGGAGGCCGCGATGGCAGCGGCCGGCACCTTCATCGAAGAACTGACGGCGTCAGGCGCCCTCGTCTTCGCCGGTGGGCTGTACCCGCCGTCGACGGCGGTGACCGTCGACCACACGGGTGACGACCTCGCCCTCGCCGACGGGCCGTACACGCGGGCGCCGGAGTACCTCGGCGGCCTCTGGGTCATCGAGGCGCCGGACCAGGACGCTGCCGTTTCCTGGGCCGCCAAGGCTTCCAAGGCACTCGGCGCCCGGATCGAGGTCCGCGCCTTCCAGGAGGTCCCGGCATAGGGCGTCGCCTCTGGCGAACAGCCCCGCGCCCTGCCGGCCGGGTGACACCCTGGCGACCCGGATCAGCCGGTCCAGACGTCGGCGATGCGTGCCGCCACCGTCGCCGCCTGGGCCCGCCCGGCCGTCGCCGAGGGGGCCCGGGCCGCGGGGTCGAGGACGTTGCGGCCGATCGCCGTCCGGCTGTCGGCGTCCGGCGAGACGACGGTGACCCGCGACACCAGTCCGGTCACCTGGGCGTCGACGCTCGCGAGCGGCCCGATCCCGCGCGGGATGGGCGCGAGGACGACCAGTCGGTCGTAGCCCTGGGCCAGGTCGGCGTTGGCCGCCGAGCGCATCCCGCCGTCGACGTAGCGACGTCCGTCGATGGTCACCGGCGGGTAGACGCCCGGGACGGCGCAGCTGGCGGCGACCGCCTGCAGCAGGGGTACCCCGGAGTCGCGGTCGAAGGTGCGGAACTCGCCGGTCTCCGCGTCGACGGCGGTGATCACCAGCTTCCGCTCCGGCCACCGGGTGCTGACCAGCCGGGAGCCGATCACGTCGAGGCGCTGCTGCTCGGACGGCGTGAGCCCGGCCTTCTCCGCGGCCAGGGCGAGCGCGCCGATCCGGCGGCGGAACTCCACGTCGTTCCGGCGGCTGCGCACCATCGCCCAGGCGTACTGGGCGAGGTTCGAGCGCGTCATGCGCGCGACCTTCTCCTGCGCCGGCGGTTCGAGCTGCCGCCCGTACATCGCCTCCAGCTCGGCGCCGCCGGTCAGCTGCGCGCCGACGACCGAGCCGGCGGAGGTGCCGACGACGAGGTCGGCCCCGCTCAGGTCGGTCCCGGCCTCGGCGAGCCCGGCGAGCAGGCCGATCTCCCACGCGATGCCGGTGATGCCCCCGCCGCCGAGGACGAGAGCGGTGCGCTGGTCGCTCATCCGCCCATCCTCACAGACCGACAAGATCTCGACAGGGCGTGTGAGCTGGGCCACGCTGTGTGCCGACGCTTGCCGAGGAGAGGACACGCATGACCGCCACGCAGTCGGAGCCGACGACGGTTGCCAGCTGGCCGCCGGGACTCCCGCGTTCGCTGGACTACCCGGAGCTGCCCGTCGGGTCGATCCTGCGCGCCGCCGTCCGGCGGTGGGGCGACCGCACGGCGTTCCTCGACCACGACGTCGAGCTGACGTTCACGGAGATGGGGCGCCGGGCGCATGCCGTCGCCGGGTGGCTGGCCGACCACGGCATCGGGCGCGGCGACGTCGTCGCCGTCCACATCCCGAACTGCCGCCAGTACCCGCCGCTCTACTACGGGATCATGCTGGCCGGGGCGACGTTCTCCCCTACCAACCCGTTGCTGCCGGCGGCCGACCTCGCCGCCCAGCTCACCGACGCCGGCGCGAAGCTCCTCGTCACCTGGGACCAGGTGCTGCCCTTCGTCCGGAGCGCCCTGGCGCAGACGCCGGTGCAGACCGTCGTGGTCACCGGCGAGGCGCACATCTCCGACTTCGCCGCCCGGCTCGAGCTCGGGGACGGCGACGTCGACCTCGCCGACCTCCTCGCCGGCGATCCCACCGACCGGCACCTCGACGCCGGCATCGACGTCGCGAACGACCTCGCCCACCTGGCCTACACCGGGGGCACCACCGGGGTGAGCAAGGGCGTGGAGCTCCCGCACAGGAACGTCGTCACCAACGTGCTGCAGTCGGCCTGCTGGACGTCGGGGTCGCTGCCGGAGCTCGACGAGCACGGCGACGTGACCCTCCGCCAGGTGCTCGGACCGGAGGAGATGCCGACCCGGCTCGGTGAGGCTCGGCTGATCAACCTCACGCCGTGGTTCCACGCGATGGGGGCCATCGGCTACCTCAACGGCATGGTCATGGGCGGCACGAGGACCGTGATCCACATGCGCTTCGACCCCGTGAAGTACGTCGAGGACATGGTGAAGCACGAGGTCACCGCCATCGGCGGCGCGCCGCCGATCTTCGTGGCGCTGCTCCAGGTTCCGGCGATCCTCGAGGCCGACCTGTCCCACATCCGCGGGGTGAGCAGCGGCGCGGCGCCGCTGCCCGTGACGCTGATCGAGAAGATGAGCGCGCTGATGCCCAACGCCACCATCGGCGAGGGCTACGGCCTGACCGAGGTGACCATGCAGGCCACCGGCGCACCGTCGTTCCGGTCAGGCGTGCGCAAGCCCGGCACCGTCGGCGTCCCGGTCTTCGACACCGAGATCAGCATCCGGCCCCTGGGCGGCGGCGACCCGCTGCCGCCCGGTGAACGCGGCGAGGTCTGCATCCGCGGCCCGCAGGTGATGCGCGGGTACGCCCACCGCCCGGAGGCCACGGCCGAGTCCATCGACGCCGACGGCTGGTTCCACTCCGGCGACGTCGGGATCCTCGACGAGGACGGCTACCTCTCCATCGTCGACCGGACCAAGGACATGCTGCTCTACAAGGGCTACAACGTGTTCCCGCGCGAGCTCGAGGAGATCCTCTTCGGCGTGCCCGGGGTGGCCGGGGCCGCGGTCGTCGGCCGCCCCGACGAGGAGGCCGGCGAGCTGCCGGTCGCGTACGTCGTCCGCAAGGGGGACGACGTGGGCGCCGCACTCACCGCGGAGTCGGTGATGACCGCGGTCAACGGCAAGGTGACGCCCTACAAGCGGCTGCGCGACGTGGTCTTCATCGACGCCATCCCGGTCTCGGCCGCCGGCAAGGTGCTCAAGCGCGAGCTGGCCGCCAAGGAGCGGGAGAAGGTGGGCGGCTGATCGCCGGCGCCTGGGTCGCTGCCGCCGCACCCGGCCGGGTTCCCTGACCCGAACGGGTGCGGCGGCGCGCACCCGGCGGCACCGCTCACTACTGTCCGCGTGGTGGAGAACGAGCGGATCGGGACGGAGACCGAGCACACCGGTGTCCGGATCGCCCACGTCGAGCAGTCGCCGGTCCGGCAGGTCTGGCGCCGGGTTCTCATCGCCGCCGTCGTCCTGGCGGTCGTGGTGCTCGTCGTCTACATCGACCGGGACGGCTACGAGGACAGCAAGGGCGGCCCCATCTCGCTGCTCGACGCGACCTACTACGCCACCGTCACCCTGTCCACGACCGGCTACGGCGACATCACACCGGTCACTCCCGGGGCTCGGCTGGTCAACATCCTGCTGATCACGCCCCTGCGGATCATGTTCCTCATCGTCCTCATCGGGACGACCCTCGAAGCCCTCACCGCGCGCTCGCGGGAGGAGTTCCGCATCCGACGCTGGAGGTCCCGCGTGCGCCAGCACGTCATCGTGTGCGGCTACGGCACCAAGGGCCGCAGCGCCATCCGCTCACTCGTCGCCAGCGGCACGACGCCGGACAGGATCGTCGTCGTCGACCCGGAGCCGCGGGCCATCGACGAGGCGAACTCCGTCGGGCTGACCGGCATCGTCGGTGACGCCGGGCGCACCGAGGTGCTGCGCCGGGCCTCGGTGGAGCGGGCCCGCGCGGTCATCGTCGCCGCCAACCGGGACGACGCCGCCGTGCTCATCACCCTCACCGTGCGCCAGCTCAACCCGAGCGTGCCGATCACGACCAGCGTCCGGGAGGAGGAGAACGCCAACCTGCTCCGCCAGTCCGGCGCCGACACGGTCATCACCACCTCGGCGACCTCCGGCCGGCTGCTCGGTCTCTCCACCGACGCCCCCCGCGTGGTCGCGGTCGTCGAGGACCTCGTCACCGGCGGTCAGGGCCTCGACCTGCACCAGCGGACGGTCAACTCCAGCGAGGTCGGCCTCGGCCCCCGATCGCTGCGCGACATGGTCCTGTCGGTCACCCGTGGCGGCCGGACACTGCGCTTCGACGATCCGCTCATCGGCACCCTGCAGCCCGAGGACGTCCTCGTCGTCGTCCGCAGCCACCACTAGACCCACGCCGGGCCGACCGACCCGGGAACGAGGGCGCCGTACGAGGCTCGAAGGTCTTGACAGCAGCCGGGGTGCACCGGACGCTCCTCCGCAATCAGGGGAACTCCGGCATCACGCGGCCTCCCGCGGCTCCACCGGGCGCAGGACGCTGCCCCACCCTCGCAGTGACGAGGCGGTCCCTGACGATGACCACGTCCGACACCCCCTTGCCCGCCCCGGCCGAACCGCCCGGGCCCCTCCCACCCGGGACCGGCCCGCTGAGCCCCCCGGCTCCGGGGTCGGAGCCGCCCGGTCCCCCCGTCGCTCTGGTGGCCGCCCGCGCCCGAGCGCTGAGGTGGGGCGAGCACCGCCCGCACGCCGGCGACAAGCCCCGCCACATCTGGCGCGAGCAGGTGCTGATCCGTGCCAACGAGCTCACCGGGCTGGCCATCTGGATGGGGACCCGGGAGTCGGCCACCAGCGACCAGACGCTGCTCGCCACGAACTCCGACCGCGACGCGGCCCTCTGGAACGACCTCACGGTCGCCCGGGACGCGGCCCTCGGCAGGTCGAGGTGGCCCTCCGGGGCGAGGGCACGGATGGAGCGCGCCGCCGGGAGCCTGGACGCCGCCGAGGCCGTGCTGCTCAGCCGCAGCCCCGACGACTATCTGCGCGGTCAGCTGCCCGGACTGGTCGCGCACGTGCAGGCCCACCTCCCGCTGGAGCACCCGCTGCGCGCGTGCACGCTCTCGCTGCACGAGAAGTACGCCGCCCCGGCCGACGAGGCCGATGGAAACCGGGTGGCCGGGATGATCACCGGCGAGGACCGCACCGCCCTGGTCGAGGCCGTCCGCGCCGCCGGTTGGGCCGAACGGCGGGAGTACACCCGCCTGCGCAGTTTCTGCACCGCCGTCGCGGTCACCGCCGTCGCGCTGACCCTGCTCGCGCTCGCCATCGCGGCGGTGAGCGCCCTCCGGCCGACGTGGATGCCCCTGTGCTTCGCCCCCCAGGGGATGAACACGGTGGTCTGCCCCACGGCGACGGCGGCCGTGGAGGACGGCGAGCCGGCCAGCGGGACGACGGACGGCGAAGGCTCCGGACCGGCCGGCGGGACGGCTGCAGGCGCCGGCGAGACAGCGGATGGCGAGGGGACCACGGACACGGGCGCGGCGGCCCGGGTCGCGTCGACCATCCGGAGCACCGCACAGGGCACCGACACGGCAGTGGTCATGCTGGTCGGCCTGGCGGGGGCGGCGGTCACCGGCGCCGCTGCCCTGCGACGGTTGCGCGGCAGCTCGACACCGTTCGCCGTGCCGCTGACGCTGCTGCTGCTCAAGCTGCCCGCCGGAGCGCTGACCGCCTTCCTCGGACTCATCCTGCTGCACGGCGAATTCGTCCCGGGGCTCTCCGCGCTCGACACGTCCGGCCAGATCCTCGCCTGGGCGCTCCTGTTCGGGGCAGCCCAGCAGCTGGTCACCGGGCTGGTCGACAAGCAGGGGCAGGAGGTACTGGACTCCGTCGGGTCGACACCGATGAAGGCGGACAAGGAGTAGCGCTACTCCGCGCGCACCCAGGTGGTGGTCGCCTCGCCGCGGCCGCGCAGCTCGACCGCGGCGTCGCGCACCCAGTGCACGCGCTCCTCGGGCCCCGCGGCGAGCACCGTGGCCTCGCTCGCCACGACACGGCCGGACTGCTCCTTGGCCACCTCGGTGAGCCGGGCCGCCTCGTTCACCGGATCGCCGATCACGGTGTACTCCAGCCGGCTGGCCGCGCCGACCTGACCGGCCCAGACCCGCCCGCAGGCGACCCCCACCCCGACGTCCACCTCGCCGGCCTCCCGGACGGCGTCGCAGATGCTGCGGGCCGCCCGCAGCGCGGCACCTGCAGGGTCGGGGTGATCGGTGGGCGCCCCGAAGACGCAGAGCGCGGCGTCGCCCTCGAACTTGTTGACCAGGCCGCCGTCGGCCTCGATCGTCTCGACGACGACCTGGAAGAAGCGGTTGAGCAGTCCGACCATCTCGGCCGGTCCGGTCCGGCGGACCAGTGACGTGGAGCCGGCGATGTCGACGAACAGGGCGGCGACGGTGCGTTCCTCACCGCCCAGGGAGACGCCGGTGTCGAGAGCCCGCTGGGCGACCGTCGTCCCGACGTGGCGGCCGAACAGGTCGCGCAGCCGTTCCCGCTCGGCCAGGCCGGCGGCCATGGTGTTGACGCCCTCCTGGAGGAGCCCGATCTCACCGGCGTCGTCGACGACCACGCGGACGTCGTAGTCGCCGGTGCCGATCCGTCCGACGGCCTCGCGCAGGTCGCGCAGCGGCTGCCCCACCGCCCGGGCGATGAGCAGGGTCGCCAGCGCGCCGACGAGCAGGGCGACCACCACGAGGAAGACGACCGCTCCCTCCCCGGGGCCGCCGGGGTTGCTCGGGTCGAGGAACAGCAGGACGACGCCGAGCATCGGGACGCCGCTGGTGAGCAGCCAGGCGAGCAGCAGGCGCGGGCGGACACCGAGGACGAGCGTGCCCGCCGGCGGGTGGGCCGTCAGGGCGATCGCGGTGACCACGCGCGCGGCCCGGGCGACCAGCAGATAGGTGACGCCGGCGGTGGCCAGCCCGCCGAGGAGGATGGCGACCGCCACCCGCAGTCCGACCCGCGCGTCGGGGAAGGCCCCGGCTGCGACGAGCCCGACGACGACCGCGCCGGCGAGCCACACCGCGCCCGCGATCAGGGCCGTGTCCAGCGGCAGCCGCAGCACGTGGCCGGCCTCGTCGCTGCTCGGGGGGCGACCGGCCATGAGCCAGCGGTTCGTGGCGCGCTGACGACGCAGGCCGACGACGGTGGCCACCGGCAGCGCCACGACCAGGTAGGCGGCGACGGTGAGCAGCACCGGCGTGCGGCCGCTGTCCCCGCTCCCGTCCTCCACGCCGAGCAGCAGCACGGCCACGGTGGCGACGCCGACGAGGTTCGCGCCGAGGACCAGCACCACGATGGCCGGGACGGCGCTGCGACCGCTCGGCGCCCAGTACGTCCAGGGCTGGTCGCGGCGCACGGTCCGCGGGCCGCGACTGTCGCCGAGGGTCACGCGTTCATGATCGCGGAGCGGCGCGGAGAAGCGCCGGGCGGGTGGCAGAGATTCCCTGGTCGGGTGTCGGCTCAGCGTGGCCCTTCGAGGCGGTTCCGGAGCGCGGCGAGGTCCTTCCGGTTGGCCCGCCGCATCGCCGCGGCCATCACCGGGGCGGCGATCCCGGCGAAGCCAAGGGGCCGCCCGCGGTTGCGCAGGGTCATCCGGGTGGCGTCGTCGTCCACGGCCTGCCAGGTGTAGGTGGTCTCCATGGGGAACGGCCCCTGCGCCGTCCGCATGACCAGCCGCTCACCGGGGACGAGCTCGACCACCTCGTAGGTGTAGGCCAGCCGGCGGCCGAGGAAGCTCGCGACGAAGGCCATGCGCGAGCCGACGGCGACCGGCGGCGGCGTCTCCCACTCGACGGAGGCGATGTTGACGTACCACTCGGGCGCGTTCGAGGGGTCGCCGGCGTAGGCGGCCACCTCCGCCACCGGGCGCCCGATCACCGTCTCGGTCAGCACGTCGACCTCGCTCGCCACGGCCATCCCTTCCCGAGACCATCCTCCGCCCGAGTGATCAGTCGGTGCCGAATTCCATCGCGGCGCGGTCGAGCAGCTCGTCCTCGTCGGACACCGTGCCGCGCGAGGCGATCGTCTCGGCACCGCCCTCGGGCATCGCGCCGATCAGCCCGGTCGAGGCCGCCTGCGCGGCACCGATCGCCACCGCCTGCGCCCCACCGACCATGCCGAGTGCGGCGTACTGCTCGAGCTTGGCGCGGGAGTCGGCGATGTCGAGGTTGCGCATGGTCAGCTGACCGATCCGGTCCACCGGCCCGAAGGCGGAGTCCTCGGTGCGCTCCATGGAGAGCTTGTCCGGGTGGTAGCTGAAGGCCGGGCCGGAGGTGTCGAGGACGGAGTAGTCCTCGCCCCGGCGCAGCCGCACGGTGACCTCGCCGGTGACGGCCATGCCGACCCACCGCTGCAGGGACTCCCTCAGCATGAGCGCCTGCGGGTCGAGCCAGCGCCCCTCGTACATGAGCCGGCCGAGGCGTCGTCCCTCGCTGTGGTAGGTGGCGAGGGTGTCCTCGTTGTGGATGGCGTTGACCAGCCGCTCGTACACGATGTGCAGCAGGGCCATCCCCGGCGCCTCGTAGATGCCCCTGCTCTTGGCTTCGATGATCCGGTTCTCGATCTGGTCGGACATGCCCAGGCCGTGCCGGCCACCGATGGCGTTGGCCTCCAGCACCAGGTCGACGGCGGAGTGGAACTCCTTGCCGTTGATGCTGATCGGCCGCCCCTGCGCGAACCCGATCGTCACGTCCTCGGTCGGGATCTCGACGGCGGGATCCCAGAACCGCACGCCCATGATGGGGTCGACGGTCTCGATGCCCGTGTCGAGGTGCTCCAGGGTCTTCGCCTCGTGCGTGGCGCCCCAGATGTTGGCGTCGGTGGAGTAGGCCTTCTCGGTGCTGTCCCGGTAGGGCAGGTCGTGAGCGACCAGCCACTCCGACATCTCCTTGCGGCCCCCGAGCTCGGTGACGAAGTCGGCGTCCAGCCACGGCTTGTAGATACGCAGGGACGGGTTGGCCAGCAGGCCGTAGCGGTAGAACCGCTCGATGTCGTTGCCCTTGAAGGTGGAGCCGTCGCCCCAGATCTGGACGTCGTCCTCGAGCATCGCCCGCACGAGCAGGGTGCCCGTCACCGCCCGGCCGAGCGGGGTGGTGTTGAAGTAGCTGCGCCCACCGGACCGGATGTGGAACGCGCCGCAGGTCAGGGCCGCCAGCCCCTCCTCGACCAGGGCCGCCCGGCAGTCGACCAGGCGGGCGAGCTCCGCGCCGTAGGCGGTGGCCCGGCCGGGGACCGAGGCGATGTCCGGCTCGTCGTACTGGCCGATGTCGGCGGTGTACGTGCACGGCACCGCGCCCTTGTCGCGCATCCAGGCGACCGCCACCGAGGTGTCGAGGCCGCCGGAGAAGGCGATGCCGACGCGTTCGCCGACGGGCAGGGAGGTGAGAACCTTGGACACGAGAACGATTATGCATGCCTATGCATGATCATGCAAAGCCGGGGTGCTGCCCGCGGACCGCGGCGACAGCCCGGTGACCTGACGGCTGTGCCCCCGCATCTCCGTGAGCAGTTGCCCGTCCCCGTCTCGGGTGAGGGCCACGTCGTAGATGCCGCCCCGGCCCACGACGGCCCGTTCGACGGCGGTGGCGGTGACGGCGTCGCCGGCATGAGCGGAAGCCAGGTACTCGATGCTGCACGAGCGCCCGACGGCGGGGTGGCCGTGCGAGTTGCAGGCCATCGCGAACGCGATGTCGGCGACCGCGAACAGAGCCGCGCCATGCGCGCTGCCGTGCCCGTTGAGCATCTCGGGGCGGATGGTCATGTGCGCGGTCACGGCACCGGGCGCCACGGAGCTCACGGTGAGGCCGAGCGCACGGGCCGTGGTGTCACCGGACAGGAATCGGGCCACCGACTCCTCGGCGATCTGCTGCTCGGTCCGGTCGGACATCTGCGCTCCTAGGTCGGGTCATCCGCCGACGAGGCACCAGGAACGACGTCCGGCGCGTGGTCCGATCCGACCACGCGGGTGTCCCGCTCCGGTTGGTCGGTTCGGGCGATGCGGACCGACCGGGCAGATTCCTAGCGTCGGTTCCCGTCAGGAAACCACTCCGGCATCCGAGGAGGCGGCCATGTCCGTCGTGATGATGATCGACAACCCGAACGGCTCGCAGGAGATCTACGAGAAGGTGGCCTCAGGCGTGACGCTGCCGATCGGCGGGCGGGTCCACCTGGCCGGCCCCCGGCCGGGCGGCGGCTGGCGCGTGATCGAGGTGTGGGACACCGAGGAGGAGGCCCGCAGGTTCCTCCGGGAGCGGTTCGGTCCCGCCCTGCGTGCCGCCGGAGCGCCCGGCCCCCCGCCGGAGCCGGAGTTCTGGCCGCTCCACCGCCTTGCGACGACGGAGGTGCCGGCATGACCGCCATCCGGGCCGGGGCCACTGCGCCGGCGGGGACGGGAGACCACGCATCCGCCGTCCGCACCCCGCAGGGCGCCGACGGCTCCTCGCGCGGGCCGGTTCCGTGGGGTCGGGCCCGGCGGATCACCGCCGCGGGCACCGTGGCCACGGCCCCGGTGGTGCTGCTCGCCGGGATCGGCTACCACCCGTTCATCGCCGACCTCCGGGACAAGGAGGCGGTGGCGGCCGCGCTCACCGCCGACGTGACCCGCTGGTCGATCGCGCACCTCGTGGTGGCCGTCGGGGCACCGCTGGTCGCGCTGGCTTTCCTCGCGGTCGCCGCGGCGCTGCGACAGCGCGGCGAGTGGCGGTGGAGCGCCCGCTCCGTGCCGTTCGTGGTGGTGGGCAGCACCCTCTTCGCGCTGCTGCCCGCCATGGAGATCACCGTGCTGGCGGCCACGCTCGCCGGCGCGGACCCGGTCGCGGTACTCCTCGAGCTCGACGCGTGGTTCATGCCGTTGCTGCTCTCCGGAGCCGGGGTCTTCGCCATCGGCGTCGCGTTCGTCGCCCGCTCGGTGGTCTCGGCCGCCGTGCTCCGGCGAGGGACGACGGTGCTGGTCGGAACGGCGTTGCTGGTGGCCGCCGTGTCCCGGTTCCTCCCGTTCACCGCTGCCCTGCTCGTCGGGGCCGGAGCCCTCGCGGTGGTCCTCTGGCCGCTCGTCGGGCTGGTGGCGGCACGGCCGGTTCCGCGCGTCGGCACAGCCGCACGCTGACCCTCCGGGAGGCGCGCGGCCTCGGACCGCGGACCGGAAGGGGGGCGCCCGTCCCCCTGGACCGATCCGCGGTCCGACGTGTTGCATGGTGTCCGGGGAGCAGCAGATGCCGGATACGCAGCAGCTGAGGATCGGGCGGGACGCGATCACCACCCGGGCGTGGACGCAGGCCTACGAGGCCCTGTCCGCAGCCGACGGGGACGGCGAACTGGGCGCCGACGACCTCGACCGCCTGGCGATCGCGGCCTATCTGACCGGGCACGACGACGCCTACGAGCACGCCCTCGATCGCGCCGTCCGTCTCCTCCTGGACGGGGAGGACCTGCGTCGGGCGGCGCGCACCGCGTTCTGGCTGGCGCTGGGCCTGTTCCGGCTCGGCGAGCCGGCCCGCGCCGGAGGATGGCTGTCCCGTGCCCACCGGGCCCTGGCCGAGGACGGCGATCGGCCGTGCGCCGAGCAGGGCCTGCTGCTGGTCCCCGCCGGATTGCAGCGCCTGTTCTCCGGGGACGGGGAGGGGGCGGCCGAGGTCTTCCAGCAGGTGGTCGACGTCGGGGCACGGTTCCGGGACCCGGACGTCACCGCGTTCGGTGTGCTCGGCTCCGGCCAGGCGATGGTCGCCTGCGGCGACCGCGAGCGAGGCCTCGCGCTGCTCGACGAGGCGATGGTCGCCGTCACCGGGAGGGACGTCTCGCCGATCACCGTCGGCATCGTCTACTGCGCGGTGATCGAGAACTGCCACCTGGCGTTCGACCTGCACCGGGCCCGGGAGTGGACCGCCGAGCTCACCCGGTGGTGCGCCGCGCAGCCCGACCTCGTGCCGTACCGGGGGCAGTGCCTGGTCCACCGGGCCCAGGTGCTCGCGCTCGAGGGGCACTGGTCGCAGGCCACGGAAGAGATGCGGCGGGCGCGTGAACGACTGGCGGATCCGCCGGGGCAGCCCGCCGTGGGCATGGCCTGGTACGAGACCGGGGAGTTGCTGCGCCGGCAGGGCCGGCACGGAGAGGCCGAGGACTGCTACCGGCGGGCCAGCCAGCACGGTCATCCGCCGCAGCCGGGAATGCTCCTGCTGCGCCTGGCGCAGGGCCGGGAGGAGGACGCCCGCGCGGCGATCGACGCGGCGCTGTCGACGGCGACCTCCGGCGGTGCCCGCTGGCACCTGCTGGCGGCCGCGAGCGAGGTGTGCTGCGCGTGCGGGGACACCTCCGCGGCCCGCGCGGCCGCCGACGAGCTGGACGAGGTCGCCCGGCAGCAGACCGGGGAGTGGCTACGGGCCATCGCCGCGACGGCCGTCGGGAGCGTGCTCCTGGCCGAGGGCAGCGCGCGGGAAGCGGGCGCGGTGCTGCGCGGGGCCTTCGAGGCGTGGCGCGAGCTGCACGTCCCGTACGAGGCCGCACGCGTGCGGCTCCTGCTCGGTGAGGTCTCCGCCGCGCTGGGCGACACCGACGGCGCGCTCCTCGAGTGGGATGCCGCCCGGTACACCTTCGAGGAACTGGGGGCGCTCGATGAATTGGCCCGCGTCGAGGCCCGCCTCTCCCCGGAGCCACGGTCGCGCCCCAGCGGGCTGACCGAGCGGGAGGTGGAGGTGCTCCGGCTGGTGGCTCGGGGCTGCACCAACCGCGAGATCGCGGACGCGCTCGTGCTCAGCGAGCACACCGTCCGGCGGCACCTGCAGAACGTGTTCGGCCGCCTGGGGGTCTCCTCGCGGGCGGCCGCCGCCACGTTCGCGGTGCGGCACGACCTGATCTGAGCGAGTGCGGCGTGGCCCGTTCGGACCATGCGCCGACCGGACCGATTGGTCGTCCTGGTCGATGCCGCCGGGCGGTCGGGCTCCCTAGCGTCGACGGCATCCGCACCTCAGACGCGACCGAGGAGGCCGCCATGCGCCACAGCAGCGCGCCCGGCGCCACGCAGCCGGACACCACCGCAGTCCAGCCCACCACCACATTCCGCGAGGCGACCATCGATGACCTGCCGGTCGTCGAACGCCGAGACGACCTGGCCGGGATCCCGACCGTCGTGCTGGAGGGCGGGGAGGGCCCGCCGGTCGTCCTGCTGCACGGCCCCGGGGAGTTCGCCGCGCTCTGGGGCCGCGTCGTCCCACAGCTCACCGAGACCCACCGCGTGGTGGTCCCCGACCTGCCCGGGCACGGCGCCACCGGCCGGCCCACCGACGGACCGCTCGACGCCGAGCGCTGGCTCGCCTGGCTGCGCGATCTCGTCGCGCGGACCTGCACCCGGCCCCCGGCGCTCGTCGGTCACCTGGCCGGCGGGGCACTCGCGCTGCGCCACGCCATCGAGGGGGGTCCGGTCGAGCGCATCGTGCTGGTGGACTCCGCCGGTCTGGCGTTCAGCCGGCCGGCGCCGTCCTTCGCGACCCCGCTCGCCGGATTCCTCGCCCACCCGACCGAGCGCAGCCGGGACCGCTTCCTCGGCCGCTGCATGTACGACTTCGACGGCATGCGCACCGAGATGGGCTCCCGCTGGGACCCGTTCGCGGGCTACGTGCTCGACGGCATGCGAGCGCCCGGCACCCGGTCGGCGGTGCTGTCGTTCGTGATGGCCCTCGGCATGCGCCCGATCCGCCGCCGCGACCTGGCCCGCATCCCGGTTCCGGTGTCGATGATCTGGGGGCGGCACGATCTCCAGAACCGGCTGCGGATCGCCGAGTCCGCCGCCGCCCGGTTCGGCTGGCCGCTCGAGGTCATCGAGGACGTGCGGGACGACCCCTGCTGGGAGCGGCCGGAGGCAGCCGTCGCGGCGCTGCGCGGCGCACTGGCCCGCCCCCTGCGCCGTCACCTGCCTGCCTGAGGTGCTCGGCCTTTTTCGGGAGCCCTACGAGGAAGGCTGTCGCTCATTGGCGTAGGCCACGACGACGATCGAGGCGACGACGACGGCGAAGCCGAGGACGTGGATCCACCGGAACGGCTCGCCGAGCAGGACGTAGGAGAGCACGAGGGCGCTGACGGGCATGACGCCGGTGAAGGCCGAGGCGATGAGGCCGGAGGCCGTCTGCATCCCGGAGTACATGAACAGCGTGCCGAGCGCGAGGGTCCCCGCCCCCCACCACAGCAGTGCGACGAGCCCCGACGTCTCCACCTGGGAGGCGTCGAAGCCGCCGACCTGGAACAGCGCCAGGGGCACGAACAGGACGGCGGCGGCCGCGCTGGTCACGCCGGTGATCTGGACCGGGCTCAGCTGCTCACCGGCCGGCTTGCCCGCGAGCGTGTAGAGCGCCTGGCAGCAGACCGCGCCGAAGACCAGCAGCCCGCCGAACACGATCGACGTCCAGTTGCCGATACCGCCCTGGCCGTACTGACTGCCGTTGACCACCGCCACACCGGCGAAGGCGAGCACGAGCGCGGCCACCTTCAGCTTGGTCAGCGCCTCGTGGAAGAACAGCCACGCCCCCACGGCCGTCATCGCCGGAGTCGTCGCCATGATCACGCTGGCCGCAACCCCGGTCGTGAGGCTCAACCCGTACAGCAGGAACAGCGTGAAGCCAACCATCCCGAAGACGGTGATCAGGCCGAGCGAGGCGAGCTCCCGGCGGGAGAGACCACGGAAGGCCTGTCGTTGCCCGATCAGGAGCGGTGCGAGCAGCAGCGCGGCGATCAGCATCCGCCCCAGCGATCCGATGAACGTCGGGAAGCTGCGGCCGATGATCTGGCTGATCGGCGTGGCCGAGCCGAAGACAGCGAAGCCGAGCGCGAGCTGCGTGTGGGTGAGCGCCTCCCCCTTCATGGCGTCAGCCCATCACGGGCGTCGTCCAGCTGCGCGGGACAGTGGAGCCCTGGACGAGCGATCGACCGTCGGCTCGCACGCACGAGAGCCCCGGTCGGTGACCCGACCGGGGCTCTCGCACAGGGGTGGAGGTGGCGGGAATCGAACCCGCGTCCTTCGACGCATCACCAGGGCTTCTCCGAGCGCAGTCTGCGTTGTCTCTGCTCGACCCCGTCGATCATGCAGACAAGTCGACGTGACGGGCCCAGTCGCTGTTGGGTGTCCCGCACGCGCCCGCGGCCGGCACGTGCGGTGAGTCATCTAGCTGATGCCAGGATCCGGGCCGATGACGAACCCGGGCTGACAGAGCCTACGTCCCGCTGTCAGGCAGCGAGGGCGTAGGACTCAGCGCGATCAGAGTCGGCGCTTGTGTTTTTTGCAACGCATGGTTAACGAGCTCATCGTTGCCTTCCTCGGCTCGCTTCCCCTGGTCACCCGACCGAAGTCGAGACCATTCACCCCCTGTGTAGTTGTACGGAGAGCGTAACGGCTGCGAGCGACATCGTGTTCCCACCGCACCCGGACGGGTCGGTGTGCGCGAAAGCACAGCTGGAGGCGCCAGACCTGCGCACCGGCGCACACCGTTCGCCGCTGGCGCCGTCAGATCCAGTCGCGGCGCTTGAAGACGGCGTAGAGCGTGAGGCTCACACCGACCATCAGCAGGAGCGCGAACGGGTAGCCGAGGTGCCAGTCCAGCTCCGGCATCTCGTCGAAGTTCATCCCGTAGACGGTGCCGACCAGGGTGGGGGCGAACAGGATGGCCGCCCACGCCGAGATCTTCTTGACCTCCTCGCCCTGGGCGATCGAGGCCTCGGTCAGCTCGCGGATCTCCTCGTTCTGCCGCTGGGCGACCAGGGTCGCGTTGACGGTGAGGATGTCGCGCAGCTGCAGCCGGAACGCGTCGGCCCGCTCGTTGACCTGGGTGACGTGGTCGGCGACGTCGCGCAGGTAGCTGCGCAGTTCCTCGTCGACGCCGTACTTGTCGAATCCCGCGGTGATCGCGGCGAGGATGCCGGTCAGTGGCACGGCCGCCCGCTGGAACTCGAGCACCTCCTGCGAGAGCTCGTAGATGCGCCGGGACACCCCGGGGTCGCCGCGGAAGACCTCGGTCTCGATCTCGTCGATGTCGGTCGCCAGCCCGTCGACGACCGGGCGGTACCCGTCGACGACGGCGTCCAGCGTCGCGTACAGCACCGCCTCGCTGCCCTTGGCCAGCAGCGCGGGCTCGCTCTCCAGCCGGCGGCGGACCCGCGAGAGGTCCGGCGACTCGCTGTGCCGCACCGTGATCGCGAAGTCGGCTCCCAGGAACAGGTGCAGCTCGCCGAACTCGACCTCCTCGCTCGCGTCCAGGTACCGGGCGGCCTTGAGGACGACGAACAGCGTGCTCCCGTAGCGCTCGAACTTCGGCCGCTGGTGGGCCTTGATCGCGTCCTCGACCGCCAGCTCCGGGAGGTCGTAGAGCTCGGCCAGCTCACCGAGCTCCCCCGGTTCCGGCCGGTAGAGCCCCAGCCACGCGAGGCGGTCCTCGCCCGCGGCCAGCTCCTCGCGGCTCTCCTCGGCGGTCGCGGGCGTCGCCACCCGCCGTCCCTCCGAGTAGACGGCGTTGTCCACGATCCTGGAGCGCGGCTCCGGCGCGGACGTCTGGGGTGCCGGAACCCGCGACTCCACCCGCGGCGGACGGCGGGTCAGCGTGGTGAGGGCGCTCAGCGGCGCGAGACGGCGCTCGGTCATGACGGGGCTCCCGGAAGGCGGGGACGACGAGGGACACCGGGAGGTCCTCGCGCAGCGCCGTCCGACCGCGGAGCGGGCTTCAGGCGGGGAGGGCCTCGGGACCGGTACTGGGAGGTTCGCTGCACATGCGCGTCTCCTCCCTGTCGAGGCCGTCGTCGGTCAGAAGGCCGTCGTCCATGATCCCACGGGTGAGCGCGGACCGGTCACCGGCCGGGCCCGAAGGGGTGATCCCGCCACGATGGCCACGTCGGCGGGAAGGAAACTGTCAGCCGACGGATCCCAGCACCAGGTCGACCAGCACGGGCAGCAGCACCACGATGAGCAGGGCGCCGAGCACGTCGAAGGAGATCCCGGACCGGATCATCTTCGTGATCGGCACGACACCGGAGCCGTACACGATCGCGTTCTGCGGCGTCGACACCGGCAGCATGAAGCCGAACGAGGCCGCGAAGGTCGCCGCCAGTGCCGGGACGAACGGGTTGACCCCCGCGGCCACGGCCACCGGGATGATGATCGGCACGACGACCGCGGCCGACGCGGTGTTCGACGTCGTCTCGCTGATGATGATGGCCAGGATCACCGCGAAGATCGTGATCGCGAACGTGCTGGTCAGACCGAGCGAGTCCGCCGATGCCTGACCGATGGTCTCGGCCAGACCGGTGCTCGCCAGGAGCGAGCCGAAGATGATCCCGGTCCCGAACAGCAGGATCGTGCCCCAGTCGATCGTCGCCGCGTCGCTCCAGCGCAGGGTGAACTCCCGCGACTTCCAGTCCGTCGGCAGCAAGAACAGCAGGGAGGCGCCGAGGACGGCGACGATGCCCTCGTCGAGCCGGTCGCTGATCGTCGCGTAGAGCTCGGACTCGGTGCCGGCGGTCAGCGCGATGACACCCGGGAAGATCCACAGTGCGACGGTGATGCCGAACGCGATGAGGGTGTTGCGTTCGGCGCCGGAGAAGGGACCGATCTCGGCCCGCTCCTTCTGGACGTACTCGTGCACGCCCTCGATCCGCTTGATCTCCGGCTTGTTGATCAGCAGCAGGACGATGGTCAGCGCCACGAACATCAGGGCGCAGATCGGCAGCGCCATCAGCATCCAGTCGAGGAAGCCGATCCGTTCGCCGGTGGCCTCCTCGATCAGCCCGCGGCCGATCAGGTTGGGCGGGCTGCCGACCGGGGTGAGCAGGCCACCGACGCCGGCGCCGTAGGCCAGCATCAGCATCAGCGCGACGCCGACCCGCAGGCGAAGCGGGTCGAAGTCCGACGTCACCAGCTCCTTGTCCTGGAGCAGCTTGGCGATGACCGACAGGATGCCGATCGCCGTCGGCAGCAGCATGGCCACGGTCGCCGTGTTGGACACGAACGCCGACAGCACCGCGGTGATGAAGCCGAAGGCGATGATCACCCGCGCGGTCGAGGCACCCACCCACTTCAGCGACAGGATGAACATCGCGAAGCGCCGGGCCACCCCGTGCTTGAGCATGGCCGCGGCGAGGATGAACGCGCCGATGAAGGTGAAGACGGTCGTCGAGCCGAACGGCGTCAGCGCGTCGTCGGCGGGCACCACCCCGAGCACGACGATCGCCCCGACGCCGATGAGACCGCCGATCGGGATCGGCACGGGCTCGGTGATCCACAGGACGATGACGCCGAGCAGCACCGCGGCGAGCAGGTGCTGGTCGCGCGGCAGGTCGAGCGGCAGCAGCGCGAAGACGATCGTCACCACCGGCGCGAGGAACAACCCGACGGTGCGGCGGCCCTTCTCGAACTTCTCCTCGGCCGGGCTGAGCTGCTGCTCCCCCAGGCTGCGGTAGGTGGCGCTGCCCCGGAAGGCGGCGTCCACGTCGGTCCGAGCCTGAACCTTGCCCTGCTCCCGCTCGGTCGCGGTCATGGCGCCTCCCCCGTGCCCGGTGTGGTGCCGACGATAGGCAGGCAGCCCCCGGGCAGCGACCCGGGACGACGCGGGTGCGCGACGACCGTCAGCGGCCGAAGATGCCCTGCCCGAAGGCGCCGGCCTCGGCCACCGTGCGGGAGAGCCCCTTGCCCAGCTCGACGACCCGTGCCGTCTTCTCGGCGCCCAGGGAGAGCCAGGGGTCGGCGGCGAGCGCGTCGGTCTGCACCTCGATGCGCGCGCGCAGCTCCTGCCCGTCCGCGGTGAGACCGGTGTCGTCGAGGAGTCCGCGCTCGGCGAGTGCGGCGCAGGCGGCGGCCCACTCCTCGTCGCGCCAGCCGCGGGTGGCCTGGGCGGCGGCCTGGGTGAATCCCCGCCCGGTGGCGCAGTGGGTGACCAGCGCCTCCAGGCCGGTGAGCCCGGCGTGCAGCAGGACGGCGACGTGCCCGTCGCCGCGGTGCTCGCGCAGCAGGGTGGCGCCGTGCCACAACGCCGGCAGCGGCTCCTCGGGCCAGGGCAGGTCCGCGTGTCCGGCGTAGAGCGGGCGCCCCTCGGCGGTCAGGCCGTCGCAGGCCTCGCGCATCAGCCCGGCCAGCTCGGCGACCTCGCCGGATCCGGCCGCCTCCCCCAGCAGCCGGGTGAGCGACGCGCGCGCGGCCTCCAGCCGGGCGGCCAGCACCTGCTCCGGCGAGGCGAGCGTCCAGGCGCGCGGGATCATGTGCGCGACCAGCGACGGCGAGAAGTTGTAGAAGGTCGCCGTCACGACCCCCGCCCCGACGGCACCCATGGGCGCCGCGCGACCGGCGAAGTACGACATGCGCCCCGGCCGCAGCCCGGTCGCGCCGAGGTACTCGTCCTGCTCCGGGGCGAAGTACAGCTGCGAGTGCAGCGGATCGATCGCGCGGTGGGCGCGACCGACGAGGGCGGGGTCGAAGTGATCGGCGCTGACCATGCGCCGCACCCTACTGAGGGCGGTCGGCCCCGGCCGGAGGCACTGGCTGCTCCCATGCGGTCGACGTCCGCCGGCGGGTGAATCCGAGCCCCTCGTACAGCGCGAGCGCGCCGGAGACGTTCTCGCTGTCCACCTGGAGGGTCGCGTCGCGGACGCCCCGCTCCGCGGCCGCCCGCAGCACCGCGGCGATGGTGGCCTTGGCGAGGCCGCGTCCCCGCGCCGACGGCAGGACGCCGATCTGGCCGAGGTCGACCGCCTCGTAGCCGTTGGCCGCGGTGTCGGCCTCGAAGACGTAGGCCAGGCAGTAGGCGACGACGGCGCCGTCGGCCACCGCGAGTGCCGACAGCTCGGGGCGGAAGGCGCGCTGGCCGGTGAAGAGCGTCCGCCAGGTGGTCTCGTCGCGCTCGGCGGACCCGTGGTGCTCGGTGAAGGCCGCGTTGTGCGCGCGCCGGACCTCGTCGTTCCGGTCCCAGCTGAAGGGCCCCAGTTCCGCGCCCTCGACCGCCGGGACGGCCGGCAGGTCGGTGAGCGGGCGCTCCATCATGAAGTACCAGCGCGCCTGCACCAGTCCGGCCCGGCGCAGGAGTCCCTCGAGTGACGTCATCGACGTGAATGCCGCCACCGACAGGACCGCCGGCGAGCCCGGGTGACGGTCGGCGTGGATCTCCCGGCCACGCTCCAGCTGCCAGCCCAGCAAGGCACGGCCTATGCCGCGCCCGCGCCAGGCGGGGTGGACCCGCGCCTCCAGGTTGATCCGGAAGGCCTCCCGGAACGTGGGTAGGGCGAGCACGGTGGCCCAGGCGACGAGCTCGTTGCCCGGCGTCCGGACGGCGAGGGTGTCGCGAGCCAGGTCGATGAGGTCGTTGACCCAGTACTCCGTCAGGTCGTCGGGGCTCCAGTGCTCGCCGGTGTCGTCGATGGTCTCCGCGGCGGCCATCAGTGCGGCGGCGTCGGTCACGTCGTCGGCGGTCAACGGGCGGACGGTCAGGCCGTCGGGCAGAGCGGGAAGGTCGGTCACGACGCCGGAGACTAGGCAGCCGCCCGCGCCCGGGCCACTGGTTTCACAGCCACCGACGTCAGCGGCGCACGAACAGGCAGAAGGGGTGCCCGGCAGGGTCGCGGTAGACCCGCACGATCTCCGCGTCGTCCTCGTGCCCGCCCAGGTGCTCCGCCCCGGCGTCCTCCGCGACCGCGCAGGCTGCCGCCAGGTCGTCGACCAGGATGTCGAGGTGCTGCTGCATCTGCTGCGTCCCGGGCTCCGGCGGCCACACCGGCGGCACGTGACCGGGCTCCCGCTGGAACGACAATCCCGTGCTGCCGTCGGCCGGTCGCAGGGTCGCCCACTCGTCGGTGTCGTCCCGCAACGGCCAGTCGAGCAGCCGCTGGTAGAAGCGGGCCAGCCCACGCGGGTCGGGGGTGCCGAGGACGGCGGCGGTGAGGGTGAAGCTCGGCATCAGGCCTCCAGCGCGAACAGGCGGGCGCCGTTCTCCCAGAGCACGGCGCGCAGCCACTCCTCCCCCAGCTCCAGCCGGTGCAGGGCCTGGAGCTGGTGCGCGTAGGCGTACGGGATCGAGGGGAAGTCGCTGCCGAGGAGCACCTTGGCACGCAGCGCCGACAGTCTCGGGCGGTCGGCCGGGTCGAAGGGCATCAGCCGCTCGGTGAAGTCGGTGGCGAACATCGTGGTGTCCAGGTGCACCCGCTCGTACCGCTCGGCCAGGTCGAGGAACTCCCGGTACTCCGGCATGCCCAGGTGGGCGATCACCAGCTGGAGCCGCGGATACCGCTCGAGGAGGCCGGTGACCGGCTCCGGCCCGGTGTGCTCGCCCGCGAGCGGTCCGGAGCCACAGTGGATGACGATCGGTGTTCCGGTCTGCTCCAGTCGCGCCCAGACGTCGTCGAGCAGCGGGTCGCGCGGATCGAAGGAGCCGACCTGCACGTGCACCTTGAACACCCGGGCACCGGCATCGAGTGCCGCGGCCACATAGGCAGGCGCCTCCGGCTCGGGATAGAAGGTCGCCGACCGCAGCACCTGCGGGCGGGCCGCCGCGAACCCGGCCGACCACTCGTTCAGCCAGGCCGCCATCCCCGGCTTGTGCGGGTACGGCAACGTCGGGAAGGCGCGCACCCCGAGCCGGTCCAGGACGGCGAGCCGGTCCTCCTCCGGCAGGACGTAGGCCACCGGCCAGTCGGCGCCGTAGTGGGTCCCGGCGGCCTCGAAGTACTCCCAGACCTTCGCCTGCACGCGCTCGGGCAGGAAGTGCACGTGCACGTCGACCAGTCCCGGGAGCCCCAGCTCCTGCCAGTACCGCGGAACGTCGCCGTCGTCGGCGGGCTCGGCGATGCTCATCGGACGGTGACGACGACCTTGCCGCGCACGTGGCCCTCGGCCACCATCCGGTGCGCCGCGACCAGCTCCTCGAGCGGGAACGCCTTGGCGATCGGCACGCGCAGCTGCCCCGCGTCGGCCATGCGGGCGAGCTCCTCGAGGTCGTGCTGCTCGGGCCGGACGAAGACGTAGCGCCCGCCCATGTCGTTGACGGAGGGGTCGACCACCGAGGCGATGCGGGAGACGTCGCGCACCTGCTTCGGGGCGTCGGCGAGGGTGTCGCCACCGACGAGGTCCAGGACGGCGTCCACCGGCTCGGACAGCTGCTCGCTGATCGGCCCGGCGGAGTAGTCGAGCACCTCGGCGGCACCGGCGTCGCGCAGGAAGCCGTGGTTGCGCGGGCTGGCCGTCCCGATCACGTGCGCGCCCAGCGCGACGGCGATCTGCACGGCGTTGAAGCCGACGCCGCCGGAAGCCCGGTGGACGAGCACCCGGTCGCCCTCGCCGACGTCGAGCGCCTCGGTCAGTGCCTGGTAGGCGGTCAGCCCGGCCAGCGGCAGGGCGCCGGCCTCGGTGAAGGAGAGCGACCGCGGCTTGTGCCAGAGGCAGCGCTGCGGCGCGGGGACGAGTTCTGCCGCCGTCCCCCACTGCACGTCGTCCCGGCGCACGTAGCCGAACACCTCGTCGCCGGGAGCGAAGGTGACGACGGCGGGCCCGACCGCCTCGACGACACCGGCGACGTCCCAGCCGGGGACGATCGGGAAGTGGTGCGGATAGGCGCCCGCGAGGTGGCCGGCGCGGATGGCCATGTCCACCGGGTTCACCCCGGCGGCGTGCACCCGCACCAGCACGGTGTCGGGACCCACCGGCGGGTCGGGCAGGTCGTCGCGCAGCTGGAGGACGTCGTCGTCGCCGAACCGGTCGTAGGCCATTCCTCGCATGCGGATCACCGTAGGCGGACGGCGGTCGGCCGGCTCGTGGGGCCGTCGGTCAGCGCCGGCCCTTCACGTACCGGCCGAAGGCCTTCTGCATCTCCCGGCGCGAGTCGCGCTCGGCGAGGTCCTGCCGCTTGTCGTAGGACTTCTTGCCCTTGGCGAGGGCGAGAGTGGCCTTGACCTTGCCGTCCTTGAAGTACAGGTCCAGCGGGACGAGCGTCAGCCCGCCCTCCTTGATCTTGCCCAGCAGCTTGTCGATCTCGGCGCGGTGCATGAGCACCTTGCGCTTGCGCCGCGGGGCGTGGTTGGTCCAGGTGCCCTGCGCGTACTCGGGGATGTGCACGTGCTGCAGCCACACCTCCCCGTCGTCGATGGAGGCGAACCCGTCGACGAGCGAGGCACGGCCGGCGCGGAGGCTCTTCACCTCGGTGCCGGTCAGCGCGAGGCCGACCTCGTAGGTGTCGAGGATCGAGTAGTCGTGCCGCGCCTTCTTGTTCTGGGCGATGAACTTGCGCCCCTGTTCCCGCGGCATGACCCCAGGCTACTTGGCCCTCTTCCGGCCAGATCGCGGGTTACAGCCGGACGTAGAGCCGCAGCGTGACGTACGCGGCGATGCCGGCCAGGCCGACGCCGGCGGCCGTGATGATCGCACCGGTCACCGCGATCTGATCCCAGTCGATCCCGGTGATGATCCCGGCCTTGATCGGCCCGGCCAGCGTCCGGTCGACGAACATCACCTTGGTGAGGACGAGCCCGCCCACTGCGAGCAGCCCGCCGACGAGCCCGGCGAGCGCGGCCTCGAGGATGAAGGGCAGCTGGGTGTACCAGCGCGAGGCGCCGACCAGCCGCATGATGTTCGTTTCGTTGCGCCGGTTGAACGCGGCCAACTGGATCGTGTTCGAGATCAGGAGCAGCGCCGCCAGCGCCTGGACCACCGCCACGGCGATCGTCGCGTTGCGGGCACCGTTGAGCAGACCGAAGAGCCGGTCGAGGAAGTCGCCCTCGTCGGCCACCTTGTCCACGCCGTTCTGACCGTTCGGGAACTCGGCGGCGATGACCGCGTAGCGCTCAGGGTTGACCAACTCGACGCGGAAACTCTCCGGGAGCGCGTCGGCCGGGGTGTTCTCGACCAGCTCGGGCTGCTGGCTGAACTGCTGCCGGAAGCGCTCGTAGGCTTCCTCCTTCGACTCGTACAGGAAGCTCTGCACCTCCGGCGAGGACTCCAGCTGCGACTCGATGGCCGAGCGCTGCTCGTCGGTGACGTCGTCGGCCAGGAAGATGGAGACCTGCACCTTGTCGTAGTAGATCTCCTTCATCTCGTTGATCATCGAGGCGATCAGCAGGCCGGTGCCCATCAGCCCGAGCGAGATGGCCGTCGTCAGGATCATCGCGACCGTCATGGTCAGGTTGCGACGCAGCCCGGTGGCCACCTCGGAGAGGACGAAGTTGACGCGCATGGATCCCCTGTCGTGGAGTTCAGCTGTGGGTCGGCTCGGGGGTCAGCAGCCGCTGGTCTAGCGGCCGACCCCGTACACGCCACGCGACTGGTCGCGGGTGAGAACTCCCCCGTTGAGCTCGATGACGCGGCGGCGCATGGAGTCCACGATGTGGTAGTCGTGCGTCGCCATGATCACCGTGGTGCCGGTGCGGTTGATCCGCTCGAGCAGCAGCATGATGCCCTCGCTCGTCTCCGGATCGAGGTTTCCCGTCGGTTCGTCGGCGAGCAGGACCAGCGGCCGGTTGACGAACGCGCGGGCGATGGCCACCCGCTGCTGCTCACCCCCGGACAGCTCGCTGGGCAGCCGGTGCGCCTTGCCCTCGAGACCGACCATCTCGAGCACCTCGGGCACGACCCGCTTGATCGTCCGCGACGGCTTGTTGATGACCTCGAGTGCGAAGGCGACGTTCTGGGCGACGGTGCGGTCGCGGAGAAGGCGGAAGTCCTGGAAGACGCAGCCCATGGTCCGGCGCAGCTTGGGCACCTGCCACTTGCTCATCGTGTTCAACGTCTTGCCGTTGACGATCACGTTGCCGGAGGTCGGGGTGTCCTCCTTCAGCAGCAGCCGGAGGAACGTCGACTTCCCCGAGCCGGAGGACCCGATGAGGAAGACGAACTCGCCCTTGTCGATCTCGGTGGACACGTCGTCGAGGGCCGGCCGGCCGCTGGCCGGGTAGAGCTTGGTGACGTGTTGCAATTCGATCACGAGGCGCCACGGTACCTGCCCAGGCCATGACAATCCTGCCTCCGCCACGGAACTCGCGGGACTCGTTCCCGCGCTGCACCACCGGCCCCCGGAAACCCCCCGGTCACCGCTCGCGGACGGTCCCGTCCGGCTCTGAGGAGGCCCGGAATGTGAGCTCCACGACGTCAGGGGGCGTCGACGGTCTCCTGCTGGCGACGCCACCGGATGCCCGACTCGATGAAGGCGTCGATCTCGCCGTCCAGCACGGCGGCGGTGTTGCCGGTCTCCTGCTCGGTCCGCAGGTCCTTGACCATCTGGTACGGGTGGAGGACGTAGGAGCGCATCTGGTTGCCCCAGCTGCTGCCCTCCCCCTTCAGCGCGTCCATCTCCGCCTTCTGCTCCTGCTGGCGGACGACGAGCAGCCGGGCCTGCAGCACGCGCAGCGCGGCAGCGCGGTTCTGGATCTGGCTCTTCTCGTTCTGGCAGGACACCACGATGCCGGTCGGGATGTGGGTCATGCGGACGGCGGAGTCGGTGGTGTTGACGCTCTGCCCGCCCGGACCCGACGACCGGAAGACGTCGACCCGGATCTCGTTCTCGGGGATGTCGACGTGGTCGGTCTGCTCGACGACGGGCAGCACCTCCACCCCGGCGAAGGAGGTCTGCCGGCGGCCCTGGTTGTCGAACGGCGAGATGCGCACCAGCCGGTGGGTGCCCTGCTCGACCGAGAGGGTGCCGTAGGCGTAGGGCACCTTGACGGCGAAGGTGGCCGACTTGATGCCGGCCTCCTCGGCGTAGCTGACGTCGTAGACCTCGGTCGGGTACTTGTGGCGCTCGGCCCACCGCAGGTACATGCGCATCAGCATCTCGGCGAAGTCGGCCGCGTCGACGCCGCCGGCCTCCGACCGGATCGTCACCAGGGCCTCGCGGGAGTCGTACTCGCCGTTGAGCAGGGTGCGGACCTCGAGCTCGTCGATGACGGTGCGGATGCTGGCGAGCTCGCGCTCGGTCTCGGCGGTGGTGGCCTCGTCGCCCTCCTCCTCCGCCATCTCGTGCATCAGGGCGACGTCGTCGAGGCGGCTGCGCAGCTCCTCCACCCGGCGCAGATCTCCCTGCAGGTAGGAGAGGCGCGAGGTGAGCGCCTGGGCGGCCTCGACGTCGTTCCAGAGATCCGGCGCGGCGGCCTGCTGCTCGAGGTCGGCGATCTCGTTGCGCATGTCGTCGATGCGCAGGACGGCCTCGATCGACTTCAGGGTCGTGTTGAGCTCGTCGAGTACGACGGAGAAGTCGGCAGCCACGTCTAGCCAGGGTAGTGCGCCCCTCGCCGGGGTAGGCATCCGTGGCATGACCGATCCACAAAAGCCCCGCTCGCAGCCTGAATACGAACGCGGGCTACCCGACTACCACGACCCCACGGCGGGGTTCGCCGGCGCGCGACCGGCCCAGTCGGCGCTCACGCTCCGGCTGGTGCTGGCCGTCTTCGGCCTCGTGGTCTGCATCGCCGGCGGTCTCGCCTGGCTGGCCACCGACCTCCCGACGTGGCCGGGCGTCGTGCTCCTCGTGCTGGGGGCGGTCGCCGCCGTCGACATCGTGGTGATCGTGCGACGCAAGGCCCGCGGCGAACCCGGCTGACGTCCGATCAGCGCCGCGGTGCCGCCGCCGTGGCGCTGCCCAGTGCGGCCCTGCCGGCGCGGGCGGAGCGGCGGGTCGCCAGCCAGCTCGTCAGCTGCTCGGCCGGCATCGGGCTGGCGATGTGGAATCCCTGCGCGTACGTGCAGCCCAGTTCCGTGGCGAGCGCGAGCTGCTCCGCGGTCTCGACGCCCTCGGCGAGGCTGCGCATGCCGCAGGCCCTGGCCAGCCCCACGACGGCCGCGATCGCCGCCGTCGACTGGCTCGGGCGGTCCGGGGCTCCGACCACCAGGCTGCGGTCGATCTTCAGCACGCCGGCCGGGATGTTCACCAGCTGGCCGAGCGAGGAGTAGCCGGTACCGAAGTCGTCGATCGCGACCTCCACCCCCGACCGGCGCAGGGCGGCGAGCTGGGCCGCGGCCCGTTCGGCGTCCTCGGCCACGCAGCTCTCCGTCAGCTCGACGATCAGGTGCTCGGGCGCCAGCCCCGAGGCGGCGAGCGCCTCCGCGACGTCGCGCACGAGGGTGCCGGCAGCCAGCGCCGCGGGACTGATGTTGACGCCCCACAGGAGAGGAAAGCCCCGCCGTACCCATTCCGCGGCCTGGCGGGTCGCCTCGCCCAGCACCCAGCGGGTCAACGGACCGATCAGCTCGGACTGCTCGGCCACCGGGATGAACTCGCAGGGCCCGACCAGGCCGCGCTCGGGGTGCTGCCAGCGAACCAGCGCCTCCGCTCCCGCGACCTCGCCGCTCGGCAGGTCGAGGACGGGCTGGTAGTGGAGGACGAGCTGGTTGCCGTCGATGGCATCGCGCAACTCGCCGGCGAGCTGGACCTTCCGCTGCACGGCGGTGCGCAGGTCGGCGCTGAACACGTGGATCCGGTTCCGGCCGGCCGCCTTGGCGGCGTACATCGCCAGGTCTGCGTCGCGCACGAGATCGGTCGAGCGCACCATGGCCGGTCGCGGACTGCCGGCACCGGCGATGCCGATGCTCGCGCTGAGCCGCACGCTGCGGCCGGCGAGCTCGAAGGGTTGCTCGAAGATGGCCTGGCAGCGCTGGGCCAAGATCTCCGCGCCGTCCGCGTCGCAATCCCGGCAGAGGACGACGAACTCGTCACCACCGAGCCGGCCCACGGTGTCCTGGCCACGGGTCCCGGCGATGAGCCGGTCGGCCAGCTGCCGGAGCAACTGGTCGCCCAGCTCGTGACCGAGGGAGTCGTTGACGTCCTTGAACCCGTCCACGTCGAGGAAGAGCACCGCCACCGGCGTCAGGTCGGGGTTGCGCAGCTCGGCGTCGATCAGCTCGTGCAGGTGCGCCCGGTTGGGGAGCTCGGTGAGGTGGTCGTGGCGGGCCCGCCAGGTCGCGGCTTGCTCGGCCTGCACGCGGGAGGTGATGTCGGTGTGCGTGACGACGACGTGCCCCGCCTGGTCGACGCGGGAGCCGTGCACGTGGAACCAGCGTGTTCCTCCGAGGGGGTGGGGGAACGAGTAGTCGAGCGAGACCTCGTCGCGTTCGCCTCGCGCCAGTTCCTGGAGGGAGGCGACCATGGCCCGGGAGACCGCGTCGTCGCGCAGGCTGAGCGCCATGTCGTAGTAGTTGGCTCCGATGCCGACCTGGAAGCGGAGGTCCGCGTAGGTCCTGGACCGCGTGGTCCAGGCCTGGTTCCCCAGCAGCATCCGTCCTTCGGGGTCGAGGAGGCACGTCGGCGACGGCACGGCGTCCAGCACCGCCTCCACGAGGACGGCGTCGCGATCGGAGGCACCCGCGTGACGGTGCACGTCCAGGGGCAGCTCGGGCTTGCCCGGTCCGTCTCGTCGCACGTCTCCCCCGGTGATCGCGGACGCGTCCGACGGCGTCCTACTGGTTCCATCGGCAGGAGTGACCGCGGGCACAGCCTGCTGAGGCGGCCCTACCCGAAAAGGAGGAGCCGGCATCCTCGGCGTCTCATGGTGACCGCGTCTCCTCGGTGATCCACCGGAGGTACGCCGGGTTGCCGGCCAGGAGTGGCATCGCGATGACGCACGGGACCTCGTACGGGTGCAGCTCGACGGCACGGGCGGTGATCGCCGGCACCAGCGACAGCCGGGTGTGCAGCGCCACCCTGGCCTCGGGCTCGTCCTCGACCTTCCCCTGCCAGCGGTAGACCGACCGGATCGCGTCCAGCAGGTGACCGCAGGCGGCCAGGCGCTCCTCCACGAGCGTGCGGGTGAAGCCGGCCAGCCAGGCGGCATCCGCGGCCGTGACGACGACCTCGCAGCACTCCTCGTCCACGCCGTCATCCTCACCGGAGGAGATCCGGGCGTGGAACCTCGGCCCGCACGGGTAGGTGCCGGGCATGACCGACGACATGACGATCCAGATCGACAGCGAGCAGTACGTCATCCGGCAGGACGGCGAGGGCATGCAGGTGGGGCGGCGCAACGGCGACGACGTCGTCTGGCTGGAGACCGTGGACCTCGACCTGCTCCCCGGGCCGGCCCGGGCGGCGCTCGAGCGCGGCGACACCTCCGACCAGGCGCTGCTGACCGCCCTGCGCGGGGTCACGCAGGCCGAGACCGAGCGCGGCGCCTGAGCTCAGTCGTCTCCGCGCCCGTTCCCCCGGCCCTTCCCCCGACCGTTGCCCCGGTCCTCGTCCCGGTCCTCGTCCCGGTCGTCCGCCTCGTCTTCCCGTTCCTGCCTCTCGCGCTCGGCGGCGGCACGCAACCACTCCTCGACCTCGGCCCATCCGTCGTCCACCGGCTGCTGCACGACAGGCGGGGCCGGTAGGGGGGCGGCCACCGGCGGCTGGGCGGGAACAGGCGTCGCGGGAACAGGCGTCGCGGGAACAGGCGTCGCGGGGACGGTAGCTGCGAGGGCCGGCGCAGGGGTCCGTGCCGGCGCAGGCGCCCGGGCGGGCCCGGGCGCCTGCGGGGGCTCGGGAGCCGGAGGCGGCGGCGGCGGGGGCGGGATCGGGATCGGAAGCTGCGCCAGGCGCAACTCCCGGCCGTCGAGCACTCGACCGTCGGCGGCCGCGGTCGCATGCCAGGCAGCCCACTGCAGCGGGTCGGACAGCGACGCGCGGACCTCGCTCGCCGTCCCGCGTGGCAGGTGCAGGAAGACGGCCCGTCCGATGGCGGCCGACGCGGCGACGTCGCAGGCGGCCGTGCGGAGGAAGTTCTTGCCGGCGGCGCAGTCCACCCGCTCGTCCACCGCCCGGGAGACCGCCTCGACGACGTCGGCGAACGCCGCGATCGACGCCTCGGCCTGCGGGGCGTCGCCGTCCGGCAGGAAACGGGCCAGGGTTTCCACCACCGCGGGTGCCGCCGCGGCCGCCAGCGGCTCGACCGCGAGCTCCGCCGCTGCCGCACCCAACGGCCAGCGGACGACGTCGCCAGGCATGAGCAGGGTGCCGGTGCTGACCATCCGGGAGAGCACGCCCGCGACGGTGGAGTCGTCCCGGTGGACGACGAGAGGGAACCCGAGGTTGCCGCCGGCTCGCACCACCACAGGGACGTCGAGGGAGTTGCGCACGCTGAGCGAGGTCGGGTCGGCGCACGCGTCGAGGACGAACGTGGCCGGGACGCCGCCTCGGGAGGTGTCGAGGGTGCAGAGTTCGAGTGCCGGCCCCGCGGTCGCCGGAGCCGGGGCCCAGGTCTGCAGGACGCCCACCGCGACCACGCCCGCCAGGACGACCGGGAGACGCCTCACGTCGGGAACCCGCACGCCGGCTGGACGAGTGTGCCCAGCTCGTCGAGGCCGGCGCTGATGTCGTCGCGGACCGCCTCGGTCAGTCCCTGGTCACGAGCCGCGGTCAGGGCCGCCACCAGCTCGCCCACCGCATCGTCGAGTGCGGGCCGGACGTCGTCGAGCACTGCCCGGAGCTCGTCGATGGCGGCGGTGAGGTCGACCTCCGCCTCGACGTTCCCCGGGTCACCGGCCAGCAGCCCGACGGCCGTGGGGATGCCCGGGAGAGCCGTCGACCCGGCGAGACGGGCACAGTAGGGCGGGGCGCCCGCGACGCCGGCGTACGACGGCACCGCCACGTCGCCGCGGTGCGACACGGGCATCTCGGCGACCGACTGCGTGCACCCTGCGGACGCGGCCGCCAGAAGAATGGTCAGGCGGAGCCACGTGGGCCTGCGGGTGACCATGAGCGCAACGTAAGGGCGCGACCGCGCGGACCCAACGCGCGTCACCCGGCCGGGCTAATGGACGGTGCCCGGCATAACGGGGCGTCAGCGAGTGGTCGCCGTTCCGGACCCGGATCATGGCGAGCCGGCTCAGCGGTCGTGCGGAACCCGCTCCGGCCGGACGTAGTCGCCCAGGGCGTGCACCCGCCAGCCACCGAGGCGGGGGCGGCGCACGAGGGTCGCGATGAGGATGTCGCCGACGAGGACCGTGTCCGAGGGGACGCGATGCATCTCCCCCGCGTCGCGCAGGTACCGGACGTAGACGACGTCCGGGTCGTCCACGGAGGGCGTCGCCTCGTGCGCCATGCCGTACCCGGGCAGCAGGGCGGCGGCCCTGGTGAAGTCGCCCCACCCGGGCCAGCTCTCCGGGGTGACGACGACGCTGAGGATGGTCAGGTCAGGGCCGTCCGGTTCGGTCACCGCCGTCCAGAAGACCGCACCGACGGTCACCGGGTTGTCGGGACCGGGCGGGCCCGCCGCCACGAGCGCCTCGACCTCGGACGTCGGGTGCGGTGGGGGCGGCAGGTCCTCGGGCGGCAGCTGGGCCATTTCGCCAGGATCCCCCCGGGTCGCCGTGGCGGAACGCGTGGCCGTCCGCGGCGCGACGTTCAGCCGTCGACGTAGCGGTCCCGCTCGACGACGAACTGGCCGGTCGCGGTGTTGGCGTCGACGAACTCCGGCAGCAGTGGGATCCGCACGGTCACCGTGACGCAGACGGAGAACTCCTCCCCCGGCGTCAGCGTCGGCGAGTAGCCGCCCGCCGCGTCGCAGTCGGCGCCCGCCGGCGCGTAAGCCAGCCGCAGGTCGGTGACGTCGACCGACTGGTCCTCGACGGCGAGTTCCGCCGCCCGCAGTGCCCGCTCCTGACCGGTTCCCGGGTCCGGCGCGGTCGCTATCGCCCGGCCGGCCTCCCGGGCCGCCGCGGTGGACGCGAAGACGCCGCGCTGCACCGCCGAGAACCCGGCGACGATGTAGATCAGCGGCACGAAGACGACCAGCGCGATGAAGACGAACTCGACGAGCGCTGACCCGTCCTCACCGGCCAGCCGGCGGCGCAGCCACGTCACGCCGCCTCCTTGACCGCGCGGCCGGTGACTTCCAGCGGCAGCAGGTTGCCCAGCACCGCCAGCAGCGACGGCACCGCACCGGTGCAGCGGACCACCACCAGGGTCAGCCCGCTCGGGTCCACCTCCTCGGCCGACGTGCAGGCGAGCCCCTCGGCCGTCTGCACCGACGTCGCCCGCGCGACCACCTCGACCGTCCGCGGCGCCCCGGCAGAGGAGTCGACGTCGGCGTTGGCGGCATAGCGGGCGCCGTCCTGCGCGCTCGCCGTCACCACGTTGCGCACGTGCACGTAGACCGCCACCTGCAGCACCGCGAGCAGCAGGGCCACGATCAGCATCGAGACCATGACGAAGTCGACGACGGCGCTGCCCCGCTCGCCGTCGTCCCCGTCCGTGTGGTGATGGAACGGCCTCGCTGCAGGGAACCGCCGCGAGCGTGCGAGCGGTGGGGGGCAGTGAGGTCCTTCGTCAGCCACCGGTCGTGACGGAGGTGAGCGCGTTGGTCACCGCGTCCACGATCGCCTCGCGGAACGGGATGAGGATGGCGAGCACGAGCGCCGCCGTCATCACCGTGATCATGACCCAGCCCGGGACGTCGCCCCGCTCGGGATCCTCGCCCTTCACCCGTGCCGCGAGCGCGGTCAGTGCGGAGGTGAGGTACCTGTGGGCGCGCATTCGGCGTCCTTCCTGTCGGTCCCGCGGGCTCATCGGGCCAGCGAGACGATGCTGATCAGCCCCGGGAACAGGGCGAAGAGAACGGTGACCGGCAGGACCAGGAAGACGACCGGCACCGCAATTGCCAGGCTTCCCCCGTGCCCCACACCAAGCGACTTCCCCGCGGTCTCTGTGCCGTGTGCCGCACCGTCCGGCCGGTGAAGACCGACGGCACGCTGCGGACGCACGCTGACCCGGCGAACACCGTGCGCCGCTGCATGGGCTCCGGGTGGGCGCCGATCGACCCGAACACGGGGCGCGCCATCGACCCGGCGAACCCGCCCACCCCACAGACTCCGTCTCCGCCGACCGGCTGAGGCGAGGCACACCCCTCGCCGGTGAGCGATCACCGGGCAGAGGGACGTACGGTACGAAGGCGTCGCGGTACAGGCCGTGACGAAGGCGGCCCCGGCTGGCGCGTGAACGCCAGACCGAGGCCTTGATCCCTCACCATCCTCAGAAAGGCGAGAGACCCATGATCAACACTATCGAGCGCCCGTGCCACCAGTACCGCATCTTCGGTGTGGACATCATCGAACTGCCGAGCGGGCTCCACGGCCGCGACTGGACGATCTTCCGGGAAGCGAACATCATCGGGATTCGCGTTGGCATGTCCGAGCAGGAGCGCAGGCGCGCACTGGCCGAAGCGCTGACCGAGATGGTCAAGCCCACGAGCTGACCCGGCGGCACACGGACAGGACCCCCACCCGAGGCCCCGGGCTGGGGGTCCTGTCGCGTCAGGCGGCCATGGGACGAGCGAGTGCGAGGCGTTGCGCCCGGTCCAGCCCGCCCCAGATGCCGTCCCGCTCGTCGGCGGCCAGGGCGAAGGCCAGGCACTCGACGCGGGCCGGGCAATCTGCGCAGCAGCGCACCGCGAGCGCGACGTCGTCCGGGTCGTCGCCGTGGGCCGGCCACCACGCGGCCGGGTCGCCTTCCTCGCATGGTGCGGGACCATCCACCGCCAGCACCGCGGCCAGCGCAGACCACGCCGCCTGCGTCGCCGAGGGGATGCCGCAGACCTGCCCGAGCCGGGCTTCACACTGAGCCACATCGCGATTACGTCACGGGAGGAAGCCGGGGCGGTAGAGGCGCGCCGGAGGTGGCCCCTTCCGGTACGGTGCCGTCCACCTACGAGAACGAGGTGCTCATGCGGAAGCTCCTGGCCCTGTGCGCCGCACTGGCGGCCCTCACGGCTTGCGGCGGAGGAGAGGCCGCGGAAACGCAGGCGGATGCCTCTTCGGAAACCACCGCCGCGTCGGCCACTCGGACGACGCCGCCGAAGGCCACTCGGACGACGCCCACGCCGGCCCCCTCCACGTTCACCATGTCGCCGGAGGACGAGGCGGGCTTCGTCGCGACGGTCACAGCGCAGACCATCGCGGAGAGTGGCGATGCGCTATCGGCGCAGCTCGTCAAGTCGAACATGCTGGTCGAGGCGCAGACAGACTTCCGATTCGATCAGCCGGCCCGGACCCTGGTACTCGCAGTGACGTCCACCTACAGCACCGACAGGTACGTGCCTGAGCTGGCCTACGACCTGGCGACCAGCTTCGCGCCGGTCTTCTGGGGTCCGGAGGTGCCGGACTCGATCCGGCCCGAGTCGCTGGTCCTCTTCTCGGTCACGGTGGACGATGCGTCGTTCCTCTGCAATGGGCCCGACGATGGCCGCGCTGTCCGACCGCGAGCTGAGCGAGGAGATGTTCGTCCAGCAGTGCGTCGCCTAGGCCTGGAGACGACAGAACGGCCCCCGTCCGCCCGGAGTAGCCGGTACGGGTGGGGCCCCTGAGCGGTGAGTCACGACCTTGGGCCACGACCGGGTGAACCCCGTCCTCTGATCAGGCGACGCATCGGCGCGATGATCACCGAGGGTGAGGGCAAGTCTGCAAGATCCTTCCCGTGACGCTCGCCCGAAAGCTGCTCGCCTCGCTGACCACCATCGCCGCTGCGGCCGGCCTGATGGCGTTCGGCACGTTGGGCGCCTTCGAGGACACGCAGGACTACTTCCCGGCCTCGGGTCGTCGCAGATCGCTGACACGGATCGTTCAGCTTCCCGACGGCGGTCGAGGTTCCTCGAGCTTGCGTCGCATGCGGGAGCCGGGTTCCTCGGCCTCGAACACCATCCGGGCGCGGGACTCGTAGAAGGCGAGCCGGGCAACCTGGTCGGGTTCGGCCTTCCTCTTCAGCGCGACTGCGAGCTTCGCCGAGGTGAAGATCCAGTCGGCGAGGGCCACCTGCTCGCCGTTCGTGGCCAGGCAGCGTTCGTGTAGCTCCGCCTGCATCAGGGCGCAGGCGTGTTGGTCGGCCGGTTCGAGCTCCTCGGCGGCCGCGGTCTGCTGGGCCTTCAGTGCCTTGCCGAGGGCCAGCCACTCATCTCGGGCCTCGACGTTGATGAGCAGGCGGGCCGCGGCCTCGCCTTCACCCAGGTCCATGTGACGGAGGAGCTGGTAAGCCCGGCGGCTGGCGGCGAGGGTCAGCGCTGCCGCCTGCCCTGGTGTCAAGTTCACTGCCATGGCCGAACCGTAGCGGCGGCCGCCGACAACTCGAACTGGCCCTCGGTGAGGGGCTCGGTCACGCCCCCACCCCCGTGTATCGGCCGCCGTTGTCCAACACCCGGAGTCGGTGCCACAGCTCGCTGATGGCCTCGTGCGCCACCCGCCTATCCGACGGCGGGAAGGTGACGTTGCCGCCGATGAGGCTGCGCGGACCGAGAGCGTCGGCCAACTTCTTGTAGTCGATGACCGCCGTCACCGGCCCGCCGCCCGCCGCCCCGTAGCCGGGCATGGATGCGGGGGCGAGCATGGTGGCGGTGCGGTCGGCCGGGATGACGGTGCCGGGGCCGGTCATGTGCACGATCTCCGGGCCGCCCTCGCCGACTAGGACGTTCTGGCCTGCCCACACCGGCCCTCCGTGTTCGCGGGCGGCGTGCACATGGTTGGTGTGGCCGCGGTTTACGGCCGCCGAGTACCGGTGCGGCCGGCCCATGCGCAGGTCCGGGCGGTCATCCCCGATGCCCGTGTAGATGAGCTCGGCAAGGTTCCGACCCATACCGTCGTGTAGCACCCGGTTGATCAGCGCCAGCCCCGCTGAGCCAGCCCCGCCCGGGCCCGACCCGTAGCCGAAGTCGACCGCGAGCCCCCGCCCGTGCCGTCCCGGGTCGCCTGCGCGGTACGTGGAGTTGATGCGGGCCAGCGGCACGCGGGCCTTCACGTAGTTCCAGATCGGCTGCCAGCCGGAGCCGGCGATCGGGTCCGACCCGGCCGTGCCCGCAGTGAGGGACTCGCGGATCGCGTTCAGGAAGCCGCTGGATCCGGCGTGGTCGAGCGAGATGGGGACGGTGTAGGAGTCGTAGACCCCACCGAAAGCGTTGTAGACGGTCGCCGGGGCCAGCTCGTAGCCCATGCGGGCGGCCGTCTCCGCAAGGACCTTCTCCGAGCGCGCCGACTTGTTGATCGGGATGAACGCCTCATCCCCGACGGGCCGATCGCCGACGACGCGCCAGGTGTTCGGCGGGACGACGGTCGCCACGTCGGCGGCCATCGGGCGGAGCCCACCGTCACGGTAGAACTGCACCAGGTTGCCGTCGGCGTTGTTGAGCCGCGTGCCGCCCTGGAGGCCGAAGCCGGAGACGGCGACGGTCGTGTTGCCGCTCCGCATGATCTTCCCGGTGAACTCCGCGATGGCGCGCTCGGCCGGGCCCGTGTCGGCCAGGATCCGCGTCTCGCGCTCCGCCGGGATGCCGAGGATCTGATTCGCCAGGTCCAGTGCCGCCATCTCGCTGGCGCCCATCTTCACGGCGGTATCGATGAACGACTGCCGCAGCCGGGCGTCGGCGGCGCGGACCTCGTCCTCGGTGGCGCCCTGCTGGATCAGGGTGGAAATGAGCTGGTTGCCGCTGTTGCGGATGTCCAGCAGCACGTCGCTGGCTGCCCGCCCGGACTCCGAGTAGGCGTTGAGGCTGCCGTCGGCGTTGAGCACGGCGCCGTGCTTGTTCTCCAGCGCGCCGGTCGCGGACGCGATGGCCGCCCCGAGCTGCATCTCCGCCTCGTGCATGGTGACCGTGGTGCCGGTCAGCGCGTCCAGCCCGGCCTTGAGCGCGTCCACGGCACTGTTGGCCTCCGACGCCTCGGCGCCGAAGTCCCGCACCGCAGTGGTCGACTCTCCCATCGCCGCGCCGGACTCGGCGGTGGCCTCGGCGAGCTGCGCGTTCTTGGTCTGCGCGTCGCCGAGGACCGGCACCAGTTGGCCGATGGCGTCCTTCGCCTTGTTGTTGGCCTCCGTCCAACCGGCGATCGTGCCCGCGTCCTCGCCGCGGGCGATCGCCGCCAGCGAATGCGCCTCGACGTAGGCGTCCAACTGCTCGGCCACGGCCGCCGCCGCGGCCTTGTTGCCCAACAGTGCGTCGGTGACCAGGTTCAGTTCCACCCCGGCGCGGGACGCGTAGTCCAGCAGGCTCGTGTCCGAGGAGATCTCGACCTCGGCGGCCTGCTTCGCCGCCAGCGCCCGCACGTTCTCATCGATCGCACCGGTGGACTGCTGCAGCGCGGTGGCGAGCTGCTCCTGGTAGCCGGCCGTGTCGACGGTGGCCTCACCCATGGTGACCAGGCCCTTGATCATGTAGCCGATGGAGACGGTTGACGCCCCGATCGCGATGCCCACCGGGCCGCCCAGCGCACCGACCAGCCCGGCCCCGGCCCCCTTCAAGCCGGCCAGGGAGGTGACGGCGCCGCTGGCCCGTGCAGCCAAGCCGGAGAGTGCGTCCCCGGTCCTCGCCAGCGCGCCCGCCGCCGGGCCGTTGGCGATCAGCAGCACTGCGATCGCCGCCGCCGCGGCCTGCAGCGGGCCGGGCAGGGACTGGACGAATCCGACGACGTCGCCGCCGGTCTCCACCACCCACGTCAGGGCCTGCGTCAGGTCCCGCAGCGGACCCTGCACCCCGCCACCGATCGTCGTCATCACCGAGTCGAAGGCGCCACCCAGCTTCTCCAGGTCGCCGCGCAGGTTGTCCTGGTTGATCGCCGCCTGCCGGGCCGCGTAGCCGGCGTCGTCCACGTTGCGGGCCCACTGCTGCACCCCGGCCGCACCGCCGGTGTACAGGGCCTGCGCGGCGGCCAGCCCCTCGTTGCCGAAGATCTGCGCCAGCGCCTGGTTACGGGTCTCCACCGTCAGCCCGCCCAGGCGGGACTGCAGCTGCCCGGCGACGCCGTCCATGCCGATGAACTCGCCGCGGGTGTCGAAGAACGACAGGTTCAGCTCGTCCATCAGCTCGCGGGTCTTCGCCGCCGGGTTGGCCATCGACACCAGCACCCCGCGGAACGCGGTGCCGGCCTTCTCTCCGACCAAGCCCTGGGAGGCGAACAGGCCGATCGCGCCGGTGGTCTCCTCGATCGACAGCCCCAAACCCTTGGCCGGAAGCCCGGCGTAGTTGAGGGCCAGCGCCATGTCCATGACCGACCCCTGCGCCTTCCCGGCCCCGGCGGCCAGCAGGTCGGCGACGTGGTTCACCTGGTCGCCGCGCAACCCGAACACGGTCAGTTGGGTCGCGGCGATCTCCGCCGCGGTACCGACGTCGAGTTCACCGGCCGCCGCCAGGTTCAGGGCGCCGGCCAAGCCGCCGCCCATGATGTCGGCGGTGGAGACGCCGGCCTTCGCCATCTCGGTGATGCCTTGGGCGGCCTCCTCGGAGGAGTACTTGGTCTTCGCGCCCTGCTCGATCGCCGCATCGCGCAGACGATCCATGTCGCCGGCGGTGGCCATGGTCGCGGCCTGCACCTGCGACATGGCCGAGTCGAACTCCATGCCGCGAAACCCTGCGTAGCCCAGGGCGAGGCCGACCGCGCCAAGCCCCTTTTGGAGTGGTGAGAGGGACGCGCCAAGCATCCCGTTGGACGCGGCGAGTGCGTTGTTGGCTGACTGCTGCACGCGGGCGTTGAGAGTGGCGGACTGTGCGGCGGTGGTGTGAGCACGGGCCTGCGTGACCGCCGACGAGCTCGCCGACGTGGCGGCCCGGGCGTTCGAGGACGCCACACGGGCCGACGCGGCGTCCTGCGTCACCGCCCCCGACGATGCAGCCGCAGCGGCCTTCGCCTGCGACCCGGCCACCGTGCTGTTGAAAGCCGTGACATCGCGGCCCGCCTGAGCCAGGACGGGGCTGAGCATGTTCCGACCGACCAAGACCGTCTCGAGCACTCTCGCGGGCATCAGATCACCGCCAGGCCGGACGGCAGCCGGCGCGGTCGCGTCACGCCGGCCTGCCGCCCGGAGTCAGTCACCGGTCACCATCCCGGTGGAGGTCGGCGCGGGCCGGCGCAGCAGCAGCACGTGCTCCTCGGTCCGCCGCCCTCCGCCGACCTGCTCGGTCAGCTCACGCGGGCCGACGACTTCCCAGCCGTCCGCGCCGAGCGCGTTCAGCTCGCCCAGTGGCGTGGCCGCCGGTGTGTGCCGGTACTCCCAGCGGGTCATGTCGGCTCCTCGCCGTCGAAGTGGGTGCCGGTGGCGCAGGTGGCCGCCCCAAGGAGGGCAGGGGCTGTTGGTGGCCACCTTGGATCCCGCGAGCGCGAATGCCCGGCCGCTGCGGGTGACGTTGACGCCACCGGCACCAAGATCACCGCTGGCCCTGTGCAGCCAGGTCCCGCGAACGGATCTCACAACCGCGCTGGCAGGCGATGGCCAGCACCGCGCCGTCCGTCCTCTTCGACGTCGGACTGGGGGCTCGCTTCGTGACTGGCGCGAGCTGCCGACAGCCCGGGCAGCGGGTGGCGTCGACCCACCAGCGGGCCACGCCGTCGTTCATCAAGGTGCCGGGGCGGTGCTCCTCGGCCAGCACCTGGCCGTTGCAGCGGATCACCGCGCTGCCACCACCGGCCTGCAGCTTCACGCGCCGGGCCCAGGTACGCCGACCCTGGGCGTCGGGCAGCGTCACGACCTCGTTGCCAGCGGCACCCAGGAACACTTCGAAGGTCGCCGACCCGGTGCCGTTGCTCACCGAGCAGCTCACCTGACTCATGCCGTCGATGTCGTCCCACTTCGGCACGCTGATCGAGGCCGACGGCACCACCGGCGCCTCGCGCTCGGCCCGGTCCCGCCGCTCCTCGACCACTGGCCGCTCCATCTGCTCGGCCTCGGCCAGCAGGGCCGAGGCCTCGTCCCGCAGAACATCGGAGCGTGGCCGCGTGGGGTAGGTGTAACGGCCGTCGCGGGCCATGACGTCCAGACGATCTTCGTAGTCGAGCGCTGGCTCTGGCACGTACGTGGCGCCGTCCAGCTCGGTCAGCTGCCGCAACAGCTCGTCGACCTTGCCCTGCAGCTCGTCGGCCTCCGCAGTGAGCTTCGCGGCCTCCTGGCGCTTCTCTGCAGCCTGCGCCAGGGCCAGCTCCTCGCGGGCGTCCCGCAGCTGCAGGCGGCTCGTCTCCGCCGCCGCACGGGCCCCGTCGATCAGGAACCGCAACTCCATGGCCTTGCCCGCCGCTTCACGGGCGGCGGCACGCGGGTCCTCGGCGTGCACCACCGCGCTGGCCGAGGCCTCCAGCGCTGCGAGCTCGGTCGTGGTGCGCTCGGCGTCGTCCTCCCACGAGGCGACCAGCCGCTCGAGGCGGGCGACCTCACTCGCGGCGCTCTTCCGGGATCGGATCGCCGCCGCCACCGTCTTCACGATCCCCATCGCGGGCGCTCCGACTCCAGCACCCGGAACGAGCCGCCACGGCCGGCGCGCGTGACGAAGTCGACCGACTCCGCCGCCATCAGCCGAGTGATCTTCCGGACGCGGTGGCCGTCGACGTCGGCCATCTCCACGTCGCCCTGGGCGCGGATCGACATGCCCGCGATGCCCTCCAGGGCCGCGATCAGCGCGGCGTGCGTCGGCAGCACCTCCGCCTCGGCGACGAGCGCGGCGCCCGTCCAACGGGCATCGGTAGTGAGCCGGCCAGCCAGGTCCCGCACCGACCGCTCCGGCCGGTCTCGCTGCTCCTGCGACGTCGGGTGGTCCAGAAAGAGAGCGAGCCCCCTCGGGAAGACCTTGTCGCGTGCGGCGGCCTCGAGCACGTCCGCCGTGTACAGCCCCGAGCTCCCCATGCCCGGGCTGATGATCGTGACCTCGATCTTCCGGCCCGTCAGCGGCTTCGGGCGCACCGTCGTCGTCTCCTGCAGCCGCACCCGCAGGCCGGCGTCCAGCAGTGCCGACCCGGCGGACTCCCGCAGCTCCGCGCCGGTCGACCCGGGCAGCCGCGACCGCACCGACTCCGCGACCTTCGCCACCTCGCCGGTCGTGTTCGAACGCACCCAGTCCCAGCCGTGATCCGCGGCGAGACGCAACAGCCGCTGCTCCTCGGCGATCTGACGATCGGTCTCCTCGACGGCCGCTCGCCGACGCTGGGCCTCCTGCCACTGCACGTGGGTGTGCATGAGGGGCAACGAGGCGCCGAAGCGCGCCGTGAACTCGGACTCCGTCATCACCCCCGGCGGCCCGGTGCGCCACCCGCCGGAGCTGGATTCCTGGCTCTTGGTCTGCCCTGTGGTACGGCCGAAGGCGTAGGCCACGGCGTTGTCCAGGCCGAGGTCGCCGTTCATGCCGCACCCCGCCCGTACAGCTCCACCGAGGACCGGTCCACCAGCCACGACCAGCCGGGCTTGCGCGCCTCCAGCTCGCCCGACTCACACATCTGCCGCACCCGCCGGTCACTCACGCCGAGCACCCCGGCCGCATCACGCACGCTGATCTCATGCGGCAACCCTGCCGCCACTTCCGAGTCGACCACTACCGAGCTACCGAGGTCGGAAGCCCGCCACGCCTTGTAGTCCTCCGCGGTCTGCTCGAGGTCCATGAGCGCCTCCATCAGCTGCTCCCGCTCCACCGCAGTCAGGTTCGGCATCACCCCGGGCAGCCACTCCGTCAAGCCCTGCTTGCGGAGGAACACCGTCAGCACCCAGGCCGCCGGGCCGGTCACCGGCGCAGGCCGCGGACGACGACGCCCGGGAGAGGACAGCGGCGCCCGACCCGCGGTGTCCATCAGCGAGCTCCTGTCAGAGGCCACCGGTAGCGTCCGGCTGCGTGACCGCTCAGGTGTGGGCCGCCCTCCTCGGCGGTGCTGCCGTGGGCGCTCTGGTAACCCTCGTCGGAACCTTTCTCAACGGCTGGCTCACCCGCCGCCACGAGAACCGCAGCTGGCTGCTCGACAAGCGCCTCGACATCTACACCGCCTTCCTCCAGGGCTGGGACGAACTCATGAGCGGGGACCCCAGTGACGACATCGACGAGCGGTTGAGACAAATCGGTCTCGTTCCCACCACCCAGTGTGTGCTGGTAGCCAGCCCGGAAGTACGTCAGCGCGTCGACACCCTCGACGAGTCGTTGCGCAAGTACGTCGAGGAAGGCGAACTTCCCGCGGTCTTCGTTCGGAGCATCGCCGCCGTGCACATCGCGATGCGCCAAGACCTTCTGCAGACTGAATCGCGACGGCGAGACTCGCGTCCGAAGTGGCGACAACGCCTCGGCGGCAACCGCAGAGCGCGAAAGGTGCAGCGCCAGTACCAGCCCTAGGCGGTTCACCCCGCCTCCCCGTACACCGTCGGCCGGCACCCGGCGCAGCACCGGCCGGTGACCAGCAGCGTCCCCACGTTGAAGCCGAACCGCTCGAGCTCGGCCACTGAACGACGACACAGATCGCAGCGGCCCTCATCCAGCGAGCCCGCCAACGCTCTCGCCGTCCGAATCGAACAGGCGCGGCACTCCATCCGTCCTCGGTGCGCGGCCACGTAGACCACCTCCGAGCCCTCACGCGGCCAGTGCGCGCACCGCATCCGGCGGGCACGCCGAACCAGACGCAACACCCACGGCGACGGGCCACGGGAGTAGTCCACGCCGCGGGCACCGGCCATGCGGGCGAACAGCTCGCACGCCTCCTCGTGGGCACCCGCCGCCTGGTCGGCGAGGAACACGCGGCGTAGGAGATCGAGGCCGGCGTTCACCAGCCGCCCCCGATGCGCATCTCGTCGTCGACCTCGAGCCAGTCGTCCTCGTCCCACGCCGCGGCCGGCGGCAGAGGGAGCTCGTTACGGCCCAGCTGCAACACCGCCAGACACAACGCCATCGCCAGGTCGTCATGCCCCACCCGGTCCGGCACAGCGATCCGCATCAACCCCGACTCGGTGCGCTCGAACTCCAGCGCCGACAGCTGGCGCAACAGCCCCGGATGCGGCGGCAACTCCAGGCGGTCCTGCTGCATCAGCAGCTGCACCAGGCCGAACCCGTCCTGCTTCAGCTTCGCTGTCGTCTGCACCGGCACCACGACGTGGTGACCACGCTGCGCGAGCAACTGCGACAGCTGCAGCGTCGGGTAGTCCCCGACGCCGTTCGTCTCCGCCGCCAACGCCCCGAACGGGTACATGCCGGCCACCTCGACCAGCCGGTCGATCCACACGTCGTACGACATCCGGTGGTGTTCCTCCAGCCACAGCACCCGATACCGCAGCCGGCCACGCTCGTCGTAGGGCGGCGACGACGAGCCCAGCACCACCAGAGTGTTCGCGTCGTTCCGCGACCCCCAGTCCACGCCGCCCACCACCTGCACCACGCCGTGCGCCACTGCCTCCTCCGGCGGCAACAGCCCGTAGTCCTTCGTCGCGTTCTCCAGCTCCACCGACGTGAAGAACGCGCCGACGTCGTCCGTCCACTCAGCCAGGTACTCCCGGGCGAAGTAGTGCGGCGCCTCCCGCTCCCGGATCTGCTCGAGTAGCACGTCATCCACCATCGGACTGACCGAGCTCGGCCAGTGCCAGGCCGCCACCTGCCCATCCGGCGACCGCATCCCGCGGTGCCACAGCAGCCTGAAGAAGTGCTCCGTGCTGCCCCACGGCGTGCTCGCGAGGATCACCCGCGACCCCGGCCGGGCGATGATCGCCGGCTCCGCCGCCCGCCACACCTCCGTGTCGATGAACCCCGCCTCGTCCACGATCAGCAAATCCACCGGCCACCCGCGGATCTGCTGCTGCGACGGCGGAACCGACCGGATCACCGACCCGTTCGACAGCGTCAGCGACCCCTTCGACTCGTCCAGCACCGACCCCGCCAGCAGCGGAGACGACGTCGCCAACGTCGCGCACTCCGCCAGCAGCCGCCGCGACGCCACCTCACCCGCCGACACCAGCAGCACGCTGTAGTTCCGGCGCGTCGCCGCGGCGTGCAGCGCGATGATCGCCAAGCCCCGCGACTTGCCGACCTGACGGCCAGCGCACACCACCCGGTAGCGGGCGTCCGAACGGGCGAACGCCAGCTGATGCGGCCACAGGGCTTGCCCCACCAGCTGCTCGGCGAACGCCCCGATCTCCAGGAACTGCGACACGTCCACAGTCACGACGGCTCACCGCCCCGGCCCGCCGCGTCCTGTACGTCCCGCGCATCCGACAGCAGCCGGGCCATGTCCACCTGGGTAGCCGCCACATCCCTGCCGAGCCGCGCCCGGGACAGCGGATCCAGGCCCAGCCGCGCCCGCCCCGACAGCGCCCGCGCCTCCGCCCGGTGCAGCAACAGGTACGCGGACTTCACGGCGTCGTTGTCCAAGTCGCCGACCCCGTCCGCCGCCGCCTCCCCGGCCCGCTCGAGGTACTCCGTCAGCAGCTGCACCTGAGCCTCCGCACGGGCCCACGCCCACAGCGCCGGCCGGTCCGCCGCGGTCAGCCACGCCACTGCCGGGTCGGCGTCGACCAGGGCCACGAGCTCGGTTGCCAGCGGGTCCACCCGCCGCGGCGAGTACGCGCCGTGCCTCGTCGACAGATCGTGGCCGGGTTGGAACGGCGGACGCTGCCCGGGGAACGCCGGAGTCCACTCCTGCTCGCTCACGGCCACACCACCGCCCCCAGCGACACGCGATGCGCGGCAGGCACGACCACGGGTGGATGACCCAGGTGATCCAGGCCCATCGCCGCCAGTACCAGCGCATCCGCCTGGTCGTTGCCGGTCACCTCCACGTCGGGGAAGCGGCGCACCACCGCGGCGAGCACCGCGTCCTTCGCCGCGTTGCCCTTGCCCGTCGCGTACTTCGCCCGGGCGGTCGGCGGCACCTGCGCCCACGGCACCACGCCGTCCAGGCGCTCCACGACCAGGTGCCACAGCCCGGCCCGCTCGGCGGCCTTCCCCGTGGTGCGGGAGTACGCCAGGCCCTCGACCACGACCAGGGCCGTCTCGTCGCCCACGTTGTCCTGCACGGCGTCACGGATCCAGCGCAGCCGAGGCAGCCCATCCACACCGCGAGGTGGAACCAGACGGTCAGCCCATCCAGCCCCGGCGATGCCCGTCGACGTGAGCGACAGGTCCAGGCCGAGGACGGCGGGGCGGGTCACCGCCGCACCGCCGGCAGGCCGACGAACATCCACAGGATGCGAACCACCTGCTCGGGCGCCGACGTCTCGCCGCGCTCAATGCGGGCCAGCCGCCCGCGGGCCACGGTCTGCGCCTGGTCCCAGAGCTTCCGCTGCACGTCTGCCTGCCTCACGCTGCACCGCCCCGACGCTCCGGGCACAGCCGGTCACCGTCGTCGACCTGACCGAGGCCACCGCAGGTGACGCAGCCCGGGCCACATGCCAGCCCCCACGCCACAGCCTTGGCGATCGTGGCCCGCCAGATCTCCACCTGCCGCGCCGACGCACGCAGCTCCCCGGCATCGACCGCGACCAGCGACGCCCGGGCGTGCACCACAGCCGCCGACCACACCGCGGCCAGGGTCGGGTCCTGCATGGCGCTCATGCGAGCACCGCCGAGACGGCGCCGGTCAGGCCTAGGTCAGAGGCGAGCGACGATCCGTGCCAACGACTGAGGGTGCCAGCGGTCCGACCGCTTGGGCCGGTGCCCCTCCGTGGTGAGGGTGGCAGCCATCGCCCGCAGGCTGGCCCCTTCTTCGTGCAGCTCCCGAATCCGGGACAGTGCCGCAGCCTCCCGCTCGTCATCGACGAGGACGCCGGCCTCGGCCCGCTGCCCGTAGGACGGGGAACCGAACGCGAACCCGCCGAGCTCGGCCTTCCTGCGCCGACCATCGCGGAGCCGCTTGACGACCATGCGCCGCTCCAGCTCGGAGAACACGCCGACCATCTGCCGCATCGCGGTGCGCATCGGGTCGTCGGGATCGTCGGGCAGCACCTCGCCGGAGTCGACGGTGAAGAGCCGCCCGCCCATGCGCCACACCGCCGCGAGGGTCGCTTCCTGCACGGTGAGGGCACGGGCCAGACGGTCGAGGCGAGCGACGACCAGCGCGTCGACCTGGCCGTCACGCACCGCCTCGAGCACGAGGGGTAGCCCGATGCGGTCCTCGACGCCGTTACTGCCGGAGACGCCGGCGTCGGCATGGATGGCCACGAGGCGATGCCCGTTGGCCTTGGCCCACTTCCGGATCGACCGTTCCTGCACGTCCAGCCCGAGACCGTGCTCGGCCTGCTCACGGGTGCTGACACGGACGTATCCGACGACTCGCATAGGGACAGCGTCACGCCTCTGACCTGCGGTGTCAACTCTACTTCAGTAGACGTGACACACGACCCCGATGAGGCCTCGGCTCGCGCGGGCGCGGCATTCCAGCACATCGACGGATGGAGACGGGCGCTGCGGTCGGCACTCCCGGGAGTGGGGTGCAGTGGGGGTCGCGCGCGTGGGGTGCGCACGCACTGCTCCGACTGCGCTGACTGCACCGATTGGCCCAGTGAGAGCAGTGAGTGCAGTGGGAGCGCTCTCCCCTGACTGTGCTCCGACTGGGTGCTCCGACTGTGGGTCACGGGGTTTCTCCTGTCTGGGTGTCCGGCAGCGACCAGTAGGTGCGCCGGGGGAAGCCGCTGCTGGTGGACTCGATGCGGTGGCGGACTCGGGCCCGCTTGAGTGCGTCGTAGCTGTGGCCGTTCTTGTGGCCGTCGGCCTTGACGTCGGCGGAGGGTGCGGTGCCGCCGTTGTCGGCGAGGTAGCCGAGGAGCCATTGCCCGGCGTCGGTCGTTGCGGTGCGGTTGTCGCTGGTGTCGTGGCTGTCTTCGAGGACGGCGGTGAGGCTGCGTGGGTCTTCGCCGGCCCAGGTGAGGCGTCCGGTCCAGATCTCGCCTTCGTCGGTGTCGGTGACGTGGTGACTGCCGATGCGGAACCGGAGGGTGGGGAGGTCGCTGCGTCCCAGGTTGTTCTTGGCCAGACCGAGCAGTCGGAGGCCGGGGTCGTCCTGGTCGGCGATGACGTAGAGGACGGATCGGGCGACGGCGGCGAACGCGCGTGACCCCATGAGCGAGGTCAGTGGGTCGCTGGTGCGCCCCTTGTTGACGTGGATGAGGCCGAGGACGGTGGCGCCGCTGCGGTCGGCGAGGGCGGTCAGGGGTTCGAGTGCCTGGCGCACCTCGCTGTCCTTGTGCGTGTCCAGGGCGGCGTCCAGGCGGCTCATCAGCGGGTCGAGGAGAAGGAGAACGGCGCCGACGGTGCGCATCTGCTGTTCCAGGCCGAGGAGGTCGGCGGGGAGGGACAGCCCGCCGTCGATGCCCTCGCTGGTCTTGACGTCGACGCGGTACACCCGGTCGAGGTCGGCGCCGGCGGCGAGCAGCCGGGGGGCGATGGTGTGTCCCCAGGAGTCCTCGGTGGCGCAGACAACGATTGCCCGCGGGGTGCCCTTGTGGTGCCCGTCGAGCTGGCCGCGGGTGATGTCGGCGGCGAGGGTGTAGGCGGCGGTCGACTTCCCGATCCCTTCGCGCCCACCCAGGAGGGTGAGCGACCCGAGGGGCAGGCGCCCGTCCCATAGCCACCGGACGGCGCGAAGCCTGACGGTGGAGGCGGGAGTGAGGACGACGGATCGACTCGACGTCGGGGGGTGCGGCTGCGGGTCGGGTGGCAGGGGAACCCACTCGTCCGGGGCGACGAGCCGGGCCACGGTCACCGGACCACCGCCGTCAGCTGCACGGCGCGGCGGTCCGCGTACTCAATCCGGGCGAGCAGATCGGCAACGCGGTCCACCGTGATGCACCAGTGGTCCGAGCAGGCCGTGTGCGGGATGTGGAGCTCCTGGAGGGTGCGTTCGAGCCCGTAGCCGCGGAGCCGGGCCGTGTGGGGACCGACTTCGACGGTGACGGCGGCTCGGGTGGAGGGTTCGTCGAAGAGGGCGGAGGTGTCGGTCACGCCGCCCCCTGGTGCCGCTGGAGCGGGAACGCCTCGTCGAGGGCAGCCTGCTGGGCCTGTGCCCGTTCGGCCGCGGCTTCGTCGCCGCGGCGGCGGGCCAGCTCGAGCTGCGATGGTCCGGGCTTGGCGTAGCTGGCGCGCTGCCTCCGGGTGAGCGTGGGCGTCCAGCCGTCGAGGTCGTGCTCGAGGCGGTCGAGTTCGCGGGCCTCGTCGAGTTCGATGCGCAGGCGTAGGGCGATCTCGGCGGGGTTTGTGTAGGTGCGCCATGCCGCGGCGGCGTGGACGCAGGCGGCGACGCGGATGGCGGAGTTCTCGGGCAGGGCGTGCCACTCCCGGGACCCGTAGTCAGGGATCGGCTGATCGCCTGCCGCAGCGATCAGCCGATCCTCCCAGGGAAGCAACCCCGGGAGTGGCAGAGGCCGGGTCACGGGACCACCTGCAGGTGCCGACGCCGGCCAAAACGCTGGCGGGCGGCGAGTGCCGCGACGACCTCGCTCGGTGCGATGCCGGGGAACCCGGTGGCGGCCAGGTGATCCAGCGTGACCTGCCAGGCGGCGAGCTCCCACTCGTCGAGCGGAGCGGCAGCAGCAATTCTGTCGGAGGTGTCGTTAGACTGCCGCTTGAGGACGGGCAGCTTGGTGGCGGCGCGATCTTCTGGAAGGCCAGGGTTCCCGCAGGCCCGCGGGGCACCTGGCCTTTCGCTTGTCCGTTTCACGCAGCTGCACCACCCGAAGTGGCCGGCGTGAACAGCGATGCCAAGCGTTCTCGCTGCTCGTCGGTGAGTGGTGGCGCTGTGGCGAGGGTTCGGGAGATGTACTCCTCGAGCCGGACAGCGCGAAGATCGCGTCTCGCCTGGAGGGTGTCGGGTGAGTCGGGGCCGCGGTGGCGGCTGAGGCCCGCGACGCGGGCTCGAGCGGTGTGGACCGCTGACATGGTGTCGCTCCGGGGGGCGTGGCTGACTGCCCCACCGGATGAGCGGGTTGACCGCCGCGGATGATCTTTACGCTAGCCGCGGCCCTTGCGAGGTGGCTCGAGCACCCGTAACTGGATGTGCCCGAGCGCCTTCTTTCTGTGCTTAGAACGGTAGCAACGACACGTCCAGCTCCGTCTTCGACACGCCGCCGGCAGCAAGAGCACGCAGCGCAGGCCACCAGCGATCCGGCTTCACGTACGTGTGCTTTCGGCACCGGGGGCAGCGGAAGGTCAGGGACTCCCGGGAGAGCCCACTGCCCGGGTCGGCATCCGGGGTGGGCGGCCACCAGTGCCGCCCCTGATGCGACATCATCCCCGAGTCACCGGCGAGCTCAACGCCGGCGAGGCGGGCCAGCGGGTGCCGACCTTTGTCGGTGCAGACCACGTCGACCCAGGCGAAGCCCTCATGGTCGTACTCCGGCTGCGGCACCCACCTGGCGGGCCTCATGCCTGCACCCAGTCGATCTGCACGCTGTCCGGAGTGAACGGGCGCCCCTTACCGACCGGGAGGATCGTCACCGTCAGCAGGAGGGACAGCGCCCGCTTCCGGTCCCGTAGCGGCATGGCATCCCATGCGGCAGCCACGTCCTCGGCGCTCGCCAGGGATGCGGCCGGGGACTCCCCCAGCGCTGCGGTGATGCGGCCTTCGAGTTCTCGGAGCTGGTCGGTGAGCTTCTGCGACCGCTCCCGCACCGCCGTCGCGGACAGCAGCCCGTCGGCCAGGAGCGCGGCCAGGTCGTCGCGGCGCTGCCGAAGTTCCCCGGCTTCCTCCCGAAGTGCGGAGACGTCCTCGGTGCGGGACAGCACGTTCACCGCGTCCGGCATCGACAGGCGGGCGAGCACCACGGCGGTGACCACCTCGTCCACGAGATCCTGTCGGCGGGCGATGTAGCAGCCCAGGCAGCGGTACGCCATCCACCGCTTGCCCTTGGCCCCCATCGGGGACGCGAACATGACCTGTCCGCACCGGCCGCACAGCGCCAGCCCGGACAGCAGGAACTTGGGGTCGGTGCCCTGCTGCACACGTCGGCCGACGTCCCGCAGCACCTCGGTCAGCTGGTCCTGCGTGTCGGCGTCGAGGATCACCGGCCACTGGCCGGCCGTGACGTCGACGCCGTTGTAGGTGACCCGGCCGGCATACCGGGGGTTGAGGAGGGCGCGGCGCAGGCTGGTCACGTTCCACGGCTTCCTCGCAGTCGTGGTCAGGCCCCGGTCGTCCAGCTGGCGGGCTGCGGCGGCCAGAGTGGAGCCGTCGAGCACCGCGGCGGCGGCGTCCTTGAGCCCGGCTGCTTCCTTTGCCACGACGATGACCTGCCCGGCATCGTCTCGGTCGTAGCCGAACGGTCGGCGGGTCCACCCCATGCGGCCAGCCTGCGCCCGCTGCGCGTTCGCTGACCGCTGTCGGGCCCCCTTGCGTTCCACCTCGCCACGGGCCACAGACGCCAGGATGCGCGCCAGCATCCGGCCGGTGTCGGTGGACAGGTCCAGGTCCCCGGTGACGGTGGCCAGCCGAACCCCGGTCCTCTCGCAGAGCGCGATGACCTCCTCGAGGTCAACCAGGCGGCGGGTGAGCCGGTCGACGTGCCACACCACCACAACGTCGAGAGAGCCGGCGCGCATGGCCTCCAGCAGTCGCTGGTATCCCGGGCGGACCTTGCCGGTGCTGGCCGACAGGTCGTTGTCGGTGATCGTGTCGGTGACCGTCCAGCCGCGCCGCTCGGCCATGTGACGACAATCGGCGGTCTGGCGGTCGACGGCCGCGCCCTCGCCGGATCGGTCGAGGGACTGGCGGGCGTAGATGACGGCGCGGGTGGTCACCGCCTCTCCACCTCGGCCAATAAGCCACAGATGCGTGCCACCCGCTCACCAAGAAGCGTTCGGTCCGCATAGTCGGGAACAGCCGCGCACATGGATACTTCCGTCTCCACCTGCCGCAGCAGCGTTCGCAGGTTAGATGCCGGGTAGAGCCCTCCGCGGGCCGACCGGATCAGGTCGTCCAGCTCGGCGTAGTCGTAGGACACGCTGAAACGTTAGCAGTTGACAACCGCGACCATCATGGCGATCTCCTTCCGGCCACCGGCCTCGAGCAGCCGGCGCTTGCCGGCCTCGCGGACGTCGGCCGCCTGCGCGCGGAGCACCTCCGCCAGCGGCGTCCCGCGCTCGATGGCGACGAGGAGCCCGTCGATGAACCGGGCCAACGGGTCCAGGGACGTGTGGTCGGCGACCTCCTGGAGCGCGTCGACCAGCGGTACGCCGGACCGTGCCCGGCCGAGCGCGGCGCCCAGCTCGCGGGCCAGCTCACCGCCGGAGAGCCGGGTGACGCGGGCGATCGCCGCGGCCGGGCTCTCCCCCGCCGTCACCGCGAGCGCGAGCAGCTCCGCGACCACCGGGAACTCGGCCAGCAGCAGCTCCTCGCGCCGCTGCACCTGCTGGGTCAGCCACCAGTCCCGGCCCAGGACCCCGCCGAGGAGTCCGGCCACGCAGAGCAACCCGGCCGAGAGCACGTTGAGCCCGCCGGCCGCGACGGAGCCGACGGCGGCCACGACCGCCGCGGCGAGCAGGCCGAGGCCACCCCAGACCACCTGCTCCACCCGGAAGTCTTCGACGCCTGCGTCGCCGGCCAGCGCGTCCAGCCGGCGGCGGACGGCGGTCCGTCCGCCCAGCATCCGGTCGACCAGCCGCGCCCCGTCGCCGATCGCGGGACCGAAGACCCGGCGGACGGCGGTCAGCAGGCCTGGCTCGGTCGCGGTGCCGAGCAGCCGCGACGGCGGCGGGGTGTCGTGCACGTAGGGCGCCAGCCGGTCCACCAGCCGCACCGACCGGAACGGCGGCGCGTAGCTGACGGCCAGCACCAGCCCGACCGCCGCCACGAGCCCGAGGAGCATCCCCGTCAGTCCGGCGCTCACGAGCTCTCCTCGCTGGCGCGCGTCGACCGCGTTCGCGAGGCTGCTGTGCCCATCGGTGAACTCGCAAGCTCGTTCACTGGAGCACCCGGACGTCCTGGGGCAGCTGCCCGATCCGCAGCATCAGCCGGTAGGCGACCACGCAGACCGCACCACCGATCAGCAGGATCGCCGTGCCGAGCGGCGAATCGTAGGCGGCCAGCGTGGTGGACTGCGTCGCCAGCAGGAGCAGCACGGCCCAGGGTGCGGCCACCGCGAGCCGCGCGGCGGAGACCACCCAGCCCTGCCGGGTCTCCAGCTCGGCCCGCGCGCGGGCGTCCTCGCGGAGGAAGGTGGCCAGGGTCCGGAGCACGCGGCCGAGGTCGGTGCCACCGACCTCGCGGGCCACGCGCAGCGTCTCGACGATGCGGTCGCCGACCGGGTCGGCGAGGTCGTCCTTGAGCCGGTCGAGACAGGCGCTGAACCGGCCGGTCGAGCGGTACTCCGCGGCGAAGCGGACGAACGGTGGACGCAGCACCTCCGGCCCGCGCGTCGACAGCGCCGAGAGAGCCTCGGGTAGCGACATCCCGGCCCGGACGGCCGACGCGAGGTTGTCGACCACCTCCGGCCAGACCTCCCGCAGGTCGGCCGTGCGGCGGCCGGCCAGCCGCCGCACCTGCGCGTACGGGAGGGCGAAGCCGAAGAGGCCGAACACCAGGCTGACGGTCACGGTCGCGGTGGTCAGCAGGACGACGACGAGCACGAGCAGCCCGAGCCCCACCTGGAGGGCCAGCAGCTGCGCGGCGTTGATGCCGGTCAGCCCGGCCTCGGCCAGGAGCAGTTGCCGCCGGCCCGGGCGACGAGGACCGGTGCGCGGCTGAGGGGCGCGGGGGCCGCTGCGCCAGATCAGGAGCAGCCCGACACCGAGGAGCAGTCCGAGCAGGGCACCGGACTCCGTCATGGGGCCTCCTCGCTGGCGCTCGTCGGTCCCGTGCCGGGCCGTGCTGTGCCTCCGCGCGGCCTCGCAAGCTCGGTCACGTCCGGTCCCCGAGCAGGGCGGGGAGGTCGAAACCGGCGGCGGCGAACCGGTCGGCGTGCGGCGGGTAGCCGTCGGCCCGCACGAGCCGGCCGTCGCGGCTGGTGAAGACGTCGGCGGTCTCGATGACGTTGTTCTCGGCCCGCCCGGGCAGGGCGACGATCTCGCGCACCCGCCGCTGCCCGGAGGCGTCGGTGCCCACGTGCACGACGAGATCGACGCTCGAGGCCACGGTGGGGACGACGAACGCCGTCCCGATGTTCTCGCCGGCCAGCAGCGGCAGCGTGCACATCTTGACCACGGCCTCCCGCGCGCTGTTGGCGTGCAGCGTGCACATGCCGGGCAGGCCGGAGTTCAACGCGATGAGCAGGTCGAGGCACTCCTCCTGGCGCACCTCCCCCACGACGATGCGGGAGGGCCGCATGCGCAGCGCCTCCTTCACCAGGCGGCGCAGCGGGATCTCACCGGCGCCCTCGAGGTTGGCCTGCCGCGTCTGCATCGACACGACGTCGGGCAGCGGCACCCGCAGCTCGAAGACCTCCTCGCAGGTGATGACCCGCTCGCGCGCGGGGATGGCGGCGCAGAGGCAGTTGAGCAGCGTCGTCTTCCCGGCCTGCGTGCCGCCGGACACCAGCACGTTGAGCCCGGCGGCCACCGCGGCCTCCAGGAAACGGGCGGCCTGAGAGGTGATGGTGCCCAGGGCCACGAGCTCGTCGAGGCTGTGCGCCTGCAGCACGAACTTGCGGATGTTGACCGCCATGTGGCGGCGGGTGATGTCGGGGATGACGCGCTCGCAGCCTGTTTGCGCAGGTCAGCGCTGGTATGCGACCCCCTCAGTCCGCACGGAGTCCGCAGATGGCGCGAATGCCGCGTCGACAGCCGCACGGGTTCGGGTGTCCGCGTCGGGCCATAGGTGCGAGTAGGTCCGCAGGGTCTCTGTCTCGTCCGCGTGGCCGAGGATGTGCGCCACGGTCTTCACCGACTCCCCGTAGCGGATCAGCGCCGAGGCAGTGAAGTGCCGCAGGTCGTGGAACCGCGCGGTCGGGAGGCCGGCGCGCTTGCGGAGCGGCTGCCACACCGAGTTGTTGAAGGTGTTGGCCCAGATCGGGCCGCCGGTGCGTGACCGAAAGACGAGGTCGTCCGGTCCGGCCGGGAACCCCGCCAGGTGCTCGGCAAGCGCCGAGGCAACCACGTCGGCCAGCGGCACCGTGCGGATACTGCCGCGGGTCTTCGGCGGTGCGAGCTTTGGCGGCGCTCCCGGCACGAGCGTCAGCTGCTCGACGACGTCCAGCTCCCGCTCGAGGAATCGGACCCTGTTCACCTTGAGGCCCAGTGCCTCGCCGAGCCGGAGGCCACAGCCGGCACCCAGGACGACGAGGGCGCGGTACCGGTCGGGCGCCGCGTCGACCAAGGCCGCGACCTGCTCGACCATCAAGGGGACGACCTTCTCCCGGTGCGGCCGAGGGGGAACGGTGTCCCGGCACGGTGACTTGGCGAGGAACCCGTCTTCAACGGCGTCGGCGAAGATGCCGGCTAGCAGCGCCATCATCTGCCGGCTGGTGGTCGGCGACAGCTTCGCCTCGAGCCCGCGACGGAACGCGAGCACCTGAGTTCTCGTGACTGCCGACAGCCGCTTGTCGCCGAACGCAGGCAGCAGGTGATTTCGCAAATAGGAGTCGTAGGCCCGGCGGGACGAGTCCCGTAGCGGCTGCGCGGGCAGCCAAGTCTCGACATAGGCACGGAAGGTGCTCCGGCCCCTCTTCGGGTCGACCCAGTCGCCGCGCACCAACGCCGCGGTCTGCTCATCGAGCCACCGCTGAGCGTCGACCTTGCGTTTGAAGTGGCGGGCGTGCTCCTTGCCATTCTCATCCCGATACCGCGGCCGGTATGTGCCATCTGGCCGCCTCGCGATCGACGCCACCGCTCATCGCCTCCCTGGTCGTGCATCTGGCCATGGCCAGCGCAGTCTCGCCTGGTCTGCTGACCCGAACGCTGACACCGCACATGGGACTTGTCTTCTGGCTCCTGTCTCCCTGGGGATTCACCGAGACATCCCCAGGCCCGCGTCGCGATGTAGTGCGAGCCGTCGGACGTCCTCGGGCCGCGGCGGCCGGACGCCCAGCTGCGGTGGCGCCGACGGGGAGGCGGGTGGCCGGGTGGTGGTGAGCTCGGGGTCGCGGAGGGCCCGCCAGTGGTTGCGCTCACTGGCTAGTTGGTCGGCCGGCTGGGCGAGGAGAGCCGGCTCGGCCATCAGGCACGCGATGCGATCTCGGACGGCGGCCAGTTCGGTGTGATCGGCGGCGATGTCCCGGTCGGTGTCGGCCAGCCGCTCCGCCGGGTCGAGGGTCCAGGCGAGGGCTCCGAAGCGGGCGAGCCGCTCGTCGTGCTGGCGGCGGGCGTCGGCCACCGCGGCTCCGGCGTGCCGGTGGGCCTCCTGGGCGGTGGCTGCGGTCCCGCGCAACTGAGCGTGCTCGGGGTGGGCGTGTTCGGCGTGGTGGCGGGCGTAGGTTCGAAGGCGGTCCACAGCCGCGGTCGGTCGTCGGACCGGTCAGCCAGGCGCGCGATCTGCTGCGGGTCGGTGGGCATGGCCGGCAGGTAGGGCCGCCAGGTCTCCGCCCAGTCGACCAGCTGCTCGCCGGCCCGGTTCACCGCCGCCCGCCGGAGTCGGAGCCGGCCGGGACCGTCGAGCACGACCTGCGCGGCGTCGCGGGCGGCGTGACGCCCGGTGTCCCAACTGCCGAGCAGCGTGTCGCGGATCCGGTCGGTCTCGGCGGTGAGGACCGCGCCGCTGGCGTCGGCCCGCGCCGTGGCGCGGTGGGCGTCAATCCCCGTTTGCTCGTACCTGGCTTCCAACGCAGTGAGCTGGTTGGCGTGGGCGGACTCGAGCGCGACGATCTCGCGCAGCGCGTCCCGGCGCGGCAGGTCGGAGGCGAGCCGATCCAGGCAGCCCTGCTCGGCCGTCCACGCAGAGTGCAGGTCGGCGAGCGCCTGCTCCAGCGGTCGGGGCGTGGCGTAACGGGCGGTCTCGGCGGCGGCCAGCCGGGCGGCGTGGGCGGGGCCGAGATCGGCGCGGTCGCGGGCGAAGACGGCGACCCACTGCTCCCGCGCCTGCGCGGGGTCGGTGGCGACGAGGTGGGCGGTGTTGGTTTCCCTCCCGCGGGTCATCCCGACGTAGGCCCCGGCTGCGCCGGTGTCCTCGCCGACCACCAGGTGCGCGGCGGTCACCGTGTCGCCTTGGGTGCCGTGCGCGGTCGTCGCATAGGCCAGTTCCACGTGCGCGGTGACGTAGTCGGCGGGCAGCACCCGCGACCCTGTCCCGGCCGGGGTGACGGCGGAGGTGACAGCGGCAAGCGCGCCGCCGGCGGGGGTGACATGCGGTGTGCCGTCGGGGGTGACGAGCAGCCCGCCGTCCCGGCCGACGGCGGTGACCGTCCACACGTCGCGGTTGGCGACTGCGAGGTCGCGGTCGTTGCGGCGGGTGGCGATCCGGTCGCCGACGCCGATCCGCTCCCCCGCCCCGGTAACGACCACGCGCCGGTCGTCCACCCGACCGTCGGCGAGCCGGTCCCGGATGGCGGCATTGAGGGCGGCGGCCTGCTCGCGAGTGGCGACCACCACGGCCACCCGCTCCCCCGCGGTGTAGCCGTGGGCCGCGACGGCGGCGAGCGTCTCCCGCAGCGCCTGCGGGTCGGGGTGCAGCCGGATCTGCCCGCGGGCCAGCAGCGCGTCGAACACCGTTCCGGGGTCCGTGCCGGCGCGCATCGCCAGGGTCAGGTCGGCGTAGTCGGTATCCGGTGTGGTGTGGCCGGTGGCGTCGGTACGGGTGAACCGGTGCACCCCGACCAGGGTCAGGTGCTCGGCAGGGTCGACCTGGGCCGCGGCGAGGTCGAGGACGCCACCGCGACCGACCGCCGCGAGCTGATGCCGGTCACCGAGCAGGGCGACGCGCACCTGACACTCGTCCGCGATCGTCAGCAGGGCCCCGGCGGTGTCCTGATCCAGCATGCCCGCCTCGTCCACGACGAGCAGGTCACCGGCCCGCAGCCGCGCGCGCTCGGCCGGTCCGGCGTACGCGCGGCCGGTGACCGGGTCGGCGTGTCCGACGGCGAGGCGGGTCCACGCACCGTCGGCATTCCAGCGCCAGCCGTACTCGAAGGCCAGCCGGGCCGCCGACCCGGCGACCGCGCCGACCTCCGCGGCGGCGACCTTGGCCGCCTTCAGCGTCGGGGTGACGACCACCAGCCGGCGGCCCTGCCCGGCGAGCAGGGTTCTTGTCGCGGCCAGGGTGGTGGTCTTGCCGGCGCCGGCCGCGCCCTCGACCACGACCAGGGCCCGCTGGCCGGTGAGCGCGGCGACCGCTGCGGCCTGTCCCGGGTCCAGCCGCGAGGCAGCGGCGGCGACGTCGACCGCCGGGGTCGCGTCGGTGTACGGGAGACCGGCCGGGCGCTCGGTGGCGCGGCAGGCGAGGCGGGCCGTGAGGTCGGCCTCGACGGCGAGCACCGGTCCTGAGGTCCAGGCCCGGATGTGCTCGGGCACCCCACCGACAGGGCTATCGCGGTCCAGCAGGGGCACGCACCGGTCCATCGCGCGCGCGGTGAGGTCTTCGGCGAGCTCGATGCGCACCGCCGGGTCGGTGACGATGCCGGCGGCGGCGAGCAGCTGCTCGACCTCTCCGCGCACGTCGGCGGCGTTCCACGCCGAGCGGGCGGCGCCCAGCCGAGCCAGCACCCGGCCCACCGCCTGCTCCCGGTCCAGGCCGCCGACCGGGGTCGGTGCCAGGCCGATAGGAACATTCCGGTCGCGATAGCCCAGGGCGACCAGCTCGGCCAGCCACCGTGCGGTGAGGTCCTCCCCCGGCTGTGGCAGCACCTTGTCCGGGCGGCCCGCTGCCCACGCTCTGGCGTCCCAGGAACGGCGCAACGCCGGGCCGGGAGATTCACCGGGATGCGCCGCGGCCCATTCCCATTCGTACCGATCGATGTTCCGGGCGATCTGCGCGGCCCGCGCGCTGAAGGCGCCCACGAAATCCGCGAGCTGCCGTATCTCCCCATCGGTATTCAATGCATATCCGTGGGCGGCGAGCGCGGCCCGGAACTGCGGATCGCAGGCGACCGCGGCATGCCCGATACCGTTGATCGCGGCGAGGGAATCGCGGACGCCGACGGTGTGCAAGCCGCGCCACTTCCCGGCCGCGAACACCCGGGCATTGATCTGCAGGTGCAGATGGCGGTGCGGATCCCCGGCCCGCGACGTGTAGTGCGCCACCGTCACCGCCTCGGCCACCTGCACCGGCACCTGCACCTGCCCGCCACGCGGACCGACCCGGGTAGTGGCGTGGTCCCCGAGCCAGCCGACGATCTGCCCGGCCGCCCGGGCCTGGGCCGCGTCATACGCCGCCGCGATGTCCGGATGCAGCGCGGCCGCCAGCGACCACGTCTTCGGACCGTTGACCACCACCTCGACGAACCGCACCGCACGCCCGTCACCGCGCAGCTGCCCCCGCGGCTCGCCGGTGCCCGGATCGCAGCCGCCCACCCACGTCTCGTAGGCGTCACCGGTCAGCGGCGCCAGCTCGGTCACCCGCCCCTCGGCGACGCTGAACCGCCGAGCGACACCGGCGCCCTCGGTGAGGTAATAGTCATCCGCCCGACCCCGGTCGGCCTCCACGTACTGCCGGGCAGCCGCCGGCGCGCCGGCGTAAATCTTCATCCCGCCATGCATTCTCAACGCCACCCGACAATGACCAACAAGTCACCCCTAGAAACGGCGATGGGCCCCGCGAAGCGGGGCCCGATCTACCTCCGAAGGTAGCATGCGTGCCGTTTTTTAGTAGATGCTTGGATGCCGATAGACTCTGACTTCTTATTCCTGTTCTATCACTCCTGCCGAGTTCTTAAACAACGACAAGTGTTGGCGATGGTCGTCGTTCTGAGGCGTCCCTGCGCGGTCCGAAGTTGCGCGCGCCTCGTCGCGAGCCACACGAGCTCCGCAGGAATACGCGGGGGTACGCGGTGCCTGGCAGGGCCTCGGGCGAAGATGCAGCACTGACGTCGCAGGAATGGCGCCGTTCGGGGATGCGTCGGGCAGCCATGCCCAACCGGTGCCCTTAACCGAGAGCCTTTCGCTGCCCGCCGGGGCTGTTCGACCAGAGTCCCGTCACCGGCAGCACCGTGCGCGGACACGTGCTGCACCGACGGGTCCATGTCCCGCGCCCCGACCTCCGTGCACCGGCCTAGCTCAATGCGAGCCCAGTGCTCGGCCCGCCTCATCCGGAACGCCGGCCGCCGCCGAGCCCGGCCGGATCGACGCCGCCGGCCGGCTGGCGCTCAGCCAGCCCTCGGAAGCGGAGACCTCGAGGGCTACGTCGACGAAGCGGTGAACCGCCGCCCCCGCACCCCGCCGCCAGTACAGCTGGACAGGGATAAGGGTCGCCGGTTCGACCGCCCGCCACACGAACCCGTCGGGCACGGGATCGAACTGCGTCTCGAAAGCGACGGAGAAGGCCAGGCCGGCCGCGATCTGGGCCCGCGCGGCGGGATCTCGGTGGAACAGGGCCGACGTCAGGTACTCGAACTCCTGGATCGGACCGCAGAAGCCGTGGCCCCGGAACGAGTCAACCACCTGGTCGAAGAAATCCGGAGAAAACTGCCGAGGCCAGATGGCCAGCGTACTGCTGGCCAGGTCGTCCATCGTCAACACGGACCTGCCCGCCAGGGGATGGCCCTGCCCGAGCACCACCCCGATTGGCTCGTCGCGCAGTCTGACCGACTCGAGGTCGTCGGCCACGTGGGCGGGCCGTGCCATCCCGACGTCCACCCGGCCGGCCCGGACCGACTCGATGCTCTCTGTCTGCCACATCTCGACCATCTGCAGCGAAAGGCTGGGCCAGCGCTCGTGTACCGCGCCGACCAGCCGGGGAAGCGTCTCGTTGACCAGGGTTGGCGTGTAGGAGACAACCAGGCGCCCGCTCTCGCCGGCGGCGGTCCGCCGGGTTTCCTCGACCGCCGTGGTCACCGATTGCAAGATCGACCGGGCGTGCTCCAGCAGCGCCACCCCGGCCTCGCTCAGCTCGACGCGGCGGGTGGTGCGACGGAAGAGCTGGACGCCGAGCTCGTGCTCCAGCTGCTGCACCTGCGCGCTGAGCGACTGCTGCACCATGTGCAGCTTCAGCGCGGCGCGGGAGAAGTTCAGCTCCTCGGCAACCGCGACAAACGCCCGCAGGTGCCGCAGCTCCAGGTTGCTCGTCTTCACCGCCACCCCGCCTCTTGCGCCGATTGACCAATCTAGCTGGTTAATCGACCAGGAAACAGTGTTTCCCAGGTCACATCTGTCACTCGTAGGTTCGGTCCGTGGTCAACGCTGACCACGCGATAGGAGGCAGACGCCGTGCAGCTGGTCAGCTATCGCCGCACGCAGGGAGCCGACGTGGACGAAATGGCCGCTCCCCGTCCAGGCGTCATCGATGGCGACCACATCGTCGACCTCGTCGAAGCGGCGGGACGCAACGGCGACCCGGCCCCCGACTCGATGCTCGCCCTCCTGCGCCTCGGCGAGGAGGGTCTCGACCTCGCGCGGGCCTGCCTGGACAGCTCCAAGCAGACCGGTGACTTCGCTGTGCCGGCGACCGAGGTCCGGCTGGCCGCCCCCCTCCCCCGCCCGAACTCTATGCGTGACTTCATGCTCGTCGAGGAGCACGTCAAGAACAGCTTCGGCGCGGTCCCCGAGCAGTGGTACCGGCTGCCCATCCACTGGAAGGGCAATCCCGACACGGTCATCGGCCCGGACGACGAGGTCCCCTGGCCGCACTACACCGACAAGCTCGATTTCGAGCTCGAGGTGGCCGCGGTCCTGGGCAAGCGCGCCTTCCAGGTGACGCCGGAGCAGGCACTGGACTGCATAGTCGGCTACACGATCTTCAACGACTGGAGCGCCCGTGACATCCAGTTCCGCGAGATGGAGGTGAAGCTGGGACCAGCCTTCGGTAAGGACTTCGCCACCACCCTGGGCCCGACGCTGACTACTGCGGATTCGATCGACATCTCCACCGCCCGCATGAGCGCACGGGTCAACGGCGAGACCTGGTCCGAGGGCACGCTGGGCGCGATGGTCTTTGGCTTCGCCGAGGTCATCTCGACGCTCTCCGTGGACCAGCCGCTACAGCCCGGCGACGTGCTCGGCGGCGGCACGATCGGCCGCGGCTGCGGCCTAGAGATGGACCGCTGGATCGCACCCGGCGACGTGGTCGAGCTCGAGGTCGAGGGCATCGGTGTCCTCCGCAATCGGGTCGGCCAGAAGCGACCGGCGCCGGGATACGGCATCGACCTCATCCGGACGGCGGACTAACCCCGCCGGCCCACAACTGCACGTCCCGGGCCGTCAACCGTCGACCCGTGCACCTCCTAAATCCATCGGAGAAGCGCATGACCGAAGTGATCCTGCAGGTCTACCCCACGCTCGGTGACGAACAGGAGATGGCCGCCCGCCGCCCGATCGGGCGTGACAACGACGCCTACCAGCGGATGCTCGAGAGCCTCGTCGAGCTCGTGAAGGCCGCCGACGATCTCGGCTACTGGGGCATCACCCATGTCGAGCACCACATGCACTCCGAGGGCATGGAGATCTCGCCGTCCCCCCTGATGCTCAACCTGTACCTCGGGCAGCACACCAAGCGGCTCCGACACGGCCAGCTCGGTCTGGTGCTCCCCGCGCACGACCCGATCCGCCTCGCCGAAGAGATCGCCATCGTCGACCACATGCTCCAGGGCCGGCTGTTCGTCGGCATGGCGCGCGGCTACCAAGCGCGCTGGCAGAACATCCTGTGTCAGCGGTTCGGCGTGACGTCGACGGCGTCGGACATGAGCGACGCCGACCAGCGCAACCGGCTGCTCTTCTCCGAGAACTTCAAGATTATGAAGAAGGCCTGGTCCGAGCCGCTGCTGCAGTACGACGGCCCGACCTACCAGGTGCCGTTCCCGATCGAGGGCATCCCGAACTGGCCGCCGGCCGACACGATCACACGCCCGTACGGCCAGCCCGGCGAGGTCGACGAGCACGGCACGATCAAGGGCGTCAGCGTGGTGCCGCGGCCGTACCAGAGCCCGCATCCGCAGCTGTTCCAGGCGTTCGGCGCCAGCCCCGGCACCCTGCAGTGGTGCGGCGAGGAGAACGTCACCCCGACGATCCTTATGGGCTCGCACGAGAAGCTGCGCCAGCTCATGGACATCTACGTCGACGGCGCCAACTCACGCGGCCGCAACCCGCGCTTCGGTGAGGGCATCGGCGTCTGCCGCACCTTCTACGTGTATCCGAACGGCACGCCCGAGGACGAGGTGCGCGCCCGAATCCGGGAAAGCGTGGACAAGTACGAGAAGCCCGTCTGGCAGGGCTGGTACGAGCAGTTCGGCTTCATGGAGGGCGCGCGCTACGACGGCGAGGAGGGCCCGGTGCCCAAGCCGGGCGAGCACCTCGCCGACCGGCTGATCAACAGCGGGCTGCTCATCGGCGGCACGGTGGACGATGTCAAGCGCCAGATCAGCGAATTCCTCACGAAGATGCCCATCGACTACTTCGTGTGGCTCTTCCACTGGGGCATGATCCCGCGCGCCGAGGGCCTGGAGATGCTCGAACTGTTCTCGACCCAGGTCATGCCCGAGTTCGGTCTCGCCGAGGCGGCCACCGGCCAGGCCTGACCCGTCCCCCGCACGGTCCGGGGATGCCTGCCGCGCAGGCATCCCCGGCCGTCCCCTTCCCGTCCTGGAGGACGACGCATGAGCAACAGCCGAAGCGCTTCGGCGGCGCTACCCCCGCCGACCCTGCACGACCTCGGTGGCGGGTTCTCCGCCTTCGTTCAGCTCGACGGCGGGTGGGGCCTGAACAATGCGGGCGTCCACATCGGGGGGCGCGGCGTGACGCTGGTGGACACCGCGTTCACCGCCTCCCGCGGCGTGGGGCTGCGCGACGCCGTCGCCGGCCTCACCGCGACGCCGGTGCGAACAATCCTGAACACTCACCACCACGGCGACCACACCTACGGCAACTATCTGTTCCCCGAGGCGACGATCGTGGGGCACGACCTATGCAGGGAAACGATGCTCGCCGTCGGCCTGGAGACCAAGGAGTGGTTCCCCGGCGTCGAGTGGGGCGACCTCGAGATCGCCCCGCCGACGGTGACCTTCGATGACTCGGTGACCGTCTGGTGCGACGACGTGGCCGCCACGCTCCGGTACGTCGGACAGCCGGCGCACACCACCAACGACGTCACTGTTTGGGTGCCCGACCGCGGTCTGCTGTTCGCCGGCGACCTGGTGTTCAACGGGGGCACGCCGTTCGTGGTGATGGGATCGGTGCAGGGGTTGATCAACGCGCTCACCGACCTGTCCGGTCTGGACGCCGGCACATTGGTTCCCGGTCACGGTGCCGTATGCGATAGCGCGGTGATCGGCGACCAACTGGAGTACCTGCGCTTCGTGCAGGACCGGGCCAAGGACGGCTTCGCCGCCGGCGACGAGCCCCTCGAAGTCGCCCGGCGCACCGACCTCGGCGACTACGCACGCTGGACCGACTCCGAGCGACTGGTGGGCAACCTGCACCGCGCCTACTCCGAACTTCGCGGCGAGCCGCTCGGGGTCTCCCTGGACTACCACCAGATCGTTGACGAGATGGTCGAGTTCAACGGCGGCCGGCCACTGACGTGTCTCGCCTGACCACCGTCGCCGCTGCACCAACCAAAGGAGAGTTCCCGATGGCATCACCCGCCGAGGAGCTGCAGACCCACTTCCGTGAGGTGATGGCTGGCGTCGCCACCCCGGTATCCGTCGTGACCGCGATCTCGGGCGGCCTGCCGCACGGGACGACGGTCAGCGCGTTCGCCTCCCTGTCGATGAACCCGCCGATGGTGCTCGTTGCCCTCGACCGAGGGTCGGAACTCCTGACGCGGGTCCGGGAGTGCGGTCGCTTCGGGATCAACGTACTCGGGTCGACCCAGTCCGCCCTTGCGCTGGGGTTCGCCAAGAAGGGCGGGACCGGCAAGTTCGACGGTGTTCACTGGGAGCTGCACGACGACCTGCCCCGGCTGCCGGGGGCTCCGGGGTGGCTGGCCTGCGAGGTCACGAGCCTGGTGGACGGTGGGGACCACGTCGTGGCTCTCGGCACGGTCGTGGCCGCGGAAACCTTCGACGGCCGGCCGCTGACGTACCACGGTCGGGTGTTCGGCACCCACGCCCATCTCGAGGAGTCGGCGTGACCACCCGGCAGTCGCCGGCCGAGGCGGTGCAGCATGCCGTTGCGGCCCTGGCCGAGGGCCGGATGGTGATCGTGGTGGACGACGCCGACCGGGAGGACGAGGGCGATCTGATACTCGCCGCCGAGTGCGTGACCGAGCAGCAGATGGCGTTCCTGGTGCGCCACACGACAGGGATCATCTGCGTGCCGATGCGCGCCGATCGCGCCGAGGAGCTGCGGTTGCCGCAGATGACTGCGGACAACACCGACGCGCACGGCACCGCGTTCACGGTGACGGTCGACCACGTCGACACGGGCACGGGAGTTTCGGCGGCAGACCGGACACGCACGGTGTGCGCGCTGGCCTCTCCGGCCACCCTTGCGGGCCATCTGCGCCGGCCCGGGCACATCTTCCCGCTGCGGGCTCGGGAGGGTGGCGTGCTGGTCCGGGCGGGACACACTGAGGCCGCCGTCGACCTGACAACCATGGCCGGACTGTCGGGCGTTGGAGTTATCGGCGAGATTGTAGACGAGGACGGGTCGATGCGCCGCGGCGCCTCCTTGGCCGCGTTCGCCGCCGAGCACGACCTGCCGGTGCTCGCGATCGCCGATCTCATCCGGTACCGGCGGGCCACAGAGCAGCTGGTGGAGCTAGTCGCCAGCTCACACATGCCGACGAAGTTCGGGGACTTCCGGGCGCTGGCCTACCGCAGCACCCTGGACGGGAGCGAGCACCTGGCACTGGTTCTCGGGGACGTCGCGGCAGCGGGACGGAGCGAGGGCGGCGCACTGGTCCGCGTGCACTCGGAGTGTCTCACCGGTGACATCCTGGGCTCCCTACGCTGTGACTGCGGCGGGCAGCTGGAGCAGGCGCTGCGGGCCGTGGCCGCGGAGGGCTGCGGCGCGGTGGTCTACCTGCGCGGACACGAGGGCCGCGGCATCGGGCTGGCACACAAGATCCGCGCCTACGCCCTGCAGGAGCAGGGTCTGGACACGGTGGACGCCAACACGGCCCAGGGCCTGCCCGTCGACTCCCGGAGCTACGGCGTCGGCGCGCAAATCCTCGGCGACCTCGGTATCACACAGCTGCGGCTGATCACCAACAACCCGGCCAAATTCGGAGGCCTGGAGGGCTACGGGCTGACGATCGTGGGCCGGGTGGCGCTGCCGGTGGTGGAGACGCCGCACAACGTCAGCTACCTGCGCACCAAGCAGCTGCGGATGGGCCACCGTCTGCGGACGCGCGCCGCCGAGGCGTGGCTGAGAGACGGCTGAGGGACGGCTGCCCGTGAGCCCCATCTTGGGCTGGCCCATCGCTCTGCTAAGGGCCTCGTTGAGACAGCTGCGCTGTGGTGGCAGGGCAGGGGGGCGGCGCTAAGCGAGCGCAGATATCTCGGTAGGCTGGGTGCGCGATGTGCGGGAGCTCGGAGGAACCGGGCTGAGAGGGCGGCTGACTGTGCCGCCGACCGCTGGAACCTGACCGGGTAATGCCGGCGTAGGGAGCGATCATGGGCGCGTCGGGCGCTGTCGGTGCCACCACGTCGTCGGGCGATGCCCCGATCACGCTGTCCCAAGCGCCGCCTCGGACGCTGGGCCTGCGGGACACCGCGGGGTTGTGGGGCAACCTGGGGATCAGCCTGCTGCTGCCGGTGGCGGCCACCTACGTGGTCCTCGCCGACCACCCGCTGTCGGTGACGATCGGCGCGATCGTGGTCGGTGCGGTAATCGGATCGGTGTTGCTGGGCCTGGGGGCGGCGGCCGGCGCTCGGGAGGGCGTGCCGGCGATGGTGCTGATGCGGGGGCTGCTGGGCCGGCGGACGTCGTTCTTGCCCACCGCCTTCAACCTCGTGCAGTGCGTGGGCTGGGCCGCCTTCGAGGTGTGGATCATCGCCGAGGCCGCCTCCCGGGCGCTGGATGCACCGCGCTGGCCATTCGTCCTCGCCGCGGGCGCGCTGGCCACGCTGATGGCGCTGCGCCCACTGGGCGCGGTGCGGGTGCTGGCCCGGTACGCGGTGTGGGCGGCGCTGGCCGCGATCGTCTACCTGTACATCCAGGTGTTGTCCGAGCCGCTGCCGGCGGTGACCGAGGTCGGGGCCGCATCGTTCTGGACGGCGGCCGACATCGTGATCGCGTTGCCGGTCTCCTGGTTCCCGCTGGCGGCGGACTACACCCGGCACGTCCGGCGCGGGCGGGACGCATTCGTGGGCGCCACGGCCGGCTACGGCGCCGCCACCATCGCCCTGTTCACCCTCGGCGCGCTGGCGCTGGTCGCCTACGGACGAGGCGGTCTGGACGTCGTGGATGCGCTACTGGCCGTTCCGCTCGGGCTGCTGGCCGTCCTGGTGCTGCTGGTGGTGGCGGTCGACGAGGCGTTCGCCAACATCTACTCCACGGCGGTGTCGGCGCAGAACGTAATGGCCCGGCTGGACCGCCGGATGCTGGCCGTGCTGGTCGGAGTGCTTGCCACCGGGCTCGCGCTGACGGCCGACCTGGTCGCCTACGAGCCCTTCCTCTTCCTGATCGGCGCGGTGTTCGTCCCACTGGTCGGGGTCTTCGTGGTCGCCTACTGGCTGCTGCCGCACGGCCGCTGGGATGTGTCGGACACTGCGCCGGCGCGCCCGGCGCTGCTACTGGCATGGGCGGCCGGTTTCGTGGCCTACCAGCTGACGCTGCCGACCTTCTTTCCCGGACCGGGCGGGGTCTGGACGGCGTGGTGGTCCTCCCGCCAGGCCGAGCTGGGCATCGACCCGGCCAACGGCTGGTCCGCGTCGCTGGTCGGCCTCGCGGTGGCCGCGGCACTGACCACGCTGGTCTGGCTGCCCGGCGGGCTGTCCGCCCGCCGCCGCGGGGACTGGTCCAAGGCCCTCCGGTGACAGGCCGCCGAATGCGCGCCGCCGGCCGAACCGACCCCCCGCTTCCGGCCGGCCCGGACCGGGCGGTGGAGGTTCGCCGCCGGATCGGCGGGTTGCACGTCCTCACCGACGCCCGTCAGGGCAGGGACGCCCTCGGTGTCGTCTCCGCGGCGGTGGCGGCCGGCGCCCGGATCGTGCAGGTCCGGGTGAAGTTCTGCCCGGACCGGGCGCTGTACGACTTCGCCGCCCGGGTCGCGGAAGTCTGCGCGCGGCGAGGAGCGACGTGCATCGTCGACGACCGGGTCGACATTGCGCTCGCGGTCGGCGCCGCGGGCACCCACCTGGGCGCCGGCGACCTGCCGGTGGCTGCGGCGCGCTCGATCGCCGGCCCGAACCATCTACTGGGGGGCACGGCGCGCACCGCCGCGACCGCCGCCGAGCTGGTGCAGGCCGGCGCGGACTACCTCGGCGTGGGGCCTGCCTTCTCCACCGCGACCAAGACCGGGCTGCCGGCCCCACTGGGCGTCGACGGGATCGCAGCGGTCGCGGCGGCGGTCGCCGTACCGGTGATCGCCATCGGCGGCATCACCGCCGCCCGGATCCCTGCGTTGCTGGCGGCCGGCGCGTCCGGCGTGGCCGTCGTCTCCGCCGTGTCCGACGCAGCCGACCCGGGAATGGCCACCCGAGCGCTGCTGGCGGCACTGGTCGCGGCACCGCAGAGCCGCCCGCCGCGCCCGGAACCAGGCCCGCCGCCGGCCACCCGCGTCCCCCGGTCGGCGCCCCGGTGAACGAGATCGCCGTCGCCGGCGGCGGACTGATCGGGCTGACCGTGGCCTGGCGGTGCGCGCAGCGCGGGCTGTCGGTGACCGTCGTCGACGAGGCTCCCGGCACCGGGGCCTCCTTCGCCGCGGCCGGAATGCTGGCGCCGGTGACCGAGGCCGCCTACGGCGAGGAGCCGCTGCTGCGGCTATGCCGGGCTTCGCTGCAGCGCTATCCCGGCTTCGTCGCCGAGCTGGCGCAGACCTCTGACGTCGAGGTAGGACTGCGCACCGCCGGAACCCTGGTGGTGGGCTTCGACGAAGACCACATGCGCGCCCTGTCCGCGCTGCACACCTTCCAGCAGGAACTCGGACTGCACGCCGAACGACTGACCGGGCGCGAATCCCGCCGCCGAGAGCCGTTCCTGACCCCGCGGGTACGTGGCGGCCTGCACGTGCCCGGCGACCACTCGGTCGACCCGCGGGCGCTGCACCGGGCGCTATTGGCCGCCGCGGCGGCCGCCGGAGTTCGGATGGTGCGCGCACGCGCCGAGGCGGTGCGGGTCGAGGCCGGGCGGGCCAGCGGGCTGCGGCTGGCCGGCGGCCAGGAACTGGCCGGCGACGTCGTCGTCCTGGCCCTCGGCGCGCACAGCGCCCCACTGCCAGGGGTGCCGCCGCTGCCCGTGCGGCCGGTCAAGGGCCAGATCCTGCGGCTGCGCGGCGCCGCCGGCCTGCTCAGCGGCACCGTCCGCGCGCTCGTGCGGGGGCGACAGGTCTACCTGGTGCCCTACGCCGGCGACCGCCTGGTCGTCGGCGCCACCGTCGAGGACCGCGGCTTCGACACCGCGGTCACCGCCGGCGGCGTGCACGACCTGCTGCACGACGCGATCGACGTCGTCCCGGGGCTCAGCGAGCTAGAGCTGGTCGAGACGCTCGCCCGATGGCGACCCGGCAGCCCGGACAACGCGCCGGTGCTCGGCCCCTCGGGCCTGCCCGGCCTGGTGCTGGCCACCGGCCACTACCGCAACGGCGTGCTGCTGGCGCCGGTGACCGGCGACGCCATCGCCGAGCTGATCACCACCGGCACCCTGCCCGAGCTCGCCGCGCCCTTCACCGTCGACCGGTTCCGGAGGTGATCGAGATGCAGGTGACCGTCAACGGCGCTCCCGCCGAGGTCCAGGAGGCCACCTCGGTGGCAGCGCTCGTCGCGGCGCGCGAGGGTGGGGAGCACCGCCGCGTCGCCGTCGCGCTCAACGGTGCGGTGGTGCCGCGCAGCCGGTGGGAGACGACCAGACTCACGCCCGGGGACAGCATCGAGGTGCTCGCCCCCACCGCAGGAGGATGACCAGATGACGACATCCGACGTGGCTCCGGCCCTGCAGCGGCAAGAGGCCGCCGATCCATTCGCGATCGCGGGCCAGGCGTTCACCTCCCGGCTGCTGCTGGGCACCGGCGGCGTACCCAGCCTCGAGGTGCTGGAGCGGGCCGTCGTGGCTTCGGGCACCCAGCTGGTCACCGTGGCGCTGCGCCGGATGGAGGCCGTCACCGGCGGGCCGCTGCTGGAGGTGCTGGACCGGTGCGGTGTCCGGTTGCTGCCCAACACCGCCGGCTGCCGCACCGCGCGCGAGGCGGTGCTCACCGCCCAGCTGGCCCGCGAGGCGTTCGACACCTCGTGGATCAAGCTCGAGGTGGTCGGTGACGAGACCACCCTGCTGCCCGACGCGGTGGAGCTGCTGGATGCCGCCGAGCGACTCGTGGCCGACGGGTTCACCGTGCTGGCCTACACCAATGACGACCCGATCCTCGGCCGGCGCCTCGCCGACGCCGGGTGCGCCGCCGTCATGCCGCTGGGCTCACCGATCGGCAGCGGCCTGGGCGTCCGCAACCCGCACAACATCGCCCTGCTGCGCGAGGCGGTGGACGTGCCGCTGGTGCTCGACGCTGGCATCGGCACGGCCTCCGACGCGGCGCTGGCGATGGAGCTCGGCTGCGACGCCGTCCTGCTCGCCTCCGCCGTGACCCGCGCCCGCGCCCCGGAACGGATGGCGCTGGCCATGCGGCATGCCGTCGAGGCCGGCCGGCTCGCCCGCGGCGCCGGCCGCATCCCCCGCCGGTGGCACGCCGAGGCCTCCACCGCGACCGAAGGCCTACCCGAGCTGTGAACCTGCCCCGCCTGCTGGTGCTCACCGACCGGACGCAGTGCGACCGACCGCTGGCCGATGTGGTTGCCGCCGCCGTCGACGGCGGCGCCCGGGCGGTCGTGCTGCGGGAGAAGGACCTGCCCGACGACGAGCGCGACCGCCTGGCCGAACAGCTGCTCACCGTGCTCGCCCCGGTCGGAGGCCTGCTGGTCCGCGCCGGTGCCGCAGGTGCCGCCGACGCCTCCGCCGTCCATCTCTCGGCCGGCGACCCCGTTCCCCGGCCGCGGCCGGGGCTGGTCGGGCGCTCCTGTCACTCCCTCGCGGAGGTGACCGCGGCACGGGCCGAGGGCTGCGACTATGTGATGATCTCCCCCGTCTTCCCGACCGCGTCCAAGCCCGGCTACGGCCCCGCCCTGCATCCGGCCGGGCTCGCCGCGCTGATTCCCCTGGCACCCCCGGCCTACGCCCTCGGCGGCGTCCGACCGACCGACGTCCCCGGCTGCCTGGCCGCCGGCGCACGCGGCATCGCGGTCATGGGCCCGATCATGCGCACCCCCGGCACCGTTCCCGCCTACCTCGCCGCACTGGAGGAGGAGGCCGCATGACCCCACCCGTCGCACTCACCATCGCCGGCTCGGACTCCGGCGGCGGCGCCGGCATCCAGGCCGACCTGAAGACCTTCGCCGCGCTCGGCGTCTACGGCACCTCGGCGGTCACCGCGCTCACCGCGCAGAACACCGTGGGCGTTCACGGCGTCCACCCGGTGCCGGCCGACTTCGTCGTCGCCCAGGTCGAGGCGGTGCTCGACGACCTCCCCGTCGCGGCCGTGAAGACCGGCATGCTCGCCACCGTCGGGATTGTGCGGGCCGTCGCCGATCTCGCCGCCGCCGGCGGCTGCCCCGGTTGGTCGTCGATCCGGTGATCGTCGCCTCCAGCGGCGACCGGCTCCTGGAAGCGCAGGCCGAGCGGCTCTACCTGGACGCGCTCCTGCCGCACGCGGCAGTGCTCACCCCCAACCTCCGCGAGGCCGAGGTCCTGCTCGACGCCCCGATCCGCACGCTCGCCGACCAGCGGGAGGCCGCCCGGGCGCTCGGCGCACTTGTGGCCGCCACCGTGGTGGTCAAGGGCGGCCACGCAGTCGCCGACGTCGCCGGCGAGGCGGTCGACGTCGTGTGGGACGGCGATCGGGCCC